>NZ_RHHT01000020.1 GCF_003710985.1 Brevibacillus panacihumi
TCCATAAGCATTCATGCAGATCCAGTTTTGAAGGAATAACGGATAGCCTTCTTGTTCGTCAATCGGACAGGAAGGCTTTTTTGTCGTTCAGAAATGAACATAAAGGGAAGGAATCTGTTTGACGACCAGCGAGGGAAAAATGGACATGTGGTGGGCAAGGAAACGCTCGATTATATATCGCTCGGACATACTGTGAGACATGGTCATTTCTCCCCACCACTCTGTTTCATAACGACAAAGCATTCCCAGAAGATAAAGCAGCAGATAATGACTGGCCCATTGCGGAAGAGGGAGAAATTCCGTCGAGCCGTTCCAAAAGAAAAGCTTATGGTCCCGATGATAAAATAACGGGTGTTGTTCCAATTGGGAAAGGGCAAACTGAGGGAGGATCAATCGCTTGCCTTGACCAGTTCCCTGGTCCGTCATTTCCAATGAGATTGCTGCAGGTGCGAAACGGCGAATATACTGAATGAATGTATCACTCGAATAGGCGAGGGGACCCTCTGCCGTTACCGGGAAAGTGATGTGGCAATAGGGAACCGCAGCAAAAGAGGCCCCCTTTCCCTTCTCTGTCCCAACAAAGGAAAGCTCAAGCGGAACCCATTGAGGGTGCTGATCTGTAAAGTGGGCATAGATGTCGCTCATTTCCGCTAGTGAGACAAATAAATCATGGACGTGGTAACGATCGCGAAGAGGCGTCAAGTGAAAGCGTTGAGCGAGATGGGAGAAGAAGCCTTCCTTTTGCGGCCGAACTTCGTCTTCGGTCAACACATAAGGGCTGCGCTTCACCTTTCTGGTCGTCACTCCATGCTGAAGTACCCGGCTGTTTTGCGGATACGCTGGGTCACGAGTGATCAACATGCCTTTCAACAGACAGGTACAACCGTAAAAGAGGAGAAGGGGCTGTATCGATAAATCGGCTTTGGCTGCTGTACTGTATAGCAGCCGCGCCTGCCTCCATAGGTAAAGGAAACGAGTACTTTGTTGAAAAGCAAGCCGGTCGGGATTTTCCCGGTTTTCGTTTTGATAACAACGAGCCAAGTATTTCCGGGCAGTTGGTTCCGTTTCAAAAAAGCGCAGCATATCCCAAGCAGAATCCATATACGATCACCTATAATTTTCGTTTTATGTGTTGTAAACCCCGTTATTTTTTTGACTAATCTGTATAATTCCGTTCATAGCCGAACGATCTGTTGATTTCTTGACAGTAAATTATGCCATTTGATAAACTGTCTTAAACTATTCGCCGAGAGGAGTTTTCAGCAGTGCGGGAAGATAAATTTGTCAAAGAGGGTTTAACATTTGACGACGTGTTGCTCATACCAGGAAAGTCCGAGGTATTGCCTCGTGACGTAGATTTGCGTACAAAGCTAAGCGATACTGTAACACTAAACATCCCTCTCATCAGCGCGGGTATGGACACGGTGACTGAATCTGCGTTGGCCATTGCAATGGCGCGGCAGGGCGGTATCGGGATTATTCATAAAAACATGACGATCGAGCAGCAAGCGAGTGAAGTGGATCGAGTCAAACGCTCGGAAAGCGGTGTAATTACCAATCCATTTTCCTTGTCGCAGCATCATACCGTGGCCGATGCCGATGCGTTGATGGGCAAATTCCGCATTTCCGGAGTCCCGATCGTCGACGAGGGAAACCAACTGATCGGAATTTTGACGAACCGCGACATGCGTTTTGTCCATGATTTCTCTACCCCGATCAAAGACGTAATGACCAAGGAAAACCTGGTCACCGCTCCTGTAGGGACGACCTTGCAGCAGGCGGAAGCCATTTTGCAAAAACATAAGATCGAAAAACTCCCGTTGGTGGATGAACAAAACATCTTGCAGGGTCTGATTACCATTAAAGATATCGAGAAAAACATCCAGTACCCGAATGCGGCAAAAGATCTGCAAGGCCGTTTGCTGTGCGGAGCGGCGGTAGGTGTATCTGCCGACACCTTCGACCGTGCTGCTGCATTGGTAAAGGCAGGTGTGGATGTACTGGTCATAGACACTGCACACGGTCACTCCAAAGGCGTGATCGATACGGTAAAAGAGATTCGCAAGCAATATCCGCAACTGACCATCGTTGCAGGAAACGTCGCGACCGGAGAAGCTACCCGTGAACTGATCGAAGCGGGTGCCTCCGTGGTTAAAGTAGGGATCGGCCCTGGATCCATTTGCACGACGCGTGTAGTAGCAGGTATTGGAGTGCCGCAAATCACGGCGATCTACGACTGTGCACAGGTAGCGCGCAAGTACAACATTCCAATTATTGCCGACGGCGGCATTAAATACTCAGGCGATTTGCCAAAAGCTATCGCAGCAGGCGCATCGGCGATTATGATCGGCAGCTTGTTTGCGGGTACGGAAGAAAGCCCGGGAGAATTTGAAATTTATCAAGGGCGCCGGTTCAAGGTATATCGTGGTATGGGCTCGATCGGCGCGATGAAGGCAGGCAGCAAGGATCGATATTTCCAGGAAAATGAGCAAAAGCTTGTACCGGAAGGCATTGAAGGGCGCGTCCCATACAAAGGACCTTTGGCGGAGGTAACGTATCAGCTGATCGGGGGATTGCGCGCCGGCATGGGGTATTGCGGAACCAAAACGATCCAGGATTTGATCGAGAATGGCCAATTCATCCGAATCACGGGAGCTGGCCTGCGCGAAAGCCACCCGCATGATGTTCAAATTACCAAAGAGGCTCCTAACTATTCCATTTCCTAGTAAACAGTTCTTTTGACCTACTCCCCCTTTTTCGTGAAGAGAAAGGGGGTTTTTACTAGCTTCAATCACGCATGCTTCCTATGGTACACTTACAATTGTGCGTATGATCAGCAATGCCAACCAATTCACCAAAGACAAAATCGACAGAAGTGGGAGAGTGAGAAATGGCAATGAAACGAAAAACATGGACAAGACGGTTAATGAGTCTATACCTTTCTGTCGCTGTATTAGTTACAGCTATGACGGGAATGGCAACACAGGCACAGGCGGCCCCTGCAAATCTGGATTTGGCCGCTAAGTCAGCAATTCTAGTCGAGGCTTCCACGGGAAAAGTGCTTTACAGCAATAACCCGGATCAGCCCCTTCCTCCGGCCAGCATGAGCAAAATCATGTCGGAGTACTTGATTCAAGAGGCAGTCAAGCAAAAGAAGATCAGCTGGGATGATGTCGTGCCTGTCAGTGAATATGCGTTCTATGTAGCTAAAATCTCGGATGCTTCTGGCGTCTACCTGAACGCAGGAGAATCTTTTACGGTTAAACAATTGTATGAAGCTATGGCAATCGTTTCTGCGAACGACGCTACAGTCCTGCTTGCCGAAAAAGTCGCGGGCAGCGAGTCTAATTTTGTACAGATGATGAACAAGAAAGCAGCAGAGTTGGGAATGACCAACACCTCCTTCGTTACCTCCACTGGTTTGCCTGCAAATGAACTTGGTCCATACTCGGTGGATACCGATCAGACCGAAAACCTGATGTCTGCACGTGACTCGGCAATCCTCGCCCGTGCGTTGATCCGAGATTTCCCAGAGGCCTTGGAAGTATCGAAAGTTCCCCGCTTTACATTCCGTGCCGGTTCCCCGCAGGAATTGAAAAAAGCAAACTACAACTGGATGCTTCCCGGACTGAACAGCTTCTATGAAGGTGTAGACGGATTGAAGACCGGTTATACAGACGCGGCAAAATACTGTTTTACCGGAACAGCCGAGCGCGATGGCATGCGTTTGATCAGTGTAGTAATGGGGACAGAAAGCAATACAAAGCGTTTTGTCGAAACCAAAAAGATGTTCGACTACGGTTTTAGCAACTTTAAATTGACAAAACAGATGGACAAGGGTGCATCGGTTGCCGGTTTTGAATCCGCTCCGCTGACAAATGGCGTCGAGCTGACTGTTCCCGTCGTGACAGGCAGCGAGGTAAAAATGCTGACCAAAATCGGGGCTGAAACGAAATTTACCCCGACGGTCACCTTCCAACAGCTGGCCGCACCAATTGCGAAGGATCAGGTAGTCGGGAAGCTGGTTCTGAAGGAAGAAGGCGTACAAGAGTCAGATTACCTCCAAAAAGAGGACATGGAAAAGGCTTCTTTCGACGTAGTAGCCGCACAGGAAGTAGAAGAGGCGAGCTGGATTCGTCTATTTTTCCGCAGCATCATCCAATTCTTCAGCGGATTGTTCAGCAGCGGAAAATAAAGAAAGTGTTGTTTCCCTCTGCGCTTTGGTTTACAATGAGCGTAACTTCAACCATAACACCACATAACAGTTATGGTTCCAACTTCACCACGTAGGGGGAAATAACATGGCACAAGTAGGAACGGACCGCGTAAAACGAGGAATGGCTGAAATGCAAAAAGGCGGCGTCATTATGGACGTCGTGAATGCGGAGCAGGCAAAAATTGCGGAAGCGGCTGGTGCTGTTGCCGTAATGGCTTTGGAGCGCGTGCCTTCTGATATTCGTGCAGCAGGCGGCGTTGCGCGTATGGCTGATCTTGGCATTGTCGAGGAAGTATTGAAGGCTGTCTCGATTCCCGTCATGGCAAAAGCACGCATCGGTCATTTCGTGGAAGCGCGTGTGCTGGAGTCGATGGGTGTGGACTATCTCGATGAGAGTGAAGTGTTGACTCCGGCTGACGACTTGTACCATATCAATAAAAAAGAATTTACTGTACCGTTTGTATGTGGCGCGCGTGATCTGGGCGAAGCGCTGCGTCGTATCGGCGAAGGGGCTTCGATGATTCGTACCAAGGGAGAGCCTGGTACCGGTAATATCGTGGAAGCCGTTCGCCACATGCGTACCATGATGGCGCAAATTCGCAAAGTACAGGCGATGTCCTATGATGAGCTGATGGCGGAAGCCAAGAATCTGGGTGCGCCTTATGAACTGCTGGAGTATGTGCACAAAAATGGCAAACTCCCGGTCGTGAACTTTGCCGCAGGCGGAATTGCAACACCTGCCGACGCAGCCCTGATGATGCAGCTCGGGTCTGAAGGCGTGTTCGTAGGATCTGGCATCTTCAAGTCCGACAATCCGGAAAAATTCGCTCGTGCCATCGTAGAAGCCACTACCCACTATACCGATTACGAACTGATCGCTCGTGTATCCAAAGGGTTGGGTACCCCCATGCAGGGAATTGAGATCTCCAAAATCCGTGAAGTAGACCGCATGCAAGATCGCGGCTGGTAAGGTGATCATGATGAAAATTGGGGTTCTTGCTCTGCAGGGTGCAGTCATCGAACATCTGCGAATGTTGGAAGAGGTAGGTGCAACAGCCGTCTCCGTAAAAAGGGTGGAGGAGTTGCAAGATCTGGACGGCCTGGTCATTCCCGGCGGTGAGAGTACGACGATCAGCAAGCTGATGCACAAGTACGGGTTGATGGACGCGGTTCGAAAGTTCGGCGAAGCGGGCAAGCCAATCTTCGGCACTTGTGCTGGCGCGATTCTGTTGGCCAAGGAAATCGAAGGACAATTGGACGCGCATCTCGGCTTGATGGATATAAAGGTAGCGCGTAATGCATTTGGCCGGCAAAAGGACAGCTTTGAGGTCAACCTGCCAGTAGTCGGAGTCGCTGCTGATTATCCGGCCGTTTTTATCCGGGCTCCTTACCTCAAGCATGTAGGGGAAGCCGGACAGGTATTGGCCAAACACGAGGATAAAATCGTCGTCGCACGCGATAGACATTATCTGGCTGCTGCCTTTCATCCGGAGTTGACGGAAGATACGCGTTTACACAAGTATTTCCTCGATATGGTGAAGGAAGCCAAAAAGGCGTAAATGCCAAAGAGAGGAATACAGCCGCTCTTTACACAGGTATAGAACCTGTAGTACAGTTAACAATAGAAGTTAGATGTTGTAAACTGTGCGAACACGTTGATGAGAACTAGTACTTCAACAAGGTCTGGCCTAGAGAGTCGGTGGTTGGTGCAAACCGATCCAGCTTGTGAAGGAATCCATCTCGGAGTGGCAAGGTATAACTTGTCCGGTCCCCGTCCCGTTATGACGGAAGAGTGGACAGATAGCTGTGATTCAGGAGCTTCTGTCAACGAGGGTGGCAACGCGGGTAACCAGCACTCGTCCCTTATCAGGGGACGGGTGTTTTTTGTTTTTTTATTCGATGTCGATGTGGAGGGATTCGTAATGTTGGACGTAAAAGTACTGCGACAAGACCTGGAGGAAGTAAAGCGCCGCTTGTCCGCTCGCAATGAAGACATCTCTGCTTTGGATCAGTTCGCAGAAGTGGACGAGAAGCGCCGCCATGTGATTCAGGAAGCAGAAACCTTGAAAAATAAACGCAACACCGTCTCCGAGCAGGTTGCTGTCATGAAGCGCAACAAGGAGAATGCAGACAGCCTGATCGCGGAGATGAAAGAAGTAAACGAGCGCATCAAAGTGCTGGATGAAGAACTTCGTCAACTCGATGAGCAGCAGGAACTGATTTTGCTGAGCCTGCCAAACCTGCCGCACGAAAGCACACCGATAGGTACGTCCGAGGATGACAACGTAGTGGCATGGACCTGGGGAGAGCCCCGCAATTTTGGCTTTGAGACCAAGGCACACTGGGATTTGGCTACCCAGGCGGGCATTCTCGACTTCGAGACAGCAGCCAAGGTAACAGGCAGCCGCTTTGTCTTTTACAAAGGCTTGGGAGCGCGCTTGGAGCGTGCGCTGATCAGCTTCATGCTCGATTTGCATACCACCGAACACGGGTATGAAGAAATCCTGCCGCCGTTTATCGTCAACCGCGCCAGCATGACAGGGACCGGGCAATTGCCGAAGTTTGAGGAGGATGCGTTCAAACTCGATGGACCTGATTACTTCCTGATTCCGACAGCAGAAGTGCCTGTCACCAACATGCATCGTGACGAGATCCTCGACGGGGCTGAATTGCCGCTCTACTATGCGGCATACAGTGCTTGTTTCCGTTCGGAAGCGGGATCCGCGGGACGCGACACCCGGGGCCTGATCCGCCAGCACCAATTTAACAAGGTGGAAATGGTGAAGTTCGTCAAACCGGAAGATTCGTATGAAGAATTGGAAAAGCTGGTGAAGGATGCAGAGCGCGTACTGCAATTGCTGGGCCTGCCGTATCGTGTGCTGAGCATGTGCACGGGTGATCTGGGCTTTACTGCCGCCAAGAAGTACGATCTGGAAGTGTGGATTCCTAGCAACAACACGTATCGGGAGATCTCTTCTTGCTCCAACTTTGAAGCGTTCCAGGCTCGCCGCGCCAATATTCGCTTCCGTCGCGACAGCAAGAGCAAACCGGAATTTGTACACACCCTGAACGGCTCCGGCTTGGCGATTGGGCGCACCGTAGCCGCAATCCTGGAGAACTACCAGGAGGCAGACGGGTCTGTCACCATCCCGGAAGTATTGCGTCCGTACATGGGAGGCATTGAAAAAATTACGCCAAAGGCATAGTTGCAACAGATAATCAAATCAACAGCTCTGATCCGGAATGGACAGGGCTGTTTTTCTTTGTGTACTAACACAGATAATTTTTTGGAAATTGTTGTTGCACAGTTCGAATCACTGTTATATAATAAATTCAAAAGTTGAGAATATTGTTTTAATACAGAAATGGGAGGATAGGAGATATGAATTGTTACAGGTGTGAAGGAAATGGCGAACAGAATTGCCCGCGTTGCGGAGGGATCGGTCAAGATGGGAACGGTACGGCATGCCATCACTGCAAGGGAGATGGTCATGTTTGCTGCAGCCATTGCAGCGGAAGCGGGAACATCGAGTAGGACCATTTTTTTTGCAGTATCTGTACTATAATAATTTACACTTATACGATCTGTACCATAATAACAGAATTTCGAAAAGGGGGAGCTTTGCTTGAGTATGATTCCAACCAATCCATATCCAATCGTCATTGACGCGGAAATGCTGCCGGGTTATGAAGAGATTCTTACCCCTGAAGCACTCCAGTTCATTGGCAAATTGGAGCGAAACTTTGGAGATCGGCGTTTGGAGCTGCTGGCCAAACGAGAGGAGCGGCAGGCGCAAATCGACGAGGGAATATTGCCTGATTTTCTTCCCCAGACAGCTGCCATTCGTGAGGGAGACTGGACGGTAGCTCCTTTGCCCGCCGACCTGCTGGACCGCAGAGTGGAGATTACGGGTCCTGCCGGTGACCGGAAAATGGTGATCAATGCCTTGAACTCCGGGGCGCGGCTTTTCATGGCTGACTTTGAAGACGCCAACTCTCCGACATGGATCAATACGATTCAGGGACAGATCAATATGAAGGATGCGGTGCGGCGTACGATTTCGTATACCAGTCCGGAAAAGAAGCAGTACACATTGAATGAAAAAACAGCAGTCCTGAAGGTCCGCCCGCGCGGCTTGCACATGGAGGAAAAGCACATTTTGCTGGACGGGAAACCGGTATCCGCGAGTTTCGTCGATTTTGGTCTGTACTTCTATCACAACGTCCAGCCATTGCTGGCGCAAGGCACTGCTCCTTATTTTTACTTGCCAAAGCTGGAGAGCCATCTGGAGGCGCGGCTGTGGAATGACGTGTTTGTGTTTGCACAAGAGGAAGTAAATATCCCCCAAGGAACGATTCGGGCGACGGTGTTGATCGAGACGATTATGGCTGCTTTTGAAATGGATGAGATCCTGTATGAGCTGCGGGAACACAGCTCCGGACTCAATTGCGGCAGATGGGATTACATTTTTAGTTACATTAAAAAGTTAAGAAATCAGCCTGCTGTCATTTTGCCCGATCGTTCGCAGGTGACGATGACGGTTCCTTTCATGAAGGCATACACCACCTTGGCAGTAAAGACTTGCCACAAACGGATGGCTCCATGCATCGGCGGCATGGCAGCGCAGATCCCGGTCAAGAACGACCCGGTCAAAAATGAGGAAGCGTTGGCGAAGGTGCGCGCGGATAAGGAGCGGGAAGCGTACGACGGTCATGATGGCACGTGGGTAGCCCATCCGGGATTGGTCAAGGTGGCGATGGAGGTGTTCGATCGCTTAATGCGAGAACCCAATCAGATCTGGTACAAACGCGAAGACGTCCAGGTGTCTGCTGCGGATCTGCTGGCGGTGCCAGCCGGCGAGATCAGCGAGGAAGGGGTGCGCACCAACATCAGCGTCGGCATCCAGTATATCGAAGCTTGGTTGCGCGGTGCGGGTGCGGTTCCGATCCGCAATCTGATGGAAGACGCGGCGACGGCGGAAATTTCCCGGGCGCAGGTGTGGCAATGGATTCGCCATCCCAAAGGCGTATTGCCTGACGGGCGCAAGATCACGATCGGGTTGGTAAGACAGTGGACCAGCGAGGAGATGCATCTGATGAAGCAGGAGCTGGGAGAGGAGCGGTATCAGCAAGGCATGTTCCAGGTGGCAGGAGAGCTGTTCCTGAAGCTGGTGACAGAGGATACATTTGAAGATTTCTTAACCATACCGGGCTATCGCTATTTAGCTTAAACCAATAAAACGAGTGGGGGAAACGTACATGAGTAAAACAAACAAGCAGGAAGCGATTCAACAATTGGAGCAAATCTGGCAGGGAGAGCGGTTCAGGGGGATTACGCGCCCTTATAAAGCAGAGGATGTCATTCGGCTTCGTGGAAGCGTGCAGGTAGAGCACACATTGGCCCGGCTGGGTGCGGAAAGGCTGTGGCATCTGCTGCATACGGAGCACCACATCAAGGCGCTCGGTGCGTTGACCGGGAATCAGGCGATCCAACAAGTGAAGGCAGGCCTGAAGGCAATCTATCTGAGCGGCTGGCAGGTAGCGGCTGACGCCAATCTGGCGGGGCAGATGTACCCGGACCAGAGCTTGTACCCGGCCAACAGCGTACCGCAGGTAGTCAAACGAATCAATCAGGCATTGCAGCGCGCAGATCAGATCGATCAATCGGAAGGCGGCACCGATACGCATTGGTTCGCGCCGATCGTGGCAGATGCGGAAGCGGGCTTTGGCGGACCGCTCAATGTATTCGAGCTGATGAAGGGTATGATCGAGGCAGGGGCAGCGGGGGTTCACTTCGAGGATCAACTGGCTTCCGAGAAAAAATGCGGGCATATGGGCGGCAAGGTTCTGATCCCGACACAAGCTGCTGTGCGCAATCTCGTCGCTGCGCGGTTTGCGGCCGACGTGATGGGCGTACCGACGATTATCGTGGCTCGTACCGACGCCAATGGCGCTTTTCTGATCACAAGCGACATCGATGAGCAGGATAAACCGTTTCTCACAGGCGAACGCACACCAGAAGGCTTCTTCCGCCTGCGCGGCGGGCTGGATGCAGCAATTGCCCGCGGACTCGCCTACGCTCCATACGCCGATCTGATCTGGTGCGAGACAGCCGAACCCAATCTGGAGGAAGCCCGCCGCTTTGCCGAGGCGATTCATGCGCAGTTCCCCGGGAAGCTGCTGGCGTACAACTGCTCTCCTTCCTTCAACTGGAAGAAGAAGCTGGATGACGCATCCATCGCTCGCTTCCAGGAAGAGCTGGGCGAGATGGGCTACAAGTTCCAATTCGTTACCTTGGCTGGCTTCCATGCGCTCAACTACGGCATGTTTGAGTTGGCACGAAACTACCGTGAACGCGGCATGGCAGCATACTCCGAGCTGCAGCAGGCAGAGTTCGCGAGCGAGGTGCATGGCTACACCGCTACGCGCCATCAGCGTGAGGTCGGTACCGGGTATTTCGATGAGATCGCACAGGTGATCGCGGGAGGAAACTCCTCGACAACGGCACTAACCGGATCGACTGAGGAAGAGCAGTTTACACATCATTAAATCGAATGAACGGTTTTTCGAGGATCAGGGCTTGATTGCCTTGGTCCTCCATTTGCCAAACGGCGCAACTCTTTTTATAATGGAGAGTGGGAAAAGAAAACTGTGTCCCCGTAGCTCAGCAGGATAGAGCAACGGTTTCCTAAACTGTAGGTCGGAGGTTCGAATCCTCTCGGGGACGCCATTGGAAAGCCGCGTGATTGCGCGGTTTTTTCTATTTCATGCCCCTCTTCTACTGTGAGAACTGTAGGTCGACTTCTACTATTCTTCTACCATTGCTTTTTTATCCACAGTTTGAGATCCGAAAAGAACGTCGTCAAAGTGATCGATCGCCGCTTGTTGGAGTCCAGGAATGACATGAGAATAAGTATCGAGGGTGATCGAAATATTCGAGTGACCAAGGCGCTCGCTTACGACTTTTGGGTGAACACCCTGTTTTAACATAAGCGAGGCATGAGTATGGCGGATGCTGTGAAAATTTATAGGAGTGACATCTGCCTTTTTCCGAAGGTTATAGTAGACACGGGCGAAATTCCTGGAGTTGATTGGAGTTCCAACTGTTGAAGCGAAGACAAGCCCCTGATCTCTATAAATTGATCCTGCGCGGAGTTTTTCTGCTGCCTGTTTGCGTTTATGCTTCTCTAACACAATCATTGAGCTTTGGGATAAAGCAATACTCCTTTTGCCGCTTTTGGTCTTTGGCTCTTGAAGAACGTATCCTTTCTCTCCAATTGCTAAAGCCTGACTTATAGAAAGGCTTCTCTTGGTGAAGTCAATATCAGACCAGCGGAGGCCAAGGATCTCCCCCATTCTCATTCCAGTGGATACAGCAAGATGGAAGGCACCGAATAAGCGGTGTGATTCTGCAGCTTCAAGAAATTTTCTTACCTCATCCTCAGTCCAAATTTCCATCTCTTTCTTTCGATATCGCGGGGGATCAACGGCCCCGGTGGGGTTATTCGGGATCATTCCCCATTTCACGGCACGGTCAAGTGATGCTTTTATTAGTAAATGAACCTGAATGACGGTTCGGGCACTAAGTGGTTCATCACGATTTTGGAGTTGATGATAAAATTTTTGAAGTGCTGCAGGCTTAATCTTCGATATCTCCATTTTCCCGAGTTGGGGAATTACATAGCAACGAGCTAACCAATCGTACGTTTTCCATGTACTGGGCCTTACCTGCAGCTTTTTATCTTCCAACCATGTTTCCAAATATTCGCCGAACGTTTCCTTGGAGGGCTCTGTATATCGTCCCTGTGCAACTTCGGAGACCTTCTCCGCAAGGAATTTTTCCGCTTCTTTTTTGGTTTTGAAACCGCTGAACCATTTGCGATTCCATTTTCCGGTCAGCTCATCCTTCCCGGTATATAAAACCGCGTACCACTTATTCCCCTTCTTTTGAACCGTTCCACGCATAAATTTTCACCTCACTTATGCAATAAATACATTCATCTGGAGAAGTTCTTCGAGATCGGCTACCTGGATAATAAAACTTTCCACATCCCAGTAATCGACACCGCCATCAGTTGCACGTTGTCTTAAAGCAGGAAGGTAGATACCAAATTTACCTGGCTTGTCAGCACTCAAAATCAAGTCTCCTTGGGTGACGGTAAGAGCCATGGAGTCAGGGTAAAAGTCCTCGATGCCAAGTGGTTCAAAAGGGGCAGAAATAGAGACAAACACTTTGTCCCGATCCCAAGGCAACTCGCCTTTCATGAAGCTGATCACATATTTCAGCGGCACCAGTTTATCTTCATGGTAATCATGGTAAACGCGAATCTTCATCGAATAATCACTCCTTGTCCTTTTCTCATTTTTCCGTCGATGGCCTGACGGAACATTTTTTTGGCGTCATCGCACCAGTTTGCTGGGTCTGCCTTGCGATAACGGCTGCGCTCGCGCTCGATGCAAGCCTGCTCCCACCTCCCCGCGCTGATCCTTCTCTTGATCTGCTCCCAGCGGTCAACCGCTTGGGTAAGAGGCACCCGGAACTCAGAAGCGATCAAGTGCGGGAAGTCTCTTTCATACTCGGGCAGTGGCAATCGCTGGATCATGTTATAGGGCATGAGGGCATACCTAATAAAGTGTTCCACTTGCTCTTCTTGAAGCTCACGGAAGAGGAACGGTAGTGTGGATTGGTCTCCTTCGTGTCCGCGAATGAGATGTCCAAGTTCGTGGAAAAAGTCAATTCGTTGCTGGGAAGCAGGGAGCCCTTTGTCCAATCCTATGAATCTTCCTATGTTGTTTTCATGAAAAAACGGCACGATGTCTTCATTAGCAACTTTGCTTGGTTTAAAAGTTGGTTGGGATGCAAATACAAAAACGGTTATCTTGAAGGATAACCTATAGATAGAAATGTTCATGCCCTTTTCGGAGTGATCCGGGGAGGGCTTTTTGTATGAGAAATCCTCCCTCTGGATAATCCTTAGGAGGGTTCTATTGCCACGTTACATTTGTGTCATTTTGGTGACAACAAAAAAGAATCTTTCATTCTATGAGAAAATTTATAATTTTTATTAGAAGGAATTCCATGTTTCGACGTAGAACACAACATGCAGTTCTAATTCTTTGAACTGCATGTTGGTGAAACTGCTTATGCGTTTCTATTCTAACACCGTCTTTCCTCATAAAGAAAACGGATATAAAGATGGAATAGGGAGCGGAATTAAATGCATTTGATCTGTTCTTGTCAGCATTTTCTGAAAGAAGAAAACGTGCAACTTATTCAAAATGTTGCCCGACTAATACATAAAGCAAAGTTGGCCCCAGTATACATTATTGAGGCTGATTCTCCGAAACAAATTAGACAGCTAAATTTGTTTGATGAGGTTCGGGAAGCTTCCACATTTTTTGTAGCCGACGACGCAAGATTGTACCCACCAGTATCTAATGATGCTCTCTTCAGAAAGCTCAACGCAGTTGGCTGGGGAGGGATGAAGGTAGCAGTTCTTGATACTGGAGTAAGGCCAGAACAGGTGAGTGTTTCATTCTCCAAGGATTTTACCGGATATGGAAATATCATCGTTCATAATCATGGGACAAGGGTAGCGAAAATTATTAATCATTTTTCTCCCCGCGCATTCATAGAAAGCTATAAAATCGGGCATCATGGTAATGACATTAAAGAAGGTTTTATTTTCATGGCGCTTGATGAAGTTATGGAACACGAGGTTGATCTTGTAAATCTTTCCATAAGCTTTCAACGCCATTGTAAAGGCTCCTGTGAACTTTGTAATTATATAAACGCTTTTGTAGATGCAACGGGAAGTACTGTTGTTGTTGCTGCAGGTAATGATGGCCAATATTCCTTTAGCACCATTGGATGTCCTGGTGCAGCAGAAAAAGTTATAACTGTCGGTGCTGTGGATCCCAGCAAAATGTTAGCTGATTTTAGCAGTATTGGGGAACCTGGTTTCGACAAACCAAATATATTAGCACCAGGGTATGTTGATATTACAATGAGATTTACTTCTGGTTTTGCAATTGAGTCAGATACCGGAACTTCATATGCTGCTCCGGTAATTACTGGCATACTTTCATCCCTATTTTCGATTTATCCAGATAGGGCACAAATAATTACAAAAATGTATGAGACATGTGAGTCAATTGGTATGCCAAGACATGAGCAAGGTTTTGGTTTGCTTGACTTGGATAGACTCGTGGAGGTGTGTTTAAATGATGATGCAATTTCTCGTGCAAGTTCGCGACAAAAATCGACTTGAGTTTCTAAAACAATATGGATATATTGTTCATATTGCCAAGTTGACAGGTTTAGTCGTTTTAGAAGCGGACGAGAAAATTGAGTGTCAGCTTAAAAACCACCCGGATGTTATCAATATTCGTATGGCAGATACGTTTCAAATTGCCAGATAACAATTAATACCTGATACTCCACTATAGTGGAGTATTTTTTTGGCTTGATAACCGAACTAACGTTCGCATATAATACAAACAAACGTTCTGTATCGGAGGCGAACAACTTGGAAAAAGAACTTCAACGTGCGATTAGTCAGCAAAAAAATGTTCAGATCATTTACGTTGGCAGCAACGACCAGGCGACTCAACGAACCATACGACCAATTAAAGTCGCGGGGAATCGCCTGAAAGCTTATTGCCTAACTCGTAAGGCCCCGAGGGTCTTTGCAATTGGAAACATCCTTGCTATCCATCCGGTGGTGAATGGCCGTGCTGTCTGATATCGAGCGGAAAGTGTTACGTGTGATCGCGAATTACTCTGCCGGACGCCGCCGCACACCGACAGTAGATGAATTGTGTATCAAAACCGGGCGTAATCGTGGCGGTATCATGACGGTGTTGGAAGTCCTGGCGCGGGAAGAGTATATCGAGTGGCAGCGATCCGAGCCAGACAATATGACTGTCTTGGAAGCGTGGGAAAGAAAGGGGCCGGGAACGTGGCAAGCAAGGTAGAGAACATTTTTGGTGCGAGTAGGTGGGTGCTGCCGGAGCAAAGGGCTCTTTATTTGCAGATGAAGGAAGACGAGAAGTTGAATCCGCAGCCGATGCTTGAACAAGACGAGCTCGAGTCTTTCCATTTCATGATCCGTGATTCTGCCCGGGAGGATTATGCTGTTACTATTACCTGGTGGCAGCCGGTAAAAGGTGAGCTGGGCAAGACGTGTTCCTTGTGGGGCATTGTTAAATGGATCGACGAAAACGCACGCCGAATCAAGTTGGTAAATGACGAAGAGAGCGTTTGGATTCACATGGACAAAATCGTTTCGGTAAGGGGATAAAAACGATGGAAATGGTCGAGGTTCAAGTAAAATTCGGATATGTTCCAAGAAGGGTAAAACGCCAACTGCTCGAAACTATTCAGGTGGTACAAGGGAAAATCGACGAACGTATTTGCTGGAAAGATATGATTCTGGAGTTGGCTATTGCGTTTCCATGAACGAGGGAACATCATTATGTGTGTCAGTCAGCGAGCCTGGAGATATGCCCAATGCAAGCGTACTGCCTTTTCTTGAGAAGGAACTTGGCGAACCAACAACGTTATTCGCTTCACCTAGTTCTCTTAATCCAGAAGTAATGATTTTTTATATGATTTGGAACAGAACCACCGCCCACCTTCATTAAGAGGCGGGGCTTTGTTTTTTCTGTGAATTGGGTATCATGGTGTTGAGGTGGTATTTATGTGTGGGCGTTTTACCTTTGTAGTCAGTCCAGACGAGATTATGGAAAGATTCGAACTCGATAGTATTCCCTTTGATCTTCCCCCGCGATACAACATTGCGCCCGGCCAGAACATCCCGGCCATCATTGAAGACAAGGGCCAGCGTCGTATCGGTCAACTCCGCTGGGGGCTAGTGCCTTCCTGGGCGTCAGACGCAAAGGGTGGCTACAAGATGATCAACGCCCGGGCCGAGACACTGACAGAAAAGCCTGCATTCCGGCGGCTATTTGAGCGTAAACGTTGCATCATACCTGCTGATGGATTTTACGAATGGCAACAGCGTCCGTCAGGCAAGCAGCCTATGCGAATTATGATGAGGAATGGAGAGCCCTTCGCCTTCGCCGGTTTGTTTGACACCTGGTCCAGTCCTGAAGGGGAGAAGATCCACACATGTACGATCATCACGACTCGCCCCAACGAAGTGCTCAAAGACATTCATGACCGGATGCCCGTCATTCTCCGACAGGAGGATGAGGAGATATGGCTGGACCGCGAACGTTACGATGCCTCATTGCTGCAATCGCTCCTGGTGCCATATGACCCTGATCAGATGCGCGCATACCCCGTACCAGCCATGGTAGGGAGCCCCAAAAACGATATGCCAGAATGCATACAGGAAATAGTCAACCCGCCCCTTCTTTTGTAGAGGCGGGATTTGTTGTTATATGCTCTTGTCGATCTGCTCTAATACCTTGATAAGATCGACTGACGTCCTTCGAATTTGTATTCCTGACAAGGTTTTATCGTGTATTTTCTTTCCTGTTAGGTAAAGATAATAGGCCAATAGAAGTCTACTTTAGTTTAAAAAACAGGATAAAGGTACTGTGAAAATAGATAATAATACACATTTTATTACAAACTTTTCAATTAGATACAATTATAACCAAATCTTGTGGTATTCTATTTGTGTAACAAATTACAAGTATAAGGGTTGTTATTGATGAAAAAGGTAGTTTTTGCGGTATTAACAGCTTTGACAGTGTTATCGGTTAATCCTGTCTTTGCTGCAGGCGGAGATGATGATTTTTCAGCATTTACAGCTTCGGAACGGAAAGCAGCATTAAAAGAATTGGAATTCTCTGACGATATTTCACAAGATCAGATCGATAGTCTGTCAGATGCTATGATTTATGAATTAAGTAAAGAAGATGGGGAGATTGTTAGTATTAAAAAGGTTTCCAGAAACCTTGATACCGGTAATGAAGATGAAATTGGCACAAGAACTTTAGATCCAGACGATTTTGAAATGACTGTGGTTGCAAAAAGAATTTATGAGAAGTCAGGAAAAGATAACTTTAAATTTGTTGCAACCGGAGAATGGTTAACAAATCCTGTTTATGAATTTACAGATGCGATCGCTCTAGCATGGTCAGATGATTTTACTTTGTATGACGATGACTGCTATGTTATGACTAGCTTTGGGGCGAAACGAGATGTTGTCACACTAAATGATGTAGATCCAGAAGGAGGCATAGCTTATGATATTGACCTATTAGTTGGAAGAGATGAAGATGAAATCGTATTAACAGCAAAAGTATATAAAGATGATGATGACGGTTCGGCGAATGTAGTAGGTGAATATGGGCATGTTCAAATTCAAGCTAGTAGTATTAATGTGGGTTTTTCTAGTGGATCTAGACCTTCTGTAGAAATGTCTGTAAGTTACGCAGCCGATATCGAAATGGCGTCACCTGATTATGACAGCTTTGACTACTAAAAAGGGTGAGAATAATGTTTAAAAAAATCTTATATGGCCTATTAGTTTATATAGTCGGGTGTATCGTTGTGTTAATTTCAGTTTCTATTTACAACAACGATACGTCAAGCAACTCGTTCCTTAGGGCCATAGTTTTCGCGATTATATACTTGGCAGCGGTTTTGAGTATCACGAATAATCGTAATACATGATACAAAAAAGTAAGAAGAAAGACCCGCCCCGAGCCATCGGAGGCGGGTTTTACTTTAGTATCTATCCATATAATCAGCCGTATAGACAAATTGCTTTCCTCCGGCAACCATGGAGTAATGAGGGCAGCGAAAGAAAGCGATCCCAAAGTAACATTTCCGCCAATGTAAAGAGCCCCTCCCAGATGGGAAGGGTTTGAACAATTCTACTATGACTTCTACTGTAGTAGAAGGTATTACTTGTTTTCCTACGGACAGGATGAGATGTAAACGGCGATATTATGCGATTTTTCCGGGTTACCCAATCCTTGTAACTGCTAAACTAAATTCAACAGTATCCGCCAAATAGAAATGAACACTTTTTTCTTTCACTTGGTAACCCAGTTAAGCTATGATTACTTGTTCAACATAGCTTGGCTGGGGGATGGGAAAGGTGGAAAAATTACTGTTGTATCTTCAGGTTCATCAATTAAAAGAGCAAGGATTTAAGGTGGCAGCC
>NZ_RHHT01000021.1 GCF_003710985.1 Brevibacillus panacihumi
GTGGAAGCGTGGCAACACGTGGAGCTGACGAATACTAATCGGTCGAGGACTTATCCACAAATTATCCACAATAGCATTCATGCAGATTCAGTTTTGAAGGAATAAAGCAGAACCTTCTTATCCACAAGGATAGGGAGGTTTTTTTGTTGTTACTTGCTACTGGTACACAAATCCTCTAACATTGGGGACGTATTGTCAATTGGTTGATCCTGAACAGAGGAGAGAAGAATGTTGAGCATACCGTATGCGATTTTATTTGACATGGATGGAACATTGCTGCAGACAGAAAAACTGTCCACACCAGCTTTTCAACGGACCTTTGAGCAGCTTCGCAAGCAAGGGATGTGGGAGGGGCCGACCCCCGATGAAAAAGCACTTATCAACGTTTTGGGGATGACTATAGAACAAGTGTGGATAAAGCTGCTGCCAGGTGCCGGAGAAACGACCAAGAAAGCGGCAGACGCCTTCTTGCTTGAAAATGAAATCAAGCTGATCAAAGAAAGGATTACAGATCTCTACCCCGGGGTACGAGACACTCTTCAGCGACTTCACGAAGAGGGGTATGCTCTCTTCATTGCAAGCAATGGACAAGAAGAGTATATCGATGCGATCTGCGAGGAATACGAGCTAAAGCCGCTTATGACAGACCTGTATTCCGCAGGGCGCTTTCAGACCAGTACCAAAAAGGATCTGGTCGCCAAGCTGCTGCGAGACTACGATATCAAACAAGCAGTCATGGTCGGCGACCGCCATTCCGACATTGAAGCGGGTCTAGCCAATCATCTGTTTACCATTGGATGTGATTTTGGCTTTGCCAAACCGGGGGAATTGGAAGGCGCCAACGTAGTAATCCGCCAATTTTCAGAGGTTATTTCCTGTCTGCCGCCTATCCGTGAGTAGGCTTCCTGTTTCATCACATATTGCCAGTTCTATAAAAGAGCAGCTGGGTGGTCCGTTTTCCTACTCAGACTGCTCTTTTCCGTTTATGGTGGAAAGGTGTTTCTCATTGATTCAAAAGGCTGCAATCTGCCCACAATAGATGTTGTCAACAGTATTTTCACCTCTTGCATGAGTGAAGAAAACCCATTATAATTAAAGTCAAAGATAGTCAAAGTCAATCATTCACACATGAGAAAGGAGGCGATGACTTGCGTAATATCTCGGACATCATTGAACAGCATCTAAAAAACATTATCACCGAAAGCCCGAATGGTTCGATCGAGATCCAGCGTAGTGAGCTAGCCGACCTTTTTCAGTGTGTGCCATCCCAGATCAACTACGTGATCAACACGCGCTTTACGGTGCAAAAGGGGTATATCGTCGAGAGCAAGCGTGGCGGTGGCGGATACATCCGGATTCGCAAGGTGCAGATCGTGAGCAAGGCCCGTCTGCAGGAGTTGCTCACGGAAGAACTGATTGGCGAGAGCATCACGCAGAGTGTAGGCAATGCCATCATCGAGCGTTTACTTGAGGACGGATTGATCAGTCAGCGGGAAGCAGCTTTGATGAAAATTGCCACCTCGCGCAACGTATTGATGATCGAGCCAAATCTGCGCGATCAATTGCGGGCCGCCATGTTGAAGCAAATGATTGCAGTTATCTTGTTAAAGTAAAGAATGTGTTAGGAGGGATCGTGATGAACTGTGAAGAATGTGGAAAAAGGCCGGCTACTCTGCACTTGACCAAAATCGTCAATGGCGAGAAAACCGAATACCATATCTGTGAACAATGTGCCCAGGAAAAAGGAGACGTTTTTACCGGCTTTCACAACTTCAGCATCAACAATCTCCTGTCAGGCTTGCTGAAATTTGACCCCATGCAAAAAAATGGGCGGGAATCCAGTACAAGCAAACCGCTAAGATGCGAGACATGTGGTCTGACCTACGCACAATTCAGCAAGAGCGGCCGGTTCGGCTGCAGCGATTGCTACACGTTCTTGGGTGACAAGCTGGACCCGCTGTTCAGACGGATCCACGGCAACACCCAGCACATAGGAAAGGTACCCGAGCGGACCGGGGGACAGTTGAAGATTCGCAAAGAGCTGGAGCAGTTGAAGAGTGCGTTGCAGCGCTATGTTGCCAGCGAAGAATTTGAAAAGGCTGCAGAAATGCGTGACCGAATTCGGATGCTGGAACAAAAAATGTCTCAATCGTAGCGAGGGGAGGAAGGCTGGACATGTCTCAACAGCAGTTTATGCAAAACCCGTGGAGCAATTGGATGAAGGGTGAAGGTCCCGATTCTGATATCGTCATCAGCACACGGTTGCGTATCGCGCGTAACTTGCGCCAGCACCCTTTTCCGTTGTTGGCTACAGACTCCCAGGCGGAGGAAGTAGTCAAAAAGGTGACGGAAGTAAGCGAATCAGAGGCTATGCGCAAGCGGCACCGATTGCAAATGATCCAGATGGACCAGGTAAATCCGCTGGAAAAAAAGGTTCTGGTAGAAAAACATCTCATCAGTCCTCATCTGGCTGAGGAATCGCGCAAAGGGGCGGTTCTGTTAAGCAAGGATGAATCGGTTAGCATTATGATAAACGAAGAAGACCATATTCGTATCCAGGTCTTGTTGCCGGGTTTCCGATTAAATGAGGCATGGGAAATGGGTACGAAAATAGATGACATATTTGAGAAGCACTTGAACTATGCTTTTGACGAAAAAAGAGGCTATCTTACAAGCTGCCCGACCAACGTAGGGACAGGAATTCGCGCTTCCGTCATGCTGCACCTTCCTGCACTGGTCATGACGCAGCAAATCAGCCGCATCCTGCAAGCCATTAACCAAGTAGGTTTGGTTGTACGCGGGATTTACGGAGAAGGCAGTGAGGCGCTCGGCAATCTGTTCCAGCTCTCCAACCAGGTCACTCTGGGCATGTCGGAGACGGACATCCTCTCCAATCTCTATGGAGTTGCCAGACAGATCATCGAGCAGGAGCGAGTAGCACGGCAGTATTTGCAGGAACACACGCGAGTCTCGCTCGAGGACCGGATTTTCCGTTCATACGGAATTTTGCTTCATGCTCGGACGATGGAGTCCAAGGAAGCGGCTCAGCGTTTGTCCGATCTGCGGCTGGGCATTGATCTTGGCGTGATTCCCAATGTATCGCCGCTGGTTTTGAATGAGCTCTTGGTGACGACACAGCCGGGCTTCCTGCAGCAGCACGCAGGGCAAAAGCTGACTCCCGAACAAAGGGACGAAAGAAGGGCAAGACTGATTCGTGAGCGCATCAATGCCGGCAGGCCATCCCATGATAATGGCATTTTGTAACGAAAATCATAAAACAAAACAGGTAACTATGGAGGTGTAACACCATATGATGTTTGGACGTTTTACGGAACGAGCACAAAAAGTACTGGCGCTGGCCCTGGAAGAGGCGGTGCGTCTGGGCCACAAAGATATTGGAACCGAGCATGTTCTCTTGGGCCTGATTCGGGAAGGAGAAGGGATCGCAGCCAAAGCGCTGCAGTCTCTGGGACTGGGCCTCGATAAAATTCAAAGCGAAGTGGAGTCGCTGATCGGCAGAGGAACCGAGCAGTCCGGCAGCAACTACACGCCCAACTATACACCAAGAGCCAAAAAAGTGATCGAGCTGTCGATGGATGAAGCCCGCAAGCTGGGCCACACATACGTGGGCACCGAGCACATCCTGTTGGGCCTGATCCGTGAAGGAGAAGGCATCGCAGCCCGCATTATGAACAACCTGGGAGTGAGCCTGAACAAAGCGCGTCAGCAAGTGCTGCAGCTTCTGGGCAGTTCGGAAATGATGGCTTCCCACCAGCCGTCTGGCGGCAATCCTCAGGCCAACACTCCTACATTGGACGGTTTGGCCCGTGACCTGACTGCAATCGCACGTGAAGGCGGTCTCGATCCTGTAATCGGTCGCCAAAAAGAAATCGAGAGAGTCATTCAGGTATTAAGCCGCCGCACCAAAAACAACCCGGTCCTGATCGGGGAGCCTGGTGTAGGGAAAACGGCCATTGCCGAAGGTTTGGCGCAAAAGATCGTCAACAATGAAATTCCGGAGACCCTTCGCGACAAGCGCGTCATGACCCTGGATATGGGTACCGTGGTGGCGGGCACCAAATACCGCGGTGAATTTGAGGATCGCCTGAAAAAAATCATGGATGAAATTCGCCAGGCAGGGAACATCATCCTGTTCATTGACGAGCTGCACACATTGATCGGTGCGGGCGGAGCAGAGGGCGCGATCGATGCCTCCAATATTCTCAAGCCGGCACTGGCTCGCGGTGAATTGCAGTGCGTAGGGGCTACTACCCTGGACGAATACCGCAAATACATCGAGAAGGATGCAGCGCTGGAACGCCGCTTCCAACCTATCCAGGTCGATGAGCCGGTGCCAGAGGACGCTATCAAGATCCTTCACGGCCTGCGGGATCGTTATGAGGCTCACCACCGTGTAAAAATCACGGACGAAGCGATCGAGCAAGCAGTGAAGCTTTCTGACCGCTACATTACCGACCGCTTCCTCCCTGACAAGGCGATTGATCTGATCGACGAGGCTGCATCCAAGGTGCGTCTCCAGTCTTTTACAGTACCGCCTAATCTGAAGGAGCTGGAAGGCCGCCTCGAGGAAGTGCGCAAGGAAAAGGATGCTGCCGTGCAGTCGCAGGAATTTGAAGAGGCTGCGGCTCTGCGCGATCAAGAACAGAAGCTTCGTGAGGAATTGGATAAGACGAAGAAGGACTGGAAGGAGCGCCAGGGTCAGCTCAACATGGAGGTCACTCCGGAAGACATCGCGACTGTCGTGGCCAGCTGGACTGGAATTCCCGTGCTCAAGCTGAAAGAAGAAGAGACTGAGCGTCTGTTGAAAATGGAAGAAATCCTGCACGATCGCGTCATCGGTCAAGACGAGGCGGTCAAGTCAATCTCCCGTGCGATCCGCCGGGCTCGTGCCGGACTGAAGGACCCCAAACGCCCAATCGGTTCATTTATCTTCCTGGGTCCGACCGGGGTAGGGAAAACCGAATTGGCTCGTGCAGTAGCGGAAACCCTTTTCGGCGACGAGGATGCCATGATCCGCGTAGACATGTCCGAGTACATGGAGAAACACTCGACAGCCCGTCTCGTCGGAGCGCCTCCAGGCTATGTCGGCTATGATGAAGGCGGCCAATTGACCGAAAAAGTACGCCGCAAACCATACTCCGTCATCCTGCTGGATGAAATTGAGAAAGCGCACCCGGATGTGTTCAACATCCTGCTGCAGGTCCTCGATGACGGACGACTGACCGACTCCAAAGGACGGACAGTTGATTTCCGCAACACGGTAGTCATCATGACCTCCAACGTCGGGGCGAATTTGATCAAGAAAAACACCACTCTGGGCTTTACCGCTGGCGACGAGTCCGAGAGAAAGTATCAGGATATGAAGGACAAAGTCATGGATGAGCTGAAGAAGAGCTTCCGTCCTGAATTCCTGAACCGGATCGACGAAGTAATCGTCTTCCACTCCCTGGAGCAGGAGCATATCGAGCAGATCGTGTCGCTCATGACAGACGAACTGCGCAAGCGCCTCAGAGAGCAAAGCATCGACTTCGTCCTGACAGAGGAAGCGAAGAAGATTTTGGCCAAAGAGGGCTTCGACCCGGCTTACGGAGCACGTCCGCTGCGTCGAGCCATTCAACGCCATATCGAAGACAAATTGTCCGAGGAGCTTCTGAAAGGCTCCATCAGCAAGGGCGATACCGTGAACATCGACGCCGAAGAAGGCAAACTGGTGGTCAAACGGCTTGAAAAAGCCAAATCGTAATCTGTCGAATAATCAGGAGAAAGAATACCTCTTTCTATGAGAGGTATTCTTTTTTTGTGCTGCACAGTCATGTATGATAATGGTATTTCAAAACAATAATGAGGTACGAAGATGTCAAAGTATAAAACGAAATTTGCATGTCAAGAATGTGGGTATGAATCACCGAAATGGATGGGAAAATGCCCCGGTTGCAACAGTTGGAATACACTGGTCGAAGAAGTCGCGGTAAAGGGCTCCTCCCATCGCCACGAAGGCTTGGGCGGCGGCCAACGTCAGGCCCCGCTGCCGTTGACGCAGGTCGCCAGCGAAGAAGAGCCGCGCATGGATACCACTATCGGGGAATTGAATCGCGTACTCGGAGGAGGTTTGGTTCCGGGTTCGCTCATTCTTGTGGGCGGGGACCCAGGAATTGGGAAATCAACACTGCTGCTGCAAACATCGTTTGCTCTTGCTCATCAGGGCGGTAAAGTTCTTTATGTGTCTGGAGAGGAATCGGCCAAGCAGATCAAGCTGCGGGCTGACCGCCTGGACATGAAAACACCGCCCATGTTTGTATTGGCAGAAAATGATTTAGAATTGATCGAACAGCATATCAATCAGGTAGAGCCCGATGTCTTGATCATCGACTCGATTCAGACGGTATTCCATCCGGCCATTCAATCCGCTGCAGGAAGCGTTGCGCAGGTGCGTGAGGCGACTGCACAGCTGATGCGCATTGCCAAGGGAAAAGGCATCGGCACCTTTATCGTCGGCCACGTCACCAAGGAAGGCTCCATTGCAGGGCCGCGCATGCTGGAGCATATGGTGGATGCCGTCCTGTATTTTGAAGGAGAGCGGCACAACACCTTCCGCATTTTGCGTGCTGTCAAAAATCGCTTTGGTTCGACAAATGAAATCGGCATCTTTGAAATGAAGGATCGCGGTCTGGAAGAGGTCGCCAATCCTTCCGAGATTTTTTTGGCGGAACGACCAGTCGGAGTGGCCGGCTCTACTGTCGTCGCCAGCATGGAGGGAACACGACCGGTACTGGTGGAGCTGCAGGCTTTGGTCGCGCCGACGAGCTTTGTGACACCGCGCAGAACGGCGACGGGAGTGGATCATCAGCGCGTTGCCATGATCATGGCAGTCCTGGAAAAGCGCATGGGCATGATGCTGCAAAACCAGGATGCCTATGTGAACGTAGCAGGCGGGGTGCGGCTGGATGAGCCTGCTGTCGATCTGGCCATAGCCGTCAGCATCGCCAGCAGCTTTCGCGACCATGCTACCAACCCTCACGACGTCGTAATCGGAGAAGTCGGCTTGACGGGGGAGGTGCGCGGCGTCTCCCGGATCGAACAACGTGTGCGTGAGGCGCATAAATTGGGCTTCAAACGCGTAATCATCCCGCAAAAGAACATTCGCGGGTTGGATGCTCCAGACGATATCGAGGTGATCGGAGTCAACAATATTGCGGAAGCGTTGGATGAGGTCATGAGGGGGTAGACGGGCATGCACGAACCGAACAAGAGAAACACGGACTTTCGTGATGTGCTTCGCTTTGTTGCTCCGGGCACCATGCTTCGTGAAGGGCTCGAGCATGTCCTGCGGGCCAAAACAGGCGGGTTGATCGTCATCGGGTACGGACCGAAAATGGAGGCGATGGTTGACGGAGGCTTTTCCATCAATTGTGAGTTCACTCCTTCCCATTTGTACGAATTGGCGAAAATGGATGGGGGAATCATAATCAGTGAAGATGCCAAACGAATTCTTTTTGCCAATACCCAACTTTTCCCTCCTGCAGCGATTGCGACCAGTGAGACGGGAACCCGTCATCGGACAGCACAACGCACAGCGATCCATACCAATCACCTGGTTATCGCCATCTCCCAGAGGCGCAACGTCATCACGCTGTACAAAGGGGCGTTCCGCTATGTTCTCAACGACGTCAACGTTATTTTAGCGAAGGCGAATCAGGCTGTATCCACCCTGGAAAAATACAAGTCTGTGCTGGAACAGTCGTTGACGAATCTGGGCGCGTTGGAATTCGAGGAACTGGTCACCTTGGAAGAAGTCGCTTTCGTTTTGCAACGATTCGAGATGGTATTACGTATTAAGGAAGAGGTAACCAAATACATCTGTGAATTGGGCACTGAGGGCAGACTAATCAGCATGCAGCTGAAAGAGCTGGTGGCCAATATCGAGGATGAGGCGCAGATGCTGATCCGGGACTATTGTCGCGATCGGGAAACCTCGCCGGCCGACGTCTTGCTGGAGATGAAAAAGCTCAGCCCGGAGGAGATGCTGGAGCCGACTTCCTTTCTGCGAGTTCTCGGCTATACCGCTCACGCCAGCATGCTTGAGGAGTCCGTATCACCCCGTGGGTATCGAATTTTGCAGAAAATCCCACGCATGCCTTTTGCGATCGTCTCGAATCTTGTCGAACATTTTCACAACCTGCCTCGCATCTTCATGGCAACCATCGAGGAGCTGGACGAAGTGGATGGAATCGGCGAGGTCCGGGCTCGGGCGATCAAGGATGGGTTGAGAAGGATTCAGGAACAAGTGTTCATTGACAGACATATTTGAAGTAGAATAGGATTAAGTCACGTTATTTTCTGTGACAATCGTCTCGATCCATTCACAAGAAAACCGTTTTGTATTAATCGATTTGCCTAGTAGACCAATCATGAAAGTGATCTGTCTTCTGCGCGAAGGAAATCAGGAGGTAGTCTATGTTCGTGAAATCGTTGCCGAACATACTAACCGTCAGCAACTTGTTTTTAGGAGTACTGGCCATCATTCTTGCTTTTCAAGGTGATCATTACGTTGATTATGCTGCGATTACTGTCATCATCGGCATGCTGGCAGACGGCCTGGATGGCCGCGTCGCCCGGATGCTGAATGCACAAAGC
Source organism: Brevibacillus panacihumi (assembly GCF_003710985.1). Taxonomy (GTDB): domain Bacteria; phylum Bacillota; class Bacilli; order Brevibacillales; family Brevibacillaceae; genus Brevibacillus; species Brevibacillus panacihumi. The sequence continues at coordinate 8,656 of NZ_RHHT01000021.1, forward strand.
GAATTTGGGAAAGAGCTGGATTCGCTGTCTGACGTGATTACATTTGGTGTTGCACCGGCGTTTATCATGTACGTCGTGGTCCTGCAGGATTTCAATTGGATCGGCATTGTCCTTACTGCGATCTTCCCGATTTGCGGTGCGCTGCGACTGGCCCGGTTCAATGTGCAGGCTGGAGTTCCCGGCTACTTTATCGGTCTTCCGATTACTGCTGCCGGCGGCGTGCTCGCTACTCTTGCGTTGTACCATGAAGTGTTTAACGCTACCCTGCTGGCAGCAAGCATGCTGTTGCTCGCGTTTTTGATGGTATCCAAGGTCAAGTACCCCAATTTCAAAAAAGTGGGGATCCCCAAAGCCGCGTATTGGATTACCCCGATCATCATCGCAATCGTTGTCGTGGTGGCGATCAAATTCCCGCAGCAGTTTCCGAAGATCGTCTTCCTGCCGCTGGCGGTTTACGCTTTGTACGGAATAAAAAAAAACGTTGACTTTTTGATCAAAAAATTAGGCAAACGCAAGAAAAAAGAAGAGGAATCCGTTCCGTTCGAATAAGGTTTCCTCGAAAAAAAGGAAAAACCCGCTGATGAAAAAGCGGGTTTTTTTTGCAACCTTTTTACATGTTTATTCGTATTACCAGTGGGGAATCAAGTGAGATTAAAAACGCCCAAGGTGTTGAGCCTCTCGCGTTCCTGCTCAATCACGTCCTCCAGTTTAATATCCGTAATGTTGCACAAGGCTGTGAGGTAAAAAAGATTTTTGCCCAGCTCCGCTGTGACGACATCCCGGCAGTGCTCGCATAATGGACCGGAGAAATGGGTATCAAGCTGTGACTTGTGGTCCTCCAGGTTTTTACTGGAGTCGTACGTCTGTTTTTTGGCTACCACTTCTACGCAGCCGCATTCTGTAATGGCTTTGGTCAGTGAACGGTTGATGCGGGATGCTGTTTCCTGCACTTTGGACATGACGTCCAGGACGCTTCGATGTCTGATTAAAAGTTCGGATACTTGCGTTTGAAAGTCATCGATGTTGCGAGTGTCCATATGGTTCACCTCTGCTTTAGGCTGTTGGTATCGTCGCAATTTTCAGCACAACACTACTGTCATTATAAGAAGGGATTCCGCTTACTGTCAATTTTGCCAAAGAGGAAAACAAGAGTTCGAGGTTGACGAAACTTCAGTAGTTGTGTTAGAATTTTTGGCTATTTGACATGATAAAAAGAATTTTGCTATAGTGATGGAAATAGGCTTGGTTGTTTGATTTGTTTCTCGAGAAAGAGGGTTTTACTTGTTCGCTTCTGTCAATATTAATAACAAGGAGGTGAAGGCATGGTACGCCGCATAGGAAAAATCTTTTTCGTGATCGTTGGTGGTGGTTTGGGATACCAGTACGGCCCAGACCTGTACAATTTGCTTGATCCATTATTGAAGATTGGTGAAGTAAGCGGTACTTCTTACATTGGTGCGGTGCTCGGTGCCATCTTATTTTTCTTTTTAGCGAATTGGCTGTTGGATTACATTCTGAAGGTCGTCCGCTGGGGAGAAGAGACACTCGTCAAAATGCCGATTGTCGATGTCATGTTCGGAGCGATGGGGTTGATTAGTGGTCTTATAGTTGCTTTTTTATTATTCCTGCCCATCAGTAAAATATCGATTCCGGTGATAGGTGATTTGTTGCCGCTGGTTGTTTCGGGATTACTTGGCTATTTGGGATTCCAGGTCGGGTTCCGCAAGCGCGACGAAATCATGTCTGTCTTTTCGATTGGTCGCAAGGATAAGAAAAAAGAGACCGCTGGGGCTGCCACGAATGTAGAGAACAAGATTTTGGATACAAGCGTGATTATCGACGGCCGCATTGCAGATATTTGCCGCACCGGCTTTTTGGAAGGCAGCCTGATCATTCCGGGCTTCGTGCTGGAGGAGCTGCAGCATATTGCCGACTCGTCCGATGTATTGAAACGCAATCGCGGGCGGCGGGGCTTGGATATTCTCAATAAGATTCAAAAAGAAATGAAAGTGAAAGTGCAGATCTGGGAAGGCGATTTTGAGGAAGTCTCCGAGGTGGACAGCAAGCTGATCAAGCTGGCGAAGGTGATCAACGGCAAGGTGGTTACCAACGACTTCAACTTGAACAAGGTCTGCGAGCTGCAGGGAGTTCCGGTTTTGAATATCAACGACCTGGCCAATGCGGTAAAGCCTGTGGTTTTGCCGGGGGAGGAAATGAACGTCCAGGTGATCAAGGACGGAAAAGAGCATGGTCAAGGAGTCGCGTATCTGGATGACGGTACGATGATCGTCGTGGAAGGCGGTCGGGATTATATCGGCAACGAGATCGACGTGCTCGTGACCAGTGTGTTGCAGACCTCGGCAGGACGCATGATTTTTGCGAAGCCGAAGCTGTTGGAAAAAGCGTTGTAGAGAAAACGGGAGAGGGAATGAATCGTGACGACGGGGGTTGTAATTGTGGCAGCCGGCTCAGGAAAGCGTATGGGCGGACAGCGAAACAAGCTGTGGCTGCCGCTGGCAGGAGAGCCGATACTGGCTCATACGGTACGGCTGTTTGTCTCTCATCAGGAGATCGGGCAAATCGTGCTGGTGGTCAGTGAGACCGATCGAGATGAAGTGCTTGCTTGGCTGGAAAAGGAAAACATTCAGCTAACCGTCGTGCTGGGCGGCGCAGAACGGCAGGACAGCGTGCGCAATGGCCTGGAAGCCTTGCGGGATTGTATGCATGTCCTCGTCCATGATGCTGCGCGTCCATTCGTTACTCCCGAACAAATCAGTCAGATCATCAGTCAGGTTCGGCGCGATCAAGCGACGATCCTGGCTGTGCCTGTGAAGGATACGATTAAAGTGGTGGGGGAGACCGGCGTTGTCGAGTCTACCCCGGCGCGGGAGAGCTTGTGGGCGGTGCAAACCCCACAAGCTTTTCGTATGTCTTTGTTGAAGGAAGCTCATCTGGCTGCATGGAGTGCGGGAAGAATAGGCACGGACGACGCAATGCTGGTAGAATGGTTGGGACATCCGGTAACGGTCATGCAAGGAAGCTATGAGAACATCAAAATCACGACACCGGACGACTTGCTGCTGGGTGAAGAGATATTGCGTAAAAGAAGGGGAGAGTAATTCATGTCTATGCGGATTGGACAAGGTTTTGACGTGCATCAACTGGTGGAGGGGCGTCCATGCATCATCGGGGGCATCACCATTCCCTATGAAAAAGGGCTGTTGGGCCATTCGGATGCGGATGTTCTGCTCCATGCGATCACGGATGCGATTCTGGGCGCACTGGGCGAGGGGGACATCGGCCGCCATTTTCCGGATACGGACCCGGAATACAAGGATGCAGACAGTGTCAAACTATTGGAGCATGTCTGGAAGATGGTCAAGGAACGCGGATACCGCTTGGGGAATGTAGACGCTACGATTATTGCCCAGGCGCCAAAAATGGCTCCGTATATTCCGCAGATGCAGGCTCTGATCGCTCGTGTTCTGGAAGCGGATGAGCTGTCGCAGGTCAATGTCAAGGCAACCACGACTGAAAAGCTTGGTTTTCCGGGGCGTGGAGAAGGAATCGCCTCCCAGGCTGCTTGCTTGCTTGTCAAGGAGTAAGACAAGGTGTAACATGAAAACGTCAGAAGCGTTTTGATACCCTTAACACCTTTTTACACTCATAAGGATGGTGCTACCCATGGCGAAAGAAATCCGCACACGTTATGCTCCCAGTCCAACTGGGCATTTACATATCGGCGGCGCGAGAACCGCGCTGTTCAACTACCTGTTTGCAAAGCATCACGGTGGTTCCTTTATCGTTCGGATTGAAGATACCGACCAGACCCGCAACAAGGAAAATGCTGATGAAGAGCAAATGAAAAACCTGAAGTGGCTGGGCGTCGAATGGGAGGAAGGTACGGATATTGGCGGTCCATACGCCCCGTATCGTCAAACCGAACGTCTGGACATCTATCGCCAATACATCGATCAATTGCTGGCTGAAGGGAAAGCCTATTATTGCTACGCTACCAAGGAAGAGCTGGATGCGGAGCGCGAAGAGCAGCTTGCGCGGGGCGAGACACCGCGGATTCTGGAAAAGCACCGCCATGTTACAGAAGACCAGCGCCAACAGTTCGAGGCTGAGGGACGCGTGCCTTCGATCCACTTCCTGGTTCCGGACAACCGCCAGTATGTAGTAGATGATATGATTCGTGGACAAGTTACGTTTGACTCCAGCGAGATGGGCGACTTCGTCATCTGCCGGCCGGACGGAATCCCTACCTATAACTTTGCCGTTGTCATCGACGACTATCTGATGAAGATCAGTCACGTCATCCGCGGGGAAGAGCATCTGTCCAACACGCCGCGCCAGCTGATGATTTATGAAGCATTTGGCTGGGAGGCTCCTCGCTTCGCCCACTTGGCGCTGATTCTCAACCCAGAAGGCAAGAAGATGTCCAAGCGCGACGAGAGCATCATCCAGTTTATCGAGCAGTATCGTGAACTGGGCTTTTTGCCGGAAGCGATCGTCAACTTCCTGGTATTGCTCGGGTGGTCCCCGGGCGGAGAAGAGGAGATCTTCTTGAAGGAAGATTTGATCAAGCTCTTCTCGATGGATCGCGTCAACAAGTCTCCGGCTGTGTTTGATTCGACCAAAATGAACTGGATGAACAATTACTACCTGAAACGCCAACCTCTGGACACCATTACGGAAATGTGTGTACCGCATTTGCAGAAAGCGGGCTTCATCGACGAAGAACTGTCCAGCGAAAAACGCGCTTGGGTACGCAGCATCGTCGCGTTGTACCAGGAGCAGATGTCCTACTGCGCGCAGATTGTGCCGCTGGCTGCTCTTTTCTTCCTAGATGAAGTAGTGTACGATGAAGAAGCCAGAGCAGTCTTGAAAGAACCGCAACTGGCCGAGGTGCTTGCATCTTTTGTCAAACACCTGTCAGCGCAAGACGAATATAATGTAGACATCATCAAGGCAGTGCTAAAAGACGTGCAAAAAGAAACCGGCCATAAAGGCAAGGCGCTGTTCATGCCTGTGCGTGTGGCGGCTACCGGACAGGCGCATGGACGCGATCTGGCGGAGACCTTGTACTTGCTCGGTCGCGACAAGGTATTGGAGCGCATGAACAAAGTCATTGCACACGGCGAGTAAGGGATTTTACAAATAAAGGAAACGAAAGCGATGATCAGGAGAAGTACAGGAGTGAATGCGTCCACAGAGAGGATGGATAGGTGAGAGCCATCTGCGCATGCTGTCTGGAAATGCCCCTGTGAGCAATGAGCAGAACGCACGGGTTTTTGGTGCAAGTATGCGACATCGGCGCCCCGCCGTTACCGGGTGTAAAGCGAGACTGTCCTTTTATGGATGATCTAAGCAGAGTGGAACCGCGGTAGAAAACCGTCTCTGTCCCTTCTTGTCGAAGGTGGCAGGGGCGGTTTTTTTGAGGGATTATCACGTTGGAGGTGCATCCCTATGTTTGCACAGATGAGAGAAGACATTCAAGCAGTATTCGAGCGGGACCCGGCAGCACGCAGTACCTTTGAGGTGGTCCTGACCTATTCCGGATTGCATGCCATCTGGGGGTACCGGATTGCGCATCGGTTCTGGAAAGCGGGCTGGTGTACGCTGGCGCGCGCCGTTTCCCAATTTACCCGTTTTTTGACGGGAATTGAGATCCATCCGGGTGCGCGCATCGGCAAAGGCCTGTTTATTGACCATGGAATGGGTGTCGTGATCGGAGAGACGTGTGAAATCGGCGACAACGTGACCATTTATCAGGGTGTAACACTGGGCGGGACCGGAAAGGAAAAAGGAAAGCGCCACCCGACCATTGGCAACGACGTCATTATCGCGACAGGAGCGAAAGTCTTGGGTTCCTTTAAAATCGGCGACAATTCCAAGATCGGAGCCGGAGCAGTCGTCCTGCAGGAAGTGCCGCCCAATTCCACGGTGGTGGGAATCAAAGCGCGCATCGTCATTCAGGATGGAAAACGAGTGAAATGTGATCTGGATCATGTGAATATGCCAGACCCGGTAGCTGATACACTTCGGCAGATGCAAAAAGAAATCGAGAGCTTGCGCAAGGAATTGGATCTTTTGAGGGAGGCTAAGAAGGAAAATGAGCATTCAATTCACTAATACGATGACCCGTCGAAAAGAACCTTTCGTGCCGCTTGTGCCCGGCAAGGTGAAAATGTACGTGTGCGGTCCGACGGTTTACAACTACATTCACATCGGGAATGCCCGTCCCGCGATTGTGTTTGATACATTGCGCCGCTATTTGAAGTATCGCGGCTTTGACGTGACATTCGTACAAAACATTACGGACGTAGATGACAAGCTGATCCGCGTCGCCAACGAGGAAGGCACGACGGTCAAAGAAGTGGCCGACCGCTTTACAGATGCCTACAACGAAGACCTGAAATCCTTAAACGTCATGCCTCCGGATATTCAACCGCGCGTCATGCAGACCATCCCGGAGATTATTGAATTTATCGAGGGCTTGATAGAAAAAGGCTACGCCTATGAAAGTGAAGGAGATGTCTATTTCCGTACAGGCCGCTTCGACGAGTATGGAAAACTCTCGCACCAGCCGCTGGATGATTTGCAGGCAGGGGCGCGTGTGGACATCAATGAAAAGAAAGAGCATCCGCTTGATTTTGCCCTCTGGAAGGCGGCCAAGGACAAGGAAGTGAGCTGGGGCAGTCCGTGGGGCGAAGGGCGTCCGGGATGGCATATCGAATGCTCGGCGATGGCGTTGAAGTTTCTGGGTGAGCAGATCGATATTCACGCAGGCGGCTCCGATCTGGTTTTCCCTCACCATGAAAACGAGATCGCCCAGTCTGAGTGCTTTACTGGCAAGGTGTTCGCCCGTTATTGGCTGCACAACGGCATGCTGAACATCGACAATGAAAAAATGTCCAAATCCCTTGGCAACTTCCTGTTGACCCGCGATCTCGTCCAGCAATTCGGAGGGCAATTGATTCGCTTCTTCATGCTGCAAGGGCACTACCGCAATCCGATCAATTTCAGTGATGAGCTACTGGAGCAAGCGGCAAACAGTTTGGAACGGATGAAAACGGCCTATCATAATCTCGACCACCGTCTGCAGACAGCTAGGGAGGCAGAGCCTAACGGCCAGGCTGAGCAACAAGCGCAAACGATTCGCGATCTGCGGGAGCGTTTTGTGAAAGAAATGGATGACGACCTGAATACCGCCAACGCACTGACAGTTCTGTTTGAAGTCGTAAAGGAAGCGAACCAATACATGCTGAATCAGAATGTGGGGCGCGAAGAAATTACGGCTTACAAGGAGCTTTTGCTGGAACTGACTGGAGTGCTGGGCATCATTTTGGAGCAGGAGCAGGAGCTTTTGGACAGTGAGATCGATGCTTTGATCGTCGAGCGGACCGAAGCTCGCGCATCACGCAACTTCGCCCGTGCTGATGAAATTCGCGATCTTCTCGCCGCTAAAGGAATCGTGCTGGAAGATACGCCGCAGGGTGTGCGTTGGCGCCGCAAATAAGGAGCTTAGACAACATGCAAAAAGAAGAGTTGACCCGGGATCCGAATCAAACCAATCCACTTGTGCTCGCCTTTTTAGGTGATGCCACGTATGCGCATTGCGTCAGGTACCATCTGATCGCCAGGGGGCTGGTTAAGCCAAATCAGCTCCACAAGGCGGCCAATCGTTACGTTTCGGCAAAAGCCCAGGCGAATATCCTGATGAACCTGATGCCGGAGCTGTCAGAGGACGAGGTCAGCATCGTGAAGCGGGGACGCAATGCCAAATCGGGTTCCTCGGCAAAAAATGCAGATATTATCGACTATCGCCACGCGACCGCTTTCGAGGCTTTGATCGGATATCTGTATCTGAACGGAAAAGAAGAGCGGATTGCGGAAATCATGCAGCAGGCATTTGCCATCGTGGAAGGAGAGCACGGAACATGAGTGAAGAGTGGATTGTAGGCAAGAACCCGGTGATCGAAGCGCTGCGCTCAGGGCGTACGATCAATAAAATCTGGATTGCGGAAGGGACCAACAAAAATTTGATGGGGCCCATCTTTGCGCTGGCAAAAGAGCAGGGCGTCATCGTCACGACTGCCAACCGCAAAAAGCTGGATACATTGGCATCGACAGATAATCATCAGGGCGTCATTGCGTCTGTGGCTGCTTATGACTACGTAGAGGTAGAGGATATTCTGCGGCGGGCGGAAGAAAAGCAAGAGCCGCCGTTTATTCTCTTGTTGGACGAACTGGAGGATCCGCATAACCTGGGATCCATTCTGCGTACTGCCGACGCTGTGGGTGCCCATGGCGTCATCATTCCCAAACGCCGCTCGGTCAGCCTGACAGCGACTGTTGCCAAGGCGTCCGCAGGTGCGATCAACTACGTCCCCGTTGCCCGCGTGACCAATCTCGTCCGCACCATGGAGGAGCTGAAAGAGCGGGGAGTCTGGATCGCAGGCACAGATGCCAGCGCCAAACAAGACTTTCGCCAAGGCGATTTCACCATGCCGCTCGGCGTCGTCATCGGCAGCGAAGGAAAAGGCATCAGTCGTCTGGTCAGAGAAAACTGCGATTTTTTATACAGTCTCCCGATGGCGGGCAATGTCACCTCGCTGAATGCTTCTGTCGCTGCTGCGCTGTTGATGTATGAGGTGTATCGTTCCCGATGTCCGCTCCCGACGCGGGTGAAGTGACATGGCCAAAAGGAAAGCCAAGCAACTGTTGATCGTGGATGGTTACAATATCATCGGTGCCTGGCCGGATTTGCGCGCGCTGAAAGACCAGGATCGCATGGATGAAGCGCGCGACTTGTTGATTTCCAAAATGGCAGAATACCAGAGTTATACCGGCATCAAGGTGATGATCGTATTCGATGCTTACAACGTTCCGGGACCGGGACGGCAAATCGAGGATTATCGGGTGGAAGTGTACTTTACCAAGAAAAAAGAGACTGCTGATGAGAAAATTGAGCAGATTGTCTCGCAGCATCAAAATAAAAATCGACAAATCTATGTAGCCACCTCCGACTATACCTCCCAGCGGGTTATTTTCGGACAGGGTGCCTTGCGCAAATCCGCGCGGGAATTGTTGCATGACTTGGAAAGCGCAGGCAAGGAGATCCAAAAGGAAGTAGAAAAAACACGCGACGAACGTTTCTCGAGGCGGATAGCCTTGGATGAGGAAATAGCGAAAATATTCGAAAAATGGCGAAGGGAATAACTTGGATTCGGTTGACGCTTTTTTACGGCATCATGTATAATAACGACATCTATGGAGAACGGCTGGCGGAGGGATCGAGTGTGAGTGTTGACCTCAAGGAGTTGAAGCATGCCCAATATGAGCTATTGACCGACGAAGAGGTAGTCGATCTTGTTCGCGATGACGACACCGAAGCATTGGAGTATTTGATCAACAAGTACAAGAACTTCGTCCGTGCCAAAGCCAGATCCTATTTTCTGATTGGGGCTGACCGCGAAGATATTGTGCAGGAAGGCATGATTGGGCTGTACAAATCCATTCGCGACTTCCGAGGGGATAAACTCACTTCGTTCAAGGCGTTTGCAGAGCTTTGCATTACGCGTCAGATCATCACGGCGATCAAAACGGCGACGAGGCAGAAGCATATTCCGCTCAATTCCTACGTGTCTCTGGACAAGCCCATCTACGATGAGGACTCGGACCGTACGCTGCTCGACGTGATCTGCGGCACGAAGGTGACGGATCCGGAGGAGTTGTTCATCAATCGCGAAGAGTTTGACGACATCGAAGGCAAGATGAGCGAGATTCTGAGCGATTTGGAGCGGCAAGTGCTGATGCTTTACCTGGATGGGCGATCCTATCAACAGATTGCCGTCGAGCTAAAGCGTCATGTCAAATCCATTGACAATGCCCTGCAGCGTGTAAAACGAAAACTGGAACGCTATCTGGAAGGTAGAGAGATTCATCTGTAATTACAGAGAATCTCTTTTTTACTCTAGTAGAGAAGTTTTCCAGTAGGCGAAGGATGGAACAAAATGCATTCCCTTTGTCAAGACGTTTTGTTGACATGAGATTTTCGGTGTGATAAATTTGTTTAGGTAGCCATAGACTCTTATCTCTCTTTTTCTATGGTTACTTTCAGGTGAAATGGTCAGGAAAAAGTAGCGGTTTTCCCGTACTATTGATCATCGGGTTTAACGTAAACAATAGCAGGTTTGAAATGAGATGGAGGTGGCAATAAATGCGAGTAAACATCACGTTGGCGTGCACCGAGTGTGGCGAGCGTAACTATATCTCCACCAAGAACAAGCGCACTACTACTGAACGTGTTGAACTGAAAAAGTATTGCTCCCGTGACAAGAAGCAAACCCTTCATCGCGAGACGAAGTAATGCTTGAGCGACCAAGTCTGGGGGTGGCAATATGGGTTTCTTAGCACGTATTGGAGCTAGTTTCCGCCGTACAGGTAGTTTTTTTGGCGACGTTATGTCCGAATTGAAGAAAGTTCGCTGGCCCAACCGGAAGGAATTGACAACGTATACGTTAGTCGTTATCATCACGGTTGTACTGCTTGCAGTGTTCTTCTTTGTCGTTGATTTGGGTATCTCTCGCTTGATCGATTTGATTTTAGGAAAGTAATTTTGCAAGTCTTAGGAGGGACGGACGGTTAACGTCCTGTTGGATATGGAAAAAGCATGGTATGTCGTTCACACGTACTCAGGTTACGAAAACAAGGTGAAAACGAATCTGGAGAAGCGCGTCGAATCGATGGGCATGGAAGACAAGATCTTTCGCGTACTTGTCCCTATCGAAGAAGAGGTAGAGACCAAGGATGGAAAAAAGCGCACCGTTACGAAAAAAGTGTTTCCTGGATACGTTCTTGTTGAAATGGTGATGACGGACGACTCATGGTATGTCGTGCGCAACACTCCTGGGGTTACCGGCTTTGTTGGATCCACGGGCGCCGGCTCCAAGCCGACAGCGCTGCGTCCTGAAGAGGCCGACACGATTCTCAAACAAATGGGAATCGAGATTCCCAAGATCAAAGTCGATTTTGCTCTCCGCGATATGGTGCGCGTCACAGACGGTCCATTTTCCAATCGCACCGGGGAGATTATCGAGATTCACCCGGACAGACAGAAGGTTCGCGTATTGGTGGACATTTTCGGGCGTGAAACGCCGGTGGAGCTAGACTTTACTCAGGTTCAAAAATTGGATTAGGAATCAACTTGAAAAGAATGACGTGATGTGATACATTTCATGTTGTTTTCACAATCCCACAACAATATTTGGGGTTTCTTGCACTCTCACTATAGATCGGAAGTTTTCGTTACATAAACGAAGCTTTCACCAAACGGTGGGAGGGGGCATTCCCCCGTAATTACCACATGTGAAGTAAGGAGGTGTCTTACGTGGCTAAGAAGGTTATCCGCGTAATTAAATTACAAATCCCAGCAGGTAAAGCGAATCCTGCACCTCCAGTAGGTCCGGCTCTCGGTCAAGCTGGTGTGAACATCATGGGTTTCTGTAAAGAATTCAACGCTCGTACAGAGAGCGAAGCAGGTATGATCATTCCGGTGGAAATCACCGTGTTTGAAGACCGTTCTTTCACTTTCATCACCAAAACTCCTCCAGCTGCTGTTCTGTTGAAGAAAGCTGCTGGTATCGAGTCCGGTTCCGGCGTACCAAACAAAACAAAAGTTGCTACGCTGAAACGTGACAAAGTTCGTGAAATCGCGGAACTGAAGCGTCCTGACCTGAATGCAGCAACCGTGGAAGCGGCTATGCGCATGGTGGAAGGTACTGCTCGTTCCATGGGTATCGTAATCGAAGACTAATTGTCTTGGTGCAAAGGGGCACAGACGTTGTGCCCCTTGTCTGTGGGAGGATTAACCGCTACGACCACATTGAAGGGAGATTTCAAACATGGCAAAACATGGAAAGAAATATCAAGAGGCTACCAAGCTGATTGATAAAAACAAAGTATACGAAGTAGCTGAAGGTGTAGAGCTGGTTAAAAAAGCAGCTTCCGCCAAATTCGATGAAACTGTTGAAGCAGCATTCCGTCTGGGTGTAGACCCGAAGCGTGCTGACCAACAAATCCGTGGTGCTGTTGTTCTGCCGCACGGTACTGGTAAAGTACAACGCGTTCTCGTTTTCGCAAAAGGCGAAAAAGCGAAAGATGCGGAAGCAGCAGGCGCAGACTACGTAGGCGATGCAGACATGATCGCAAAAATTCAGGGTGGCTGGTTCGAATTTGACGTCGTAGTAGCGACTCCTGACATGATGGGTGAAGTAGGGAAATTGGGTCGTGTACTCGGTCCAAAAGGCCTGATGCCAAACCCAAAAACCGGTACAGTTACCTTTGATGTAACCAAAGCGGTTAACGAAATCAAAGCCGGTAAAATTGAGTACCGTGTAGACAAAGCAGGTAACATCCACGCTCCGATCGGAAAAGTATCCTTCGATGCTGAGAAGCTGGTTGAAAACCTGGCTGCTCTGACTGAAGCGCTGAACCGCGCGAAGCCAGCTGCTGCAAAAGGTATCTACATGAAAAACGTTTCCATCAGCTCCACTATGGGTCCTGGTGTACGCGTTGCTGTAAAATAATGACGCTTGACTTCCTTCGTGGGAGTTGTTAAGATAGTGCCTGTTGATGAAATGAATATGCCGTAGACAGAAGGTGCTGCGCTTGCAAGAGCGTCGCTTAATATCCCTCCGAGGCGTGTAATGTACGAAAGAGGAAAGGTTCCTTTCCTTTGACGATAGAGCATTATGCCCTCGTGAGTCTGCGAGGGCATTTTCCTTTTTTCGAGATAGAGCACGGGAGGTGTAAACAATGGCAGAAATTCGTCCAACCGTTATTCGTGAAGAGAAAGTACAGGCGATCAACGAAATCGCAACCAAATTGCGTGAAAGCCAAACTACAGTGGTGGCTGACTACCGCGGTCTGACTGTAGCTCAAGTTACTGAGCTTCGCAAACAACTGCGTGAAGCGGGTGTTGAGTTCCAGGTGTTGAAAAACTCCCTGACTCGTCTGGCTACAGAGAAAGAAAGCCTGACTGAACTGGACCAATATCTGACTGGACCAAACGCTCTGGCGTTCTCCAAGGAAGATGTTATCGCTCCAGCGAAGATCATTGCTGAATTCGCGAAGAAAAACGACAAGCTGGAAATCAAGGGCGGCGTGATCGAAGGTAAAGTAGTTGATGCTGATCAAATCAAAGCATTGGCAGCTCTCCCTTCCCGCGAAGGTCTCTTGTCCATGCTGCTCTCCGTCCTGCAAGCTCCAATGCGCAACGTTGCGCTGGCAGTCAAAGCAGTGGCCGAGCAAAAAGAAGGTCAAGGCGCGTAATCGCCTGATCGGGTAACACCAAATCTAAACATTATTCCTTGAATGGAGGATTTTCAAATGAGCAAAGAGCAAATCTTGGAAGCCATCAAAGGCATGTCCGTTCTCGAACTGAACGACCTGGTAAAAGCAATCGAAGAAGAATTCGGCGTAACTGCAGCTGCTCCTGTAGCTGTTGTAGCTGGTGGCGCTGCTGAAGCTGCTGCTGAGCAAACTGAGTTCAACGTAACTCTGGTAAGCGGCGGCGCTTCCAAAATCAACGTAATTAAAGTGGTTCGTGAACTGACTGGCTTGGGTCTGAAAGAAGCAAAAGACCTGGTAGACAACGCACCAAAAACACTCAAAGAGGGCGTTTCCAAAGAAGAAGCAGAAGCTCTCAAAGCAAAACTCGAAGAAGCTGGCGCATCTGTAGAAGTGAAGTAAGTTAGCTTCCCATATGGAAATCCCCTTGCCTTGGCAGGGGGTTTTTCTGTAGGAAAAGGCAAAGGATAACCCCATCGAAGAAACGACGAGACAAAGGGTGGTATATACACGTGGCAGATCATTACTACACCAACAAACCAGGTGCTGCGCATGACGAGCGACAAATGGCGTTTACATTGCGAGGGCATGAGTTGCATTTCACCACAGATGCGGGAGTTTTTTCGCGCGATCGTGTTGATTTTGGCAGTCTGCTGCTCATCGAGAACATGCAGATTCCGCGTCAAGCGCGTGTGCTGGATGTGGGGTGTGGCTATGGTCCGATCGGGTTGACAGCAGCCAAGCTCGCGAGTGAGGGGACAGTCACGATGATCGACGTCAATGAGCGCGCAGCGGATCTGGCGAGACGCAATGCAGAGCGCAATGGCATTCATAATGTAGAGGTGCGAGTCAGCGATGTCTACAGTGCCGTGCAGGGAGAATGCTATGACGTGATCCTGACCAATCCGCCGATTCGCGCAGGCAAGGAAATCGTCCACCGGATCTTTGCAGAAGGACATGAGCTGCTCACAGAGGGCGGCGAGATGTGGGTGGTCATTCAGAAAAAGCAAGGAGCTCCTTCAGCTTTGAAGAAGCTGCAAGAGCTTTATGCGCACGTAGAAGAAGTGGATCGGGAAAAAGGGTACTCCATTTTCCGCGCAGTGAAATAGTCAAGGATTGACTTTTGAAAAGTTTTCTTGACGGGAATATCCTGATGTGATAGCATTATAAAATGTCAATATGGGATAAATGTCTATTTTTGTGCAATTCCCTTTCTGTCAAGTGCTTTTTCTTCTTTTGTTAAAAGAAGGAATGCACGAGTGAAAACTTGGGAATTCTATTAAAATAGAGTTTCTCTGGGTTAAAAATGGTATTACTGCTTTAACCCATTTTTATTTGAGGTATTCGTCTGCTTGTAAGGGTTGCCGAATGCCAAGTTTCTATGTGTGAAAACACAACCTGAGGGGTGAATAAGTTGGCAGGTAAAGTGATTCAAAGTGGCCGACATCGCCAGCGTCGTACGTATTCACGTATTAACGAAGTGCTGGGCCTTCCAAATCTCATCGAGATTCAGCAGAAGTCCTACCAATGGTTCCTTGACGAGGGACTGCGTGAGATGTTCCAGGACATTTCGCCGATCCAGGACTTCACGGGCAATCTCGTGCTGGAGTTTATCGACTACAGCTTGGGAGAGCCGAAGTATGACGTTGACGAGTCGAAAGAACGTGACGTCACCTATGCGGCGCCTCTGCGTGTGAAGGTACGTTTGTTGAACAAAGAGACGGGAGAAGTGAAGGAACAAGAAGTCTTCATGGGGGATTTCCCGCTCATGACCGAAACGGGAACCTTCATTATTAATGGGGCTGAGCGCGTTATTGTCAGCCAGCTTGTTCGTTCCCCCAGTGTATATTACAACACAAAAGTGGACAAAAACGGTAAGCAGACGTTTACCGCTACTGTCATTCCGAACAGGGGTGCGTGGCTGGAGTTGGAGACAGATGCGAAAGACGTGATTTATGTCCGCATCGACCGTACGCGCAAAATCCCGGTAACGGTTCTTTTGCGTGCACTGGGCTTTGGCTCTGATATTGAAATCCTCAACCTGCTGGGCGAGGATGAGTACATCAAGAACACGCTGGAAAAAGACAACACTGACTCCACGGAGAAGGCGTTGATCGAAATTTACGAACGCCTGCGTCCGGGCGAGCCGCCGACTGTAGAAAATGCGAAAAGCCTTTTGGTATCGCGCTTCTTCGATCCGAAGCGTTACGATTTGGCTTCTGTCGGCCGCTACAAAATGAACAAAAAGCTTCATTTGAAAAATCGTCTCTACAATCAGCGCTTGGCTGAAACGCTGGTTAATGCAGAGACGGGCGAGATCCTGGCTGATGCTGGCCAAATGATTGACCGCCGCTTGCTGGATCGCATCGTTGACCATCTGGAAACGAACGTTGGTTTCATTGATGTGCGCACGCATGGTGGAGTTCTCGAAGAAGATACCATTCACCTGCAATCGATTAATATATTCTCCCCGAATGAGGATGGAAAAGTCATCAAAATTATCGGCAACGGTAATATTGACAAGACCATCAAGCACATCACGCCGGCAGATATCGTGGCAGCAATCAACTACTTCATGAATCTGCTGCATGGTGTCGGAACGACCGATGACATCGACCATTTGGGCAACCGTCGTCTGCGTTCTGTAGGTGAGCTCTTGCAAAACCAGTTCCGTATCGGACTTTCCCGTATGGAGCGCGTTGTGCGCGAGCGCATGTCCATCCAGGACCAGAATCAGATTACGCCGCAAGCTCTGATCAACATCCGTCCGGTGATTGCATCCCTGAAGGAGTTCTTTGGAAGCTCGCAGCTGTCCCAGTTTATGGATCAGACCAACCCGTTGGCCGAGCTGACGCATAAACGCCGTCTCTCCGCACTGGGTCCTGGTGGTTTGACGCGTGAGCGCGCCGGCTTTGAAGTGCGCGACGTTCACCATTCCCACTACGGACGCATGTGTCCAATTGAGACGCCAGAGGGACCGAACATCGGCTTGATCAACTCGCTGTCTTCCTTTGCGCGGATCAACGACTACGGCTTTATCGAGACGCCGCGACGCAAGGTAGATCCAGAAACAGGACGCGTGCTCTCGGAAATCAGCTATCTGACTGCTGACGAAGAGGATGTCTTTAACGTGGCGCAGGCAAACCAGCCGCTCGACGATGAAGGTCACTTTATCAACGACATGGTCATTTGCCGACGCAAAGGCGAGATCCTGAGCGTGCCGCGCGACAAGGTCGATTTCATGGACGTATCGCCGAAGCAGGTTGTGTCTGTGGCGACCGCTTTGATTCCGTTCCTTGAGAACGATGACGCGAACCGCGCCCTGATGGGTTCCAACATGCAGCGGCAAGCTGTTCCGCTTTTGATTCCACAGGCTCCGTTTGTCGGTACCGGTATGGAGCACAAAGCGGCGCAAGACTCCGGTGTTGCCATCGTTGCGAAGCATCCGGGCCAGGTAGAACGAGTGACTGCTCGTGAAATCTGGGTTCGCCGTTACAAGGAGATCGATGGTAAACAAGTAGCCGGCGATCTCGACAAGTACAAATTGCACAAGTTTATCCGTTCCAACCAAGGTACCTGCGTCAACCAGCGCCCGATCGTAAAACGCGGCGACTGGATTGAAAAAGGTGACATCATTGGTGACGGCCCGTCCACTGAAAAAGGGGAATTGGCCCTCGGTCGCAACGTGATCGTCGCGTTTATGACCTACGAAGGATACAACTATGAAGATGCGATTTTGCTGAGTGAAAAACTGGTGAAAGACGACGTCTATACGTCTATCCATATCGAAGAGTACGAATCCGAAGCTCGCGATACCAAGCTCGGTCCGGAAGAAATCACGCGCGACATCCCGAACGTAGGGGAAGATGCGTTGAAAAATCTGGACGAACGCGGAATTGTGCGCGTAGGTGCCGAAATTCAGGATGGCGACATTCTCGTAGGAAAAGTTACGCCAAAAGGTGTGACTGAACTGACTGCGGAAGAACGTCTCCTGCATGCGATTTTCGGGGAAAAGGCGCGCGAAGTTCGCGACACCTCCCTGCGTGTGCCGCATGGCGGTTCCGGTATCGTCGTAGACGTGAAGGTGTTCACCCGTGAAAACGGCGATGAGCTGCCTCCAGGCGTCAACCAACTCGTCCGCGTCTACATCGCCCAAAAACGGAAAATTTCCGTGGGTGACAAAATGGCGGGACGCCACGGTAACAAAGGGGTTATTGCCCGTATCATGCCTGAAGAAGATATGCCATTCCTACCTGATGGTTCTCCAGTAGAGATCGTACTCAACCCATTGGGCGTACCATCTCGTATGAACATCGGTCAGGTATTGGAGACTCACCTCGGTATGGCGGCTAAGCTCCTGGGTATCCACGTCGCTACGCCGGTATTCGACGGAGCGCGTCAGCACGAAGTCTTTGAAACATTGGAAGAGGCTGGATTGGATCGCGACGGTAAAACCATTCTGTACGATGGCCGTACAGGAGAACCATTCGATCGTCGTGTAACAGTCGGTTGCGTATATATGCTGAAACTGGCTCACTTGGTAGACGACAAGATTCACGCCCGTTCTACCGGACCATACTCTCTCGTTACCCAGCAGCCGTTGGGCGGTAAAGCTCAATTCGGCGGCCAGCGTTTCGGGGAGATGGAGGTATGGGCATTGGAAGCTTACGGTGCAGCCTACACCTTGCAGGAGATCCTCACCGTCAAGTCGGACGATGTGGTCGGTCGTGTGAAAACCTACGAAGCGATCGTCAAGGGAGAAAACGTGCCGGAGCCAGGTGTTCCTGAGTCGTTCAAGGTATTGATCAAGGAACTGCAAAGCTTGGGTATGGACGTGAAAATCCTGTCCGGTGACGAGCAGGAGATTGAAATGCGTGAAATGGAAGACGAGGATGAGGGCAACAGTGAAAAGCTGAACCTCGTGCTTGAAGGTGGAAGCTCGGAAGAAGCAGAGTAAGATTCCGGTACAAAGGGAGGTAACGCCCTGTGATAGACGTGAACAACTTCGAATATATGAAGATCGGCTTGGCTTCCCCCGATAAGATCCGTTCGTGGTCTTTCGGGGAAGTGAAAAAGCCGGAGACGATCAACTACCGTACATTGAAGCCGGAAAAAGATGGCTTGTTCTGCGAACGCATCTTCGGACCGACCAAGGACTGGGAGTGCCATTGCGGAAAATACAAGCGCGTTCGTTATAAAGGTGTCGTGTGCGATCGTTGTGGCGTGGAAGTGACTCGCGCCAAGGTACGCCGTGAGCGGATGGGGCATATTGAACTGGCTGCCCCAGTTTCTCACATCTGGTATTTCAAAGGGATTCCGAGCCGTATGGGTTTGGTGCTCGACATGTCCCCGCGTTCCCTGGAGGAAGTGATTTATTTCGCATCCTATGTGGTCACAGACCCAGGTGACACCCCTCTCGATAAGAAGCAATTGCTCTCTGAAAAAGAGTACCGCAATTATCGCGAAAAATACGGACACTCCTTCCAAGCGATGATGGGAGCAGAGGCGATCAAGCGCCTGCTTGCTGAAATCGATTTGGACAAAGACGTAGAGGCGTTGAAGGAAGACCTGAAAACAGCACAAGGACAACGTCGCAATCGTGCGATCAAGCGCCTGGAAGTGCTGGAGGCATTCCGCAACTCCGGCAACCACCCGGACTGGATGGTGCTGGATGTACTGCCTGTCATTCCGCCGGAGCTGCGCCCGATGGTTCAACTGGATGGGGGACGCTTTGCGACCTCTGACCTGAACGACCTGTACCGTCGCGTAATCAACCGGAACAACCGTCTCAAGCGCCTTTTGGAATTGGGTGCTCCTGACATCATCGTTCAAAACGAAAAACGCATGCTGCAGGAAGCAGTCGATGCGTTGATCGATAACGGCCGCCGCGGTCGTCCGGTGACTGGACCGGGGAACCGTCCGCTGAAATCCCTCAGCCACATGCTGAAAGGAAAACAAGGGCGCTTCCGTCAAAACCTCTTGGGTAAACGTGTAGACTACTCCGGCCGTTCTGTTATCGTAGTCGGACCAAACCTGAAAATGTATCAGTGCGGTCTGCCGAAAGAGATGGCTTTGGAGCTGTTCAAGCCGTTCGTGATGAAAGAGCTGGTGGCCAAAGGCCTCGCTCACAACATCAAGAGCGCCAAGCGCAAGGTAGAGCGCGTTCAGCCTGAAGTGTGGGACGTACTCGAGGACGTAATTCGCGAGCATCCGGTACTGTTGAACCGCGCCCCCACTTTGCACCGTCTGGGTATCCAGGCATTTGAACCGGTACTGGTAGAGGGTCGTGCGATTCGTCTTCACCCGCTCGTATGTACGGCATACAACGCCGACTTCGACGGTGACCAGATGGCCGTTCACGTTCCGTTGTCTGCTGAGGCGCAGGCAGAAGCCCGCATTCTCATGCTGGCGGCGCAAAACATCCTCAACCCGAAAGACG
This sequence comes from Brevibacillus panacihumi, assembly GCF_003710985.1. Lineage (GTDB taxonomy): Bacteria > Bacillota > Bacilli > Brevibacillales > Brevibacillaceae > Brevibacillus > Brevibacillus panacihumi. The sequence goes on from NZ_RHHT01000021.1 coordinate 28,454, forward strand.
GTAAGCCAGTCGTAACGCCATCCCAGGACATGGTACTCGGATCGTACTACCTGACCCTGGAGCGTGAAGGCGACAAAGGGGAAGGGACCGTATACCGCGATCCGCATGATGTGATCGCTGCATACCAACAAGGCTACATCAGCTTGCATACGCGCATTGCGGTGCCTGCGAAGCGCCTGAACAAAACAAGCTTTACCGAAAAACAGGAACAAGCATTGCTGGTCACAACGGCAGGGAAAGTCATCTTCAACGAAATCTTCCCGCCAGAGCTGCCATTTATCAATGAGCCAACCAAGAACAACCTGCAAAACATGGTGCCTGACCAGTACTTCATTTTTGATAAAGGCGTCAACGTGAAGGAGTTCATCCAGAAGCTCCCGGACAGCGGCGCTGTGAAAAAAGGCTTCCTGGGTACGATCATCTCCGAGTGCTTCCGTCGCTTCGGCACGATGAAAACCTCCATGATTCTCGACAGAATCAAGGAACTGGGCTTTACGTACTCCACGAAAGCAGGTATTACGATTGCCGTCGCGGACATCGCAGTACCAGAGAAGAAAAAAGAAATTCTCGACGAAGCCGATCAAAAGGTCGCAACCGTCATGACGCAGTTCCGTCGCGGTTTGATTACCGAAGACGAGCGTTACGACCGCGTGATCTCGATCTGGTCCAAGGCCAAGGATGAAGTAACCGACGTCCTGATGAAGTCCATGGATAAGTTCAATGCGATCTTTATGATGGCGAACTCCGGAGCCCGCGGTAACGTATCCCAGATCACACAGCTGGCTGGTATGCGCGGTCTGATGGCCAACCCGTCCGGACGAATCATCGAGTTGCCGATCAAATCCAACTTCCGTGAAGGTCTGACCGTATTGGAGTACTTTATCTCCACGCACGGTGCGCGGAAAGGTCTCGCCGATACGGCGCTGCGTACAGCGGACTCGGGTTATCTGACCCGCCGTCTGGTAGACGTAGCCCAAGACGTGATCGTCCGCGAAAAAGACTGCGGTACCGATAAAGGAATCCGCGTTACAGCGATCAAGGATGGCAAGGAAGAGATCGAAAAACTTTCCGACCGACTTGTGGGTCGCACCTGCTTCGAGACGCTGCGCCATCCCGAGACGAAAGAAATCATCGTCCGCCGCAACGAAGAAATCTCCGAAGAGGTTGCCGACTATATCGAGAAAGTCGGGATTACCGAAGTCTATATCCGCAACGTACTTGCTTGCCGCACCAGTCACGGTGTCTGCAAACTGTGCTACGGCCGCAACCTGGCGACAGGAGCAGAAGTGGAAGTGGGCGAAGCGGTTGGTATTATCGCGGCTCAATCCATCGGGGAGCCTGGTACGCAGTTGACGATGCGTACGTTCCATACCGGTGGGGTTGCCGGAGACGATATTACCCAAGGTTTGCCGCGTATTCAGGAGTTGTTTGAAGCGCGCAATCCGAAAGGGCAGGCGGTTATTTCCGAGATCGACGGGGAAGTCGTCGATATTCGCGAGGTAAAAGACCGCCGCGAGATCGAAGTACAAGGCGAAGCGGAAAACAAAGTGTACTCCGCTCCGTACGGCGCACGCATCAAGGTATCGGTTGGTACTAAGCTGAATGCCGGGGATGAGCTCACTGAGGGTTCCGTAGACCCGAAAGAAATGTTGAAAGTTCGCGGCATGCGCGGTGTATCCAACTACATTTTGCAAGAGGTTCAAAAAGTGTACCGCATGCAGGGTGTAGAAATTAACGACAAGCACGTCGAAGTTATGATTCGTCAAATGCTTCGCAAGCTGCGCGTCATTGACAGTGGAGATACCGATCTGTTGCCAGGCTCGTATGTCGAGGTACCGGAATTCGAGCAAGCGAACGCCAAAGTATTGCTGGAAGGCAAAAACCCGGCAGTTGGACGTCCAGTTCTTTTGGGGATCACCAAAGCATCCCTCGAGACAGACTCCTTCTTGTCTGCGGCATCCTTCCAGGAAACGACTCGCGTACTCACCGATGCCGCTATCAAAGGCAAGGTAGACCGTCTCTTGGGTCTGAAAGAGAACGTGATTATCGGAAAACTGGTTCCAGCAGGTACAGGAATGTCCCGTTATCGCAATATCAATGTGGCCAGTGTGGCCGATTACGAAGCAGAAGCTGCGGAAAAAGAGCAGCAGGAAGCCGTTTCTGTCGAGTAAATAAGGTGAAACGCCCGTCGCTTGGCGGGCGTTTTCTCCACTTAAAAAATATGAGAAACGGGCATTGACATCTAATAGCCTACCTGCTATTATGTTCTAGTGTGCCTGACATCTGTACTTTGGAGGATATGATCATCATGTCTTATGAAAAAGTAGAGCGGGCCAAGGAGTTAACCATCGGAATCAAGCAAACGATGAAAGCCGTGGAAAACGGACAAGTAGAAACGGTCTATATCGCAGATGATGCCGATCGGCGTTTGACCCAAAAGGTCGAGCTCCTTTGCAAAGAGAAGGGTGTGCCAGTCATCCATGTGGATTCCATGCGCCGATTAGGCAAGGTGTGCGGAATCGAAGTGGGAGCGGCAACGGCCGCGATTAAAAAAAGTGGTTAACGATGTTTTTGTTTGGTGTTTCGCGCTGCGTCATGCTGGACAAGAACTTTCTATTTGACCTCAAAATGACTCACCTGGATCTGTGGTCTTGAGATTGGGTATTAAGAAGGGAGGTAACATCATGCCTACAATTAACCAATTGGTGCGTAAAGGTCGCGAGGATAAGGTTGTGAAGTCGAAGTCCCCAGCTCTGCAAAAAGGGTACAACAGCTTCAAGAAAAGCCAAACCAACCAAAGCTCTCCTCAAAAACGTGGTGTTTGCACTCGTGTAGGTACCATGACTCCGAAAAAACCGAACTCCGCGTTGCGTAAATATGCTCGTGTGCGTTTGACAAACGGAATCGAGGTAACAGCTTACATCGGTGGTATCGGCCACAACCTGCAAGAGCATAGCGTCGTGCTTGTGCGCGGCGGTCGTGTAAAAGACTTGCCAGGGGTACGCTACCATATCGTTCGTGGTGCTCTTGACACTGCTGGTGTGAACAACCGTAAACAAGGTCGTTCCAAATACGGTACTAAGCGTCCGAAGCCAGGTCAAGCAGCAGCTAAAAAATAAGAAAAGCGCCTGTGAAGTGGCGTAATTTGATATCGATAAGAAGGAGGGAATACGATGCCTCGTAAAGGTCCTGTAGCCCGTCGTGACGTGCTGCCTGATCCTATTTACAACAGCAAGCTGGTTACTCGTCTGATTAACCGTTTGATGTTGGATGGTAAGCGCGGTGTAGCTCAAAACATCCTCTACAACGCATTTAACATCATCCAGGAGCGCACAGGTCGCAATCCGATGGAAGTGTTTGAAGAAGCACTGAAAAACGTAATGCCAGTACTGGAAGTAAAAGCTCGCCGTGTAGGTGGTGCTAACTACCAAGTACCGATCGAAGTGAAGCCTGAGCGCCGCACTACTCTCGGTCTTCGTTGGATGGTTAACTACTCCCGCAACCGCGGAGAGAAAACCATGGAACAACGTCTGGCTAATGAAATCATGGATGCAGCGAACAACACTGGTGCTGCCGTGAAAAAGCGTGAAGACACGCACAAAATGGCAGAAGCAAACAAAGCGTTCGCACACTATCGTTGGTAGGATCCAAAACGGGTGTCTGTTTTGGACACCCTTATCTTTTTACACTCGAGTATGGAAGGAGCACACCTAATGGCTCGCGAGTTCTCTTTAGCGAATACGCGTAATATCGGTATCATGGCTCACATTGATGCTGGTAAGACGACTACGACAGAGCGTATTCTGTTCTATACCGGTCGCGTTCATAAAATTGGTGAAACGCACGAAGGTGCCGCCACCATGGACTGGATGGAACAAGAACAAGAGCGCGGTATCACCATCACATCTGCTGCTACTACCGCTCAGTGGAAAGGTCATCGAATCAACATCATCGATACGCCTGGACACGTAGACTTCACTGTTGAAGTTGAGCGCTCCTTGCGCGTTCTTGACGGAGCTGTAACCGTTTTTGACGCAAAAGGCGGTGTAGAGCCTCAGACTGAAACCGTATGGCGTCAAGCTGACAAATACGGCGTTCCGCGCCTTTGCTACATCAACAAAATGGACATCATCGGGGCGAACTTCGACATGTGCTTGGAGCAAATCCGCACACGTCTGGGTGCTAACCCGGTAGCGATCCAATATCCAATCGGTGCAGAGGATCAGTTCAAGGGCATGGTAGACTTGATCGAGATGAAAGCGATCATTTACACTGATGACCTGGGCAAAACATCTGATGCTGTAGATATCCCTGATGACCTGAAAGACAAGTGCGAAGAGCTCCGTCTGAAATTGGTTGAAGCGGCTGCAGAGCAAGATGAAGAACTGATGATGAAGTACCTGGAAGGCGAAGAGCTGACTAACGATGAAATTCGTGCAGCACTGCGCAAAGGTACCATCGAGGTAAAACTCGTTCCAGTAATGTGCGGTTCTTCCTACCGCAACAAAGGCGTACAGCCTATGCTGGACAACGTAGTTGCTTACCTGCCTTCTCCAATCGACATTCCAGCAATCAAAGGTACATTGCCAGATTCCGAAGAAGAAGTGACTCGTCCAGCTGACGACAACGGTCCGTTCTCCGCTCTTGCGTTCAAGATCATGACCGACCCGTATGTTGGCCGTCTGACTTTCTTCCGCGTATACTCTGGTGTAATGAACTCCGGTTCTTACGTACTGAACTCTACTAAAGGCAAGCGTGAGCGTGTAGGCCGCATTCTGCAAATGCACGCAAACCACCGCGAAGAAATCCAAACGGTTTACTCCGGGGATATCGCTGCTGCAGTAGGTTTGAAAGATACGACAACTGGTGACACTCTGTGTGATGAAAAGGCCCCAGTAATCCTGGAGTCCATGGTATTCCCAGAACCAGTTATCTCCGTTGCGATCGAACCAAAATCCAAAGCAGACCAAGACAAGATGGGTATCGCCCTGTCCAAGCTGGCTGAAGAGGATCCTACGTTCAGAACCCGCACGGATGAAGAAACCGGTCAAACCATCATTTCCGGTATGGGTGAGCTTCACCTGGAGATCATCGTTGACCGTATGAAACGTGAATTCAAAGTGGAAGCGAACGTAGGTGCTCCACAAGTTGCTTACCGTGAAACATTCCGTAATGCAGCGAAAGTGGAAGGTAAATTCGTTCGTCAGTCCGGTGGTCGTGGTCAATACGGTCACGTTTGGGTGGAATTTGCTCCGCTCGAACCAGGTCAAGGCTTCCAGTTTGAAAACAAGATCGTCGGTGGTGTGGTACCGAGAGAGTACATCCCTGCTGTTCAAGCAGGTATCGAAGAAGCGATGAAAAATGGTGTTATCGCCGGCTTCCCGCTGGTTGACATCAAAGCTACCATCGTAGACGGTAGCTACCATGACGTCGACTCCTCCGAGATGGCATTTAAAGTAGCAGGTTCTCTCGCTCTGAAAGAAGCTGCGAAAAAATGTGGCGCTGTACTCCTGGAGCCAATCATGAAAGTAGAAGTAGTTATGCCTGAAGAGTACATGGGTGACGTAATGGGTGACCTGAACTCCCGCCGTGGCCGCATCGAAGGTATGGAAGCTCGTGCAAACGCACAAGCCATCCGTGCAATGGTGCCGCTCTCCGAGATGTTCGGCTACTCCACAGTTCTTCGCTCCCGTACACAAGGCCGCGGAACCTACTCCATGGAGATCGATCACTACGAAGAGGTGCCAAAATTCATCTCCGAAGAGATCATCAAGAAATCCAAAGGCGAATAATTTCCGCGTACGACTTTATTTGGAAACGAGAAAGGTTTACAATATGTGTGGGCAACCAAGGTAAGGTAAACCTTTCTTCACACTATAAAACCCTTATCATTTAAGGAGGCTTTAGCTCTCATGGCAAAAGAAAAATTTGAGCGTTCTAAACCGCACGTTAACATTGGTACCATCGGTCACGTTGACCACGGTAAAACTACCCTGACTGCTGCCATCACTACTGTATTGGCACAACAAGGTAAAGCAAAAGCTATGAACTACGCTGCAATTGACGCTGCTCCAGAAGAAAAAGAGCGCGGTATCACAATCAACACTTCCCACGTTGAGTATGAAACTGAAAACCGTCACTATGCACACGTTGACTGCCCTGGTCACGCGGACTATGTGAAAAACATGATTACCGGTGCTGCTCAAATGGACGGCGCGATCCTGGTTGTTTCCGCAGCTGATGGTCCAATGCCACAAACTCGTGAGCACATCCTGCTCTCCAAACAAGTAGGCGTACCTTACATCGTAGTATTCATGAACAAATGCGACATGGTAGACGATGAAGAGTTGCTCGAACTGGTTGAAATGGAAATCCGTGACCTGCTGTCTCAATATGAGTTCCCAGGTGACGACACTCCAGTAATCAAAGGTTCTGCTAAAGAAGCTTTGGATAACCCAACTGGCGAGTGGGCGAAAAAAGTTGTTGAGCTGATGGAAGCTGTAGACTCCTACATCCCAACTCCTGAGCGCGCAACTGACAAGCCTTTCTTGATGCCTGTAGAGGACGTATTCACCATTACTGGTCGTGGTACAGTTGCTACCGGTCGCGTAGAGCGCGGTATCGTTAAAGTTGGTGACCCAGTAGAAATCATCGGTCTGGCTGAGGAAACAAAAGCTTCCACAGTTACTGGTGTTGAGATGTTCCGCAAATTGCTGGATCAAGCTGAAGCTGGTGACAACATCGGTGCTCTGCTGCGCGGTGTAGACCGTAAAGACATCGAGCGTGGACAATGCTTGGCGAAACCAGGTTCCGTTAAGCCTTACACCAAGTTCAAAGCAGAAGTTTACGTTCTGTCCAAAGAAGAGGGCGGACGTCACACTCCTTTCTTTGCTAACTACCGTCCACAATTCTACTTCCGTACAACTGACGTTACAGGTATCATCCAACTGCCAGAAGGCGTTGAGATGGTAATGCCTGGCGACAACACTGAGTTCACCGTTGAACTGATCGCTCCAGTAGCGATGGAACAAGGTACTCGCTTCGCGATCCGCGAAGGTGGCCGTACAGTAGGCGCTGGCGTAGTTGCTTCCATCGAAGCTTAATTATTGCCATAGTCAAAGACCTGACAACCAGAATGGTTGTCAGGTCTTTTTGCCCTTTTTTTAATCGATTTTTCCAATAAGGGTAATCTAAATCCTTCTACAGCAGATGACAAGGAGGATGTGCTACAATACCAGCATGATTTGGAACGTACGGATGGGAGACAAGGCAATGAAAAACAGAGAAGGGCTGCTATTCCTCATGTTGGCGGGGGTAGTCTCCATATGGGGACTAAACGTCGTGATGGTGAAATACCTGACCACATTTCCTCCGTTATTTGTTTCGTCGCTACGCATGGCATTGGCTGCTGTATGTTTCATCCCAATCATCTGGGCGTACCGAAAGCGTCTGCGAATGGCCAAAATGGATTGGCTGCTCCTGGCGGGGATTGGGGCGACCTCGATCGCTTTGCATCAGATCACAATGGCTATTGGAGTTCAGTACACAACCGCGGGCAATGGCTCACTCATTTTGGGATTGAATCCGTTGGCTACCGGACTGTTGGCGATGCTTTTTTTAGGTGAACCAATGTCTTGGCGAAAAGCGCTCGGAATTGGAATTGGTTTTTCGGGTGTCCTGGTAGTGGTTCTTTCTCAACAGGGTGGCTTAGAGGTCAGCGGATGGGGAGATGCCATTATGTTTTTCTCCATGCTGATGTACGTAACCGGGGGACTGCTCATACGCAAGCTGGTGATGCGGGGAGTACCTGTGCTTTTGATCACGGCTTTGGCACAAGTGTTCGGCATGATCTTCCTTGGGACAGTTGCCTTGATCGACAAGCCCGTTACGTATTATATGAACCTCGAAATCAGTCATTTTCAGTGGCTGGTCATTCTGGCATCCGCCGTTTTTTCTTCAGCGTTGGGCACAGTGGGCTGGAATTACGGCATCCGTCAGCTGGGAGCGAGTCGTACATCTGTCTTTCTGAATGGAATGCCCTTGGCAAGTCTTGTGTTTGCGGCGTTATTTTTAGGTGAAAGGCTGCAATTGATTCATGTACTCGCCTTATGCATGATTGTGACGGGAGTCTATCTGGGGTCCAAAAAGCTCCCCCAGCCAGCGGCGAAATCAGCAGTCGAGGCGACAACAAAAGCGTAGGGAAATGACTCCCTACGCTTCTTTTGTACTATTATTCCGCTTGCTCCCATTGGTTGACCATATGGTAGGCCGTCAAGCGAAGACGCTCGAAAATCTGCTGGCGAGGCTCTTCCGGGAAGCCTGTGCGATCCATAGCCTCGCTCATGCATGCGAGCCAAGCTTCGGCTTGTGTCGGCCCGATCGGAAACCGCATATGGCGAGCCCGCAGCATCGGATGCCCGTGTTTCTCGGTGTACAGGGCAGGGCCTCCCAAGAATTGAGTGAGGAACTGGTATTGTCTCTCTTTTACATCAGACAAGTCGTCGGGAAACAAGGGGGAAAGATCCGGATGTTGGATGACTAAGTCGTAAAATGTATCTACAAGGCGGGCCAGAGTATCCGCTCCGCCGATCATTTCATAATAAGTATTGCCTTCAAGCATGGTGAAAAGGCCTCCTTCGCGCTCGTATCTTCTCCTAAGTATAGCGGGTTCCTTCTATTATAGAAAGGGAAGAGCAGGAGTTGGCAGGGAATCCCGCTTGCCTTTCTGCAGCAGAATCGGTAAGATAGGCAAGGTGAGTCTCGTTACGAGATTTGCTTGTACAAGAATTCTGCGGAAACACAGAAATAACTTGCGTTGCCCAAAGGATTTTAGTACAATATGTAATGTTGGTCATGGACTTGCGATGATGTGGGAGGTTGCTGACACACCCGGCCCCTTTGCCATGACCGGGGTGCAGGATATTTCCACGGAGAAATGTCTGTTTAGAAAATGGGCGAAAAAGGAGGGACTCAAATGGCAAAGCAAAAGATTCGTATTCGTTTGAAGGCGTATGATCACAAAATCCTCGATCAGTCTGCAGAGAAAATTGTAGACACTGCAAAACGTTCCGGTGCAAATGTTTCCGGTCCAATTCCGCTTCCTACGGAAAAAGCAGTTTACACAATCCTGCGTGCGGTGCACAAGTACAAAGATTCTCGCGAGCAATTCGAGATGCGTACACACAAACGTTTGATCGACATCTTGAACCCTACACCACAAACAGTAGATGCTTTGATGCGTCTGGATCTGCCATCCGGTGTAGATATCGAGATCAAACTGTAAAGTCCCAAACGCGATACACGCGCAGCCGTTGTCTTGATGAGCGTGTTACAACAAGCAACAAACCCTTGAAATGGCACCCCTGCGCATCGGTAGGGACTTGATACAACAATACTGTTTTTGTGAAATATGTACAGGAGGTGGCACAAATGACCAAAGGAATCTTAGGTAAAAAACTTGGAATGACTCAAGTTTTCGGCCCAAACGGAACAGCGATTCCAGTAACAGTCATCGAAGCTGGTTCTAACGTGGTTCTCCAAAAGAAAGATCTGGAGAACGATGGTTACGAAGCAATTCAAATCGGTTTTGAAGACAAAAAAGAGCATCGCGCTAACAAACCGGAAAAAGGCCATGCAGCGAAAGCTAACACTGCACCTAAGCGCTTCGTTCGTGAAATTCGCGGTGTAAACCTCGGTGATTTCGAGGTAGGTCAAGAGTTGAAAGCTGATATTTTTGCTGAGGGAGACATTGTAGACGTTGCCGGTGTATCCAAAGGAAAAGGTTTCCAAGGTGCAATCAAACGTCACAACCAATCCCGCGGTCCTATGGCTCACGGTTCGCGCTACCATCGCGGCCCTGGTTCTATGGGTGCTGTAGCTCCTAACCGCGTATTTAAAGGTCAAACCCTGCCAGGACAAATGGGCGGCGACAACGTAACCGTTCAAAACCTGGAAGTAGTGAAAGTCATCGCAGAACGCAACCTGATTCTCGTAAAAGGTTCTGTACCTGGACCGAAAAACAGCTGCGTACTGGTATCGACGGCAGTCAAGAAGAACTAGTAAGGAAAGGAGGAACTGACATGCCGAAAGTAGCTCTCTATAACCAAACCGGTTCCCAAGTTGGCGAAATCGAATTGGCAGAAAGCGTATTTGGGATCGAACCTAATAACGCCGTTCTGTTCGATGCGATCGTGATGCAACAAGCGTCCCAACGCCAAGGTACACACGATGTAAAGAACCGTTCTGAAGTACGTGGTGGTGGCCGCAAGCCATGGCGCCAAAAAGGTACAGGTCGTGCACGCCAAGGTTCCATTCGCTCTCCGCAATGGAAAGGTGGCGGTGTTGTATTCGGACCAACTCCGCGCAAATACGGTTACAAACTGAATCGTAAAGTTCGCCGTTTGGCTCTGAAATCCGCACTCTCGACAAAAGTACAAAACAACGAACTGCTGGTTCTGGATGCTTTGAACTTCAACGCTCCAAAAACCAAAGAAATGACAGCTGTTCTGAACAGCTTGAAAGTAGATCGCAAAGTTCTGATCGTTACTTCCGAGTATGATCAAAACATCGCGCTCTCTTCCCGCAACATCCCAGGTGCTAAGTTCGTAGATGCTGCAGGCATTAACGTTCTGGATCTGGTAGCGCATGACAAAGTAATCGTGACGAAAGACGCGGTTGCGAAAGTAGAGGAGGTGCTCGCCTAATGAAGAGCCTTTACGATGTCCTCAAGCGCCCTATCATTACGGAGCGCACCACTGACATGATGGCTGAGAAGAAATACGTATTCGAAGTTCCTCTCAAAGCCAACAAGACAGAAATCAAGCAAGCTGTTGAAAAAGTTTTCGGCGTAAAAGTAGAAGCAGTAAACACTTCCCGTGTTCCTGCAAAACCAAAACGCTATGGAAAATACTCCGGTTATACTTCTGAGTGGAAGAAAGCGATCGTTAAGCTGACTGATGACAGCAAAGACCTGACCTTCTACGAGGGCGTATAATCCCGACGATTCCCGAAAAGGAGGGTATTAACATGGGTATTAAAAAGTTTAAACCGACTTCTCCTTCTCGTCGCCAAATGACTGTTTCTACATTTGAGGAGATCACAACTTCGACTCCTGAGAAATCCTTGTTGGCGCCTCTGAGCAAAAAAGCTGGTCGCAACAACCAAGGTAGAATTACAGTACGTCATCATGGTGGCGGGCATAAACGCAAATACCGCATCATTGACTTCAAACGCAACAAGGACGGCATCGTAGGTCGCGTAGCTACGATCGAATACGATCCAAACCGTTCTGCTAACATTGCTTTGATCAATTACCTCGACGGTGAAAAGCGTTATATCATCGCTCCACACGGTTTGAAAGTGGGCGACGAGATCGTTTCCGGTGCAGATGCCGACATCAAAACTGGTAACGCTCTGCCTTTGGAGAAAATTCCAGTAGGTACTACAATCCACAACATCGAGTTGAAACCAGGCAAAGGCGGCCAATTGGTACGCGCTGCTGGTACTTCCGCTCAATTGCTGGGTCGTGACGGAGAGTTCGTCATCGTACGTCTTTCTTCTGGTGAAACACGCCGCATCCACAATGTATGCCGCGCAACCATCGGTCAAGTAGGTAACATCGACCATGAGCTGCTCAATATCGGTAAAGCTGGACGTTCCCGCTGGCTGGGTGTTCGCCCAACTGTTCGCGGTAGCGTAATGAACCCGAACGATCACCCACACGGTGGTGGTGAAGGCCGCGCTCCAATCGGACGTAAAGCTCCAGTTACTCCTTGGGGTAAACCAACATTGGGTCTCAAAACTCGCAAGAAGAAAAACAAATCGAATCAGTACATCATCCGCCGCCGCAAGAAGTAAGGTAGGCTGATACAATAACCGAACGCCTTTGGCGAAGGGAGGTTCACTAATGGGACGAAGCTTGAAAAAGGGTCCTTTCGTGGATGACCATTTGATGAAAAAAGTTGTCGAGCAAAATGAAAAGAACGAGAAACGCGTGATCAAAACCTGGTCTCGTCGATCCACCATCTTCCCTGATTTCGTAGGACACACGTTTGCTGTTTACGACGGCCGCAAACACGTACCTGTTTATGTAACGGAAGACATGGTTGGCCATAAATTGGGTGAATTCGCACCAACTCGTACCTTCAAAGGTCACGTCGACAACGACAAGAAGTCCAAGAAGCGCTAATTTTCTCTTGACAGAGAGGAGGTACAAAGATGGAAGCAAAAGCAGTTGCTCGCAATATTCGCATCGCGTCTCGTAAAGTCCGCCTGGTGGTTGACTTGATCAGAGGCAAGCAAGTAGGTGAAGCGTTGGCGATCCTGAAGCACACGCCAAAGGCTGCATCTCCTGTTGTAGAAAAGCTCTTGAAGTCGGCTATTGCAAACGCTGAGCACAACTACGAGCTGGATCCAAACAGCCTGGTAGTGAGCAAAATCTTCGTAGACCAAGGTCCTACGTTGAAGCGTTTCCGTCCGCGCGCTATGGGTCGCGCTAGCCGCATCCATAAACGCACAAGCCACATCACAGTGGTACTAAACGAGAAATAAGGAGGGATTACGTGTGGGTCAAAAGGTAAGCCCGGTAGGTCTTCGGATCGGTGTCATTCGCGACTGGGAGTCCAAATGGTACGCTGACAAGGACTTCGCAACCCTGTTGCACGAAGACTTGAAAATCCGCAAGTTTGTAAAAGGGCGTCTGAAAGATGCTGCTGTATCCACGATCGAAATCGAACGCGCTGCAAATCGCGTGAACGTAACGATTCACACCGCTAAGCCTGGAATGGTAATTGGTAAAGGTGGGGCAGAGGTCGAAGTTCTGCGCAAATCCTTGACTGATCTGACCGGCAAACGCGTTCATATCAATATCAACGAAGTAAAACGTCCTGACCTGGATGCTACTCTGGTAGCTGAAAATATCGCACGCCAATTGGAAAACCGCATTTCTTTCCGTCGTGCGCAAAAGCAATCGATCACTCGTACGCTGCGCGCTGGTGCGAAAGGTATCAAAACCTTGGTAAGCGGTCGTCTGGGCGGAGCTGACATCGCTCGTTCTGAAGGCTACAGTGAAGGTACTGTTCCGCTTCACACATTGCGCGCTGACATCGACTACGGTACTGCAGAAGCACATACCACTTATGGTCGCATCGGTGTAAAAGTGTGGATCTACCGTGGAGAAGTCCTTCCAGCGAGAAAGAACGTCGCTACTGAGGAAGGAGGCAAGTAATCATGTTGACGCCAAGACGCGTGAAACACCGTAAACAACACCGTGGAAAAATGGCCGGTAACGCAAAAGGTGGTACCACAATTGCGTTCGGTGAATACGGATTGCAAGCAGTAGAACCATCCTGGGTAACCAACCGTCAAATCGAGGCTGCCCGTATCGCGATGACACGTTATATCAAGCGTGGCGGTAAAGTATGGATCAAAATCTTCCCAGATAAACCAGTAACACAAAAACCGCTCGAAGTACGGATGGGTTCCGGTAAAGGTTCTCCTGAGAAATGGGTAGCGGTAGTGAAACCAGGCAAGATCATGTTTGAACTTGCTGGCGTACCTGAAGAAGTCGCTCGCGAAGCTATGCGCCTGGCTATGCACAAACTGCCAATCAAGTGCAAATTCGTGAAGCGTGAAGAAGTGGGTGGTGACGCACATGAAGGCTAATGAGTTCCGTAATTTGACCACTGCCGAGATCGAACAAAACGTCGCTTCTTTGAAAGAAGAGTTGTTCAACCTTCGTTTCCAGTTGGCTACGGGTCAACTCGAAACCACGTCTCGCATCAAACAAGTGCGCAAGGATATTGCACGTGCGAAAACCATCCTGCGCCAGAGAGAATTGGGAATCGGCTAATTTGAGGAAGGAGGTTTGAACGATGACCGCAGATCGCAATATGCGTCGTTCCGTTGTAGGTCGCGTCGTTTCCGACAAAATGGATAAAACCATCGTGGTTCTTGTTGAAACTTACAAGAAGCATACTTTGTACGGCAAGCGTGTGAAATACTCCAAAAAGTTCAAGGCTCACGACGAAAACAACACGGCAAAAGTGGGCGACATCGTGGAATTGATGGAAACCCGTCCATTGTCCAAAGACAAGCGTTTCCGCTTGGTACGTATCGTCGAAGAGGCAGTAATCGTATAAGTTAGATTTTCGGATATCAATTCCGAAAGGAGGAACAGTAAATGATCCAAACTCAGACGAGATTGGCTGTTGCTGACAACTCCGGTGCAAAGGAACTCATGTGCATCAAGGTACTGGGTGGTTCCGGTCGCAAAACGGCGAACATCGGTGATGTTATTGTATGCTCCGTTAAATCCGCTACACCCGGCGGCGTTGTCAAGAAAGGTCAAGTAGTTAAAGCGGTTGTAGTACGTACAGTGAGTGGCGTTCGCCGTCCAGACGGTTCTTACATCCGTTTTGATGAAAATGCAGCAGTTGTCATCAAAGAAGATCAATCCCCTCGTGGTACCCGTATCTTTGGACCTGTGGCTCGTGAGCTCCGCGACAAGGATTTCATGAAGATCATCTCTCTTGCTCCAGAGGTTATCTAATTGAACGTTTATAACCAGGTAGTTTGTTCGATAGGAGGTGCACCAAGCGATGCACGTTAAAAAAGGCGACACTGTTATCGTAAATGCGGGCAAGGACAAAGGGAAAAAAGGTCGCGTTCTCGCTGCCTTTCCTAAGAAAGATCGCGTTCTGGTTGAAGGTATCAACCTCGTGAAAAAACACAGCCGTCCGTCTCAAGCAAATCCGCAAGGCGGCATTGTTACTCAAGAAGCACCGATTCACGTTTCCAACGTATCTTTGATCGATCCGAAGTCCGGCACAGCAACTCGCATCGGTTACAAAGTATTGGATAACGGCAAGAAAGTTCGGTATGCGAAAAAATCTGGCGAAGTAATCGACAAGTAGTCAGGTCGGAAAGGAGGACGTTCTAGATGGCAGTAAGATTGAAAGAAAAGTATGCGAAGGAAATCGTACCTGCTCTGATGAGCAAGTTTAACTACACTTCCATCATGCAAGTACCAAAAGTAGAGAAAATCATCATCAACATGGGTGTTGGCGAAGCTGTTGCTAACGCTAAAGCCTTGGATACTGCAGTGGAAGACCTGTCCATTATCTCTGGTCAAAAACCTGTAGTAACTCGCGCAAAGAAATCCATCGCTGGTTTCAAATTGCGTGAAGGTATGCCGATCGGTGCAAAGGTAACCCTGCGCGGCGAGCGTATGTACCACTTCCTCGACAAGTTGATGAACGTTTCTCTGCCGCGTGTTCGTGACTTCCGCGGAATTTCTTCCAAGGCGTTCGATGGTCGCGGTAACTACACACTTGGTCTGAAGGAACAACTGATCTTCCCTGAGATCGAGTACGATAAAATTGATAAAGTACGCGGTATGGACATCGTAATTGTCACTTCCGCAAAAACGGATGAGGAAGCTCGTGAGCTTTTGACTCAAATGGGTATGCCATTCCGTAAATAAACCCACTCGTAAGGAGGGAAGAATGTGGCAAAGAAATCAATGATCATCAAGCAACAGCGTCAGCCGAAGTTTGCTGTTCGCGCGTACACTCGTTGCGAGCGTTGCGGACGTCCTCACTCCGTATTGCGCAAATTCAAACTCTGCCGTATTTGCTTCCGTGAACTTGCTTATAAAGGTCAAATTCCAGGCGTGAAAAAAGCAAGCTGGTAATTTGAAACGGGAAGGAGGTTTTCTCTCATGGTAATGACTGATCCAATTGCAGATATGTTGACACGCATTCGTAACGCCAACATGGTTCGCCACGAGAAAGTGGAGATCCCGGCGTCTCAAATCAAGAAGGAAATCGCGCGCATTCTGAAAGAAGAAGGCTTCATCCGCGATGCTGAGTTTGTCGAAGACAACAAGCAAGGGATTATCCGCGTTTTCCTGAAGTACGGTCAAAACAACGAGCGCGTCATCACAGGTCTGAAACGCATCTCCAAGCCTGGCCTTCGTGTATATGCAAAGAACACAGAAGTGCCTAAGGTTCTGGGCGGACTTGGTTGCGCGATCATCTCTACTTCCACTGGCGTTATGACTGACAAGCAAGCTCGTCAAGCACACGTTGGCGGAGAAGTACTCGCATACGTTTGGTAATTCATAGATTGTAAAAGCACAGGAGGTGCACCACATGTCTCGTGTCGGTAGAAAACCGATCGTGGTACCTGCAGGCGTTACCCTCACTCTGAACGGAACTGAGCTGACGGTAAAGGGCCCTAAGGGTCAACTCGTTCGTAGCTTTCACCCAGATATCAAAATCAACATTGCTGAAAACGAAGTAATCGTTGAGCGTCCTAGCGACAACAAACTTCACCGCTCCCTGCACGGTACAACTCGTGCGCTGGTTGCCAACATGGTAACAGGCGTTTCGGAAGGCTTCACTCGTACCTTGGAATTGGTTGGTGTAGGTTACCGTGCTGCGAAAAGCGGCAATGGCATCACACTTTCTCTCGGATTCTCCCATCCAGTAGAAGTGACACCTGAAGCAGGTATTGAGATCGATGTTCCTAACCAAACCACACTGGTGGTTAAAGGGATCAATAAAGAGCGCGTTGGACAAATCGCCGCTGAAATCCGCGCACTTCGCAAACCTGAGCCATACAAAGGCAAAGGGATCAAGTACAGCGATGAAGTGGTTCGTCGTAAAGAAGGTAAAAAAGGTAAGTAAGCCGCGTAGTTTCATGAGAAAGGAGGCCGCTTAATGTTTACGAAAGCTGATAAAAACAAAGCACGGAAAAAACGTCACCTGCGTATTCGCAAACGGGTAATTGGTTCTGCTATCCGCCCTCGTCTGAACGTATTCCGTTCTTCGAAACACATCTATGCTCAACTGATTGACGATGCAACTGGCGTAACTTTGGCATCTGCATCTTCTTTGGATAAAGAGCTTGGCCTGAAAAACGGGGCTAATGTGGAAGCTGCTACGGCTGTTGGCACACTGATCGCTAAGCGTGCACAAGAAAAAGGTGCGACTGAAGTGATTTTTGACCGTGGTGGTTACATCTATCATGGACGTATTAAAGCACTGGCAGAAGCAGCTCGTGAAGCTGGTCTGCAATTCTAACAACAAGGAGGGTAAGGAATGCGTATCGACCCTAGCAAATTAGAGCTCGAAGAAAAAGTAGTCGCCGTTAACCGCGTAGCTAAGACGGTTAAAGGTGGACGTCGCATGAGCTTCAGCGCCCTGGTTGTTGTGGGTGACCGTAACGGACACGTTGGTGCCGGTATGGGGAAAGCTCAAGAAGTACCAGACGCGATTCGCAAAGCGATTGACGACGCGAAGAAAAAATTGATCCGCGTACCGATGAGAGGAACAACTCTTCCTCACGAAGTTCTCTGCCGTTTCGGTTCCGGTAAGGTACTCCTGAAACCTGCGGCACCAGGTACTGGTGTTATCGCGGGCGGCCCTGTTCGTGCGGTTCTCGAACTGGCTGGTGTAGGTGATATCCTGAGTAAGTCTCTTGGTTCCAACAATCCTATCAACATGGTCAACGCTACGCTGGAAGGCCTCGGCCGTCTGAAAACAGCGGAAGATGTCGCGAAACTGCGCGGTAAGACTGTTGACGAGTTGTTGGGTTAATAAGGAGGGAATGAACATGGCAAAATTGCAAATCACCCTCAAACGCAGCCTGATCGGTCGCACTGTCGATCAAAAAGATACGGTTAAAGCACTGGGTCTTCGCAAAATCAATTCGTCCGTGGTGAAAGAAGATAACGCTGCGATCCGCGGTATGGTTTTCAAAGTGAAGCACTTGGTTGAAGTGAAAGAAGTAGAAGCGTAAAAAGCATTTCAATCAGTTAGGAGGTGCAACGTATGAAATTGCACGAACTGCAACCTGCAGAAGGATCTCGTCACACTCGCAAACGCGTCGGTCGCGGTATCGGTAGCGGTACTGGTAAAACTGCTGGTAAAGGTCACAAAGGTCAAAATTCCCGTTCCGGTGGCGGCGTTCGCCTCGGTTTTGAGGGTGGACAAAACCCTTTGTTCCGTCGTCTGCCTAAGCGCGGTTTCAACAACATCAATCGTAAAGAGTTCTCGATTGTAAGCTTGGATGCGCTGAACCGTTTTGAGGAAGGCACTGTAGTAACACCAGAACTGTTGCTGGCAACAGGTGTTATCAGCGCACTCCGCGATGGTGTGAAGGTTCTTGCTAACGGCGAACTGACTGTGAAGCTGACCGTAAAAGCTCACAAGTTCTCTGGCGCAGCTGCTGAGAAGATCGCTCAAGTCGGTGGAACAACCGAGGTGATCTAATGTTAGCGTCCTTGACTAACATTTTTAAAATTGGCGACCTGCGTCGTAAGATCCTGTTTACACTTATGATGCTGGTAGTCTTTCGGATCGGGACCTTTATCCCTGTTCCTAATGTAAACGTCGAGTTGTTTCAGCAAAACACCAACCAACTGTTGGGATTGTTGAACACCTTCTCTGGTGGGGCTTTGCAAAACTTCTCGATTTTTGCAATGGGGATTATGCCTTACATCACAGCATCCATTATCATGCAGCTTCTTTCTATGGACGTAGTGCCCAAGCTTACGCAATGGGCGCGCGAAGGAGAAGTGGGCCGTCGCAAAATCGCTACGGTGACACGCTACTCCACCATTATTTTGGGGCTGATTCAATCCGTCGGGATGACAATCGGCTTCAACAATATGGCTCCTGGATTGCTTAATGATACATCGGTTGGCAGCTATGCACTCATTGCATTGACCTTGACTGCTGGTACGGCATTCATGATGTGGATGGGAGAACAGATAACCGAGAAAGGGATTGGGAACGGGATTTCGATCCTGATCGTGGCTGGTATCGTGGCTCATATTCCAACCGGAATGGGTACGATCTATGCAACACAATTCGCAGATCCGTCTCAAAATCTTTTCTTCAGTATCGTAAAGGTCGTAATCATCGTCTTGGTGATTCTCGCCCTTATTGTCGGGGTTATCTTCATGCAGCAAGGTGTTCGTAAGATTCCTGTGCAATATGCCAAGCGTGTTGTTGGTCGGAAAATGTACGGTGGTCAATCCACGCATATTCCATTGAAAATCAACTCTGCTGGTGTTATTCCAGTCATCTTCGCTGTTTCGCTCGTGATGTTCCCATCGACAATCGCTCAGTTCTGGGTAGATGCCTCCGGTACTGGCTTTGCCAACTGGATCTACCATAACTTCCAAGTGAATGAACCAATCGGAATGGCGTTGTACGCTATCCTGATCATCGGTTTCACGTATTTTTACACCTTTGTACAGATCAACCCTGTGCAAATGGCGGAAAATATGAGGAAGAATGGCGGTTACATCCCTGGTATTCGTCCTGGTAAAAACACCGAGGTGTACATTACACGTACGTTGAACCGTCTGACTCTGGCTGGCGCATTGTTCCTGATGGCGATCGCCATCTTGCCGTTTTTCTTTAGCAAGTTGGCCAATTTGCCGACGTCGATCTATATTGGCGGAACTTCTCTCTTGATCGTAATCGGGGTTTCTCTCGATACGATGAAGCAGATTGAAAGCCAAATGATCAAGCGCCACTATCAAGGGTTCATCAAGTAATGTCTTGGTTTTTTTCGGAAAAGCCTCTGTAAGCTTTTCTTTATGGGACGGAGGGAATGGACGTGAATATAATTCTGATGGGGCTGCCTGGTGCCGGTAAAGGGACACAGGCAGAACGTATCGTTAAAGAGTTTGACATCCCGCACATTTCGACTGGCGACATGTTCCGAGCTGCGGTCAAAAATGAGACGCCGCTCGGACTCGAGGCCAAGTCTTATATGGATAAAGGGCTGCTGGTTCCCGATGAAGTCGTAATCGGGATCGTGCGGGAAAGAGTCTCGATGGACGACTGCAAAAAGGGCTTTCTATTGGATGGATTCCCGCGCACCGTTCCTCAGGCTGAAGCGCTGACCGCTACCCTCGGGGAGTTGGGACGCGAAATCGATCACGTGATCAACATCAATGTTCGTCGGGAATCCCTGATTGAACGTTTGACAGGTCGCTGGATCTGCCCTGTATGTGGTGCTAGCTACCACACACTGTTCAATCCTCCAAAAGAGGCAGGCGTGTGTGACAAGGATGGCGGCAAGCTGTACCAGCGTGATGACGACAAGCCGGAAGTGGTTGCACAACGACTCGACGTCAACATCGCTCAAACTCAGCCGCTTATCGACTACTACACCAAACAGGAACTCCTGAGAAATATCGATGGAGAACAAGATATCCAGGTCGTGTTTGCACAGATCAAGTCTTTGTTGCGAGGGTAATCGAATGATCATCCTAAAGTCGAAAGCAGAACTTGAGGTTATGCGCGAAGCTGGTCGGATCGTAGCACTCACCCATCAAGAACTGGCCAAGGCAATCAAGCCTGGTGTCACGACGAAGCAACTGGACGAAATAGCCGAGACCTTTATCAGAAGCATGGGAGCAATACCCTCGTTTAAAGGCTACGGTGGCTTTCCAGGAAGTATCTGTACTTCAGTCAATGAAGAACTCGTACACGGAATCCCAGGAAATCGGACGTTACAAGAGGGAGACATCATCAGCCTCGATATTGGTGCCCAATTTCAAGGCTTTCATGGAGACTCCGCTTGGACGTATCCGGTCGGCACGATTTCCTCAGAGAATCAGAAGTTGCTGCGAGTAACGGAGGAATCGTTGTTCAAGGGACTTGAGCAAGCGAAGCCAGGAGGCAGACTCTCCGATATCTCACATGCCATTCAGATTCATGCAGAAGCTGCCGGCTTCACACTCGTTCGCGAGTATGTGGGGCATGGGATTGGGCAAAACTTGCACGAGGATCCGCAGGTTCCCAACTACGGCCCTCCTAATCGGGGTCCACAGTTGAAACCAGGCATGGTGTTGGCAATTGAGCCAATGGTAAATGCCGGCGAACGTTATGTCCGCACATTGGAGGACAATTGGACGGTAGTAACAGTGGATCGGAAAACATGTGCTCATTTTGAACACACCATCGCGATTACGGAAGATGGCTATGAGATTTTTACACGAACGTAAACGAGGGTTTCGGTTTTCTCCGAGATTGTCGTCCAACGTGTCGACGATAAGTTCGTTGTGTGATCATTTCGCAAAACTCATGGTCCGACTGAAGCGCAGAAGAAAGGAGAGTTTACTATGGCAAAAGACGATGTTATTGAGGTGGAAGGAACAGTTATTGAACCTTTGCCCAACGCAATGTTTCGGGTAGAATTAGAGAATGGACACAAGATCCTTGCTCATGTCTCTGGCAAGATTCGCATGCACTTTATTCGTATCCTGCCTGGGGATAAGGTAACTGTTGAACTGTCGCCGTACGACTTAACCCGCGGACGTATTACGTACCGCTATAAATAATAAGTGAAACCCCTAGAAAAGGGAGGCAAGAACCATGAAAGTGAGACCTTCGGTTAAACCGATCTGCGAGAAATGCAAGGTTATCCGTCGTAAAGGCAACGTTATGGTTATTTGTGAAAATCCTAAGCATAAGCAAAAACAAGGGTAAACAAGGAGGTGCTTTTTACACATGGCACGTATTGCTGGCGTTGACTTGCCCCGCGAAAAACGCGTGGAAGTCGCTCTTACCTACATCTTTGGTATTGGCCGCCCCACGTCTCAAAAAATTCTGGCTGCCACTGGCGTAGATGTAAACACTCGCGTCCGTGATCTGACAGAAGACGAGGTAGCCAAACTGCGTGAGTACATCGATAAAACCGTGAAGGTGGAAGGCGATCTCCGTCGTGAGATCTCCCTGAACATCAAACGTTTGATGGAAATCGGTTGCTTCCGTGGTATCCGTCACCGTCGTGGACTCCCTGTTCGCGGCCAACGTTCCAAAACCAATGCTCGTACGCGCAAAGGTCCTCGTCGTACAGTAGCGAACAAGAAGAAGTAAAGGAGGGTAAACTGACATGGCGAAAAGAAAACAAGCAGCTACACGTACCCGTCGTCGCGACCGTAAAAATGTTGAAGTTGGCGTAGCGCATATCCGCTCTACTTTCAACAACACCATCGTTACGATCACTGACCCACATGGTAACGCAATCTCTTGGTCCAGCGCTGGTTCCCTCGGCTTCAAAGGCTCTCGCAAAAGCACTCCATTTGCAGCGCAAATGGCTGCTGAAGCGGCAGCACGCGTAGCGATGGAGCATGGCATGCGCTCTCTGGAAGTATCGGTAAAAGGCCCAGGTGCTGGTCGTGAAGCAGCGATCCGTTCCCTGCAAGCTGCCGGTCTCGAAGTGAATATGATCAAAGACGTGACACCGATTCCGCACAACGGTTGCCGTCCACCAAAACGTCGCCGCGTGTAACTGGTTTATATCGTTCAGAACATGTCCATACTAGAATGGTAAATTCTGATTTATTTGCTCGTCATGCACGCAAACGGTAAACCGCCGGGGAAATTCCTGAGTGGGCACGTATGCGGCCCACCCAAGAATTTCGACGTTTTGAAGGAGGGTTTGTTTAATGATAGAAATAGAAAAACCAAAAATCGAGGTTGTGGAAGTAAGCGACGACAACTCGTACGGAAAATTCGTAGTGGAACCTCTTGAGCGCGGTTATGGAACTACTCTTGGCAACTCTCTGAGACGGATTCTCCTCTCTTCGTTGCCAGGTGCGGCAGTTCGTACCGTGCAAATTGATGGTGTTCTGCACGAATTCTCGACTGTTGAAGGCGTCGTTGAAGATGTGACCGAGATCATCCTGAATATCAAAGGCCTCGCTCTGAAGATCCATTCCGATGAAGAAAAAATCATCGAAATCGATGCGGAAGGCGAGGGCATCGTCAAGGCGGGAGATATCCGTGCTGACAGCGATGTGGAGATCTTGAACCCTGATCTTCATATTGCTACGTTGGCGAATGGCGGACGACTACACATTCGTATGACAGCAGGCCGTGGTCGTGGATATGTTCAAGCAGATGGAAACAAGTCGGAGGATTTGCCTATTGGCGTGATTCCGATTGATTCCATCTACACGCCAATCAAACGTGTGAACTATCAAGTCGAAAATACCCGTGTCGGGCAAATGACGAACTATGATAAGTTGACGCTTGAGGTATGGGCAAACGGCAGCATCAGTCCGGAAGAAGCCGTAAGTCTTGGCGCCAAAATCATGACAGAGCATCTGAACTTGTTTGTCGGTCTGACAGATGAAGCGAAAGATGCTGAAATCATGGTTGAGAAGGAAGAGGACAAGAAAGAAAAAGTCTTGGAGATGACCATCGAAGAGCTGGATCTTTCCGTTCGTTCCTACAACTGCCTGAAGCGTGCAGGGATTAACACCGTGCAAGAGCTGACGCAGAAAACCGAAGAAGATATGATGAAAGTGCGCAATCTGGGTCGCAAATCCCTGGAAGAAGTGCAAGAAAAACTGGCTGAGCTCGGTTTGTCTTTGCGCAGCGACGACTAGGGAGTCGAACCCAAGGCCACCATTTGTTCTTCGGGCCCTTTAAGGGAACTACAGATCTGGTTTTGCCTGCGTGGATGCTTCAATGTATCTGCGTGGCATAGTCAGCGTGATAAGGGAGGTTAAGAACATGGCATACCGTAAATTGGGTCGTCGCAGTGCGGCGCGTAAAGCGTTGTTCCGCGACTTGGTAACGGACCTGATCATTCACGAGCGCATTGAAACGACCGAGATGAAGGCAAAAGAACTGCGCCCAATCGCTGAGCAAATGATTACGCTGGCGAAGCGTGGAGATCTGCATGCTCGTCGTCAAGTAGCTGCTTTTGTACGCAAAGAAGTAGCGAACGCTGAAGGTCGCGATGCTGTACAAAAACTGTTTGATGAAATCGCGCCTCGTTTCAAAGAGCGCAACGGTGGATACACTCGTATCCTGAAAACCGGTCCTCGTCGTGGGGATGCAGCTCCTATGGCATTCATCGAGCTGGTGTAATAGATGGTAAACTGGTCGTTTGACCAAGGGCACGGGATTCTATCTCTGACCTGGTAAACTACCGCGAAAAGGGTGGGGGCAGATCTGGTCATAGGCTGGACTCTGCTTCAACTCTTTTTTCTTTCTTGCCAGGATTGATGAGGTTGAGGGATGTGACTGACCCATGAACGAGAACCTGCTGACGATTCGCAATGTCACTTTTTCCTATGATGGAGAGGAAGGTCAACGGGTAGAGGTATTGAAGGGAGTCGATTTGACGATTTCCAAGGGATCGTTTGTATCTATTGTAGGGCATAACGGTTCTGGAAAGTCGACTCTCGCAAAGTTGATGAACGCGTTGCTTCTCCCCGAAAACGGCACGATTCTGGTCAGTGGTGCAGATACCAGGAACGGAGAAATGATTTGGGAGATTCGCCGCCATGTAGGGATGGTTTTCCAAAACCCGGACAATCAGATAGTCGGGGCAACTGTTGAGGATGACGTTGCCTTTGGCCTTGAAAATATGGGGGTAGATCCTCAAGAGATGCGCAAGCGCATTGATGAGGCACTGCACTCTGTCGGAATGGAAAACTATGCGCTGGCCCAGCCCTATCGATTGTCAGGCGGACAAAAGCAGCGTGTAGCGATTGCCGGCATCATGGCGATGCGCCCTTCCGTCATCATATTGGACGAAGCTACGGCCATGCTAGACCCTCAGGGCCGTCAGGAAGTCATGCACTTGGCGAAAAGACTGAATCGGGAAGAAGGCATTACCATCGTCAATATCACGCATTTTCCTGAAGAAGCGGTTGATTCAGACAGAGTGATCGTGATGAATCGCGGAGAGGTGCTCATGGACGGGCAGCCTGGCGAAGTTTTTTCACAGGTAGAGCGGCTGCAGGAGGTCGGCTTGGATGTGCCTTTTGCGGTACGTGTGCACCATGAACTGGTGGCGAAAGGGTATGATCTCCCGTTTGGACTGCATCAAGAGGAGCTGGTGGAGCACCTATGCAGATTACTTTTGACCAGGTAAGCCATTTGTATGGCAAAGGAACGCCATTTGAACGGCTTGCTTTGAAAAATATATCGCTGGAAATACCTTCTGGTGCTTTCGTTGGGATTATCGGCCAAACCGGTTCGGGGAAGTCTACGTTGATCCAGCATCTCAATGGGCTGCTCTCTCCGACCTCTGGAGAGATCACGATTGGAGATGTTGTCATCACTCCGACGAAACGCATTCCCCCTGCCAAACGAAAGGATATCGGGCTCGTATTCCAGTATCCAGAGCATCAACTGTTTGAGGAGACAGTCGCCAAAGATGTATGCTTTGGTCCCCTCAACTTCGAGCTGCCGCAAAGCATGGCGGAGTCTCGGGCGCGAGAAGCGTTGGAGCTCGTCGGATTGGACTACGAGGGGATCAAGGACAGATCTCCTTTTCAACTGAGCGGCGGGCAGATGCGGCGCGTTGCGATCGCAGGCGTACTGGCGATGCAACCCAAAGTGCTTGTCTTGGATGAGCCTACGGCGGGTCTCGATCCCGCGGGGCGCAAGGCAATTCTCGAAGGGATTCACCGGATTCACCGAGAACAGAACCTGACGACCTTGCTGGTAACCCATAGTATGGAGGAAGCAGCGCGTTATGCGGATCTCATGCTTGTACTGGCAGGGGGAGAAGTGGTTATGCAAGGCAGGCCCGAGGAAGTTTTCCAGCAGGCCGACAGGCTCCGGCAATTGTCTCTCGACGTGCCGCAAACCGTTTCCTTCATCTCTCGGATCAATCAATTGCTGCCGGACACAGCTCGCCTCCCCGCTACCCTGTATCGGGAAGAGGAGCTGATCGCTCATGTGTTGAAACGACTGTCCGTGCCGAAGGAGTGCTAGGGCATGCTGCAGAATATCGCTATCGGTCAATATGTGCCGGGACAATCGTTTCTCCATCGTGCAGATCCGCGGAGCAAACTGCTTTTTATCATCGTATTTGCCACGTTGGTATTTTTGGCGAACAATACGATTACGTATTCGATCCTCATTGTTTTTACGACTTTTTCCAT
Organism: Brevibacillus panacihumi; assembly: GCF_003710985.1. Taxonomy (GTDB): domain Bacteria; phylum Bacillota; class Bacilli; order Brevibacillales; family Brevibacillaceae; genus Brevibacillus; species Brevibacillus panacihumi. Next base: position 54,390 of record NZ_RHHT01000021.1, read on the forward strand.
TCTCCTTTCCCGGCTCTCTCTTACCTATATCCTGAAAAGCCTGAAGCCGGTCTGGTTCTTGATCCTCTTTACCGTCGTACTCCATATTTTCATAACCAAAGGCGGAACCGTCTACTATCAGCTAGGCAGCTTCACCATTGAGGAGCAAGGGTTACGGCAAGCCATCTTTATCTCCATACGTCTCGGTCTTCTTATTCTTTTTAGCTCTTTGCTGACGTTGACGACCTCGCCGATGGATTTGACAGAAGGCCTGGAGCGTTTGCTCGGACCTTTTGGCCGCATCGGTGTTCCTGTCCATGAGATCGCATTGATGATGTCAATCGCCTTGCGCTTCATCCCGACGCTGATGGAGGAGACGGACAAGATCATCAAGGCTCAGACAGCAAGAGGTGCCGATTTTACCAGCGGGAATCTGGTGCGCAGAGCGAAAAATCTGATACCGATCGCGATTCCGCTGTTTGTCAGCGCGTTTCGGCGTGCCGAGGAACTCGCATTGGCGATGGAGGCGCGGGGATACCGTGGCGGGGTAGGCAGAACGCGTCTGAACAAGCTGCGTTTTTCCTGGCGTGACAGCATGATCGCGGTGGCTGCGGTATTGCTGATTCTTGCGGTAGGGTGGTGGCGTACATGAGGCGGCTCAAATGCGTCGTCGCATATGACGGAACCGACTACAGCGGCTTTCAGGTTCAGCCGGATCAGATCACGATCCAGGGGGAGATTGAGGCTGCTCTCGAGCGAGTAACCGGAGAAAAGATCCAGATCTTTGGGTCAGGGCGTACGGACGCCGGGGTGCATGCGCGCGGCCAGGTGATACATTTTGACACAGCCAGCCACATCCCGCTGGACAAGTGGCGTTTTGTGTTGAATAACCAACTGCCCGACGCGATTGTCATACGCTCGGTCGAAGAGGCAGATGCGTCCTTCCACGCTCGGTTTGACGTTCGGGTAAAAGAGTACCGCTACTGCATCGACAATAACCCGGTAGCGGACGTATTTCGCCATCGGTATGCCGACCATATTCGCTTTCCGCTTGATGTGGAGGCGATGCAGCAGGCGGCTTCGCATCTGGTGGGGGAGCATGACTTTACCTCTTTTTGTTCGGCCAAAACCTTTGTCGAGGACAAGGTGCGCACCGTCTATCACTTATCCGTAGACCGCCTTGGTCATGAGGTGTGGGTGACTTGTCGGGGCAACGGTTTTTTATACAACATGGTTCGCATTATCGTCGGGACATTGGTGGAAGTCGGACAGGGAAAAAGAGACCCGAACGAGGTAAAAGAGATTCTTGCGGCATGTGATCGGGAGCGAGCTGGAAAAACAGCGCCAGCCAAGGGCTTGACGATGTGGGAAGTCTTCTACGATGGACAGATTTCCAAAGATTAGCCTTGGAGATGGCACTTGACTCTGACACCTCTATGTAGTACGATATTCCTTGGTATTTTAACCCCGCCTAGCCCCACTCTAGCCCCGGGAATTAAAATAAGAAGATCGTATTTATATGGAACACCTGGAGAAGTTGCTCACCCGTTACAGTTTGCAATTTTCTCTTTTGAATGTTTGGTTATAGCATTTGCGTTAGGCAAGATATTTAGGAGGGACAAACATGCGTACCACATATATGGCGAAACCGCTCGAAGTAGAGCGCAAATGGTACATCGTTGACGCAGAAGGTCAAACGCTGGGCCGTCTGGCTAGCGAAGTAGCTTCGATTCTGCGCGGTAAACTGAAACCGGAATTCACTCCTCACGTTGATGCTGGCGATTTCGTAATCGTCATCAACGCTGACAAAGTGAAATTGACTGGTAACAAGCTGCAAGACAAAATTTACTACACTCACTCCCTGTATCCAGGTGGTTTGAAAAAGACTACGGCTGGCGACATGTTGAACAAAAAGCCAGAGCGTATGTTCGAACTCGCTGTAAAAGGTATGCTGCCTAAAAACAGCCTGGGACGTCAAATGTTCACCAAGCTGAAAGTATACGCTGGTACTGAGCATCCACATGCAGCACAAAAACCAGAAGTTTGGCAAATCCGCGGTTAAGGTAAAGGGAGGAAATATACGTGGCACAAGTACAATACTACGGTACAGGTCGTCGTAAGCACTCCGTAGCACGTGTTCGCCTGGTTCCAGGTGAAGGTCGCATCGTGATCAACAAACGTGAAATGGATACTTACTTTGGTTTGGAAACGCTGAAATTGATCGTAAAACAACCACTCGTTTTGACTGAAACACTGGGTCGCTACGATGTATTGGTTAACGTAAACGGTGGCGGAACAACTGGTCAAGCTGGTGCAATCCGTCATGGTGTAGCACGCGCTCTGCTGAAAGCAGATCCGGAATTGCGCGGCGCTCTGAAACGCGCTGGCTTCCTGACTCGCGATCCTCGTATGAAAGAGCGTAAAAAATACGGCTTGAAAGCAGCTCGTCGCGCGCCTCAATTCTCCAAGCGCTAATTGCTCGCCTACAAGCATGTTCACCCCTGGCCTTTATCGGTCAGGGGTTTTTACTTTTTGAGCAATTACCTGGGTTTGATTCCTTCAACAGCCAGCATGTACAGGGTTTGGGATTGAGCGGTTTTCTCCATCCAATCCAAATATTCCATTTCGGCTCGGGCGCGTTCAGCTTCCGTTACATATCCGTCCTGGACCATTTGGAGTCCTCTGCTGCCAGCCACATCTGCCCAAATGCGGACGCGAGACAAAAAGTCCGGATCTGTTTTTGTTGTCGTCTCGTGTTGAGGGGTTATCGAAACGTTTTCGAATCCAAGCTTGTGAAACAGTTCTGGAAGATGGTCAGCAATTTCGTTATCCATTCCGGCATCCGAACGCCATTTTAAAAAGGCGGAGTAGAAGGATTTCATACTGAGCGGAGGTTCAGGCTCCCACGCTATTTTCTCGTGGTTGTAGTCGAGAATCAGGATGCGACCGCCTGGTTTGGCTGCAGCTTTCAGCTTTTGTAATGCCTCTGCCGGACTGGATAGCCATTGCAGAACTCTTGCGGAGGTAACAATATCGAATTCTTCCTTGAATGGTAGATCGAAAATATCTGCAGTCATAAACGACAGCCCGGGAATCTCATTATGTGTTTGGCGCGCTTTTTCTATAAGAGCTGGATTGCTGTCTATACCGACCACACGTCCTGCGGGACCGATCATTTTGGCGATCCCATAGGTAATCGCTCCGGTGCCGCAGCCAACGTCCAGCACGTTGAGTCCTTCTGTAAGAAGCTCCGCCAGCCTTTTGTGAGAAGACTCCAATGTTCTTGCTTCTAGTACGTGAGTAGCCTTTCCCGAGAGCGCCGCCCTTTTTCGAGCCAAATCCGAGTCCATTCATACCCCTCCCACCGTCTTTTTCCATTATTTTATATTAGTATAAACTTTGTCAAACATCAGTCCCGCGGTCATATTTGTCCACGTTTGTCCATAAGATGGAACGAGAATGGGACAAAGGGGCGGTAGACAGTGACACGTAAAGGAATAGGCTGGATACTGGCTTTTGCTTTATTAATGGTGTTGTTTACCTATGAAGCACCCGATCGCTCCTCGTGGATGGCGTGGTCGCTGCCATTGGCCGGGACTGTGATCGCGATTGATCCGGGACATGGAGGAAAGGATGGCGGAGCGATATCCGCTGACGGCGGCGTGGTGGAAAAGGAAGTGACGCTGGCGATCAGCATGTATCTGCGGGACTTTCTTCAGCAATCCGGTGCGTATGTCATCATGACGAGAGAAGAGGACAAGGATTTGGCATCCCCGGAAGCGGATCAAAATCGCAGGCGAAAGTCAGAGGATATACGAAATCGGGTCAAGTTTATCAATGAGCATGCTCCCGATTTTTTGATCAGCATTCATGTAAATTCGATTCCATCCCCGAAATGGTCCGGAGCCCAAACCTTTTATGCACCCGCCTTCAAAAAGAGCCAGGAGATGTCTTATCTGATCCAGGATGAAATCAAGCGTGTAATCGGCAATACCGACCGGGTTCCAAGCAAAACGGAAAAGGTGTTTTTAATCAGGGAGGTCACTTGTCCGGCAGTGCTGGTGGAGGTCGGATTTGTCAGCAACACCAAGGAGGCCGAACAGCTGCGCTCCGTCGATTATCAAAAAGCCATGGCAAATGCGATTTATCAGGGAATCCTAAGACAGTACGCCGGGGAAAAAGCGCCAACTGCACCGTAAGTGGTGCTCCCCGGTGTTCCTGTGTTTCGAGTGTGCTATAATGTACCCGCATGGCTTTCGCAAAGCGTAAAGAAGCAAAAAATGTAGTCAAGTATAGATGGGGGGATCAGCATGTTAACCAAGGAGAAGGTTCTCGAAGCATTGCGTGATGTAAAAGATCCTGAGATTAATCGCAGTCTGGTTGAATTGAATATGATTCGCGACATTCAGATCGAAGGAACTGCCATCAGTCTTACGGTGGTATTGACCATTTCGGGATGTCCATTAAAAGCAAAAATTGAAGATGATGTCGTCTCTGCCTTGAAGGCTCTGGGAGCGGAAGAAGTGAAGCTGCAATTCGGGGCGATGACGGATGAGGAGAGAGCGGCACTAAGCGCGCAGTTGCGCGGGAATCAGACACACAATATGACGCCTGGAAAAACGCCTTTGCTCAATCCAATCCTGGACAAGGATTCGGCGACGACCTTTATCGCGATTACGTCAGGAAAAGGCGGGGTTGGAAAATCTACGGTGACGGTAAACCTGGCAGTTGCGCTGGCGCGTCTGGGCAAGAAGGTCGGGATTATTGATGCTGACATCTACGGGTTCAGTGTACCGGATATGATGAACATCGATCAGCGTCCAACAGTCATCGGCGAGACGATTCTTCCGGTGGAAAAGCAAAACGTGAAGGTCATGTCGATGGGATTCTTCGTCGAGGACAACGCACCGGTGATCTGGCGTGGTCCGATGCTGGGCAAAATGCTTCGCAACTTTTTCACAGAAGTTCACTGGGGTGAAGAATTAGACTACTTGCTGCTGGACTTGCCTCCAGGAACAGGGGATATGGCACTGGATGTGCACACGATGATTCCGCAAAGCATGGAAATCGTCGTGACCACTCCGCATCCTACAGCTGCTTTTGTAGCGGCGCGGGCAGGAGCGATGGCCAAACGGACTGGTCACGAAATCCTGGGTGTCGTCGAGAATATGGCTTGGTACGAAGCGAAGGATGGTTCCAAAGAATATGTGTTCGGACGCGGTGGAGGCGCGAAGCTTGCTGAGACGCTGACTTGTGATTTGCTGGCCCAGATCCCACTCGGACAGCCGGAAAATCACCCCTCTGAGCCGGATTATTCCCCATCCATCTACAAGCAGGACAGTCCAATTGGGCAGATCTATCTCGACATGGCAAAGCGTGTCGCGCAGAAATGTGAGACACAAGCATAAGGATGGAAAAAAGGTGGGCTCGTGTTGAGCTCACCTTTGCTTTTATTGCGATCCGCCGCCTTCTCCTCCGCCGCTTTCGCCACCACCAGCGCCGCCGCCACCACCGCCGCCTTGTCCTTTTTTCTTGGACTTCAGTTCCTTTGGCTTGGTCATTTCTTCGGATACCTTCGTCATAAGCTGCATTAATTCTGCTTGAAATAATGGGCTTTGCAAGGATTCCTTCATGATCGTCATGGTTTGCTGGCGATAGGCAGAGCTTTTCATCAAATCCATCAGGTTTTTTTCAAACTCCGGATCTTTCATGACTGTCACTAAGTCTTTTTGATACTCAGGGTCCTTCATCAGGTCCTTCATCAATTTTTTTTGCTCATCTTTCATCGACTTGGCCAGCGTGCTGGCAAATTTGGGGTCTTTAAAGGCCTCTTTAATGTGAGGACTGCTGGGATTGGTCATGCTTTGGATCAGCGTAGTGCGCACCGTGGATTCATCCAACATGATGTTCTGCTTGAACTTTTCGTCCTTCATCATCTTTTCCACGGATTTTTTGGCTTCTTCCGTCTGCAATATGTCCAGCACCATGTCTTTCATGCTTTTATAATCTGGCTGAGACGAACCTTGCCCTTGTCCGCTTGAGCAGCTCGAGAGAAGCAGACAGGCGATCACTAGCAGCCAAGCAGGGAAAGCCATTTTCTTCATGGGGTGGACACCTCCTTCTTTAACTTTCGCCTATGAGTAACGTGTGCATTTTGTTTTGTTCTTACGCTAGTATTTTCTTTCTTGCATTGGTACAATCATAAGCGAATGTGGATTGGAGGGGCTGTCGGGTGAGTTTACGCAAATATGGCTGGCTGTTTATCACTACCTTGCTGCTTGGTGGGCTTGGTGGGATTCTGGTCGCCATTATTTTTGACTGGGCCAAAATGACAGAAGGGGATATGGGCAATTTTTTTATGGGGATGCTCATGTACCTGTTGTATGGCATGACGATTAGTATCGTTTCTCAAATGGGCTTCTTTGCCTATATGACGATTAATTATTTTGCAAAAACGATTATTCGCTCTGCATCATTGTGGCGGAGCATCCAGATTTTCCTCGTGTTGTTTGCCTTTTTTGATATGGTTTACCTGCGCTATAATTCACTGGGTAATGGGGGCTCGGTACTCCCGTTCTTTTTTGAACCTACGATGCTCCTGATCGTAGCGGTTGCAACCGCATATGGAAAAGTAAGTGTGACGAATCGGAATGCGTTTGTTCCGACGCTGTTTTTTATGTTTGTGGCGACGGCAATGGAGTGGATTCCAGCGTTAAAGGAAAATGGTGTCCATGCGACGTTTTCCATGCTGGTTCCTTTATTGTTCTGCAACGTATGGCAAGTGATGCAACTGCATCGAGTGTTAAAAACAGAAAGCTGACCCCATTTTGGAGGCCAGCTTTTTGCTTACTTTACTTCCTGACTTTTTACTTGGGTGCCGGAAATCAATTCGGATACAGTGACAAATTCATATCCTTGCTTCCGAAGCTTGTCGATAATGACAGGGAGCGCCAAATGCGTCTCTTTGCTGGAATCGCTGGCATGCATTAGAACGATATCGCCAGGATGGGCTTTGGAGAGAACGTTATTGATGATGACATCGGTGCCGGGGTTCGTCCAATCCTGTGAGTCCGTGTCCCATTGGATAACGGTGTATCCCAAGCTGTTGGCAATTGTCAGGACGCGTTTGTCGATATCGCCGTTGGGTAGACGAATCAGGCTTGGCTTCTTGCCAGTCATTTCGGTGAGAATGGAGTCGGCACGGCGAATTTGCGAACGAATCTCGTCATCGGAGTACTTGGTGTAGAATTCGTGCTTATGACCGTGCGATCCGATTTCAAATCCATCCTCCTTGATCCTTTTTACCGTGTCCTGATGGCGCTGTGCCCAGGAAGAAGAGAGGAAAAAGGATGCCTTGACGTTCTTTTCCTTCAGGATATCGAGGATCGGCACGGCTCGCGTCTCTCCCCAGCTAATGTCAAAGGTAAGGGCGATCTTCTTTTCCTTGGTGTCGACCTTATAGATGGCATGCGGCCCCTGCGCCTGTTCTTGGGGTTGTTCAGAGAAGGCGGATAGGGTGTCTCGTTCATGGTAACCCAGCACGACTGCCAGCAAAAGCGTGGCGCCAACAATCAAAATTTGCTTTAGTCGTTGTGCGCTGACGACGAAGATATATCTCATGGATAAGCACCTCCTTTGTCCGATATCAGTTTATGCGGATCAGACAAGGATATTCTTTGGTGGATCGACTATTGGTGAGGTAAAATGAATATAGTGGAATTATTGGGATATGGAGGAGCGTGCGTATGAAAGGGAATGTACAGCGACTGTGGGAGGATCAGAGACGTTATTTCCTCATAGCTGCGTTGATTTTTTTCGGGGGAATGTTGATTGGATATATGCAATCTGCGGCAGTAGAGGCTATGGTGAAACAGCTTTTGGGCCAGCTGCAGGAAGTGGTCGACCGCATTCGGGAAAATGGGGGAGGGGCACTTGCTACCTTCTGGGCGATCTACACCAATAATGTGATCAGTGCTTTGATGATGATGGCGATGGGACTGTTTTTCGGGCTTCTCCCGATTATCGGTTTATTCGCCAACGGTTTGATGCTTGGATTTATCCTTGCTACCGCCAGTACGGCTGGACTCAACCCGTGGCTTGTCTTCGGGGCTGGAATATTGCCGCACGGGATCTTTGAGCTTTCCGCTGTATTCCTTGCTGCTGGTGTCGGGATCAAATTAGGGGTGCTGGTATTGCGGTCGATTGGCCTATTGTTTCAACCGAGTAAGGCAGAACGTATCAAAAACGATTGGTATGATACATTGAAGCAATTTCCCGCAGCAGTATTGCTGGTTGTTGTAATGTTGCTGGTAGCAGGGATCGTGGAAAGCACGATCACGCCCATGATTCTCAATGCGACCCTCGGAGACCAATTAGCGAATATAAAGCTGTTGAAATAACGCCGAGTAACCCTATAAGTAAAGCCTTCCTAAACGGGAGGCTTTTAATTTTGAATAGGGCTGAATTACCTTGGAAAAGATAGTGGGTAGACTCGTGATACGGAGGGCGATTTTGTTGCTGGGTTTTTTATTTCATACCAAGGAAGTACAGGAATTGGAATACCTGTTGAAACGAGAATTGGAAGAAATGCTGCTTGATTTTAGCGATAAGCGGATTGATTATCTGGTGAAAAGAGCGATGGAAGAGCGTTACTCCATATTATTTCGCATGTATGCTAGAATCGCTTCTCCTACTGAGCTATCCAAGTACGTGCGGCGTAGAAAATTAGAAGAGGAAAACTATACCTAAAATCTTTTTTGAAAAACATATTGACTCGGAAGCGGGAAACGTGATAGATTAGTTCTTGTCCTTAAGACAACGTAACACTTCGAAACGGGTTTGAAGGACATTTCACAAAAGCATTTGCTCTTTGAAAACTGAACA
>NZ_RHHT01000022.1 GCF_003710985.1 Brevibacillus panacihumi
CGCGGTTCCGCCTTTGGAGTGGAGGCGGCCCTGTCCGACCCCCAGCGAAGATCCCAACCCGCCTGGAGCGTTTTTCCCTTTTTCGTATTATGAGGTCAGCCAGAAAAAACTGGCTGGCCATTTTTCATGGAAATGGCTTTACTCTATTGGTAGCCGGGTAGAACGATCCCCTTTTTGGGAAAAACCCGTGGAGGAAACTGTTCACCCCCTACTTGTACAACTATGTTTGGGCTGGTTGGGACAAGATCCCGTATCACATGCGAAGCTATGGCATACAAGTGCTAAAGGGGCTGCCGGTAAAAGAAGTGAGGGGAAGGAAGAACGTGAATCCAGTTGTAGGAATCGATGTGGCAAAAGGAGAAAGCCAAGCACAGATCTTTCTGGATCGGAACAAATTATACGGAAAAGGATTTCGTTTTTCGCATACCATAACAGATTTGGAATGGCTTCATGGAAGGCTAAAGGAAGTAGAAAAGGACAGCGGTTGTCGTCCAGCAATTATTCTTGAGGCTACAGGTCACTACCACCTTCCCATTGTAGAGTGGGCAGAGGAGAAAAATTATGACCTGTATATCCTTAATCCCTTATTAGCCCAGCGGGCTAAGAAAACGCACCTAAGAAAAGTGAAGACCGATAAATTGGACGCGGTTCATTTAGGAGAACTTTATTACAAAGAGGAGTTTGAACCGTACCAAAAGCAGGAAACGCACTGGCTTCATTTACGTCATCTCACGAGACAACATGAGGCAATGACGGATATGTATGTTCAGACAAAATTGCAATTTCGGGCTGTCCTAGACCAGGTCTTTCCCACGTATGAAGGTGTGTTTGGGGATTTGTATTCAACGGTATCATTGGGAGTGTTGGAAATGTATTCAACACCAGGGGCGGTAAAAACGGCAGGAGTGGACAAGCTAGCGGAGTGTATGAACACAAAGCTTGTTCGTGGACGGTCACCGAAGTGGGCAAAGGAAAAGGCAATAGATATGATGGCAGCGGCAGAAAAAAGCCCCTTTCAAGAAGGGGTCCATGAGAGTTATGTGCTTAGTTTACGTATGTTCATCACGTTGCTACTTCAATACCAGGAGCATCTATCCAAGCTTGAAAAACAAATAGATGCCCTGGCTGAAGAAAAAAAAGAATATGATCTACTCCGTTCGATTCCCGGCGTGGGAAACAAGATTGCTGCCACAATCCTGGCCGAAATTGGGGAAATCGAACGGTTTGACCACGCAAAGAAATTGGTCGCATTCGCTGGGGTTGACCCAAGTGTCACATCCTCCGGAAAGTTCACAGCAAGCACAAACCGAATTACCAAACGGGGTTCCAAACGCTTGCGAAGAGCGCTGTACCAAGCTGTACAATGCGGAGTAAGAAGACGAAAGGGGTGTCTCTTACAAAGCTCAGTAAATCAGCGATTACGTGAGTATTATGACGTGAAAAAGGGGGAAGGAAAGCCCCACAAACAGGTTGTGATTGCTTGTGTGAATAAGCTAATCCGCTGGATATACTGCATTTTAACGAGAAGCGAACCTTATAAGGCTGACTTTCAGTCAGCGTAATGGAATGAATTTCCATAACCTCTCCCTTTAGAGAGGTTATTTTGCATGCTTTTCAACAATATAGCACAACTTCAAAGAAAATAATAAGGATACTCTTGACAAAATATTAGCTGGTTTCCTCCCCTCCACTACAGCTGGCAGACCACCATGCAAGACCGCGGGTTTCCAAGTCTTTGCACAAAAAAGGAGGGAGCTGCACATGAGGTTTTTTCAGTCTTTTGACACTCTGC
>NZ_RHHT01000023.1 GCF_003710985.1 Brevibacillus panacihumi
ATTTCTTACTTGCCAAAAACATGACCAATACCCACCCATGACAAGCAATACCCCGGATATGACCAAAACATGACCGGCATGCTTCGCCAAACGTGTGGTGGACCTGAATGTATCCAGATAGGCTTCTTGTTTGGTGAGGTCAGCCTCTCGCAATCTTTTCATCATGGGTAACAGAACAAAAAACGGGCCAATGGACATCATAGCGCTGAGAATATGTAGATAAAGAATCGTCTTATATAATAGAATGTTCACCTTATTTTTCCTTGTCCGGGCTAAATTCATGGACCCACACACGCATTTGCGGCAGCCAAGGCATCCCTGGATGAATTGATAAAATGGATTGCTTATATTCCTCTACATTTGAATATCCCTCTTGCTTGGCATGATCATCCGTTAATTCCCCGAGCGACTGTGAATAAACCTTGTCTATGACAAATTTATGGCCTTCGAGTGTCATGATTTCACCAACATCTGCGTAGCGTCCATTGCGCCGTGAAGCGGTTTTTTGTCCCGACAATACTTTCTCGATATCCGGCTTCACGGTAATTAAACGATCGATTGTACAGGTTTTTGGCGGTAAAGCGTCAGAATCCATTTGATTTTGCATACATGCCACCCTCCTTTTTCTTCTAAACCACTTTATCATAAGTCAAGCCATGAATGCACAAGCACGACAAAGCTGCCGTGGTGATGCCAGGCAGGCAGCTTTGTTACGCTAACAGGCAGTAAGGCATCACAGCAATCTAAAAGAAATCTTGCTGCTGCAATCATGCTACTATCGCTTTAGGAAAATTAGTATAAGGAATTCGGATGCTGTTTTGTTTTCGATGGCTAAAATTCTCACCGATTATTACCAGGAGGGAGTAGTACGCAATGAACCAGGAGGTCACAACCTTTATTGAAAGCCTTAATCAGCCGTGGCAGATTGAAGTTTCTAATCAACTCCGCCAGATTATCCATGTATCCATTCCTGAAGTAGAAGAACGAATCCAATACAAAAAGCCACATTTCTTAAAAAATGGACATTACGCCGCGGTAATTTCTCCTTCCAAGGACGCCATTTCATTTATGATCATGAATGCTACTGGTCTGGAAGTGCCTAAAGGATTTGAAGGCCCTGCTGAACGGAAATGGCTCAAAATTCGTGAAGGCGATTTACCCGATTACAATATGTTGGCTGAGCTTTTGACTAAAGCATCCAGTTCTCTTTAACAAAGTGAATCAGAAATGGTGAGTAAAAAACATTAAAGCTGTACTCTAAGAGTAGAGGAGATATGTCCTTTACTCTTTTTTATAAAAATACAGGGTGAAACATTAGGGTTAGCATCGTTACTGCTTTCGGTTTCCTTAATGTAAAATGGGAAAAGGAATGACGATATCACAGGAAGCTTATCAGGAAGTTGAGAAATGGACAAACAGAATCAAATAGAGAAGGGAGATTACATCATGTCCGATGAGATCACAGTGCAACCAGTCGCCTGGCCACCTGCTCCGATCAAGACCGAGCGGCTCGTGCTCCGCCAGTCCGAGGCCCGGGACCGTGCGGCGCTGATCGACCTGTTCTCCTCACCAGAGGTGGGCACCTACGTCGGCGGCTCCCGACCGCGTGACGAGCTCGAGCGCGCGCTGCCCGAGGTGCCCGGGCAGCGCTTCGGCTTCTTCGTGGTCGAGCTCAACGGAACAACGATCGGCATAATCACGCTCGATCGGCGCGCCCCGGAGCGTAAGGGTCACATCCGTCCAGAGGGCGGGGAACCTGAGCTCGGCTACATGTTTTTGCCGCAGGCGTGGGGACAAGGGTACGCCACAGAGGCGTGCGCAGCGGCGCTCAACTGGTTCGCCGACCAGCATCCCGGTGAGCCGGTAGTGCTCTCCACCCAGACCGCCAACGAGGCCGCGATGCGCGTCGCGGCGAAGCTGGGGTTCACCGAGGTGGAGCGATTCGAGGACTACGGGGCCGAGCAATGGTTCGGCGTGTGGTACCCGGGCACGCCGTCCGATTGAGCTCATGCGCGACGGCTCGCCGAGGCCACCGATTGGCCGTCTGCCTCGGCGAGCTGCTTGTGCCAGTGCTTCCAGCCATTGCGATACAGAACAGTAGATCACCAGGAGGCTCAGCCTTGAAGAAAAAAGTCTTAGGTTCTGAACACGAATATGTAATTCGACATAAACCCTGTAGCGGCCCAACACAAGCCGTTACAGGGTTTTAATTTGTATGGTTATGTTTATTTCTTTCACCCTATATTGATGCTATTGTATAAATAGTAAAACTATGGAAATATTTGGTGATAGTAGGGAGGGAACTTCCATGACGATATCGGTTATTCCGATCGAACGGTGCTTTGGGGTTGAGAGCGAAGACATCGTGCCTTCTTTTGACTTTCTGGAGATTGAGGACCCGACGTTTCGGCTGTTGCGCATGCAGTGCAGAGGGGACGTCCTCGCGCATCCGGAAATGGGAGTGCGAAATGCTAGCGAGTTGCATGCATATAAATGTAGGGAGGCGCTGAAATTGGCGAGAGCTCATCGGGCTGATATCTTCCTGACGCCCGAGTATGCGATTCCGCTTCCCTTGATTGACGAGATCATTTGTACGACAGAATTGCAGCCGCATCCGAATAAGCTGTGGTGTCTATGCTGCGAAGGCGTGCCCTGGGAGATATTCGAAGAGAAAATAAATGAGTGGTCGGATCGTGCCTACGTTGGCAAAAAGGCGCTGGAAGAGGCGTACAGGAAAAACTTTGCGGGGTTTCTTCTCTACCTGTTTCAATCCAAACGAGGAGACAAGCTTTGTATCGTGCCGCAGCTAAAGCTTCAACCAATGAGAGAAGACATCTTTGTTTGCGAGGGAGATGGGCTATCCAGAGGAAAACACGTCGTACTCTTTGGAGATCAGAAGCCGAACCAGCTGGTCTCGATTATTTGCGCGGATGCTTTTCACCCAGACTTGAAAGACTCAAGCAAGTTTTTTCCGGGGGGCAATGAGCGGAAATTGATCATCTTGCATCCGCAGATGAATCCCGCACCGCGAAACGGCGAATTGGCAAGCTTGCGGAACAATCTGTTCAGCCAGGAGTGGGGGAACTCGACGATCTATATTACCGCAAACTGGGCGGCAGGCAGCGCGATTTTCCCGGAACAGATGCCGGGGGCAAAACATGTGGTTCAAACGCCGTGGTCGAGTATCTATCGCCGGTTCCATAACTATGGCGGCGATGAGTGGGCCGAAAAGCTGCGCAGCGTTCGAAATGAGAATATCAAGCACGGGCTCGGCTTTGCATTCGAAGATTATAAGAAATACAAGGTGTGGTTCGCGCATAAGAATGAACATCTTCAGCTGCTTGTTGTCCGCAAGCCGTATGGGGGAGGTCCGGCCATCGTGAAACCCTCGGGTACGGTACAAGCCAGCAAGCTATACCTGCCCAATGAGAGAAACGATGGGTGGGAAGCTTCCACCCTGCATTTTCAAACTGCTTTGCCTGACGAATTAGCGCAAGAAGCCACAGGCGAGTTCGCTTTTCCCGTCCATGCCAGCGTCGAAGAGCGAGACAAATTTTTCGGACTTTGCCTGGGTCACTTGGAAAAAGGAGAGCTCGTCTTGTCTGGGAGTGAGCAATGCTCCCGGATTAGCTATCACATTGACGATGCCTGCGAGCCAGGGCGGGTGCGTCAAGCAGACAGGGTGGCGAATCTGATTCGCATTTTGAAAAGCGAAAGGACGCTGCCTGCTCAGCTCCGAAAGCTGCAGGGAGGGTATCAGTTTATGCTGGCAAAGGAGACTCCCTTTAACTTGATCCCCAAATCGGGGAATGAAAAAGGCGGGGCCCTCGTCAGCTATGTGGAGAGAGAAAGCGAAATGATAAAGACGGCAGAGGGGATTTGGCGGGAGATCCCATACGGCCGTCAATTGTTGGGAGATTCCATTTGCGTTTTTGCCAGGAAAGCCACGGGGGAACTCACGCATTACCCTCAAGTCAGCGAGGAATTTACCAGCCCCGACCGGGTAGAAAACAGGACGGATATCTCACATGGAGGTGTGTCGATTGAACAACCGTTTGATTAAGCTCATCCGCGCATGCGGTCTCAGCTTTGTCCGGAAGCATCATCTGTGCGGGGAAGTCTATGAAGCGACCCATAGATGGCAAGGGGTGACGCTGGGTAAGTACATATTGGTCCCGATGGCGCTGGATGACTTTCTGGGCGTTACGGCCAATCTCCAGGAATACGAGAGATTTGAAGAGCAAGTGTTGGCGCCGTTCTACTTTCGGCTGAAAGGGGACTGGAGCTGGAACCTTTATTTGTGTTTCATTCTGGAAGAGGATGACTTGAAGCAAGTCCCGATTGAGCGAATGGTGCGGGTGGAGCGGGGAAAACGCTACGGCAAGAAGCTGATCATAACCTGGTCCGATCTTGCCAAGCGGCTGCCGACAGCCAAGCTGCCGACTCGCATGGATGGGCAAGTAGCCGCAGACCCGCTCAAGGAGTGGGAACAGGCTTTGGCCCCTTTTGGTCTGGGGTTTTGTCTGCAGGATTACAGTGATGCCTCGATTGGTCATTACTTGGACGACACGATGGAATCGATTCCGCAGGAGTCTCACAAAGAAACGATGGAAGCCCCTCCTCAAAAGCCGACTGGCCCGATTCGAACGCTGCAATTTGGAGAAGCGTATCGCTCTCATTTTTTGTCGAGTGCGCCAGAATTGGAATTTGCCCAAGTCAATCTGTTGTCAGGTCCGAACGGGATGGGAAAAACCTCTGTGCTAGAGTGCATCGAGCTGGCATTTACCGGGGCGATTCAACGGAATCTGCTCTCCGATTCAGAAATAAGAGAATCATGGGATGGACGAATGACCTTTTCGGGAGACGAAAGGGTATTCGAGGGAGTGCCTTCCGAACAGGAAAAGAAAGAGCGCGAGATCGCATACTACAGGCAGAAGGTGGCGCCTAAAGCGCGAAGCCAGATCAATCGGATGTTTCATCAGTATAATTACTTTTCTTCCGAGGCAGTCCACCAATTTTGCTTTAACCACGACAGCCAAATCGATTACCGGACCGCTTTTGCCCGCGTGATTTACGGCGAGCAATTAGAGCGTGTCGAGAGACGATGGAAGCAGCATAGAGATGAAATGCAGAAAAGAGCCAATCGGATTCAGCGCACTCTGGCAAGCCTGGAAGCAAAGCTTGCCGAGCAGCAAGACGGGCAGGCGCTAGAAACCGAATTGATGAGAGCCAGAGCCGCAATGAAACGAAACGCGATCGCGAAATGGATGAAAAACTGCCATTATGCGTACCCGATATTGGAGGAGGATGCGACTCTGTCCGAGGTCGAAACGTGGCTGCAGCATCTGGAGCCTCGCCTGACAGAGCTGGAGATCGTGAGTCGCCCCCTGATCCATCCGAATTTAGGGGAGATTCAAAGTGGCAGACAGCTAAAGTCGGCGATCGCCGCTAACCACGCGGAACTAACCGACTGCCAAAACAAAAAGAACGAAGTATTGGAACAGCTCAAAACGGTTTCGTCTGCTGAGAAATTGGTGGAGCAGCGGAATGCTTTGCGAATGCTCATATCGGATCACGAAAAAATACGCGATCAGTATCTTCAACTGGCCCAGCAGCTTCAAGGCAAGGTGGGGATATTTGATCAAAGCAGTTCCCGTGATCGCAGGAAATGGATCGAGCAGAGATTGGCCGAGCTTCAAGAAGAGTTGATGGAAATAGAGGCTGTCATTCGCCTTTACGGGGATGTAGCAGATGCAGCGACCGAGTATGCAGATGTAAACGAAGCGAGAAAACAGATGGACGAAGCGGAAACCCAATGGGGGGATGCGAGAAGGCATTACCAGGAGGCGATGGCGCGAACAAAGGCTCAGCAGGAGCGTTCCTCTTTCCTGCAAAGGCTTGCTTCGGAGATCAAAGTAGATGGCCGTCACTACTTGGAGGCAAATCCGGGTGAATCCCGCTGCCCCATGTGCGGGCATGATCATACGACCTCGGAAACGCTTTTGCAAGCCATTGAAAAGGGAATCCATGCTGACGACGAATGGCTTACCAAGCTTCTGGAAGAGGAAGAGCACAGCAAAATACGCTCGCAGGCACAGCATGAAGTCTATGAAGCCGCCAAAGAACGCTACCGTGTATTGATTCGATTCCAGGAACTGCACGCCTATTTGTTGGCACGCAAGAACCGCTTGATGATGGTTGAAATCCCGGAAGCCTTTGATCCCGCGCACTTGCAGCGTGTGCTGAAAACATGCACAGAACAACAAAAACAGAAAACAGCTGAGCGCCGCCAGTTTGAGCAGGAAGCGCAAGATTTGGACAGACGAGGGTTTACGTTAAAGCTGATGGCCGAGCTGGATGCTCTTCTGGAATCGCCGCAGCTCGAATCCGTCCGGACGGAGATGGGGACGGAGGCAACAGGACAACAGCTCGTACGAGGACTTGAGAAGCGGGCGAATTTGCACCAAAAGGAAATCGAGAAGGCCCTTGAAGAATCCGCAACGGTCGAGGAACTGATTCGACAAGCAGAGAATCACCACCAGGAGTTAAGAAAACGCATGGAAGAGCTGGAGAAGCTGGAGAGAGAGCTTTCCAGCGCCAGGCAGCATCTGGTTGCGGCTGAACAGGCATATGAGCGATTGCACGAGCATAATGTTCACATCAGTGTGGAGCATTCCTGGCGAGATTGGCGCTCCTACCTGGAGCAATTGATCGCGGAGTGTTCGAGCTTGACGGAAATCCTCAAACCGCGCCTGTTGCTGGAGCAAAGAGAAAGTGTAGCTTTAGAACTGATGCAGCAGATCCAAACCGAAACGGAACGGTTGCGCCGCTGCGACCAAGCACTGAGAGTGCTTTCCGGGCTGAAGCAGCTTGCAGAGTACGGAGATGAATTCGTCCGAAGCAACTTCGAGGCGATCAGCCAGCTATTCGTGGCGCTGCATGCACCGAATGAGTTCGAGGCGCTTCAATGGAACGAGAACAATCAAATCGTCGCCAAGCGAAAAGGAAATAGTGTAAGCTGCACCATCAACCAGATGAGCACCGGTCAGCGGACGGCTGTGATCCTCGCCGTGTTTTTCGTGATGCACCTGGTCATGGATACAGCACCGAGGATTTTGATGCTGGATGAACCGGTTGCCAATATGGACGAGTTGAATGTGCTTGGATTGCTGGACTTCTTGCGGCAGATCACGATTACGCACGGAACCCAAATATTTTTCACAACGGCCAATCCGCAGGTTGCTACGCTGTTTCGGCGGAAATTCAGCTTTTTACAGGAGCGCTTCCAGTCCTATCACCTGCAGCGTTATCCGGAAGGACCGATTCGCATCCAGGTTCAGTCTTTTGTACCCGACCAAGAACGTGCGGTGCGTGTCCTGCAGCTATAGGCCGGGCAGCAGGCGACTTGCTAGACAAAGGGGAACGCAGCCTTGAGAAAAAGAATAAGGGCATTTTTTTCGACACATGCATGGAAGTATTCGTTTGTGATGAAACGTTTCCTTGTACATTGGATCGCGATGTTTTCGGTCATATGGACGTTTATCGAATTTGCCGGATTTTTTTTCGAAAGGGACGGCTCCCCTGTAAAACCGCCTGTTTGGGCCGCTCTGCTCATCGGGATCGCCTTGGCGCTGTGGATGAGCCGTCCGAGACTTACCCGAACCGTAAAGCTGCAGGACAAAGACATTACGCTGCAAATTACCGTTCATGACGTCTTCCGTGTCGGCGGCGGTGCGGTAATCGTCCCGTCCAATGTCCTGTTTAAACACGATCATCTGGATGAAGGAGCCGTACAGGCACAGCTGCGGAACCAGTTTTACGAGAATCCGGCCGCTTTTGAACGGGTGTTGGAGGACGCGCTCAAGCATGAGCCAAGTGAAATGATTACTTTGCAAGGGAATCAAGTAAGGAAATATCCTATCGGCACAGCTGCACGTCTTGAACTTAATTCGGCTAAAGTGAAGGGTGCCTATATTGTTGCAACGGCTGAACTTAATGAGTATGGCAGGGCAATACCGAATCGTGAGCAATTTAGGACAGCGTTGAATAGCTTGTGGGACTATATCGGTAAGCGAGGCAGAAAAGAACATTTGATCATCCCTGTAATCGGTAGCGGAAGAAACCGTTTGAACGTGAACCGTTATGAGCTGATCCACGATATCGTAAATACGTTTATGCTTGCTGTAGAATGCTGCAAATTCAGTGAGAAGCTGACCATCGTTATTCATCCCGATGCTTTTATGCGAAATCGGTATGATTTAGAAGAGATGGAAGAGTATTTGCGTTATGTTAGCAAGTTTGAGGTGTAAAGCATTCGATAGGTGGATTTTGTGCCTGAAGATAACTTTCAATACTTGGAGATGGTCTGTTAATTGAGTTACCTGTGCCGGGGTAGCTCTTTTTCGTTTACACCTATGCCAATTCATTCATAGTATAATAACATAGCTTCACACGCACCAATTATTGGGAAACGAGGAGGATTCTTATGAATGTACCAGGGAATCGACTTATGATTACCATTTATGATTGGTTTGGCTATGAATTGCCGATAAAAGAACGTTATCAGTTAATAAAAGAAGCCGGATTTGATGGCGTTTTAATGTGGTGGAGTGAAGACTTTAATCGGAATGACGATTACCGCAACGGGCCGCAATCTGCGCGAGAAGTGGGTCTTTTTATAGAAAATATCCACACGCCTGTCAAAAACCAAAACAACCTCTGGCTTGACAATCTGGACGGTGAAGCCTTAACCGATTGTTATTTGCAATGTGTTGCAGATTGCGCCGAGTTTGAGATTCCGACAATGGTGGTGCACCTGCCTAATGATTCCAAACCATATAACGCACTGGGACTGGATAGAATCAAGAGAATCACCGAAAAAGCTGAACAGCTTGGGGTCAATGTTGCACTGGAGAATTTGCGGAACCTTACCAATTTGGCATACGTCCTGGAGCAAGTGGATTCCCTGCGTATCGGATTCTGTTATGACTGCGGGCATCACTACCGCTACTATCCAAGCGATGATTTATTATCCATGTTCGGGTCCCAGTTGATGGCACTACATTTACATGATAATAATGGGAGTCATGCCCAACACGGGTTACCTTTTGACGGTACGATTGATTGGTCAACAACTATGAAAAAAATTGCGGAAACGAATTATTCAGGTGCGACTGCAATAGAGGCCATGAATTGGGATTATGAGAATTTATCGGCTAAAGAGTTTTTACATAAAGCGTTTGAACGAGCAAAAAGGCTGGAAGCATTACGCTAACGGAGTTTGATCGTGGAGTAAGAATTCCTGTTGGATTTTTCTTATTCGGCGTTTTGCTTTTAATAGTAGGGGCTAACGGTGAACAAATTGCAATAAGTTTTTCAAGACCTAGAAACACATGATTCAGTTTAGAGCCATGAATGACTTCACTCTATCGTTGATTCTAAAACTAATTTTCAAATATCTCGTGATAAAGAAGACCGGAACTCCTTGTGCCAGTAGGGGTTCCGGTCTAATACTTTATTTTCACTGAACAGGAAGAGCATCTTTTTTCTATCGTTTTGTAAAAAGTTCGAGAGGGGTAGCTTTCCCCCATCGTATATAGTAGTGAACGAACAAAAAGGAACGGCTGCGCAGCACCCTTTTTGCTAGGAGGTAACAGCATGCAAGATGATCAGGAGATCATTGCGAAGGTTCTTCAAGGAAACAAAGGAGCTTATGCTCTGATCGTCAACAAATACAAAGGAAAAGTCGCTTCTATTCTCCAAAAAAGCTTCCCGCATTCTTATGACATTGAGGACATCGTGCAGGAAGTGTTTATTAAAGCTAACTACAGCCTGCCAGACTACAAGCCCAACCATTCCTTCTCAGCCTGGCTGTATCGGATCGCCATTAATCGCGGGATTGATGAGTGGCGCAAGCGAAAACGGGCTCCTTTACTCGCAGAGATGGATGTAGAACTGAAAGACGATGGTCCTGCTCCAGAGGATGCCTATCTGGTGAAGGAACAACGCACTGGCCTCAGGCGGCAGATGATGGTCCTCGATATAGAGCATCGAACCGTTCTGGCCCTTCATTATCTTCAGCAGTTGAGCTACCAAGAGATCAGCAGCAAGCTGTCTTTGTCTGTAGATACGGTGCGAATGCGTCTGTCCCGCGCCAGAAAAAAGCTACGCGAGCAAGTTATCAAAACGGAGAAAAAAGGGGGGCACCCGCTTTGAAGTGCCTTACGCAAGAGCAACTGATCGCTTACATGGAAGATCGTTTATTAACAGTGAACAAACAGAAACTAGAAAGTCACCTCGATCACTGTAGCTTCTGCCAAAAACAGCTGGAGCAATGGATTGATCATTTGGAAGAAACAGTTGAAACCTCTTGGGAAAACTCCCTCTCAGAGGACCTGGACCAAAAAATTATTAGCACGCTCTCTCCGCATCCAGTGAGAGTTTTGAATCGTGCCAACCCTATGCCAACCACATCCTTGTGGAAGAAAAGGAGTATCACCATCATGAAAAGAGTGACTTTTGCTGCCGCCGCCTTAACAGTCGTAGTCTCTTCGGGAATGCTCATTTCCCCGACCTTTGCCGGTTATGTAAATGCGGCTTTCACGAGCAGCCCAATCGATAGATCTGCTCCCGAAGCCTCTGAGAGTAAGGATATACGGCAAATGGCTTACGACATCGGCATTCGCAAAGCTGCCCAAAATGGATTTGCGCAACCAGTTAATAAAAGCACGACCGATCAAGGAATCACACTCGAAATAAAAGAGGTTGTGGCTGACCCTCTGCGAATTAGCATACTGGCTTCCGTAAGAGATGAAAACGGCAAGCCACTCGAAATCTTTTGGCAGGATATGTTTGCAAGGACAGACGAAGAACCCATTTTTACAATCAAGGACCAAAAGGGGAACATTCTCCTGCCTGCACCCCCTTCTGACACAAGAAAAGAATCAATCCGTAATCCCAATGAAGAGTGGGATAGTGCAAGAAATACGGCCGGCTTTCTGTTCTTGAGCCGGGAGCTACGAAGCTATTTTGATGATCTAAGCAAGATTCCAGACGAGCTGCTTGTAGAATTTGATATCAAAAAAATAGGTGATACAAAAGGTAACTGGAAGCTGTCAGTGCCTGTCGACATGAAAAAGGCAAAAGCCGCTACAAAAACACACGAAATCAATAAGTCCTACACCACCCCGCAAGGACTCAAGCTAGATGTGAAACAGATCACGTTTGCACCGAGTGGAGTGGAAATGGTCATCGATCGAAGCAATGCAGAGGACAAACGGAGAAAGGACTACAGCTATGAGCTTGTAGATGATCGAGGTACTGTTCTTGGAGCATGGGATTCTAAGGAAATAATGAGGAGAGCCAACAAACAAAAAAATGTGATCGATAGTTTGAATTGGCGCCATTCTTTGCCACTGGAGAACGGGTCCAGAGATTTTCATTACTTCCAGCTCATTGATCCAAGTACAGCTATTTCCTTCAAGCTTGGTTCTGTATATACCGAAGAATCGGCGGCATTCCGTGCAACACTTGACCTTGATAGCATAGAAAAAGCACCGGTTACAGCAGAAGATCAAGGTGATCGCTTTACCTTTAAAAAGTATGAGAAAGATGCGAATAGAGTAGTTGATGTCGAAGGTTTTGATGATGGTGCCTACAGCTTTAACGCTGATGGAACCGCTACAAAGCTGGAAGGGTACCAACTTGCCTTTGAAGGAACGCTTGGGGAAGAGGCCGCGGCCATGTTCCCATTTAGTGCCTATTGGTCCATCACGGACGAAAACGGCAAAAAGTACGACGACGTACAGTATTTTATCGATCGAACCGACTATAAAAATGGACGGGCGCAATTGACCGGCTCGCTGTTCGTGCTAAACATCGAGCCGTTTCCAAAGCAACTGACCATCACCGCTACGAAAAGGATGGTTGAGCATCGCAATGTAGACTGGGAAGTACCCATTTTCTCAGAAAAATAGGAGACTTTAACCAGTAGTGCTGCTTTCTGCAGATGGCTGGCGGTACCCTTTTATAAGAGATGGGGCTTGTCCATGTGATGTAACAAGTCCCTCGTACGGCCAACTAGTCGCAGATTGGTCAAAGGTTCAGAGATAATCATGTTTAAAGTTGTAGACTGGATAATAAAGTATTAGACTGAAGATAACTTCTAATACTTGGAATGGGTGCTTTCAGATAGTCCCATCGCGGAGCTGCAACTTAGAAATGGTCTGTTTATTGAGTTACCTGTGCGAGGGTAGCTCTTTTTCGTTTACAAAGGAGTGTATGGCATAATGAAAGGCATTTCAAAAGAGGAACATCACTTAATCGATGAGCTATATAAAAAAACCACGTTCTTCGATGTTCTTTTTAAAAATATAGATGAACGTAAAATAGAAATCTTACAGACGTTGGCTAATTCTGAAAGTATATTTACACTGACGTTTTTATTACCGCTTGCTTTAGATAAGACTCAAACCATACGCAAGAAAGCGCGTGATGCTATACACCAAATTATCTCCAACCATCGGAAGCAAGACTTGATTGGCCTGGATCAATATATGCGGAGGCTGACTCCTGACCACTACGGTGACAAATTGGCGGCATGGCATAAATTATTACCTGAGAGCATCAAGGCTCATCCAATAAGAGATGAATCTGATGTAAGTTTTATTGGAATTTGCAGCTTCCATCGCAATGGGTATGTAAGAGAAGCGGCTATTGAAGTGTTGTCAAAACAGGCTTCAGGAGCAGATATTCCCTTTTTGTTTCTTCGCTTGAACGATTGGCAGCCCAAAATCCGTTTCCTGGCTTTCAAGGCTATTAAGCAGAAATTACATTCAGACTATGTAAAATACTACCTTGAAGCAATATATCTGATCAAACATCTGTCGGATTACTACACGCGAGAAAAGTTCTCTGACTTAGTAGATGAAATCTATGAGGTATTTCGTCATCCCCAAAATCGGGATGTGCTGCTAAGCGGTTTTCACTCAAAAGACCCGGCTGTTCGACGATTTTGTTTTGAAACGGCGATCAACCTTCCCGATATGGATCAAAAGTCAGTGATAGAAGAAGCGTTGTGTCAATCAGATGCCTTGATCAGGCTACAAATCGTGAAACATATTTGTAAAAGCTACTCAAACGTTTGTTTAAATCCTTGGTTAAAACGATTCAGGAGTGACGTTTTTCCTCCTATTCGGCAACTGGTATTACAAGCGTACATGGATCGTTTTCCAGAGCAGTCTACTGAAGAACTGCTTGCTGCTCTGTTGGACCGACATAAGACAATTCGCGAAATGGCCAGGTACTATCTAAAAGATCAGCTAATAAACTACCCTTCTTTTTACCGGGAAACACTCAAAGAGACAGATAAGGGACTGATACAGGTTGCGATTGTTGGATTGGGTGAAACTGGTGAAAAAGCTGATGCACAGTGGGTCACTCCGTTTTTATGTCATGTAAATGCTCAGTTACATAGAGCGGCAGTGAAAGCACTAGGAACGCTTAATCCGGAAGATAACACCGAGGTCTTTATCGATTCATTGCAATCTGACAAGCGAAGCGTGTCTCGTGAAGCGAGACAAATTTTAGCGGGCATGATTGACCTGCACCAGGCCGAATTGCTTTGGAGGATATTTGAAAATGATGAAAGGGCTCATGTGAAGAAACACATTCTCTTTTTATTTTCGAAGCTAAGCAAAGCCAACAGCATTCTATTCTTGTTACGATCGTGTGCTACGGAGGAAGAAGAAATCCGTGATACAGCGATACGGCATATCGAACATTGGACTAGTGGATACAACACGAGATTTTATGTCCCAATGAGCGATGAAAAACGAAAAGAAATCAAAGAAATTTTTGATAAGGTTCGGGTGTTCCTGCCGGGGTATATAGCTGAGGAGTTTGAGTTTCTAACCTCAAGACGATTTACTGAATAAGTTTGATGATGAAGAATGGGCGGATCAATAATAACTCATTTTTACAATGTGGGGAAGGTATGGGTTGATTTCGCACTTTGATGACCAACGAATCCGAGTGAATTTTTGACTTCGTGGTCAAGAATTGATAAGATGCCCATATGAGCAGACCAAGAGAATTCGATGTCGATCGTGCGCTTCACCAGTCCATGGAAGTGTTCTGGACGAAAGGCTTCAAGTCGACCTCCTATGAAGATTTAACCCGCACGACGCAAGTGAAGAAGCAAAGCTTGTATTGCGTGTTCAAAGACAAGCGGGATTTGTTCCTAAAAGCGTTGGCGCTTTATCGCGAACAGAGCATAGTCATGCTGGAAGAATTGGCCTCTCGGGAGGTGTCGCCCTTGAAGAAGCTGGAGGCCATCTGCGATGCTACGCTGTATCAAAACGAAGAAACAATGCCCAGGGGATGTCTCATTCTCAATTCCGCGTTGGAATTCGGATACGACGACCGGGAAGTCAACCGCGAAGTAACGCTGATGTTCGATCAGGTGGAACGTATTCTGGAAAGGATCATTCGCGACGGCCAGGAGCAAGGGCTTATTACGGAACGCCAGACCGGCAAAGAGCTCGCGGTTTACCTGAACAACGTGCTTAGCGGGGCGAAGGTGATGGAGAAGTCGGGCGCTTCCCGAGAGCAGATCGAAGCGGTGCTGTGTACGTCATTGGCGCTGATGACATCGGAGAACGCTGGCTAGAGTCAGGCAATCCGAGTGCGGGGGTGGAGAGCGGAGGGGGGCTTGGACGACGAGAGCCCCCCGCGATTTTGCCCCTTCGCACTTGGTGTCTGTTACCATTCTCACCCAAATGCGGAGTGGGAGACGTGAGGATGGCACGGTCGGTTCTGGCTATGGTCCGTAGAGCGAAAAGCTCGATCGTCTCCCGCCCGGGCGGGGGAGAGATGCTTGATTTAGCAAGAGTTGTTTTTTTTTGTGACATTATTGACTATGCAGTCAAGAATGAGACGCGAAAAAGGAGGTGAGGCATAGGGATTGGTAGGGCACAACTAGGGAAAAATCAAAGATGCAGCTCATTTTTTTGCTATATTCTTGACTTTGTAGTCAAGAAAGTGTTCGTCACTAAAGGAGGTTCTTATGACAAACTCGCAATCCGTTCAAGCCCTGTTCCAACCGTTCGCAATCGGTAATCTGACGCTGCCCAATCGCATCGTGATGGCGCCGATGACCCGCCAATTCTCCCCGGAAGGCGTGCCGACCGCAGACGTAGCCGCCTATTACCGCCGCAGGGCGGAGAACGGAGTCGGATTGATCGTGA
Source organism: Brevibacillus panacihumi (assembly GCF_003710985.1). GTDB lineage: Bacteria > Bacillota > Bacilli > Brevibacillales > Brevibacillaceae > Brevibacillus > Brevibacillus panacihumi. The sequence continues at coordinate 15,246 of NZ_RHHT01000023.1, forward strand.
CTGAAGGTACGATCATCGATCATCCGGATGCGTCCAATCAACCAAACGTACCGCATTTCTACGGCGAAACGGCGTTAAAAGGTTGGGCGAACGTGTTGGCAGAGGTGCACGAGGTCGGCGGACGGATCATCCCGCAGATTTGGCATATGGGAGCTCGTGGTCAAGTCGGCGATTATTCGGAAGCTGACATCGCCGCCATCGTTCAGGCCTTCGCTCAGTCAGCAGCCGAAGCCAAGCGGCTCGGCTTCGACGGCATCGAGCTTCACGGCGCGCACGGCTATTTGATCGACCAATTTTTCTGGGAGCAAACGAACCCACGAACTGACCGTTATGGTGGCGACATGGTGAAGCGCACCCGCTTTGCGGTAGAAGTTATCGAAGCTTGCCGCCGAGCTGTCGGCCCGGACTTTCCGATCGTCCTGCGTATCTCGCAATGGAAGTCGGAGGACTATACGGCGAAGTTGGCGGCAACGCCGGCTGAACTGGAGCAGTTCCTGAAGCCGTTAACCGTGGCGGGCGTAGATGTGTTCCACTGCTCCACCCGCCGTTTCTGGGAGCCCGAGTTCGACGGCTCCGAGCTGAATTTGGCGGGATGGGTCAAAAAACTGACGGGAAAACCGACAATTACGGTCGGATCAGTCGGACTGGATACTGAATTTATGAGTTTCTTTACAGAAGGTAAGGGCTCAAACAACACCAAGATTGACGGGCTGATCGAAAGGCTCGAGCGTGGAGAATTCGATCTGGTGGCCATAGGCAGGGCTTTGTTGGCCGATCCCGCATGGGCCAGCAAGATTCGCGACGGCCGGCTCGACGAGCTGCTTCCCTTCACGGCCGAAGCGGTGAAAACTTTGTATTAAGCCGTATGTTGGTCTGTCTTGAAGAGAAGAGTCCATAACAATAAGAGCAGAGGCGGTCTAGGTCTTTCGAGTTCCTAGTCCGCCACTGCTTTTTTTCAAGCCAAGAGTCATTGCATTGTGAACCATTTTTATTGATTTGTTGAGTAATCAACGAATGGCGTTCATTTAACCTTTGAGCGCATCGGGTTTCTATTTATAATGATAAATAGATGTTGATTCATCAATGGTTTAAACCAGTAAAAACAAAAATAAGAAAGAGGGTGTTTATTTCAGTGCATCTGCGGCTGTTGATATCTAAATTTTCAGATAAAATGTATTCCTTGTTGATTCCTTCATAAATGATTTACGAAAGATAGAGGTGAGTGAAGTGGTGATAAAATTTTTCGCAGCATTTATGCTGGCAATGCCTTTCATGGCGGGCTGTTCTGACACTGAACAACAAACAGCAGGAATTGCACAGGAAAATTTTGTGGATAAGCCCGAACAGCAAAGATACGAAATACTAGCTGAAAACCTTAAGGCTCCCTGGTCTATAGAAAAGCTGGGTAATGCCTTCTATTTGACGGAAAGAGCAGGCGCTATCGTAAAAGTGGAGAGCGGAAAAATGGTTAGACAAAGCGTGAAATTTGAGAAAGAGATTTCCACAGCTTCAGAGGCAGGGTTATTGGGATTTGTACTTGCTCCTGACTTTTTAGAATCGCACCGAGCGTATGCTTATTATACGTATGAGGACAACTCTGGACAATTTAACCGTATCGTTACCCTTCGTTTGGAGGATAACGTTTGGAGAGAAGAAGGTTTGCTGCTCGATAAAATTCCAAGTGGTACCTATCATCACGGAGGAAGGCTGAAAATTGGGCCCGATGGAAAGCTGTATGCTACAGCCGGTGATGCATCTGAAGCGGGTATAGCACAAGATCTTCATTCACTGGGCGGGAAAATGTTAAGAATGAATCTTGATGGGTCGATTCCAGATAGCAACCCATTTCCGAATTCCTACATCTATAGTTATGGCCATCGAAATCCTCAAGGTATGACCTGGTTGCCTGACGGAACGCTATATGCAAGCGAGCACGGAAACAATGCAAATGATGAGGTAAACAAAGTAGAAGCTGGTCAAAATTATGGCTGGCCGATTATCAAAGGCTATGAGGAACAAGAAGGGATGGTTTCGCCGCGATTTACTTCCGGAGATGAGGCAACTTGGGCGCCATCTGGAATGGACTCTTATCATGGCAAATTGTATGTTGCCGCACTAAGAGGGTCTGCCGTGTTGGAGTTTGACCTTGAAACAGGTGGATATCGGGAAGTAGTAACCGGACTTGGCAGAATTCGAGATGTGCTGATTGAAGATGGCTTTCTTTATTTCATTAGCAATAACACGGATGGACGTGGGGCTCCACAGGAGAATGACGATAAGCTATACAAAATTTCACTATTGACGAGCATTGGACGATATTAATATACATAATAAATATAAATATTCACAAAGTTAAAAGGTGGTGGTAAATTTTGTTTGAAAATACAGAATAGTAAGGAGGGACAGGTATGCAACAAAACCAAAGCCAGCCTTGGATCAATGCGGGTACACTGGCGTCAATCCAAGAGAAGGGCCACAAGCTAATCCACGGCGGGATCGCCGTGTTCTATCATGAGGAGCAGGTTTACGCGGTAGACAATCGCTGTCCGCACCTGGGATTTCCCCTGCATATGGGTAGCTTGTGCGACGGGATACTCACCTGTCATTGGCATCATGCACGCTTTGACGTCTGCAGCGGTGGAACACTGGATCCGTGGGCGGACGATGTTCCATCCTATGAAGTGAAAATTGAAGATGGGGTAGTTTGGGTGAATCCGCATCCAAAACAGGCGAACAGCATTGAGAAATACAAACTTCGGTTGCGGGAAGGCCTGGAGCAAAATCTGGGTCTCGTGATTGCCAAAGCTGTCGTCGGCTTGGTGGAAGCCGGCGTTCCAGCAGCGGAAATCACGAAGATCGGCATCAAGTTCGGTACCGCCTATGGGAGAGGCTGGAATTCGGGGCTCACCATCCTCACCGCGATGGCAAATGTGCTGCCGAAGCTGGATAAAGCAGGAACGATCCTCGCTCTCTATCAAGGACTGCTTCATGTGGCTCGCAACAGCTCCGGCGCCGCGGCGCGACATTTGCTTAAGCCGCTGCCGGGGGCTGACGTGCCATTCGAGCGGCTGACGGAATGGTACCGCAACTGTATCGAGGTTCGCGACACACAAGGGGCTGAAAGAGTGTTGCTCACGGCGATCCGGAAGGGGGCTTCCGTGAAGCAGCTTTCTGAGATGATGTTGATCGCGGCGACGGACCACTTTTATTTGGACGGCGGCCATACGTTCGATTTCCATAATAAAGCCTTTGAAGCGCTTGGCCTTATCGGCGAAGAGCACGCCGAGCAGACGCTGACCTCACTGGTTCGGCTCCTCGCCAATCCGACCCGCAGCGAGGAGCTTCATCAATGGCAGTCGCCAGTGAATCTTGTCGCTCCGCTTAAGGAAGCCTTCGTCCAGTTGGAAAGCCTCCCTCTGACTGAGCCCTATATAGATATTTCCGAAGCGGACGAGAAGAAAATTGTGGAGCAGCTGTTAAGCGACGAACCCCTTGAAACGGTGAACCTTGTGACAGAGGTCTTGAAATCCGGCGCACATCCGGCGCAACTGGCCCAACTGGTTGCTTTGGCCGCAGCGGAACGGATCGTCCGTTTCCATACCCAGAATGATTTCGGGGATTGGATCTCCGTTTTGCATACCTTTACCTATACCCATGCCGTACATGAGCGTTTGCGCAGCTCGACCCATCCTCTGCTCATCCGGGCAATCTACCACGGGATAATCAGCATTTATTTGGATCGCTTTTTGAATATCCCTTCGGCACACCGCCCGGATGGCTCGGCCGTGCCCGCGGTGGACATTACCAATCCGGAGCAGCTGCTGCAAATTTTGGATCAACGCCAGCAGGTGAAGGAAGCGGCGCGCTGGACAGTCGGCTACCTACACGCCGGCGGCGACCCGGACGCCCTGCTTACTACGTTGGGCCATGCGCTCTTACGCGAAGACGCCGAATTCCATTCCTTTCAAATGTACGAAGCGGCGGTCGCCGAATATGGGCTCTGGAGAACGCGCAACGACGCCTTCGCCGCCCGTGCTGGTGAAACGATGCTTCTGGCGGCAACTCGCTATTTGGCGGCCCATGCCCCTACACCTCGCGAACTGCCGCATATCGCCCACATTGCAACACGGCTGTACCGAGGCGAGCGGCTATTCGAAGAGGCGTAAACTGAAAGCTAAGCTCTGTTTGGGATCCTTGGCATCTCTTTTGCTGTCAGGAAAGGAGCGAGGAAATGGAGCAAGAGTGAAGCAGCTTCACATCATATAGTGGATTAATTGATAGCAAGATCGAGAGCGTCCTGAAAATTAGCAGGACGCTCTTGCTATACATGAACGATAGACTTCTCCCGAGCAACGGAGCGGTACCAATAACTAGCCAGGTATTGAGCGAACAGACAACATGGTTGAAAATCTTTTTGTTATTAATATGACATAAGGTGACATATTTAAAGATCTATAATGGTGTTAAATCAAGGAAAGGAGTAATAAATCATGAAACGAAGGATCATTTTAGATTTAGCGGTTACTATAGATGGCTTTATTGAAGGGAAAAATGGGGAAGTTGATTGGTGCATCATGGACCCGGAGATGGGGTTTATGAATTTCTTAGATCAAATTGATACGATTTTATACGGAAGAAAAAGTTATGAATTATGGGGACAATTTACCCCAGAAATACATCAATCCGATACGGAAAAAGAACTGTGGGGACTCGTTCATAGTAAAGAAAAATATGTGTTTTCTAGGACACAAAAAGCGACTGACGATAAAGCGATATTTATAAATGATCATATTCTTGAAGAAGTAAACGCATTAAAGAATAAGCCTGGCAAAGACATCTGGCTATATGGTGGAGCAAGTCTTATTACAACTTTTATCAATTTAGGGCTTGTTGATGAATATCGATTATCTGTTCACCCAGTCATTTTGGGAGAAGGAAAACCATTGTTTCATGATATAAAAGAAAGATTGAATGTAACATTGGTTACTACAAGAACGTTCTCCTCCGGGGTTGTGCAACTCACTTATGAGCGCTCTTGACATCGATCTGCGCCAATGCGAGCGGGAAGCTGCTTTCGTATTGGCGTTTTCGCATGAAGAGGGAAGAATAGCAATCGAAAAGAAATGCAGCATCCAGCTTTCTGTTACATTATATGAAGGAAATTGCTCTTCTATCACGAAATACATGTTTGCTTCTACTTATACGAAGGAGGCTATCTCATGGCTAAAAATGATCCGGTAACAATAACAGTAGAAACGGTCGTTCATTCCCCCGTTGAAAAGGTGTGGGAATATTGGACGGAGCCGGAGCATATCAAGCAATGGAATAACGCTTCGGATGATTGGCACACGCCATATGCCGAGAACGATCTAAAGGTCGGCGGTAAGTTTGTCTCGAGGATGGAAGCGAAAGACGGCAGTTTTGGCTTTGATTTCAGCGGGGTATACGACGAAGTGAGTGTGAATGAGAGTATTGCCTATACGATTGGCGACGGTAGAAAAGTGAAGATCGTCTTCATTCGCCAAGAGAACGACACGCGAATCATCGAATCGTTCGAAGCGGAAGAGACCAATACAATCGAGATGCAACAAGCCGGATGGCAGGCCATTTTAGATAACTTCAAAAAATATGCCGAGTCGGTCAAAAATTAATATTAGAAGCGCATGTCGGCAATCGGCATGCGCTTTGTTATCGCTGCAGGCTCAGGAACATTCGGGTTCGCGAGGAGATTCAAAGCATTTAGCTGTCAGATTAAGCCGAGCGCAAGCCCAAGCAAGACGGCAGACGCGCCTCCTACGAGCGAGCCGGCTACATTGACGACATCGTTGTTCCAGCCGACGCGTCCGCGAATCGGTACGGCTGGCATGCCGCAGTGGCGAGCTTGCTCAATTTCGCGGCCGCAAGCGGCACAACGGTACATTTGCTGCCATGTCGCACCAATCCAAGAATCGGTCAACGACCCTATGATGCCCGCGAGCCCGGCTATTCCGACCCAGGAGGCTGGTCGAAGGGCCGCCGTTGTCGCTTCTGACGCAGATGGGTTGGACACCGCAAGCAGCATCCACGCTACGATGCCGATAAATAGGCCACCGGCCAGTGAAGCGCCTATACCGAGGCTTGAAACGCCTCCGGACGTGCCAGGAGGAACGATCCGACCCGTCTTGATCGATCTCGGTGACTTGCGGCTTAAACCACCAATTTCCGTAGCCCAGGTATCGGCTGTGACCGCAGCCATAACGCCGAGGAAGGCATACCACCAAAGCGGATGAGGATACACCCAATTTGCTGCACATAACAGCAGCCCCAGCCCGCCGTTAGCGAGCACCTGGCCTGCATCACGCGTCCCGGATTTCTCATAGCCGCTCTCTGCTGCTTCCTTTGCATGCCTTTTCCATTTGGACCAAAAAGTCGATGAAACAAAGAAAGCGATAAGGGAGCCGTACCAGATCGCGCTTCCGAGCGCGTACATCACTGTGCCAAGCATCACCGCTGCTAGAAAGCCGGAACCGGAGAGCGACCGTTTTACATAAGCCGTCCCCGCAATCCCTGCACTGCAGGCCAGACCTATTAACCAATCCAAAGCGTTCTTCCCCCTTTGCTCTGAGCTATTATACCTTACATCGAAAGGGAGTTGCCGATTAATCAAAAAAAATTGATATTAGGGATTGCATTTTCTGGGAATCCGTGCATATAATTAATACATCAAGAAAATTTGATGAATGAGGTAGTCTTCGATGAACGATTTGAAACAGAAGCTAGAACAATATGAGAAGAAATTCAAAGCTCTTGCTGATCAGAAACGATTAGAAATTATGTATGAACTTTGCCAGAGAGGGAAAACATGCGTCTGCGATCTAACCGAGATTTTTGACATGCCGCAATCCAAGCTGTCGTATCATCTGAAGATCTTGTTGGACGCAAACCTGATTATGAAAGAAACAAAAGGGACATGGAGTTATTACGATTTGAATGACAGCGAAGTGAATCAGTTGTTGTCGGAAGAGCTTTGTTGTATTTTCCGGAAAACAGGCAAAGGAAGCTGCTGCTAATTTTTTTTAAACCTTACATCAAATTTTTTTGATTAATAATGCTTTATGATAAGGGAGGAACATGAAATGAAGTATGTTCACGTTGGGATTAACGTTACGAGCCTGGAGAAATCAGTTGATTTTTATCAGAAGGTATTTGGGGTAGAACCTGTGAAGGTAAAGACAGATTATGCGAAGTTCTTGCTGGAGAGCCCTGGGCTTAACTTTACATTAAATGTTCGAGACGAAGTGCACGGGAATCAAGTCAGCCACTTCGGATTCCAGGTTGCAAGTCCTGAGGAGATCCTTGCTCATAAAGAGAGGCTGGAGAAAGAAGGGTTTTTTGCACGTGAGGAAATGGATACAACATGCTGTTATGCCGTACAGGATAAATTTTGGGTGACAGATCCAGACGGTAATGAATGGGAGTTTTTCTACACCAAGTCGGACAGTGACACGCATAAAATGGAATCCACAACTTGCTGCGTACCTTCCAATTCAGTAGCAAGCAGTTCTTGCTGTTAAGACAAGGGGGTGCTTCATGAAACAGCTGTCTTTTTTAGACCGTTTCCCCCGTAAACCGGAATATTTGATTGGGCTGATTATGATTGGCTTAGCAAGCTGTATCGCCATGGTCATTAAGTGAAGGCGGAAAAGGTGATCCTATCATGGAAAAAAAGAAAACCATATACTTTTTATGCACAGGCAATTCTTGCCGGAGCCAAATGGCAGAAGCGTGGGGGAAAAAATACTTAGGTGACGAGTGGAATGTGTTTTCCGCCGGAATTGAAGCGCATGGTGTCAATCCCAATGCCGTGCGTGCGATGCAGGAAGTGGGAATCGATATTTCTGATCAAACATCTGATGTCATTGACCCTGTTCTCTTAAACAAAGCGGATCTGGTCGTGACATTATGCAGCCATGCAGATTCTGTATGCCCAGCCACCCCTCCTCATGTAAAGCGTGTCCATTGGGGATTTGACGATCCGGCGGGCAAAGAATGGTCTGAGTTTCAACGGGTTCGTGATGAGATTGAGGCGCGTATGAAAGCATTTAAGGAAGCAGGAGAGGGCCAATGGACAATACAAAAAAACTATTGAAAGATTATTATCATGTAGATATTACAAGTATGTCATCACAGCAGGGAGGGTGGGCATCACTCGCTTATAAAGTGTCGAGTAATCAGAAGAGCTACTTCCTAAAAGTATATGAAAAAAAGAGAGCATCTACTGCAAAGTTGACTGCCCTAATAGATAAATACGTTCCAATCATGGTATGGCTCGTGCACAATAGCAAATTAAAAGGGAAGATTCCTGTTCCTCTAGTAACAAGAGGCGGAGAATACAAGTGCGAAGATGAGCATGGCATTTATATGATTTATGATTATATTGAAGGATACACCATTGGAGATCAGGATGTAACGGAGGATCAAGTTCGCCAGCTTTCGGAAATCATAGCAGAACTCCATTTATATAGTGAAGACATTCCAGTCGAGACGGATGGCATTAAAGAGGATTTTGACGTTCCGTTTTTACAGTCACTAAGAGATATATGGAATCAGAGGAGGTGCAATTTTCCCAACGATGTATGGAATTTGGTCAGTCCTCATATTCAACAAATGGAGGATTTGATGCATACCATTGAAACACTTGGTCAGCGGTTGAGAAATAGCAATGTGAGAATGGCTTTATGTCATACAGATTTGCATGGTTGGAACTTGATGCAATCCGAACAACAATTAATCGTCATTGACTGGGAAGGATTAAAAGTAGCTCCGGTGGAAGCGGATTTGATGTTCCTTATTGATAAACCATTTTTTCAAGAGTTTTTAAATATCTATCAGAAAACGCACCATAACTTTTCCATCAATCCTGATGCTTTGCAATTTTATCAAGGGAAAAGAAAGTTGGAAGATATATGGGAGTTTCTCGAACAGCTGTTATGGGATGAACAAAATGAGGAAGAAAGGGTTAGTACATTGAACCATTTACAAGAAGAATTGAAAACCCTGGGGAAATAATGTAGACGAATCAGGCGTCTGGTGTGCAGATTGGCCGGAATCAGAGTCGTATGATAGTGGACCAGGAATTTACGCTTGAAAGATAAAATCAAGTGTAGTAAGATCAGCACTATTAAACAGAATACGTACCTGTATAACCTCAAGAATATGGCTTGAGGGTCTCTACCAGGAACCTTAAAAATCCTGATTACAGAAAATGATTGTATTCATTTTTTGTAATTAGGATTTTTTTTATTTTCAATCAACACGAAAGGATGAAAAACAGATTATGAATTTGAAAGTTTTCATACTGGCCTTATCGACTGTAGCAGTTGGATTGGTAGAGTTAGTCGTAGGTGGGATATTGCCGACGATAGCTGACGATTTACACATATCCCTAAGTGCTGCCGGACAGTTGATTTCAGTGTTTGCTCTTGTCTACGCTATTGCCGGTCCAGTTTTGCTCGTAGTAACTAGCAAATTGGAACGCAAGAAAGTATATCTTGCTTCCCTTTTCGTTTTTTTTCTCGGCAATATCATGACATATTTCAGTCCGAACTTTACCTTTATGATGATCGCAAGGGTGCTGACCGCAACGAGTACGGCCCTGATCGTCGTACTGTCCTTGACGATTGCTGCGAAAATCGTTGTTCCTGCTCACCGAGCAAAGGCTTTAGGGCTTATTTATATGGGAATCAGTTCGTCGCTTGTGCTAGGGGTGCCGCTTGGAATCCTGATTTCCAATGCATTTGGTTGGCGCGTCATATTCCTGGGAATCGCTGTGTTATCAATCGGGTCAATGGTGCTGATTTCACTTTTTTTGGAGCGCATTCCCGGGGAAACAACGATTCCGCTTTCACAACAAGTAAAAGCAGTAGGCAGTGCAAAACTGGGTAGCGCCCATCTTGCTACTATGTTTATGCTAGCGGGACACTATACGCTTTATGCCTACTTCACGCCGTTTTTAGAAACGAATCTTCATCTGAATTCCCAGTGGATCAGTATCTGCTATTTTGTATTTGGCATTGCAGCTGTATGCGGTGGAGCATTGGGTGGAGCACTTTCGGATTCGATTGGGGCTCGTAAAAGCATCATCATTGTGATTAGTGCATTTGCTGTTGTACTAGGCTTATTGCCATTCACGACGTTTTCCCTTTTCCTATTCATGCCGATGATGATGGTGTGGGGCGCATTGAGCTGGGGTCTGGCACCACCGCAACAAAGTTATTTGATTCAAACCGACCCAGCTACGTCCGATATTCAGCAAAGCTTTAATAATTCCGCCTTGCAGATCGGTATTTCGCTTGGGTCGGCCATTGGCGGGATCGTGTTAAACCAGACCGGCACAGTTTCCAGTACAGCCTGGTTTGGGAGTGTCATTGTCATGATCTCCTTGTTATGTGCCATCTTTTCCTTAACAAGACCGGCCATCGTAAGAGCAAATGCGATTGCGGCCTCGTCTGAAGGAGCCCCCGCCAGAAGGACGGGGAGTTGAAGCGTGGAATTATTTCTAAGACCACTTCTTGGCAATCAGTATTCTTGAAGCATGACGATGGGGAACGCCGCTTGAATGGCAATCGAATATGCATTCTTCCGTGAATAGTGTCTCCCAATCTGCATAATAGCTTTGTAATTCATTGCTTTGATAGAGGTACTCATTTTTCCCCCAGTCCGGGGCGAGCGCGATGTCGGGATGTTCAGTGAACGCGAATAAAACATGTAGACCGCCAGGCAGGGTGTTAAGCTTCACGCGACGAGAAGGTCAATACGGAATGGAAGTGATGGGCCTCTTGCCTTTTTCTCGTGCAGCCACGCGTTGGACAAGCTGTTTTCTCTGAAAATGATTGTCTCGGATCAATGCAAAAATGACGAGCATGGTGCCGTAACATTCAAACATGCTGATCTCGTAGCCCTGAAAAGACATCAGAACCAAAGTAGTAATCGGGACCAGGTTGATAAATAAAATGCCGTTTAACGGAGTCAGCGCTTTGATACCAGCGTTCCAGCTTAAAAGGGCGGCCAGCCCAGGAAAAAGCACCATGAAGGCCATTTCGTACTTGATAGACATCACGCTCTCCCAGCTAGGGACGGGAATCCATTGAAAAAGAGATCCGATCGTAACAATGACGAAGGAAACGGCAGTTCCCAATAAGCATGTCAATGTCGAATAACGCAGTATAGACCAATCGCTAAAACGTCCTCCGCCGAGGGAGTAGACAACCCAACCCACCACACCGGCAAAAATCAGCAGCAACGGGAAAAGCTGCTCGCTTGCCGTAGCGAAGAAAGCCAGATTCCCTCTCGTAATTACAAGCAATGCCCCAACCAAGGCAATGGCGATGCTGGTCCAAGTATAGGAGGGCGGCAGCTTTTTGGTGGTGACAGATAACAGGAGGATGGAGATCATTGGCATAAGCACTTCCATGATGGATGCGGCGATGGTGCCTGCCTCGCCCATGAGATGCTGCCCCAGGAAGACCCCCATGTTGTAGACGGTAAATGCCATGGTTCCAAAGAACACTAAAGCCTTCCCGCGCCCCTCCAAGCGAAAGGCAGAAAAGCCCTCCTTGGTCCAAAGCAGGCCACACAAAATAACGGTAACGAAGAAATAGCGAAGAAACGAGAAATAGAATGGATCAATCTGCTGCAGGGCGATGTGGGCGACGGGAAACATCGCTCCCCACGACACGCTGGCGATCATGCATAAGATTGATCCTGTGATAATTGGTTTGTTTTTCATGGTGAAGCTCTCCCTTTCAGTCTGAAGCTGTTCTTGATTCCTCTACGATCATAAGGGATGGAAAGAAGATAGTATAATGATTGAAAATAAGCTATTGTATCATTTTTAGTGATAGTTGCATCGAAAGAACACCATTGAGGAGAAAGCATGGGGAGAGGAAAAAGGTGGAGCTGAACGATTTGAGGATTTTTCAAAAGGTGGCTACGCTAGGCAGCGTGAGCAAGGCGGCGTCCGAGCTGAGCTACGTGCAATCCAACGTGACGGCAAGAATCAAGCTGCTGGAAAAGGAGCTGGGGACGCCCTTGTTTTATCGAAACAAGCGAGGGATGACGTTGAATGCAGAAGGGAGGAGGCTCCTGGAATTCTCGCGGGATATACTGATGAAAGTGGAAGACATGCATCGCTATTTCAATCAAACCTCCGCGCCTTCCGGGGTCCTCGCGATTGGGATGGTCGAGACGATCCATGCGCTTCCCGACCTCCTATCCTCTTATTGCAGTCAGTATCCGCAAGTGGATTTATCGCTTAAGGCAGGAGTAACCGAGCATTTGCTTCAGGAGGTGCTGGATGTGGGACTTGACGGAGCGTTCGTCACAGGCCCAATCAACCATCCGCTGATTGAGCAGGTGAAGGTTTTCCAAGAAGAGCTTGTGCTAGTGACCAAAAGCAGCGATTTCGCCGTTGATGACATGACAGATAAAGCGCTGCTCCTGTATCACAAAGGTTGCGGGTATCGCGAGCGGCTGGAGGGCTGGATGAAGCTTGCGGGATTGATTCCGAGGAAGGTGATGGAGTTCGGAACGTTTGACACGATCATCGGAGGAGTTGCTGCAGGAATCGGGATCACCATTATGCCGAAATCATCGGTGAGCCATCTGGCTGAAAGCGGGACGATTCATCTTCATCGGGTACCAGAACCTTATCAGACTGTGTCCACGGTCTTCATACGAAGAAAGGATACGGTTATCACGAGCACGATGCAGTCCTTTCTCGACGAGATCAGCCAGCACAAGAAAAGTATTTTTTAGCATACACTCGCAAAAGGGACTGCAAACAGGGAGGCGCATGCTATAATTTTGTTAATTATTGGGGGAGAACTTGCGAGGGGAGTTTTCACATGCTTAGCAATAGAAAAGTAATTGTCACAGGCGCAGCTTCTGGCATCGGAAAAGCAATTGTGAACCAATGCTTGCATGAAGGAGCTTCAGTCATTGCATGCGATCGTAACGAACAAGCCTTGCGCGATTTAAAAGAATCAATGGATGACAGCAATGTTATAGACACCTACCAAGTAGATGTAAGCAAGTATGAAGAAGTCGCTGCGTTTTTCTCCTATGTAGAAGCAAAGCATTCCGAAGTAGACGGTTTGGTTAATAATGCAGGGATTTATTTGGCGAAGCATATACTGGACTATCAAGAAAATGAAATCGATAAAGTCCTCGATATCAACATCAAGGGATATATCTACTTCTCCCAAATGTTCGGCAAGAAATTGTTCCATAGCCGACGCAAGGGCGTAATCGTGAACATGTCCTCTGTGTCAGCTCTGGAAGGAAGTTCAGATGCCATTTATGGATTGTCCAAAGCGGCCATACTGGGCTTAACAAAAAGCTGTGCCATGAATTTTTCGCCTTACATTCGGGTAAATGCCGTTGCTCCCACGATAGTGCATACACCCATGATGGATACAATACCGGAATGGAGAAAAAAAGAGTATCTCAGTCATCAGCTCATCGATACGCCTGTACTGCCTGAAGATGTTGCTGATACGGTGGTCTTTTTGCTGTCGGACAAATCGAAGCATTACACCGGCGCGACCTTTGATATCAATAACGGTGGTTACTTAAGATAGCAGCAAAAGCAGACTTTGGGACAGGAGGCATTTTCTGTGAAGCCACGCATTACCGTACTTACACTGGGTGTGGACGATTTGGAAAGGTCGCTGCTGTTTTATCGGGATGGATTGGGATTGCCGACCGAAGGGATCATCGGTCAAGAATTTGAGCACGGGGCGGTGGCCTTTTTCGAGCTGCAAGCAGGCTTGAAACTGGCTATCTGGAATCGCAAAGATCTTGCGCATGACGCGCAGCTTCCACTAACTGCATCTAGCCCTACTGAATGTAGCATAGGTCACAATGTGGAAACAAAAGAAGAGGTTGATCAGGTCATGGAGCAGGCAAAAAATGCTGGTGCCGTGATTACTGTGCCGCCCCATGACACTTTTTGGGGTGGATACGCTGGTTACTTTCAAGACCCAGATGGCCACTTGTGGGAAGTGGTATGGAATCCGCAATGGGCCTTACAGGAATAACAGGCTGTTGGAGGTTGGAAAAGGCGGGGGGATCTCAACGAAGACCCGCCTTTTTATGTTGCTTGACTCTGACCTTACAGGAGACTTTAGAATCGGAAACGAGGTGAAGGAAATGCTTTATACGGTGAAGGAGCTATCCGACTTAGCCAAGGTGACGGTAAAAACATTGCATCATTATCACAGGATTGGTCTTTTGCTGCCGCATAGCGTTAGTGATGCAGGATATCGTCTGTACGGAGAAAAAGAGCTGGAGCGTCTGCAACAAATCTTGTTCTACCGAGAGCTGGACTTTCCCCTCAAACAAATTAAAAAACTTTTGGATGGGGAACCAGAACGACTGTCGATTCTGTCTAGTCAAAAGCAACTCCTGCAATCGAATATCAGCAGGATGGAGCGTTTGATACAGACCATTGACGAGTCGATCCGGTGTACCGAGAAAGGAGTAAGGATGGACAAAGACAAAATGTTTATCGGATTCCAAAGCGAGCAAGAGTGGAAGGAGGCTTTGTCGCAGCAGAATGAGTATTTGAAGGAAAAGTATGGGTATGACTTGATTGAGGAACGCTCTATCGATGTTGATGCCATGAATGAATCAGCTCGGGAAGCCAAACATTTTATGGAAGGAATGGCTCACGCACTACAGGAAGGCATCAAGTTCGATGATCCAAAAGTAGAACATCTCATCACACAGCACATCGCGTCACTTAACAACCAAGGACACATCACAACAGCAAAAGACTTTGCCGCCCAAGCGAGATTCTTTTTACAGGATGAGTTTCACAGAAATATGCTCGAAGCACAGCAGACCGGGCTATCGTATTATCTTTGCGTAGCAGCGGAGGATTTTGCAGCGAAGCATCAGTAACGGTTATAAACAGTTCAAAAAAACAGCGGAAGCCGAGGACTTTTTTGATCCTGTCCAAGGCTGCAGCTGTTTATCTTTAGTTTGTATAGTTGTCAAAATAACCCTGAATAAAGACAATCGGTGTGCCTTTGTCTCCACTTCCTGAGGTCAAATCAGACAGAGAGCCGATCAGGTCCGTTAATTTTCTAGGTGTAGTGCCTTGTGCTTCCATGGCGCCAACTAGGTTGGAATCTTTATTGCTTATATATTGAGAGATAGCTTGCTTAAGCTCTTCGCCTTTCAAATCAGCGAAATTATTATCCGCGAGGTATTTTAGCTTCACTTCATTCGGTGTTCCATCAAGTCCTGCTGTATAAGCGGGGGATACAACCGGATCAGCGAGCTCCCAAATTTTGCCGACAGGATCTTTGAATGCTCCATCCCCGTAAATCATCACTTCAACATGCTTGCCTGTTTTTTCTTTGAGCATGTGCTGGATGTTATCTACGATTGGCTGGCAATTGCGCGGGAATAGTTTCACGCTATTTTCTGTGGATTTATTGGATCCCAACAGCCCGTATGTTTCATTGCAGCCGCTGCCGTCAATTGGCGCTGTCAAGATGTTATCCAGGCTATATATTTTATCTCCGCCATTTTCCTTCAATATCCTCTTTGTTCGGAATCTCGTATGAATATCGCAAGTCAGCACATGTTTGGTGTACTTCAAAATGGTTTTTGGATTGTTCGAGAAAATGACTTCGCATTCCACACCGTATTCTTCAATCAAAGATTTATAGTAATCGATATAATCAATGCCGGTAAAGGTATGTTTCTGATAGCCAAATAGCTCACGGAATTGTTGCTCTGTCAAAACATCTGTCCAAGGATTGACTCCTTTTTCATCAAGACTGTCGAGATCCACCAAGTGATTTCCTACTTCATCAGATGGGTAGCTGAGCATGAGGACGATTTTTTTAGCCCCTTTTGCAATACCGCGCAGACAAATGGCAAAACGATTGCGACTTAAGATCGGAAAAATGACCCCAATGGTCTCTTCGCCAAATTTGGAGCTGACGTCTTTCGCGATGTGATCAATCGTAGCGTAGTTCCCTTGAGCGCGAGCAACGATTGATTCTGTTACCGTAACGATATCTCTGTCTTGTATGGTGAAACCTTCAACTTCGGAAGCTTTTAACACACTATCGACAACGATTTTCTCAATGCTGTCCCCTTGATTTATGATTGGGCAACGAAGGCCTCTGACTACTGTTCCAACCACTCTTTCCAATATAAATCGCTCCTTAGGACTATTATGGTAAAGTGCATGAATTGCCTTTCTATTTGTACTATACACTGAACTAATGGTATAAGTGAAATTAATATATCGAATAATTGATATAAGGGGTGCTTATGTCTTGAGCCGATTAGATTTATATAAAGTGTTCTGCACGGTAGCGAATAGAAAAAGCTTCTCCAAAGCAGCCCATGATCTATACATGACGCAGCCAGCCGTTAGCCAAGCCATCATGCAGTTGGAGCGGGAGTTGGATACTCGTTTGTTCACAAGAACCTCAAAAGGGGTTTTTTTAACAGACGAAGGCAAGCTGTTATTTGAATATGCGAATTCGGCAGTGAATTTTATTCGTGTCGGGGAAGAAAAGCTGCTGGAACTGAAAAACTTGACGACAGGTGAGTTGAAAATAGGGGTTGGCGATACGATATCCCGTTATTTTTTGCTTCCTTACCTCGAGGAATTTCATAATCGCTATCCCAATATCAAGTTCAGGATTGTGAATGGTACAACACTTGAGATATGCGCTCTTATAAAATCAGGCGGTGTCGATATAGGAATCTGTAATTTTCCGCTTGAGGATCCTGGCTTCGAGCTTAGGCCGTGCATTGATATTCAAGATATTTTTGTATACGGGGAAAGATTTAAGAACATCTTATCTGGACCTGTCAGCCTGGAACAGGTGGCCAAGCTGCCATTAATTTTCCTTGAATCGAAATCGAATTCCAGGAAGTATGTCGAAGATTATATATGGTCCAAGGGGATCAAAATTTCGCCGGATTTTGAATTGGGATCACACGAATTATTGTTGGAGTTTGCAAAAATAAATCTGGGAGTAGCCTGTGTGACGAAAGAGTTCTCCCAAGAGTATTTGGATACAGGATTATTATATGAAGTTCAATTACTAGAGGAAATACCAAAGAGAAGCATTGGCGTATGTTTTTTGAAAAGCGTATCTTTATCGCCAGCCTCGAAAAAGTTTGTGGAGATTCTAGAAAATAAGCTGGTGTAGTGAAATTACTTCCCCACTTCGGGGGTTTTGCGTTTTATCCACCACTTAATGGAAATACTCTCTGAAAAGGGAGGATGTTTCATGCACCAGTATATAGAAATTATTATAAGGACAGTCTCAGCTTTATTAATACTTCTCTTGATTGCAAAATGGCATGGGAAACAAACCGTTTCCAATATGACTTTTCATGATTTTGCGACAGCCATATCAATGGGGGCCATTGCTGCAAATTTAGCCTTCAATGAAAAGGTCCCTGCCAAGTACCTGATTCTATGTCTGGTTATTTTAACGTTAACTTCTGTTGGATTGTCCTGGTTATCGTTAAAGAGCACCATGGCTCGAAAATGGATTTCCGGGAGTCCTACAGTCGTTATTGAACATGGAAAAATATTAGATGACAACATGAGGAAGCTTAAGTTTACGCTGGATTCACTCAATCAATCACTGAGACAAAAGGATATTTTTGACATCACAGAAGTTGACTATGCCGTTTTGGAGACCAACGGACGGCTTTCTGTAAAAAAGAAAGAGGAGTACTTGAATGTGACCAGAAAAGATCTTAAGCTCCGTTCTTCAAAATCCACCTTTCCGGTTGAACTGATCATGGATGGCAAAATCATGGACAAAAATGTAAGTGACAACGGTATTTCAGAAGAATGGTTACTATCTCATATCAGAAAAAAGGGGAAAAAAATAGAGGATGTGTTTTATGCCGTGAAGTCCTCTAACGGGAAACTGTATTTGGATTTTTACCATGATGGAATTCACGCACCCGTGGACAAGGAATGATCCATCTAGAGAATGACGAGAAGTGGCTTTTGGATAGCAGAATTTGACAATTTCCAGAAAAGGCTTTTATAGTAAGGAGGTATATGTAGAAAGAAAAGAATCGAGGGAAAACCATTGGGGAAAGTGTTCATATTCTCAATCTTGTGGTGGCTGACGGGAAATCCTTTTGTCGCCATGCTCATTATTCTGCTGGTGTTATACGTATTGGATCTTCGATTTGTCCGATTGCTTCCTGATGTCACCAAACCTTATCGCAGATGGAGACGACTAAGCAATCTGAAGAACCAGCTTCGACTGAACCCGCATGACACGAATAGCAAGCTGGAGATCGCGCGTTTGCATATGGAGAAACACCAGTATAAGGAGGCTCTCCCATATCTGGAGGAAATCTCAACCGTGATGCAGGATGCACCGGAATATTTGTGCGACAAGGGAATATGCCTGTTAAAAGTGGGCCAGATGGATGAGGGCTTGCAATTGATCGACCAGGCGCTGAAAGCCAATCCGCGGGTCAAATATGGGGAACCCTACCTCGTCATGGGGGAGGCTTATGCCAAACAGAACCAACAGGAAAAGGCGCTTGCCTGTCTGGAAGAGCTTGCGCGGATGAACATGTCTTCATGCGAGGTGTACTACAAGCTGGGAGGGCTGTACCTTGCGCTGCAGCAAAAGGAGAAAGCCAAGGCGTCTTACCGGGAAGCGGTAGAAGTATATCGCGGCTTGCCTTCTTATAAACGCCGTACAGAAAGACGCTGGGCCTTGCTGGCGTGGTTGAAATCTTTCAAATAAAAAGACGAGGGGAAACCGCAAGCTGGTTATGGCATACGGGTTGTTCAGCATACTTAAAAGAGAAATGAGCTGTTAGCCAATGAACATAGGGAATGATGATCGGAAGGGGAATTGGTTAAAGAATATTATTCTTTTTTTAAGCAGCCAGACGATATCTCTTTTTGGATCGTCCCTGGTTCAATATGCCATCATGTGGCACATAACGCTGACGACGGAATCTGGCGTGATGATGACCTTGTATATCATTTGCGGTTTCATTCCGACTTTTCTTTTATCTCCGGTTGCCGGGGTTTGGGCGGATCGTTACAACCGAAAAATGCTGATTGTTTTAGCTGACGGCCTCATAGCAATAGCTACGTTGATTCTTGCCATTCTCTTCTTCATGGGATTTGATGCGATTTGGCTGCTTTTTGTAATGGCAGCGATTCGTGCCTTTGGGACAGGGATACAGACGCCTGCTGTCGGTGCGATTTTGCCGCAAATTGTTCCAAAGGATAAGCTGACGAAGGTGAACGGAGCCAATGGGAGCATTCAAGCTGTTATCATGTTCGTATCTCCAATGGCCAGTGCAGCTCTATTGGCGTTGACCTCGATTGAAATCATCTTTTTCATTGATGTCATTACTGCAGCAATGGCGATTGTCACGCTGCTTGCCTTTTTAAAAATTCCTGTACATGAGAAGGCAGCGGAGAAACAAACAACGAGTTATGTAAGCGACTTTAAAGAAGGTTTACAATATGTCTATAACCATGGTTTTCTGAAGAAGTTCTTCCTGTTCTTTGCAGTCTTCTTTGTATTGATGGCACCTGCCGCATTTTTGACGCCACTTCAGGTTACAAGAAGCTTTGGTGATGACTTGTGGAGACTAACTGCTATCGAAATTGCCTTTTCAATTGGCATGATGGCAGGTGGGGGACTGATTGCGGCCTGGGGAGGCTTTCAAAACAAAGTGAAAACGATGACTTTCGCAAGTCTGATCATGGGGGCCTGTACCATTGCGCTCGGTATCGTTCCGGTCTTTTGGATCTATTTGGTCTTCATGGCTTTATTCGGAGTTGCCATGCCTATTTTTAATACACCGACTACAGTCATCTTGCAGGAAAAAATAGAAGGAGATTTTTTAGGGAGAGTTTTTGGAGTAATGGGGATGATTTCAACCTCCATGATGCCAATGGGAATGCTTATATTCGGCCCAATCGCAGATATCATCAAAATCGAATGGCTGCTCGTAGGAACTGGAGTTTTCATCATCATACTGGCCATCCTCTTGGGCCGAAATAAAGTACTGATCGAAGCGGGAAAACCGGTATTGAGAGAATCGTAGCGTATGAGCGTAATAGTAAGGACAGAGGAAGGGTAGGGCATGATGCATCTATCCATCCCCTGTCCTTTTCATAGTTGTTGAAATGGTGGAAAATGATTGCAGATATCCAATACGTTCAGTATGCTTGATTTTAATGGACGCGTCATGAAAAAACTCAAGCTGAGTCAAAGGAAAGCTAGGTGCAACATATATGGATCATACCTTGCATGGAACGTATGATTATTTTTTGGTGATCCTGTCCTATCTCATCGCGGTAGCCGCTTCGTATTCTGCACTCGACCTGGCTGGCAGGGTGAACAGCAGTAAAGGGAAGAATAGGCTGCTTTGGCTGGTTTTTGGAGCAATGTCGATGGGGTTGGGGATCTGGTCGATGCATTTCGTCGGAATGCTGGCACTCACCCTACCGGTCAAGGTTGTATACGATACCGGGCTAGTCATTTTGTCTGTTGTTTTTGCCATACTTGTGTCAGCCATTGCTTTGCTTACGGTAACCAGAAACAAACTGGAGGTAAAACAGATTTTCATCGCCGGGTTACTTATGGCTGCGGGAATATCCGGAATGCACTACACCGGTATGGAAGCCATGAATGTCGAGATTACCTACGATCCTTACTACGTGATTCTCTCCGTCGTCATTGCGGGCACAGCTTCCTTTGCGGCACTGTGGCTTCTGTTTTATGTAAATCGGGATCAATCGAGATTCGTACATCTGTATAAATTGGGAAGCTCCCTGATCATGGGAGCGGCTATTGCGGGCATGCATTACACGGGGATGGTCGCTGCACATTTCCATACCAGTCCTCACATGATGGACAACCAAGAGATGCAGATGGGGACCGACACGCTGGCTTATATTATTGTCATCGCCACGTTTCTGTTGCTGGGCTTGACGCTGTTTGGGGTATTTATCAATAAACGGCTTTCTCAAAAAGATTCGAGAATTCAAGAGAATGAAAGCTGGTACCACTCGTTATATGAGAATAACGAGTATGGCATTATCTCGATCAATACCTCTGGGATCATTCTAAACATGAATCCAGCGATCCTTACTATCGGAGGATTGCGGGCAGAGGACTATCTGCAGCAGCACATTTCCAAAATTGGAACGATTCTTGCCGAGGATGCAAGAGAGAATGCGGCAGAGTGGTACAATCAATCCTTTGGACAGATGGCCAAAAACTTCGAGACGACTCTTATCCGCCCGAACGGGCAAAGAGTAGAGTTAAGTGTGATCAATGTGCCTGTTACGATCCAGGGCGAGGTCGTTGGGAATCATCTTTTTATTAAGGATATTACAGAGGAAAACCGAGTAAAGACCATAATCAAGCACCAAGCTGATCACGACGAGCTCACAGGGCTGCCCAATCGCAGAAAGTTTTATGAGTTGTTGAATCGCACTATTCATGCAAACGTAGGCGAAACAACCACTTTTGCCGTCATGGTTTTGGATATAGACCGGTTCAAAATGATCAATGATTCACTGGGACACACCTATGGAGACTTGTTCTTGCAAGGGGTAAGCAGCCGGATCGTCAAGTGTGCGGAGGCTTCTCAAGCGATGGTAGCCCGAATGGGTGGAGACGAATTTACGGTGTTTTGCAAAACAGGAGCCGACGGGGTTGAGGCCGCGGAGTTGGCGGAGCAGATCATGGAAGCACTCAAGCAGCCGTTTCGTTTAAAGGACAATGATTTCTACATCTCTGCCAGTATTGGTACGGCATTGTTCCCGATTCATGGCAAGGATGCTGTAGATTTGCTGAAAAAGGCCGATACCGCGATGTATCAGGTGAAGCGTCAGGGAAAAAACGGCCACCAATTTTACTCGCCCGACCTGGATCTTCAGTTATTGGACAATATTGAACTGGAAAGTGATCTGCGAAAAGCGCTTGAGCGCAATGAGCTGGAGCTGCATTACCAGCCGCAATTTCATGCTGAAAGCAACCAGATGATCGGTGTGGAGGCCTTGGTCAGATGGAAGCATCCGAAGAAAGGCTTGATGTCTCCCGGACTGTTTATTCCCATAGCAGAGGAGACAGGGATGATTTTTGAGATCGGGACATGGGTTTTGAAGGAAGCATGCCGTCAAATGAAGCAATGGCATGACGAGGGAGGTCCTTTGATTCCGATATCGGTCAACCTGTCATCACAGCAATTCCATCAGCCAAATCTGGTGATGTATATCAAAAACATCCTGGAGGAGACGAAGCTGGCACCCAAGTACCTGGAGCTGGAAATCACCGAGAGCATGATGATGGACCCTGCTGTATCCATCGCGATTCTGCAGGAATTGAATAAGATCGGGATTCGCATCAGCTTGGATGACTTCGGGACAGGCTATAGCTCATTGAGTTATCTGAAGAAATTCCCGATACACAAATTGAAAATAGACCGTTCCTTCATCATAGACATAACGCAAAACAGCAGTGACAAAGCGATTGTGGCCGCGATCATCTCGATGGCCCAGCATCTGAAATTGGACGTCATTGCAGAGGGAATCGAAACGAAGGATCAACTGGATGTCCTCACCGAAAATGACTGCCAGGAAATCCAGGGATATTATTTCAGCAGACCATTATCTGCGGAGGAAGTAGAGCAGGAATTTTTTATTCCTGGCCGAATCGCAGGCGAAATCGGGGGATAAGCATGAATGAGAAGGACTATCTTCTGCTGAAATATATAGCGGAAGCGCAGAACCTGACCAAAGCTGCTGAGCTTCTCTATATCACACCCCCGGCTTTAACCTATCGGCTGCAGCAGTTGGAGAAGGAATTCGGAGTACCAATACTCACCCGAAGCGGGAAGAAAATCGAATTTACTCCAGAGGGAAAGTACTTGTATCAATATGCCCAAAAGGCAAGTACGGAGCTGCGCAAGGCGAAGGACTACATGCTGAATATGGCAAACGAAGCCCAAGGCACCTTGAGGCTCGGGGTATCAAGGGTCATAGCCCATTACAAGCTTCCCCCCATCCTGAAAGAATTCGTCAATCTGTATCCCAGGGTCGAAATCAATGTCAAGACGGGGATCAGTGACGAAATATACGAGTGGATACGCAATGAAGAGATACACGTCGGGATCGTCCGGGGCAAATATACGTGGTCAGAACAAAAGCATTTGCTAAAGGAAGAAAACATCTTCATCATTTCAAAAAACAAAATCAATCTGGACGATTTGCCCAATATTCCGCGAATCAACTATAAAAACAGCTCGGATTTCAGCGAGGAGATCAACAACTGGTGGTATGAGAGGTTTACCGCTCCCCCTCTCATTACCATGCAGGTCGATACGTTTGAAATATGCAAGGAAATGGTAATGAATGACCTGGGTTATGCGATCATCCCGCAGATTTTCCTATACCCTGACGATCCCTTGCATGCATTTGAGCTTGTGACAAAAAGCGGTGAGCCTGTAACGCTGAAGACGTGGATGCTTTATCGGGAATCGGCTACCCAGCTGGCGATCGTGAACAAATTTGTGGCTCATTTGCTGGCGCTTGATTTTATGAATGATACGTGACTCTTTTGAAAGATGCAGTGCAACATTGTGCTGCATCTTTTTTGTTTGGATAAGGGAAGAATCTATCTTCAAATTTTTTGAAGGAACAGACAAAAATTATGAAATTTACTTGAAGAGTGACCGCGTGATACGTTAATTGTACGAAATATTTGAACAATACAGACTCGGTCTGGAAAGGAGTCGAGGGAAAAAACGCACGTTCCTGCAGAAAATATAGAAATAAAAGAGTAAGGAGAAAATCGGATGTCGCAGCAAAACACAAAACGATCGACACAATCATTTCCTTTCTATCGATTTAGCGGGACCTATCGCCAAATCGGTCAACAGTTTGGAGAAGCTTGCTCGGAGCTGATACTAAAGCATCGTGACTATGCGCTGGATCGCCTGAATAGCCGATATCACATGACGACTGCCAAATTGGAAAGCGCTGTCATGAAGTACCGTCCCTACGTCCAGAAGTATGCAGAGTTCTTTGACGAAGAGGTGCAGGGAGTGGCAGAAGGCGCCGGCATTTCAATCGCGGAAGCCTATCTGCTGCAGGTCAGGGCAGAGATCAATCATGATGCCAAAGCCAACAATGAGTGCACGACCTTTGCCGTATTGGCGGAGGCGACGTCCAATGGGATTCCTTTGATTGGACAGAACTGCGATTTGCCGGCCTTTTATTCCGAGCTGGGGGTGGTGGTAGAGTGTGTTCCTGACAGTGGACCAGCTACGCTTATGCTAACCCCTGCGGGACAGATCTCTTATGTCGGGATCAATCAAAGGGGCCTCGGAGCTTTTGCCAACTTTCTAACCTGTGACGGCTGGAGAGCAGGCCTTCCTCGCTATATGTTGTCCCGGCTGGCGCTTTCCAAAGACACAGTCGGAGAGGCAATCGAGCTGATCCGCCAAGTAGAGCGTGCATCTTCCCGCAACCTGATCCTGTTGGACAAATACGGGGGAGCAGTAGACTTCGAGAATACGCCAACTCGGGATGCCCTGATTTTCCCCGAAAACGGTCTATTGGCTCACTCCAATCATTACACCGCAGAGAGTTTGCTGGCTGAGGAAAGGTTGCGCGGCGTAGAGCTGGAGAATTCGCGGATCAGACTGGAGCGGATGCTGAGCTTGTTGAAGGAGCATCACGGCAGGTTGAATACCACGGTCATGCAGGACATTTTGCGGGATCGGGCAACTTTTCCCCACTGCTTGTGTCAGGTTGAGGGTGATGAGAGAGTACAGTCTCCTGGAGACAAGGGGGCAGACATCATCACGTTTGCTTCGGTCATCGCGGAACCCGGGGAAGGGAATCTGTGGGTCGCACTGGGTCCTCCCAATCAATACGAATACAAACGCTATTCCTTTTCCTAGGCATAGCAGAATCTAAAAAAGCAATGATAAAGGGGGTAGAAAAAATGAAGGCATCTCGTATTGTCAGAACATTGGCCATTTGGATGGTGGCGGCATCATTGGCTGGATGCGGGGCACAGACGGCACAGACAGGACAAAATGAAGGGGCTCAACCGCCTGGTCAGGGGCAAGCCCAACCAGAACCCGCTAAGGAACCGCAAGCAGCGACAGGGGGAGAATTAAAGATCGCCTACCAGGCACAACCACCGACTCTCGACCCGCATGTGACCACCTCGCAGGCTTCGGCCACCATCGGCCGCAACGTATTTGAGACGCTGGTGACCGCTGATTCCAAGTACCACGTCCAGCCCATGCTGGCAGAGTCATGGGAGCAGAGTGAGGATGGCACAACGATTACCTTCCGGCTGCGCCAGGGAATCCGCTTTCATAACGGCAAAGAAATGACCGCTGACGATGTGGCGGCATCTATGAATCGGTGGATCCAGATATCCAGTGCCGGAAAGGATCACTTCACTGGGGCTGTCTTTGAAGCCAAGGATGCCCAGACTGCCGTTCTTACCCTGAAACAGCCTACCGCCACAGCGATGGCAATTCTCGCCTACGGCGGTGGGAATTACCCGGCGATCATGCCCAAAGAACTGATCGATCAGGCAGATCCCAAAGGCGTCAAGGAATATGTCGGGACCGGACCATTCCAATTCAAGGAGTGGAAGCAAGATCAGCAAATTCACCTGACCAAATATGCGGATTACCAGGCTAGAAGTGAAGCGGCGGATGGCTTGGCTGGAAAGAGAGAGGCACGCGTTGACGATATCTACTTTATTTTTACTCCTGATTCGTCGACACAGGTTGCAGGACTTCTCTCCGGGGAATTCGACATCGCGGCGGATGTCTCCTATGACAGTGTCCAGCAGCTGGAAAGCAATCCCGAGATCAAGGTGGATGTCGCTCCTACCGGTATGCTGAATCTGTACTTTAACAAGAAAAAAGGATTGTTCGCCAATGAGAAGGCGCGTCAGGCGATTGCAGCCGGGATCGACGCCGAATCCATCCTGATCGCTGCCTACACGCAAGAAAAATATTACGAGCTTAACCACAATATGATGATGTATTACCAGATCGGCCAATGGTCCAGTGAAAACGGACGCGAATCCTATAATCAGAATAATCCGGAAAAAGCCAAGCAGCTGCTTGGTGAAGCGGGCTACAATGGCGAAGAAATCGTCATCATGACAAGCCGTGACTATGAAGATATGTACAACGGGGCAGTCGCCTTTCAACAACAATTGAAGAACCTGGGGGTCAAATCCAAGCTGGAGGTGTATGACTGGCCTACTTTCACTGAGCTGCGAAACGATGAAAACAAATTCGATATCCTTGTCATCACCAATACGCCCAAGCCGGAGCCCAGCTCCCTCGCGTTTATGAGAAAGGATTTTCCAGGGTGGACCAACAGTCCCGAGCTCGATGAGCTTCTGGTGAAATTCAGAGGAGCGCCCAATCTGGAAAAAGCGATGTCAGTTTACGATGACATACAAAAGTGGTTCTACGAATACGTTCCTGTAGTCAAGATTGGCGACGGCAATTCCATCTCTTCCTCGCAAAAATCAGTGGAAGGCATGACATGGCTGGACGGCTTGATTCTGTGGAATGTATCCAACGCGAAATAAAGAACGCTGTCTCCACCCATTCTTTCTTCGGGAATGGGTGGAGAATTTTCCTGAAATCGAAGAAAGGAGGGATGACTCGTGAATCTTTACCTGGTTAAGAGAATCTTAGCCCTGATCCCTGTGCTGTTTGTAGTCTCCGTGGTCATCTTCCTGATCATTCATATCACTCCGGGGGATCCTGCTTCCGTGATACTGGGGGAGTCGGCAACTGCGCAGGATGTGGAGGCCCTGCGGCAACAGCTCGGGCTTGATCTCCCGATATATCAGCAGTACATGAACTGGATCACAGACGTGCTTCGCGGCGATTTGGGAGAGTCCTATTTTATGAAAGAGTCGGTCTCCGAGGCGATATTCAGCCATCTGCAGCCGACGCTTTCGCTCGCGATTCTGGCCCAGATCATCGCATTATTGATCGCGATTCCACTGGGCATTACGGCAGCTCTGCGAAGAGGGACGGCTGCCGACCAGACGGTGATGGGCTTCTCCTTGCTTGGGATGGCCATTCCCAGCTTCCTGCTGGCGCTCTTCTTGATTCTTTTGGTCGGCGTAAAATTGCAATGGCTGCCTGTGGCGGGATACAAGCCCTTGGAAGCGGGGCTGTGGAATCACCTGAAATATTTAATCCTTCCCGCGGTGTCCCTGGGAGCGATTCAATCCGCCTTAATCACGCGGATGACCCGATCATCGATGCTTGAGGTCCTCAACATGAATTATATGAAAGCTGCGCGTTCCAAAGGAGTGAAGGAGCGGCAGCTCATCTACAAGCATGCCCTGCGCAACGCCTTTCTCCCAATCCTGACGGTCATCGGACAAACTTTTGGCGGCTTGGTCACTGGGGCGGTGGTGACCGAGACGATATTTAACATCCCGGGTATCGGACAGCTCATCATCAATTCTGTCGAGAGGCGAGATTATGAGGTGATACAGGGAGTCGTCCTGTTTGTGACCTGTGTGTATGTCTTCATTAATCTGATCGTCGACATCCTGTATGGCGTCATTGATCCAAGGGTGAGATTGGAGCGGAAATAGAAAGGAGAAATGCAGGATGGATGCACTTGGATCAAACGCGAAAAGACTGGAATTGTCCCAAGTTAAACAAACGTTGAAAAAAGAACAGCGACGCCTTCAACTGCGCCGTTTTCTCTCCAATAAATTGATGCTTACCGGAAGCATCATCATCGTACTGATCACAGCCTTTGCTCTGGTGGGGCCGTATCTGGTGTCCTACGATCCGTACGAAATGGACCCGGTCAAAAGACTGCAGCCGCCTGGAGCGGAGCATCTGCTGGGAACGGACAACTTCGGTCGCGATCTGCTGACCCGTATTGTATATGGCGCGCGGGTATCCATCGGGGTCGGGTTTTCGGTAGCGCTCATTTCTGCAGCGGCGGGCATGGTGATTGGCCTGTATTCCGGCTATTACAGGGCTCTCGATCAAGTACTGATGCGGATCTGCGACGGTTTGATGGCGATTCCGGGTATCTTGCTGGCGATTGCCCTCGTAGCGGCTCTAGGCCCTATGACGGAAAATGTGATCATTGCGCTCGGGATCGTGTTCATCCCTTATGTTGCCCGGATTGTCCGCTCGGCTACCCTCGTGGTGCGCGAAGAAACCTATATTGAAGCGATGAAGGCGCAAGGAGCAAGCGCGGCGCGGATCATCTGGATGCATATCGCTCCCAATACGCTGTCCCCTCTCGTCGTGCAAGCGACCTTCATCTTCGCGGATGCCATCATCACCGAGGCAGCCTTGAGCTTTTTGGGGGCCGGAGTCCCTACGCCGGACCCAAGCTGGGGGAACATCCTGTACGATGGCAAGCTGGTCATCTTCAAAGCCTGGTGGATGACGGTTTTCCCCGGGATTTTGATTATTTTGACGGTCATGGGCCTGAATTTTGCGGGAGACGGTATTCGCGACATGGTAGATCCTCATTCCAGTCTCTCCTTTAAAAGAAAGAAGAAAAAATAAAATGGGGGATTATCGTGACGAAACCACCTCTTTTGGAAGTGAATGAGCTTAAGGTCCATTTCTATACGGAACGCGGCCGCATTACGGCGGTTGACGGCATCTCCTTCCATGTCAACGCAGGGGAAATCGTCGGTGTTGTCGGGGAGTCTGGATGCGGGAAAAGCGTGACCTCCCAAGCGATCCTCCGATTGCTGGACGAAAAAGACACCGTGGAATACGACGGTAAGATCCTTTTTGAAGGGACTGATTTACTGCAATTGCCTGAGGCAGGTATGCAAAAAATCAGAGGCAATGAGATTTCCATGATTTTTCAGGACCCGCTCAGTTCCCTCAATCCGGTGTTCTCCATCGGTTCCCAGATTGCCGAATCACTCATGCTTCATCAGCAGATCTCGAAAAAGGCAGCTTTCGAAAAAGCGATAGAGCTGTTGCGGATGACGGGCATTCCGGCTCCGGAGAAGCGCGTGCATGAGTATCCCCATCAATTGTCGGGAGGGATGAGGCAGCGAGCGATGATCGCGATGACGTTGGCGTGCCAGCCGAAACTGCTGATCGCCGATGAGCCTACGACTGCGCTGGATGTTACGATTCAAGCCCAGATCCTGGATTTGATGCTGGAGCTGAATCGCGAGCAGGGCATGGGGATGATTTTTATCACGCATGATCTCGGAGTGGTGGCAGAATTGTGCAGTCGCGTGGTCGTCATGTACCTGGGGCAGATCGTGGAAGAAGCAGATGTGGAAACCTTGTTTGCCCAGCCGCGCCATCCGTACACAAAAGGGTTGATGAAATCAATCCCGCAGATGGATTCCGACCGATCGCAAAAACTGCACGTTATCGAAGGAATGGTGCCGACCCTCGACAATATTCCGACCGGCTGCCGCTTTGCTCCCCGCTGCCCATATGCCGATTACATGTGCCATGAACGGCCTCCCGCATACGAGGAGCATGCAGCGGGACATAAGGTGAGATGCTGGCATGCTGAAAAAATCGCGCAGGAAGAAGAGGAGAGAAGCTATGTCTCATGAAGCCCTGGAAACCCGTAAACCGCTTCTGGATGTGCGCGGACTCAAAAAATACTTTCCCGTCAAAGGCCCTTTAGGCACCTTGGGCGGAGTAAAAGGCTACGTAAAAGCGGTAAATGATGTCTCGTTCCAGCTGCATGCAGGCGAGACGCTCGGTATCGTCGGAGAATCCGGGTGCGGCAAAAGCACGATGGGGCGCACCATTTTGCGGTTGACAGATCCGACAGCAGGGCAGGCGCTTTACGGAGACCAAGATATCTTTCAGCTTTCCGGAAAAGAATTGCAAAAGATCCGCAGGGACATGCAAATGGTCTTTCAAGATCCATTCTCATCACTCAATCCGCGAAAACGCATCGGGCAAATCCTGGAGGAGCCCTTGGCCATCCACTCCATCGGCGATCCAAAAGAGCGAACCGAACGGGTGATGGAGATGATGCACAAGGTAGGCCTGCAAGTAGACCATTATTTTCGCTATCCCCATGAATTTTCGGGCGGACAAAGGCAGCGGATCGGTCTGGCCAGAGCACTGGTAGTCAATCCGCAGATTGTCATCTCTGATGAGCCTGTCTCTGCGCTCGATGTGTCCATTCAATCGCAAATCATCAATCTGCTGCAGGAGCTGCAGGCAGAATACAGGCTTACCTATCTTTTCATCGCCCATGATATCAGTGTCGTGCGCCACATTTCGGATCGCATCGGGGTGATGTACTTAGGCCAGATGGTAGAACAGGCCCCGACAGAAAGTCTGTTTGCCAACCCGCTGCATCCTTACACGCAAGCGTTGCTGTCAGCCGTTCCGATTCCCAATCCACAGAGAAAGAAAGAGAGGATCATCCTGCGGGGGGAGATCCCGTCGCCGATGAATCCTCCGTCCGGGTGCATTTTTCACACAAGATGTCCACTCGCGATGGACGTGTGCAAACAAGAGGTGCCGCCTCAGTTAGAAGCAGCCCCCCAACATATGGTTTCCTGTCATTTCTATACAAAACCATAATCGAAAAGGAGAGATGCTGGCGTGATGAAATTGAGGATGTACATCAATGGGGAATGGGTGGACGCAAAGAGCGGGAAAACGCGGGAGATTGTGAATCCCGCTAATGGGGAAGTCATCGCCTTGTCGGCAGAAGGGGATGTGGACGACGCCAGGCAAGCCGTGCAATGCGCCAGAGAAGCATTCGACAGCGGGATCTGGTCTGAGCTGCCGGCAGCCGAACGAGCGCGCTATCTGTTTGCGATCGCAGACAAACTGGAGCAGCGGGCGGAGGAAATCAGCCGGCTGGAGACGCTGGACAACGGCAAGCCTTTACGGGAGACAGCATTCGATGTCGCAGACGCAGCGGCCTGCTTCCGGTATTATGCCGGGTTGGCAACCAAGCCGGACGGACAGACCTATCC
This sequence comes from Brevibacillus panacihumi, assembly GCF_003710985.1. Taxonomy (GTDB): domain Bacteria; phylum Bacillota; class Bacilli; order Brevibacillales; family Brevibacillaceae; genus Brevibacillus; species Brevibacillus panacihumi. The sequence continues at coordinate 46,301 of NZ_RHHT01000023.1, forward strand.
CGTCGCCGATCCCGTGCAAGCGATGGTTGTTCGCGAGCCTGTAGGTGTATGCGGCCTCATCGTGCCTTGGAACTACCCGCTCCTGATGGGCGTATGGAAGATCGCTCCTGCTTTGGCGGCTGGAAACACCTTTGTGTTCAAGCCATCCGAGGTTACGCCAGTGACGGCGATCAAACTGTTTGAAATCATCGAAGAAGTAGGAATTCCGAAGGGCGTAGCCAACCTGGTTCTAGGTCCGGGAGCTACCGTGGGACACGAACTGGCGGAAAGCCATTTGGTAGACAAAATTTCTTTTACAGGCGGTATCGCGACTGGGCGCAGCATCATGAAGGCAGCAGCCGGGAACATCAAAAAAATCTCGCTCGAGCTGGGCGGAAAATCCCCCAATATCGTGTTTGCGGATGCGGATTTTAATACGGCAGTGGATTATGCGCTTTTCGGCATTTTTGCCAATCAGGGGCAGGTCTGCTCGGCTGGCTCTCGTCTGTTGCTTCAGGACAGCATACATGACCGGTTCGTCGAGAAGCTGGTGGAGCGGGCGCAGAAAATCGTCGTCGGACCAGGAAGCGATCCGGATACCGAGATGGGGCCCTTGGTCAGCCAGGCACATCTGGAAAAGGTCCTGCATTACATCGAGCTGGGAAAAGCCGAGGGAGCGCGCCTGGTATGCGGTGGCAACAGGATCAGTGCCAATGGACTCGGAAACGGGTACTTTGTCGAACCGACTATTTTTACAGAAACCACTCCATCGATGCGAATCGTCCAGGAGGAGATTTTTGGACCTGTGCTGGCTGTCCAGCGCTTCCGGGATGAGGAAGAGGCGATTCGTCTCGCCAACGATACCGTGTACGGGTTGGCAGGCGGCGTTTTTACCCAAGACGGTGCCAAGGCGATGCGCGTGATCCGCAAATTGCGCGCAGGCATCACCTGGATCAATTGTTACCACCCGACATACAATGAGGCGCCGTGGGGCGGCTACAAGCAGAGCGGAATCGGTCGCGGGCTGGGCACCTACGGTTATGAGGAATACACCGAGGTGAAGCAGATTAACATTCAGTTGCAGGTCCAGCCGAGCGGTTGGTTTCGCAACTAAACTCAGGAGGATGCAAAAGTGAGCAGAACAATAACGAGTGAACGATACGCAGAGGTCTTTGACTATACACAAAAAGTACTTGATCTGATTGCCAAGGACGAGATCTCAAAGGAGGAGGCAGAATGGGTCACCCGGCAGACGGTGGATAACTTCCGGGAGCACGTCAATCCCGGCTTTCTCAGCTATCGAAAATCCGTAACGAAGGATGGACAATTCGCTGCGGTCGAATGGAAGGATGCCGGTCCCAATTCATTCATGGATGTGAACGGCAAGGAATACATCGACTGCCTCGGCGGTTTCGGGATTTACAACGTTGAACATCGTCATCCCAAAGTCGTACAAGCAGTTATCAACCAGCTCAATCGCCAACCCTTGCACAGTCAGGACCTGCTGGATCCGCTGCGGGCGATGCTCGCCAAAATCCTGGCTGAGATCACGCCGGGAGATTTGAAATACGCCTATTTTGCCAACAGCGGCACGGAGACGGTGGAAGCGGCCATCAAGCTGGCCAAGATGCATACGGGGCGCACGACTTTCATCTCAACGACCAAAGCGTTCCACGGCAAGAGCCTGGGGGCTTTGTCCGCCACGGCAAAAGGAGTGTTCCGCAAGCCCTTTATCCCCATGATCCCCGGTTTTCGCCATGTCCATTTCGGCGATATGGAGATGATGCGCAAAACCTTTGAAGCCTGCACGCTGGTAGGGGAAGAGATTGCAGGCGTCATCCTCGAGCCAATCCAAGGGGAGGGCGGCGTCAATCTCCCTCCGGAAAACTACCTGAAGCAAGTGCGGGAGCTATGTGATGAGTACGGCGCGCTGCTGATTCTCGACGAGGTTCAGACCGGAATGGGACGTACCGGGAAAATGTTCTGCTGCGAGCACTATGGCGTCGTTCCCGATATTCTTTGTCTCGCAAAGGCATTCGGCGGCGGGATCATGCCAGCCGGGGCCGTCGTCGCGACGGAGGAAGTATTCAAGAGCTTTTTCCCCAACCCGTTTGTCCAAACGACCACATTCGGCGGCAATCCCTTGGCGTGTGCCGCTGCAATTGCAACTTTTCATGTCTTGATCGAGGAAAATCTGCTCGACCGCTGTGTGGAAATGGGAGAATACCTTCTGAAAGGCCTGCGTGAAGCGGCAGGGCAGCACAAGGATAAAGTGCAGGAGGTACGGGGAAAAGGTTTGTTGATCGGTATTGAATTCCATAGCGACGAGATTGGCTACGAGGTATCCAAAGGCTTGTTCGACAACGGTGTGCTGGTAGCCGGGACCCTGATTAATGCCAAGACGATTCGCATCGAACCGCCGCTTACGATCACCTACGATGAGGCAGATCGCGTGATCGAGGCTTTTGCAGAAGTGCTTCGGCTGCTCAAATGAAATGCTCATTAGCAGCAGGGGTGCCGGTAGGAGAGCATGACCCGGAAAATCGAAGGGTAGGATCCATTTAAACAATTATTTAAAAATGTAATATTTGGAAAGAGGAACGAACCGCCACTGCGATTCCAGCGATGTGGCGGTTCGTTTTGTGTATGGGACCCAGCGGCGATGCATAACCCGACGCCATCAAAATGTCTAAACCGAACTTGCAAGGACGATAATGAAATACTAGACTGCATCCTTAGCAAAAAGGGGATCATCATGAAAATTAAGGACTTTCGCAGACGTTTTTTTTTCCACGAAAACCAGTCCGGAAACGGTTGCGACAGAGGGGCAGCCGCTTCTGTCAAGCCTTCAAGAAAATATCAGAAAGATCAAAAGTGATCTTGGCAACAGCTCAGATATCATTATTCAAGAGGTCCGCATCGGGAAAAAAGCGGACCAAGCACTGGGAATCCTGTATACAGACGGCTTGGTAGACAAAAATGTGATCACTGACTACATCAGGGCGTCGCTGCTTCTGGATACCCGGTTTAATGAGGCGGATCCATCCAATACGGACACACTAGACGTGGCCCAGGTCCTGCAAAAATTTGTCACCACAATAGGCGATGCCCAGGACATTCATACCTTCGATGACTTGTACAACGGGCTGTTGTCCGGGGATGCGATCATCCTGTTCGATGGGAGCACCAAAGCGAAGGCAGTAAGTGCCCAAGGATGGCAGAATCGAGGCGTGACAGAGCCTTCCGCAGAATCTGTCGTTCGCGGCCCGCGGGAAGCATTCACGGAAACGCTGCGGACGAATACCTCTTTGATACGGCGCAAAATCAAGGATCCGAATCTCTGGATGGAAACCAAACAGATAGGCCGTGTGACAAAAACGGAAGTTGCTTTCATGTACATCAAAGGAATCGTGAATGACAAAGTAGTGGAAGAAGTCCGAGAGCGTCTGGATCGAATAGACATCGACGGTATTTTGGAAAGCGGCTACATTGAGGAAATGATTCAAGACGATGTATTTACACCATTCCCGACGGTATACAATAGCGAACGCCCGGATGTGATCGCGGCCGAGCTTCTTGAGGGAAAGGTGGCCATACTGGTCGACGGCACCCCGTTTGTCCTTGTCGTTCCTGCTTTGTTTGTGTCATTTTTGCACGCAGCCGAGGACTATTATCATCGTGCGGATATCAGCAGTCTCATCCGCATCCTGCGCTATCTCGGGATATTTATCGCTTTGTTCGGCCCATCGCTCTATGTCGCGATTACAACGTTCCATCAGGAAATGCTCCCGACGCAATTACTGGTCAGCTTGGCTTCTCAGAGGGAGGGTGTTCCTTTCCCAGCCTTCTTTGAAGCGATCATGATGGAAGTCGCCTTTGAAATTTTGCGTGAAGCCGGACTCCGTATGCCTCGTACAATCGGGCCAGCAGTATCCATCGTCGGTACACTCGTAATCGGGCAAGCAGCTGTAGAAGCAGGGATCATATCAGCTGCAATGGTCATTGTCGTGTCAACGACAGCCATCTCCAGCTTTGTTTTTCCCTCTTATAGCCTGGCCAACTCCATTCGAATCCTGCGCTTTCCGTTTATCATTTTGGCTGACACCTTCGGGTTGTTCGGGGTAATTGTCGGGACCATTGCCACGCTGCTGCATTTGTGCAGTCTGCGCAGCTTCGGGGTTCCGTACATGAGTCCCTTTGCCCCGATGATTCTCCCTGACCAAAAGGATGCCATACTCAGGCTGCCCCAGTGGGCGATGTTCTCCCGTCCGCGTCTTATCAGCCAAATAAATGTGACTCGCAAGCAAAATGTTCCACCTCGTAAACCAGAACCGAGACAATAGAAAGGCGAAGATTTCACCAACAGGAGGAAAGCTCAGCCATGATTCGCAATGCTGCCTTGTTTTTCGCCGTGCTGACACTTTTGCTTTTCGCTACCGGTTGCTGGAGCCGCCGGGAATTGAACGATCTGGCCATCGTCACAGGAGTTGCGATTGACAAAATCGATAACAAGTATCGTGTCTCCGTTCAAGTCGTGGATCCCGGGGAAGCGGCAGGAAAGAAAGGAAGCAGCGGACGTTCTCCTGTGACGTTGTATGATGCTTCAGGAGACACGGTGTTTGAAGTCATCCGCAGAATGACGACGGTAACCCCCAGGAAGCTGTACTTTTCCCATCTGCGAATGTTCGTTCTGAGTGAAGACTTGGCAAGGGAAGGCATCGGCAAAATTCTGGATTTTTTCTCCAGAGACCATGAATTGCGCACTGATTTTTACATCGTGGTGTCCAAAGGAAGGGCAGCCAAAGATATCATCAGTATCCTGACCCCATTGGAAAAAAACCCGTCAACCAAAATGTTCACCTCTCTTGAGGTATCAGAGAAAGCATGGGCACCAACAGTAGCGATTCAATTGGATGAACTCATCAACGATATAGTTAGCGAAGGGAAGGAGCCCGTTTTGACAGGCATCTTGATTAAAGGGAATCCCGCCATAGGCAAAGGCAAAGGGAATCTCGAAACTATCGACACGCCTACCAATTTGCAGTACGGAGGCATTGCCGTATTTAAAAAAGATCGAATGATCGGTTGGTTGAATGAAGAAGAAAGCAAGGGGGTCAGCAATCTAACCAACAGATTGGACAGTACAGTGATGGAAGTAGCTTGTGGGAATAACGGAAAATTGGCGGTTGAGGTGATCCGCTCCAATACAAAAGTGAAGGGAAAGGTGAAGGACGGGCAACCAGAAATCAAGGTGACGATTCGTACTGAAGCCAACATAGGGGATGTAGAATGTCAGATCGATCTTATGAAGTCCAAAACCTTATACGATCTGGAAATAGAATTGGAACAGAAAATGAAAAGTGATGCAGAACGTGCACTGAGTAAGGCAAAGAAGCTGAAAAGCGATATTTTTGGTTTTGGTGAGGCTATCCACCGGGCGGATCCGAACTATTGGCAAACAGTAAAAAAGGATTGGGACAAGCATTTTCCTTCATTACCGGTCCGGATCAAGGTTGACTTCAAAATCAGGCAACTGGGCACGACTGGTGATTCATTTCAAAATAAATTGAAGGAGTAAATGTTCGCTTATGGCGGTTATTGGAATATTGGCGATAGCAGGGATCATTGCGATGGCGGAAGTGCCCCGTCTACGGAGAAAGGGCCACAAGAAAGAGCTTTGGGTTTTTATGCTTCTGCTTCTCTTGGGTACAGGCATCAGTATTGCCGAAAGCTTATCCGTAAAGGTTCCGAACCCTATTGATGGGATCGCCTACTTGTACAAACCAATCAATGATTTCATTCAAGGCATCTTGAAATAAATCGCGTATCTCGTCCATATCGCGGGGATATAAGGGGGAGAAAATGGTTCGCAACGAAAAAATAAGTGCACGCCAATTTGGGATTCTAGTAGCGTTATATTCGATAGGCACTACCATCTTGATTGTTCCCGCAGTCCTGGCGGAAGAGGCAAAACAGGACGCCTGGATTGCGGCTTTGCTCGGAGTGGGCATAGGTATTGTGCTTGTGGGGCTGTTCATTGCTGTAGGAAGTCTCATTCCCTCCATGAGCTTGGTTGAATTGATGGAGGAGTTACTTGGGAAATGGCTGGGAAAGGCAGTTTCCTTGACGTTTATATTCTTTGCACTTGTCACTGCTTCTGAACTTTTGTATTTTGTCGGCAACTTTATTACCACTCAAATTATGCCGGAAACCCCGATGCAATCCATCAATATTATTTTTGCATGCGTAGTCGTCATGGGAGTTCGACTTGGAATCGAGACCTTGGCACGCTCAGCAGAGCTGTTATTTCCGTTGTTTGTTTTTCTATTCCTGGTTTTTGTGATTTTTGTATCTCCTCAAGTAAAAGTTGAGAACATACAGCCGGTCTTGGAGGCCGACTTCAAAAATCTGCTTAGGGCAGCCATCTATTTCATTAGCGTCTTTTCCCTCCCCACTGTTGTGCTGTTAATGGTTTATCCCGCTTCCGTAAATCGGCCAAATGAAGCGAAAAAAAACTTTTTTTCTGGAGTCATCATCGCCGGGGTTACATTAATCATCATGATCGCCTTGAGTATACTTGTACTTGGAGTCACTACAACCCAACTGCAGATATATCCGAGCTATTCTCTAGCGAAAAAAATTAATGTCGGAAATTTTCTCCAACGCATTGAGATCGTCATGGCTGGTATGTGGTTTATCTCGATCTTTTTCAAGCTTTCATTGTATTTCTATGCATCCGTCACTGGCTTGGCACAAACGTTGAATGTAAAGGATTATCGTTTTCTAACACTCCCGCTGGGGGTTGTTATGGTTGCACTCTCCATGCTGGTACATCCCAATACATTGCATTCTTTTGAGTATAATAGGGAAACCTGGCTGTCTTATGTCTCGACTTACGGGTTGTTTTTGCCCTTGCTGTTATTGGGAGTATACGCATTCCGAAGAAAAGGAAGGCAAGACATGGCGACGTCCAGCAATGAAACAAAATCCGAATGAGATCGCTGAGCAAAGAAGCGCCGATTAAACAAAAAACGACTGCAATCTGGAATCCAATCCGGGGTGCAGTCGCTTTTGTTTTCGGAGAAACTTCTCTGTGCTTTTTCATCGTCATTCGTTGGCCATGATACCTAAGTGTGTGGAATAGAATGAAAATTACATATTGTCATGTAATTTACATTCGATTTATAATGGATCACAAGTATCGATTAACGGAACGATTGTTCCGATATTCGGAACAGGAGAGTGGGAATATGTCTGAGAAAAACAGTACGGTATTAAAAGCGGCGGAATTGTTGAAGCTCTTTTTGTCCCATCCCGCTCTTACCTTGCCGCAGGTTGTCAAACTAACCGGCCAACCGAAGACCTCCGTACATCGGATGCTCAGCTCCTTGGAAGAGACGGGTTTTGTACGTCGGACAGCTGACCATGCCTATGAATTGGGATTTGTCTTTTTACAGTTTGCGCATGCTGTCGCCGATCGATTGGATATTCGCAAGATTGCTCTGCCAGTCATGCAGCGGCTTCGACAGGAGATCGGGGAAGCGGTAAACCTGATTGTGAGAGATGGCAACGAAGCCATCTATGTAGAGAAAGTAGATACGACGGAACCAGTCCGTGTTTTTACCGCGATTGGTCGTCGCGCTCCTTTGTATGGGGGGGCATGTCCGCGCGTATTGCTGGCCTACATGTCCGAATTCGAGCGGGAAACGTATTTTCAAAACGTAAAATTGGAGCGAATTGCTAACAATACCATTACAGATCTGCAAAAGTTGCGGGAAGTCATCGCCAAGACGCGTGAAACGGGGTATACGATCAGCCATTCTGAGCTGTACAATTACACCTCTGCAGTAGGCGCGCCCATATTCAACCATTCGGGCAACGTTGTTGCGGGTCTCAGTATTGTGGGACCAGAAAATCGTTACGGAGAAGAAAATTTGCCGTTTTATATTGAAAAAACAGTAGCTGCAGCCCGAGAAATATCAGAAAGACTAGGCTGGCAAGCAACAGGAAAAGGAGAGAAGGCCTGATGGAAGCAACTTTTCAGCCATTGGGTGATCAGGCCGTCGTGGTTCAGTTCGGTACGACCATGAGTCTGGAGGCGTATCAACAGGTAAGGCGTGTAGCCTTGATACTGGACAGGCATCCCATTCCGGGAATGGTGGAATACATTCCTGCCTACACGACGATTACGATCTTTTACAACCCGCAGGCATTATATGACTGGAACCAAAAGCATACAGCGAGAGAGCGGGCAGAAGAGTCGGATACTCTCTATCAGATCGTTTGCGATTTGATTCGGGATCAGCTAAAGCAAGCAACCGTAGCAAGCGCTGGAGAGGAACGGACTGTAGAAATTCCGGTTTGCTACGGGGGAGAGCTCGGGCCTGATCTGCCTGATGTAGCCGCGTTGAATCAAATCACGGAGCAGGAAGTGATCGACATCCATGCGGGGGGAGATTATCTGGTCTATATGATTGGGTTTGCTCCCGGATTTCCTTATATAGGCGGGATGTCAGAGCGAATCGCGGCACCGCGCCGGAAATCTCCACGCCTCTCGATTCCGGCAGGTTCCGTCGGGATTGCAGGAAAGCAGACCGGTATCTATCCTATGGAAACACCGGGTGGCTGGCAAATTATCGGCCGGACTCCCTTGAGGCTGTTCCGACCGGAGGATGATACGCCCAGTCTGCTGCAAGCGGGAGACCGGGTTCGTTTCTATCCGATCTCCATGGAGGAATACCGGGCGTTTGAGGAGGGATCATCGTGACCGTACGTGTGATTCGACCTGGATTGTTGACCTCGGTTCAGGATGCAGGGCGATATGGATTTCAAAAACATGGAGTAATCGTAAGCGGTGTCATGGACCCGTTGGCGCACCGGATCGCCAATATGCTGGTTGGCAATGAGGAGACGCAAGCCACTCTGGAAATGACCCTGAAAGGTGCCACCCTGGAATTTCAGAAAGATGCGCTGATCTCGATATGCGGCGGTGATTTGTCCCCATCCGTGGAAGGGACCCCGGTGCCATTGTGGAAGCCCATTTTCCTGAAAAAAGGATCCGTTCTGGACTTTGGACCATGCCGAACAGGAATCAGAGCGTATCTCGCCATAGCAGGAGGCTGGGATGTTCCGCTCGTCATGAACAGCCGTTCCACCTATTTGCGGGCCGGGATTGGCGGGTTTCAGGGACGTGCTCTCAAAGCCGGAGATGAATTGAGCTTTGGGGCGCGCACCCAGCTCGGAGAAGAAATGATGAAGCGACTAAGCAGTCAATCAGCTCAGGCGTCCTTTATCGTTCCAGAGTGGGGAGTGGCACAGGAAATGGTGCCGAATTATACGTCGGCGCCCGTGATTCGAGCGATTCGCGGCAATCAATACGATTGGTTTACAAAAGAAAGCCAAATCGCGTTCTTTTCAGAGCCATACAAGGTCACACCGCAATCCGACCGGATGGGCTACCGGCTGGATGGACCGATGCTCGAGCTGACAGAGCAGATGGAGTTGATCTCAGAGGCCGTCGCTTTTGGGAGCATACAGGTTCCTGCTGAAGGCAAGCCGATCGTGCTGCTGGCTGACAGGCAGACGACTGGCGGGTACCCCAAGATCGCCCAGATCGCCACGGTTGACTTGCCATTGATTGCCCAGACGAAGCCCGGGGACACCATCCGTTATACGGAAATCAGCCGTGAAGACGCGGAGTGGCTTTTGCTTGTTAGAGAAAATCAAATCCGTCAATTAAAGACAGGGATTTTGGTCAAAAACGCCTAGGAGGGATCAAGATGTATCACATCGATTTGAATTGCGATATGGGAGAGAGCTTCGGTGCCTACCGGATTGGAAATGATGAGGCCGTTTTGCCATACATCACTTCGGCCAATATTGCATGTGGCTTCCACGCCGGGGACCCGGCTACCATGCGCAAGACCGTGCAGCTGGCTTTGAGACACGATGTCAAAATCGGGGCGCACCCTGGCCTGCCGGACCTGCAAGGCTTTGGAAGAAGGAACATGGCCATTACCGCCGGGGAGGCCTACGATCTGGTCGTGTATCAGGTGGGGGCGCTGCAGGGCTTCGTTCAATCCGAGGGAGGAGTGATGCAACATGTGAAACCGCACGGTGCCTTTTACAACATGGCAGCCGTCAATTCTGATCTTGCTCGGGCAATCGCAGAAGCGGTGTACCGAATCAATCCAGAGCTGTATCTGGTAGGGCTTGCCGGCAGTCATTTGATCACAGAGGCAGAAAAAATCGGGCTTCGAGCAAAAAGTGAAGTCTTTGCAGATCGCACCTATCAACAGGACGGGACTCTCACCCCGCGCAGCCAGGAGGGTGCACTGATCACGAATGATGAACAGGCAGTTCAGCAAGTAATCCGTATGATCAAAGAAGGAAAAGTGCTTACAAGACAAGGAAGTGACTTCGCGATTAAGGCGGAGACAGTCTGCATTCATGGGGACGGCGAACACGCTCTGTCATTCGCGCGCGAAATTCGCGAGACTTTGGAGAAAACCGGGGTAGAAGTCAAAGCTATGTCACTTTGAGAGAAAAAAGAAAAAACAGACTACCAAAAAACGGAGTGAATCCATTCTATGAAACAATCCAAATTGAGTCTGCTTTTGGGGGCAGCCTTCCTGATGGCAACATCAGCGATTGGACCCGGTTTTCTGACACAAACTACCGTATTTACACAAACGTTGCTTGCAAGCTTTGGATTCGTGATTTTGATGTCCATTATCCTGGATATCGGAGCGCAGATGAACGTGTGGCGCATCATTGCGGTGTCAGAAAAAAGAGCCCAGGATATTGCAAACATGGTACTGCCGGGTATGGGCTATCTGGTGGCGTTGCTGATTGTCATGGGCGGCTTGGCCTTTAATATCGGGAACGTGGCTGGTGCAGGCCTGGGCCTGAATGTGTTGTTCGGTATTCCCGCTGAGACGGGCGCACTAGTAAGCGCAATTATTGCTATTGGTATTTTTCTCGTTCGTGAAGCAGGAAAACTCATGGACCGCTTCGCCCAGATTATGGGCTTCATCATGATTGGTCTTACGATCTACGTGGCCGCTGTATCCTCCCCGCCAGTTGGAGAAGCAGTTATCAAATCCTTTGTTCCAGACACCATTGACGTCTTGGCTATCGTAACCCTGGTCGGCGGAACAGTGGGCGGCTATATTACATTTGCGGGCGGCCACCGTCTGTTGGATGCAGGCGTGAAAGGGAGAGCGGCTTTGCCGGAAGTGACGAAAAGCTCCATGTCAGGGATCATCGTCGTTTCCATCATGCGGGTCGTATTATTCCTCGCTGTACTCGGAGTTGTTTCCCAAGGTCTGCAATTGGATCCAGCAAATCCACCGGCATCCGTCTTCCAGTTGGCAGCGGGTGACATTGGCTACAAGATCTTTGGGATTGTCATTTGGGCTGCAGCTATTACTTCCGTGATTGGCTGTGCCTATACATCTGTCTCCTTTATCCGCACCTTTCATCCGGCACTGGAGCGAGCCAACAAATGGATCATTATCGGCTTCATTGCGGTTTCAACGCTGGTGTTTCTGATCGTCGGCCGCCCGGTTAAGATTCTCGTGCTGGTAGGAGCCTTGAACGGATTGATTTTGCCGATCACACTGGGTGTCATGCTGTTTGCCGCCTATCAGAAAAAAATCGTGGGCGACTACAAGCATCCGATGTGGATGACCATTTTCGGCGGAATCGTCGTAGTCTCCATGGCGATCATGGGCATCTATACCTTGATAAATGAATTGCCGAAACTGATGTCATAAACGAATGACCAATCCTGCCGCAGGTATGATATCATCATATACTGCGGTACTTTATTAGGCTGAAGGAGGAATCCTGCATGAGTTCCATAGCTGCTATGACTCCGCAAGAATCTCGTCAATGGATTAGAGAAGGACGTTGGCAAAAGCCAACAGCAGGCATGGCGAACGGATATACACAGGCGAATCTGGCCATTTTGCCGCGATCGCTTGCATTTGATTTTTTATTGTTTTGTCAGCGCAATCCCAAACCTTGCCCGGTCCTGGATGTAACCGACGCAGGGTCGGCGATCCCTTCGCTGGTTGCGCCGGATGCCAATCTGCTCACGGACATTCCGAAATATCGCGTGTATCGAAATGGCGTGCTGACCGAAGAAACAACCAGCATTGAACACGTTTGGCAAGATGACATGGTCGCCTTTTTATTGGGGTGCAGCTTTACGTTTGAGAGGGCGATGCTGGAAAATGGCATCCCGGTCCGACACATCGAACAAGATTGCAATGTACCGATGTACATCACCAATATCGCATGCAAGAGCGCTGGTGCATTCTCAGGTCCGATGGTGGTCAGCATGCGTCCGGTTCCTCATGAGCAAGTGGTGCGGGCGGTACAGGTGACGTCTCGTTTTCCAGCCGTTCACGGGGCTCCTGTACACATCGGCGATCCCAGTGTCATCGGGATTCAAGCAATCGACAGGCCCGACTTCGGTGATCCCGTCACCATCCGAGACGGAGAGGTTCCCGTCTTTTGGGCATGTGGAGTTACACCGCAAGCCGTCGCGATGCAGTCGAAGCCGGAAATTATGATTACGCACGCTCCTGGACATATGTTTATTACCAATCTGCGTGACGAGGAATTCGGGGTTCTATAAAATGAGATTGGCATTGTCAACCTTGCAATGGGCCATGTTTATCCTCGCTGGAAGCGTAGTGGCTCCATTGGCGATCGGTCAGGCTTATGGCATGTCCCCCCTGGAAATCGGCGAGTTTGTGCAACGCACGCTATTCGTATTGGGGATCGTCGCGCTTGTACAGACATGGTGGGGACACCGCTTGCCGATCATGGAAGGCCCCGCTGCTCTTTGGTGGGGAGTATTTCTTCTGTTCGGGTCACTCGGCACAGCAACGGGAGAGGAGTCTCGGTCCATTCTGCCGGCGCTTGGACTGGGCCTTGTCTTCAGCGGCGTCTTGTTTGTCATCATGAGCATTTGCGGATGGATTGCCGTGATTCGCCGACTGTTTACGCCTGCGGTCATCGGCACGTATTTTATTCTCTTGGTTGTGCAGATGAGCGGCCCCTTTGTAAATGGGATTCTAGGCACTGCGTCAACCTCTTTTGACTGGAAAGCGACGTCTATCGCTATCGCTACGCTGATTTTGTCATTCATTCTTGCTCGCAGCAGCTTGCCTTTTTTGCGCAACTATTCCGTATTGATTTCGATCCTGTTTGGGTGGTCGCTATTTCAAATTTTTGGACTTCAGGAACCATTCGGAGAAGCCAGCCAATCGTGGTTTACCCTGCCTGGAGTGTTTTCATTTGGCTGGCCGGAATGGGATGGAGGCATTATTCTCACATCGGTGATCGTGACTCTGCTTTTGCTGAGCAACATGATTGCCAGTATGGAAGCAGTGGGTCAAGTACTCGAGAATAAGAATGAGGTAAATGAAAAGCGCACTGGCTTGATTATGGGAGGCAGCCAGCTGTTATCGGCTACTTTTGCTACAGTCAGCTTTGTACCGCTCTCGTATACGGCAGGGTTTATTATGACCACGCGGATGAAAGAAAAGCTGCCTTTTCTCTTGGGAAATGTCTTGCTGGTGGTGATCAGCTTTTTTCCTGCTGTAACGGGGTTGTTTGCCTCGATTCCGGTCTCTGTAGGGTACGCCAGTATCTTCCTTTCCTTTGTGAATATGCTTGGCATGGGATTGAAAGAAATCGGGCGTGACGGATTGGGAGAAAGACAATTGTATATCGTGGGCATCTCCATCATGATCGGTACGGGTTGCATGTTTATTCCCTCTTCCTTCCTGTTCCTTGTACCTCCTTTCCTGAGTCCCTTAATCAGCAACGGTCTGCTGATGGGTGTAGCCAGTTGCCTGCTGCTGGAACGGTTGGTTCGGAAAGAAGAGCCTGCTTAAAAATTTGCCGCCTGTCGATCGGGGCGGCTTTTTGCTGTGGCGCAGGTTGCTGGAACTTGCCGGAAACCCGCATTGCAAATGATGAAATTGAGGTATAATATAATCTAGTGCTAGATGAGAGGCAGCTTTTATTCATATGGTTCGTCAGCAAAATGCTTATGAACTTTTTATAGTTTTTGATGTCTGATAGAAAACAATTCTACACGAATGAAAGAGAGTGGAACGGTATGGGTCGTAAGTGGAACAATATCAAAGAAAAGAAAGCGTCCAAAGATGCAAGCACCAGTCGCATTTACGCAAAATTTGGACGTGAAATCTACGTGGCTGCCAAGCAGGGTGAGCCAGATCCGGAATCAAATCGCACACTGAAGGTCGTTCTCGAGCGCGCGAAGACGTACAATGTGCCAAAAGCGATTATCGACCGTGCCATTGAAAAAGCGAAGGGCGGCTCTGACGAAAACTACGACGAGCTCCGTTATGAAGGATTTGGTCCCAACGGCTCCATGGTGATTGTGGATGCCTTGACCAACAACGTAAACCGCACAGCATCCGAAGTGCGCGCTGCCTTTAACAAAAACGGTGGAAATATGGGAGTAAGCGGATCTGTCGCGTATATGTTCGATGCGACTGCCGTCATCGGTCTCGAAGGCAAATCAGCGGATGAAGTGCTGGAAATCCTCATGGAAGCGGATGTAGACGTTCGCGATGTGCTGGATGAAGACGGATCCGTCATTGTATACGCCGAACCGGATCAATTCCACGCTGTGCAAGAAACATTGAAACAGGCAGGGATTTCAGAATTTAGCGTAGCGGAAATTACGATGCTGCCGCAAAATGAAGTGACGCTTCCTGAAGATTCCCAAGCTCAATTTGAAAAATTGATCGATGCCCTGGACGATTTGGAAGACGTCCAGCAAGTGTACCACAACGTAGATTTGGGCGAATAATAATAGAGGAAAGCAGACCTGTCGAGATACAAGGTCTGCTTTTTTTATCAAGTGGCTTGAACCGCTTTGGCCGCATTGACTCTGCCGTAGAGCCAGTAGGTGCCGGTGCCGGGGATCGGGTCCGAGGTGGTCTTGATGGCCCGTTGAATCTGTGCGTTTGTTTTCCCTTGGGAAGCCAGCAAGGCGGCAATACCGGACACGTGCGGCGCAGCCATGGAGGTCCCGCTTAGGTAGGCATAGTAGCTGCCTGGATAGGTGGAGAGAATGTTTTCGCCGGGTGCCGCGACATCTACCCAGCGGCCGTAATTGGAAAATGCGGATTTCTCTTCGCGCTCATTGGTGGAGCCGACTGCGATGACATTGGGGTAGTTGGCCGGATAGCTGGGAAGAGCGGAACCGGCATTTCCCGCGGCGGCAACGATGACCGCCCCGCGATCCCAGGCATATTGAATCGCGGATTGCAGCGAGGCGGAGGCAGCGGGAGAGCCCAGACTGAGGTTGATTACCTGTGCCCCCTGTTGGGCCGCGTAGACGATTCCGCGTACGACGTTCATCAATTCCCCGCTTCCCGTATTGTCCAAGGAGCGGATGGGCATGATCGATGCCAGCGGGCAGACTCCAGCAATTCCAAAGCTGTTATTGGTTGCGGCAGCGGCAATGCCAGCCACATGGGTACCGTGACCGTTTCCATCCATCGGTTGGGGGGAGTTGTTGACAAAGTCGTAGCCTGGTACGAGTTTGGGCTGCAATTCGGGATGGTCCAATTGCACACCTGTGTCCACCACCGCAATTTTGACGGCCGGAGTTCCCTGTGTGACATCCCAGGCAGCGGGAGCGGCTATTCGCTGCGGGCCGTACTGATACAGCGAGAAATAGGGATCATTGGGAGCAGCGGAAGCTTGGAACAGATAATTGGGCTCGACAAACGCGATTTCTGCCAGGCCCTGATAATGCTTCAGAATTCTTCGCATCTTTCGCTTGGAGGAAATCTTATAGATCCCCAACTCGGGATCGTGATCCATCATTTCACATTTCGCCTTTTTGTGAATCTCCTCGATCTGAGTGGGCGTCACACCATCATGAAAGCTGACGATCAACTGATTGGGGACGTGAGCATGCCACTTTGCATCCTGTCTGCGATCCCAGTGTCGGTACAGGACGATTGCCATGATACCCCCAAAGAGCAGCAGGCCAATCCAGAATTCCATGTTCACCTCTCCTTTTTCAACAGACTTCTTCTTTGTGTATGCAGGAGGTAAACCAGGAGATTGGATGCTTATCCCTTTTTGATGAAATCTAAGGCAATGAACCAGGGGAAGAAGCGCAATCGAGAAGAAATCCAGTAGGCGATATCCTGTTAAGATGGTATCAGAGGGAATGATACTGAGGAGGAATGAATGACATGGGTTATCAAGCAAAGCAGATTTTTGTGAATTTGCCTGTCGAGGACTTGCAGAAGTCAGTCGAGTTCTTTACTGCGCTGGGATTTACGTTCAATCCACAATTTACCGATGAAAAGGCAACCTGCATGGTGATTGGCGAGAATATCTACGCCATGCTGCTGGTGAAAAGCTTTTTCCAAACGTTCACCAAAAAGGAAGTAGCTGATGCGACAAAGAGTACAGAAGTCCTGGTAGCCTTGTCCGCGAGCAGCAGGGAGGAAGTAAACGAGCTGGTTCAGAAAGCCTTGGCGGCTGGCGGCAAGGAAGCGAATGACCTGGCAGATCACGGCTTCATGTACAGCTGGAGCTTCCAGGATCTCGATGGACATATTTGGGAGCTGATATACATGGATGAAAATGCAGTGCCAAAAGAATAGATGGGAGCAGGGATGTGGGCTGATTGGCCCCATCTCTTTTTTATGTCCAAAGGCGGTTCCATAATTTTCCGATCCATGATAAAATAGATGCGAACGATTGTTCTTGAATGGTCAAGGGCGGATGGGAGTGTCGCGAATAGTGGTCGACCGTTATTCTGAAATCGACGAGGTAATTGCCTATATTCATCAGCATCTGGATGAGCCTCTGCTATTGGATCGTTTAGCAAAAGAGGTCTCCTACAGTCCCTATCATTTCACCCGCATCTTCAAAGCCAGGGTAGGTCTTCCGCCTTTGTACTACGTCTCAGCGGCGCGGCTGCAGAAAGCGAAGGATTTATTGCTGCGCACCAATCTGGGCATACGCGATATTGCGCTGGAGATCGGCCAGCAGAGCCTGGGAACCTTCACGACAAGGTTTACGGAGAGAGTCGGTGTGACGCCCTCGTCTTTTCGGAATTCTTCCGTAGAAGCTGAGACGCTTTTTCGCTCCTTGCGGCAATTAGAGGATTGGCGCGGCCCACAGCCTGCTGTTCAGACATACGGCAGAATTTCAGGAACAGTCCACTCGATCGTGCCGTTTGAGGGTGTGATCCTGATCGGATTGTTTCCCAAGCCGATTCCTGAAGGGCTGCCCCTGTATGGGACCTTGCTTTCCTCTCTCGGAGATTTCTGTTTTGCGGACGTCAAGCCGGGCGTCTACTATTTAATGGCAACTTCGATACCTTGGGGGACGCAGGCAATCGATTTTTTGTTGCCGCATACCACCTTGCGTACCCGTTCGCATAAACCGATTACAGTGAAGCCCGATTCGGTGGTCCCGCATCAGCAGGTGATGCTCCATCTGCCGAGTCCAGATGATCCGCCCATTCTGGTGTCGCTGCCGCTTTTGATGAATCGTTTTTTAAGCAGAGTCGGCACCGTCGCTCCTGCCAAGTGAAAGCGTCTTCGGCAGATTCCGGAACGATGATGGACAACAGGTATAAAATCAAGGCTTGTATATATACAACCCTTCTCTGGATACCGGTAACGGGTGACGATGCCATCGCGGTCATTGCAGACAGCTTGAGTCCAAAAAGTAAGGCGTAGTTGTTGGAAAACCGGTTCAACCTCTCTTGTGAGAGTTGAGCTGGTTTTTTCTGTCTGGGACAAAAGGGTTGATTTCCCTGGGATCACCTGTCATGCTTACAAGGAGCTTGATGATTCCAGAGTCGGAACACAGGAGATGAAAAATGGTAGAAATAAAAACTTCCAAACTGAGCAATGGTGAGTTGAACAGAGGCGTTTTTGCGACACGTGACATTGCAAAAGGTGAACTGCTTCATGAGGCACCTGTTTTGCCTTATCTGAATGAAGAGCACGAGCACATCGAAAAGACCTTGCTGGCTGATTACGCGTTCGAGTATGGAGCGAACCACACCTGCATTTTGCTGGGATACGGCATGCTGTTCAACCACTCCTATGAGCCGAATGCCACGTACGAGATCAATTTTGACAACCATACGTTTGATTTCTATGCCTATCGGGATATCACCGCCGGGGAAGAGATTTTGATCAATTACAACGGGGACGAGGATTGTGATGATCCGCTATGGTTTCTAGAAGAGTAAACCATAAAAAAAATCCTGAAAAAATGTACGAAGTCGATCTTTACGAGCCACTTGTGAAGCATTTCACAAAACAGGGATATGAGGTCAAAGGGGAAGTCAAGCATTGTGATCTGACCGCGGTCAAAGACGACGAACTGATTATCGTGGAGATGAAGCGCCATCTGAGTGTGGAGCTGCTGGTCCAGGCAACGAAACGACAACGCCTGACCGAGCTTGTCTATATCGCGGTCCCCAAACCTAAAATCAGCTTGTTTTCGCGAAAGTGGAAAGACATCTGCCACCTGGTGCGCAGGCTGGAGTGCGGTCTGCTGCTCGTCTCGTTGCAACAGGGCGGCACTGTGGCAGAGGTATTTTCACCTGCGCCGTTCGATCGGGCCAAGAGCATGCAGCGCAGCAAGCAAAAACGCCAACGGGTACTCCGTGAAATAGAGGGCAGGCATGGAGATTTCAACGTGGGGGGAAGCTCCCAGACGAAGATTATGACGGCGTACAAGGAAAATTGCCTTCAGATCGCCTTTTGGCTGGATTTTTTGGGCCCCTCGGCTCCAAAAGCACTGCGCCAATCGGGGACGGGTGAAAAGACACAAGCGATCCTGCAGATGAATTACGATGGGTGGTTTGAAAAGATCCGTCGTGGCATCTATGGCATCAGTGAAAAAGGCAAGCAGGCGCTCAAAGAATATCCCGAGCTGACCGAGCATTACAGGCAGCTTGCGGCTGAGCGGACACGGTCCAATGAAGGAACCCCAGACATAACAGGATAAATGACAGGGAAACAGACTGCGGTGATGAATCGTATGTCTGTTTTTTTGTTGGAAATTTTTCAAATATATAGTTAAATGGCTGTATAAGAATACCCTGATCATAAGTGATGGAGAGTGTTGAATGGTGGTTACAAGCGAATCGGTGCTGTCTGTACAAAAGCAAGCCTGTCCCGAATGCGGGGAGGAAATTGTTGCTGTCAAAGGATATATACCATGGTGCCAGGGTTGCAATTGGAATCTAAACCCTCTCCACAAGGCAAAGAACCCGACACTATTTGAGCGCTACTATCTGAAAATCGGGAACTTTGCTGGCGAAAAGCTTCTGCAATCGGTCATGACCGAACCCATGTCCAAACCGACGAGTTTGGGAGTAGTCTTTGCCTATCTGATCGCGGGAGCCGTCCATCTAACCAGCGTGGTGATCCTGTTTTGCGGGATTTGGCTGGCAATCGCAGGGTGGGGAAATTTTTTCTTCATGGCTGCAGCGTTGCTATGCCTGATCGTGGCATGGGTGACGAGGCCGAGGATCGGGAAAATGCCGAAGGATATCGTAAGCCGGACCGAATTTCCTACCCTTTATCGAATTGTGGATGAGATCAGCGAAAAGATGGGAGCAAAAAAGGTTGATGGCATTACAATAGATTTTGCGTATAATGCAGCTTTCGGAAGCTATGGCCTGTCCAGAAAAAACGTGATTCATCTTGGCGTGCCATTGATTAGCGTACTGAAACCAGAGGAGTTTGTAGCGCTCCTTGGACATGAGCTGGGGCATGGCGTGAATGGCGATTCCACACGCGGCGTTTTTGTGGGGACTGCGATCCGCACGTTAATGGAATGGCGGTATTTCATCAAGCCAGATCAGATTCTTGAGCGCAACGGCAGTCTGGTTGAGTTGGCAATGGTTCCAATCAATCTGCTATTGCTGCTTTTGTCCAAAGGAATTGAAGGGATCGTGTTTGTATTGGCCCATTTACTTTGGCAAAACAAGCAGCGCGCGGAGTATTTGGCAGACAGCCTCGCTGTTCAGGTAGGGGGGCTTCAGGCCAAATTGGCTCTGCTGGAAAAGCTGCACCTGGAGCACATCTTTGCCTTTGCCATGCAACGCATCTTGACGGGCGGCGCTATTGGAAGCGCAGCCGAGGAAATCAGATCCCAGTTTGGGCAAATTCCCGCCAGTGAAATCGAACGGGTTAGAAGAATGGAACAAAGCGCGGACGTGAGATTGGATAGCACGCATCCTCCCACGGCTTATCGCATTCAGTATCTGAAAAGCAGAGGAGATACGGCTGCTGCTTATCAGATCAGCACGGAAGATCAAATGCTACTGGAAAAAGAGTGGCGGCATCTGGAAGAAAAAACAGAAACCAAGTTCATACGGTATTACAGAGATCACTCTTACTTGCTTTATTAAGCGTATAACCGCGAAGATCAAGGACTTCTGTCCGGATTCTTCGCGGTTTTTTGCTTCTCGTATTCCCCGCTATATGATCGCAAGCGCATGAAGTAATAATTATTTTTATATTTCAAATTATGAAAAATGAACAGTACAATGCTCGATATGCATCATCATTCTATTCATAGGGGGAATTGCCTTGAGCCAAATGGGTACTGCTGCAGGAACATTGCCGGAAAAAATGACAAGGGCAAGATGGATTTATGTCGGATTACCATTGCTTATCTTATTTACGGTTTCGATGATCGACAAGTCCAACATCAATATTTTGCTGGCGAACAAGCCCTTCCTGCAAGATTTGGGGATTACGGACGGCGCGATCAAAGGCTCACTGAGCAGCATCTTCCTCGTTACGTATGCCATCGGTCAGCTAGGTTGGGGATTTGTGGTCGACCGGATCGGAGCTTTCAAAAGCGGGCTCATCGGTATTTTCTTCTGGGTTTTCGCGATGGTCCTGGGCGGCCTGGCGGAATCGGTCTCTGCGCTGCTCTGGTCTCGTTCGATCCTCGGTATTAGTGAAGGGGTGCTGTATCCGATCGCCCTGACTTTGACTGCTAAATGGTTCCCCAGCAATGAACAGGCAAAAGCACAGGCGCTCTGGTTCAACGGGAATTCTCTCGGACCGGTGATTGGCCTTCCGACCATTGCCATGGTGGCAGAGTCTTACGGCTGGAGGGAAAGCTACTATGCACTCGCAGCGATTTCCCTGTTTTCGCTGATCATGTTCTGGGCGATGGTTCGCAATAGTCCAGGCCATCACTACGCGGTCAACACCACGGAAAAAGAGTACATCGAAAAAGGTGTCTCGACAAACAAAAAGGAATTGGCTGGCACCGGTGAGGTAAAAGCAGTTCTGAAAAACCCTGTTTTCTGGGTGCTCACCACCGTATACGGATGTATCTCCATTGGTTTTTTCGGAATCTCGACCTTTTTGCCCAGTTATTTGACAGAAGTAAAGGGCATTCCATTCGTTCAGTCGGCATTCGTCAATGCGGCCGGGTATGGGTTGGCGATTCTGGTGCAGATGGGCTCCGGCTTCCTGTCTGACCGCTATATGAAAAGGGCTGTGTTCGTCGGCGGAGCGAGTGCCTGTATTATCTTGTTTCTTTTGATGTCGATGTTTACCGCAAGCGCTCTCATGGCGCAGATTCTCAGCATCCTGCTGATCAGCGTATTGCTGATGCCTGCTGCGTTGACCATGACGATGCTGCATAAGGTTGCTTCGCCGCAAGTAATGGGAAGAATTGGCGGAATATTCGGAAGTATTTCCTATGCGCTGGCAGCTATCGGTCCGATGGTCGTCGGTGCCGTCAGCCAGATGACAGGTTCCTTTACCGGCGGGTTCCTGGCTTTGATGAGCTTTATTCTGATTTCACTCATTCTTTGCCTGGGACTCATGCGCAAAGGCTATTAAAAAGTCAACAAAGAGGGACGGCTACAGGAGGGATGCAACGGTGTCACGATTGCAGGAATTACGCGAGGTAATGAGACAAATCCATACGGCATGGCAAGAAGGCCGCAAAACGACGCTGCTGATGCTGATGCATGTCGAAGGCTCTGCCTACAGGCTGCCCGGCAGCAAAATCATGATGGCAGAGGATGGACACATCTTCGGGACAATAAGCGGCGGTTGTTTGGAGGGGGATCTGTACGGCTGGGCGGAAAAGGTGATGCAGACAGGCAAGCCGCATCTGCAACGCTACGATCTGAGCGAAAGTGAAGTATGGAGCTTGGGTATCGGCTGCAAGGGCACTTTGGAGGTGGGCATCCTTCCTGTCACACCTGATGACTCTTTTTGGAGACTGACGGACGAAGCGCTCCAACAGGATGAGAGCTTTGCACTGATCCTGGAGATCGTAGACGGCGCCCGTGTCCTCATGAAACGGGATGGACGGGCCTTCGGAGATGTGGATCGTCTTCCGGTAGAAGTGCTGGACCAGGCGAGAGCCCGTTTTGGCAGGCAAACCAGGGCTGAGGTCATGCGGTTCGGGACCCGACGCTACTATATGGATGTGGTAAGACCCAGCGAGCGATTGGTCATTGCAGGGGCGGGCCTGGATGCTCGCCCGGTGGCAGAATTGGCGGCACGCAGCGGCTTTTCCGTCACGGTGCTGGACCCTCGTGCAGGCTTTAATACTCCTCAGGCTTTTCCAGCGGCCCATCATCTCGTCCAGTCTCCAGCTGATGCAGACCCGGCACAGATGCTGGATAGCTGGTGGGTGATTATGAACCATCATCTGGAGCGGGATCAAGCCAGTCTGGAGCTGGCTCTTCGCAGCCGTCCGCGCTTTATCGGGGTACTCGGACCGCTGTCCCGAACGGAGGAGATGCTTGTCCAGATAGGAAAAACGTTCTCCTGCGGTCCGATCCATGCCCCGGTCGGTCTCGATCTGGGAGCCGAGACGATGGATGAGGTCGCACTCAGCATCGTCTCCCAGCTCCTGGCCATGCGCAACGGCAGACAGGCGGCCGCGCTGCATGGCAAAAGCAAAATTCATGCCTGATTAGCCGACTTCTCCGCTAGCGATGGGTAGGTATGCTCAAAATAATCGATCGTAAATCGGATCAGCTCGCGGGCAGCCAGCGTGATATACCGGGATTCCACCCAGGAGAGACCGATAATCCTTTGGGAATGGCGGTCCTCCAAGGGAAGGTAGACCGGTGAATCCTTGGGCATGTACCCGTGCTTCCACCAGTGCTGCGGGATCAAAGCGACGCCAAGTCCGTTGTGAACCATGCGCAGAATCACTTCCGCATCGTTGCATTCAAAGGCAATGTTGGGAACAAAACCACTGTCTTGGCACATGTCCAAAGTAGTCTGGGTCAATTCGTAGGACATGACGAGACTGATATAGGTTTCTTCAGCAGCATCGCGAAGCCAGACCTTCTTTTGATTCGCCAGGCGATGGTTGGGGGGGACGGCCAGAAACATTTTCTCATGGAGCAGGGGGACATTCTTGAATTTGGGATCGCGAATCAAGGGGTGGGTGATGATCAAATCCGCCTCCCCGCGTTCCAGAAGATTTTGGCACTCCTGTGAAGTGCCTTGGAGCAGCTTGATATTGACATGGGGGTACTTTTTGAGAAAAGCGCTTAACAGTTCGGGGAGCAAGCGGCCGGTAGAGGCGGCAAGAATGACTTGTCCTCGCTCCAGACCCGTGAGATCTGCCAGTTCATACTGACCCTCTTCCAGTTCAGCAAAGACGCGGTCGACGCGATTGAGAAAAATTTTTCCGAAGCGATTCAGGCGAATTTGCTTGCCATGCCGATCAAACAAGGGGACTCCCAGATGCTTTTCCAATCTGCTGATCATTTTGCTCAAAGAGGGCTGAGAGATGTGAAGCTCTTCAGCAGCTCGGGTCATATGTTCCAGACGGGCGACGACTTGAAAATACTTCAGTTGCAACAGATCCACGGACAACCCACCCCTTATGCCTTATTGTCTATCAATTCATAAGTGATTATGTATTTTAAATTATATAAAATCAAGACTAAACTGAAGGAAAAGACAGGGGAACCAAAAACAGCGAGGGAGTGACACAGACGATGCAATTGTCAGGAGAAGCAAAATTTGCGAACAGTGTACAGCATATTTGGGATGCTCTACACGATCCAGAAATTTTAAAAGGGGCTATCCCCGGTTGCGAACGATTGGATCTGACAGGCCAAGGGGAATACGACGTCGTGATGAAGCTTGGAGTCGCTGCTGTAAAAGGGGAGTACACCGGCAAAGTCAAGCTGGAGGATGTCGAAGCGGGGGCGCACTACATGCTGCTGGCAGAGGGAAGCGGTTCTCCCGGGCATGTAAAAGCGAAGATGGACTGCAAGCTTTTGCCGACCGATAAAGGCTGCACGCTGGTCTGGAACTGTGATGCGGAGATCGGCGGAATGATCGCAAGTGTAGGAGGGCGTGTATTGGGGGGAATCGCCAAATTCATGGCGGGCCAATTCTTCAAAGCGATCGAAAAACAAGTGAAGAATGGGGGAGCATGATGAAACCAGCTTCGTTTGAATACCTGCGACCTGCAAGTCTGGAAGAGGCGCTGCAATACCTCGCTGACCTGGGCGAGGATGCCAAAATTATTGCGGGAGGCCAAAGCCTGATTCCCGTCCTCAACATGCGGCTATCGACGCCAAAATACTTGATTGACATCGGCAGGGTGGAGGGGCTCTCCTACATTCGCGAGGAGGATGGCTATCTGGCGATTGGAGCTTTGACCAGGCATGTCGAGCTGGAACAGTCGCCTTTGGTCGCGAAGCATTGCCCGTTGCTGCTGGAAGCGGTGAAATGGATCGGACATGCGCAGATTCGGCAAAGAGGGACGGTCGGAGGCAGCATCGCGCATGCAGATCCTTCTGCTGAACTGCCGTGTGTACTGGCCGCACTGCGCGGGGAGATTGTGATTGCGCACGCGGACGGCGAGGAGACGCTGGCAGCGGAGGAGTTTTTCCTGACGTATCTGCTGACCTCCCTGCAGCCGGATCAGATGATCAAAGAAGTCCGTTTCCCGGTCATTTCGAATGCGGCCGGTTATGCTTTCACGGAGGTAGCGCGTCGTCACGGAGATTTTGCTCTCGTAGAGGTAGCCGCTGTGGTCGAGCTGAATGAAAATCAGGAAATTGCTTTGGCCCGTCTGGCAGCTGGCGGCGCCAACCCGGTTCCTTGTGTGCTGGAGTCTGTCGAGGACTTCCTGATTGGCAAGGCAGCAGACAATTCCCTCTTGGAAGAGGCTGGCGAGATGGCGAGTGAAAGTGTGGATCCGGACGGTGATTTGCACGGATCGGCAAGCTACAGACGCTCCTTGGTAAAAACCTTGACCAAACGGGCGTTGCAAACAGCGATTCAACGGGCAGGAGGGATTTCGCGATGAAAACCATGGAGATTACGGTTACAGTAAATGGAAAAAAACGCACGGAGACAGTCGAGACCCGTATGCTGCTATCCGACTTTATCCGCGAGCAATTGCGCCTGACGGGAACGCATCTGGGCTGCGAGCACGGCGTGTGCGGGGCCTGTACCGTACTGGTGAATGGAAAAGCGGCTCGTTCCTGCCTGATGCTCGCAGTGCAAGCTGATGGCTTTGCGATTGATACCGTAGAATCGCTGGCAAGGGAGGACGGCAGCCTGCACCCGCTGCAGCAGGCTTTCTCTGACAATCACGCCTTGCAATGCGGCTTTTGCACGCCTGGTTTCATGATGACCCTGGTTGATTTTCTCCAGGAGAATCCGAATCCGAGCGAAGGGGAGATTCGCGAAGCAATCTCTGGCAACCTGTGCCGCTGTACGGGGTACGCGAATATTGTAAAAGCTGTTGAGCAAGCTTCCCAGGCGCTTGCCAAACAAGGAGGTTGAATCCATGGCGAACCTGATTGGGCAAAGCTTTCGACGCAAAGAAGATTATCGTTTTGTGACAGGGACCGGACAGTACGTAGCCGATATCCGGATGGACAATATGGCGGAAGCGGCATTCATCCGCAGCACGTATGCCCATGCCCGGATTAAAAGCATCGACAGATCCGCAGCGCTGGCTCTGGATGATGTCTATGCAGTCATTACCGGTGAGGATCTGGTGGGGAAAGTGGGGCTCATGTCCGAGATGGAGTCGCACTGTCGCCTGCCGAAGCATATCGAAGATCAGATCAAGCCGATCATGAAGCATAATGTCGAGCCTGTATTGGCGACGGGAAAGGTCAAATATGTAGGGCAAAATGTCGTTTGCATCGTAGCGAAAAACCGCTATATCGCAGAGGATGCTGCTGCTCTGGTAAAAATCGACTACGAACCGCTGCCAGCCGTGGTTGATCCCTTTGAAGCGCTGAAGGAAGGCGCTCCGCTGGTTCAAGACGATCTGGACGACAATATGCAAGCCTATTTCCACCTCCCCGTAGGTTCCTGGGAAGAGGCAGTAAGCAAAGCCGACCACGTAATCAAAGGACGTTTTACTTCTCCTCGCGTCGGGTCCAATCCGATCGAGACGCGCGGGGTGGTCGCCTCGTATGACAATCGCACGGACTTTCTCAACATCTGGAGCTCTACGCAGATGCCTTTTGAAATCCGCCACTATGTCGCGAAGCTGCTCGGATTGGTCGAGCAGAATATCCGCGTGGTCGCTCCTGATGTCGGCGGCGGTTTTGGTCCAAAAGGAGGCCTTTATCCGGAGGAAGTGCTGCTGGCGTATCTGGCCAAGCAGTTGAAGCGCCCAGTGCGCTGGATCGAAGACCGGATGGAGCATATGAGCGGCGCCCGTCATTCCCGTGACCAGATTCACGCCCTGGAGGTAGCCTATACCAAGGACGGAACCATCCTGGGCGTAAAAGATGATTTCGTGCTGGACGTAGGAGCGATCAACTACTTTGCCCTGACCTGTGCCTACAACAGCGCGGCTCATTTTCGCGGGGCGTACAAGATACCGGTATTCGACCTGACCTGCCGCATCGCTCTGACGAACAAAACCCCCAACGTACCGTATCGCGGTGCCGGGAGACCGGAAGTGGTCTTTGCCATGGACCGCATCGTCGACATGATCGCCCGTGAACTCGGGATGGATCCTGTGGAGGTCATGCTGAAAAATATCATCCCGGCCGAAGAAATGCCGTACAGCCAAGGGATGTACTATAAAGACGGCGGCGAGTTGATCTATGACAGCGGCAATTATCCGGAAGCCTTCGAGATGGCCTTGGAGATGTCTCGCTTCAAGGAGATCCGGGCGAATCAGGAGCGGTGGAGACAAGAAGGCAAGTACATCGGGATCGGCTTTTCTTCCAATGTAGAGGGAACGGGTGTCGGGCCGTTTGAGGGGGCAAAAGTCAGCATTGACCCGTCCGGCCAGGTGATCCTGCACGTAGGGTCCTCTTCGCAAGGCCAAAGCCATGAGACGGTATTCGGCCAGGTAGCCGGAGATGTCTTTGGGGTAAGCCTGGATCGCGTCACCGTGAAAAACGGAGATACGGTCGCTCTGGGTTACGGGGCGGGGACGTATGCCAGCCGCAGTGCGGTAAATGCAGGCTCCGCGGCGCATTTGGCTTCTGTCAAATTGCGTGAGAAAATGCTGGCTGTAGCGGGCAATGTACTGGAGATCGCACCGGAGGAATTGACGATGAAAGACGGGGTCATTTATGCGGTCAGCCAGCCAGAGAAAAAGATCACCTTCCCCGAACTGGCAGCTGCCGCCGCGCCAGGAATGCGCTGCAAGGTGCCGGAAGGGATGGACCCGGGCCTGGAAGCGACGCATTACTTCGTTCCACCGACCGTGACGTACTCTTCTTCGGTTCATGCAGCAGTGGTGGAAGTGGACATCGAGACGGGATTTGTGAAAATCAAGAATTACTACATCGTCCATGACAGTGGACGTGTCATCAATCCGATGGTCGTGGAGGGGCAAGTCCAGGGCGGATTCGCGCAGGGGATCGGAACAGCTCTGTACGAGGAGGTCGTCCACAATGAGAACGGACAGTTGCTGACAGGAACCTATATGGATTATCTGCTGCCGACCTCGATGGAGGTGCCTGTCGCGGTGCAGGGCGAACAGGAATATTACTCTACCCGCAACCCGCTCGGGGTAAAAGGTGTGGGCGAGAGTGGAGCCATTTCTACTCCTGCCGCGATTGCCAACGCCGTCGTGGACGCGCTGGCTCCCTTTCACGTGAAGATTGATCGACTGCCGGTCAGCCCGAATCGGGTGTTTGATTTGCTGCAAGATGCACAAAGCGAAGAAGTAATCATGCCCAAATGATGCGACTATTGTTTATAGACCCGCATGTCAGGTTTGTAGAACTGACATATGGGTCTTTTTCTTTTGTGACCGTGATTACAGGCAAGAAGGTTTCGATGAGCATCTCCGTGATCGAGGAAAGAATCCTGGAGCGCCTTTCATCAAACAAAAATTTTGTGAAGTTGTCTGTGGATAATGAACAGTCCATTACCTTGAATGCGTTATACAATGATCGGACCAAAGCCGATGTGTCTGACGAGGCCAAGTGGACTTCCAGTGACGAAGGGATTGCTGTCGTGAAAGACGGTGTCATTACGGCTATTTCTTCGGGTGAAGTGGAAATCATTGCAGAGTATGAAGGAAAAACCGTTACGATTTATGTGACAGTGACGAAATAAGCGAAAACCCCGATCCATCAGGAGGATCGGGGTTTTCCTTATTGAGAGGCAAGCACTTTGCCAGATTTCTTCCGTCCATTCAGCAACAGGTTGAGCAGCACAATCAGCAGCACGGCAAGCTGTGGCACAGTCGTCTCCCAATTCGCATACACACCGAGATCCGGCACATGAAAGAGAGATTCTGAGCTGTGTACAGGCAGCATACCCGTCACTTGCAGGGAATGAATGCTCGCCCCGATGAATTTGAAGGCCATATAGTAGAGCAGCATGCTGGCAATGAAAAAGAAAGGACGCACCGGGATACGGCTGCTTAGCTTCATAAAAGCATAGCCGATGATCGCAAGCAGGATGAGGGCGGATGCAATGCCAGTAAGCAGATCCGTCATGCTGATGGAAGCGGCCATGCCAAAGTAGAAAATAATCGTCTCGGCTCCTTCGCGTGCGACAGCCAGAAAGGCAGTCAGGCCAAGCGACCAAAGGGCCCCCTTGGCCAGTGAACGTCCAATGGCCCGTTCCACGTAGCGGTTCCAGGTTTGCAGATTGGATTTTCTATGCAGCCAGGCGCCAATCGTCAGCATGAACAGGACAGCGACGAGCCCGGTAATGCCTTCCATCAATTCTCGCGAGCTGCCGGTGGACAGATTGGACAACACGATGCTCAAAATGACAGCCAGGATTACGGAGGCCACAAGTCCAATCGCCGCTCCTGACCAGATCCATTTGCGTTTGTCTGCATTTCCTGATTTTTGCAAGAAGGCGAGAAGAGCGAGAATAATCAGGATCGCCTCCAGCCCTTCACGAAACAAGATAAGGCCTGCATCCCACGCGGTGTAGGAGGAGACAGCAGCAAAAGGCTCCAGCTGATCTTTCATGGCCGTTACAAGAGCAGACGCCTTTTCCCAGCGGGGCGGATTGGACAACAGATGGGTCGGAACAGCTACCATTTTGTTCTCGATGCTGCTGTAGGTACCGGGTGACTTGGTCATCACAACGCCTTCGACCACGGGCCAGGTCGAAATGAAGGTATCCATCTTCTCGGCGGCCAAGTCAGCCTTCTTGTTGTCGATGTCAGCCTGGACCTCGTCAAGCAGCTTCATCAGAGAGGAGATGGACGGCTGGTCGGCTGAAGCAGCGGAGGTGTCTGATTCGGCAGCTGCCTTTCCCGAGAGGTAGTCTTCCACAGCTTGCGTCAATTCCTGCAGCTTGGCTTCGCTTTTGGCGGGATCAGGGGGTTCGGTATTCAGGGCGATACGCACGCCGCTGATCTTGATCTCCATGTTTCCGTAGACACTCGTATTCTCTGCGCGCACGAGTCCCTCTGCCTTGTACCAGCCTTTGACGAAACGGTTGTAGGATTCCTTGGCCCTTGTCCAATCCTGGGCTGCTACAGCGTCAGAACTCTCTTTGAGGATGGGGAGGAGCGCTTCGATTTGCTTATGCGCCTTTTCCTTGGGCTGTGCAGCATCTTCTCGAGAGGTGACGTACAGATCGGCTGCTTTAGCAAGGCTGGAGATCGCCTGTGTGGCAGGTTCGGGTGATACAGCTGCCTCGTTCAATGCCAGTTCGGCTTCTGTCAGGGCAGCGGACAATGCGGCAGCCTCTGGAGTATTCTCCTCATTTGACTCCCACAGCTCTCGGATCTGTTTTACGGCCTGGGAGACCTCGTCCCAGTTCTGGTCCCCGCTGCTGATCAAGGCATCGCTGGAGTAGGCGATCAACTGCTTCAACTGGTCAGCAGGCAAGGCAGCGGCAGATGCGATCTGCCAAGAGGACGACAGGAGCATCAACGTCATGCAGAGGAAAAGCAGGTAGCGTTTCAAGGTGTTCACTCCATCCCGGATGATGATTTAAAATAGCGTGTCGCCGATGTAGCCGCCTTCCCTGGCACCCGGCATGCAGGCATACAAGCCGCTGCCGACATGCGTGATGTACTCGTTGAGCCTGTCGGCGGATGCGAGCTTTTGCTGCATGGGAATGAATTGTTTGCGCGGATCGCGGTTGAAGCAGATGAACAGCAGCCCCGCGTTGATCTGCCCTGTCTTGACATCCATGCCATTGGAGTACGAGTAACTGCGGCGCAGGATTTTCACCTTTCCGTCCATGTGGGCGAGGGCGACGTGGGAGTTTGGCGCGATAAGCGGCTTTCCCGTGCTGTCCTTGCGTCCCAGTTCCAGATCGTCGAACTCGCCAGACTTGCCGATCGGTGCTCCTGAATGGCGATGTCTGCCGAATGTGGCCTCCTGGTCTTCCAGGGAGGAGCGGTCCCACACCTCGATACGCATCCGAATCCGACGCATCGCCATGTAGGTGCCTCCTGTCATCCAGGATGGGCTTTCTGCGGAGTTCGCCCATACGATTTCGTCCGCCAGCTTCGGCTCCGAAGCGATCGGATTGTTGGTGCCGTCTTTGAAGCCCAGCAGATTGCGCGGAGTGGAGCCGGAGGGATCGGCTGATGCTGTACGCTGAAAACCTTCCTGCATCCAGTGAAGCACGGCCTTGCCTCTGGCGATACGCGCGAGATTTCGCATGGCGTGAAACGCCACCTGTGGATCATCAGAACAAACCTGAACCACTATGTCGCCTTCGGACCAATCTGGATTGATTTCATCACTGTTGAAGCGCGGCATATCGACCAGCGGGGCAGGTTTTTTGCTTTTCAAACCAAAACGATCATCAAAAAAGGATGCTCCCAGCCCAAACGTAATCGTCAGCTTCATGGGAGCGAGGCCTATGCTTTCCCCTGTATCGACAGGAGGGAGATGCGGATTGTCGATCTCGTCATCGACGGACTGGCCTGCTGTGAGACGAGCAGAAGCAACAGTCCAGCTTTGGAACAGCTTCCGGACATCTCCCAGCGAAGAAGTGGTCAGATTGAACGCAGCCATGCTAATGAAGTCCTGCATGGGAGTGATGATTCCTGCTTGGTTTTTTCCGTAAAAAGGGATGATGCCGTCTTTGGAGGCAGCTGCGGATGCTGATGGTTCAGTCTGTGTAAGCTGCGGGAAAAAGGTCTTCATGCCTCCCGCGCCTACCAACAGACCAATTCCACCAATCCCCGCCATTTTGAGTACGTCGCGCCGCGTCAGTTTCTTTTGGCTCGTCTCTGTCTGACGGTTCATTTCCTTTACCCTCCCAGAATCGTGCCCATTTTGGATAGAGGTTCAGCCAGTGCATCAAGGGCCTGACTAAGCTTTTTGACTTCGGGCTCGGTCAATTCGGTGTACAGAACGTAACCCTGCTCTTTTTGGTAGGGAGCCAAGGCCTGATCCAGCTCCTGGAACCGCAATTCAATCTCTTTCGCCAGTTCAGGATCCTTGTTCGCGACGGAAGACTGCAGCACTTTGAAAATTTCATTGGCCCCCTGTACATTGGCGGCAAAGTCATAGAGATCCGTATGAGAGTAGCGCTCTTCCTCTCCCGTTACCTTGCTGGAAGACACTTCGTTGAGCAGTTCGACGGCTCCAGTGACGAGCATCAGTGGATCGATTTCCACGCTTTCCACCTTCACGCGCAGCTGCTTCGCGTCCTGGAGCAGCTGGTCAGCGATCTTTTCCTGGCCGGCGACAGACTTCGTTTCCCACAATGCTTTCTCCAGTCGGTGATAGCCGCGCCATTCCTCAGCAGGGACGTCTCCCTCACGCGCATCGAGCCAGGGGTCGAAGTCACCAAGCGATTCAGCAATCGGTTCGATTCGTTCAAAGTACATGCGAGCAGGCGCGTACTGTTTTTTTGCTGCTTCTATATCGCCGGCCTTCACAGCTTGTGTGAAGCCATCCGTAGCTTTGACAAACAAATCGGTCTGCTCGATCACCCATTTATGGTAATCGGCAATGGCTGCATCGAGCTCAGGAGTTGTAGCCGCGGCAGTCTTTTGCTCAGATTGGGCAGCAGCTTCTGGTTTCACCTCGGATGTCGTCTTCGATTCGTTGCTTCCGCAGCCTGTGAATACCAGCGAGGAGCTGAGTGCAATCGCGGTAAGTGGGTAACCCCATTGTTTTCGCATGAAAAAACATCCCCTTGTCATATAAGTGAACGCTAATATAATGATAATAAAAATCATTCTCAACGAAAAAACAATAAACGTATCCATCCCAAAATGCAAGCGGAAAATCCTGTTTCCGAATGAAAGGGAGTGATAGGCTCGGCAAGCGTCTTTTTTTTCCTCATTTTGGAACAAAAGTTTAAGACAGTTGCACTAATCTGCAACAAAATATGCGTTTGTCTTACCACGTCTTTGATCATTTCCGTATACCTTGTACGAGGTGGCGCCGATTCAAACAGGTATTGGAGTGATGAAGAGAATGAAATTGATTATTCATGAACAGGAGATAAAAGCGTACTTTGAAGGCTTGCGGCAACTCATCTGGGGAGGATCCAGCAAACCAAAGCCTCCGGTTGAGGAACCCCCATGTCCGCCCGAAAAGTCAGAGTTTCGCAAAGTGCTTCAGGGCTATCTCCATCAGTCGATTGAGATCGCGACGGATGCGGGAAGCCTGGCTGGAGTTCTGAGAGAAGTGGGCGATGACTATGTGGAGATCAACGAGCCGGGCGGTACGCAAGTCATCGTCCCCTTGGGCCAAATCAACTACGTGCAAGCTTTGTAAGGAGGAGAAGAATCGATGGATTTTCAAGAAAAATTGACCACATATATCGGCCAGACGGTAGAAATCGCAACAGGCCTCCAAGTGACGACTGGCGTGCTGAGCCGCGTAACAGACAGTACAGCGACTTTGCTAGCCGCAAGTGCACCTGGTTACGGCGGAGGGCAGAATGTCACCTTTCCTCTAGAACGCATCACATTCGTACGGGTCGTCTAAGCATGCGAACAGCTGCACAGGGAGGGGCAGCGCATTCGGTATCTGCGATCATCTCTGCGATGTACACCACACACCATCTGCAGAAAATGGTGGCGGTCAGTCAACAGCTTGGCTCCGCGGATATAGTCGTAGCCGCCGCCAGTCACCTGATACCGGAGATTCCCACCTCTGTCCGTGCCAAGACACGAATGGTTCCTGTCGAACCGGAACTACAGGTAAACCCCTTTTCAGGCAGGGCGCTCGCGGCCAGTCATGCCCGCGGGGCGGTCCTCCTGTTTCTGGGGGAAGATCGCTTCTATTCGGCCATGGAGCTGCAGCGCTTCTTGTTTCCGATTCTTCATGGCAGGGTGCAAGTGCTTCTCTCATGCGAAGGCAGGCGTCACCACAGGAGTAGAACGTCTTTGCCCCTGGACAGTCTGATTCTGTTTTTCCATGAGTTGCTTGGCAGGACAGACCTGGGGACCGCCTCTCTATTTGGGACTCCTCACGCTATGACCCAACATGCGCTCAGACGGATCAGCGCAGAGCTTTTGCAGCAACCGGCGCATGCTCTTTATCAATGGATAAAAACAGGCGTGAGAATCGGGGTGCAGCCGGTGGAGCCGATGCGGAATGCCATTCCCTATAATCCGCAGCTTTATGGAGCCGTCCAAGGGGAGTGCTCCTTTTTTGAAAAAGCGGTGATCCGGGAGCAGATGGACTTCGCAGCCAGCCTTCCCAAGAGAAACGGCCTGACAGACGGAAGAAGACGAAGGGAGGAGCTTTTTCAGGAATCTCTCCCGGAATGTGCGCAGCCAAGGCCTAAAGTCGACAAGGGAGCGCGTCTGTCTGTCATCATTCCGGCACGGGATGAAGCCAGCACAATAGAATCCGTGATTCGTGAGGTGAAGCTGCTGAATCCGCTGGAAGTGATCGTCGTGGTCAACGGATCCCGAGACGGTACGGCTGCAAAGGCGCGTGCGTGCGGGGCTGTCACCGTAGAATTTGCCCATCCTCTCGGAGTTGATTCCGGGCGGGCAATAGGAGCAAGCATTGCAGCAGGGGACATTCTGCTTTTTGTGGACGCCGATTTTGTATTGCCGGCACAGGATTTGTATCCCTTTGTCTTCGGGTGTGAGAAGGGAATTGATCTCGCCTTGAATGATCAATCCGCTTTTTTCGAGTCGCATTCCGGGAATGTCGTCGTCGCTGCCCGTCAAGCGCTTAACTTTGTTGCTGATCGCAAGGATTTGGGTACGGGGTCGATGCTTGCCGTTCCATTCGCCCTGAGAAAAGAGGCGTTTGCTTCGTTGGACTGGTCACTGCTCGCTTGTCCTCCACTGGCGCAGATGGCTGCTCTGACAGGGGGCTTGCGGGTAGAACTGGTTCACGCCGTCGACAGCTTTTCTCTCAATCGGTTTCGTCCGGAAAAGCACCTTGCAAAAAGAGGCCATTCTCCGGCGGTGGCACAAATGCTTGGAGATCACATGGAGGCTTTCCACTATTGGAGCAAGCAGTACCGAGGAGGGCATCCAAAGTAGACAAAAACAAGGAGGGAAGGCCGCAGTATGACAGAGCGAAAAGAAGGCTTGGTCAGCTTGGTGATTACCAATTACAATCGCGCCAAGTATCTGCGGGAGTGTCTGGAAAGCATTCGCATGCAGACGTATCCCCGTTGGGAAATCATCTTTGTCGATGATGCTTCGACGGATGATTCGGTGCAGGTCGTACGCGAGTGGGTGGAAGAACACCGCGATATGTGGAGCGAAGATCGACAGACTGTAATACTGACATTGCCTCGCAACATCGGGTTTGCCGGAGCGATCAATGCCGGCTTTTACCTGGCGCAGGGGGAATTTATCGCCGTCCAGGATTCGGATGATTACTCCGACAGGGAGCGTTTTGCGAAGCAGGTCGAATATCTGCAACAAAATCCGCAGGCGGAACTGGTCGGGACGAACTACTATGCTTTTCCCGATCACGCGCCTGCTGAAAAAAAGCGGGCGACGTGGATTCGCTACGGAGAAGAGATTCGCCGCGTTTACGGACGAGGAGGGCACTGTGTCTGCCACGGGACGATTCTGTTTCGCGGCAAATTGTTCGATCAAATCGGTGGACCGACTCGTCGCATCACTGGGGCGGAGGATTACGAATTTATCGCCAAAGCTCTCAACAGCAAGGCACAGATCGAGAATCTGCCCGAGCCGCTGTACTATTACCGCGTCCACGACAGCCAGCGGTCCGCGCAGTATTACAGAAGAAAGGAGAGTAACGATGCCAACTAGCTCAGAGCGTATCCTGATGGTGATGGACAGCATGGGTACGGGCGGTACCGAAACCCATGTCCTCAGCTTGGGAAAAGCGCTGCGTTCGAGCGGAGTTCAGCTTTTTTACTCAGGGGCTGACGGCCCCTTTTATCGTGCATTTGCGGACGCCGGTTTCCGTCTGCACCTCATCGAGCAGTCGAATGAGCCTCTGCCGATGCGAAGAGAGAAGCAACAGCAAACCTTTCGAGACATCATAAAGGAAGAAAACATCTCAATCGTTCATGTGCACCAGACACCCTCCGGTCTATTGGCTGCGGAAGCGGCGGCAGAGCTGGGAGTTCCGATTGTGTTTACCATGCATGGCACGTATTATCCGGTCGACGAAGCTGTCTCACTTGCACAGCGGTGCGATGCGATGATCAGTGTAAGCAAGCCGGTTCAAAGCTTCTGGAAGAAACACGGAGTCGAATCCACGGTGATCTCCAATGGAGTGGACCTCCAGGAATTTGAGACAGCCTCTACGGTAAATTTGCGTGAGACCACGCTCTCCTCCCTTCCTCAAGACGCTTTCATCGTCACATACGTCAGCCGTTTAGCCTGGCAGAAGGCGTCTGTCTGCAACATGCTGCTGCGCTCCACCAAGACCTTGAACGACATCCCCAACCTGCACATCGTTGTTGTCGGCACGGGGGCCCAATCGCATTTCGTCCAGGAGTTGGCGCAGGCCTTAAACAAACTCAAGGGTTATCCCTATGTACACATCGCCGGTGAACAAACCGATGTCAAACCCTACTATGAGGTGAGCGATCTGGTCGTGGGTACTGGCCGAGTTGCTTTGGAAGCCATGGCTTGCAGAAAACCGGTCCTGGCGATCGGAAACCATGGCTATGTCGGGCTTGTTACGCCGGATATCTACGACTTGGCCTGGGAGTATTACTTCGGGGATCACCAATCTGTAGGCAAGCCTTCCCCGGGCATGATTGCTGAAGCACTGCGCAAGGCGTTTGCAGATCGCCACCTGCTGCAAAGCTGGGGAGAACAGGGAAAAGACTGGGTGAGAACCCGCTTTGACATCCGACAGAAAAGCGAGGAGCTGCTTGCCTTCTACTCCGCGGTGCGCAGCAAGAAAAAAGGAGGAGGGACCACATGAGAAAAATCCTCTACGTAGGCTGGATCGGATTCGACAATCTGGGCGATGAGCTGATGTGGCATGTGTTTCGGGATTTGGCTACGAAGTACCTCAACACACAGACTCACCAGGTGATTCCTTCAATGCCGGGTGTGGATTTGCATGATTTTCGTCCTTACGATACGGTGGTTCTCGGCGGGGGCTCGCTCCTTGTCCCCGGCTATGTGGATGTGGCGCACCGGGCCGTACAGCAGAAAAAAAGACTGGTGATTTGGGGGAGCGGCTATGATAGCCAGCTTCCCGTGAAGTTCGATGCGACAGGAAAACTTCTTACCGCTTCCTTTCAGGAGAGCCCGAAGATGCAACAAATGCTGCGTGAGATCGGAGAGCACGCTCAATACTTCGGCGTGCGCGGACCGCTTACGCATGAATATTTGCGAGAAATGCGAGTGGGCGGCAGCTTGCAGATCAGCGGAGATCCCGGAATGCTGATGACTCCGCCGGATGGGATCGTCCACGGCGAGGAGCACCCGCCTATGGTCGGCATCAACTGGGGGACCACGTACAACCGCATCTACGGAAAGAACGAGGCTGTGGTCGAAGATGCGTTGGCGCAGGTGGCGAAGACCTTGATTCAGCATGGGTTTGGCATCTACCTCTATACGATGTGGGGACCGGATCGAGGGGCGATCAGACGTCTCTACCAGAAGATTGGCGCTCCCGAGCATGTCACGCTTGATCTGGAGCTGCATGATCACAGCGAGATGATGCGCCGGCTCAGCCGCTGTCAGGCGACGATCAATTTCAAATTGCACGCCAATGTCTTGAGCGCCGTAGCGGGAGTGCCGTTTGTATGTCTGGCGTACCGTTTCAAATGTCTGGACTTCTGCTATTCTCTCAGTCTGCCGGAGATGGCGATTCCCACCGATCATCCGCAGCTCCGGCAGCAGATCCTGACGCGTACAGTAAGAGCGATGGATGAACAGGCTTCGCTGCGCGACCTATTCGTCAGCCAGCGAAAGGAGACTACAGATCACTTGAGCAAACCGTTTTTCCATGGTGATTTATAGAGCAGCACCCTTGCGTTCGCATGTCTGACGGACCAAGGGTGTTTTGCTGTAGCTGCAGGATGTGAGAGAATGTGATGAGAGGAAAAAAGAGGAGAGAGGGAGAGCAGAACCATGCTGAAACAAATCAAAGTCCTGCATTATGACGCCTTCAGCTTGATCCCGAACAAAGGAAATCCGGCAGGGGTCGTGCTGGAGGGAGATCAACTGACGGAAGAAGAGATGCAAAAGATTGCTTTTCAGGTCGGTTTTAATGAAACCGCCTTTCCGATTCGCTCTGACAAGGCGGATGTCCGCATCCGCTTTTTTACTCCGGGGCATGAAGTCGATCTGTGCGGACACGCGACGATGGCGACGGTCTTTGCCCTTGTTTCGCAGGGGCTCCTGGAAGAAAAAGAAGAGATCCTGATTGAAACGGAAGCCGGGATCTTGCCTGTGCGCATCCAGACCACGCCGCACGGGGAGATTCGCATCACGATGCAGCAGGCCGCCCCACAGTTTACGGCGTTTGAAGGCTCTGTCGAGGAATTGGCAGCGGTGCTCGGTCTCGGAGTCGAGGATATCCGGACAGATTTGCCGATCCAGTACGGCAGCACAGGGCTGTGGACGCTGATTGTGCCGCTGGCTTCGCTGGACGCCTGCAAACGGATGAAGCCGGACAATTCCCGTTTCCCCGAGGCGCTGACGCAGATGCCGCGTGCATCGATTCATCCCATATGCCTGGAGACCATCGATCAGGGCTCTGATATGCATGCCCGCCATTTCTCTTCGCCTTTTTCCGGCACAGTGGAGGACCCCGTCACCGGTACGGCTTCCGGTGTGATGGGGGCGTATTACGTAACCTTTGTCGATCCGGGCAAGACGGGACCGCGTTCATTTGTCATCGAGCAAGGACAGGAAATCGGGCGGGATGGACGGGTACGAGTGACCGTCACCCCTGATCAGGATGGCGCTTTGGCAGTCGAAATTGCCGGCAACGCCGTATTTGTAAAGGAATTTGCTGTAGAAATCTAGGCCTGATTGGCGCGTATTCGTTCCAGAGCTGTCTCCATCTCCTGGATAAACAAAGGAACGGCTGGATTGGCATTGGCTGTTTTCCAGGAGGCTACCACATCTACGGAATGATCCTCGCCTTGAATATCGATAAAACGCAGGGTAGGACTGGCGTAGAGCAGCAAATGCCGGGACAGAATCGTGACACCGATGCCCGCGTCGACGATCATCAGCACCGCGTCTGTCCGGGAGGCCTGACTGACGATCCGGGGAGAGAAGCCGTGCTTGGCGCACATCGACAGGACGTAGTCATAGCCCTGTGGTGATTCCTCGCGTTCCAGCATCACAAAAGGTTCATGCTCCAGCTGGGCAATCGACAGGTTGGGCTGATCAGCAAGCGGATGATCGTGCGGAAGGATAATCGAGTAAGGCTGAGTCCATAAAGGCTTGTAGGTAACACCGCCCAGATTGTGCAATCCGTGCGAGAGAGTAAAGGCGAGATCGATCTCGCCTGACAGCAGCATGTTCGTAAGCTGTCCGATGTTTTCAAAGCGGAAATGGATCGTGACCTGCGGGTATTTGCTGCGAAAAGCACGAACGACCGAGGGCAAAAAGTCTCGCACAGAGACACTTAAAAGCCCGATGTTGATCGTTCCCACCAATCCTGCTTCCGCTTGTCTGGCATGCTCGATGGACAAGGCCAACCGCTCCACAATCTCTCTGGCATCCTGTAAAAAGACGCTGCCTGCGCTGGTTAATTCAACGGAATGCTTGTTGCGGCGAAACAGCTTGACGCCCAGCCTTTTTTCCAGAGAGGCGATCTGCTGACTGACGGCTGGCTGGGCCACGTAGAGCCTTTTTGCGGCTTCCGTGAAGTTGAGATGCTCGGCAACGGCGATGAAATAGCGGAGTTGGCGTATGTCCATAGAGACCTCCCGTGAGCTCGTTGTAATGGTTTTATCATAACATGTCGGTGGAATGCAGGTATCCTGTAATAAGCTTTCCTTATTACCGAGATAATCTCCCAATATTTCAAAACACTCTTGATTTCTACTACCATACAGATAAGTCATCTCAAGCAGGGAGGATACCTACGTTGTCTACCATTACGCATGATGAAGCCGTCGCACGGGCGATAAGCATGATTCCGCGCATTCAATCCCGCGCTCAGCTATCCGAAGAGCTTCGCCGCCAACCACAGGAGAACATTGATGATTTTATCGCCTCCGGCCTGATC
The DNA here is from genome assembly GCF_003710985.1 of Brevibacillus panacihumi. GTDB lineage: Bacteria > Bacillota > Bacilli > Brevibacillales > Brevibacillaceae > Brevibacillus > Brevibacillus panacihumi. The sequence goes on from NZ_RHHT01000023.1 coordinate 86,382, forward strand.
CGCGCCTTGATGCCCAAACGTTGGGGCGGGCATGAGCTGGGTGTGGAGACGATGTATAAAACGACTTTTGAAATCGCCAAGGCTGACCCGTCAGCAGGTTGGTGCTTTGGTCTTTTGGTCCTTCATTCCTGGATGCTCGCCTATTACCCCGATCAAGCTCAACAGGAGGTCTGGGGGGAGAATCCCGACGCCTGCATCGCGTCGTCGTTCGGCTCTCCGCAGTCACAAGTGTCCCGCGTAGAAGGCGGTTTTCGCGCGAGCGGGATTTGGGGCTTCTCATCGGGAATCGACCACAGCGACTGGGCGATGCTGTTTGGCAGCGTTCCGTCACAGGAGGAAGGGTCTCCGCCCTACGCCATGATGATGCTGGTGCCGAAAAAGGATTACACGATCCTCGATACCTGGCACACCGTCGCGCAGAGAGGGACGGGAAGTAAAAACCTGCAGTTGAACGATGTGTTCGTACCGGAGCATCGAACCTTCGACATGGTCGCCTGGTGTCAGCGGGGAGTGGGGCCGGGGAACCTCATCAACGATCTTCCGCTCTACAAAAATCCTTTGTACGCGGTCATTCCGGTCAGTTTGACAGCAGCCCTCCTGGGAGCGAGTGTCGGAGCCTATGAATTGTGGCGGGAGGGAATCCGTACGAAATCAAGCGTGCGCCAGGCAAAAATCGCGGACTTCACGCATCAGCAGATCCGGGTCGCAGAGGTATCCGCCACGCTGGATGCGGCCATCGCTCTCTTTGAAAAATCGCTGACCCGTCTGAGCACGGATACGCCTATCGATACGTATGAGCGTCTGCGACTGCGCCGAAACTATGGCTTTACAGCGAAATTGTGCAAAGAAGCCGTCAAGACCATCGTCGACTACAGCGGTGCGAGCAGCATGTATGAGAGCCATCCGTTGCAGCGATACTGGAGGGATGTGCAAGCCTCATCGATGCATATTACCTTCAATATGGATCATTTGGGGGAAATGTTTGGCAAAATAGAGTTGGGAATATCTTTAAGCCCGAAAGATTCGCTGTTATCATAAGAAGCATGATAGAAAAAGGAGGGTACCATACAATGAGCAAACAAATTCCCCAAGAATTGTCGCAAGAACAGATGGACTTTATGAATGACAAGCCTTTGATTCTGCTGAGCACGATCGATGCGGAGAGCAACACGCCGAACACATCCGCCATCTCCTGGGTGAAGGCGCATACACCGACAACAATCCGTTTCGCCGTTACCAACAATTCTCGTACTGCGGCGAATGTGAAGGCCAATCCTCGCGTTTCGCTGACCATGATCGCGTTGGGCACCGTCTACTCGATTGTCGGAGAGGCGCACATCCTCGAGGACAAAATCGAAGGCATCGCCATGCCGCTGTCCAAAATCGAGGTTCGCATCGAAGGCGTATTTGAATCCATGTTCTGGGGGGCTGCGATCACACAAAACCCAGCCTACGAAAAAACCATGAACATCGATAAGGCGATTGCCTTGGACAATCAAGTGTTTGCTGCATTGCTGTCATAATGGTGCTAGTCTAGGAAAGCCGAGTGAAAGCGGGAGAAATCCTGCTTCCGCTCGGCTTTTTATGTGGAGTAGGAATTTCAGAGAAAAAGTATAGATCAAGGAATGGTTGAGAATGCTAGAACTATCACCATCAATTGGAAAGGAGTTTTGGCCAATGGAAATTACCCTGGGAGCTGATGAGGTCATACACCGCATCCGTCAAAGGCAGTCCAATGGAGATTCACTCAGTAAAAAGCAAGTGAAGCAAAACGATCCTGAGTTGATGCGAAACGCGTTGTTTTATTTTCCTAGCTGGGAGCATGCGTTGAAGAGTGCCGAAAATCTATAGTTGAAAGTATGGTAAGGAAGGGGCCAGTCGTGTCCCTTCCTATTATTTTTGGACTTAAACAAGTGCTTAATAGGGTCTGAAAGTGGCGTTTCTAGGTGTAAAAGAAGGCGAATGCAAGAATTTTCCCGGTAATCGTGCCCTTACAGAGAATAAGGAACTTGGCGCTTGACAGGTACATTCGAGCCATGTAATATACCTATAGGGGTATAGGTAAAAAACGAATCAACCGCCAACAGGCTTTCTAAGGAGAGCGAAATTTTTTTACTCCAAATAATACCCCCGTAGGTATAAGGAACCCACTTTCAAAATATAGGAGTGAGATCATGGACTTTAAAGTAGATAAGGTTCTGGATTGCAAAGGGCTCGCTTGTCCAATGCCGATTGTCAAAACCAAAAAGACCATCGAACAAATGGAAGCAGGTCAGGTGCTGGAGATGCAGGCGACTGACAAGGGCTCTGTAGCCGATATTCAGGGCTGGGCAAAAACGACCGGTAACGAATACTTGGGTACGGAGACAGAAGGCGATGTGTTCAAGCATTATCTGCGAAAGGCTGGCCCGCAGGCAGCCAATGATCCGTCCACGTATCCACAGACCATCTCGAATGCCCTGCTACTGCAAAAGCTGGAAGCACGCGAAGCGATCATCGTTGTCGACGTGCGTGAGTCCGATGAATATGCAGATGGCCACATCCCGGGCGCAAAAGCGATTCCCTATGGCGAGCTGGAAGGCAGATGGGGTGAACTGAACCCGGACCAAGAAATCATGGTCGTCTGCCGGACGGGTAACCGCAGTGATCTGGCATGTAGTTTCCTGGCCGAGAAGGGTTTTTCCAAGCTGAAAAACGTCCTGCCGGGCATGTCAGGCTGGAATGGTCCGGTCGAAACCGGAAAATAAGCGAAGCAAGCGATCTTTATATAAGGAGGAAACGAAAATGATCACCATGATGACGGCAAAAGATGTTGGCACAATGGTAAAGCACAAGGAAGAATTGTTTATTCTCGATGTTCGCAACCAGACTGACTATCAGGATTGGAGAATCGAAGGAGAGCAAGTAGAGAGCATCAATATTCCGTATTTTGACCTGATCGACGGTGTAGACGGGGTGCTGGACCAAATCCCAGCCCATAAAAAGCTCTTGGTCGTCTGTGCAAAGGAAGGCTCCTCCAAGTTCGTCGCAGAGCAGCTCGCAGAAGCTGGACTGGAGCAGGTAGCCTACCTGCAAGGCGGCATGAAGTCCTGGAGCGAGTATCTGGAACAAGTGCTGGTCTTCGCGGATGAACGCATGAAAGTCTACCAATTTCTGCGTCTGGGTAAAGGCTGCCTTTCCTATATGGTGGTATCCGGTGGGGAAGCGCTGGTGATTGATCCATCCCGTTTCACAGATGTCTATCTGGATGCCGCGAAACATGAGGGTGCAAAAATCTCGCACATCGTCGATTCCCACTTGCACGCGGATCACATCTCAGGAGGAAAACAACTGGCGCAGATGACTGGAGCCGATTACTACATGATGAAAAGCGAGGGCGCTGTTTTTTCCTTCAAGCCCTTGGAGGAGCATGACCGCATCCGCTTTGCCCAGGTCGACCTGCGAGTATTGGCAGTGAAAACACCGGGACATACCCCCGGCAGTGTCTCTTTCTTTGTCAATGACAAGCTCTTGTTCTCCGGCGATACCCTTTTCGTAGGTGGATTGGGACGCCCGGACCTTGGAGGCAAGGCAGCCGAATGGGCGCAGGACCTGTATGACACGGTGTATGGAAAAATGGCTGCCATGGCGGATGATGTCATCGTATTGCCCGGCCACTACGCCGAATTGGACAGAGAAGTGAATGAATCAGGCTACGTAGGAGCACAGCTGGGTGTGATTCGGGCTGCCAATGAATTGATGAACCAGCAGGACAAGAAATCGTTCGTCGATCAGGTTGTCGCCCAGGCCAAGACGGAAACACCGCCCAACTTCGAGGAGATTATCGCGATCAATCGCGGGGTGGAGGAAGCGACCGCAGAGCGCCAGCAAGAGCTGGAGATCGGTCCGAACCGTTGTGCCCTGCACCACACTCATGAATAACCCTATCAAAACCAAATCACACAAAAAAATGGAGGTATAGATTATGAACAGCACAAAAGTAATTGATGCAAAAGGACTTGCTTGCCCGATGCCAATCGTACGTACCAAAAAAGCGATGGATGAGCTGGCACCAGGAGAGATTCTGGAAGTGCATGCGACAGACAAAGGCTCGAAAAACGACCTGACAGCGTGGGCTGGCTCTACGGGGCATGAACTGCTGAAAAGTGAAGAAGAAGCTGGTGTGTTCAAGTTCTGGATTAAAAAAGGCGAGTAATGCAGCATGATCGGTACCGGAGCGGCAAGCGTAATTGCCGCTCCAGCTACAAAGAAAGGAGTGAATGGGCCTTATGGACGTGGGGTTGATCATCATGCTGTTTGCCATCGGCTTCGTAGGGTCCGCGATCTCCGGCATGGTGGGGATTGGCGGGTCGATTATCAAATATCCGCTGCTCTTGTACATCCCGCCTGCTTTGGGATTTGCCGCCTTTACCGCACAGGAGGTATCGGCGATCAGTGCGGTTCAGGTCTTTTTTGCCACACTGGCAGGGATGTTCGCTTACCGCAAAGGCGGATATATCAATAAGTCATTGATTCTGACGATGGGGATCGTCATCATGATGGGAAGCTTCGCCGGTGGTTTTGGTTCCAAGTACCTGCCAGACCAGGTGATCAATCTAGTCTATGCCTTTCTCGCCTTGATCGCTGCGGTGATGATGTTTATGCCCAAAAAAGGGGATGAACTGGAGGATTACACCAAGCTTGCATTCAACAAGCCGCTGGCTGCCGTGCTGGCCGGTGTGATCGGGATTTTGTCAGGGATCGTAGGGGCAGCGGGTGCATTCATAACCGTTCCTGTGATGCTTGTCATTCTTAAAATTCCGACTAGGGTCGCGATTGCTTCTTCCCTCGCAATCACCTTTATCTCTTCCATCGGCTCCACAGCAGGGAAGCTGATGGGTGGTCATACGTTGCTGTTACCTTCGCTGGTCATGATTGTGGCTAGTATGATCGCATCGCCGATCGGAGCTGCCATCGGCAAAAAGATGAACACCAAGCTATTGCAAGGAATTCTGGCGATCTTGATTACAGCCACAGTCGTCAAAATCTGGATGGACATTCTCATGTAGAGGCGACATGTACTATGAGACGTTACAAGCCTACTCATCTCTTGTATCATGGAGGTAACATGGAGATAAATACGAGAGCGGGGAGTTGACGGATTGCTAGATGTCATCCAATTGGGTCCATTTTTAATAAAAATGACAACCATCCTCTACATTGCGGCGGGTTTGCTTGGTTATCTGACGATCTTCTTTTCCCTGAAGAATGAAGCTGCCTTGAGAAAAGAGATCACGGAGATGGTCAGTACGGCAGTGATTGCGTCGCTGCTCATCTGGAAGTTCAGCTACGCCCTTTTTCATCCACTGAATGTTTGGGAAAATCCTGCCGCCCTGCTCTATTTTTCAGGAGGAGATTCCGGGGTTTGGCTGGCAGTTCTCGCAGCAGCCGCTTACCTGGCTTTCCAGATCAGGAAGCGGCAAATCCCGGTGAAGCTGTTTGGAAAGACGCTTTTTCTGGGTCTGGTCACGGCCTGGGGAGCCGGACATCTGCTCTGGGCTGTTGTTTTTCGGCAGGATTGGCTGTATGACGCTGCACAGGCGGGACTTAGCCTGATCTTGTTCCTCTGGCTGACCGCAGGGACAGTGCAGCGGAAGAGATGGGTAGCGATTGCAGGCATTATCGGACTGATCGGCTGGGGGATGCTGAATTCCGGAAGCTCTTCCCTCGCCCCAGGACAAGCGAGCGGACAAAGTTCGCTCAAGGTCGGCTTGAACAAAGGGGAGCTTGCCCCCGACTTTGAATTGCGCACGCTGGAGAATGAGCGTATTCGGCTGTCGGAGCTGAAGGGTCAGAAGGTGATCCTCAACCTCTGGGCCACCTGGTGTCCGCCGTGTCGGGCCGAGATGCCGGATATGCAGGCATTTTACGAGCAGGAAAAAGACCAGGGCGTGACGATCCTAGCCGTAAACCTGTTTGATACGGAACAGGGCGAGGAGCAGGTAGCCGCTTTCCTCAAGGAATACGGCATCACGTTTCCGGTCGTTTTGGACGAGGGCAAGCAAATCTCGCGCCTGTATCAAGCTATCTCAATCCCGACCAGCTACATCATCGATTCGCAGGGCGTGATCCAGTACAAAATGATCGGACCGCTCACCAAGGAAATGATGGAAAAAATGCTGGCTTCTATCGAATAGGGGGAGTGGACAATGACACTTCATATCGGGGCGATTGTCTTGGCTGCTGGCATGTCGAGGCGCATGGGAGCCGCCAAGCCTTTTTTGGAGTTGAACGGAAAGCCTTTGTTTCGCTACGCGGTGGAGCGGGCAGTCGCGGGCGGCTTGCACCCCGTCGTGTTGATCACAGGGGAGCACAGCGCAAGAATGCGTCAGTTGACTAGCGATCTGCCGCAAGTCGAGGTCGTCGACAATCCGGATTACCGGACGGGCATGGCTGCTTCCCTGCGTGTCGGGGTTGCGGCAGTACGGGGGCGCGCCGATGCAGCACTGGTATTTTTGGCGGACCAGCCTCTCGTACCCGATGCGGTGGTGCAGGGATTGGTCGACGCCTATCGCAGCCGCCATGCAGAGGGAGTGCGGATCGTCCGCCCGTTGTACGCCGGGAATGCTGGCCATCCGGTCTTGTTCGCTTCCTCTCTCTTTGACGAACTGTCCCAAGTGTCCGGGGATCAAGGAGGCAAGGAGGTAGTCAGCAGATACAAGCAGCAGATGGCAGCCGTTTCTTTTGAGCAAGCGGACTGGGGCCTGGATGTCGACACCCCAGAAGAGTACCAGGCGCTCCTCCGCAAGCAATCACAGCTATTTGGCTAATGGATCACTGACGTAAGCCGTTCTCCAAAAGGCAGGAAGGAAGAACAGCGGGTAGATCATAAGAGCAAGGTTCGGGATCCACCAGGTCAGATCGAATTCCAACCGGATGGCCCAATAGGAAATCGCCATGAAACCGGAGCAAAAGGTGAGAATGAGCGAAAGAAAGGCTGCAGACTTCCATGCTGGAGCCTTTTTTCGATGCAAATAAATAGCGCCGAGTCCCGAAGCCGAGATCATCATATCCAAAGGAAAGAAGGACCAATTCCAGGCAACGAGGATAGGGTTCGTATAATCAGAGTAGGCGTACTCTACCGGAATCAGACCCGCTGCGGTGAAACCGAAGTAGAGGATAAACGCCACATCCGTGACAAGGAAAAACCAGCGCAAAATACGCATGTCAGGCTGCTTCGGGCTTGATACAGTCATGAGGATGCACCTTCTCCACCGATATTCAATCCAATGACACCAAGGATAATCAGAAGAATAGAGACAGCTTTCCACACGTTCAACGATTCCTGGAATACCAGAAAGCCGATCACAGCGATCGCGGCAGTCCCGATGCCGGACCAGATCGCATAGGCGACACTGACGGGAATTTGCTTCAGGGAAAAGTTCAAACTGGAAAACGCCAACAGATAAAAAACGACCATCAGTGTAGAGGGCCAAACTTTGGTAAACCCTTGTGACAGCTTCATCGACACTGTCCCCGCCACCTCCAGCAGAATGGCAAACATCAAGTAGACCCAAGCCATTGTTACTCGCTCCTTTCGTCTTTTCGTGTTGTGATGCCATAGAGCAACGTATCCACCATCGTGTGTACGGCACTGGTGAGTGACTCCGTGGAATGGATTAAAAATCCGGGGTCAAAGATAGCTCCCGAGGCTCCGCGCATGATCTGAATGACAGTTGGCACATGGACAGGGCGCAGCTCGCCGCTGGCAATGCCTTCGTGGATAATGGCCGTTACCGTATCCCATTCCTCCTGCAGCAATTGATCGATCTTTTTCCATTCTTCCGGAGCAAATCGCTTCATTTCGTCCAGCAGACGGACATCGCCAATATGCAGTCCGCTGGGAAGAATGGAGAGAACCTCCTTTAATTTTCGCACCGAACTCCAGTCCTGATGGTCATAAATCGCTTTTTCCGCCTGCTTGACTTCCGCTATGGCCTCATCGACGATCACGCTGATCATCTGCTCTTTGGATTCAAAATGCTCATAGATGGTACGCTTGCTAATCCCCAACAGAGCAGCAAGATCGTTCATCGTAAATTTCAATCCTTTTTTCACGATCAGCTCCAATGCCGCTTGCTGCAGTCTTTTTTTCAAAGGAAATCGTCCCTCCCGTCGCGGTGGATTCGTTTTGGTAACAATGGTACTATATTATTATTTCCAGTACCGAAAGGGAAGGGGTAAAAAAAGCTTTGTCCCCACCGGAACTCCGATGGAGCAAAGCTTTTGAAAGCTCATGCTTTGGGGATCAATGCCTTTTGTTCTTTGGCATGCTCGACGCCGGCAAAGATCAGATGGCGCACATGGTCGTCATCAAGGGAGTAGAAGACCAGCTTGCCTTCTTTGCGGTATTTCGCCAACCCCATGTTGCGCAGCAGACGCAAATGATGAGAGGTGTTCGCAATGGAACTGCCGATGACGGCTGCGATGTCGCAGACGCACAGCTCCTCTTCCAAAGACAGGATATGAATGATCTTGGCACGGGTATCGTCGGCCAAAGCCTTGAAGATTTTTGCAACGCCTTCTGATTCGTGTGCCAAGGGGCGCAAACGATTCACTTTTTCATCATCGAAGCATTGAATTTCACAGACGTCGTCCTTTTGTTTGGACGCCATGGAAAATCACCTCTTATTCATTACACTCAATGTCCTCCTATTATAACACTCAAGCGATAAGTGAAAAGGCAAAAGGTACAGTTCCGTGACGTAGTAGTGTCAGCCCGCATTTTCGTGTAAGATGGACATGTTTATACATCGGATCGGTGTTCGACACGGGAGGAGAAAGAGAATGGAAGTACACGGCAAGTGTCCGAAATGCAAATCGCTGAAAATTGATTTCAAGGAATCGATCAACCGCGTCCTATACGTTGTCATTTACGCGTTCGTCTTAATGGTGATCGCCTGGATCGGGATTCGCTTGAACGGGACTCCGGTGATTTTTTTGTTCCTCGGTCTGACCGGGGCGTTTTTGCTCTTCATCGTGAGGCTGATCCTGGAAAGACGAAAGGTGATTCACTGCACTTGTCTGGATTGCGGGACGAAGTGGCAAAAGGGACCCAAGGAATAAAAAGAATAGCGACAGGGCATGGTGGTAGAGACTTTTCTTGTAGAGAGGTCTCTTTTTCATTACAAAAAATAGGCGAAAAATTCAAATCTACACTTGAATGATGTGTTTGGTTTGACTATTATAATAATTAAATATCCATTTGAATGATTCGTGCATAAAATGAATGGAGCAAGGGAATGGGATCGAGGTGAGCGACGATGTCCAGTTCAGAACAACATGCCCATAAGCATGACCACGAACACGATCATGATCACTCTTCATGCGGGCTAGGCGATCACAAGGAGCAGGCCGTGCCGTTCGCGGCATCTGCAGGAGCGGCAGTATATCGCATACATGGGATGGATTGCAGTTCATGCGCCAAGTCGCTGGAGAAGCATATGCGGACCTTGGCGGCAGTCAAAGAGGTCAACGTCAATTTTTCTACAGGAAAGATGCATATCGTAGAGGAAGGGCTGGGGAAGGAAGCGGTCATGCAGGAGGTCTCCAAAGCGGGATACACGGCAAGCCCGCTCGCCAGGCGCATGGGTGCCAAGGAAGCATCCGCTGATCGTACGGGAACGCAACTGACGATCCTCTCCGGTATTTTATTGTTGCTGGGCATTATCGGTTCTTTTACCAGTGTTCCTGAGGCAGTCACCATCAGCTTGTGGGCACTGGCGATCGTGACGGGAGGCTACAAGCCTGCCCGCAGCGCTTTTTACGCGATCAAAAGCGGTTCGTTGGACATGAACGTCCTGATGAGCGCTGCTGCGATCGGGGCTGCTGCGATCGGAGAATGGCTGGAAGGGGCGACAGTCGTCTGGCTGTTTTCCGTCGGCAACATGCTGCAGGCGCGCTCCATCGAAAAAACCAGGGATTCGATCCGCAATCTGATGGATCTGGCGCCGTCCGAAGCCTGGGTGAAAACAGGCGATTCCCTGACTCGCAAGCAAGTGGAGGAAATTCGGGTAGGCGAGATCATCGTCGTCAAGCCGGGGGAAAAAATCCCTCTGGACGGCGAGGTCCTCATCGGGACTTCCAGCGTCAATCAAGCCCCGATTACAGGGGAATCGATTCCGGTCGACAAGACAGCAGGCGATGTGGTCTTTGCCGGAACGGTCAACGAAAGCGGAGCATTGGAAGTGAAGGTGACCCATCTCGTCGAGGATACGGCGATTTCCCGCATCATTCATCTGGTCGAAGAAGCCCAGGAGAAGAAGGCGCCGACACAAGCTTTCGTCGACAAATTTGCCGAGATCTACACCCCGATCGTACTGGTGCTGGCAATGCTTGTCATCGTCTTTCCGCCGCTGTTTTCCTTCGGCACATGGGGAGAATGGTTTTACAAGGGACTGGAGCTGCTGGTTGTGGCGTGTCCATGCGCACTGGTCATCTCTACGCCGGTAGCGATTGTATCTGCGATTGGCAATGCAGCGCGCCATGGGGTATTGATCAAGGGCGGGGCGTTCCTGGAAAAAGCAGGTGCCATCCAGGCCATCGCTTTTGACAAGACAGGAACATTGACGGAAGGCAAACCCGAGGTCAAAGAAGTGCTGACCGCTGCAGGGGAGTCCGAGGAGCAATTGCTGCGGATCGCCCGAACGGTGGAGGAACAAGCGAAGCATCCGATCGCGCAGGCGATTGTCACTTACGCGCAGAAGAGGGGTTTTTCCCCGCTGACCGGGAACGATTACCGGGCCATCGTCGGCAAAGGCGCGGAAGCCGTGATCGCAGGCGAGACCTACTACGTCGGAAAACCTGCGCTGTTTGCAGAGCTGGGGGTCTCGACTGCTGACTGGGAAGATTCGATCGAGAAGCTGCAGGAAGAAGGGCATTCCCTGATCGTCGTAGGCACGGCCAAGCGGATCATCGGGTTGATCGCAGTCGCGGATACGATCCGGGAGATTACGGTACGTGCGATCCAGCGGCTGAAGGCGGACGGGATTGGCGAGATTGTGATGTTGACCGGGGATAACGCTGGTACAGCGCGCAAGGTGGCGGAACAGACTGGGGTCAGCCGTTTCCAGGCCGAGCTGTTGCCCGAGCAGAAGGTGGAAGCTGTCAAATCGATGCAACAAAAAGGCCAGGTCGTTGCGATGGTAGGGGATGGCATGAACGATGCTCCTGCTTTGGCGACTGCGGATCTGGGGATTGCGATGGGAGGAGCGGGGACCGATACGGCGATGGAGACGGCCGACATCGTGCTGATGGCGGACAATCTGGAAAAGCTGCCGCATACTGTGAAGCTGAGCCGAAAAGCTCTGCGAATCATCAAGCAAAACATCTGGTTCTCGATCATCATCAAGCTGGCGGCGCTGATTCTGATCTTCCCTGGCTGGCTGACCCTGTGGCTGGCTGTCGTCAGCGACACCGGGGCTGCTCTCATCGTGATCTTGAACAGCATGAGGCTTTTGAGGTTCAAGGATTCCTGAGATTTTTTCCTTGTGCTCCTTTTACTTTTTATGGTATCCTATGTTCATTCTAATGCGAAGGGATGACCTAAAACGCCAATGATCATCTAATACCGATTCCAAGAAAGCAGTCGAATATATGACCTTGCGATTTTCTGGATAGGATTAGTATGCATATTGGCAAATAGAAGGTAGCTCCCACCCGTATTAGGGGGATTTTTGTCTTCTTTTTTGTGAAAATATGTAAACCTCCTGTCCAGAAAATGTAGGGATGAGGAGGTTTTTTTATGTCAGGTTTACTGCGAAATCGTTACGTGCGATCGATTTTGTTATCCGGTTTGTTTTTGCAAATCGGAATATGGGTGCGCAACTTTGCGATTCTGCTTTTTATTATGGAGCGCACCGGAGGCGACGCGTTTGCCGTCTCCATGATTTCGGTAGCGGAGTATGCCCCGATCTTTTTATTTTCTTTTTTGGCAGGGACTTTTGCCGACCGGTGGCGGCCCAAGCGGACGATGGTCTGGTGTGATGTGCTGAGTGCTGCGTCCGTTCTTGCTGTACTGGTGACATTTGTTTTTGGGACGTGGAAGGCCGTCTTTTTTGCGACACTGATTTCCGCGATTCTCTCCCAATTTTCACAGCCGTCCGGAATGAAGCTGTTCAAGCTGCATGTGCCAGCCGAGCAGCTGCAAGCCGGAATGTCCGCCTATCAGACCTTGTTCGCGCTCTTTATGGTCCTGGGACCGATTATGGGTACGTTTGTGTTTCAGAGCTTTGGATTGGAAGTAGCGATGGGGATTACCGCAGTGGCTTTTCTCTGTTCGGCTGCGGTCCTGTATTCCTTGCCGCCTGATCCGATGCCGGAGAAAAACGCAGAGAAGTCACAGCTTCTGCAAGAAATGGCCAGCGGTCTTCGCTACATGAAGACGAACCGGGTACTGAGCATCCTCGGCTTCTGTTTTGCCGCGGCGGGCCTGGGTCTGGGAATGATTCAACCGCTGGGTATTTTTGTGGTTACCGAACGACTGGGTCTCCCGAAGGAAAGTCTGCAATGGCTGCTGACTGTCCAAGGTGTCGGGATGATTGTCGGCGGGGGGCTGGCGATGACCTTCGCCAAGAAAGTCCCGCCGCAAAGACTGTTGATGATCGGGTTGTTGGGCAATGCCGTTGCTTTCAGCGTGATGGGAATCTCCACGACGCAGTGGCTGACGCTGTCGATCTGCCTGCTCGGAGGACTGTTGCTGCCGTGCATTCATATCGGGATCAACACCTTGATCATGAAGCATACGGAGAGCGCCTTTATCGGTCGCGTAAACGGCATTTTGACGCCGCTGTTCACCGGCTCGATGGTGATCACGATGAGTGCGGCAGGGGTTTTGAAGGAGCATTTTTCCCTGCTGACGATTTATCAAGGTTCGGCGATTCTGTTCGTCATCGGGATGTTGTTTATCCTGCCGTTGGTTCGGATGCCGCAAGAGCCGCTGGTGCGAAGCCAGGAAGAAAGACAGGTTGCCCCGGAGTAATATCTCCGGGGTTTTTTTGACATTCAGGATGTCCCCCAGCGAAGATCCCAACCCGCCTAAGCGTTCTCGCCTTTTTCCTCAGCTCCACTACAGATTGAGGACCACGAAAGCAAAAGGACGCGGGTTCCCGCGTTTTTCTTATGCAGAGAAAAAAGGCATGTCAGGATATCCAGGAAGAAATAGGAAGATACTGTTAATCCATTAACGTTTCGATATATGACGGTGTGAGATAATGTCTCCATTAGTTCGAATATTCCGAAATCATGCAGGAGGGGATTGTCATGGATTTTCGCTTTACAGAAGAGCAGCAAAGCGTGATTGATCTGTGCAAGGAACTGGCAAAAGACTTTCGCACAAGGGCTGCAGAGCATGATCGCGATCGCTCTGCACCAGAAGAGAATTACGCGATCCTGCGGGAGAAAGGATTATTCGGAATCGCGATTCCCAAAGAATACGGCGGGTTGGGCATCGGCTTCTTGGGGTATTCGGCGGCAATCGCCGAGCTGGCGCAAGGCTGTGCGGCTACGGCCAACTCCTTTAACATGCATGCCAATGCCACCGGGGCGATACTCCAGCACCCGGATATCTCCGAACAGGTCAAGCAGCGCGTAGTCGGCCTTGCCCTGCAAGAAGGGAAGCTGTTCTGTACATCCGTATCCGAGCCATCCTCCTCCAGCTTGCTCGCAACCTCGTATACCCCTTCCCTTGCAGCCGTCAAGGTGGAGGGAGGCTACCGCTTGTATGGAAAAAAAGCGTTTTGTTCCATGGTGGAATCCAGCGATTACGTCTATCTGTATGCGCATCCCAAGGGAGATCCCAATCCGCAGGCAAGCATTGGCTTTTTGGTGCCGATCGATCGATGCACGGCAGAAGGCGTCACGGTGCACGATGTCTGGAACACATTGGGGATGCGGGCTACCCGCAGCAATACCGTAGAGTACAATGGAACATTCGTGCCGGATGAGCTCGTCCTCCATCAAACAGATGAATTCCTGAACGACTTTATCATTCGGGGGGCGAATTGGTCTTTTGGCGGGTTTGCCGCCGTCTACCTCGGCGTAGGGCTAGGGATCCTGAACTACGCAAGCGAGCTGCTGACTGCGAAAAAACCAAAGGGCTTCGCACAGCCGCAGGCCTTTCACCCGGATAGCCGGCGCAGGATCGGGGAAATGGCAGCCGAGCTGAACGGCGCGTACTGGGCGATGATGCACGCAGCTTGGCATAGCGATACGTATGGTCCGAGTGTCCAGACCTTCTTCCACCTGGTAAGGGCGAAGCATATGATCGCAGCGGCTACTTCCAATGCAGCCCGTTCGGCCTCGATCGCCAACGGCGCTCATGGCATGATGAAGGAATATCACCTGGAACGGATGGTACGCGACGCGGCGACAGCCCCGATCATGCCTCCGAACATCGATGCCTGCGCCGATCAGATTGGCTTGCTGACGATGGGACTGAATCCGGCAGAGGCATGTCCGCCATTACAGGTAAGCGAGCCGTTGTTTACGCCGGAAGTAAAGGAAGAGGTGCGATAGGATGGCACATACAGGACGTTTGCAGGGGAAAGTGGCGATCATCACGGGTGCAGGCAGCGGAATCGGCAGGGCGACGGCGGAGCGGTTCGCGCAGGAAGGAGCTTTGCTTGTTTTGAATGACCTCGATGAAGCAAGGCTCCAGGCTGTCATCCAGTCAACCCCCAATCCCGATCAACATGCGTATGTCATCGGAGACATTTCCCTCGAGGAGACGGCGATCCGGCTATCGGAAGCCGCCATCCAACGCCATGACCGGATCGACGTGCTGGTCAACAACGCAGGAATACACTATATCCAGGATATTACCGATATTTCTGCCGAAGAGTTTGACCGGTGTATCGGCATCAATTTGAAAAGCATGTTTCTCTGCTGCAAAGCGGTCATTCCGCAGATGCAAAAACAGCGGAGCGGGTCGATCATCAACCTGGGCTCCATCTCCTCGTTCGTCGGACAGGAGATGCTGGGGCGAAGCACGGTTCTGTACAATATCACGAAAGCAGGTGCCTTGCAGCTGACCAAGTCCTTGGCGACACGCTACGCCGCAGAAGGCATCCGCGTCAATGCTATCTGTCCGGGTGGCACGCGTACCAACCAGATTACGGAGGAGCATACGCAAAACGCCGTGACCATGGACCAGTTCTGGCAGTTCGCTGGTGACTCTCATCCGATGGGACGCTACGGGGAGCCGGCTGAGATTGCCAATGGCATCCTGTTCCTCGCTTCGGATGAAGCCTCCTTTATGACAGGAGCGCCGCTGATTATCGACGGCGGGTATTTGGCGAGATAGGTGAATAAGCAGATCAACTCATATAACCCAGCGGATGCGGCTGGGTTTTTTATGTCTGCACGCCAAGCAAGCGCGAAGCTGCAAGAGGAAAAACCTCACGTGCAGTTTTCGTAATAAACGGGTAATTTGATCGTAAATGTAGTCCCTTTGTTTAGTTCGGATTCCACTTCGATGGAGCCTTTCATATTCCTGATGATGTTATAAGAAATGGATAGGCCCACTCCCGTACCTTTATCTTTTGTGGAATAAAAGGGAGTGCCGATGCGTTTGACCTGCTGTTGCGTCATTCCGACGCCATTATCAATGATTTCAATGACATGAATGGATTTCTTATTATAGGCGCGAATCGTGAGGATTCCCTTGGTACCCATAGCTTCGACGCCGTTTTTGATGATATTGAGAAGCACCTGCTTGATTTCGCCTCTTCTCCCTTTCGTATAAAGCGAATCTTCTATACATGAATGGATCTCGATATTGTGGACGTTTGTGAATGAGGTAATCAGATCGATTGTATTTTTGATTTCATGCGATAAATTCACGGGTTCGTTTTGGGGGCTGACAGGTCGAGCCAGGGACAAATATTCGTTGATGATCGATTCTGTCCGATCCAATTCATCCAGGGATATTTTGATATAGTATTTTTGGGTGGAATTCAGGTTGCTGTCTTCTTTCAATAATTGCATAAATCCTTTGATCGAAGTCATCGGATTTCTGACCTCATGGGCAATCGAGGCAGCTAACTGGCTGACGACATTTAATCTTTCGGTTCTTTCCAATTCCTCTTTCAGAGCGAATTGCTTATTGATATTCTCAATCATGAATACAATAATAACGAGCGTTACAAAGGTAAGAATGGAGAAAGCAAGCATAAAAGGAAGTTGATCCGTTTGATCCATCATGACCAGAGTGACCCCCCGTGTGCATGCAATCGCCCAGTAAAAGCCGCTAATCATGAAGATCTTCGTTTTCATTTGCAGGCTGTCAAATTTCCGCTGAATGAGAATAAGGAGTATTGCCGCTATAATGTAATTGAATAGCGTTACATAGAAGCCTCCTCCACCGGATGCGTAACGGTATAACAGCATCACGGTAATCGTGAGCAAACCCGGCCGTATCCCCCCATATAGAAACGCTATGGCAATGGGAATCACTCTGAAGTCGTAAATAAACCCTTCATGATACACGATAGGGTTCGACATGGTTAGGATCAATGTGATGAGGACAATGAACAAAAACTTTGAGTGGAGTAATCTGCGAACCCGATTGTCTTCCTTGAGAAAGTTTTGGTAAATGGTAATGGGGAAAAGCATGAGTAAAAAATGATATAAAATGTCCTTCGAAAAATACAGCATAGCATGTTCCTTCCTTAAAAAAGTAAGAACCATTCTGCGTTTATTTTTCAGTATTATCCTTATTTTCAAATAATTTATCTGTTCAGTATTATAACACTTTCAAAGATTAGTAGGAATAAGGATGCCTCATCTTCCACATTTATTGCTGCTTGGGGAATAGTAAGCAGTAGGGGAGTCTGGTATTGCAGCGAGGATGGCTGCCCGATCTGTTTTTTATGAGGTGAAGCAAGATCATGACACAGGATATGTGGTCCAGAGAACATCAAACAGTGGAAGCCCGTTTGGCTGAAGCCGTGATTCACTGTCTCCCCTTTGCTCAGGAAGGGAAAACGGCCTCCTATATTCCGGCATTGGCGAATGCGAATGCTTCGGATTTGGGAATTTGTATCATGGGATGGGATGGCAGAATCGTCCATGCAGGCCAGTGGGAGAAGCCCTTCACGATGCAAAGCGTTTCAAAAGTCATCAGCTTCATGCTGGCTTGCATCTGCCAGGGGATTACTCGCGTCTTGGAAATGGTAGATGTCGAACCGACAGGCGATGCGTTTAATTCCATCATCCGTCTGGAATCCAGTCAGCCGGGGAAGCCCTTTAATCCCATGATCAATGCAGGAGCGATCACCATCTCTTCCATGCTTCCCGGCAGGAGACCGGAGGACAAGGTGGAGTCTCTTTTGCAGTTTTATGAAGATTTGACGGGGAAGCGTCCACGAATCAACGAAGAGGTTTTCTCTTCCGAATGGGAAACAGCGAATCGCAATCGTGCTATCGCTCATTATCTGAAGGATTCGGGGTATTTGCAGACAGAGGTAGAGGAGGCGCTTGAGGTCTACCTGAAGCAGTGTTCCATCGAAGTGAACACGGCTGACCTTGCCCGCATCGGTTTCATTCTGTCACGGGACGGCTATGATCCGATTCAGAATAAAGCCCTATTCTCCAAGCGAATCGCCAAAATCTCGAAGGCACTGATGCTCACCTGCGGCATGTACAACGCTTCCGGGAAGATGGCTGCCTTTATCGGCATTCCGGCAAAAAGCGGCGTATCTGGCGGTATTCTCGCTACGGTTCCTCCAAGGGTGGGAAAAAACGCTTCTTTTCCATTCGCGGAAGGCTGCGGAATCGGGATTTTTGCTCCTGCCATCGATGAAGCGGGAAACAGCGTAGCCGGAATCAAGTTACTGGAATGGGTGGCCAATGAGTGGGAATTGAGTGTTTTCTAAGACTGAAGGAAAAAGGTTTGCCTCTGCACCATTTCTAGGGCAAACTTTACTCTGTAGCAATTATGTTCCAAACGAGGAGGGAATCGTCCTGGACTTGAATCTGCAACAAATCAGCAAGCTGCTGGAGGTTGTTTTTGAGAACGCCCATGAGCCGATGGTTGTGACGGACAAGGAAGGGAATATTCTCTTGTTCAACCGCAGCTATCGGGAGTTTCTCGGCATTCAGGAAAATGTGATTGGCAAGCCTGTGACGGAGGTTATTGAAAATACCCGCATGCATATCGTCGGTCGGGAGGGCGTTCCTGAAATTGCGGACATCCAGCAGATCAAAGGGCAAAAGATGATTGCCCACCGGATCCCGATCATGGATGAGGGACAGGTCATTGCCGTTCTGGGAACGGTGCTGTTCCAGGATGTGAAGGAACTGGCCTCTTTGGCAGCGATGGTCGGACAGTTGAAGGATGAGTTGACCTATTATAAGAAAGAGCTGCGCCGCAGGCTGGGAGCCACGTATCATTTTGATCAGATCGTCGGCTACAGCCAGAAGATGAAAGAGCTGAAGAAATTTTCGCAAAAGGTGGCGAAAAGCGACTCCACGGTGCTGATCACCGGAGAGAGTGGGACGGGAAAAGAACTGTTTGCCCATGCGATTCATGCGGAGAGCAAGCGGAAGATGGGGCCGTTTATCCGGGTCAACTGTGCGGCCATTCCCGATTCGCTGCTGGAGTCTGAATTATTTGGCTATGAGGAAGGCGCGTTTACGGGAGCAGCCCGGCGGGGGAAGAAGGGGAAGTTCGAACTGGCGGATCACGGCACGATTCTGCTCGATGAGATCGGGGACATGCCCCTTCCGCTGCAGGCCAAGCTGCTGCGTGTCCTGCAGGAAAAAGAAGTGGAACGAGTCGGCGCTGTGCGTTCCACGCCGATCGATGTCCGCGTGATCGCGTCGACCAACCAGGATCTTCCGGCACTTATCAAGGACGGGAAATTCCGCGCAGACCTCTATTATCGGCTCAACGTGGTTTCGCTTGAGATTCCTCCATTGCGGGAGAGGCTGGAGGATCTGCCAGAGCTGGTCTCCAATCTGCTCCAGCGTCTGGTGGAATCGACGGGCATCAGCGTCAAATCGATTGATGATGAAGCGTGGAGTGTTTTGCGCAGCTACTCCTGGCCGGGCAATGTCCGGGAGTTGAACAACGTTTTGGAGCGGGCGCTGCATCTGCTCGAGGGAGATCAACTGAAAAAAGAACATCTCTGGCTGCCAGCGTCTGTGGAGTCACGGCCGTCCCGACCTGTACAATCGTTAAAGGAAACCTTGGAGCGTGCGGAGAAAGAGGCGCTGCTGATGGCGATGCAAGAGGCGGAAGGCAACAAGCTGGAGGCGGCCAAACTGCTGAAAATCAGCAAGTCGTCCTTTTATGAGAAATGGGAAAAGCATGGCCTGGCTACCTGATGAGAAGAGAACTCCTTCTGAGCGTCGATACAGAAGGGGTTTTTTGCTTTCCGGATTCGTGGAATATCGGGAGGGGTAGCGGATACAAGGGAACGTTCCGATATTCCGGGATTGCGGAAGGGAAATTCCGGATTTCTGGAAAAACAGAGGGGGTCTTGGGAGAGGCAGGGCGTATGGAAGTGGAGAAATGCCTGATGAGAAGGGATTTTCACAAACTTGGAGGCGATTGGCATGCTACTTGCTTTTATAAACGGTCATGAAAGCGGTTACTTGAGATTGAGCAGGAAGGGGGAAGGGCTAAACGCTGTTTTGAATGGATGAAAGGTGATGGAGAAGACAAGCGGCCCTCCAGAGCTGGAGCGGGCCGAACGAAAGGGGCATTGTATGTTTATTGAGGTATTTTCTATTCTTCTTGCTCTGGGATTATTGATGTTTTTTGCCTACAGGGGTTATCCGGTCATTATTTTCGCGCCGATTTTTACCTTGCTCGCAGTGGTGATGTCAGGCATTGCGCTGCTGCCTAGCTATACCGAAACCTTCATGGTGAACGCAGCCAATTATGTGAAATCCTTTTTCCCTATCTTTCTATTAGGTGCGGTATTCGGAAAAGTGATGGAGATGAGCGGAGCCGCTTCGTCGATTGCTCATCATATCGTCAAAGCCCTGGGCTCCAATCGGGCGATTCTGGCTGTCGTGCTTGCCTGTTCGATTTTGACCTATGGCGGCGTTTCCTTGTTCGTCGTAGCGTTTGCCGTCTATCCGTTTGCGGCTGCCATTTTCCGCGAAGCCAATATTCCCAAGCGCTTGATCCCGGGAGCGATTGCGCTGGGTGCCTTCACGTATACGATGGATGCTTTGCCGGGGACTCCGCAGATTCAAAATATCATCCCGACTACCTACTTCGGCACCGATGCCTATGCGGCACCATTGGTCGGGATTATTGGAGCGATCATGGTATTTGCAGCGGGGATGTACTGGCTGGAACGCCGGCGCAAGCAAGCAGCAGCTGCCGGGGAAGGATATGGAGAAGGGCATATCAATGAGCCAGAACTGCAAGCGAATCAAAACAAATCCTATATGAACATTTGGCTGGCGATTCTGCCGCTGGCGATTGTATTGGTCGGAAACTTTCTGTTCAGCCGCAGCGGCCTCTCGGTAGAGGGATGGTATGATGCGAAAATGCTGGAGGAGAGCTTCAAGATCGCGAATGTAAAAACGGTGTCTTCCTCCTGGGCCCTGATTCTCGCGCTTGGCTTGGGGATTATTGCCGCCATGCTGATCAATGCAAGGGAAGTAAAAAACAAATTGGCTGCGGGATTGTCTACTGCGGCTGCAGGAGCATTGCTTGCCATTTTCAATACGGCTTCCGAGGTTGGATTTGGAAACGTTGTCAAAACACTGCCTGGTTTTACGGTGATTAAGGAATGGATCGTGGGGGCGAGCAACAATCCGCTGGTGTCAGAAGCGATCGCAGTGAACGTGCTTGCCGGGGTGACAGGTTCTGCTTCTGGTGGTCTGTCTATCGCGCTGGAAGTGATGGGCAAGCAATACCTGGAGATGGCCAATGCACTGGGAATCAGTCCCGAGCTCTTGCACCGGATTGCCTCAATGGCATCGGGCGGGATGGATACTTTGCCTCACAACGGTGCGGTGATCACCCTGTTGGCGATCACAGGCTTGACCCACCGGACGTCGTACAAGGACATTTTTGCGATTACTGTCGTAAAAACGCTGGCTGTCTTTATCCTGGCGTTCGGTGCCTCCTTGTTCATGTAAAGTCAGCTTAGTCATTCAGATTTGAAATGTAGAGAGGAGAACCTCAGGTATGGAGAGATTATTGGAGCAAAAAGTGGCAGTCATCACGGGAGCAGCGAGCGGGATCGGCCTGGAAATCGCGCGGACGTTCGCCAGGGAAGGCGCCAAAGTCATGATCCTCGATCTGAACCAGGAAGCAGCCCAAGCGGCTGCAGCCCGGTTGCGGGAGGAGGGGCATGAAGCCATCAGCAGGGGTTGCGATGTGACGAGCGAAGAGCAAGTTCGCGCGAGCATCGAGAATGCGATTGATACTTTTGGAAGACTGGATGTTTTGGTGAATAATGCGGGATTGCAGCATGTCTCGCCGATTGAAGATTTTCCGACGGCCAAGTTCGAGCAGATGCTCTCGATTATGTTGACCGCTCCTTTTATCGCGATCAAGCATGTGTTTCCGATCATGAAGCAGCAGGGCGGCGGACGTATCTTGAATATGGCATCCATCAACGGCTTGATCGGCTTTGCCGGAAAAGCGGCTTATAATAGCGCTAAACATGGTGTGATCGGGTTGACCAAAGTGGCTGCACTGGAAGGAGCAGCTTCGGGGATTACAGTGAATGCGATTTGTCCCGGGTATGTGAATACGCCGCTGGTTCAGAACCAGATGGCGGATCTGGCGAAAACGCGTAACGTCCCGCTGGAGAAAGTATTGGAAGAGGTATTGTATCCGCTGGTGCCGCAGAAGCGTCTGCTCGGCGTGGAGGAAGTGGCAAATTATGCCGCATTTCTGGCCAGTGACAAAGCCCAGGGTGTGACTGGTCAAGCAATTGTGATCGACGGAGGCTATACGGCGCAGTAGCTCGCCGCGAAAGGACAGGGAGAGCCCAATGGCAACGGGTTTCTCCCTGTTTGTCTACTTGTATTAAAAAAAGCTCTTGTTTTTGAATTTCAGATGTGTTAGAGTATTCCTTGTCGCCAACGAGCGATGAACCAAATACGAGAAAAGATACTTAAAAAAAGATCTTGACTCGAACACGCCGGACGTGATAGAGTAATAAACGTTCGACAAAAAATGCTCTTTGAAAACTGAACAGCGAAAGCGTTGATGAGTCTATCATTAAATGATTTGCCAGCTTTGAACCAGAAACAAACTTTATTGGAGAGTTTGATCCTGGCTCAGGACGAACGCTGGCGGCGTGCCTAATACATGCAAGTCGAGCGAGGGTCTTCGGACCCTAGCGGCGGACGG
>NZ_RHHT01000024.1 GCF_003710985.1 Brevibacillus panacihumi
CGAAAATTGTACATATTCGTGATCACGAAGCAGTGGACGAGTTGCCAATGGGCCAACAGGCTCAAGTGGATTGGGGAGAAGTCACGGTTAAAAATATGGAAAAAAAGGACGTGAGATTATACTTCATCACTTTTGTTCTCTCCCACTCCCGTTTCAAGTATGTAGAGTGGCAAAGCAGACCCTTTACCACAAGGGATGCAATCAGATGCCATGAAAACGCATTCGTATTTTTCGGAGGAATGCCAGAGGAATTGGTTTATGACCAAGATCACCTGATCACCGTAAGTGAAAATGCAGGAGACATTATCCTGACGAGTGAATTTCAGTCTTATAAGCAAGAACGTGGATTTCGCCTTTATTTATGCCGCAAGGCAGATCCGCAAAGTAAGGGCAAGATAGAAAACGTAGTGAAATTCGTGAAAAGAAACTTTGCCAAACACAGGGTTTTCTCCAATATCGATGCATGGAACGAACGGTCTCTGGCCTGGCTATCACGGACAGGCAATTACAATGTGCACCATACAACAAAAAAGAGACCGGTTGAAGTGCACGCCCTCGAAAAGCAACACTTGAAGCCAGTCTCTCCCCTGCTCTCTTTCGAGAGCAACCGTGGATCCAGTATAACAAGAACTGTCCATAAGGACAATGTGATTAAATATAAATCCAATCGGTACTCCCTTCCTTTAGGGACATACCGTCCAAGGGGAGAGAATCAAGTATTTATCGAGATTCATGAAGAGGAACTGATTGTCAGAGCAACTCCGCAAGGAGAAGTTCTTGCACGACATCGGCTTTGCCACGGAAAAGGAGAGCTTATAAAAAGTAGACAGCACTCACGTGATCGATCTAAAGGGATTCATGCTTATAAGGAGACCATTATCCGCCAATTTCACGATCAAGAAAAAGCAATGCTGTTTATTCATGAGATAAGCGTTCGGTATCCGAGGTATGTACGTGATCATTTGCAAATCGTTCAATATGCCATCACCCATTTCCAACCTGATATTGAGGAAGCCTTGGATGTATGTGTAAAAGACCATTTATGGAGTGCAAATGACCTCCGGGATGTTGCACAGCACCTTTCCCGACTAAAAGATACCAAGCCCTCCTCAGAACCTCGTTTCGATCAAGCAATACCAAGCAACTTCCGCAACCTCTCCGCATTACAAGCCACTTCACCAACGAGGGAAATGGATAAATATTTAAAAATACTAGGGGGCATTTGACGTTGAACAGCACCGTACAGACCATGCAAAATTACTTCCGCCATCTTCGGATGGCGGAGACAGCCAATGAACTGCCTGAATTCCTTCGTAAAGCTGAAAAATTCTCTTGGACCTATCAGGAATTTCTAGAAGAACTCTTAACCTATGAATTGAAACGGAGAGAAGCAAAAAATGCGGAGAGGAGATTGAAATGGGCCAAGTTTCCCTATCAAAAGACCTTGGATGAATTTCAGATCGATGAGCAAAAGTCAATCAGTTCCCGCCAAATCAAACAGTTGAAGGAACTGAATTGGCTAGAACAACAGTACAATCTGATCCTTCTTGGTCCTCCAGGAGTGGGCAAAACCCACATTGCAATTGGACTTGGGTTAGAAGCGATACAAAAGGGTTTTCAAGTTACCTTTTCAACCATGGGAGAGTTGATCCATCTATTGAAAACCCAAGAGTACCTCACAAAATCACAAACGCAGCTTAAAAGAATAAACGAATCCGATTTGGTCATTATTGATGATCTCATGTATATGGCAATGGATCAAAGGGAGGCAAACCTATTTTTTCACCTCATAAACAACCTGTATGAACGAAGTTCAATCATATTAACATCCAACAAAGGACCCGAACAGTGGGGAGAATTAATAGGTGATCAAGGAATTACGACGGCTATATTAGATCGATTGCTTCACAGAGTGGAAGTGATCCAACTAAACGAAGACAGCTACAGAATCAAATACAGGAGCTCTATTTTCGGAGAAAAAAGTGTTCAATCTTAATGAGCAAAAAGTGTTCAAAACTACTTGACGGTTACATCA
>NZ_RHHT01000025.1 GCF_003710985.1 Brevibacillus panacihumi
CTTTTATTTTGCCAAACACACTTGCGAATAAATATGTGTTCCTCAATTCACTTCCATCAACCGACAGGTCTTCTTTTTTTATAACACCCTCAAGCCAAATCCCAATCTTTCTGGAATTAATTACGTAATAAGTAGGATTATTAGAGATCACTTCAATTTGTTTTTTCATAGCGGATACGTTAGATTCGGTACCAATAAATTAACGGCCCAATCTAATTCCGTTTGACAAACAACTCAAATAAATTGCTATCCGTTTAATTTCCTGTTATTCTAATAAAGAATTATTTTTGTTCGGAGTGAAGGATAGCATAGGTAAAAACTTTTCGTCTTGATGATCCTGAGAGCAAGGATAGTAATACATGTGTGGTTATCACACTAGGAGGCAATAACAATGGAACAAGGTACAGTAAAATGGTTTAACGCAGAAAAAGGTTTTGGATTTATCGAACGTGAAGGCGGAGAAGATGTATTCGTTCATTTCTCAGCTATTCAAGGCGAAGGCTTCAAATCTCTTGACGAAGGTCAAAGAGTTACTTTTGACGTAGAAAAGGGGCAACGTGGACCCCAAGCTACTAACGTTCAAAAAGCTTAAAAATGACAACCAATATAAGCAGACTCTTTTTTAAGAGTCTGTTTTTTATTGTCCGGAAAAACAAATTTAAAACCCTACCCAAGCAAATGAGTAGGGAAATGGTACAGGTACAGTAAATGGTAGAGTCAGTATAGCATAGTACACAACAGTTTGACAAAGTGGAGTGGCGACAAGAATCTCGAGCCCACTTTGTTTATTAAGGTGGCCATAGTCATACGGTATTCCACTAAACTGCCCGCAAGCATAATGAAAAGGCAACCGAGCGTCTGGCCGGCTGCCGTCACGTCATGATTGAGCCATCGTCTTCCGTTCCATAACGATTCAATATCCATGATCGAACAACGCTATAGAAAATTACTTGAGAAAGCCCTAAAGAAGTGGCAGCAGACTTTTCGCATTAACCATGTGGTCTTGAAGTTACATCTGGACAATCTGAATAAGGTTGCCGCATGTATCGTCGAAGACAGCTATTGTGAGTTCGCCCATTTTTGTCGGCTCCATAGTAAACCTCACGCCGCTTTCCAATAATCGTTTATACTCTTTATTAATATCTGCAACGCCAAACATTGTTGCTGGGATGCCATCAGCAAATATCTTCTTTTGATACTCTTTGGCGGCAGGATGATCATTCGGCTCGAGTAAAAGCTCTGTACCGTTTTGCTCTTCGGGAGATACAAGCGTTATCCACCTAAATTCTCCGACAGGAACATCCTCCTTTTTAACAAACCCCAGCTTTTCTGAATAAAACTCCAGTGCCCTGTCTTGATCTTGTACGAATATACTAGTAATAACGATTTTCATACAATTTTTTCCTCCTTTAATATTTTTTACGCTCTCTGCTATCAATCTGGCTCCAATCAAAAAAACTCATACATTCAGCAGACACTGGATGAACAACACCAGGTTAAAGTGGACATCAAGATATGTTGTTATCCCGCATTTCTGCCCGTTAACTTAATAACCAGTCTAATACTATATTTTTTCAGTCTATAACCTTATTTTCATCGAACACCTCGCGCTCCGCTCCATCAGCAGATTATCAAAAGGCGGAAACTCAAGTAGTTTTTGCAAAAAACATCTTGAATAACCCGAAAGAAAAGTAGAGGACAGGCAAAAGCTGGCCGAGGAAAAAGGGGAGAAAAGCGAAGGCATTTGGGATCTTGACCCAGGCGCAATGGAAAAGGCGGAACACGCATTCAGCGGCCAACCCTGAACCACTTCTTGGAAATGGCTGCTTTTGGCCGCGGTTCCGCCTTTGGAATGGAGCCGACCAGGGATGTCCCCCAGCAAAGATCCCAACCCGCCTCGAGCGTTCTCCCCTTTTTCCTCTCCACCACTACAGCCGGACGATCACTAATAAAGGACACGGGGAACTTCGGACAACCTTGTAAACCACGGCTCATACTTGATCAAGGAAAATGCCTCCCCCATGTCGAAATACCTGGGAACACGAGAATAGGCAAGCAGACGAATGGAGGCATGGTCATGAATTGGCAACAGGCGATTGATGAGGTTTTGCGGGAAGCGCGAGGAGAGTTCGGGGTGGCTGTTACGCACCTGGAGAGCGGGATGACAGCGGGCCACCAGGCTGATCAGCTGTTTCAGATGGCCAGCGTCTTCAAGATTCCGATAATTGCGACATTGATGCGTGATGTGGAAGCGGGGAAAATCAGACTGGATCAGCGCATTCCCTTGCGATATGAAGAGCGGGTACCGGGTTCGGGTGTTTTGCAGGAGTTGGATTCCGGTGCTGAGCTGACCGTTAAGGACCTGGCGATGCTGATGACGATCGTCAGCGACAACTACGCCACCGACATGGTGATCAATCTCGTCGGGCTGGAAAATATAGAAGCGCATATGCGCGAATTGGGCCTGGAAAGCATCCATCTCCCGCAAACCTGCTGGCAGCTGTTGAATCGCTGTGTGGGGATGGAGGAACCGTCGCCTTCGCCAGCCGGCTTCGCCGAATATGAGCGGAGGGAAGAGACGGGAGATTATGAATTGCTGTTCGATGTCGCGGCACCGACGACAGAAAACAACGTCGCGACACCAGCCGATTTGAACCGTCTGCTGACGATGGTGGCGAAAAAAGAGATTTTGAGCGCTGCCTCCTGCGATCTGATCCTGGACATCCTGCGCCGCCAACAGTACAACAGCCGCCTGCCGCTTCTCCTGCCGCCGGGAACCAAGGTTGCGCACAAGACAGGCACCGTGAACGGGGTTGTGAATGACGCAGGCATTATCTATCTGCCAGAGGGAAAAGGATCAATAGCCATTTCCGTCCTGTCGCGAAAAGTGGAAGAAAAGCAGGAGGCAGAGCGTACGATAGCAAAAGTGGCGAGAGCCGTCTACGATCAGGCCATGGGAGGGGTGTAAGCATGCAGCAATGGACAGAAGCATTTGAGGATTTTGCGAAAAAACTGATGGAAGAATCCGAGGTTCCTGGTGCGGTTATCGCAGTAGCCCGCGATGGGGAATGGATCTACCAGAAAAGCTTCGGCGTACGTGATCAAGAGCAGCAACTGCCGCTATCGATGGATACCGTTTTCGGAATTGCTTCGGTGACCAAATCCTTTACCTGTGCGGCCATCATGCAGTTGCAGGAGGCAGGCAAGCTGTCCGTCACCGATCCGGTGGTACGCTATTTGCCCGAGTTTCGCTTTCTGGATGATGAGATGACAAACGCCATTACGATTGAGCATTTTATGGCGCATACTCCTGGCATGCCTCCCTTGCCCTACCTGGACGGCGCGATGAAGCGCAGTCTGGAGCAAGACCCGGCGATTTTGGGGACAGAGGCCGAAGAGGAGCTCAAGACAGTTCCCTACCTCGATACATACGAAGAGGTGTTGGATGCAATCGCCAAGTGGGAGGGGACGGCTTTAGGAGCGCCCGGCACAGCGTTTAGCTACAATAACGATGGCTATGGTCTGCTCGGAGCCATTATCGAGCGAGTCAGCAATATGAGCTATGAGCAGTACCTGACGGAGCATATCCTGGATCCGCTGGGAATGACGAGAACGGTATTTGCGGTGGAGGATTTGGCAGATTCAGAAGATGTCACCACCTTGTATACCCGAAAAAAAATAGATGGCAATGAACAGGTGATTGCGGCTCCGCTCTGGCATGATGCGCCGGCGATGCGCGCATGCGGGTTCCTGAAGTCGACAGCGCGTGATCTCATGGCCTATCTGGAGATGTTCCGTACAGGCGGCGAGGCTCCTGCCGGTGTATTGTCCCGTGCAAGCATTCAACAGATGACCGCACCCCATGCCAGATGCGACGGGTATCGCTCCTACGGCTACGGGCTGATGATCTCGCCTGCCTTTCCGGGCGGAGCATTGATCGAGCATGGCGGCTCGCTGAAAGGAATCAGCTCGCACGTATTTGTTCAGCCGCAGACGGGACTGAGCGGCGTCGTGCTGTGCAATGTGGATGGCGTCCCTGTACGCGATCTGGTGCTGGGCGTCCTGAACACGATCTCGAACAGACCTGCAGATGCCCTCATCTACCCGATCGAGAAAATGGAGTTGCCGGGTGAGAGGCTAGGGGAGTATGTCGGGCTGTACAAGTCGCAGGAATGGATGAAGGCCGAGATCGTGAGCAAAGAAAATGAGCTGTACCTGGAAGAGGACGGTAAGTCCTATCCGCTGATCCCTGTCGGAGCAGACAGCTTTGTCTTCCGTCGCGGCCGTTCTGCTAGCTGGATTGACTTCTTCCGCTCGGATGAGGGAATAGTAGAGAGGATGAGTTATTCCTTGCGCCAATTGACCAAGGTCGGATAGGCTTTGATTTTCTCCCCCGTCTGGCGTCATAATAGAAGTATTACGCTCAGGATGTGATCACCCATGCAAATCATCGTATTTGATCTGGAAACGACCCTCACCTTTCAGAAAAACAAGATTCCCGAGATCATCGAGATCGGTGCAGCCAAGGTCGTACCAGGCAAAGACGGAGTCGAAGTAGACACCTTTCAACGCTACACCTTTCCTGCCATCGAACGCCGCATATCCGAGCGGACTTGTGATTTCATCGGATTGGACAAGGATAATCTGCCCGATTTTATCCCGTTTCCCAAAGCTTTTGCCGACTTTCTGGAGTGGATCGGGCATGATGAGGACTACTATCTATGTACCTGGGGAAAAGACGATAAACGCTTGATGATCGAACATTGCGCACGCTTCGGACTGCCTTTTTCCTGGTTGAAAAACTACAATGACATCCAGCCCCCTATCAGCATGCAGCTTGCCCAGCGCAAGCAAATGGGGTTAAAAGACGCCATTGACGAAGCGGGAATCGTACAGGAAGGAAGGCTTCATTCGGCACTGGTCGACTCGATCCACACGGCCCATCTGCTCGTCAAATACAACAAGATCATTCCGCTTATGAAGAATACGCCGGAAGAAAATTACGCGATGTCCAGCTCGCTGTACATGACCTGCCGCTCGTGCAAAAAGTCCAAATACTACACGGCTTTCGGACGCAAGAGCAAAAAGTGCATCTCTTGCTTGCAGCATCGTAAAAAAATGGAGCAGGCTGCTGCCGAAGCGGCCGCTCTAATCGAGCAGAAATAACCTGTAGAATATAAAAAATGCCGCCGGGCGATGGTCCCGGACGGCATTTTTTGTACGTCATACTCCCAGAAGGAGCAGAATGATAGACGTCAAGCTGAAACAAACACTGATCAGACAAAGGAAGGCGACGACCTGCTTGGGATTTAATCCGGACTTCAGCAGGCGGTAATGAACCTGTGTGGCATCTGCCTGGTAGATCGGCTTTCCTTGCAGCAGGCGCTTGGTCACGACAAAAAGATTGTCAAAAATCGGGACGCCGAGGGCCAGTATCGGGATGAACAAGGAGAGGACAGTCGCTTGCTTGAAGGCCCCATCCAGCGCGATCACGGCCAGGATAAAGCCAAGAAACGTCGCTCCAGCATCACCCATGAAAATTTTCGCCGGCGGCTTGTTGTAGCGCAGATAGGCGAGAGACACCCCGATGAGGCTGATTGCCATCACAGCAGACGTGCTTTGCCCTTTTGCCAGGGCGACGACGAACAGCGTTCCGGCAGAAATCGCCGTCAGCCCGCCAGCCAGCCCGTCCATCCCGTCCGAAAAGTTGATCACGGTCGTCACGCCGAAAATCCAGAGGATCGTCAGAATGAATTGCAGCCAGACGGGGAGCAGAATGTACTCTCCGCTCAGCGGGTTGTAAAAGCCGGAAAAGGTGATGCCCGAAAGATAGACGATCACGGCGGCAGACACCTGTACGATCAGCTTTGGAAGAGCGGAAAAGTCTTTCCCCTGTGTCTTGTACCAGTCATCGATGGTGCCGATAACCAATAGCAGCACCGAGCCGCAGAGGACGGCAATCGTCTGAATGGCGGACTCTTTTGAAAACAGCAGGAAAGAAGCAGCGAAGCCGATGAAAATCGCATAGCTGGCAGTCAGCGGTATCGGCTCGCGGTGTATTTTACGTTCGACGTCCTTTCTGGGCTTGTCCACAAAATCAAGCTTGAAAGCCAATTTGCGCAAGGGAGGAATCAGGATCATCACGATACAAAACGATAGCAAAAAGGAAAGTGCGTACGAAATCGGAATCATCTCCTACAACCTGAGAACGGTTTTTCTCAATCCCCACCATTATAGAAAGAATAGCGGCAATTGTCGACAATGCCTTGTCAATTCTTCTGGGAAAGTTTCTCGTACTTCGTTCCCAGCCGCGTGCGCAACGCATCTACCAATAAATAGAAGATCGGGATTGCCTGGGCAAACAGCAGAAAAGAGGAGCCGCCGTGCAACAATATATAGGAAAGCTCCGTGTGAGATCTGACCATAAACAACGCTTGACCAATCATGACAGCCGTTACAGAAAATGAAAAGGGTTTATGATCCGCCAAAGAAAAGGTATGCGTGAGCAAGATGACCGCTATATAGGTAAGCATGCTGATTTTAATAAAAACGCTGGTCAGCCAGACGGCCAATAACACAGGGTCCAGGTTCTCCAGGAAAGCTCCGGCGCGAATGAAGCGAATGAGCTCCAACTCGGGATAGTTCAGATTGCCGGTTACGTATGGGCCGAAAATGAACAGAACAGGGATCAGGCTGGAGAAAATAATGATCAGTGAAGTGATGGTGGCCCAGCTGATGCTTCTCATCGTTCGCTGTCCATTTGCAAAGTACGGAAAAAGAAAAATGATAAACCCCATTTCTCCGTAGAGAGCAGTCGTAAGAAACGTTCCATTCCAGATACCAGGGGCGTCAAAATGATTGAACAGGGCAGGGAACATGTCCCACTTCATTTCACTGGATACAAATAGAGGTACGATGATCATGCTGAGAATACTGAAAAAAAAGATGCCTTGGGCGCAGCGGAATATCGTCTGAACGCCCGAGCGGACCGCATAGGCGATGCAGATGCCAAATACGAGAGCAACGGCCCATTCAGGTGTTTCCGGCAGGTAGACTTCTACGATGAAATCCTGAATTTCCCGCAGGATGTAGGAAGCAGAAAAGAGGGTCGAAAAAATGATGATGAGAACGAGAGGATAGTGCAGCCAGCTGCCCACTATCCTTTTTCCGTAAAAGCCAAAAAACTCTTGTGGACGCTTCACTGCCAAACGAAAACACAGGAAGGTGATGATCAATCCGATCAGGGATCCGCATAGCAATGATACCCAGGCAGAAAATCGGGCCTCTGCTACCAGGGTGCTCATTCGGAATCCAAGTATGGTAGTAAAAAGATACAAGGTGAACAACATGTAGATCTGCAGCTGTGTAATTTTATCTGTCTGATTGCCCATGATTTTACCTTCTCCACACAATCAATTGATCTATCGGCGAGAAAATCGCTTCCAGCGAAAGCCCAATCGAAAATTGATCACGAAACACATACAAGGCTTCAAAATACAGAAATGAGAATACGATAGTTCCGATCACACAGTAGAAAGTGCGCCGCTTTCGTCGATAGAGCTGCAAATACCTGAACTCGATCCCCAATATAACGCTGTATAAAAGAGCAATCATGATCATTTGTCTCCCTCCGTTTCCATAGAATGAATTCTCACGGGCTGCTTGATGGCACCCACCCGATTTATTGAAATTTCAGCCTGGGGGAGAAATTTGATTTGATTGCGATAGATTTCTCTCCATCTCGGAGCTTTCTCTTTCCATAGTTTCGGATGCGTCCAATCCAGATGGGAGCTGATTTGGTAGGCGTCCGAGTCAGCCTTTCTTGCCAGTTCGATTGCCTGCATAATGCCTTCATTTACTTTGGCTTTCAGCTTTTTTTCCATTCGCTTCTGTTCGTGGGGATCTAGGGGATCCACTTCAGCATCACTGGAAATGAGAGAGGCAGTAGCTTTGGTGCGAATAACGACTGCAATTTGATCGCCATGGACGACCGGTTCAATTCGAGTGTTCAAGCGTTTGACCATGTAGTTTACATATCTGTTGGCTTTTTCAGATTTCACGGTAATGACGGCGGTATCCAATTGGCCCAAAATCCACAATGCACCGCGCATTTGATGAATGTCCAGCAAGCCTGCCAACCTTCCCTGCTTAAAAAAAGCGCCACCTGCCGTTTGCAGCCAGAGATTCTCCCCTTTTTCACTAGGTATCGACTTCCTCTCCATTTTGAGGAGGGGCAGGATCATGTCTCCCCCGTAGTGAGTGGCCATCAGCGCATCATTGGTGTTGGTTTTGACGATGATCGCTTCTTTCATGTAGTTTAGAAGGATTTCAGTAGGGAAGCGTTCCAGTATGGTAGGCGCCCGCGTTATATCAATAGCCTTTCCTTGTATGACAAAAAGGTTCGAGTTGATATGGAATCGCGGTTCTCGGGCAATAAATTCGAGGATCGGCAGTATTCCTTCCTTGGCCAGGTTGCTGCCAATGACAACCGCGCTTGTCTGACCGAAAGTAATTTTTCTGGAAAGGTCGGATTGGATCAAGCGAAAAGCTTCACCGATCGTACGCCCTGTCCTGGTTACGAAGGTGTATGGTTTTCCGTTTTGATTCCCAGTACCACCTGATTGTCCGGGTATCAAGCGACTGGGAAGAGGGAGTGAGAGAGTGAGCTCGATGCCCTCTTCCGACTTGTCCAGGACCATCATGCGGACAAATGCTCGATCGTTGATTTCAACCGAAGACCAGCACCCGCCGAGGAACAGCAGAGGAAGAACGACCAGGAAGGCCAAACTGGACTTGTTCAATCTCCATCCTCCTTTGGAATCCGTGCCCGATAATATTGCTGTCTGACACGATTGGGCCCAAACTGGACCGGCCTTTTGAGCATGAGCCACCAGGGTGCCCGGATCAGTGTGTCTTTAAAGTCACTCCATACAAAAGGTGTCATGGGCGTCAGGTAAGGGACGCCAAAAGGGCGCAAATTGATCAGGTGAATATAGAGAAAGATCATCGTGCAAATGATCCCGAAAAGGCCAAATAAACCAGCGAAGATCATGATTGGAAAACGCAGCAAGCGAAATGCCAGTCCCAGGTCGAAGTGAGGGATAATGAACGAGGCGATTCCGGTAAACGAGACGATAATCACCATCGCAGCCGAAACGATTCCCGCTTGCACAGCAGCAGTTCCGATGACCAATGCGCCGATAATGGACACTGCCTGACCGATCGGTTTGGGGATGCGAATGGCCGCTTCGCGCAAAGCCTCGAAGGAAATCTCCATGATCATGGCTTCGATGAGAGCGGGAAACGGGACCACTTCGCGAGAACCGGCAATCGTGATCAACAGCTTTTGCGGAATCATTTCCGGGTGGAACGTCGTGATGGCGATGTAGAAGGAAGGCAGGACCAGAGAACTGAAGGCGAAGAGATAGCGAATCCAGCGGATCCAGGTGCTCGCTACATGGCGTTGAAAGTAATCCTCTGCGGATTGGAGCAGCATCGGCAGCGTAACCGGGACGATTAGCGAAATAGGTGAGCCATCGACGATGATGCCGACCCTTCCCTCCAAAAGTCCGGCGCTCATCACATCAGGACGTTCCGTATATTGCACCTGGGGAAAGGGAGAGAAAGGAGCGCTGTCCAGAAATTCCTCCAAATAGCTGCTTCCGAGAACGCTGTCGATTTCGATCTTTTCCAGGACGCCTTTGATATCCTGTACCAGCTCCTCCTTGCAGACGCCCTTGATGTAGAGTATCAATACCTTTGTTTGCGTTTTGGTCCCGATGCGCATGGTTTCCGTCTTGAAGTCAGAGGTTTTTAACCGCTTGCGCAGCAGGGTCAGATTGTCCTCCGCGCTCTCGATAAAGGCTTCTCGCGGTCCTCTCACCGTCAATTCATTGGGAGGCTCGGTGATCTGACGCTTTTTTACTGAAGATATAGGGAACTCGAGCGCTTGGCTTTCTCCATCTATAAGTAGCAGAACATTGCCCTCGAGGATCGAGGAGACGCCTTCCGTGACGGGGATTGCCTGATAGTCGCTGACGGGAAGTTGTTTGTTGACAAAAATGGCCTGGGTAAATGAAGAGGCTTTTTTTGCATGAAAAGACAACATGGACTGTAAAATGTCCTTCTGCAGCATCTTCACATCTACCATGCCATGCAGATAGATCAAGGCACACTTCAGTTGGGGTCCAGCCAAAAAATTATGGGTGACGACGTCCGAACAATCAGCCAGCTGCTGCTGGAGGAAGTCCAGGCGAGCCTCGATGTCAGGACTCGATGGATCGAACCGGATCGAGGCTTCCTCCCCGGACGATGTGCCGCACTCCATCTGCACCATTTGATTGTTTCGGTTTTTGAGCCTGAAGGTCCGCTTCATGGTGAACACCCTGCTTATGATTTACTATACTTTGGTTAGGGTAACACAAACTTCCTGGAGTTATTCTTGACTGGACCGGATCACACGCGGTATAGTGAGGATATCCTCGTCTAAGGAGAGATTTTGATGTCGGTGGTCGTTCTTAACTAATCAAATTCCATACAGAGGTTGGGAGTAAGTCCATGAAAATTTTGCAGCTCTTGCAAGGTTTATTTAGTCATGGATTACGAGCGGCCTTGGGAATTAGTTAAGAACAGCGGATATCATACAATGCCTTAGGTATATGACCTATACATTGCGCCCACAATCCGTGCTGTCTTCAGCACGGTTTTCTTTTTGGCGGGCACTTTTATAGGACCCATAAGGGCGGAGAATGACACTCGTTCATTCTTCGTCCTTTTTTATTTTCCATGAAAAGGAGCGAAACAAGATGAATCCACAAACTTTGCAGCGACTGGAGTACGGCAAAATCAAAGAAAAGCTCAGGGGATACGCCCTCTCTTACCTCGGACAAAGACATGTCGAGAAGATGGTTCCTATGACAGGTGCAAAAGAATTGCGGAAAATGCTGGACGAGGTAGCGGAGGCCAAAGCTTTGCTGGAGCATGGCGCCAGTGTGCCGATTCCTTCCCTGGAAGGGATCGAGCGCATCCTGGACTTATTGGGCAAGGATCATGTCTTCAATGTCAAGGATTTGGGGCATATACACCAATTCCTGACGAGTTGCGCGCAACTGATCAAGTACATGGCTGCAAAAGCAAGCGCAGCCCCGCATGTGACGAGTTTTGCGTCCGCGATGTCCCCGCTTGCCAAGCTGAAAGGAGAGATCGAGAACAGCATCTGGCGTGGGCAGGTACTTGATACAGCCAGCAAGGACCTTGCGAAGGTGCGAAAGCGGATCGTCGTCTGCGAAGAACGTCTGAAAAGCAAGCTGGCTTCGTTGATGGGCAGGTACCGATCCATCCTCCAGGAGCATGTTATCAGCACGCGTAATGGACGCTACGTCATTCCGATCAAGAAAGAATACCGCAAGCAGGTGGCAGGGAACGTCCTGGACGAATCCGCCAGTGGCCAAACCGTGTATGTAGAGCCGAGTGATATCAGCCAGCTCCAATATGAGCTTGAAGCACTTAGGGGAGAGGAGGAGCGCGAGGTGACGAAAGTGCTGATGGCGCTATCCGCTCTCGCAGATGAGTACAGCCGCGAGCTTCACGTAAACGTGGAGACAGTAGGCATCTACGATTTTCTCTTTGCCAAAGCGAAGTACGCGCTGGCGATCGGGGGCTCCAATGTGCAGATCAATGAACAAGGGTTTATCCGGCTGCGGGAAGCCCGGCATCCCTTGCTTGGTGAAGGGATGGTTCCTCTAAACTTCGAGACGGGGTATCGCTACAAATCCCTGATCATTACAGGTCCCAATACGGGCGGCAAGACGTTGACGCTCAAAACGGTGGGCCTGCTCACCCTCATGGTTCAGTCGGGCCTGTTGGTTCCGGTTCAAGAGGGAAGCCTGTTTTCGATCTTCCGCCATATCGCAGTAGAGATCGGCGATGGGCAAAGCCTGGAGCATGCCTTGAGCACGTTTTCCGCCCACATTCATAACGTAATTGACATCCTGAGAACCACAGATTCCTCCACTCTCGTCCTGATCGATGAAATGGCCTCCGGCACCGACCCGGGTGAAGGTGTCGGCTTGTCGATCGCCATCCTGGAGGAACTGCACAAACGAGGGGCGACGGTTGTAGCGACAACGCATTTTAATGAAATCAAAAATTTCGCCGCGGCAACGCCCGGCTTTGAAAATGCCCGGATGGAGTTTGATACCGAAACCCTTCAACCGCTGTATCGCTTGCGGATCGGGGAGGCCGGACAGAGCTACGCCTTTTCTATCGCTTTAAAAATCGGATTGCCGAACGACATCATCGAACGTTCGCGGGAAATCACGGCAAACGGGATCACACGCACCGAACGATTGGGCGAATTCGCTGCGGAGGCGGGTATGCGTGCAGAGCCGTCACAGGTACTCTTGCCTGCGTGGCAGCCAGATCCGTCCGACGAACCGCAAACGCAAAAGAAAGAGGAAAAACAAGAGGCCGAGACAGAGGCTTGGCGACAGCCGCAACCAGAAAACATCCTGGAGCCGGGCGATGAGGTCTTTGTCTCCTATCTGGGAAAAAGCGGCGTTGTGTACGAGAAAGAGGACGCCAAAGGCAACATCGTCGTCCTGATCCAAAACCAGAAAGTCAAATTGCAGCGAAAGCATATCTCACAAAATGTGAAGGAGTGACGCAATGAAACATTACGTAGAAGAAGTAGGAGCGCGGGTGAAGGTAGACGAGGGAATACAGGTGATCGAGAAGCTGCTGCTCGCCTGCTATTTTCATCCCGGCATTTCCACGAAGGAGTTGGCGCGAAGAACCTTCTTGCCCATTCCTGTAGCGGCTGCGATCAAAAAAGAATTGATCCGCGAGGGCGCGCTTGAACAAAAAAATGGCGTCCATTGCACGAAGGAAGCCAATCGATGGGTTGAACGGCGGTGCGGCTATCGCGGCATTGACAAGGCGCTGTATCTGAAACTCATGGAAGCAAACATCAATGAAGCGGTTCGCCTTCCTGAGATGAAGGTGATTCTGGAGGGGCTTGCAGAAGAATTTGCCCGCCGTCCGCAGGTGAACGTCCAGCTTGACCAGTCGAAATGCACGCCGGAAACCAGCCTGCGAAGGGCAATCCTGTGCTTGAAGCACCACAGCCTGGTCGGCAAAAAGATTTTGTGCGTAGGCGATGATGACCTGGTCAACGTCTCATTGGGAATGCTCCTTCAGCAGCTTTTTCCCGCCATGGAGGTGCCCCAAGCACAGATCGATGTGGTGGAGCTCGATGAACGATTTATACGCCACATCCATGAAATCGCAGACCGCGCCCAACTGCCCATCCGGTGCTTTCCCTGGGATTTGCGAAATCCGCTTCCGAGCGAATGGCATGCGCAATACGATTGCTTTTTCACCGATCCGCCGTACACGCTGCAAGGGATGAGCCTGTTTGTCTCACGGGGAATCACGGCCCTAAAGCAAAAGAAAGGGCTCCCGGTCTTCCTGTCCTTTGCCCATAAATCACCTGATTTCATGCTCGCGATGAACCGGGAATTTGTCCGTATGGGCCTCACCGTCCATGCCGCCCACCAGCATTTCAACCAGTATGAAGGAGCAGAAATGATTGCGAACCGCAGCCAGATGATCATCCTGGAGACGACCGCGGTGACCGATGCACAGGTCAAGGATGCCTTTTGTGACGCGCTTTATACAGGGGAAGTAAAACGCACGTTGCGGACCTATCGCTGCATGCAATGCGGCCAGGAGGTGTTCGTTGGTTTGCAAGGAGAGGTGGCAACGATTGAGGAGCTGAAAAATCAGGGCTGCCCCGGCTGCAAGAACGATACGTTTCTCATGGTGGAGAAACGGCATTTGCCGCCCAAGTAAACTTCAACGCTGTGGAGCCATCGAAGGGTGGCTCCTTTGCTGTTTTATTTTTCTTGGGAGTGGTTGGATTTTTCTGTATAATCCCTATAGTGGCGTTGTCGGGTGTAGCTGCAACGGCCAACATGGGTGGAAAGGAAGCTGGTCATGTTCTTATTTTCCTTCTTTAAGATTGTGCACATCATTGCCGGTTTTGCTGCTCTTCTTGTCTTTTGGATTCCTGTGGTGACCAAAAAAGGGGGCAAAACCCATAACCGCGTAGGCTGGGTGTATGTAGTATCGATGGGGGTGGTGGCGCTATCCGCTTTGTACATGGGAGTTTGGCGAATCGGCTTTGATCCGGATCGCACAGCCGACAGTACGGCGTTCGCCTGGTTTCTCATCTTCATCTCTCTGTTAAGCTCGGCTTCCGCCTGGCACGGCATCCGTGTGCTGCGCTTCAAAAAGCGCGTAGCGGCTCATCGCCAATTAGCCGATCTGTTCGTCTCCGCTTTGCTGCTCATCTCGGGGGTAGCGATTTCGGCCTACGGTTTTCTGATTGATTTTCCGCTGTTGAGTTATTTCCCTTTCATTGGAATATTCCTGGGGGCGACTCAACTGGCGTATTGGCTGCGGCCGCCCAACCGTCGCATGCACTGGTGGTTTGAGCATTTGGGCGGGATGCTCGGATGCTGCATCGCCACCGTAACCGCCTTTACCTTATTCGGCGCTCCGCGACTGCTGGAGGTTGATTCCGTATCCATCGTGGTGTGGTTCATGCCTTCCATCATTCTCGTACCTGTCATCATCGGGTTCTCCGTCTATTACAGGAAGAAGTTTTCTGCTTCCAAAAGTGCGTGATGGAAAGGACTTTCGTCTCTGTTTCCAGAAGTACTAGTGGAAGGAATCAAAGTGAATTCGGCGAGGAGTGGGCGATCATGGCAAAAAACACAGAAAAACGCGTAATCGGATTCGTCGGGACAGGCGTGATGGGAAAAAGCATGGCCTCCCATTTTATAAGCGCGGGATATCCGGTGCTGGTGTATACGCGCAGCAAGGAAAAGGCAGAGGAGCTGCTTTCTCAAGGGGCCGTATGGAAGGAGCGGGTAGCAGATCTCGCGAGCGAAGCAGACGTCATTATCACGATGGTCGGCTACCCGCATGATGTCGAGGAGGTCTACCTGGGCGAGCAGGGAGTCATCGCGCACGCCAAACCCGGGACGTATCTGATCGATATGACGACCTCGAAGCCGTCCCTGGCGCAGCGCATTTACGAGGAAGCGAAAAAGCATTCGCTGCACTCGCTCGATGCTCCTGTATCCGGCGGTGATATTGGAGCGCGCGATGCGAAGCTGACGATTATGGTAGGCGGGGATCAGGAAGCCTTCGATGAGATGGCTCCGCTGCTGCGAATCATGGGGACCAACGTCATTTTGCAAGGCGGTCCTGGTGCAGGCCAACACACCAAGATGTGCAACCAGATTACGATCGCAAGCAATATGATCGGGGTGTGTGAAGCGATCTCCTATGCAAAAAAAGCCGGGCTTGATCCGTCACGCGTGCTGGACAGCATCGGTGCGGGGGCTGCCGGCAGCTGGTCCCTGAACAATCTGGCACCGCGCATGATCGCCGGCAATTACGCTCCTGGCTTTTATATCAAGCATATGATCAAGGATATGAGCATTGCGCTGGAATCAGCCAAAGAGATGGGGCTTCTGACGCCCGGCCTGGAGCTGGCGAAATCTCTCTATGATGAAATGGCGGCAGAGGGAGAGGAAAACAGCGGCACGCAGGCCCTGATCAAATGGTATGAACTCCATCAGCGTTCTTGAGAAGCGCACCACTGGAGCAATGACTCCTTGTCTTTGATATAGAGATAACCCTCTATTCTCTGCAAGATGCCTTCTTTATCCAGCAGACTCATTACTTTCGAGACCGTTACCCGCGAAGTGGCGATGAGATCCGCCATTTCCTGATGGGTAAAGGGAATGGCGATTTTTAAACCCAGTTTTGTTTCTACTCCGAAGGTATCTGCCAATTTCAACAAATAAGCAACGACTCTTTCATCAGAGTTTAATAAGGCTATGTCCTTGATATGAGAGGCTAGCCTTATTATTTTTTGGGTCAAACTGCGATTCAGCTGGCGAGTGAGGGAAGGACTTTGCTCGACTTTTTCCAGAAACACCGCAACGGGTAGATAGGCCAATGTACAGGCTGTATTCGTAGTGGTCGTCACTTGATAAGGACTTTGTTCAATAGCTGATACCTCACCAAAAATGGTGCCTTCGGTAAATATTAATATCGTCATCTCCTGTCCGTCTTCATCAAAGAGGGAAGACCGTACCCTGCCTCGTCTCACAAAATAGATAGATTGCAAAGGATCTCCTTGATGAAAGACAACCGTATTTTTGCGAAGTGTTTTGACAGGAGCGCCTTCAAATAGCGCCTCCCAGACATCCATATGATTTAACTGCCAGGGCGAATGGTTAAATGAGCTTGTAGATGACGAAGTGTGCCTGGAATCCCTCATGTATGTCACCTCTACTATTTTTCTAAAAGGGGTCATGTTTGTAGCACTTTTAACTGAACTGATTGAATGGTTTGAATATTATTAATTATAGCACAAAGATAATTGGGTGCGCATACAACAATACGGCGTCCAGGACTAAGGTATTTGTCTTTTTATCTGAATATTCAAAAATAAGGAGGTTGAGCAGATGAGT
Source organism: Brevibacillus panacihumi (assembly GCF_003710985.1). GTDB lineage: Bacteria > Bacillota > Bacilli > Brevibacillales > Brevibacillaceae > Brevibacillus > Brevibacillus panacihumi. The sequence goes on from NZ_RHHT01000025.1 coordinate 16,551, forward strand.
GACCAAGTAGATGTGTTAGTGCCAAAAATCACAAAACCATTGCGAGTGATGTTTCTGTTCGAAGCTACCAGCGGGTGGTATCAAACGACAAAACAGGAGAAGCATGAGGCGATTATCCCCAAGCTGAATGCCGTGCTGGAAAGCTGGAAAGCGAATGGTTCCACTCTTCTCGGTACCTTGGATGCCGATGTGTTTAGTGCTGGCAGAGCTTCTGCATTAGGCTGGCATGCATGCTTTCTCTACGATGTGCCTGATTTTGACACCGTATCTGCGATGACTCATGCCATTCGAGACAGTGAATTGGACAGGTACTTTCGATTGGAGGCGATCATCGGGCGCAAATTCTTCTTGTTGGAGGAATGATCCTAGCGGGCGAACCATTGCTTTTCGGACTTTATAAGGAGGGAAGAGGATGGAGCTGGAAACTTCTGCAAAAACGGTTGTTGATGATCAGGAAGAAGCGATGAGGTTGATCAAAAAGCATACGTACATTTTGCCGAGAACGAAGCTGGGCTGGACGTTGACGGTTATTGTCATCATTTCATTTCTCATGGTTTATCCGGGATTGATTTGGGCGAATACGGCTTATCCGTTTCTGTTCGGGATGCCCTTTACCTATGTATGGTTAACCTTTTGGGTTCACGTGATGTTAGTTGCCGGAATCTATGCAGCCCGAAAGCTATGGGTGTAGAAAAGGGGGAAAACACACATGTCGCCAGCCATTACATCGACCATTATCCTGGCCTTGTTTACCTTTATTGTCTTAGCGATTGGGCTTTTTGGTTGGGCCAAGAAGCTGGACAACAACGCCAGCGACTTTTTTGTCGCCAGCAGGACCCTTGGTTTTGCCGCACTGTTTTTTACATACACGGCGACCTACCATAGCGCATCCGCATTTTTAGGCACGGGTGGCTTTTTGTACGCGCACGGGATGAGTTATTGGGCGATTGGCCCCTATACGCAAACATTGGGCGGTATCTTGCTTTATCTGGTAGGAAGCAGGGTATGGCTTTTGGGCAAGAAATACGACTTCATGACCCCCGGCGATTTGCTGGATGCCTTCTATCAAAGCAAGTTTCTGAAGGTGTTGACAGGCATCGTGCTGGCAGCCTTTGTCATTCCTTACATCCAGCTTCAATTGGCAGGGGCGGGGTGGATCACGGAATTCGCTACGCTGGGAGCTGTTCCGTATGTCTGGGGTGCTTTGATCTCAGGGATTGTCGTACTCATTTTTGTCTATTTGGGCGGGATGCGCTCCGTTGCTTGGACAGATATCTTCATGGGCATCTTCATGTTTGTCGCAATGGTTGCCGGTTGCTGGTACTTGACGGATGTCCTTTATGGCGGTCCTACCCAGACCTGGCTGACTGTTGCTGAAAAAACGCCGAACCAATTGCTCTTGCCGGGGGATGCCGGATACTTCTCCCTGCCGATGGCGTTTTCCTGGACCGTAATCATCACGATCGGACTCAGCGTGGCTGCTCCCCATGTCATCATGAGAATGTTCTCCGCAGGCTCGATTAAAGTTCTGAAGTGGGTAGCGGTTCTATCTCCCCTGTATCTGATCTGGATCTATATCTCCTACATTTGGTTTGGTCTGGGAACGAAGGCAGTGTTTCCAGGTATCGAGTTCCCTGACGAAATCCTGCCGAGGTTCCTGTACGAATACACGCCCTTGGTCTTTGCCGCGATTGTCTGCGCAGGGGGATTGGCGGCCGTCCTGTCTACAGCGAATTCCCAATTGCATGCAGCCAGTGCCTTGATTACGAGAGATGTCTATCAGACGATCAAAAAGGATGCCAGCGATCAACGCTTGGTTTCCGTGGGCCGCATCGCGATTGTCGTGATTTTTCTGTTCTCTTTCTATGCTTCTATCGAAAAACCGCCGCTTCTGGCGATGCTGATTGCTTTGGCTACGGGTGGAATGGCTCAACTGTTTCCGATGCTGTTCGGGGCTTTGTTCTGGCCGAGAGCCACGAAAGCAGGGGCATTATCAGGCTTTGTTGTGGGCACAGCGGTGATGGTCTGGTTTACCCTTGGGAAAATCGACTTGCTCGATATGATGCCTGGATTATGGGCTTTGCTCTTCAACGCTGTCGTCTTCGTCGTCGTCAGCTTGTGCACCCGGCCGCAGCCGGCTGAAGTCATTCGCAAGTTCCACGGGTTCCTGGATTCGAATGAAGCCAAGCTGCTGTTGAAACAGTCGTCCTAGCGTCAGTCAAGAGATAGGGATCCCGAGGAATGGAGGTATTCGATGAGTACACGAATTGAAATTTGTTGGCCTGACTTCGATTGTACAGTCAGAGCAACACTTCTATCGGAGATGAATCCGGAGTTATGCGAGGAGTTCAAGAAAACGCTGCCGTTTTCGAGCATACAAAGCCATGCGGTTGTCGCCGGCAAACAGATGTACTTACCCTATCGGCTGGTCAGCGAGGTCGCGTATCAGGAGGAGCCGATGGATCAACAACCGGTCGGCAGAGTAAATATCGAATTGGATTTTCAATATCTGGCCATGAACTACGGACCGATGACTGAGCCGGTGCCTGCTGTGCCTCTGGCTCAAATCGTGGATGAGGATCTGGACAAGATACAAGTGATTGGCGAGAAGGTTTGGCACAATCTGTTGTTTGATGATCACTACCTATCTGTCCACGTCCGATTGGCAGGCGGTGATGAGCGATGAACCGGAAGACAGAAAAATTCATTTATGAGCTGGAAAAAGAGATCGATGAGATTTGGGTGAACGAACCTGAGGATATTTATGCCCTGAAAAAAGGCTATCTTCCGTCAGGAGCAGGCATATACGGGCAGTATTATTCCGTTCTGGTAATGCTCGGTGGAGAAATGAGAGCATTGGGCATTCATATCTTTGCGGATTTGCTGGCGCTTAGCCAAGACTCGGAGTTTGATCTGAAGCATTTGCAGATCATGGCAAAACGAATGCTGAAAATCGACGTAGGGGTGATCAGCTATTTTGGACTTGCCAGATACGGTCGGTATCTAAGCCGCTATCATGAGCTGATTGATGACATGGAAAGCAAAGAAGACTTTGCCCGAGCAACGAAATCGATGTTCACTTATACGAATCGTTATCAGATGTGGCTGCACCAAATTTTTCCCTGGGGAGTCTCCCAGTTTTTCAAGCAGCAGACGCCGGAAACCTACCGGGAGATCAGCGAGAATTTGGAGCGCAACCACCCAAAGGACGATTTATTTAAAAAAATGTAAGTGTTTTCATTGACAATAATGGAGACTATCCCTATAATTCGCTATAGATAACCTGTTAATCGACAAAAAGTGCTTCACATACGGTTAGGCGGAGAACATGGAGAAAACCCTTACCCGTAAACACATTCCCTAGGGGAGAAGTGTGTTTATGTTTGTGTAGGGGTTTTTTCCTTTTTCTGTCTGAATCGAGCGCTTTGCCAGAATATTGTCGATTGGCGAAAAAGAACAAAAAATAGAGAGGGGTCCAAAAAATGCAAAAAAGAAAGTGGTTTCATGGTTTGGCGACAGCAGCTCTCCTGACATCTGTTGTCTTGTCTGGTTGCTCTTCCTCCGAGGGTTCTGCGCCTTCCAATACAGGCGGCAGCGAGGGTGGCGACGCGAAGAAAGAGCTGGGCGCAATTGCTTTTTACTCTCCAGAAACACCTGATATGACCAAACAGATGGGACAAGCCTTTGAAAAGCTGAACCCAGGTTCTTCGGTTAACGTGCAATATGCAGGTACCAACGTACTGGTTAACCGGATGATCGCGGAAAAAGACAACCCGATGGCTGACATCTGGTACGGAGGCGGCGGATTCCTTCCTTTCGAGTCTGCGAAGGATAAAGGCATCATTACATCTTATACACCAGAAGCAATCAAGGATTGGCCGGAAGTACAAGACGGCATCAAGATTCGCGACAAAGATTGGAAATGGATCGGCGCTGAAGTATTCGTACTGGGCTTCGTCTACAATACCGAGCTGGTGAAGCCGGAAGATTTGCCAAAAACATGGGACGATCTCCTCGATCCAAAATGGAAAGGCAAAATTCAAATGCCAAACCCGGCAGCATCGGGTACAGCTACGCTCCTCGTACTTAGCCAGTTGATGGAAAAAGGCGATGAAGAAGGCTGGAAGTACTTCGAAAAGCTGGTTGACCAAATGAGCGCAATCCCTGACTCCGGTTCTGCGCCTACAAAAGCCGTAGCAAAAGGGGAAGCTCTGATCGGTATCGGCTTTGACTTCATGGCTTATGAAAACAAGGCAAAAGGCGAGAAGGTTGACTTCATAGTGCCTGAGAAAACACCTATCATCGTAAACCCTGTGTCGCTGGTTGAGGGTGGTCCAAACCCAGAAGGCGGTAAAGCACTGATCGATTACCTGCTCTCCAAAGAAGGACAGCAAACACTGGCTGACTGGTACCATATTCCAATCTCCAAAGACGTAGAATCCAAAACTCCGCTGACGCTGGAAAAAGTGATTCCACACGCGCAAGAGCTGGATGTGGATTGGGTTGTACAAAACTATGACCGCGTACGTAACGAATGGCGTCAAAAATTCCAATAAGAGGGGGATCTTCCATGGGATCGGTGAAGATTGAGCACTTGAACAAACAATATAACGGAAACACCGCTTTGGAAGATGTCAACCTGGAGATTCGGGAGGGCGAGTTCTTCGCCCTCTTGGGTCCTTCCGGCTGCGGGAAAACGACAACGATGAGATGTGTTGCAGGATTTGAGACACCAACTTCCGGCAATATCTACATCGGGGATCGCAATGTGAACCTGGTTCCGGCCAACCAGCGCAACTGCGGAATGGTCTTTCAAAGCTACGCGCTCTTTCCACATCTCAACGTATTTGAGAATGTCGCGTACAGTCTGAATATTCGCCGCTTTTACGAAGGCGGACTCGGAGCAAAGATCTCCACCTTGGCGCATATGCTGAACCGAAAACTGGGGAAGGTAGACCGCGTCACCGAGCAAAAGGTACGCGATGCCCTCGATTTTGTCGAGCTGGGCCATCTGGCTGATCGCTTGCCGGGTCAATTGTCCGGGGGTCAACAGCAGCGTGTGGCATTGGCGCGCGCGCTGGTCATGGAGCCTGCTGTTCTGCTGATGGACGAACCGCTCTCCAACCTGGATAAAAAGCTGCGCAACGTCATGCGCGTCACGATTCGTCAGATCCAGCAAAAAGTAGGCATCACAACCATTTTCGTCACGCACGACCAGGAAGAAGCAATGAGCATGGCAGACCGTGTTGCCGTCATGCATGGCGGACGTCTGGTGCAGGTCGATACGCCGACAGCGCTGTACAGCAATCCTGCTACCAAGTTTGTAGCGGACTTCGTAGGCTCGTCCAACATCTTCAATGGCACTGTCAAAGGTGTGAATGAGGCTGGAGAGACCGTGATTCAGGTCGGACAAAATCAACAGCTCCGCTCCACGTACCCGACAAGCAAAAAGGACGTTGAAATTATTATTCGTCCTGAAAGCATTCGTCTGTTTGCTGGGGAAGTAGCAGCCAACGAGGAGAACATCTTGGATGGAACGATTGAACTATCCACTTACCTGGGCCCGACGATCCGCTACGATGTCAAGGTTGGCGAATTGCGCTTTGAGGTAGATACGGTGTTTGAAGCGGGCAGTCCAATCTTGCCATCAGGAACAGCGGTGAAACTGCAAATCGATCCGAATCGCGTGGTGGCGTTATGATGAAACGTTTCCTCGGTCAATTAAATGGATTGTCGGTTCTCAAATGGCTGATTTATCTTTTCTTCTTTGTCTTTTTGCTGGTTCCGCTCTTTTCGATTCTGCTCGTCAGCTTTACGGGCCAACCGATTAATATTTTTGGCAGCTTTACCAGCCAAAAGATCTTCAATTCGACAATAGAAAAGCTGTCCAACATCTCGGTAGAGGCCTATACCTCGATTTTCAGCGAGGGGAACAGCTATTTTGCGGCATTGATGAACAGCTTGAAGCTGGGGACAGGGGTAGCTGTAGTTGTCACCCTGGTCGTGCTGCCGATCGCGTATGCGTTTGCTCGTACGAAAATGCCGTTTAAGCCTTTCTTTGCGGCGTTGTGCACCATTCCCTTGATCATGCCGACGTTTATTTCGTCCCACGCCTTCGTCCTGATGTTCGGGAAAACAGGCTGGGTGACGCAGCTCTACCATAGCTTCGGTGGAGAAGGTGTCTTGTTTGATGTGCAGTCCATGCTGGGCATTGTGTTGGTACAGGTCTTTTTCTTCTTCCCTTATGCACTGTGGCCAATGGTAGCTGCCTTTAAAATTAGCGATGTCACGTTGGAAGAAGCTTCGCAAAACCTCGGGGCAAAAAGCTGGTACACGTTTTTGCGCGTAACACTGCCGCTCGCAGTACCGGGCATTGTCTCCAGCATGCTTCTGATCTTTACGGTCAGCTTCTCCGACTTCGGTACGCCGATCATTCTGGCACCCAAAGACTTGAACCTGATCGTGGTTGAGTCCTACCGCGAGATTGCGGGATTCTTTAACTGGGCGGGCTCTGCGGTCCTGACGGTGATCATGCTGCTTGTCGCAGCCTTCTTCTTCTGGCTGCAGCGTCTGGTGATCAAAGGCAGAGAGTACGGAACCATCTCCGGAAAGCCAACCAAACAAAAGCTGAACGACCACAAAGGAACGCTGGTCGGTTTGACGATCTACACATTCCTGATCACGTTCGTTCCGATTCTGGCAATGGGTTCGGTATTTCTCTCGTCCATCGCAACGACCTGGGGACACCATGCGCTGCCAGACGGGTATACCCTGGATCACTACAAAACGATTTTCAGCATTTCCGGCAAAAACATCTGGAACAGTATGGTGCTGGCCGGAGGTACGCTGGTGCTTAGCGTGATCATCTCTACCTTTGTTTCTTACTTTGTCGTGCGCCGTGGTTCCGGGGGACTTGATTTCGTTTCCTCGATTCCGCTGATCGTTCCAGGGATTGCCCTGGGGATCGCGCTGATCCAGACGTTTAACACAGCTCCGATCCACCTGACAGGGACGGCGATTTTGCTGATCATCGCCTATACGATTCGCCGGATGCCGTATATGATCCGTTCGACGATGAGCTCGATGATGGCGATACGCAAGGATATTGAAGAAGCGGCTATCAGTCTGGGCGCATCCACGCTCATTGCTGCGCTTACGGTCATTGGGCCGCTGATGGTGCCGGGTATTGCGGCTGGTGCGATTCTGGTCTTCGTCACAGTCATTAAAGAGACGAGTATTTCGATTCTTCTGGCTCCGACAGACTGGGCGCCGATGAGCTTGGCGGTCTTCCAGAACCTGCTGCGCGGCGAATATTATACGGCGTGTGCGATGGCGATCTTGATTATCGTGATTGTGATCATTCTTCAGGCGATCGCCAAGAAAATCACGAAGGATCAGCTTTATTAATAGGATGACGGATTGGATAGGACAGGAGTGAGTCAGCATGAAGGGATTTATTTTTGATCTGGATGGCACGGTATACCTCGGCGACAAGCTGATCGATGGCGCAGTAGAGGCGATCCAGGCCTTGCGCGACAGAGGAGACAAGGTGGTCTTTCTCTCCAACAAGCCGATTGCGACCCGGCAATCGTACGCACATAAACTGACGAAGATGGGGATTCCGACCAGTCTGGATGACGTGCTCAATTCATCTCTGATCGTCGCCCGTTATCTGCAAAAAGTATGCAAGCCAACAGACAAGGTGCTTGTTATCGGGGAGGAGCCGATCCGCGATGAACTGCGCGAGCACGGGATCACGATGAGCGAGAATCCGCTGGATGTGCAGTACGTTGTGCTCTCCTGGGACCGCAACTTTACGTATGACCGTCTCAACGATCTCTATCAGGCAGCGATTCGCGGAGCGGTTGTGATCGCCTCCAATCCGGATCGCACCTGCCCGCTCGAGGATGGGCAGATTCCGGACACTGGCGCTTTGATCGGCGCTTTGGAGGGCGCGACTGGGCAACCGATCGATCTGGTGGTAGGCAAGCCTTCCCCGATCGCTGCAGAGGCGGCCGTAGAGCATCTCGGGCTGGATTACTCCGCATGCTACATGGTAGGAGATCGCCTGGAGACGGACATCAAGATGGGCAATGATACCGGGATGAACTCTGTACTGGTTCTGACGGGTATCAGCACCGCCGAGATGGCCGAAAAAAGCGAATATCGTCCCCGCTATGTGCTGAATAGCATTAAAGAAATCGTGAACCTCTAACCAGCCGTGCTATAATGGTATCGGGATCTCAAAGCAACGGAGGTTAGGGAATGTACCCGATCGTCGACCTGGTGGAATGCCAGACTATTGCCGCAGTGCAAGAAGAGCAGCTTCTGGAGCCTGCGCTCGAAAGTGAAGTGAATATCATCTTTCTGCTCACTGGCTCGATTTTCAACATCAAGGAATTGGTGGATCGCGTCAAGGCGGCCGGGAAGCATGTATTCTTGCATATGGAGTTTATCGAAGGCATTGCAGCGGATAAAAGCGGGGTTGCCTACGTCGCCAAAAATATTGAACCGACGGGGATCATCTCCACCCGCAGCAATTTGATCCGCGTAGCGAAAGAGATGAATCTGATGGCCATCCAACGGATTTTTCTCATCGATCGCAATGCTGTGGTCAAAGGGATCAAGGTGATTGAACAATCCTTGCCGGATGCGGTCGAGGTCATGCCAGGCGTGATGCCCCGTGTCATTCAGGAGATGACGAACCTGACACCTCTGCCAATCATTGCCGGAGGATTGATCGACACCAAAAAAGAGATCAATGATGCGTTGGCAGCCGGAGCGCTGGCTGTGTCTGTCGGGACAAGTGAATTGTGGTATTAATTCCATAGCGTGTTTTCAACAGGGAAGAGAACAGGAGAACCCCCTTTGGAGAAGCTGCGACTTGCATATGCACAAGTTGCTCTTTTCCTTTGGGGGTTTTTCTTATTGGAAAAAATTAGCAGGTTTGAAAGAAAGGGAGAGCGGAGATGGACAGAAATTTTTCAGCAAAGAATCGAACAGCGATCCTGGCTGACATGGCGGAAAAGGAGTTGGACCTGCTTGTCATTGGCGGAGGAATCACAGGAGCAGGGATCGCACTCGATGCGAGCCTGCGCGGGGTTCGCGTCGGGCTGCTGGAGAAGAATGACTTCGGATCGGGGACCAGCAGCCGGTCGACGAAGCTGATTCACGGCGGCTTGCGCTATCTGAAGCAGGGAGATGTCAAGCTGGTGCAGGAAGTCGGACGCGAGCGTGCGATTTTGTACAAAAATGCACCGCATCTGGTGATTGCAGCTCCGATGCTTTTGCCGATCTACAAAGGCGGAACGTACGGCTACCTGGCGTCCTCGGTAGGCTTGTACGTCTATGATTGGCTGGCAGGGGTAGAACGAAAAGAACGACGGAAAATGCTCAGCAGAGAGGAAGCCCTGCGGCATGAGCCATTGTTGAAAAAGGACGGCTTAAAGGGTGCCGGGTACTACTACGAGTATCGGACAGATGATGCCCGCCTGACTCTGGACATTATGAAAACGGCGTGGCAGCAAGGAGCCAAGATCGTCAACTACGCGAAAATGACGGAATTCATCTATCGCGGCAGCCAAGCTGTCGGCGTCAAGGTGACGGATCGCAACACGGGAAAAACCTATGACATCTACGCGAAGAAAATCGTCAACGCGGCAGGACCATGGGTAGACGGTGTGCGCAAGCTGGACAATTCCTTGAAAGGCAAACGCCTCTATCTGACCAAAGGCGTTCACCTGGTCGTAGAGAAGGAAAAGCTGCCTGTCACGCAATCTGCCTATTTTGACACGCCGGACGGCCGGATGGTCTTCGTGATTCCGCGCGGCAACATCACGTATATCGGCACTACCGATACCAGCTACCAACTGGATATCGACCAGCCGCGCACGACCAAGGAAGACCGCGACTATCTCCTGCGCGCCGTGAACGCCATGTTCCCTGAAGTGAAGCTGGAGGAAAAGGACGTCGTCTCCCACTGGGCCGGATTGCGCCCGCTCATCTACGAGGAAGGAAAAGGGCCATCCGAGCTGTCGCGTAAGGATGAGATCTTTATCTCCGATTCCGGATTGATTACGATTGCAGGCGGCAAGCTGACCGGTTTCCGTAAAATGGCGGAAAAAGTGGTCGACCTCGTAGCGGGAGACCTCTCCAAACAATCGGGACGCCAATTCGGCGCATGCGAGACCGATCAGATCGTGGTCAGCGGCGGCGAGCGCTTGGGACACACCGATTACGAGGCTTGTAAGAAAGAGCTTTTGGCAAAAGGGACTGCCAAAGGAGTGGACGCCGCAACTGCTCAGGAATGGATCGATACGTACGGCACCAATACCTTGCGAATCTATGAGCGGTTGAGTGAAGTGGCGGCGGGGCAGAAGCGGACAGAGGAAGAATTGCTCGATGCCCAATTGTCTTACGCGATCGAAGAAGAGATGACTGCATCGGCAGCCGACTTCCTGCGCCTGCGTACAGGCTGGACCTATTTCCAGGTTAAAAAGGCCGACGCCAAAGCAGATACGGTCATACGCCTGATGGGTGAGAAACTGGGCTGGAGCGAGGCAGATCGTGAGCGTGAACGCGCTGCTGTCAGCCATCTGCTGGAAACGATCTACCAGCTGCCGCAAAACGAGGATGAGATCGCCCAAGCCTCACAACAGCAAGCGACAAGAAAAGCATTGTAAACATCCAGGAGAAAAAGCACCCGATATCGTCAGGTTCTTTTTCTCCTTTTTCAGATGGAATGGAGGAGGCGTTCAGGATGAAGCAGACAGTTGGCACCAAATTGTTTGCGGGTTTTCTTTGCATGCTGCTGCTCATGGCCGGATTGGGCTGGATGGGGCTGCGCACGGAGGAACAAATCAACAGCAAGGCAGAGGAAATTAACGAAAACTGGATTCCCAAGATGACGGCAATCATGCATGTCAAATACTTAACCAAGCATTTTTTTGCGCTGCAGCTCCAATACGCAGGGACCACGGATGAGAGAAAGCAGCTCTTCATCCATGAGCAGGCACAGCAAACACTGGGGCAGGTCGAGGAACAGTTCGCCCGTTACGAGCAGGCGCCCCTCACTGCTGACGAGGAGAAGTATTTTCATTCTTTGAAATCGGCCTGGGCGAACTACCTGACCTCCTATGAAGAAATGGTTGGTCAGTCCGGTACGATTTCGCTCAATGATGTCATGCGGGAAGCTGACACGATGTTTCAGGTCATGGACGGATATTTGACCAACCTCGTCCGCCTGAGCGAGGAAGGGGCTGCCAATGCTACTGTGCAAGCTGCGGCCTTGCATGAGACGGGGAGACGGGAAACCTTGATCAGCATGGCAGTCGCGCTTTTGATCAGCATGCTGCTCTCCGTGCTTCTGACGCGTCATATCCGCAATCCCCTGATCCAGGTCGCGGGTTCGGTCAAGCTGATCACGCAAGGCGAGCTCGGGCAGGCAGATCTCAAGGTCCGCAACAGGGACGAAATCGGTGAATTGGCAAACCACGTCAATGCCATGCGCGGCAAGCTGCAGCAGTTCGCTGTACAGGTCAACGAAGCCGCCCGGCATGTCGCCAGCTCTTCGGCTGTGCTGAGCGGCCACGCCAAAGATACGCTCGCAGCCAGCAACGAGATCGCTGCTTCGATTCAAGGAATATCCGCAGGGACAGATGCAACCGCTGCAAGCGCGCAGGAGAGTGCCAGGGCGATGGAAGAGATGGCGTTCGGGATCGGACGTGTGGCAGAATCCACCTCGTCACTGGCAGAGGTTTCCCTGACAGCAGAGCAGGAGGCAAAGCAGGGGATGTCTGCGCTGCTGCAAGCAAGCTCGCAAATGGGCGCCATTCGGCAGACCATGGACGAATCGGCGAAGGCTATCCAGCAATTGGGTGACAGCTCACAGCAAATCGAGCAGATCGTGGAGATGATTACGCAAATCTCCTCCCAGACCAATTTGCTGGCTCTCAACGCCGCAATCGAAGCTGCGCGTGCAGGCGAGCATGGCAGGGGCTTTTCCGTCGTAGCGGATGAGGTGCGCGATCTGGCGGAGAGATCCAATCATTTTGCCAAGCAGATCGCCGTATTGATCCAGAATATCCAGCTGGAAGCCGCACTGGCGGTACAAGCGATGAACACGATGGCAGAGGATGTACACCAGGGTGCAGACATCATGAAGGATGCGGAATCAGCCTTTATGCAAATTACACATGGCATGGGGGGGATTTCCAGTCAAGTGCAGGAGGTATCCGCGGTCACGGAGGAATTGTCCGCGAGCGTCGAGCAGTTGTCCGCCACAGCCGCGCAGACTGCCGCTGTCGTGAGAAGCGGAGCAGACGAGACGCACAAGATCGTGTCAGCAACACAGATGCAGGTGAGGGCAAGCGAGGAAGTGAATGCTTCGACCCGTTCTTTGGAGCAGCAGGCGGAGGCGTTGCGAAAAGCGCTGGGATGGTTTAAAGGAATGTAGGGGAAGCAATAGCAGTGGTATTTTGTTGAAGCCTGGAGCCGGTTTTGTGTTCCGGGCTTTTCCTTGCTCGGATAAGGAAAAGGGACTCTTTTTAAGAAAGAGTGCCTTTCGACCGATGATCGTTAATGTGCCGTTTGACCAGCATCCACGACAAAGGTTTGACCCGCTGCATAGGAGGCCGCGTCTGAAGAGAGGAACAGTACCATGCCTGCGATTTCTTCCGGTCTTGCAGGACGGCCAATCGGCGTATTGGCAGTAACCACCTTTTTCATTTCCTCATCTTCGAGCCAGCCCTTTGTCATATTCGTTTCCACTAAGCCTGGCGCAATGGCGTTGACACGAATGCCTTTTGCAATATACTCGATGCCTGCTGCCTTGGTCAACCCGACGACACCATGCTTCGCCGCGACATAGGGTGCCATGCCGGGGTCCGCTATAATGCCTGCGATGGAGGCTGTGTTTACGATCGTACCTTTTCCTTTGGTTGTGAAGTAGGCAAGTTCATGTTTCATCGCATAAAAAACACCTTTAAGATCTACATTGACCACAAAATCAAAGTCTTCTTCTGTCATATCTGCAAAGTCTTTTGTAGGAGGCAGTACACCAGCGTTGTTAAATGCATGATCTAGACCACCAAATTGTTCTACTGTAAAATCAATCAAGCTTTTCACATCGGATGAGCTGGTTACATCCGTTTTCTTGAATAGTGCCTCTGCACCTTCTTGTTTGATCATTTCTACGGTTTCTTTCGCTTGTTCATTTACGTCCCCAATGACTACTTTAGCGCCACGTTTCGCAAAAGCTAGTGCAGTTGCACGTCCTATTCCGGTTGCACCACCGGTGATCAGAACAACTCGGCCTTCAAAATCTTTCAAGGACATTTTAGACCCCCTACGAACTGTTTCGTTTTTCTTCCATGCACAGTGTTATAGGGGTAGTTTTCACACGATTATTATATTTATTCCCAATTTGGTTTTCGTAGGTTCCCTAAGAGGGGGCTTTTCCTTATTGGAGTGTTTTTTGTCCCAAGTTCCTTCTGCTACTTTTAGGTGCGGAAGGAGGTGATTACTATGACCAAGCATCTGTACTTTCTCGTAAATGTCAAAGATGCACTGCGGCTTAGTCAGGAGCTTGCGCTGCTCGGATATACAAATTACTATCTGCAGCCGCATGATGATCAAGTTGCCTTTGTATTTGAGCGCGCTACAGACATGAGTCGCATCGTCTTGAGACATTTATTTGGTGCAGATGGCTCGTCACAACAAGACCACTAACAAGCAGGGCTGGTGTTCCTCGATACGAGGGCATCAGCTCCTGGATCTATGCTCGAATAACTTCATCTATCAGGTGTACAACCCACCCGTATACATCGCGGTGAGATTGCGGGCAATTTCTTGCACCGGATAGCCATCCTCGTTTTTGACGATTTCCCACAGGTACATCTCATTGGCAAAGAACCATCCCTGCGCGATGAGGTAGGGGTCCACATCTGTTCGGGCGAGACCATTGGTTTGAGAGTAGCGAATATCCTCTTCGATGCCCTTGATAAATCGCGCGCGGATCTCCTTCCATTTGCGGTTTACCTGATCTGACAAGCGGATGGCTTCCTCGATCACCTGCATCATCTGGCGTTCTTCATGCGCCATTTCGAGGAACAGTCCAGCCTGCTTTTCGATCATGACACAAGCTTCTTCTCTGGATTTCGGGGTAAAGGGCAGCTCGGCAATCTCATAGAACCGGATCATGACCTCCTCCATGACCTGGATGAGCAGATCGTCTTTTCCGTTGAAATGGACATAAGCCGTTCCATAGCCGGTATTGGCCCTCTTAATGATCTGGGAGATCGTCGTTTTTTGAAAACCGCTTTCGATAAATTGAGCTCGCCCGGCCTCCAACAGCCTTTTTCTGGTTTCGAGGGAGCGCCGCTTGCGAGCAGGCATTTTTTCTTGAGACGTATCCATAGGCTTTCCTTTCATTTTGCGGGAATAATCGGTGTTTTCATACATTATTATCTCACAAGAAAAACAGGAAATGCCAGAAAACCGAGACAAACATTCACCGACATGATGTCATTGACATGAAATCATTGATATAATACTCTTAATATACAGAAAATGAATACTTGAAGAAAGGGATGATTTTTTGACTGCACAACATTTGGATCCTTCACGCGAATGGGCGATTGAGCGAGACAAGCAGGATGAGCTGGCTTCTTTTCGCAGTCAGTTTTATCTGAAAGAAGGAGCCGTCTACCTGGATGGCAACTCGCTTGGGCTGCTTTCCAAAAAGGCAGAACAGTCCTTGCTTGCCTTGCTGGATTCGTGGAAGGAGCACGGGATCAATGGCTGGACAGAAGGAGACGAGCCTTGGTTTTTTCTGTCTGAGCGCCTGGGGAAAAAGATGGCTCCGCTCGTAGGCGCTTCCCCGGAAGAAGTGATTGTGACAGGCTCGACGACGACCAATCTGCATCAGGTAGTGGCGACGTTTTATCAGCCATCTGGAAACAGAACGAAAATTCTCGCCGACGAGCTGAATTTTCCCTCTGACATCTATGTGCTGCAGAGCCAACTGAGATTGAGAGGCTACGATCCGCAGGAGCATCTGGTACGGGTGAAAAGCCGCGACGGTCGCTTGATCGAGGAAGAAGACATTATCGCCGCGATGACAGATGAGATCGCGCTGATTGTCTTGCCAAGCGTCTATTACCGCAGCGGGCAAATCCTCGATATGCGCCGCCTGACAGAAGAGGCACACAAACGCGGGATCCTGATCGGGTTTGATTGCTGTCATTCGGTCGGTGCGATACCGCATGAATTCGCGGAGTGGGATGTTGATTTCGCAGTGTGGTGCAACTACAAGTATCTGAATGCAGGGCCAGGCGGGGTAGCGAGCCTGTACATCAATAAGAAGCATTTTCATCGTCTTCCCGGCCTGACAGGATGGTTCAGCTCCCGCAAGGACAAACAATTTGACATGGAGCATCAATTGACGCCGGCCGAAGACGCTGGTGCGTATCAAATGGGAACACCGCATCTGCTCAGCATTGCGCCGTTGATCGGCTCTCTGGAATTGTTTGAGGAGGCGGGGATTGACCGGCTTCGGGAAAAGTCGCTCCAGCTCACGCGCTATATGATGGATCTGATCGGCCATGAGCTGCAAGGAATGGGCTTTACAATCGGCAATCCATTGGAAGACGAGCGTCGCGGCGGCCATGTCTACCTGGAGCATGACGAGGCGATCCGCATCTGCAAAGCGCTCAAGGAAAATGGCGTCACCCCTGACTTCCGCGCGCCAAACGGCATTCGCTTGGCTCCGGTGGCCCTGTACAACTCGTATGAGGACGTCTGGAATGCCGTGCAAATTCTGAAGAAAATCATGGAGGAAGAGCAGTACAAAAAATTTAAAAACACCAGAGAAGTCGTTGCTTAACCCCACTTACTGAGGAGGTTATTTATGGCTGGAGATGCGAATCAGTTTCAAAAGATTATCGATCGTGAAAAAGGGCTGCACCGTGGGTTGACCACCGGGCAGCTCACCATGATTGCGATCGGTGGCGCGATTGGAACAGGACTCTTTTTGGGAAGCGGCTTCGCAATCGGGTTTGCGGGGCCGAGTGTCCTCATCAGCTACGCGATAGGTGCTGTCATTGCTTTTCTGCTAATGGGTTGTCTCGCAGAGATGACCGTTGCGCACCCCACCTCTGGTTCGTTCGGCGCCTTTGCCGAACACTACATCAACCCGTGGGCAGGGTTTGCCGTACGGTATTCCTACTGGGCATGCATTGTCGCAGCCGTCGGGACCGAAATCTCGGCTGTAGCCGTCTACATGAAGTACTGGTTCCCTGACGCCCCCGGTTGGTTGTGGATCGTTTTGTTTTCTGCCGTCCTTATTTATGTGAATGCAACCAGCGTCAAAATGTTTGGTTCCGTCGAATACTGGTTCTCCATGGTGAAGATTGTTGCCATTGTTTCTTTTATCTTATTAGGAGCGTACGTAGTATTCGGGACCAGCAGCCAGCCTGAAATCGGGTTTCACAATTATACCGAGCAAGGCGGTTTCCTGCCGAATGGATGGTGGGGGATGTGGGTTGCGGTGATCGTCGCCTTGTTCAGCTATCTGAGCATTGAAATGATTGCGGTGACAGCAGGGGAGGCACAGGAGCCGGAGAAGGCTGTTCCCCGGGCGCTTCGCTCGACGGTCGTCCGACTGATCGTGTTCTATCTTTTGACGCTCTCCCTCATGCTGGCGATTGTTCCCTGGAAATCGGCGGGCGTGGATAAGAGCCCGTTCGTAAAAGTCATGGAGCTCTTGTCGATTCCCGGCGCGGGCGGCATCATGAACTTCGTCGTACTCATCGCGGCGCTTTCCGCGATGAACAGCCAATTGTACATTACGACCCGGATGATGTTCTCCCTGTCGCGGGCTGGTTATGCACCGAAGCGCTTTGGCGCGCTGAGCAAAAAGGGAGTGCCGACTTCTGCCCTGTGGCTGTCCACAATCGGGATTGCGTTGGCCGCGGTTTTGGAAGCGGTTGCACCGGATCAGTCATTCATGCTGATGATGGGCATCTCCTTGTTTGGCGCGATGTTTACCTGGTTCATGATCTTTGTCACGCATCTGTTCTTCCGCAAAAAATGGGAAGCTTCCGGCGGCCGCAAACTCCCCGTCCGCATGATCGGGTATCCGTATCTGACCTTGCTCGGAGCCGGACTGATGCTGGCGATTATCATTACTACCTGGTTCACGGACGCATTCCAGATGACGCTGATTGTCGGGGTCCCGTGGATGATCTTCATTACCGTAGCCTACTGGATCTGGAGCAAGTCTGCTTCCAAGAGGTCAGGGCTAGCGGAGGAAAGCAAGCACGACCAGGTGCTGTAGTAGTACATGGTGCAAGAAAACTTCTAACATCTTTTAGACGCCTCGTTCTCGGGGCGTCATTTTTTGTGCGCCGTTTACATTACAAAAGTGTAAGGACCGTGTAATGAATTTCGATACAATAATAGCCTGTATTCCTGTTAGGATAATGCGGTGTGATGGATAAGCGGCCACAATAACGGGAATGAGGAAGTGATCATCATAGAAAAAGCACTCACGAACAAACGTATTGATATATTGGACTATCTGCGCGGTTTTGCGTTGATCGGGATTTTATTCGTTAACATTTTGCCGTTGTTGTCCGTGGCAGATCCGCAGCAGGGAAGCATCCATGCGGCTATCAATGTGATCCTTCAGCTCGGAGTAGAGTCGCGTTTTATGGTCATCTTCGCTTTTCTTTTTGGTGTAGGGTTTACCATCTTTTACAGCCGAGCCAAGGAAAAGGGAGAGAACAGTCTCGTCCTGTTCATCTGCCGCCTGCTGGCTCTGTTGATCTTTGGTTTCATTCACAGCCAATTCCATCCCGGCGAGGCGCTTCTTCCGTATGCGATCGTCGGGTTTATCCTGATCCCGTTTTATCGGGTGAACAAAAAGGGGTATGAAGGCATTGCTGATCCTGCCATTGTTCCTGCTCGGTTTGGCTGTTGGGCAGTACGGTATGTTTCAGCATATCTCCAAGCACATGCCGTCGATCATCTTGATGCAACGAGTCGCGATGGTGCTTACTGTGATTGGTTTGATTGTGCAATACCAGTTGATTCCGCAGAACGTACCATTCAGTTATATGGTAATGGTGGATAGCGAAATGACAGAAGCGCAACTCAATCAAATCTGGCATTACACCATTGCCGCGACCATCGTCGGCCTTCTGATGTCTGCCTGGTACGTGACAACACTGATTCGATTGCTTCAGAACCGCACGGCTCAAAAGGTACTTGCGCCGTTGAAATACTACGGTCGGATGGCTCTGACCAATTACATCTCTCAGACCGTGCTCGTCTTGCTGGTTGGCTATGGATTTGGCGTAAAAGGCAATATCGACATGCTGTCTGCCGCACTCATGAGTGTAGGCATCCACACTGTCCTCATGCTGTTCAGCAAGTTGTGGCTTTCCCGCTTCACGATAGGGCCGCTGGAGTGGGTATGGCGATTGTTCACCTATCGTCGGATAATTCCCCTGAAGAGACAGCAGCAAGTTGGCTAGAGCCGGAATAAGATGAGCCCCATCCTGTGGAAAGCGTCGCACAGCCGCTGTTCTGCCAGGCATGGGGCTTTTTTGGGGAGAGGAATCATTTCAGCAGTTGCTTCCAATCTGGGTTATAATGGCATATAAAGCCTACGTTAGGGGACATGTGGTGGATGAGTAAAAAGAGCCGAATTTTTAGCGAGCAGATAGCCTTGTTTCATAAGGAAAAGGGGTGGTATCCACCTGTGCTTGAGGTAGTACAAGGACTCACGCCGGAACAAGCGAAATGGAAAGGCGAAGGGCAGCATTCCATCTGGGAGTTGCTAGCCCACCTGACGTTCTGGAATGAAAGATGGCTGCACCGCTATCGACAGGAATCGGTTGAATATCTGGAGTCGAATGAGGCTACTTTTTCCGTAATGACAGCCGAGGGAGAAGAGGAAGAAGCGTGGAGATCGCTAATCGAACGCTTTGACTCGGTGATGAATGCCTGGAAGGACGAGCTGAACGGATGTGACGACGCCAAAATGGATGAACCATTGTCCTTTGATCCGTCCAGCACTTGGTGGGAAGCCCTATCCTGCCTCACGACCCACAATACGTATCACTTGGGGCAAATGGTTACGATCCGGAAGCAGCAGGGGTTGTAGCGTGAGAGAAGCGGAGATGATGTCCGTGATTGCAGAACTGGAGGAACTGTCCATGAACGCTTGGCCGGCATTGGAGTCGCTGGCCGATGACGGATGGGTGTTGCGATTTGCGGAAGGCTATACCAAGCGGGCGAATTCTGTCTATCCGCTCTATCCCTCCGAGCGTGAGCTGGAGGAGAAGATCCTGGCATGCGAAACGTTCTATACAAAAAAAGGGCTTCCGACGATTTTCAAGCTGACACCGGCTGCACAACCAGCAGAATTGGATCGGGTATTGGAAGAAAAAGGATACCTAACCTCTGGACATACCAGCGTCCAAACGGTTTCACTTGATAGCATCAATGCTCCTACCGTCCATCCTGTACGTGTCTACAGAGAGTGCACAGATGAGTGGCTGGATGATTTTTGCCGATTATCTGCCAAAAGTGAAAACGAAAAACGCACGATGTCCGAGACATTGCGCAAGATCAGCCCGCCTGCCTGTTATATGACGCTCTTCCATGAGGATGCAGCAGTCGCCTGCGGATTGGGCGTTCTGGATCGGGGATACCTCGGCCTCTACGATATCGTGACGGATTCGCGGTTTCGCAGGCAGGGATTTGGCGAACAGCTCGTCCTGAATCTTCTGCATTGGGGAGCGAAGAACGGTGCGAAGGCCTCCTATTTGCAGGTCATAGCGGATAATTTGTCGGCCCGACGCCTTTATGAAAAGCTCGGGTATCGGGAAGCGTATCCGTATTGGTATCGCATCAAAGAAACATGATAGATGAAACCTTTTCCTCCTCGTAGCGTCTGAAAAGTATGGCAGATTCAACGAGATGGAGGCACAGGATGATGAAAAGAAGCATCACCAGGATCGGTGTGGCAGCCCTGCTGTTCGTACAGGCAGCGGCTATTCCCGTACATGCGGCGGCATTTCCCACGATCCAGCCATATGTCATGGACAACGAAAAAATCGGTTTTACCAATGGAGAAAAGGTAGTCATTCCACCGATTTATGATAGCATCGAGCAATACCCGCGTTATGTGATCGTCACGGCAGCAGGAAAAAAGGGGATCCTGGATGCCAGGACAGGAAAAACGATTACTCCTGCTACATGGGACTCTGTTGAGATAAAAATGGACGGAAACATCGCCATCGTGCAAAAAGGCGGATGGTTCCAATATCTGGACCTGGCCACACAGCAGCTCTCCCAGAAAAAATTCGTCGGAGCCCACACCTACTATTTATCGGATGCATACCCCGAGGTGGTAGTGATGGGCGGCGAGCAGACAATGATGCTGGCTCCATCCGGCAATGTATTGCTGCCGCTGTTTGCAGGCAAGATTTCCTTCGTCGATCTGTACGGGGAAGCGGATGATGCCGGAGAAGAAAAGCGGATGCGCTACGCCATCGCCAGTACGGCTGACCAGCTCACTCTGTACGATCCCGTCACGATGCAGCCCAAATTTTCGCTGAAAAAAGCGGAGTATCTTCCGCAGGATGGAGCGAAGTCCGCCTACATCCGCGTGCGGGTAGCTGGCAAAGAGGGACTGGCAGATATCAACGGCAACTACGTGCTGGAACCGAAATACAAAAAGCTTGCCTTCTGGAACCACGGGTATGTACGGGTAGAAAGCGAGAATGGCATCGGGCTGTGGCGAAACGGCAAAATGCTGGCTGAACCGCGTTTTGCCGATGTAGGAATTGAATCCAGCATCAAAGAAGTGTACAGCACCAAAGACGGACAGACTGTCACGTACCATACTGCAGACAAAGCTTGGTCTTACTCCTTCAAGCCGGGCGCGGAGATCGTTCACGGAGACCATATTCTGGGGCAAGACCTTAAAACGGGCCTGTACGGTGTCGTAAAGATTGGCGGAGAAGTCGTCATACCGTTCCAATATCCACGGGTGGAAGGGCCTCCTGCGGCTCGCCTGCTCGTCCGTCAAGACGGGAAGAAAGGCCTCTTGCCCGGCTACGAGCTGCCGATGGAAGAACCGCAATTCTGGTTTGACACGTTGACGACGATTGGCGGCAGCTACAGCATGATCAGCATACAGGATGGAAAGAAGATCGGGCTGTATTCCGAGAAGAAGGGCCTGCTTTTGCCGCCGCAGGAAAATCGGGTGATTCACTACGAACAGCAGGACGGAAAAGTAAAAGTGAGCGAACCTGATGGAACAACGCTCTACTACGGTTATGACGGAAATGCTGCCGATCCGGGCAAGGAGTTTCAGCACGACTTGACCGCTTATCTTCGTACATCGGGCACGACTGACAAGAAAATGGTCTTGATCGACCGGAAGACGGATAAGCAGATTGGCAAGGCGTACAGCCGCGCTCTTTATTATGACAATGCAACCCGCCTGGTAGTAGGACTGGATGCAGACAAAAACGAGGCAGATCTGTACACAGCAGAAGGAAAGCTGATCACCAATGAGATCAAGGTGCGTGTCCAGGAGGATTCACAGGAAGGAATGCCTGTTGTACTGGCCAAGATGAACAATGCGGTGTACACCATCGGCAAAACAGCAACTCAGAGCGGGTGGGCATTGGTGAAAGTGGAAGGTGATCAGCTAGCGGCTGTTACTCCTTTTGTGTACCGGGATATTCAAGTACGGATGATGAAAGACAAAACACTCCTGATTCTGACGAGTGCAGATGGAAAACTGGACTTGTGGGTGGACACCAAAGAACAGGGGATGAACAAACTGGAGGGGGCTGTCAGCATCCAGACATTCCCTTACCTTGAAGGCGTACTGGTTGAGAGCGAGGGCGGATGGGATGCTTATTCGTCAAGCTTGCAACGCAAGACGAATGGCAACTACCGCTCCATGCAGGTGGTCGGAAACTACGGAGAAAAAACTCGCGCGATCCTCATGCAGGATCAGAAGAGCGGGCTGTACGGCCTGCTTTCGATCGAGTTGAGCCCGATGACTCCACTCATATATGAATCCATTCGGGCTACCGATCACGTCTTTTTGCAGGTCAGAAGCGAGGAAGTCGCATCTCCGCCGTTTGTCTTCACCACCAAACAGCATTTCGGCTATCTGGATGGACAGGGAAAAGAGCTGTTCAAAACCAATCGGGTCACCAAATAGCTCAGCTGCTAGGCGTACCATTACTGCATGATCAGAAGATAGAAAATGCCGATTCCGACGGCTGTAGCCACGAGCAGCATGATTAATGCGAACAAAGAGATTTGCTGCAGCTTGTAGGCGACGAGAAAAAAGATCGAAAACGCCAAATAAGCAATAAAAGTGCCGGCTTCAAATTGACTCATGGAAAGTCACCTCGCGTCGAGAATGAGTTTAGTAGGCTTTTCCATGGTACCATATAAACGCTTGGGAATATGCCCCATTCGCGCAGAGATTTCCCTTAAAAGGGGAAAGAAAAGCAGGTGGCCAGGAGATGGATATGGACAGTTTCCCAGATCAGGAGATACGAGCTACCAAAAGCAAGGCGCTGCGCACTCTCGCCATCGCGGGAGGCGCTGTCCTTGCTTTTTTCGCCTATGGCATCTATTGGGCGTTTTTCGATATGGAGCGGATTCCCAAAGGCGATCTGCTTACGGAAAACCAGTCACCAGACGGACGATACACGGTCAGGGTATATCTCTCCGATGCAGGTGCGACGACTTCATTCTCCACCTTGGGCGAGTTGATTGACAATCAGAGCGGGAAATCCAGGAACATCTATTTTCAATACCGGGAGCATGAGGCGAAGGTTGAATGGCTGGATCATGATACGGTCGTGATTAATGGACGGGAACTGGATGTACCGGATGAAAGCTATGATTATCGAAGGAATTAATACTGTACAAGTCATGATCGAAAGGGGCAATGTATGAGTCGCTATACTTTTATTGCGTCTTCCGATCCTCTAGCGGAGATCGACCTGAGCGGATTCATCAAGCTGAAGGCAAAGGACATCAAAACAATGAATCCCCAACCAAAAGGACCGATCCCCTGGGAGGAGCTGGACGATGAAGCAGAGGTTTTGTATGCAGAAAAGGAATCCGATCTAGGGGGCTTACAGATCGGTCGATGCGAGAATCCACCTTATGATCTGGACTTCTACATCCAATTGCCCTATATCTATTGGCTGGAAGGAAACTTTGATGAGAGATGGACGAATCAGTTTATGGAGTACGCCAAGACCAAGATACCGGACGGCCAGCCAGTAGAATTGTGGTCGATCTGGTTTGGAGATGGTATTCAAGAAATTGCTCACAAGCAATTGGAGCGAGGTCAAATCGACGGTCGCGACCTGCAAAGGCTCGCCACCGAAAATCTCTGCATCCATTTGAGATAATCGCATAAACCTGTCAGAATGTGAAGGAGGAAATAAGAATGGGCTGGCTCATCATTGTCGTAATTGCCTACTTATCGGATGGTCTTCCTGATGAATCGGCTCATGTTATGGCATCAATTGTTCAATATCGTAGCAAAAAGGAGTGTGCTTTACTTGGAGTTCTTTAAAAACGGCTTGCATATTCTTTATGCCGTAATTCTGGCGGTTGTATCTTTCTTTACGGGAGAGATTATTACCTTTATCATGCTTGGCTTCATCCTGATGGCTTTGTTGACAATCAACGAGACCTTGAAGAAGATTTTGAAAAAGCTGTCCGCCAAGGGGGAAGGGGATGAGTAAGCAGGCGACGTTCAAGCAGCTGATCCTGTACACGACCCTCCTGGGGTTGATGGTCCTGTCCAGTTGTGCGACGGCAATCCTGACGCCTCATACCTTTGTGTGGGTCATGAACCTTGTCGTCATCGTTGCCTTATCGATGGCGGTCGGGGCTTTTGTGCGTGAAATGTTTTTCTTGAAAGCGAAAAAGCAAGCGTCCGGCGATGATCAGCAAGGGGAGAACAAAATGATTCGATAGAAAAGCGGGCATGGATGACCATGCCCACAGTGGCCGGGATTATTTTTGGGGTGGAATCGGAACCTTCCAATCGATATTCGTGTAACGCTTTTTGTAGGTTTTCAGCTTCAGGGACAATTCCTCCGGTGGTGTAGCCATTTCCTTGATAAACAGGTCTTGTTTCAGAATCTCTCCCTCTTTGGTATGTCTGACGGTCATGGTCGTATAGTCGGGAGTCACTTCATAGCGGTTTCCCGTTCCGTCGCTCAAGATCCACGAAGGCATATCCCAAATCTTCAGATTCCCCTCGATTGTCATGACCCAGATCTCTTCATTAGTTCCGGGATAAATTCCCTTTTTCAGGCCCTTGATCGTATAGGTATCTCCCGTCTCCTCATTGGTTTTCGTTACCGGAGATTGAAGTAACGCGTCAGGACGGATCGAGATGGCAAAATCGGCTCTTTCTTCTTTCTCGATTTCATCCAGGATAAAGGTCAGCGTCTCTGACGGTTCTCCCGGGATGATGGCTGTCTTCCACTGAATGGTTCCCGTTTTTACATTTTCCCCGTTTGGATAGGTAGGGGAAAAGTAGAGTGTACGTCCGCTATTCTTCTCTCCACGCTCAGAAGCTGCTACCACTTCGCCTGTTTGATTGACGATTCGATACGAAAAGCGGTAGCTGTCATCCATAGTAAAATCAGCATCATCGCCTTCCATTTCGCGGACAAGCTGTCTCTCCCGTTCATACGCTTCGTCTGTCACGGATGTCGTAATCTCGAACCGAGTCGCACTTGGTGCATACATGACCTGATCAAAGGAGAACCGGATGCCTTGAGGCGATGTAAAGACGTATTGGACAGGGATCGTCGTCGCTGCTTTTTTGCTTTCTGCGATATTTACCGGTATCTGCAAGGCGAAATTGACCGGTTTGGGGTCGCGGACTCCAATCTCGTGTACATCAAAATGGACGACGATGTCTTCGTCTTTCGGCCATTCATCGAGTACAAACGTGATGTCCCCATAGCCCGGTCCCAATTCATGATCCTCCGGCAATTCGGACAAGACATTCCCTGCTTTGTCAGCCAGATAGATCTTGCTGCCGTCAAAATAGTGGAGATACTGATCGTCCAAGGGGTTGCCGCTTGCATCCTCCAGCGTATAGGTGATGACCAGTCGGGCCGAGTCTGCGACGATATCCTTCACGCGCAAGGTGTATCCCTGATCGCTGACCGTTTGATTGACTGCTGTATTGTAGCCGTTTTCTGCCGCGAATTTTAATCCAAGATCCCCGCTGACCCGACTGACGAAGGAGGATACGTAGGCGGCAAATGTCGGAGAGACATACATGCCAGCTACCCCTGAGAGTAGCAAAATAGCGGAAGCGTAACCCGTAATCGCCTTCCAGCGCAGATTTTTTCGGGAACGAGTCGGTACAGGCCGCGGTTGGCTCGCAGCAAGATCCGATGAAGGTACGCCTTGCTTCGGCTCTATCGAAACATCCTCCAGCTGTCCCATGATGGTATCGACAAATTGGTCTGGCAGGGGAGAAGCGGAGATGGCTTGCTTGAACAACTGGGTTTCTTTGGTCAAGCTGTTTTTATAAGAACGGCAATCCTGGCAATGCAAGAGGTGTTTCTCGATCTCGGTAATCTCCCGGAATTCCATTTCCTCCAATAGACACGCGTCCATTTTTCTCATTATCTCAGCACATTTCACGCAATGTTCCTCCTTCCTTCTTAGGCTGAAAGAGCTCCCGAAGCTTTTGTTTGGCCCGGTGCAAACGCACCTGAAGGGTCGGGATGGAAATATCCAGAATTTCGCTCATCTCTTGATACGTCAGATCCTCCAGATACCGCAACGTGAGTACAATCCGATACGTCTCTGGGAGCCGTTCGATTTGATACCGCAATTCTTCCAGGTCCTCATATTTAAGATAAATCGTTTCCGGACTGTGATCGTCCATCAGCATCAGCTCATCGACTTCCAGCAGGTTCTGTTGTCTTTGGCTGGCGGGTTTCGCGTCTACATACAGATTGACCGCAATGCGGTACAGCCACGATGGAAGGCTTCGCTGCGGATCATAGCTGTGCAAGTAGCGATACGCCTTGATAAAACACTCCTGCGTCAGGTCTTGTGCATCCTGTGGATGACGGACCATGCGAAGGAGAAACGCATAAATCCTGTCCTTGTATTTGTGAATCAGATGGGCGTAGGCTTGTTTATTTCCGTTCAAGACCTGGTTTACCCATTCCTGGTCCTCGTGCATGGATGTCCCTCCCTTGTTTTTTATGCCTTTCATTTAGGACTACAGGGCGTGCCAATCATTTCTTACAGAATTGGGGAGAGAATTTCCATTCCAATGGAAATGATTGCGTTGTCCTCTTTGTTCTATCATAGGAAGAACAATTTTTTACAGATTTACGGGGAAATTTTCATTTTTGATGAAAGAAATCGTCAGAAACCCGGTAGTCAAAAGTGAAGGCAAAAAAACAAAGAGGAAGTGGTTGGTTATGAAAAGAGCATCGATGATTGGCATGCTTGCACTGGCAGTGATGATGGGGGGAGTTCCACTTGCTGCTCCGGTCGATGCAGCACCTGCGATTGTACAGCAGTAGGCCGACTATTATTACGACTTAACTCCAGAGGAGATTGCAAAAAGGAGTGGCCTTCCTGTCCTGCTGCCAGGCTATTTGCCGGAAGGAGATTACTTGCTGGCAGGGATTGTCTACCATGCGAAACAGCAAAGCGTTCATCTTGCCTTTTTAGGCCTCGACGGAGTTCCTTTCCATATGGACATAAAAAAAGGAGGACTGGTGGAGGAATCCGTTGGCTTGAATCAGACCGCGTTCAAAAAAGGCGTTGCTTACTTCGGGAAGGCGGAGAATACGAACCAATTCATATGGGAGGAAGCGGGGGGAGCGGTGTATAAGCTGTCCGGCAGCCTGCCAGAGGAAGAACTGAAAAAGGTAGCGGAATCGATGGGGAAAGGCGAGTACAGCCTGATGAAGAAAGCTACAGTGCTGAATGATCAGGCGAAAATCTTGCACCCGTCCAAGGAATTGGCTTCGACCCTTTTGGGCTATTCTCTCAAGCTGCCGACCGTTTTGCCGGAAGGTGTGGAACTGCGGATCTTTTCCTATACGGAATTTCTGGGCAAGAAGCAGATTTCAATCGTCAATAAAAAGACTGGGCCCGACATCCCGGATATTTTCCTCTACGTACATCAAGGTGATGTCGACGAAGAGATGGAAGGCGTACTGGACGTCAAAAAAATCCCCTTCGGCAATGGCTTCGCCTATACGTATCAAGCTCCTGGATCGAGTGCAAACAAACCATACCTCAAGGAGAGAAACGGATTTGTCTGGTCGCCGGATGAGGGAATCATCTACACAATGCAAAGTGACCTGCCGCTGGAGGAAATCAAGAAAATCGCTGCATCAGTGAATTCAAAGTAAATAGAGGATTCGGTTTATGACGATTGAGTCCATTGGTCCAAATGAGGTATAATTTGGAAAATTGATATCTCAGGAGGATAATAGATTGTCGATATGAGAGATAACACTACGAGATGATCGCATAAAAAGCGAATGGAACGTTGAAGTGAAACCTTTTCGTCTGGCTCGGTACCCGGTAACTGTGGAGCTCTACAATGGAATTACGAACAAAACGTCTTCCTTTTTGAATGCAGAGCGAAAACCGGTAGTGAACGTTTCTTGGCTTGATGCCATTACTTTTTGTAATAAGCTTTCACAGCAAGCGGGACTAAAAGAGTGTTACACGATTAGTCCCGATGGGGAAACCGTTCTTTGCGATTGGGGATCAGACGGTTATCGGCTACCTACGGAAGCAGAGTGGCAATATGCATGTAAAGCCGGGACGACTGGCTATCGATACGGAGAGTTAGATAAAATTGCCTGGTATAGTGAAAATTCAGGAGGCCGAATCCATGAAGTAGGAAAAAAGGAACTGAATCCATGGGGGCTGTATGATATGCTGGGAAATGTTTGGGAGTGGTGCTGGGATTTATATGATGAGAACGTGTACGGATCCTACCGGATTTTTCGGGGAGGGAGCTGGGCAGAAGAGGAAAGGGGATGCGGGGCTACCTGTCGTCGCCGTAGCCATCCTACCTTTCATATCGATGACCTTGGATTTCGGATTGCCAGGTCTTTATGAGGAATCAAAAAAACAAGGCAAAAAAACCGCAGTCTGATTGAATGAGACTGCGGTTTTTCCTGTCTTCTAGGGATTATCCATCTTCTTCGAATAGTGAGTGCCTGCCTCACTGGCGATTAAGCAGGCGATCCTGCAAAGCAATATGCCGTTATCCAAAGATCACTCGATGAGTAATAGTTCAGAGGGAGTGACTTGTTCTGTGAGCAATCTTCCCAGAATGGCATGTTTTCTTGGTCCGCTAAGCAATGTTTGCAGAAGTTGACGACCATAGAAGTATGTAAAAATATACGCTTCGCAAAAAGGACGTTTCAATGATTGGAGTTGAAATAGAGCTTGCTGGTGATCGAGAAGAGCGTATTTCATCAGATAAGAAATAATCTCATGCTCAGGTTTTCCCTCACGCAGCATAAAAGCTGCGTTACACCTAACACCCATAAGCAGATCATTTGCTCTTTGCACCTTTAGCAGATTCGTTGTGTCGGGCTTAATCCCAACCCGTGGAAAGATCTGCTCTGAAAGCCAATTTTGTGCCTCGTCAGAAGGAAAAACAAGTTCATGCGCCAAAAGTGCAAGACCTTCGCTGATTACAAACGAGGGAGAAAGCAAAAAACTTACGTTCTGTTCAAAGTACCCTTTTTTCTTTACCAGATACTCTTCTTTTAACACATATTCAGCGAGGTGGCCGGGGTAACCTTCATGGCAAACCACATACAAAAGATCCGCCAAGTTGAATGGGATGCTTGTATTAATGAGAATGCGTGAATGATAGTTCCCCTGATAATGAGCCAACGCCCGAAAAGGTTGATCTGTGAAAGTTTGTACCTCAATCTTTTCATTTTCTGGCAAATCTATATAGGCACGCATCCGTTGACGCGACTCCATAACAGCCATTTGAACAAGCTCAGGCAATAGCCCAATCTTATTTGTGGGCAATTGATAATGCTCTTTCCAATGCTTCAATCGAGTCTCGACACTACCGTGACCAGGCAAAGCTTCATCATACATCGTGTACGCCTGTTCGAAAGTTGTTTCAGGAAGCCAATTGACATCAATATCAAAAAGGAGGGAAACTTCATCGCTCATCGTAAAAAATTCATCATTCAGCCGTCGACACACAGTCTCTAGTGCTTTTAGTTGTTTTGTTAAAAAGGTTACTCTTCGTGGCTCAAATCCTTGGTCATCGATAGAATTCATCAAATGCTGTGCATCATTTATCAGCTGTTCACCTGATTGTACGGTTTCTCTTTCAACCAATTCTGCCCACTCAGGTGGCCCATAATAATCCAGTAAGGAGTCTTTCGTGCGAGTTTTAATGACCTTATCAATTCTAAGAGCAAGCATAGTGTAATCCCGAAGCCATTTTGTGATCAAACCACTCACCTCACAGTTTTTTAGAATGATACTGCTAGTTTTTATGATTTGGAAGTGTTAACTTACCAATCGAAAATGGCGTAAATAAATGTTGTAGGGAAGGATAAACGGCAGATGCGATCACTATTGATTCGCTGGACATGATGATGAAATCCTCCTTGGAAAACGAATCTCGAAAACCTCCCCGACTGTCGCGGACCTCTGTGGCAGCTAGTCAGTTTCGGCGCGTCGGATCGGCGAGCGCAGCGAAGAGGAGCTGGGGTATCCTTCGTCGCACGCCCTCGGATGGTTGACGAAAACCGTCAACACTTAATTTTTTTGACCTAAACTAAACAATAAAAGAACAAGAAAAACCCTTGAATATCAAGGGTTTCTTCTTTATTGCCAATACCAGTCCTTACCGATTATCCACTTTCTCCGGATACAAATCGTGATTCATCATCCGGTAATTCGCCATCTCCTCATACTTCGTACCCGGCTTGCCGTAGTTGCAGTACGGATCGATGGAAATCCCGCCACGCGGCGTAAATTTGCCCCATACCTCGATATAGCGCGGCTCCATCAGCTTGATCAGGTCGTTCATGATGATGTTGACGCAATCCTCGTGGAAATCCCCGTGATTGCGGAAGCTGAACAGATACAGCTTCAGCGATTTGCTCTCTACCATTTTGATATCCGGAACGTAGCTGATGTAGATGGTAGCGAAGTCAGGCTGTCCGGTAATCGGGCAGAGACTGGTGAATTCAGGGCAGTTGAATTTAACGAAGTAATCGCGGTACGGATGTTTGTTGTAAAAAGTTTCCAAAACATCTGGATCATACGTGTAGTTGTACGTGGTGCCCTGGTTGCCCAGGAGCGTGAGTGAAGACAAGTCTCGTTCTTCGTGATTGGCCATTTCGTTACTACCTCATTTCATCTTTCGTTATCGTTATACCCCGCGTTTATTGCCCCAGACCAGGGCGTGCAGCTGCGGCAACACCTTGGCATCGTTCATGTCAGGGGCAGCCATCGCCTGGTCAATCAGCCATTCAAAGGACTGCAACAGCTTCGAACGCAACTGCTCGGTATCGGCGTCGGTCAGATCGCCATTGCCCGGCTGCAGGAAAAAAGGTACTTGCGGGTAGCGTCGATGGATCATGCGCGCATAGGAAAAATCCTCGTCATCAAACACAACGACCTTCAGACTGACACCCTGATGACCGCCATCGATAAGGCGATGGACGATCTGATCCAGCTTGTCCAAATCCGTCTGCATCCCGGAGCTGGGCGGTTTGGGAGAGATCGTCACATCGTCGATCTGTGCGAGCCAATCCTGCCATCTGCTGCCTTGCGTCTCCACAGCAGTGCGAATTCCTTTTTCTTGCAATAGCGATATCAGCGATCCGATGCCTTCAATCAGCGCGGGATTGCCGCCGGAAATCGTGACATGGGAAAAGCGGTCTGCTCCGAGACGGTACAGCTCTTCCCAGACTGCCTCAGGAGACATCTGCCTGATCTCGTCTCGCGCTGTGCCATCCCAGGTAAAAGCAGAATCGCACCAGGAGCAGCGGTAGTCACAGCCAGCGGTGCGCACGAACATCGTCTTTTGCCCGATGACCATCCCTTCCCCCTGGATGGTTGGTCCAAATATTTCCAATATAGGAATCAGGCTCATTCGACCATCCACTCCCGTCTTGCTTCGGCGTAGCTGGTCGGCGTCTCATACAGGCGGACGAATTCCACCCGCGCGCCTTTGTAACGGTCGCGGTAGGTGCTGGACTGCAATTGCTGCTCCATCTGCTCGAAGATCCAGACGACCATGTTTTCCGCCGTTGTATTCATCGGGGGGAGCATTTCGTTGAGATAGCGGTGATCCAGATAGATTTCGATGTGCTTCTTCCAGATTTCCTTGATGTCGCCAAAGTCGATGACCAGTCCGATTTCGTCCGGAAAGCCGCTGATCCCGAAGACGACCTTGTACGTGTGTCCGTGCAGGTTCTTGCATTTTCCCTCGTAGGCGTGCAGATGGTGTGCCGCATCGAAGGTAAATTCCTTGCTGACCATCACGCGCTTGTTGTGGTAGCGAAGCTGTGAATGATCGATATCAGTGCCCAATGTCTGCATGCGCTCCACGATTTTAAAGTCGAAGTAGGCGCTCATCAGGCATCGGCTCCTTGTGCCGTTTTTTCGGAAAGGTAGGCGCCGAGTCCGGCTTTTCGCAGGCGGCAGGCAGGGCATTCGCCACAGCCGTCTCCTTTGATGCCGTTGTAGCAGGTAAGGGTTTTTTCGCGGATATAGGTGAAGGCACCCAGGTCGTCAGCGAGCTTCCACGTCTGCGCCTTGTTCAGCCACATCAGCGGCGTGTGGATCACGAATGGATAATCCATTGCCAGATTAAGCGTCACATCGAGCGATTTGATAAACGCGTCGCGGCAGTCCGGATAGCCGCTGAAATCCGTCTCGCATACGCCAGTCACGATATGGCGCGCGCCTTTTTGCTTGGCAAAAACAGCGGCAAACGAGAGGAACAGCAGGTTGCGGCCGTCGACAAATGTAGACGGGAGCTGACCTTCTTCCTGAGTGATTGCGATGTCGGTGCGGGTGAGGGCATTGGGCGCGAGCTGGTTCAACAGGCTCATGTCCAATACGGTGTTGCTCACGCCGAGCTCCCGGGCAATCTGCTGGGCGCATTCGATCTCCAGCTTGTGGCGCTGCCCGTAGTCGAACGTGATCGTTTCTACTTCGCCGAATTGTTGTTTGGCCCAAAAGAGGCAGGTCGTACTGTCCTGACCCCCGCTGAACACAACGACGGCTTTTTCCTTTTTCATGCTCTCCATCTCCTTTTGGTTAGTGGAAGAAAGAGAGTTCTTGAACATGCTCATAAAAAACAAAATAAAACAATACCCCGATCGAGTACTGTTACCACAATAGTTTTTTATAGAGGGAGTTCGCGAACCTCTCCCATGCCTAGGCATGGATTTCGTGTGGTGGAGCAGGCGTCTGCTTGCCCTTCGTCATTATACTACAATCGGCGGGCGTGTGGGGCGGATAAAAAAGGCGATAAGCACCATAATGTAGATGAAGTTTGCAGCTGCAGCACGCATTTACATTCAATAGACGGGGTGTTTCTTGCACATGGCATTTGAAAAATGGAACAAGCAGTTTATCGCTGGACAGTGGCGGGAGGGGAAAAGCGAGACAGTCGCGACCGATGAAAACCCGTACGATCAAAGCGTTTTGACGCAGATTCGTCTCGCCAATCAAGAAGACATCGACGAAGCGTACAGGGCAGCCAAGGAAGCGCAGAAGGAATGGGAACAGGTAAATGCCTATCAGCGGTCCGCCGTCATGGAGCGGGCTGCGGAGCTTCTGAAAGAAAGGCGGGAGGAGATCGTTCGCATTCTTGTCGAGGAAAACGGCGCCTCCCAGTTGAAGGCCAATATCGAGGCTGATGCCGCATTGGGGATTCTCAAGGAAGCCGCTACCTTTCCGATCCGCATGCAAGGCAAGATCATGCCTTCGGTCATCCCGGGAAAAGAAAACCGCATCTACCACAAGCCTGCAGGTGTCGTCGGGATCATCAGTCCTTTCAACTTTCCCTTTCACTTGACCATGCGCTCGCTGGCTCCGGCACTTGGAGCGGGAAATGGCGTAGTTTTGAAGCCGGATCTGCAAACCATGATTTCGGGAGGGCTATTCTTAGGGAAACTTTTCGAGGATGCCGGGATTCCCAAAGGACTGCTCAATGTGACCGTATGCAAAAGCTCCGAGATCGGAGATGCTTTCGTGGAACATCCGATCCCGCGCATCATCTCCTTTACCGGCTCGACGCCAGTAGGCCGCCACATCGGGGAGCTGTGCGGAAAACACCTGAAGCGCGTGGCGCTGGAGCTTGGCGGCAACAATGTGATGATCGTCCTCAAGGATGCAGACATCGACAGAGCGGCGGGTTCAGCTGCGTTCGGCAAATTTCTCAACAGCGGCCAAATCTGCATGTCGCTAAACCGGATCATCGTCGAACGTCCTGTGTACGACGCATTCCTGCAGGCGTTTGTTGAGCGGGCTTCCCGTCTGCGCTACGGCGATCCGCGCAATGCAGATGTCGTGGTCGGCCCGCTGATCAACAACAAGCAAGTGGTGCGGATTCAAAAATTGATCGATGACAGCATCGCAGCAGGGGCGAAGTTCGCCTTGCAAGGGAAGGTGGAAGGCAACGTATTCGCGCCAACGATTCTCTCTCATGTAACGAACGATATGCCGATCGCCCAGGAGGAAATCTTCGGACCAGTGGTCGGTGTCATCGCCGTGGACAGCGAGGAAGAGGCGATTCGGGTGGCCAATGACAGCGAATACGGCTTGAGCGGAGCGGTGCATGCAGGGTCCATCGAACATGGCGTCGAGGTAGCGCAACAGATCGAGACGGGCATGATCCACGTCAACGACCAGGGAGTCAATGATGAGCCAATCGTCGCGTTTGGCGGCGAAAAGGCTTCTGGATTGGGTCGTTACGGCGGGGAATGGGCGTTGCATGAGTTCACGACCGTCAAGTGGATCTCCGTCCAGACCAAGCCAAGAGAATATCCGTTCTAAAACGGCGATCATTCATTCCCCGGGAAAGTTTCGGGGAATTTTTTTCATAAAGCGGATTGACAAAGGAAAATTCATGCAGTAACATCTTAACAAAATGTTATTAACAATATGATAATAACAAAGGAGTAATAACATGAGTGAAAACCATTCTGCGGAGCAAATGTTCCTCAAGGAGTATGATGTCAATCAATACGTACGTCCTTCCGTGTCCGTGGATATGCTGCTCTTCACTGTCACGGAGGAGGAGTCAGAGAACTACCGGAAACGATCCGACAAGTCGCTGAAAATCCTTTTGATCAAGCGCAAGGAGCATCCGTTCTTGGGGCAGTGGGCACTGCCGGGAGGATTTGTCTCTGCGCACGAGAGCATTGATGAAGCTGCGATCCGGGTGTTGGAAAAAGAGACCGGTCTTCGGGATGTCTACCTGGAGCAGCTGTACACGTGGGGAGATATTGGCAGAGATCCGCGAACGCGCGTGATCAGCTGTTCCTACATGGCCCTGATCAACAGCGATCTCTATCCCTTGCAGTCCGGAGAAGGGACGGAGGATGCGAAATGGTTCCACGTCTCAGATCACTGGACACAGAAGAAGACCACAGTTACGGAAAATGGCTTCATGATCGAAAAGTGGGTGGAGCTGCGCCTGGGCAGCGGCGCGGATGCGGCGACTGCGACAGTGAAAACGACCAAAATCGTCGAGCATGGACACTCCAAGGTCGTGCAGGAAATCGAGGAAGCGCACAATCTCGCCTTTGACCATGCCAAAATGATTGTGTATGCCCTGGAAAGACTGCGCAACAAGGTGGATTACACCGACATCGCGTTTCACCTGCTGCCCGAATATTTTACCCTGTCTGATTTGCAGCAGGTGTTTGAAGTGATCCTGGGCAAAGAACTGCTGGCGGCTGCCTTCCGCCGCAAAGTAGCGGATAAGGTGCTGGAGACCAATCACATCCGCCGCAATGCAGGGCATCGTCCATCAAAGCTGTACCGCTACAACCCGACATGGGACGATGAATTGTAACGATATTTGCAAACAACGGGGAGGTTGTTTCGATGTTGAAGGATTGGACTTTGTTTGAAAAAATTTGGCTCGTACTGTTCACCATCGTAAATATTTATCTGTTCTTTGCCTTTGAAGATTCTCTGCTTGGCCTGATCTCTTCTTTATCTGGAATGCTATGCGTGGTCTTGGTCGCGAAGGGGAAAATCTCCAATTACTACTTTGGGATCATACAGACGGGCACGTACGCATACATTTCGTTCGGTTATTCGCTGTATGGAGAAGCGATGCTCAACGGTCTGTTTTATTTTCCCGCCCAATTCATCGGCTTGTACATGTGGTCCCGCCATCGCACCCAAACCAGCATTCAGGGAGAAGATGTCGCGGTCAAGCGCCTGACTAAAAAAGGCTGGATGATCCTTATCCTCATCGCGGTTGTCGGCAGCATTCTCTACGCTGAGCTGTTGCATGTCATCGGCGGCCAGGAGGTTCGATTGGATTCAGCCGCTGTTGTGCTGTCGGTACTGGCGCAGATTCTGATGCTGAAGCGATACGCCGAGCAATGGGCACTCTGGATCGCGGTCAATGTCCTCTCCATTTCGCTGTGGGTGGTCACACTGATCAAGCAGGGCGGCAATGACATGAACATGGTCGTCATGTGGTCCGCTTTCCTCGTGAACTCGATCTACGGCTATTACAACTGGATCAAATTGAGCAAGGTCCAGAAACAGGAAGAGGTGCACTCCCAATGAAACCCGGCACGGTTGGCATGTACGGAGGAAAATTCCTTCCCTGCCCGCACATGGGGCATGTGTACGCGATGATACGGGCGTCGACCATGGTGGATGAACTGCATGTCATCGTGACGTATGACGAAGCCTATGAGCAAAAGCTGTGTGAAGACGGCGTCATCCCCTATATTCCGGTGCGGGTCCGCTTGCGCTGGTGGACGCAATTGACGAAAGAGATGCCGCATGTTCACGTCCATGCCGTCCATCAGCCGGAGACGGGTCAGATGGCCGATTGGCACATCGGCGCACAAGGAATTCTGGCTGCAATTGGCAAGCCGCTGGATGCGGTATTCAGCTCCGAGACTGCGTACACGCCGATTTTTGGGGAGTTATATCCAGATGCACAGCACATCCTGATCGACCCCAAACGGGAGGTCTACCCCATCTCCGGCTCCATGCTGCGCAAGGAAGGCGTCCTGAAGCATTGGAACATGCTGCCCGCGATCGTCCAGCCCCACTTTGTGAAAAAAGTGGTCGTGGTAGGGACGGAGAGCTGCGGAAAGTCCACGCTGGTACGCAATCTCGCCAACCTGTACAACACGACCTATGTGGAGGAATGGGGTCGGACGTACTACGAGCGTTTGGGCAATTGTGAAGATATTACGCTTCCCGAGGACTATCCCGAGATCGCCTTTGAACACAAATATCATGAAAAGGTGCAGGGAGCCAAAGCCAATAAAGTGCTGTTCATCGATACGGAAGCGATTGTGACGCAGTATTTTTCCATGCTCTACGTAGGCAAAAGACAGCCGATCCTGGACGAGATCGCGCGGCTGCAGCAATACGATCTTTGGCTGTTTCTGGAGCCGGATGTGGAATGGGTCGATGACGGCACCCGTTCCTTCGGCGAAGAGCAGGTGCGGCAAGAGAACAATCGACTGCTCAAGGAATTGCTGAAGGAGTTTGGAGTGCGTTGCCACAGCATTTCTGGAAACTACCAAGAACGGCTCGAGCAGGCGATGGTTCACGTCAATGCGCTGCTGGATCGGACTTTGGTGCAGAACAATAAAATGAAATAAAATCATGTGAAACGATATGTACACATGGGGAAATTTTCCTTATACTCAGACGGTATTGACTGAGAATTTTGAGAGGAGTTTCCCCATGTTGAAGAAGTTTACCATGCTTGGCATTTTGGCTTTGTCCCTGATGGTACAGCCGTTCGCGGCTCAGACACATGCGGCACAAAATGACCAAGAGGCATTAGCAAAACAGTTGAGCATGCTGGAGAGCGGCATCGTCCCCACTACAGCGGCAGAAACCGTCCATACCTGGGCACGAGCAGTAACAGAGCGCAACGGCGCTTTGCAATACGCCCTTTTATCCGAGAACGCCAAGCAGAGCGTCAAAGCATCTTTTTCCCAATTTGGTTGGGTGACGGGAGCGTCCAGCCCCTGGGCGGAAACGTTCCAGATCACCAGCTTGCCGGATAGAAGCGAGCAAGGCGACCTGATGTACCAGGTGGACTTTGACGTGTATACCTCTGATAAATCCGGGAAGGATCGGGCGATTGTGACGGTATCGCCAAAAGGAAAAAAATGGTTTGTCGAGGCGGTCGCCCCAGCCGATGAGAACGTGATCGGGATCTGGAACACGCCGGAATCCATCAATGAGCCGAACGTCGAGAAAACGATGAAGCAGATGAAGGCTTATACCACCGCCATGGGGTACAGCTTGTCCCTTCCGGCAGATGTGACCGGCAAGATCGTGCTGGAGCAAGGTACGTGCAGTAATGAGGAAGGCAATCCGCCTTGTGCGCACTTCCTATACCAAGACAAAGCAGGCAAAAAAGAGCCGCTTTTGACCGTGATTCGCCTGAGCAAAGAACAAGAAAAAAGGGAGTACTATCAGGAGCATCCTTTC
This sequence comes from Brevibacillus panacihumi, assembly GCF_003710985.1. Lineage (GTDB taxonomy): Bacteria > Bacillota > Bacilli > Brevibacillales > Brevibacillaceae > Brevibacillus > Brevibacillus panacihumi. Next base: position 54,342 of record NZ_RHHT01000025.1, read on the forward strand.
CTGCAAAAAATCGGGGAAGGAAAAAACGGTTCCTATTACTGGATGACCCCAAGCGAACACCCTTATGCAGGAAACGAGTATTCCGAGGCAGGCTTGGAGTGGAGCTTGCTGGTGGAAATGCTGATAGAGCGGGTTAACAAAGCTTCCAGCTTGTCGTAAATGAATATGGAAAACTCTCAGCCTGCCAGTTATGACACGGCTGAGAGTTTTTTCATCCTGTCTTGCTCGCATCGTCATGTAAAAGGAGAGAGCCATGGAGAATCAATGGAGAATTTCAAAATACGATCCTGAATGGAAGCGTCTTTTCCATGATGTAGCTTCCATATTAAGGACCTCGCTGGGGGATTTGGCGATTCGGATCGATCATGTCGGATCTACTTCCATTGTTGGTTTGGATGCAAAGCCGATTATTGATATCCAGATCTCAGTAGCGGATATGGAAGATTTGCCAGCCTATAAACACAAGATGGAAGAAGTCGGATTCGTCTTTCGGGAAGAAAATCCGGACAAGACCAAAAGGTATTTCCGGGAGCTTCCCGGCACTCGCAGAATTCATATTCATGTAAGGCAAGCCGGGAGTTTTTCCGAACAAGCCACGCTGCTCTTTCGAGATTATTTGCGCGTACACCCTGCGGATTGCTTGCGATATGCCCAGGAGAAGCATCGATTGATGGCGCTGTACAAGAATGAACGCCCGAAGTATGTAGAAGGAAAAGGACCAATCGTGTGGGATATCATCCAAAAGGCTCATACATGGTCGCAAGAAGTCGGGTGGAAACCGGGTCCATCGGACAAATAAACGGTTGATATCAGGTGTTGACAACCGGAAGAGCTTGGAATACAATTATCTTAAATTTAAGATGTTTTTTATTATAAATCACAAATTAGAGATAATAATGACGAAATGGTGTTGAGAGGAGTACAGCCTATGAACGACTTTTCCAGCCTCATCCGCTTGCGAAGATCTGCAAATAAATTTTTGCCTGATGTGAAGATTTCCCGGGAGGACCTGGACGAAATTTTCTCGGATGTCAAATTTGCGCCAACCGCCTTTAATCTCCAGCATGCTCACTATCTTGTAGTCGATTCACCAGAGATGAAAGAGCGCATGTTTGAAGCGGCGAACAGACAATATAAGGTCAAAACGGCATCTGCTGTCATCCTGGTGCTAGGCAACAAAATGGCGTATCAGAATGTTGGCAAGGTGAATGAGGGGCTTTTGCAGCTAGGGATTCTCAGTAAACAGGAATTTGACCATACCGTATCCTCTGTGACCTCTTTTTACGAAAGCAGAGGAGAGTCGTTTCTGCACGACGAGGCAATCCGCAATGCCAGTTTGTCTGCCATGCTGTTCATGCTGGCGGCGAAGGACAAAGGGTGGGATACATGCCCCATGATCGGGTTTGATCCCGTGGAGGTAAGCAAACACCTAAACATCCCGGATACGTATGAGCCTGTATTGATGATCACCATCGGCAAGGAGGATCTGTCCTCCCAACGAGTGAGGGGCTATCGCAAACCGACAGGAGAGTTCGTCAGCTACAACGCATTTCAGTGAAAATCATAATGAAAGGTTGGTTCCAAGATGAAACAACAGACTTCGGGAATACATCACATTACGGCTTTTGTAACCGATCCGCAAAAAAACGTCGACTTTTACGCCGGGTTTCTCGGCTTGCGTCTGGTGAAAAAAACCATCAATTTTGACGCGCCGGATGTCTATCACTTGTACTTTGGCAACGAAGCCGGCAGTCCTGGTACTGCGATGACCTTCTTTCCTTGGCCGGAGGCACGCTTGGGCAAGGTAGGCGGAGGGCAGGTCGGGTATACCACCTTTGTCGTTCCTATGGGGGCATTATCCTTTTGGGAAGAGCGCTTGCGCAAGTTCAAGATGTCTTACTACCGCATTCAGCGATTTGGGGAAACCTATCTGCAATTCCAGGACAAAGACGGCTTGCAGCTGGAAATCGTAGAGCGTGAGGAGGGGCCTGCAAGCAAGTGGTCGTTTGGTGGCGTGCCTGCCGACAAGGCGATCAAGGGCTTTGGCGGCGCGATCCTGTACAGCCTGCAGCCTGAAAAAACGATGCATGTGCTGGAGAATCTGATGGGGATGGAAAAAGTGGCAGAAGAGGAAGGCTTGGTCCGTTTCCGTACCGTTGGCGATCTGGGCAATGTGATTGATATCAATGCAGCTCCCATGCCACGCGGACAGGAAGGGGCAGGAACCGTTCATCACATCGCCTGGCGGGCAAAGGATGATCAGGATCACAGACAATGGCAGGAGAATGTAGGCCGCTACGGTCTGCATCCTACAGATATCGTCGACCGCCAGTATTTCAACGCGGTATACTTCCGTGAAAACGGCGGAATCTTGTTTGAGATCGCTACAGATCCACCAGGATTTGCCTTGGATGAACCGATGGAGAGCCTGGGTGAAAAACTGATGCTCCCCGAATGGTATGAACCGTATCGGACCCGTATCGAGCAAGGCTTGCTGCCGTTTGAAGTACGTGTCTTGGAGGAGGATCGGGCATGATTCACCTTTTTCAAAAGGGGAGCGATGCAGAAGCTCCCGTCTTGCTGCTGTTGCATGGAACGGGCGGCAACGAGCGCGACATGCTCCCTCTCGCCCCGATGATTCATCCCGGTTCGTCCGTTCTCAGCGTCCGTGGAAATGTTCTGGAGAATGGGATGCCGCGTTATTTCAGACGTTTGGCAGAAGGGGTATTTGATGAGCAGGACCTGATTTTTCGGACTGAGGAGCTGCAGGCTTTTCTCGACCAGGCGTCCTCCGAATACGAGTTTGACCGTGGGAACATCGTGGCAGTCGGCTACTCCAATGGCGCCAATATCGCCGGGAGCCTGCTCTTCCACTATGAAAATGCGTTGAGAGGAGCGATTCTCTATCATCCGATGGTCCCGCGCAGAGGAATTGCCTTGCCGGATCTCGCGGGAATCCCGATTTTTATCGGAGCGGGCAAAAACGACCCGATTTGTCCCCTCCCAGAGACAGAAGAGCTGTCGCGTCTCTTGGAAGAGGCTGGTGCTTCCGTGAATCTGCATTGGGAGATGTACGGACATCAGCTAACAGAGGGAGAAGTGCGGGCATCCGCTGCCTGGTTTGCGAACAATTTCATTGACATCGCATGAACGAGCTTACGTGTAAAGGAACTCTTTTTCCAAAGGGTTCCTTTTTTTTATGGGATGTCAGATTATAATGGAGTCATAGCAAGAAAGGGTGACGAGCATTGGAAAAGGTTAATCTGAAGCAAAAGTTTTCGCTGTTTCACGAACACTGGAGCCCGCGAATTGCCGGGGAGATCAACGATTCCTATGTAAAGCTCGCGAAGTTCAAAGGAGAATTCGTCTGGCACCACCATGAGCATGAAGATGAGCTGTTTCTGGTGGTTAAAGGAAGGCTGCTGATCAAATTTCGGGATCGCGACGTCTGGTTGGAAGAAGGCGAGTTTCTCATTGTTCCAAAAGGGGTAGAGCATATGCCTGTCGCGGAAGAAGAAGCTCATGTCCTGCTGCTGGAGCCGAAAACGACGCTGAATACCGGAAACCAGGTAAATGAACGAACCGTGTCAGATCTGCCAACGATCTAAGTGGACTGACAGTAAGGAATGACAGGAAAATGGTTAAAAATCCAGGTGGAAAGAGGGGGCTCCATGCAACGGGCAGAGGGATTGAAAAAGCAGCTATCACAGATTGTCGAGGATGCAAAGGGAACGTGGGGAATTGTAGTCGAGGAAGTAGGACAAGGCATTTGTTATGAGCATCTTCCCGATCAGTCTTTTATCGCAGAGAGCGTCATTAAGGTTCCGATCATGGCAGCGGTGTTTGCTGCTGCTTGGCAGGGCGAATTTTCACTGGAAGATCGGCTGGTGCTCAGACGGGAGGATATGGTGCAAGGCTCCGGGATGCTCTTCGCTCTGTCTCCCGGACTGCGACTCTCGATTCGCGAGCTGGCAACGCTGATGATTATCCAAAGCGACAACACCGCGACCAATATACTGATCGATCTGGTAGGGAAAGAGCGGATCGATCAGACGATGCGCGAGCTGGGGATGAAGGAGAGCCGATACGTCCGCAAGCTGATGATCTACCCGGCTGACAATCCGGGGAACAATACGATCACGGCACGGGATGTCACAACAGTGCTGAGTCAGCTCGGAGCAGGACGCTATCTTTCGGCGAAGGCCTGTGAAGAGATGGTCGCCATCATGAAAAAGCAGCAATTCCGCAACGGTTTGCCTTCGCTTTTACCGGTGGCTGATGATGGAAAAGGCAAGGAAATGCTTGCGACAGACTGGGAGATAGCCTGCAAATCCGGCTGGGATACGGGAAGGCAGCATGATGCAGGTCTGTTGTATACGCAGGGGCGTTGTTTTGCGATCACAGCTTTGTCCCAGGACGTGGAGGCGGAAGAAGCCTTGCATACGCTCGGCAGCATCGGCAAAGCAGTGTACGATTACGCGAAGAATGGATAGATTTTTTTCAATTTTGTGAACCGTCTGGACGCAAAGAGGAGGTCATGACATAGTGGTGAAGAGGTGATAAAAAATGGAAATCAGCCCATCGGTAGAGTCAGGTTTTCTGGATGTGAACAGAACTCGTTTTTATTATGAAGTGACGGGCACAGGAGAGCCGCTGCTGTTGATTCACGGCTTCAATCTCGACACCCGCTTGTGGGACGATCAGGTGGAAGAGCTGTCACAAAAGTTCAAGGTAATCCGCTTTGACATCCGAGGCTTTGGGCGAACGCCTGCGACCGAGATCCCCTTCACCCTGTATGATGATACGCGGGCAGTCCTGCAAGCTTTGGGGGTCGAGCAGGCGCATGTGGTAGGATTATCGTTTGGCGGCATGGTGGCGGTGGAATTTGCACTCGCCTACCCCGAAATGGTGAAAAGCCTGACTCTCGTCTCGTCAGGCTTGATGGGGCATCCGCGCAGCGAGCAACGGATTCGCGATACGGAGCGCTTTCAGGAGATATGCCAAAAGGGGACACGCGAGGAAGCGGTGGAGATGACCATCCAGATGTGGTTCGACGGTCCCGGTTACCCTGCGAATGAAGCTGCAGGAAAAGCGAGGGAACGGTACCGAATCATGACGGAGCATGCCTTTTCCTTGCCGGAGTTCGGAAAAGGGCTTTCTGTACTTTCACCTCCGCCCAACGAGCGTCTGGAGGAAATTCACGTCCCAACCCTCGTCATCGCCGGAGATCGGGATTATCCTGATTTCTTGCAGATTGCCGACGTCCTGGCAAAAAAGATTCCAGCAGCACAAAAAATCGTTATCGAAGGCTCTGCCCATATCCCTCCGATGGACCAGCCAGAGGTCTTCAACCGTCTGTTGCTTTCTTTTCTCGAACAGCACACTTGATTTCCATTTCAAAAATAAAAGAGGGCACTCAGGAAGTATATCTTCTTGAGTGCCCTGTATTGCCTTCATGAGAGACTTGAGAATGCATCCACGATGACCAGACAAAGCTGGTCGAGGAAAAAGGAGAAATCAACCCGCCTGGAGCGTTTTCTCCTTTTTCCGCCCCTCCACTACAGTCCGATCAAACGGCTTTTCTTTTATTCAACCTCACTAAGCTCAATCCCAAGTGCATCCGCAACACCCTTGCCATAAGCAGGGTCTGCCTTCAGGCAATTGCTGATATGTCTGATCTTGATTTCCTTCGGCGCATCGCCCATGGCACGAGCGGTATTTTCAAACAAAACCTGCTGCTGCGCCGGGCTCATCAGATTGAACAATCGCCCTGGCTGCGTGTAGTAGTCGTTGTCATCTTCACGGAAATCCCAGTGGGCAGCAGCGCCTTCGAGAGCGAGTGGCGGCTCGCTGAAATCAGGCTGGTCCTGCCATTCGCCGTAGCTGTTTGGTTCATAGCCGATCGTGGAACCGGCGTTGTTGTCCACGCGCATTTGGCCGTCGCGATGATAGCTGTGGAATGGACACTTCGGCGCATTCACCGGGATTTGGTGATGGTTTACTCCCAGTCTGTAGCGTTGGGCGTCGCCGTAGGAGAACAGACGGCCCTGCAGCATTTTATCAGGCGAGAAGCCGATTCCCGGAACGATGTTCGCAGGGGAGAAGGCGAGCTGCTCCACTTCGGCAAAATAGTTGTTCGGATTGCGGTTCAATTCAAAATAACCGACTTCGATCAGCGGATAGTCCTTTTTGTACCACACTTTGGTCAGGTCAAACGGGTTGTACGGCATTTTGGCCGCATCTGCTTCCGGCATCACCTGGATATACATGGTCCATTTCGGGAAATCGCCCTTTTCGATGCTGTTGTAGAGGTCTGCCTGATGGCTCTCCCTGTCTTGGCCGATCAGCTCTGCTGCTTCTTCGTCCGTCAGGTTTTTGATGCCTTGCTGGGATTTCAGGTGGAATTTCACCCAGAAGCGTTCATTTTTATCGTTGATCATGCTGAATGTATGGCTGCCAAATCCGTGCATATGTCTGTAGGACGCTGGGATTCCGCGATCACTCATGACGATCGTCACCTGGTGGAGCGCTTCAGGCAACGATGTCCAGAAGTCCCAGTTGTTCTTCGCGCTGCGCATGTTGGTGCGCGGATCGCGTTTGACGGCGCGGTTCAAGTCAGGGAATTTCAGCGGGTCGCGGATGAAAAAGACGGGCGTATTGTTGCCGACGAGATCCCAGTTTCCTTCTTCGGTATAAAATTTCATGGCAAATCCGCGAATATCACGTTCCGCATCGGCCGCACCGCGTTCACCGGCTACGGTGGAGAAGCGCACGATCATTTCCGTCTGCTTTCCGATTTCGGAAAAGATTTTTGCTTTTGAATATTTTGTAATATCATGCGTTACCGTAAACGTACCGTAAGCGGCGGAGCCTTTGGCGTGCATCCGTCTTTCTGGAATGACTTCTCTGTCAAAATGGGCGAGCTTTTCCAAGAACCAGACATCCTGCAGCAGCATCGGGCCTCTGGGGCCAGCCGTCATGGAATTCTGGTTGTTGGCGACCGGCGCACCGGCCGCTGTTGTGAGTTTTTTCTTTTCCGTCATACTCCTCTTCCCCTTTCTCATCGTGCGAACCTTATTTAAAATAATTATAATATGATAATCATTATAATTTAGTATCTGGGCTTTTGCAACCAGCAAACTGTTTTGAAGAATTTCCCTCATACGACATTCCGCGACATTGGCTTTCCTGTTATACCCTATTCAGAACAGGCATCACTCATACCAAAGGAGTAGTGACGACCTGTTGTCGCGTTTTACATGACTTCCTTTAGCATGGGAGCCGATCGGGGAATGATACATTGAAAGCGCGTTGCGGCATGTCCGGCAGGATGCTCCTTGAGGATTCCCATTTTGACAAAAAAACGCAAAGCCGTGTAGACCGTGGAGAGTGTGATATTGGGCATCTCCCGTTTCAGGGCGATGTAGACATCCTTGGCAGTCGGGGAGTCGAGTGTGGAGAGCATATGCAGCAAGACTGCCCTCCGCTGTACAGTAAGTCGCTTGCCTAGATATTTGACCTGCTGCGTGACACTCGTGATTTGTGGTTCCATCGCAGCTCACCCCTTATTTAAAATTATTATTATGTAATTTTAATTATCATCTTCTTTTTGAGCTCCGTCAATCCTTTTCTTTTAAAGCAGGATATGGTACGTTATGGGCGATTTTGTAACAGGCAGGAGTGGAGTGTGTGTCACGAAAAAAACGAGCAATCATCCCGATCGACAGTCCGCGAAGAAAAGGGCTGGAGTACCTGATGCTGGTAATCGGCTCACTGGTTCTCGCAACCAGCTTCAATGTGTTCCTCAATCCCAACCAGATTGCCTCAGGCGGCGTCTCCGGGCTTTCGACCATTCTGTTCAACCTGTTCGGCTGGTCCCCGGCCATCTTCCAGTGGGCCATCAATATTCCCTTGCTGCTGCTGGGAATGAAAATGTTGGACAAGCAGACTGCCATGAAAGCAGCAGTGGGCTCTGTCGTTTTGCCGCTTTGCGTGATGCTGACGAGCCATTTGCAGCCGCTGACGAACAACACGCTGCTCGCCAGCATATACGGCGGGATCGGCGTCGGGCTGGGGATTGGCATTGTGTTTCGCGGCAGGGGCTCGACAGGCGGTTTTGCTATCGCCTCGCAAATCTTGCATAAGCATTCGGGGCTGAGCCTGGGAGCCAGCGTAGCCGTCTTTGATGGCATGGTGATCGCACTGGCAGGGATTGTTTTCGATGCGGAAAAGGCACTTTTTGCCCTGATCGCCTTGTTTGTCACCAGCAAGACCATTGATATTGTCCAGATGGGCTGGAACACCACCAAGGTCGCCTACATCATTTCGAATGAAACAGAAACCTTGAGGGAGACGATTTTGTATGATCTGGACCGAGGAGTAACCTTGCTGGATGCGGCGGGCGGGTATACGGGAGATCATCGAAAAGTGTTGATGGCCGTAGTCAGCCAAAGTGAAGTGAGCAAGCTGAAAATGATGGTGCGCTCGGTTGATCCGGATTCGTTCATCATTTTATGTCCTGCGCATGAGGTGATTGGAGAGGGGTTTCGGGCTGTTTAGAGAACGCCTAAAAAACAGGAAGGAGGCAAGATGCCTTCTTCCTGATGTGAGCTCTACAATTTGCTGACGAGCTGATTTAGATTTTCTGCCATACTGGAGAGTTCCTCGGTTGCGGAAGCCGTTTCTTCTGTGCTGGCAGAGGTTTGTTGTGTGACTGCTGCGATATTTTGGGCAGATTGGAGAATTTCATTTGTCTGGGCTGCCTGCTCTTCGCAACTGGCGGCAACTTCCGTGATTCTCGCTGCAGAGTTTTTGACATACTCGATAATTTCCGTGAAGGATTGGCCTGCGTGCAGGATCAGTTCGTTGCCTGAACGCACCGTTTCCACGGTATCCTGGGTACTTTCCTGCATCCTCTGCACCAAGTGGATGATTTCCTTGGTTGCTTCGCCGCTTTGGTTGGCGAGCTTCCCTACGGAATCTGCTACGACGGCAAAACCGCGCCCATGTTCACCGGCGCGCGCTGCTTCAATCGAAGCGTTGAGAGCCAGCAGTTTGGTTTGATCGGCAATGTCTTTGATCGTCGTGACGATCACGTCGATTTTCCGCGAGTTTTCCAGCAGGTAATGGACCTTTTTCGAGATGTCCTGCATGCCCTCCATCGCATTGTTCATCAGATGTCCGCCATTCTCGGCAGCAGACGAGGTCTGGTTGACCAATGTGCTGGTTTCTTCGATGTTGGCGGAGATTTGGCTGATCGCGATGTCCATCTGCTCGATCATTTCCGTGATAGAGTTGACCATGCTGGCTTGATGCTGGCTCCCGGAGGCAACTTCCTGGATGCTTGCAGTAATTTCTTCGGACGAGCTGGCTACGGTATGGGAGGATTGCACAATATTGCTCGCTACTCTTCGAATATCGCGAATGATGAGGAGGATCAAGGCAACCCCGGCCAAAGTGGCAATGGACATAACCGTAATCAGGATGTACAGGGATGTTGTATAGACATTGACGGATTCATCTGTCGCAGCAAGTGCGCTCTGCTTGTTGAACTCAATCATGCGCGCGAGATCTTCTTGAGCGGTTTCCCAGGCAGCGACCGTCTTTTTCAATTCGGAGATAATGTAGGCGGAGTCAGAGCCTTTGGCAGTGGTAATCATGGCTGGGACCTGATTTTTATACACTTCCCAAGATTTAGAAAATTCCTCGAAGTATTGCCGCTCCTGCGCTTCTTCATCCGTGATGGTCATTTCATACTCTTGCAAAAGCTTGTCGATTTCCTCAAGCGTTTGAAGGATTTCCTTCTCTCTTTGCTCCATTTCCCGGGAGTCATTTTCCAATCCCATGCTGTTCAAAAGACGGGGAGTATCTGAAGATAGCTTGTTAATCTGACCCAGCATCACGACGCTGGGCAGCCAATTGTCCTGAATATCTTCCGCTTTCACGCCCATTTGCTTCATTTGAAAAATCGATAAGCCCCCACTGACGATGACGAAACCCAAAAGAACAAGGAATCCGAGCAAAATCTTTTTTTGGACGTTCAAGTTTGTTTCCTCCCAGATGTGAATTTGTCGCTGATGGAAAATAAGTACCCCGATTTTATAGCCTCCAAACTACAATAAAGCTAAAAAATCATAATATTTTTTTGTTCTTACTATAATTATCCCAGTTCATGAAATGACTAGGCGAAAAGGGGAAATCTCCCTGAGAATAACCGGTTCACAAATATGACAAGTGTTCGTGTGAATGGATTTCAGTCCCGCATCTGCTATAATAAAAGGGTCATGCCATCTTGAATGTAGGAGTTGAAAGCACAATGTACAACATGTTAAGAGAATCGCATGTTGGCGGTTGGGAAGTAGCATTTGTTCTGTTGATCATTGGCTACATATTGTACCGGGCGGGAAAAGCAAAAGCAGGCAAAATCGTACATATGGTTTTAAGATTGATGATGGTCATTATCCTCTTGTCTGGAGCGGGGCTGCTCTTCGGGTATCACGCGAGCGACATCTTTTACTACGTGAAGGCAATTCTGGCTATCGTGGTCTTCGGGCTCATGGAGATGTCGATGGGACGGGCCTCCAGGAATCAGCCGAGCACCGGCTTCTTCATTGGCGCCCTTGTCGTCATGGTCTTGGTCATTCTGCTTGGCTATCGGGTTATCGCCTAGTTCTTCATAGATTGCAGTAACGGTAAAAGGCTTTCTTCCACTGGTTCCGGTGGAGGAAAGCCTTTTTTTCGCATAAAAACCTTCCACCATGAGCCGCCGATGGGACGGTGTGAGCTGGCGAACATGGTGACGCCCTCGAGAAACGCAGATCACAGAACAATAATGCTTTAATCCGAGGGGGCATTAAGTTTGCGGGATGATTAACGGTTAGATTATTTTCATAATTTGGACATAAAAATGCAATTAATGGTAAAATAAAGGAATTCATAGTTTCGTGATTCCTAACGGGATTCGTTGTTCGATAAGCTGGTCTGTGTTCGGGAGCCCTGATTGAAATGACCAGAGCAAGACAGGAGGATTCATATGGAAATAGATTCAAACTACAATGTCATAGAAATATTAACTGTAATTTTAGGCTGGCTTGCTATTATTTTTTTTGCCTATACAATTTATCAAAAACAAATGGTGAAACCGAAAGTATGGGAGATTCCACTCATAATACTCGTTGGTCTTTTTTCCTTTTCAATAAATTGGAAGATGTTTGATGTGATGGTTCAGCTTCCGATTTTACCTCTTGGTGTATGGATCTTGTATTTTGTTTTTAAAGGGAAAGATCAAAGGTGGCAGACTTGCCGATCTTTTGCTTGGTTAGGCTTTGGGGCGAATTTTATTTTCTTGGCATCAACCTTACTAACATTACCAGTCCATCATGTGATATACCCCAAAGACGACCTATCAGTTTACATCTCAAATGTTGAGAATGCTTCCATTATCAATATTCACCCATCAGCGAAAGACAGGTCACTAAATAAAGATAGCCTTCTCAAGCAACTCGATACAATGAGACAGGAAGCGATTTATAGTGATCAGTGGTACAAAGAGACCTATATGGATCCTTCATCGAGTAAAAGAAACGAACGGTTTCCATATCTACTCATTGGAACCTCATCAAAATGGGGTAGTGGTCTTCATGCATTGATTTATATTGAAGACGATGGAAAAGGATTATTGTTATCAACACCGAAAAAGGAACTTTATTTTCGCTCCAAAGATTCACTTTTAGAGGGGGGAGAATAAATGACGAAGAAAAAGATAGGGTCTCTTGGATTTTTCATTATTTTGCTATCCATTATTGTATACTGGTTCTATTTTTCGAGCCCTGCTCCTTTTCCACCTAATCAACAATTGATTGATGAGATGAATAGAATCTTTCCAAAGGCGACCGCAAGTATCATTCAAGATACAATTCCGATTGACGAGCGGCACGTATTAGTTCCTTTCATATCCCAAAAAGATGACTACGGTCTTAGTTATTGGGTATGGAAACATCATAAATGGCAGGTTGCCTCGATTGATACAAAGGGGGAACCCATGTTATGGAAGCTAAATGGAAACGATCCTTCATCGTTTTATTTCGTTTGGAATATTAACCCAAGGGATCATTTGCATTCTATTCATTTTTATCTCATTCGAAACAGAGGATATCGTATCGCAGAAGGGATAGAGCGCTACTATCCAAGAGTACAAATGGAGAAGAAAGTCTCCATTCAAGAGAAATCCTATGGAGCGATGCAACTGTCCGACGAATGGGTAACATTCATGAATGCATACAGCAAAGTAGAATCGGCAAAACAATTTCCCGAACAAAATATGTTTTTGGGGTGGACTCCATATGATCAGACAAATAAAGAAACCTTTCCCTGGAGCTCTGTAAATGGAACAATGTATTTAAATAGTAAAATTGACTTGGACTATTTGATGACAGTAGGCAAGGGAGACATCGAGATTCCAAGATAGCAATGATTAACGCTTAAAGAGACTTTTGCCTATACGGTGAAGAGATCGGCCGGTCCGCTGTTATGGAGTAAGAAAAACGGACAGGAGTTTTTCCTTCCATTGGTGTATAATGGCGGAAGACAATTGGTTTTCATATCCACTTTTTGCAGACGGCTTCATCGCTGGAGGATGAAGCCGTCTGTTCACATCTGGGCTTTTACGGGAGATTATCGGAAGAGAAAAATAGAGCGGGAGTGAATGAGCAACGTGAAGCTTTTATTGGTTGAAGGATATCAGGAAATGAGCAAGGTGGCAGCACAGCTTTTTGCCCAGGAGGTAAAAAGAAAACCCGATCTGGTGCTCGGCTTAGCTACTGGGGGTACGCCTGTAGGCATGTACGAGGAATTGATTCGGATGCACCGGACAGAAGGACTCAGCTTTTCACAGGCGACGAGTTTCAATCTGGATGAATACGTAGGGCTGGACGCCCAACACCCGCAGAGCTACCGGACGTACATGCAGGAGCATTTCTTCGCGCAGATCGACATGGCTGCCGAGCGTACGAACATCCCACGAGGGGACGCACAGGACCTGGAGCAGGAATGTGCACGCTATGAGCAGGCCATTGCGGAAGCGGGAGGAATCGATATCCAGGTGTTGGGGATCGGCACCAACGGCCACATCGGCTTCAATGAACCCGGCTCTCCGGCCTCATCGAAGACCCGAGTGGTCCAATTGACTTCCAGCACGATTGAAGCGAATTCCCGTTATTTTGAATCAGTAGAAGAAGTGCCGACGCAAGCGGTCTCGATGGGAATCGCCACGATACTCGGCGCGAAAAAAATCGTCTTGCTGGCAAGCGGAGAGGCCAAGGCTCAAGCCGTACGAGACATGCTGGAGGGCGAGATGACACCGGATGTCCCGGCATCCTTGCTGCAAATGCATCATGATGTGACCGTGATTGCGGATGCTCCGGCAGCTTCCCTCTTGTCTGCTGTCACGGTGGACGGGGCCAAGAAGGAGTAGGCAGCGGGCAGGTTGACGCTTGTTCACCAATCTGTTTCGAATATCTGTGAATCCCTTATGCTATACTGGGAAAGACGCGATCAGGAACCCAGATTTTTCAAAGGAGCTGATTTTCAATGAGCGCGAACGAAGCGTTGCTTACATTGGAAGGTTGGTATACGTATCATAATTTTCGCACCATCAATTGGGAGAAGTGGAAGGCAGCGTCCGAACAAGAGCGCAAAGCCGCGTTGGACGAGCTGCAAGGCTTGATGAGCACATGGGAGGCAAACGAGGAGCAGAAGGAAGGAAGCACGGCTGTCTACTCCATTCTGGGCCACAAGGCTGACCTCGTGTTCATGTTCCTGCGCCCGACCCTGCAAGAGCTGGATGCGATCAAAACGGCGTTCAATAAAACGCGTTTTGCCGCTTATACGGAAGCGCCGTATTCCTATGTATCTGTCGTAGAGCTGAGCAACTACGTCAACAATCCGGGAGAAGATCCAAAGGCCAACCCGCATGTGCGTGAGCGTCTCTATCCGATCCTGCCGAAATGGGAGCATATCTGCTTCTATCCGATGAACAAAAAACGGGATCTGCAAGACAACTGGTACATGCTGACCATGCAGGAGCGTCAGGAAATGATGCGCTCCCACGGTTTGATCGGCCGCAAATACGCCGGAAGAGTTAAGCAGATCATCGGCGGCTCTGTTGGTTTTGACGATTGGGAGTGGGGCGTTACCCTGTTCTCCAACGATCCGTTGGAATTCAAACATATCGTTTACGAAATGCGTTTTGACGAAGTGAGCGCGCGCTTCGGCGAGTTTGGCAACTTCCTGGTGGGGAATGTGCTGAACCAAGAGTCTCTGGCAACCTTGCTGGACGTATAAGAGAAAACAAGCTGATACTAACGAAGAAAAGTCTGCCTGCGGAAAGGTCCGTATGGCAGATTTTTTATTACAGGCGCTAGTCCTGCCGAAAGGAGCGCAGTGCATGTGGAACAGCGATATACGTCCTGGAAGCCTCCATCTCGCAAGATCACGATTGTCTCGATGAGTGTGGCATTTGTTCTCTTCGGACTACCAGACGCGATGACGGTCTTCCTGGCAGCAGAGCAAAGAGCCGTTTTGAGAGCACAAGAGAACATCCTTCGCCATATCAAACCGATCGTCCAGCTTCCTCTAGGATAGTAGCTCTCTTTTGAAAATTTGAAATCACATTCACATAAGTGGTAAGATGGGTGTAATTCCCAAAATTGGAGAGGAGTGATCGTTCCGTGAGTATGCGGAAAAAATCGTGGAGGCTGACAGCCGGCCTGGCAACCGCCATGCTGCTGGTACCTGCGATACCGACAGCCGGCGTGCCCGGAGTTGCCTTGCCTGCAGCATTTGCTGCCGAGAACCAAGGAAAAGAGCTGTCCAAGGAAGAGGCAATCCGCAGCGTCCAGAACTATATTTCAATACCTGCTGATTTCAAGCTGGAGCGGGCCACCTATCAAGGGCCTGAACGCAATCCCTTCCTCGCGAACGCTGCCTGGAGCCTGTCTTGGACCGGGAAAAATGACGCGGGCATCTATGTAACACTCGATGCGGCGACAGGGAAATTGCTGCAATATTCACGCTATGGAAATGAAACCGCCTCTGCGGACCAAAAGGTAAGCGAAGAGGCGGCACTGGAGGCAGCCACGAAATTCCTCGAGAAAACCGTAAGCGCCGACGAGCGGGCAAAGCTGTCGGAGGCGAATGAATATAATATGGCATCCCGTTTGTATTCCAGTACATTTGGCCATCATCCCTTTGCCTTTACTCGCATTGAAAACGGAATCCCTTTTATTGGAAATGGCTTTCATCTCGTTGTGGATGCAAAGGGGGAGGTGGAGCAATTCTCCCGGACTTGGTATGAAGGCTCCTTGCCTGCTGCCAAACCGGCTCTGACCCTCGATGAGGCGCAGGAAAAAATCGCAGAGGCCTTGCCTTCGCTGGTCTACACAAGGGCATCAACGATTACGGGCAACTTTAATAGTGACACCAACTATCTTCTCCTCTACAAATACCAGATTGGCGATCCCCAATTCGTCGATGCGATGAGTGGCGAATTGCTCAATTACACAGGCAAGCCGACAAAGAAAGCAAAGCTACAGCCTTTGGGGAATACCATTTCCAAAGCAAGCACGGGCAAGCTGATCACCAAAGAGGAGGCGCAGGTCATCGCCGATCAGGTGGTGAAAAAATTGCCCGGCAGCTATCGCTCGAATGGAAATCGCGGAAGCGGGGCGACCAGCGGTCCGGATGGTGTGGAAAGACGGCGTTGGGGTTTTGAATATACGCCTGTGCAGGGCCAAGGAAAAGACCAGGAGTCATTCCGGATTTACATCGGTGATCGCGGCGAACTGGTAGAGTATCGAAAAGACGATTACCAGCCCATCAGAAGAGGCGGAGCAGGCAGCAGCGATCAGACCGTCTCTTGGGAGAAAGCCGAGCAGAACGCCATCCAGCTTGTCAAAGCTCTGTTCGCTGAGCGATTGGGGGAGATTGCTTACAATCCGGAGCAGCGGTCCGAAATGAACATCAAGCAACGCTTGGAACAAGATGGAGCGTATACGCTGTCGTTTGGCTGGCTGAAGGACGGCGTGCCGGTGGAAGACTCCTATTTCCGAGTGGAGGTATCGGCCACGACCGGGGAAGTGGAGAATATCCGGACAGATGCTTATGAGCTGGAAGGAATACAACCCGCAAAAGCAAAGATCGATCAGGAAGCAGCCAAAAAATTGGAAGAGGAAAACCAAACGCTGACTCTGACCTACTTCCTGCCTGACCCCTACTATGCTAGCCAGGAGGAGCAGAGCTCGCAGCCATTTCTTGTATACCGCATGGTGGGAGATGCAGGGGTCGTCGATGCGCTGTCAGGCAAGTGGATCAGCTTTGAGGAGGTAAGCAAAGCCCAAGGACCGCAGGATGTGGGCGATCATCCGCAAAAAGAGGCGTTGGAGCTGGCTGTGCGCTACGGCTGGCTGACCGTGACAGACGGCAAGCTGGAACCGGACAAGCCTTTGACGCGCGGGGAAGCGGCGCAAATTATGGCCCGGGCCATGGATCGCATGGAGTTTCACCGCAGAAGCTACTACAGTTTTAGTGAGGAGCAGGTCAAGCCTTACAGCTTTGATGACATAGACAGCAAGCACCCGCTGTATGGCGTAATCCAGAAAAGCCTCCAGGAAGGCTTGATTGCCAAAGAAGGAAGACGCTTTGAGCCCGACAAGCCGATCACTCGTGTCCAACTGGCGGATATGGCTGCCCGTTTGCTGGGGTATGGAGATATTTTGAACAAGCCGGAGATTTTTGTTCCCGCATACCCTGATCTGCAAAAAAGTCAGGTTCCTGCAGTGACGTTGCTGAGCGCGGAGGGCATTGAATTCGTCGGTGCCACTGCCGGCAAATTCGCTCCGGAAGCATCTGTCACCCGGGCTGAAATTGCCCAATTGCTCAAAGACATGCTGGAGCTGCAACAACGCAAACAGAAGAATTAACAAACTCTTCGCTTTGGTTCCCCTCCGGTTTTTGGTACAGTGATAACAGAATTCATCTTTGGAGGGGAACGAACTGAGCTTTTTTTCTTTTCGCATAGGAAATCGTACTATCAAGACAGCGATTGGGACAGCCATCTCGATTTTTATCGCGCAACAGCTTGGGCTGATGTACTATGCGGCTGCGGGGATCATCACCATCCTGTGCATTCAAGTCACGGTGAAGAAATCCGTCCGTACAGCGATCAACCGGATTCTCGCCACCCTGCTGGGGATCGGGATCGGCTTCGCTGGATTTTGGATCTTTGGCTTTACCCCGTTGGCGCTGATGTTCACCATTCTTGTTTTCATGCCGCTGGCTGTGCGCATGCGTATTCAGGAAGGCTTTGTCACCTGCATGGTCGTGATGATGCATCTGTACGCGGAGGAGCGGATGGATCTGGCCTTGATCGCCAATGAGTTTGCTCTTTTGGTAATCGGGGTCGGAGTTGCGCTGGTGGTCAATCTCTACATGCCGAGCCTGGAAAAAGAACTGAAGGCGATGCAGGAGAAGGTGGAGCGCAACTTCAGCAAAATCCTCAAGGAATTCAGCTTCTATCTGCGGAATGGGGAAAGCGACTGGGACGGACACGAGCTGATTGAGACGCCCAGCCTGCTGGCACAGGCGATCAAACTGGCTTCGCGCGATGTAGAAAACCGCCTGGGACGCGGAGACGATACGTACACCTCGTACTTCGTTATGCGCGAAAAGCAGTTCGAGCTGTTGGAACGCATGATGCCGATCGTCTCGACTTTAAACTCGCAAGTTCCGCAAGGCTTGCAGATGGCTGATTTTCTGGACAAGCTGAGCGATTCCATACACCCTGGCAACACGGCCTACCGCTTTTTGGACCAATTGCGGCTGATGCGCGAGGAGATCAAGGAAACGCCGCTGCCCAAATCGCGCGAAGAATTTGAGACGCGCGCATCCCTGTTTTATCTCTTGCGGGAGATGGAGAATTACTTGTATATCAAGCACGAGCTGGGCAAGAACAGAGACGGGCATCGTACCAGCAAAAAACCGGAAGCGATGGCAAAAAACAGTGCAGACTGAGACGTTGATGATAACGCTCAGTCTTTTTTATTCACAGCGTACAGTCAAAAAAGTAATAGTTATAAATAGTTTGACTATTCTGGTAGCAGTAGGTATAATCTGGATAACTTTGTTAGTAAGTTTAACTAACAGTATGGTGGTGAAAGAACAGGCGTGCGAGTTCCTAGGAAGACCGGAAACAGCAAACTGGTGAAAAAGCTAAACAAAGAAGAGGTCCTGCAACAGGTGATCCAACACGGTCAAATATCCCGCGCCGACATTTCCAAACAGACGCAGCTCAGCCGTCCATGTGTCTCTGCCCTGGTAGACGAGATGATTCAGGAGGGACTTTTGCAGGAGGTAGGGATGGGCGACTCTAGAGGCGGACGAAAGCCGATACTGCTCGAGTACAACTACCAGGCGTACGCGATTGCAGGGGCGATTTTTGAAGGCTCTACGCTGGATATGACCATCGCCAACCTAAAGGGCGAGTTCATGGCGCGATGTCGCAAGCGGCTAGCGCAGCCTGCCAACGGGGAGCGAGTCATCGAGGACCTTGTGGCCGGTCTGACGCGATTATTGGCCGACAGCGGCATGTCACACGAGCAATTGCTTGGGATGGGCGTAGGGTTGCAAGGCGTCACCCAGCGGGGCCAGGGCACCGTCAGCTTTTCACCGAGTACGGGCTGGATGGATTCGCCGATCCAGGAAGCCTTGGAAGCGCGATTGGGCGTTCCGGTGATCATTGACAACGACGTGAATCTGATGACGCTCGGCGAGTATGTGCGCGGGGTAGGAGTCGGACATACGCATGTTGTCTACATGTACGTTGGTACCGGGATTGGCGCAGGAGTCATTTTAGACGGTCAATTCTATCGCGGCAGCAGAGAAGCAGCGGGGGAGATCGGCTTCATGATGATCGGTCCCGAGCAGAATCGCCGTAATGGTGCCTCTGGGGTATTTGAGACCCATTATTCCGTACCCGGTATCATGCAACAGGCCGAGGGAGTCCTCTCTGACCTTCAGGAAGGGTCGAGTGTCATAGAAGAGCTCATCCTACACGCCAGGGCAGGCAGCGTCAAAGCGCAAACCTTGCTTGACGACGTATACCGGCACTGGGCGTATGGAATGGCCAACATCGTCAGCATCTTGAATCCGGAGCTCTTAATCCTGAGTGGAGAGATGGTCCATATTGACGACGAAGGGGTGAAGAAGATTCAAGAATGGCTGACCGAGTGGGTGCCCAAGGTGCCTTGTCTGAAAAAGGCGACACTCGGGGAGCAAGCGGGCTTGATCGGTGCCGTGCATTCCGTTTTGGAAGCATTTCCATCGACAAGATTGCTGGATAAAGCGTGAAAAGCTGAAGGGGGAGTAAGCGTTGAGCAAAGCAAAAGGAAAGATGAAAAAATGGATGCAGGGTCTGTTCGCCAGTTCCCTGGCACTTGCCGTAGCGGCGTGCTCGGGCGGCGGACAGGAACAAAAGCCTGCCGAGAACAACACAGGCTCACAAGGCGGCGGACAGACTGCCGCGCAACCAAGTGAACAGCCAGCACCGTCCAACGAGCCGGAAAGACTGGTTATCTACACAGGGCGGGACAAAAACATTTTCGAGGTAGTCCTGCCGCAATTTAACGAAAAGTATCCGAATATCGAGGTCGAAACGCTGGAAATGGGTGCCCAGCAAATCCTGGAGCGCGTCCGTGCCGAGAAAGCGAACCCGCAGGCGGACTTCTGGTGGGGCGGCACACAGTCTGCTCTGAGCACGGCTGCCAATGAAGGGCTTCTGGAACCCTACAAGCCTACGTTTGCGGACCAGATTCCAGATCTGTACAAAGACAAGGAGTACCGCTGGATTGGTGAAATGCTTTTGCCAGAAGTCATCATGTACAACAAGGATGCTCTGAAAAAAGAAGAAGCGCCGCAGGATTGGGATGAACTGCTTGATCCGAAATACAAAGACAAGATCGTCATCCGCAATGTCCTTCCATCTGGAACCATGCGTACGATTTACTCCGCGATGATCTACCGTCAGGGACCTGACACGCCGGAGAAAGGCTATGAGTGGCTGCTCAAGCTGGATGCCAACACCAAAGAATACACGCAAGACCCGACGAATCTGTACCTCAAGCTTGACCGCCAGGAAGGCGTCATCTCCCTGTGGAACCTGCAGGACGTCCTCCTCCAGGGCCTGAAAAACAACCATCCATACGACTTTATTTATCCGAAGAGCGGTGCTCCTATCCTCGTCGATGGTATCGCCATCGTCAAAAACGCACCAAACACCGAGGCTGCGAAAAAATTCATGGAATTTTTGATGAGTCCTGAGATCGCTTCCCAGCTGGCGAAAGAACGCTTCCAATTCCCAGCGCGCAGCGACATCAGCAAGGATCAGCTTCCGGAATTTATGCAAACGCTGGAGCTCAAGCCATTGGACATCGACTGGGATGTTATGGCGGAGAAGGAAAAAGAGTGGATGCAGTACTGGGATGAGAACATCAAGGGCAAAGGCAAGAAGTAAGAAGAAAAAAGACGAGCAGCAGGCGGGAAGGAACATTCCTTTCCGTCTCGTCGCTTGTCTGGCTATCCATGACTTGCACGAAGGAGGAGACAGGATCGGATGAGCAGCGTAACACTGGATCATGTACATAAACGATTTGGCACTGCAAAAGGGGTCGAGGATGTCCACATTCACATCGAATCAGGCGAATTTTTCACGTTCCTTGGTCCGAGTGGCTGCGGAAAAACGACAACACTGCGGATGATCGCAGGGTTTTATTACCCGACAGAAGGCAGCATCCGCTTCGGCAGTCAGGAAGTGACGGCTGTGCCGCCACATAAGCGAAATACCGGGATGGTGTTTCAGAACTATGCGCTGTTTCCGCATATGACCGTTTTTGAAAACATCGCGTTTGGTTTGCAAGTGCGCAGGATCGCCAAGGGTGAAGCCAAGGAACGCGTCGAGCGGATCATGGATCTGGTTCGGTTGACTGGTTATGGAGAGCGCCGGATCGATCAGCTCTCAGGCGGCCAGCAGCAACGGGTTGCTTTAGCCAGGGCGCTGGTCATCGAGCCGCAGATTCTGCTGTTGGATGAGCCGCTGTCCAATTTGGATGCCAAGCTGCGGGAAGAGACCCGCTTTGAGATCAAGCGCCTGCAGTTGGAGCTGGGCATCACGACGATATACGTTACGCATGACCAGTCCGAAGCGATGTCCATGTCAGACCGGATCATGGTCATGCAGGGCGGAGAGGTGCAGCAGGTAGGCACGCCGCATGAAATCTACCACTTCCCTGTCAATCGCTTTGTTGCGTCCTTCATCGGGGAGACCAATCTATGGAACGGTACCATTGTCGGCGTGGAAGGGGACGAAGTAAAGGTCCGTACGGCATCCGGCCAGGTTTTGACCGGATTGCGCCAAAATGCCTCGCCCAAAGCCCGGATCACGGCAGGGGAGAGCGTCCTGATGTCCATTCGTCCGGAGTCCATCCAGGAGAGTCTGGTGACAGAAGGGGAGAATGTCGTGACGGGATCGGTCGAGATGGCGGAGTTTACCGGCGCATGCGTCAACTATGTCACGCGTGTCGGTGAAGAGTCTCTTCGCAGCATGTCGATCAATCTCGGGAGACCCATCAAACAGCGGGGAGCGACGATCCGTCTGCAGATCCCCAAAGAAAGCATTTACTTTACAGAGTAGGGAGGAGAAGCGATGAGCACGCAGATACAGCCGGCATCCGCCCCAGCGAGACGAAGGTCGATCACCGCTTCACCCTATTTCGTCTATGTTCTGGTTTCGCCGCTCTTTATCATTTTACTTGCCTATGTCATCTACCCGCTGTACGAGACCTTTCTTGCCAGCGTCAACGTAGATGAAGAGATTACCTGGAAGAACTATATCCGCTTTTTCAGTCTGGAGCACACGGCCAATCTGGAGGCTCTGTGGACCAGCATCTACATATCGGTTTTAAGCGTCATCACCTGCGGAATCGTCGGTGTGACCATGGCGTTTTTGCTGGAGCGCTACGAATTTCCCGGACGCAAGATTCTCTCCGTCCTGGCCTTGGTTCCGATGGCTTTGCCGCCTTTGATCGGGGTCTTGTCCTTTACGTTCCTCTACGGGGAGAGCGGGATTTTCCCGAGGGCGATCAAGGAGCTGTTCGGGCTGGCGCAGGTGCCGTTTTCGCTCAAAGGGTTTTGGGGCGTCGTGGTCGTCCATACTTTTACCATGTATACCTACTTTTTCATGACGGCGACCGCAGCGATCAAGGGACTGGACCCTTCGCTGGAAGAGGCTGCCGCCAATCTCGGAGCGAATCGCTTTACAGTCTGGCGCCGCGTCATCTTGCCGATGCTGACTCCGGCGATGGTCGCCTCGTCCTTGCTCGTCTTCATGATCTCGATGGCGTCCTACACCGCGCCGCTCATCTTCGGCATCGACCGGACCATGACCATGCAGATCTACCTGTCCCGGACCAACGGGGACCTGGATATGGCTGCGGCGCAATCGACGATTCTCTCTGTCGTCTCCGTTGCGTTCCTGCTGCTGATGCGCTGGTATCAGGGAGCACGCAACTACCAGAATCTGAGCAAGGGAGTCAGCGTGCACCGGACCGAGATCAAAAGCAAGACGGGCCGCACGGTCACCATGATCCTTTCCTTTATCGCAACAATCATTCTGATGCTGCCGATCCTCGTCCTCATCCTCATCTCCTTCTCCGTCGATGGGACCTGGACGGTGCAGATATTGCCGCCGCAGTACACGCTGGAGCATTACATCGATTTGTTTACAGACAGCAAGACCTGGCGTCCGATCGCCAACAGCTTGCAGCTGTCCGCCGTCGCTTCGATCGGGATCGTGCTGTTTGGGGTAGCCGCCGCCTATGCGATGGTGCGCCTCAACTTCAAGGGCAAGACCTTGATGGATGTGCTGATCATGCTGCCATGGGCATTGCCCGGCACTGTCGTGGCTGTCAACCTGATTGCGGCCTTCAGCGAACCGACCGTATTCAGCTTCAATCAAGTGCTGATCGGGACGTTCTGGATCATACCGTTGGCCTACTTCGTCCGCCATCTGCCGCTGGTATTCCGCTCTACGTCGGCTACCTTGATGCAGATGGACCCATCCGTGGAGGAAGCGGCACGCAATCTCGGGGCCTCCTGGTGGTACAGCTTCCGCCGCGTGGTTTTCCCGATGGCATGGGGCGGAATTCTCGCTGGTACGCTGCTCGCTTTTGTCCAGTGTATCGGTGAGTTCGTCGCTTCCATCCTGATCTTTACACCGCGGACGATTCCGTTGTCCGTAGCTGTCTATCAACGCATGTACAATTTTGAATTCGGCACTGCCTGCGCTTATGGCGTACTGCAAATTGTCGTCATCATTCTGGTCTTGTTCCTCTCGCGTAAACTGGCCGGAGACAAGGCAAGTGCGGCTATGTAAGCATGATGGCTTCATCCCCCCTTTACTTCGGTCAATCCTCGGCGGCAGCCAAGAAATGCAACATACGTGCCGTGATTGAGATACATCCAATCTGAAAAGGGAATGGAGGAGAGTTCATGAGGAATGGGAAATTTGC
Source organism: Brevibacillus panacihumi (assembly GCF_003710985.1). Lineage (GTDB taxonomy): Bacteria > Bacillota > Bacilli > Brevibacillales > Brevibacillaceae > Brevibacillus > Brevibacillus panacihumi. Next base: position 77,957 of record NZ_RHHT01000025.1, read on the forward strand.
CAAGCTGTGTTCGCTTGCGACTGCGGCGGCGCTCGCCGGGAGTCTGGTATGGCCGGCAGCACCGCAGACCGCGCATGCCGATCGCGGGGTCATGGATTTGTGGAAGGCGATCAAACCGCTGACCACCATCGCCAGTGCCATGAACACGGGAGCCCACCCTGACGACGAGCATAGCGCCATGCTGGCGTATTTGTCTCTGGGTCAGGGGGTAGACACGTACAGTGTCATCGCTAACCGCGGCGAAGGGGGACAAAACGAGATCGGCAGCGAGCTGGACAACGCCTTGGGCATCATCCGCACGCGGGAGCTGCAAGAGGCTTCCAAGGTCACGAATGTCCATCTGGAAATGCTGAGCCAAAAGATCAATGACCCGATTTACGACTTCGGCTTCTCCAAAAGCCCGGATGAAACCCTGGAAAAATGGGGAGAGCAGGAAGCGTATGAAAGGCTGATCCGAACGATCCGCACCTTGCGTCCTGATGTCGTCATTCCCGCATTCCTGAATGAACCTTCTACACACGGCCATCATCGCGCCATCAATGTCATAACAGTCAAAGCTTTTGCCGACGCCGCCAATCCCGATGTTTTCCCGCAGCATGCACGCGAGGGGATAGCTCCCTGGCAGGTGAAAAAGCTATATGTGCCAGCCAAGGAGGACGCGTATTCCGTCCGGATTCCGGTCGGGGACTATGACGAGCTGTACGGCGCGTCCTACCTGCAATTGGGCGAAGAGTCCCGCTTTATGCACAAGAGCCAGGGCATGGGACGCCACTACGACGAGGGGGAGCGCTACAGCTACTACAAGCTGGAAGCAGCCGCGGCAGCACCCGTTGGCACGGGACAGGAATCCGGCTTTTTTGACGGAATCGCCTTCACGTTTGAGGACCTGGCACGGGAAGTGACCACACAGCCAGGCTCGGGGCCGATCATTGCCGGCTTGAAAAAGCTGCAGAAGGACGCTGACAACGTGATTGCCGCCTATCCGCGTTTTGCGGACGTGGCTGTCGCTGTGCACGCTATGAAAAAAGATCTGCAGCAGACAAAAACAGACGTCCAAAATTCCAAACTGACCGATGCAGTGAAGCAGGACCTGCTGCACCGGCTTCAGGTCAAGGAAGGACAGTTGAACAAAGCAAGTGCAGAAGCGCTGTCGCTCGTCATCAAAGTAAGGCCGGAGACGAATGAACTGGTGGCAGGGCAGAAGACGAACATGAGTGTCACCGTCTACAATGGCGGACAGTCGTCCGTAAGCGAGGTTGGCGTCAAGCTAAATCTGCCAAAAGGCTGGCAGGCAAAAGCAAAAGGCGAAACGAGCTTCAAGACGGTGGGCTACAATCAGACGGTCACAGCGACCTATGAGGTGACTGTTCCGGCCAATGCCGAACTCTTCCAGCCGTATGCTGCCAGCCTGGTCAGCGCGGACGTAACGTACAGCTTTGCCGATTCTGCTGCGACCAGTCGGGTAGCTCCTGCGGATCCCGTAGCGGTCCTTCCTCCCTATGCCATGGAGCTTAGTCCGGGAGCTACGGTCCTGAATACGTTGAAACCAAAGGAATCAATTCCGGTCAAGGTCACCGTGCGCAATTATACGCCGGGTGCTGCGAAGACAAACATCTCCTTGCAGGTGCCTGTTGGCTGGAGCGTTGTGCCGAATGCAGCGTCGCTTGATTTTACAGCCAAGGGTGAGACACAGTCTGTAGCCTTTACGGTGACAGCGGCCGCATCGGTCAAGCCGGACACCTACACCGTCACGGCTGTTGCCAGAGGAAATGGCAAAGAGAGCCGTCACGGGGCGCAGGTCATCCGCTACCCGCATATTGGCACCACCTATTTCGTCAAGCCGGCAGAGTTGAAGATCCAGGCTTTTGATCTGCAAGTGCCGGAGGGCCTGAAGGTCGGCTACGTCTCCAGCGGTTTTGACAACATCGATCAGTATCTGCGGCAATTCGGCGTCGACGTAACCAATCTGTCTGCCAAGGACATCGAATCCGGCGACTTGAGCCAGTACGATACGATCGTCCTGGGGATTCGCGCTTACGGCTTCCGTCCGGAGCTGTTGGCAAGCAATGACCGCCTGCTCAAATACGTGGAAAACGGCGGCAATCTCGTCGTTCAATACCACAAGCCGGAAGACAAGTGGAAGCCGGAGCTTGCCCCTTATCCGATCAAGATCGGCACCCCGTTGATCCAATGGCGGGTGACGGACGAGAATTCTCCGGTGACCATGCTGGCGCCTGAACATCCTATTTTCAATATCCCGAACAAGATTACGGCAGAAGACTGGAATCATTGGGTCCAGGATCGCTCGGCCTACAATCCGGCTGAGTGGGGCAAGGACTACACGGAGCTGATCAGCAACGGCGATCCGGGAGAGAAGGAGTTTACCGGAACCTTCCTGACAGCCAACTATGGAAAAGGAACCTATACCTACAGCTCGCTGGTCTGGTACCGCGAGATTCCCGCCCTGGTGCCGGGGGCGATCCGGATGTTTGTCAATATGGTAAGTCTGCACCAATAATATACCAACGATAGAATCCTGCTGGAACGGTACAGCAAAGCGAGTTCGGGAGTGGGAGGCGATCGAGCCGGATTGCCTTCCCCCGGCTTGCAGGCTGTCGATATGCAGGAGAGGAGATGCGAGAACATGGACTACAAAGCGCTCATTTTTGGGAAAGAGGGAACAGGCTTCCCGGGAAAAACCTACGTGGAAGCGGTGCTGGAGCCAGCCTTTAACGAAGCGAAAAACCATTTGCTTGACCCGATGATGGCGATCAACAAGGCGCATTTGATCATGCTTCGGGAACAAGAGCTGATCACGGACGATGAAGCGAAAAAAATCGCTCGGGCGCTGAATGGACTGGATCTGGAGGAATTGCGCCGCAGTGCGTATACGGGGCAGTTTGAGGATTTGTTCTTTCAGGTAGAGAGCCGCCTTTTGGAGTTGGCCCCGGATGTGGCGGGTAACCTGCATCTGGCGAGAAGCCGCAATGACATGGGCATTACCATCTATCGCATGGTGCTGCGGGAGAAGCTCTTGGTAACCCTGACCTCGGCCCTCTATCTGAAAGAACATCTGCTTTTGTTCGCGGAAGAGCATGCCGAGACGATCATGATCGGCTATACCCACACACAGCAAGCCCAGCCGACGACATTGGCCCATTACATCCTGGCTGCGACTGATCTTTTGGGCCGTGACATCCAGCGGTTGAGGCATGCGTACCGGACATGCAACCGCAATCCGATGGGGGCTGCCGCTCTGACGACATCCGGTTTTTCCATCAGCCGGGATCGAATGACTGAATTGCTGGGATTCGATGAATTGGTAGAAAATTCCTATGATGCAGTCTGCGGAGCCGATTATCTGGGGGAAGCGGCGACAGCCGTACAGCTTGCTGCCATCAATATGGGCCGCGTCGTGCAGGACATGCTGCAGTGGTGTACACAGGAGTTCGGCGTGCTGAAGGTGGCGCCGCCCTATGTACAGATCAGTTCCATCATGCCGCAGAAGCGCAATCCGGTCTCGTTCGAGCATATGCGATCGCTGTTGTCCAGCAGTGCCGGCAATGCGACGACCGTATTGACGATGATGCACAATACGCCGTTTGGCGACATCGTCGATACCGAGGATGACATGCAGCCATACGCTTGGCGCAGCATGTCCGTCCTGGAGCAGATGTACAGGCTGATGGCCTGCGTGGTCGGGACGATGGAGGTAAACAAGGACGGGCTTTTGGAGCGGGCTTACGGCAGCTTTGCTACTGTGACCGAATTGGCGGACACGCTGGTGCGCACAGATCGCCTTTCGTTCCGCAACTCCCATCACATTGTCAGCCGTGTGGTCAAGGAGGCCTCGCAGGCGGGGCTGGCCGCGAATCAAATCAGCCTCGAGCTGGTAAATCGGGCGGCGAAAGACCTCCTGGGCAAAGAATTGCTGATCACCGAAGAAGAACTGCGGCAAGCACTCGATCCTGTCCATTTTGTACGCATACGCAGCTTGCCGGGAGGCCCCAATCCAGATGAGAGCAGACGGGGAATTGCCGCGCGCAGGTCGAGCTTGCAGGAAGAGGCTGCTTGGCTGAATCAGTCGAGACAAAAGATCGCGGATGCCATGCAGCTGTTGGATCAGATCTCAGCCGAATGGAGCGTGGGGGGATGAGAGCGGTACGGATTCCTCTTCTCGCCGTCGATGGCGGGGGTACCAAATGCCTGGCTGTCCTGCTGGACGAATCCAGACGGGAGCTGGGGAGTGGCAGAGCCGGATCCTGCAATTATCAGGGGATCGGCGTGGAGGCGGCATCGCGGGAGTTGACAGCGGCGATACATCAGGCACTGTCCCAAGTACAGGCAGCCGAAGCTGATTCGTCGACCGAATGGGAAGTGGAATGTGCCGTGATGGGAATCGCCGGTCTGGACACGGAGTACGATCGCCAGGTGATTACGGGCATCGTCCGCGAGGTATTGGCCAGCCTGTCCATTCGTGTCCGACATCTGCTCGTTGAAAATGACGGATTTGCCGCCTTGCTGGGAGCGACCGGGGGCAAACCGGGTGTGCTCGTGATTGCGGGTACAGGCTCTATCGCCTATGGCGTAAACGAAGCGCAGGAGTCAGCGCGTGCAGGAGGCTGGGGTCATCGCGTCGGGGACGAAGGAAGCGGCTACTGGATCGGCAAACAGGCGATCACGGCAGTGCTGAAGGCGGCAGATGGCAGAGGGCAGCAAACCGTTCTTAAAGATATGCTGCTTCCCCACGTCGGATTGCGGCAGGTGGATGAGTTGTTCAATTGGACGTACGGTCCGCATTATTCGATCGAAAAGGTCGGAGAGCTGTCGCCGCTCGTCAGTCAGGCAGCGGATTCCGGAGATGAGGTGGCCACCGCTATTCTCCAGCGGGCCGCAGAGGAGCTGTACCTGGCTGCCAGGGCGGTGATCGAGCAGCTCGGGATGCGTGACCAATCCTTTCAGATGATTCTGCAGGGCGGTGTTCTGCAAAATGACGCGCGTGTGCGCAACAGCGTCATGGAACAGGTGAGCCGCTATGCGCCGGGCGTCGTCTATGAGAGCGCCCAGAACGATCCGATTTACGGTGTGATTGCCAAGGGATGGGCATACCTGGATCGCCGATCATGACAGGTGTGAGGTGCTAATGATGTCTGCTTTAAAAAAAGTAATGATGGTGTTTCCACATCCTGACGATGAATCCTTTGCTTGCGGCGGAACGATCGCGTTATGCGGGGATCGCGGGCAGGAAACCTGCCTGGTCTGCATCACATCAGGATGCAAGGGGCGTTCGGGGGCATATGATATTACCTGCCGCCAGAAGCTGGCGCATCATCGCGAGCAGGAGTTGGCCGCTGCGGCAAAGGTGCTGGGGATTGCCAGGCTGGAGCTGCTGCGCTATCCGGATGGCACACTGGCGGAAGTAGATGGGGAAGAGCTGACGCAGAAGATCTTGGAGACAATCCTCGACTGGAAGCCTGGCGTCGTCATTACTTTTCCCCCAGACGGTGTGACGGGCCACCCCGATCATATCGCCACCTGCCATGCGGTGACGCTGGCGGTGGAGCGGGCCGAGCAGGCTTTGGGCGCAGACGAACTGCCCGATCTCTACTACGTCTCCATTCCCCATTATTACGATCATTGTCCGGATAAAGGGCCGAAGCCTGCTGTCCCGATCACGGGGAAGGTTGACATCACGCGTTTTCGCCACCAAAAAGGGGAAGCGTTGCGCGCTCATCTCAGTCAGGAATATTCCGTCAACCGGGCCTACCCTGGCGTCATTGATGGCGATGATAGCGTCATTGGCTGCTACGAGTACTACACGCTTGTCCGAAGTGCAGGGAAGCCTGTCGTCCCCGTAAGGCCAGCCAGCATTCCAGTGATTGACTTTTAGGGAGGTCTGAGGGATGAACCTGTTTGATCGCCTTTTCTCTTCTTATAAATGTCTGGTTTACACGGCGCTGGGGAACGAAGCCTACCTGCGCGTGGCGTATCGCCTTGATGCTGCGGGGGTATCGTTCCGCACTCGCACACACAGCGACTGGGGCAGGCACAACCGAGAATTCTTCCCTCTCGAAGAGCACGTTCAATACGACATTTACGTGAAACGGGAGGATGAGCACAAGGCACAGCAGGCTATTTTCTCCTAGACAGATCGAGTCGCAAGCGAAAAGAACGGCTGCCCAGCTTCGTTATGGGCAGCCATTTTTATGCACGAAAGCAAGTTCTGATCAGTCTTACCAACTCTTCACGTCATTCACCCGATCCCGTGTATCCTGCAGAAGCTGTTCCGCATACACCTGGTCGTATTTCGTGTGAAGGGACGGCGGTCTTTTTTTGGAGCGGCGCGTGTACAGGTCGTAGATCGCGCCGAATAGCAGAATTCCGCCGATGACAAGAGCAAGGAATACCCACAATGGCATCGCGTTCCCTCCTTTTTACTCCTTTCCTCCAGAGTATCAAATATGTAAGGTTTTGTTAATGGGGAGATGGTCGCGCCGCATCTCGCTAAAAATTGGTGAAAGATGGTATAATGGATCAACTTTTCCGTTATTGTGAATTACATCTACGATTCTGACCATTTTGGGGGAGAGACCTGCGTGAGAGGAAAAAAAAAGAAGATTTATGAGTGGAAATGGCTGCGCATCGCGATGATGGCGCTGCTTGTGGCTGTCCCGCTACAGGCATGGACCAATCCCGTATTCGCCAATCAAGGAGAGAGTGTACAGCAAGAATCGGCTTGGAGGCCTATATTTCCGCCATCCGTTACGGTTGTGGAGGATTTCGCGACAACCCATGCATACTCCCATTTTTCAGAAGTAAAAACCGCCTGGACGCTTTACCGGCAATCGGCGAAGATCGGGTCGCTTTCGATAACGACATCCACACTTCCGAGCGGAACATTCTATTACTTTCTCCGCTACGAATCTCTGTCCAAAGGTGAGCCGGTCGTCGTGACCTTGCCTTTTGCACTGGAGGCATTTTCCTATCGGACGATTGCCTACCCTGATCCAAAATCGCCGAATTACCTGACGTCAACATGGTCTGAACCAAAAGAAGCGCAATTACATACGACGTTGCCCAAGGAACCCGTTTTTGCCGACGATTCTACCCGCTCCTTGATCCTTGGGTATGTAGACGTCTACGAAAAGCAGCCGAATGAAGTCCGCAAAGAGCGCTATGACCTCGCCAAAGGGATCCATCTGACGCCGACGGGGATAGAGCTTTCCCTGTCACCGGTGCCCGGAACGATCTCCGAGACCTGGGGTTTTGTGGGGACGAAGCCGTTGATTTCGTGGTCTACACCACAAATGGTCGACCTGCGAATGGGGGATTTTTATCGAGTCCGAAAGTGGACAAGGGAAGGATTGCTCCTGCCGACGCCTTCTACGTATTCACCCAGCTCCCAAACAAGCTTTTGGCTGAATCCCTATAACGCAGTCGGGGAAAAGTTTTTGCGGACCTCGGGAAGTACATTTTTCGAGGACTTTGCGCTCATATCGCTCTATGCACCCTTGTCATGGCAAAACAGCCACGGGTACTGGTTTACTTCTCCCAAATCAATGTGGCTGTCGAAGGAATACGGCATCGATCGGTATTTTTTTGATACGCGGTTCAATACCGATACCGCGATGTTTTTGTTGAATGGCTACAAAAAGTACCAGGATCCGTTGCTGTTGGCGAGTGTAGAGAGATACGCCCAGTATTTCAGCAAGCACGCCATGACCAAGCATTTCGCAACGAAAAACGGAGGGTATCTGGTAGAGGACTACGCGCATGAGGCCAAACCGAAGGCAAAAACACATGTATCCTTGAATCATCAGCTCTCGGAAATGAACTTTCTCTATGAGCTGTACAAAACGACGGCCAATGAAGAGTACCTGGCTTTGGCAGAGAAACTCAGGCAGGGAGTTGTGGATACCGCACCCGCGTGGGAAAACAAAAAAACAGGCGACCTGCACTATGCCTATCTGGTAGATGGAACATACGGACTGACAGACTATCCGCTGCTTACGCTGAAGGATTTGCGATACAGCCAGCGTTTGCTGGAGAGCATTTACGGGGCTCGCGAGCCTCAATTCGATCTGTTGATACAAGTGAAGGAAGCCTATTTGCGGAAGAATGGCATGCCTTTGTACTAACGGCTGCTTTGGGCCATGGCGGAATCCCTCGGGATGCGCGTGGAATGGGACCCGCAGGCAAGCGTGGCAAAAATCGTGAACGCTGCAGCGCAAGAGTACGGGCAGCAGGAGCGAACAAGGGAGTGATGGCAAGATGATGCGCCGTTTTTTTGCGTATTACAAGCCGTATAAGGGATTATTTTTGTTGGATTTCTGCTGTGCGATTATAGCAGGATTGCTGGAATTGGCCTTTCCGATCGCTGTCAGCACGTTTATCGATCAACTGCTGCCGGGACAGGACTGGCCGCTGATCGTACTGGCATGCCTTGGTTTGCTGGCGATCTACGCTTTCAATACCGCCTTGAATTACATTGTCACCTATTGGGGGCATATGCTGGGGGTCAATATCGAGACGGATATGCGGCGAAAGCTGTTCGCTCATATCCAGAAGCTCGATTTTCGCTTTTTTGACAACAACAAGACAGGCCATCTGATCGGCCGGATGACGAATGACCTGAACGACATAGGCGAATTGGCGCACCATGGACCGGAGGATGTATTCATCGCGGTCATGACCTTGATCGGTTCGTTCTCGCTGATGGCATATATCAATCTGGAGCTGGCTTTGCTGACGTTTATCATCGTCCCGGTCATGGGCTGGATGATCATCTATTTTGGGGGCCGGATGACCAAAACCTACAGAAGACTGTTTGACAACATCGGGAACTTCAACGCGCGAATCGAGGACAACGTAGGGGGGATTCGCGTCGTGCAATCCTTTGCCAACGAATCGCATGAGGCCAAGCTGTTCGCGACGGACAACCAGCAGTTCCGCCAAACCAAGCTGATGGCCTACAAGCTGATGGCAAAAAGCGCGTCGGTAAGCTACATGATGATGCGCCTGATCACGGTATTTGTGATGATTTGCGGGGCCTGGTTTTTCATCCAGGACAAGATTGAGATGGGAGAGTTCATGGCCTTTTTGCTGCTGTCCAATATCTTTTTCCGCCCTATCGAAAAAATCAACGCTGTAATCGAGAGCTATCCCAAAGGCATCGCTGGTTTCAAACGCTATCTGGAAATTATCGATACCGAGCCGCAAATTACGGATGCGTCGGACGCAATCGAGGTACCGGCAGTGAAGGGAAATATCGCGTATGAAGGCGTTTCTTTCTCCTATGAGAAAGGAAGGGAGATTCTGCACGGCATCAATCTGAATATTCGTGCAGGGGAAACAGTCGCCTTTGTAGGTCCCTCTGGCGCAGGGAAGACCACGCTGTGCAGCTTGTTGCCGCGCTTTTACGAAGCGAGTGCGGGGCGCATTACCATCGATGGCATCGACATCCGCGATATAAAGCTGAGTTCGCTGCGCAAGCATATCGGCATCGTACAGCAGGATGTGTTTCTGTTTTCCGGTACGATCCGGGAAAATATCGCGTACGGAAATCTGGATGCGACGGATGAGCAGATCTGGGAGGCGGCTAGACGGGCGTCCCTGGAAGAGATTATCCGCAGTCTTCCGGATGGCATGGATACGGTCATCGGCGAGCGCGGAGTGAAGCTGTCCGGCGGTCAGAAGCAGAGATTGTCCATCGCCCGCATGTTTTTGAAAAATCCGCCGATCCTCATCCTGGATGAAGCGACCTCCGCCCTGGATACGGAGACGGAGGCCCAGATTCAGCAATCGCTGGCCGAGCTGTCGGCAGGGCGTACGACGCTTGTCATCGCCCACCGGCTGACGACGATCAAAAACGCTGACCGCATTATCGTCGTCGACAAGGACGGCATCGCCGAAGAGGGCAAGCATCAGGAGCTGATCGCGGCAGGCGGGATCTACAGCCGACTGAATGAAGCGCAGTTCAGCAGCTAGTTCACGTGACTGGTGGCGCGGCTTTCTACCAAGATGTCGCGAAGCGCAGCCTCCAGATCGGTATGGGCAAAGGTAAAACCATGCTCCAAAAATCGTTTGGGCACGCAATATCTTCCTCCCAAAGCCAACCCCGGATCGGTCCGCATGATCAAGTATGCGCCCAGCCAAACCATCGGGGTAGGGGTAGGCGGCGCCCAGCCTTTGTTCAAGACGCGGCGCAGGGTTTGCATAAAGATTTTATTCGTCACGGGAGCAGGACCGGTCGCATTGTAGATGCCTAGTATGCTTTTATCCTCGATGGATGAGACAAACATTTCGTTCAGATCGTCGATATGCAGCCAGCTGATGTACTGATTGCCCGAGCCCACCGTCCCGCCGAGGTGGTAGGAGGCCAGCTTGGCGAGCGGTTCCAGGGCTCCGCCTTTTTTGCCCAAGGCAAATCCGATGCGCAACAGCACTTTGCGGGTATGGGGCAGCTCGCGGGAGAAGAAGGCATGCTCCCATTGCTCGCACACGTCGACCGAGAATCCGGTCCCATGCGGCGCTTGCTCATCGCATTCTTCCCGGGTATCCCCGAAAATAGCTAGTGAGCCTGCCTGGATGAAAGCCTGTGGAGGGTGGGAGCATTGCAGGACCGCATCCGTCAACACGCGGACGGAATCAATGCGGGAGCGGATGATTTCTTGTCTGTTTTTTTTCGTGTAAATGCAGTTGACGCTTTTTCCGGTAAAGTTGACGATTGCCGTGCAGCCGTCTATCTCACGCTTCCATTCGCCGATGCTTGCTCCGTCCCAATGCACGTAACGGACTTGGTTTTTGACCTGTTCCCCTCCTCTGGTCAAAATCACGACATCATAGTCTCTCTGGATGAGTGCAGATGCCAAGGCATTACCCAAGAACCCGGAGCCGCCCGCCAGAACAACCTTTTTTCTCATGATTTCCCCTCTTTTCTGATCTGAGCAAATGTTTGCTACAGGATGGTCTAGGCAAATCGAATCGTGGTTGTCATCATGATTCATTCTACTGGATAATACAGGAAATAATAAGAGGGAACCGGGGGAGTGTTGCACGTGCAGAGTCAGAAAAAACGAGTTTTGCTTCTCGGAGCAAGCGGGTACCTGGGGACCCAACTGATGGCTGTTCTGCGGCAGGACCCGGAATTGGAGACAATCGGGACCTGCTGCACATCTTCTGCGAAAAAGGACTTGGTCCGTCTGGATGTCACAGAACCCGAGCCGTTTCTGAATTTGTTGGAGAAGTTTCGCCCGGATGAAATCATCTGGGTTATGATGAGCGGGCAGAAGGAGCAGCAGCTGATCGGAAGCGGGTTAGGAGCATTGCTCCAATGGATGACAGAAAAAAACAGGTTGCTCTTCGTTTCTACAGACGGGATCTTTGCTCAAGGAACCGGGGGATTTACCGAAGAGGATGAAGGGATGCCATTGCTGCTTCAGCACTTCATGAACTTGTCAAAAGCCCGCACAAAGGAATCCTGCACCTGGGACCGAATCAAAAAGAAAGCTATCATTCGTTTTACAGAAAGATGGCCGTGGTGCATGGGCTGTTGCCTGATTTTATCAAAGAAAATGAAATTTCGGCCGAGGAATCGCGCAGTCGGGGCATTCCGCTGGATACTTCCTTGGATATGTCTCGGGCAGAGGAAATATTGACGACACGCTTTCGGCGTGTGCCGGACCTGGTTTAGGACATCGACAATCATCATAACCTCGTTCAGTTTTTGTTTTTGGAAAGTTCTAAGAAAGGATGATTTGTGCATGAAGAAAATATTCATCATCTCTGTTATTGTCTTTTCTTTCATTGTGGGAAGCTGAAGACGATGTGAAAATGGCCTCGAAATCAGAAGTCCAAATAAAGAGGGTATATGGTGGGGATTTGGCAGAAGGACAAATGATAGACATATATGAACCTGCTTTTTTCCAAGATGACGTTTTTGATACGATGGAAGGGTACAATTTGATGAACGAAGAAGGAGAGTACGTATTATTCCTTCGTGGCACTTCAGATGGTGATGCCTTCGCGATTATCGGCATGTATCAAGGAAAATACGATATCAGCACCAGCAAATTGGCGAGGCAGGCACAGAATGGGGAGAAGTACCAGGATGTAGCGGATCTTGAATACTTCGGTGATAATGTGAAACATTTCAATGAACGAAAGCAAGAGGTATTAAAAAAGTACAAATAGCCGGGAGGAGAATCAATGAAAACAATCGGTATGATCGGCGGCATGAGCTGGGAATCCTCGCAATTGTACTACCAGTTTATCAATCGCGAGGTTAGAGACAGATTGGGCGGGCTTCACTCGGCGAAGTGCATTCTACTTTCCGTCGACTTTGCGGAGATTGAAGTCTTGCAAAAAGAAGGCAGATGGGAAGAAGCAGGAGAGCGGATGGCCCAGGCCGCCCGCAGTCTGGAAGCAGCAGGGGCGGACTTGATCGTGTTATGCACCAATACGATGCATAAGCTGGCTTCGCATATCGAGAATGCTACTTCGTTGCCTTTCTTTCATATCGGCGACGCGACAGCAGTGGCGATCCGAACAAGAGGGCTGCAACGAGTCGGCTTGCTTGCGACGCGCTTTACCATGGAGCAGGATTTTTACGCGGGCAGAATGCGGGATATGCACGGGTTGGATGTACTGGTGCCAAATGAGGAAGACAGACAGGTTGTACACGAGATTATCTACAATGAACTATGCGTCGGGGAAGTGCGGGAAGCATCGAAGCAGCGCTATCTGGAAATTATCGAACGGTTGATCGAAGCAGGAGCGCAGGCGATCATACTCGGCTGTACCGAGATTGGCTTGCTGATTTCACAGGAGGATTGCAGGGTTCCGGTGTTCGATACTGCTTTGCTGCACGCCCGAGCGGCAGTGGAGGCTGCGCTCGAGGAAGGCGATGCGCGATGAAGATTGTCATCGCGCCTGATTCATTCAAAGGCAGTGTGACGGCTCTCCAGGCTGCCCAAGCGATCGAGGCAGGCGTCAAAAAGGCTTTGCCTAGCGCCGAGACGGTCCTGGTGCCGATCGCTGATGGCGGGGAGGGGACGATGGAGGCCTTGGTCGCAGCTACCAACGGACACCTGGTAGAAGTTCAGGTCACAGGCCCGATGCGCACTCCGGTACAAGCGGCTTATGGTGTACTAGGCGGCGGTGCAGCTACCTGTGTGATTGAAATGGCGAGCGCATCGGGGCTGGTGCTGGTCCCGGAGAGCCAAAGGAATCCGCTGCACAGCACAAGCTACGGGACGGGAGAGCTGATCCGGCAGGCATTCGACGATGGCTTTCGACGTTTTATCATCGGGATTGGCGGCAGTGCGACCAACGACGGCGGTGTCGGAATGCTGCAAGCGCTCGGCATGCGGCTGTATGACCGGAATGGTCAACTGGTCGAGCCGGGGATTGCAGGCGGGAAGTTGGGGGAGATCGCGAAATGGGATGCTGACAGCCTTGATCCCCGTATCAGGGAATCCAACTTCGTGATCGCATCCGATGTGCAGAATCCACTTGTCGGCCCAACTGGAGCCTCCCATATTTTCGGACCGCAAAAAGGAGCGACGCCAGAGATGGTAGAGTCGCTGGAGCAAGGCATGTCGCATTGGGCCGGGCTGGTAGCCGACGAGACCGGAATCCGTCTGCACGACTTGGCTGGGGCAGGTGCTGCCGGCGGGATGGGGGGTGCTTTTCGCGCTTTCTTTCCTTGTACGGTAGAACGCGGCATCGACATCGTCATTACGTATACGAAGCTCGCTTCCCATCTTCAGGGGGCAGACCTGCTTTTTACCGGAGAAGGCCGAATTGACGGGCAAACCGCTTCGGGCAAGGCTCCGATGGGCGTCGCACAGGAAGCCAAAAAACAACAAGTCCCCGTCTTCGTCCTCGCCGGGTCTGTAGGAGACGGACTCGACTTTTTGTATGAGTGCGGCGTCACGAGCATCCACAGCATCGGGAATGGACCGCTCAGCGTATCGGAATCGATGGAGCGCGCTGCGGAATTGCTGGAGCAAAAAGCAGAGCAAGTCATGCGAGCTTATCTGGCTGGGCGAAATAGATAGTAAAAGAACAGCGGTTCCCGGTCGAGCTTTACAAGCCCGGGAACCGCTGTTTTTGTTTTTTTAAGTGTCACGAACCAAGGGTAAGCTGGCCGAGGAAAAAGAGGAAAACCAGCGCTGGCATTTGGGATCTTGACCAAGCTGGAACGGAAAAGGCGGAACACACTTTTAGCGGCCAGCGCGCCC
>NZ_RHHT01000026.1 GCF_003710985.1 Brevibacillus panacihumi
GACTTTCTCGACAGCCTGAGGGGCGAATCTATCGCCCCTTTTTATCTTTCCTATTCGATTCTCAGTGCTGCCGGATCGATTCTCGGTACAAGTCCTTCGTCGGCAGCTCGTCCCAGCAAAGCCGTGATCGCCGCAAAGCCGTCTTCGCCCAGATCGCGGGTGAATTTGTTGACATACAGATCAATATGCGCTTTTGCCACTTCCGGAGACAGCTCCTGCGCGTGGCTCATCACATAGTCGGTAGAAGCGTCAGGATGAGCCCAGGCATACTCCACGGAAGCGCGTGTCCATCGGGTCAGCGCCTCGAGATCCATATGCCTGCGGGCGATGATGGCTCCGAGCGGGATCGGCAGGTTCGTATCGCTCTCCCACCAGCTTCCCAAGTCCTGCATCAGCGACAATCCATAGTTTTGATACGTGAATCTCGCTTCGTGGATGACCAGTCCTGCGTCGATCCGTCCGTCTCGCACGGCAGGCATGATCTCGTGGAACGGCATGACGACGATCTCTCCAAAGCCGCCTGGCACATGCCGCGCCGCCCACAGACGGAACAAGAGATAAGCCGTGGAGCGTTCACTTGGCACCGCCACCCGCTTGCCTGCCAATGCAGACGGGTCCTGACCGCCGCCGAGTGTCAGCACCAGCGGCCCGCAGCCTCTCCCCAACGCTCCTCCGCACGGAATCAGCGCGTAATCCTTCAAGACATAGGGCAGTGCCGCGTAGGAAATTTTCATCACTTCCGGTCCCTCGACGCGAGCTGCCAGTGTATTGGTGATGTCAATATCCGCATACATAATGTCCAGCTCCGGCGCTCCCGGGATCAACCCGTGCGCCCAGGCGTGGAAGACAAATGTGTCATTGGGACATGGTGAAAAAGCAATTTTCATGATAGTACCTCCCGTAATCCGGAGCTTGCGCGCTCCAATGCTTCCAGTGCTTCCTTGATTCGCCAAGCCGACTTGTCACGCGGTCCGATGGCGTTGGAGACAGCCCGCAATTCCATGACGGGCAAGCCGAAGTCTACGGCTGCCGTAGCGACCCCGAAGCCCTCCATCGCTTCTGCAGCCGCCTCCGGCACGCGTGCAATCAGCATCTCGGCCGTTTGCGCAGTACCTGTCACCGTCGACAGTGTCAAAATGGGGGCACAGATCGCCGAAACCCCTCTGCGCTGCACCGCCTCCGTCAAGGCGATGGCCCATTCGGCGTTCACCTCGATGCGGGCTGTGCCAAACCCCAGCTTGTCCACGCTGGCGAATCCTTCCGCCGTCTCTGCTCCCAGATCCGCGCAAATGATTTCCTTGGCAACGACGATTGATCCGATCCCTGCCCGCTGGACAAAGCCGCCGCAGATCCCTGCGCATACGACCGCATCATACGGCTTTTCTGCCAATTTGCGCGCTGTCCGTGCCGCCGCTGACATCGGACCAACTCCGCCGATGATGACTTCAAAACGGCTGTCCTCCCCCAGTCCGCGCCACACGGCATCACGCTCTGCTTCGACAGATGTGACAACCAGCACACGCTTTTCTCCTCGTGCAGCATTCATTGTGCAAACTCCCCTTCTCCCGCAAACTCCACTTACCACGTTAACGCTACTTTCGCACTCTGTAAAGTGTTTGACAACCTTTGCAATCTCCCTGACTGTCGTGCATAAATCCACGAACAAACACCCATCCTGATAGTGGAAGAAATTACGTCTAGGAGGCAGCCATTTATGGGAAGCGATTTTCTGTCAGCCGTCAAAAACCGGCGCAGCTATTACGCCATCAGCAAGGAAAGCCCGATCTCCGACCAGCAAATCCAAGAAGTGATCAACCATGCCGTACAGCACACTCCCTCCGCGTTCAATTCGCAAAGCGCCCGAGTCGTTCTCTTGTTGGGACAACAGCATGACAAGCTGTGGGACATCACCAAGGAAACCTTGCGCAAGATTGTGGATGCTGATAAATTTGGCCCCACAGAGGAAAAAATGAACTCGTTTCGCAGCGGCTACGGGACCGTCCTGTTTTATGAAGACCAAAGCGTGATCGAAAATATGCAAAACCAATTCGCACTCTACAAGGAAAATTTCCCGATCTGGTCCCAGCAATCCTCAGGCATGCTGCAATTCGTCGTCTGGACCGCGCTGGAAGATGCCGGCTTAGGGGCTTCGCTGCAGCACTACAATCCGCTGATCGATGCAGAAGTGGCCCAGACCTGGAACGTCCCGTCGACATGGAAGCTGATTGCACAGATGCCTTTTGGCAAGCCGACTGCGCAGCCGGGTGAAAAATCCTTCCAGCCGCTGGATGAGCGCGTCAAGGTTTATTCCTGATCTCTTTCCCAGTCCGCCTTTATTCATGCTCCCTCTCCATTCGAATGGGTGCTGAAGGATGAGGACTGGGATTTCCATTTTCTCTAATTGCATTTGCTTTTTGCCTGTGATATGATGATCTCAACTAAAGAGTTTGCGAGCGTTCACATATTGGTAAGGGTTTACACGTATGTTCGAACCTTTACCAATGTGTGAATTTTTATTTTCAACAAATAAAAGTTGCATATTCATTTTATCTTTTTGGAGGTACACCCATGCAAACAGGTACAGTAAAATGGTTCAACGCTGAAAAAGGTTATGGCTTCATCGCAGTTGAAGGCGGAAACGATGTATTCGTTCACTTCAGCGCAATTCAAGGCGAAGGTTTCAAATCCCTGGAAGAAGGCCAACGCGTTGAATTCAACGTGGTAGAAGGCAACCGCGGCCCACAAGCTGAGAACGTAGTAAAACTGTAAATGACAGTAAACGCCCTGCTTCGGCAGGGCTTTTTCTATATTTGTCCCTCGTCTTGGTTGTAGGAAGATTCTGAAATATTCATTGACTTTAGGAAGTCCTCCCCATATAATCACTTTATAATAAATCTTAAGCAATGGCGCTTAAGGATCATTCCAGGTCTATCTTTCGACCGCCTGTCTGACACAAGTACATACAAGTAAGCAAAGGCGCTTAGGTATCTCTCGTTTGCGAGACTCCTAAGCGCTTTCCTTGTTTACCTGACCAAAAGGGGGACGACCGAACGCAAACCATGCCATTGCAAAATCACTTGTAGTCCAGGAGCTCGATACAGGGGAAAACTTGCACAAAGGTGGGATTGGAACGTGGAGTATATTGGAAGCGTTATCATTTACATTATCATGATCTGTGCCGTCATCGGCGCTGTCGCTGCCATCCGCAACAGTGATACAGGACTCGGCAAGGAATTTATGGAGGGCATTCATTCTACTGGATATATTTTTGTTCCTGCCGCAGGAATTATGGCATCTCTTCCCTATATCTCCTGGTTTGTCGAAAAAGCGGTCTCCCCTCTTTTTCATCAGATCGGGGCTGACCCCGCTATCGCCGCCACAGCCATCCTCGCTTCTGACATGGGCGGGTATCAACTGGCCGGCATTTTGAAAAGCACCATCGAAGGCTGGGTCATGGCCATGATTGTCGGATTCATGGCGGGTGCTACCATCGTCTTTTCGATACCGATGGGCTTGGCGATGCTGGACAAACGCGATCACAAGTACATGGCCTTGGGCATCATGTCGGGTATTTTGACTGTGCCGATTGGCGCGTTTATCACGAGCGCCATTCTCGTTGCGACCCAGATGAATGTACGCACCGAGATCACCGCGAACGGCGAGTCTACCTACGCCTTCGCCATCGGAATCGGGCAAGTTTTGCTGAACCTATCTCCCATCCTGGTGTTTGTCGTTGCCATTGCATTGGGCCTTCGCTTTCTGCCTGATATGATGATTCGCGGCTTCATGATTTTCGGCAGGACGATGGATGCTGGGATCAAGCTTGTCCTCGTCTTTTCGATCGTTGAATACTTTACCGGGATTTTCACCACCATGTTCGGCGCATGGGGTTTCGACCCGATCATCGCAGACCCGCAGGATCAGTACCGCGCGCTGGAGACGGCTGGCTACATCGGTATTATGCTCGCTGGGGCCTTCCCGATGGTCTATCTCTTGCGCAAGTACGCGTCCAAACCGCTCGAAGCCGTAGGCATGCGCTTGGGCTTGAGTCCCACGGGCAGCGCCGGGCTGCTGGCAACCATCGCCAATATTTTAGCCATGTTCCGTCTGGTGCGCTTCATGCCGCCAAAGGACAAGGTAATCAACATTTCGTTTGGCGTCTGTGCTGCGTTTTTGCTCGGCGATCACCTCTCCTTTTCCGCGAACTTCCAGCCCAATATTATTCTGCCCGTCATCGTCGGCAAATTTGGCGCTGGAGCGATTGCCATCGCGCTCGCCTACTGGCTTTCCGTCCCCAAAGCACTTGAGCTGGAGAAGCAGGACCGCGCTGCCGGAATCATCGGACCGGACGAATATTTGGATGAGAAGCAGGCTGCAGGCGATTCCGAGGTTGCCGCCACCAAAGAATAGACAACATAAAAAAAGAGCTGTCCTCACTTCAAAGGGACGGCTCTTCATTTTGTAATGGATGATGCTAAGGAGCGCAGCAAAGCTCTCCTTTTCCCGATTCCAGTTCCTTTTTCAGGCTAGAGAGTACCTGAGACCAGGCCATCTGATGCCATGCCTTCGCTTTTTCCCACTCTTCCGTCTCGCCCCATCCAAAATGCTCCACCAAGACATGGGTGCCTTCTCCTTTTACCGAGAGCGTGACAAGGACATAGGTGAGTTCTCCTTCATGATTCATTACAGATGCGAAATCATCTGGCCCCTTCCAGGTAAAGCCCAGACGCTCCTGCGGCTCCCAAAGTGTAATGATGCACCCCTTGGTCCCCATCTGATCATGATTGCCTGGCGTGAAAAACAATTCAAAAGCGCCGCCTAGCCGCGGTTCCAGATTCGCCTGCGGGGCAAACCATTTTGTGATGCGTTCGCTATGTGTCCAAGCCCACCACACCCACTCCCGAGGTGCCGTGATTTCGATCTCTGCCTGAAAAGAGCTCATCCTTTTCTTCCTCCTCTGACTATTCTGTCAGTACGAACATACCAATCCTGATATTCCCAGTCAATATGCTAGCCCGCACTTTCGGTTACGTTCCTGCACTAAATTTCCACCATGAAATGGTATAATGGGAAGTAGTTCAAATATTAAGGAGGTTACGAATGGACCAAGCAACATCCAAAACCAGTCATCAAAAGCTGCCTATTTCAAAACTATTGAGAAGAGCTCTTTTTATCCTGATCGGGGCTACACTGGTGTCGGTCGGGCTGGAAATTTTTTTGGTTCCAAATCAGATTATTGACGGTGGAATTGTGGGAATCTCGATTATCGCCTCGCATTTAACAGGAATCAAGCTGGGCGTATTTTTATTTGTACTGAATCTCCCCTTTTTGCTGATCGGCTATAAGCACATGGGCAAAACCTTTGCCATCTCCACACTTTTTGGCGTCACGGTCATGTCTATTGGAACCTCTCTGCTTCATCCCGTATCCAGCTTGACCGATGATCCACTCCTCGCTGCTGTATTTGGCGGAATCATCCTGGGTATCGGTGTCGGGCTCGTCCTGCGCTACGGAGGTTCACTTGACGGTACAGAGATCGTCGCTGTCCTGATGAACAAAAAGTCCCCCTTCTCCGTCGGGGAAATCGTGATGTTCATGAATCTGTTTATCCTGAGCAGCGCCGGCTTCGTCTTTGGCTGGAATCACGCGATGTACTCGCTGATCGCCTACTACATTGCGTTCAAGATGATCGACCTGACCATTGATGGCTTTCAGGAATCCAAATCCGTCTGGATCATCAGCGACAACTACAAAGAGATCGGCGATGCCATCTCTGCACGCTTGGGTCGCGGAATCACCTATCTGAAGGGCGAAGGCGGATACTCCGGCGATGACAAAAAAGTCGTGTTTTGCGTCATCACTCGTCTGGAGGAAGCAAAGCTGAAGCTGATTGTAGAAGAGCTGGACCCTTCTGCTTTCCTGGCTGTCGGCAATATTCACGATGTGCGCGGCGGACAGTTTAAAAAGAGCGCCATCCACTAAACGGATCGCGCGACAGGAAAGGCAATTGTATAGCCGAAGCGTTTATTCTTGCTGTATCGGGAAGCAATTGCGGATCGTTTTCCGATACAGTCAGAATAATGTCAAGCTAGACTCGCCTTCAAAGCGGCGGTCATTTCCGGGGGAAGTGGAATGGAGCTTCTAGTCTGTGCATCGATCATCACCATCGTGATATCGGCGTCTGATACCAGCTCTTCCTTTTGATTGTATAGTTCATGCCGGATGACGAAGCTTTTCGTTCCTTGCTTGAGAACGGTCGTACGCACCTGCACTTCTTCCAGCAGCCGCAGCTCTTTTCGATAATTGATGTTGATATTCACCACAACCGGCATGACCCCACGCCGCTTCATCTCATCGAAAGTAAAGCCCAGCTTCCAGATCCAGTCGAACCTCGCCCACTCCATGTACTCCAGGTATTTGGCATTATTGACATGCCCGATCACATCAATATCCGTGGAACGGACCGTCAAGTCGAATGTATGTACCATCTCCATCCCTCCTCGTCTTTCTCCCTAGTATACCGTGTAACCACGACTGAGTGAATGCTCATTCGCAATATTCGCACTTCTGAGACTGCCTATTTTGCCAATTTTCCGTATAATAGGAGATAGAACCGCATTTTGAATGGAAGAAAGCAGAAAGAAGGGATCATAATGTTCGAGCAAATGCTGCTGCCCGGTTTTCAGACAGCCCGTTCCCGCTATATGGACACGATGAGTGGCCTGGAGGAAAATCAGCTTTCCTGGAAATTGGCCCCTGGCTCCAACTCCATCGGTTTTCTTATCCGACACATGGCAGAGGTGGAGTACCGCTTCAGCCAGATGTTCTTCCAAACCTCTCTCCCTGATGACGTAACCCTTGCCACCATCGGTCCGGTCAAGGATGAGGGCATCTACACAGAGCTTGAAGCATTGCTCAGCTTTCGGGATCAAGCCTTCCAGCACCTGATGCATGCGCTCCAATCCCTTCCGGAAAAGGATTGGGACATTCCTTGTGAAGCGCCGATCGGCAAGCTGACCCCGCGTGAAGCGTTGGGACGCTTGACTTATCATATGGGATACCACACCGGACAGATCGGACTGATTCGCAAATACGCAGGGAGGTGAACACAATGTGCGCTCCACGCTTTGAATGTGATGTGCCCGCTCTCGCCTAGCCGGTGAGGGAGCGTTGGCATAACGATCCCCCCGGCTGTGAAATCGCCTGGTCAATCGATTTCCGGGAGGGGTCTTACCTATGAAGAATGTACATTGGAAAAAGCAGTTGTTTGGCGCAATCTGTCTCACTCTCGCAGCGGCGATCTGGGGCGGTGTCTACGTCGTAAGCAAAGTCGTCCTGGATGTCATCCCGCCTTTTACTCTGCTGATCATTCGCTTCGGCATTGCCTTGATCGTACTGGGCGCTTTTGTCGTCGCTCGCAGGGAATACATCGCCAAAAAGGATGCTCCGCTGCTGATGGCCATCGCGTTTGTCGGCGTGACAATCTCCATCGCCGCGCAGTTTCTAGGGACCAAGCTGTCATCGGCCCATATGGGGGCGTTGATTACCTCTGCTTCCCCTGCCTTCATCGCCCTTTTTGCCATCTGGATCCTGAAGGAGCGGATCAAATGGCAGCAGACGGCTGGCATCCTGCTGGCTACAGTCGGGGTGATGATCGTCATCGGCGTCCCGAGTGAAGCGGATACGCATACGTCCTGGATCGGCAATCTGATCCTGCTCGTCGCAGCGCTGAGCTGGGGTCTGTATACGGTGCTGAGCAAAAAGGCGACACAGAAATACTCTTCACTCACTGTCACGACCTATGCCGCCTTTTTTGGCCTGATTTTTTCCTGGCCGCTGTCTGTCTGGGAGCTGGCCGTCACTCCGGTATCCTGGGAGTGGAGCTGGCAAATCTGGATGGGAGTGCTGTATATCGGCATCATCTCGACTGCCGGAGCCTTTTATCTGTGGAACAAAGGGTTCGAATGGATGCGAGCGGGGAGCGGAGCCGGATTTTTCTTTGTCCAGCCCATCGTCGGAGCTTTTCTGGGGTGGCTGCTGCTAGGTGAACATCTCGGTGCGGGATTTTTCGCCGGAGCATGCTTCATTTTTCTTGGGGTCTTGCTGTCCAATCTGCGAACTTCGTAAGAAAAAAAAAGATGGGTTGCCCTACGCTTACAATAGGGCAACCCTTATCTATGTGAACCCGGGAGGGAAGTAGAGGAGTACAAACGTTCAACTCGACTACACCGTAATGGACGTATTACGGATTAGTTAGAAGCAGGTTGTTCAGCGGAATCTGCTGCAGGTGCATCGCTGGATGCTGGTGCATCAGCAGAGTCTGTAGCAGGTGCGTCAGCTGCAGGTGCATCAGCTGCAGGTGCTTCTGTAGGAGCATCTGCGGATGCAGGAGCATCAGTAGAAGCGTCTGTGGATGCAGGTGCTTCAGTAGAAGCTGGTGCATCAGAAGGAGTGGATTCGGTAGTACCTTGTTCTTGTTGAGTTGCTGGCTCTGGAGTTTCTCCGCTGGAGCAAGCTACCAAGCTACCGGACAACAACAGTGCAACCGCTGCGAGTGAAAACCATTTTTTATTCATCTTTATTTACCCCTTTCAATCTTTAGCATAGTGACCGTCTCACCGTCACAACTACAGAGTAAAGGGTAAAGGTAATCAATCTGTGTGCGAAATTGGAAAAAAACATGATCAAAATATGAAAAAATGATGACCTTCCCCAATGGGTCAGGTCATCGGCCGGTAAAACGCGACGGTCGGAAGCCATACGGTAAAGGTGCTTCCCTCGCCTGGAACGCTTTCTACACTGCATTTTCCGTCATGCAGCTCAACCAGTTCCTTGACGATTGCCAGTCCCAGCCCTGTACCCTTGTTCTTTTTGGAACGGCCGCGATCCACTTTGAAAAACCGCTCCCAGATCCGGTTCAGATCATCAGCTGATATTCCGACCCCGGTATCTGTCACACGAATCCGCACATACTGCTCCTCAGCGGTCGCCGACAGGCGGATCTCACCTTCCTCGGTGAACTTCAACGCGTTTTTGACCAGATTTTTGATAATCTGCGCCACCCGATCCCGATCCGCATAGATTTTCGGCAATTCATCCGGCACGTCGACCTCCAGACGTATTCCCTTCTCTTCCGCCTCTGGATGGAACGAAAACGCGATCTTGCCCAACAGCTCCTTGACATCCACAGGGAACTTGGCAAGCGTAACTTCATTGTTCTCCAGCTTCATCAAATCCATCAAATCATCGACCAGGCGATTGATCTGCATGGTCTCGGAATACATCACCGCATAATATTTCTGGCGTGCTTCCTCCTCTTCTACCAAACCGTCCTGCAAGGCTTCCAAAAAGCCCTGCACGGCAGTCAAAGGCGTACGCAGCTCATGCGATACATTGGCGAGAAAATCATTTCGCACCTGCTCCAGATGATGGCGCTCCTGCTCCACCTTCTCCAGCTTTTCAGCCATGGTATTGATCGTCTGCGCCAAATCATTGATCTCATCCGAGGTGTGGACTTGCACCCGCTCCGCATAGTTGCCCCGCCCGATCTCGGCAGCAGTCCTTTCAATCGTCCGCAGGGGCCGGGAAATCGACCAGGAGAGATAGGAGACCATCGCTGTCGACAGCAATACCCCGAATAGCGTCGCCCACAGAATCGTCTCGCGCATCTGGGCGAAGGTGCGCTCGATTCCTTCCAACGGGGCGTGCAAAATGATGCCGCCGTAGATCTTCTCCCCTTCTCCCCAAGGGACAGAGACCGAGAGCATCGGATCGTCCAATCCTTCGATCTGCAGCTCTGTTACGGCATTTTTCCCATGCAGCACATTATCTGCGATGGAGACCGCAACGGACTTGCCTGTGAACACTTCATCCTTCATCGACGTGGCGACAATCTTTCCTTCCTGGTTGAACAGCCAGATGCGCGTGTCGTAGGTCTTGTCCTTTTCCTCCAGAATATCCAACAGCTTTTTGTCCACACGGGGGCGCTCCAGAATTGCAGCATTTACATTTTTCGCCATACGCAGCAATTCTTCTTTTTTGGCGTCATAGAAGTATTCTCGCGCTGACATAGAGATCATGATTCCAGATACGCCCAATCCGAGCAGGACCGTGGCGAGAAAACTAAACAACAAACGGCGGAAAATACTTTTCGACATCCCCAGCATCAATCTTCCACCCCGAATTTATAGCCAATTCCCCAGACCGTGTGGATGCACTCATACGGGAGCTTCTCCAGACGCTGGCGTATTTTCTTAATATGCACGTCAATGGTGCGAACATCGCCAAAATAGTCAAAACCCCACACCTGTTCGAGCAATTGCTCTCGTGAAAGGACGCTTCCTGGCGATTTCGCAAGCTGGACGAGCAGATCAAATTCCTTGGGGCGGAAGTTGATCTTCTCCCCTGCCGCGATGACTTCGCGCTTGTCTATATCAATCGTCAATTGGTCAAACGACATCACTGTCGCAGCATCTTCCTCCACTTTTGCTTTTGGCTGCATGCGCCGCAATATGGCACGAATCCGGGCGACCAGCTCGCGCGGACTAAACGGCTTCGTCACATAGTCGTCCGCCCCCAGCTCCAGCCCCAGGACCCGGTCGAATTCTTCATCTTTTGCTGTCAGCATGATAATGGGAGTATCCCACTTTTTGCGAATCTCCCGACAGGTGTCAAAGCCGTCCATCTCCGGCATCATCACATCCAGTACAATCACGTCCGGATTTTCGACCTCCATCATCTCGATCCCCTGCTTGCCGTTGTGGGCAACGACAAGGTCAATCTGTTGCTTGGTGAAGTACAAGCGGATGATCTCACACACATTTGGATCGTCATCGATGACCAGTACCTTGGTTTGGCTCACTGTCCACAACCTCCTTTTCCAAAAAACCAGGCTCGCAGCCCAGTTCTTATGCAGTCTCTCGTGATAGCCATCGTTTTTTTAGCGACTTTGTCCAGAGGTTCTAACTTTTCTATGTTAACATAGATGGCCGTTCTTGTGGACGGGAAGAAGTCCTGAAGATTACGCTCTACGGAAAAAGAAAAACAAAGCAAAGGCTGAATAAACCAACCTTTGCTTTGTCGACATTTCCATCTATTTCACATGTGGAACCTCTCGGATGGCCCCCCAGATCCAACCAAGTACTGCACCTGCAACGGCAGGGACGATCCAGCCCACTCCCTGATCGAAAAGCGGCAAGTTCTTGTAGACCGAGGTAATGCCCTCTACCGGCAAGCCCAGCATCGACGCGCCCTCCACCAGACTGATCAGAGCTGTAAAGAAAATGGCGCCGATATAGACGGACCTGTAGCCGCGGAATGCCTTGTCCAAAAACGATACCAGCATCAGCACAATCGCGATCGGATAGATGGCCATCAAGACAGGTACGGAATAGGTAATCAATTGGGTCAAGCCTACGTTGGCTACGGCTGCACTGAACAGACTGAGGATCAGGATCATGGTGCGGTAGGAGATGCCTGGAATTTGGCTGGAGAAAAAACGTCCGCATGCCGTCACCAAGCCGACCGATGTCGTCAGGCAGGCCAGCATCACAGCCAAGCCGAGGACGACCGTTCCGCCGCCGCCGAACAAATGATGTACGACGCCAGTCAGGATTTGCCCGCCATTTTCAGATTGACCGAGCCCGATGCTCGTCGCACCCATATATCCCAGTGCCAGATAGACCAATCCCAAACCAATCGCCGCAATGATCGCAGCCTTGATCGTAGAAATCGTAATTTTTCGCGGATTTGTAACTCCGCTCTCCTGTACCGCCACCGTAACGACGATCCCGAAGACCATCGCTGCCAGAGCATCCAGCGTCAGATATCCTTCCAGAAATCCTTTCACAAACGGCGAGGATTCCAGATAGGCTCCGGTCGGTTGCCCGATCTCTCCCACGGGTTTAACCAGCGATCCGATAAACATGAACGCAATGATCACAAGCAGGGCTGGCGTAAGAATTTTTCCGATCCGATCAACCAGCTTGGACGGATTCAGGGAAAGCCAGAAGGTGATTGCAAAATAAATCACGGTTGTCAGCAGCAGGGGAACCCAGCTTGCTTTTGCGCTCTCGGACAAAAACGGCAGGACGCCCATCTCATAGGTTACCGTCGCCGTACGGGGGATAGCCAAAAACGGTCCAATCGCCAGGTAGACGATAAAGGTAAAAATGATGGCAAATACCGGATGCACTCTACCGGCCAGCGTCTGCAGATTCCCGCCGCCAAGACCGACTGCGATCACGCCCAGCAAAGGAAGCCCTACACCCGTAATAATAAAACCGATGATAGCAATCCAAAAGCTTGTACCGGAAGCCTGTCCCAACGCAGGCGGAAAAATCATATTGCCGGCTCCAAAAAATAGAGCGAATAACATCAAACCTACAGTAAGGGTTTCTCTCTTCGTCAGTTCTCTCATGATGTCTCCTTAATTTTTTAACAAATTAAATTTTTTATAGTATAACTAAATTTCAATACTACATTCAACCTTCGATTCTTGGAAAGGGATATTCCACCTGTATATTGTTAACACAAAAGACCCCCGGAAAACAATTCCGAGGGTGTAGATTTCTGTTTTTACTTTGTGAACATGCCTTTCAGCACGAATTTCACGTTGGCAGGACTTTCAGCCAAGCGGCGCATGAAATAGCCGTACCAGTCATTGCCGTAGGGCACATATACACGCATCTTGTAGCCCTCATTCGCCAGGTCAATCTGAGATTGCGTGCGGATTCCGTACAGCATCTGGAATTCAAATTGCGTCCGTGGAATGTCGTGCTCTACCGCCAGTTTTTTTACATAGTCGATAATCGCATCATCATGAGTGGCGACAGCCGCATACCCGCCACCCAGCAAATGCTGCTTGATGATTTTCTTGTAGTTTTCGTCTACATCCGGCTTGTTCGGATAGGCCACCTCGGGGGACTCTTTGTACGCCCCTTTTACCAGCCGGAAGTTGACCTTTTTCTCCTTCAATTTCTCGATGTCATCCGCTGCCTTGTACAAGTAAGCCTGAATGACGGTCCCCACGTTGTCATACTCAGCCAGCAGCTCCTCCAGAATCTCCATCGTGACCTGGTTGTGGGCGTAATCCTCCATGTCGATCCGCACGAAGATGTTGCCGAATTTTTTGGCAGCATCCAGGATTCGGCGCATATTGTTCATACACAGCTCACGGCTGATGTCCAAGCCCAGAGAAGTCATCTTCAGCGAGAGGTTGCAGTCGACCCCTGACTGATGGATCGCCTCCAGCGTCTTGATGCAGTAATCCGCTGATACATTCGCCTCTTCCACACTGAAGACAAATTCACCCAGATGATCCAGTGTGCAGACGAGACCCTTGGCGTTCAGCTGCCGGACCGCCTGAATCGCTTCGTTGATCGTCTCCCCCGACACAAAGCGGCTTGCGCCAAAACGCAGACCCCATTTTTTCGCTGCCGCATTCAAGGTTTTATTTTTGGATAAATACAGAAAAAAGTTCTTCATCGCTTGCTCCATTTCGGATGTCTCCCCTTCAACACGGTACTCTGTTTCTTAACACAAGCATGAATTATGCCAATTCTTCCGCGCTGTTGTTCCGCGCTGCCATCTGAATAAGCCAAGCGCCTTGTAGACACATATGTACATACCTTGTCTAATCCTGTACACTTATGATTAAACCCTATCTACTGTATATTCATGTTCACATAGGAAGTGATCATTTGAAACCTTTGTTCTCGTTAGATCTTGCTGTCAAATCGCTGGTCTCCCCCCTCGATCCTGCTGCCATCAGCTTACGTCCGGGACAAATGGAAGGTGTATGGCACAACGGACAGGAGCAGATCCCTGTCGCCCTCTTCAAGGAAACTGGCAAGCTGAAGGAGCTATTGCCGCAGTGGATCGGTTCGAAAAATGAGGGAAGCCTGCGCCCTATCGTCACCGTTGATGCAAACAACCAGCCCACAGGCATGATACAGCCGCGCCAGCTTCTCGCTGCCTTTTTGACGATCGCGCAAAATCAGTCCGCCTTGCTCGAAACCCTGCTGGACAGCATGAGCGAAGCCATTACTGTCGTAGATATTGAAAATATCGTGCGGTTTTGGAATCGCTCTGCCGAAACCATCTACGAAATCGATCATGAGCAGGTGGTTGGAACCTCCCTGGCCGACCATTTTTCCAGCGAGTCGATTCGTCTGCTGGACGCGCTGCATCACGGCACAACTGTCGAGCGGGTCTATCACATCCCGCGCCCTGACAGGCATGTATTGATCAACGCTGCTCCGATCCGGCAAAACGGCGCCATCATCGGGGCCATCTCCATCGAGCAGGATATTACCGAAATGGTCCGCTTGAACGAAGAATTGACGCACACGACTGAGCATCTGCACAGCTTGCAGCAGGAGATGAGCCGGGTACAGCGAGGGGATGATCCTTTCTTTTCCATTAAAGGGCATTCGGCTTCGATACAGGCCGCGATCCACTCCGCAAAAAAAGTCGCCCAGACAGACGCTACCGTCCTGATCTACGGAGAGAGCGGCGTCGGCAAAGAGCTGTTTGCCAAAGCGATCCACCAAGCCAGCCGGCGTCGGGAAAAGCCCTTTATCGCCATCAACTGCGGGGCGATACCAGCCGCTTTGTTTGAGAGCGAATTGTTCGGGTACCACAGCGGCGCATTTACCGGCGCAGAGAAAAAAGGCAAGCCGGGAAAGCTGGAACTGGCCCATGAGGGGACGCTGTTTCTCGATGAGATCGGGGAATTGCCGCTGGAATTGCAGGTGAAGCTGCTGCGCGCCCTGCAGGAAAAGCAATTTTATCGTGTCGGGGGAACAGAGCCGATCACAGTCAACACCCGCATTATCGCAGCGACCAATCGGAATTTGGAGAAAATGATGGCAGAGGGGCAATTTAGAGAGGATTTATTTTATCGATTGAATGTATTTTCTTTGGATATTCCGCCCCTGCGAGAACGTCGCGAGGATCTGCCCGAGCTGGTTCAGCTTTTCTTGCAGGAATACTCGATCGCACAGGAGCAGCCCGTGCCGCGCATCTCCTCAGAGGTGATGCAGGCCCTGATCGACTACCATTGGCCGGGCAATATCCGCCAGGTGCGCAATGTCATCGAACGCCTCTCCATCTTGCAGGAAAATGGGGTTATTCTTCCGGATCATCTGCCGTCGGCCATTCGGCTCGTGTCCCACTCTTCCGGTCCGACACAGGCGCAGCCGGACTTTTCTCTGCCCGCTCCTGCTGCATACCGTTTTACATCTGCCGATCACGAACGCGAGCGAATCCAGGCAGCGCTGGTGCGTACCTACGGCAATAAAAAAGCAGCGGCGGATCTGCTGGGGATCTCTCGCGGCACGTTGTACAACAAGCTTCGAAAATACAAGCTGGACGGGGAGAGCTGATCCATGGAGCACATCGAATGGCTCGAGGATACCTGTCAAGTGCGCTACGCCGGCCAGACGATTGCCTTATTGCCCAAAGAATATGCTCTTCTTCGGCATCTATACACCTGGAAAAACCGCACCTTTACCCGGGAGCAGCTGCTCGACAGCGTATGGGCAATGGAGACACCTACCGATCGGACTGTCGATGATCATATTTACCGCCTGCGCCGCAAGCTGGCCAAATGGTCGCATCTCTTCACCATCGAAACGGTTCGCGGTGTCGGCTATCGCTTGAACGGCAAGACGCTGTACGCTCCACACCCCCAGGCTTTGAACCAGAGCTTCGCGGATCATGTGCGGGGCATGCTGGAAACCTATCACGGGATGGGCATGGGAGCAGCCATGCATACTCTTGCCTCCCACCAGGACGTTCTGGGCATTCGACTCGATCCGTACTACGAGGTCTACCTGCCGTTCATACGCGGCGATTTTTTCTGGTTTCTGCACGATCAGGCTTTTCCCATGCCCGAGAAATGCTTCTATCTCATTCATATTTACTACATGATTGAGACAGACGTCGCATCGAGTGCAGCCTTGTTTGCAAGTATCCAGCCCTATATGAGCCAGATACGTGCCATCTACCGCGACGAGCTGCGAATCGCCGCCATCGGGATCTACACGCAGACCGGGGATTTCGAGCGTGCCAGGGCAGCACTCCAGGAAGCGCGCAAGATAGTGGAACCGCTGCAATCCACCGGCTTTACCCTGTACTTGCACGCCCAGGAAGCCTTGCTCGACCTGATGACAGATAGACTGGACGCGGCTGAAGCTATCACGGATCAGGCATTGGAAATCCTGAAGTCCATCCCGATGCAGCGCGAATTGGGCACCTTTACGCTTCTGCGCGGTTTTTGCCAGTATCGCCGTCAGCAAAAGGCAGCTGCACGGATCGCCGTCGATCAAGCCATCGAAGTGACGAGGTCGACCCAGTTCATCCCCCATCTGATTCATGCGGTGCGCAAACTGCTGTTTTTTTATCGTCACTTCGGCTGCGATCCCGAGTGGGAACGCAAATACGAAGGAGTTTGGAGGGAGCTCTCCGAGGAATATCACTTTGCTTCCCTGAGAAAAGAGATTCACGCACAACTGTCAAAACTGCGGTAAGCAATAGACTGTCGTTTGCCATCGCCAGAAGTGTATAAAAAGAAAAAACTCCCTGCTGCATCCTTGGGAAAGGGCAGTTTGGAGTAATGACTTCTCGCTTATTCGATGGGAATGCCGCGGCGCTCCTGCAATTGCCGGTGCAAAATGTATTTTCGCAGGTTGTGAAAATGACGGGCACTAATCCCTTTGATCGTGCAGCCATAATGATGATACGAGCCGACGAGACGGGTGTGAATGACTTGCAGCTCCACCTTGATTACCCCATCGGGGCGATTGCGGCCATACAATTCCGCCGAGAAAAAAAACGGTTGGTCGATCGGCAATTCCTTTCTAGTGCGAAATGCCAATCCACCCAAGCTCAGATTCTGCAGATCTACCATCTGATTGCTCAGCGACAACAAGGAGGAGGGCTCCTGTGTACGGTACTGGAGCCACCCTTTTATCTCCATGTCAAATCGCGGATAACGTCGGCGCTGTTCGCGAAACTCCGTAGCTGTCGGAGAATGGAACAAAAAGAGCTTGTTTTTCTCCCTGGCTACCACGACCGCTTCAAAGGTAGAAATCGTCTCATAATCAGGGGTGAGCAAACACCGGATCTGATCGCCTACCGTTACCTCGGTTTCGTCGGAAAAGAGGGCTTCGATCAAATCTCCCTCTTCATAGGTAACGATTCCTTCTACCATGCGACTTCCTCTTTTGATTTGAATCATACTTTCCATATGAAGGTCTCCACCAATTCACTCAATAATGTACCGGGTTTTCCGGAAACTTACTTGGACGTTTTTCTCGGAAATTAGGTATAATGATAGCATTGACAGATAGGAGGTTGCAGACCGATGAACCGATATCAATTGGTTACACTCGCCTTAGCCATTTGCGTAACCGCCTGTCTCATCGGAGTGGGCATTTCCATTGGAGAACAAAGCACCTTGGGCATCATCGGCTGCCTTGTTGCTGCCTTTGCGCTGATGGGATTCGGCTTTTCGTACAAACGCAAGCACTTGCGTTGATCCCTTTTTGCGTTAACGACGGACAAGAAGGCTGTTCACGTAAAAGAGGACGGCAGGCAGACCTTTTGCCTGTTTGAGCAGTTTTTTGGCGATCGAGTAACTGCGCGGCTGTGTTCGATTTACTTTGCGATCCGCGAGATAAAAGGCCACCAGCCCGTCCGCAATCATACGGTGAAACGCAGGATTTGGCAAGCGTCTGACGCTTGCCTTCGCTTGTTTTATGAAATATTGCAAGCGCTCCGTCGCCTCTTGCTCAGATTCGTAATAAGAGACAAAATTCAGATCTCCCCCGAGACGGTCCTCCTCCAGATCAATCAGGTAATCCAGCAGGATATGCAAGCCGCAAAGCCAGGGAAAATAAGCCCCGCACACTTCGTCGATCACATCCTGCTCCAGGTCCGCCTGCGTCGCGAGGCAGAACAAGGCGAATATGCCAATCGTCGAGCCTGTCACAGCAGCGAACTCCTGCCATTGCAAATGACTATGCTGCCATTTATGCTGATCCCACCAATCCAGGAGCTTTGCCTCCCGCAATGCTGGGTCGATATGCTTGTACACTTGCAGATCACTGTACAGCCGGGAAAACAGCAATACCTGAGGCTGGATCTTCTCATAGGCCGGCAATTGTGCGGCGTAATGCTGGCAGGTTTGCACCAGCCCCGCCAAAAAGCCGCCATCCTCTTGATCCTCGCGATACTGATAGTAGTTGCGCAATGGAGCACCAGGCGTCAAGGCGTCCTGCATCGACACGTGCAGCTGCCGAAAATCTTCAGGGTCCAGTGAGGTGCTGCGGTCGCACAGATTATCCAGGTAATCGCTGATGGTCTGATACGCGACGATCAGCGGGACGATGGTTTCGACCTGTTCGACCACCTGCGCGGCGTACACACATCCCCCTTGGCAATGGAATTTTTTGGAATCCATACTAGCCAAAGCTTGCTTTCTCAATTCCAAGTTGGGAATTGCCTCGGCCCTTTTGTACCAGGCAGCGAACTCCCGCTCCAAAACAGGCTGTACATATCGATAGACGCGGTATAGCAACTGCCACGGATTCCGCAGTTCACTCACGAAAGTTCCCCCCCAACACAACAATAGTGTTATCTTATCACATTTGTTGACTCGGACCAAAGGAACCCCGTTAGATCTCCGTACGCCTTTTCGCTTCGATGTAGAGCACGAAAATGAATTTTTTCGTGTTGATTTTCGCGTTTGACATCCCGTTGTCTTTCTTGCTCTCCAGCTCCATCATCCGCTTGCGAACCTCGACGAAATCAAAAAACGTGGCGGCGTAGCTTTCGAACTTCGGATTGCTGTAATCGGTAAGCCCCAGGGACGCCAAGTGTGTCAAAGCCTGGTAGATGGCCCTGCGCACGCGCTGTTCAGCTGCCTTCACCTCTTTGTTGATCGCAGCCGTATTCGTGGTGTTCAGCTTCTCGGTAGCGACACTCATGAATATCTCTTTTAATGAAGGAAAGCGACTGTGGCCCGAGTTGCTTTTTTCCCAATGATGCAAATAATCCATCATTGCCAACAGGTCTTTGCTTCCGTTTTCGCTGATCATCCCCAGTTCCGTAAGCAAAAACTTGGCAGAGGCAAAAAAGCTGGAATCTGATTCGGGCCCTTTTTTGACAGGCTGTGCATGCCCGGACAACACGCTTAAAGAACGCTGAATACCCTCGATCGACTGTTGCAAAAGCAAGCGTTCCTTTACTTTTTGCAGGACGCTGATGACCTCCAGCCGATTGATCGGCTTGGTCACATAATACTCGATCCCGTGGGAATACGCCTCGGCGATCATTTCCTTCGTCTCGATCTGCGAGAGCATCACGATTTTGCCTTGGTACCCTCTCAGATGGCGAACCGTCTCCAATCCGTCCCGATTCGGCATCAGCAGATCGATGAGGAGAATGTCGACCCGCTTCCATTCCAGAAAATCGAGATCGATGGTCGTGCCATCCTCCGCTTCGCCGCAGATCTCTCCCAGATCCGCGTCTTCAATGATTTGCGCAAGCATGGAACGGATTGCCGGATCGTCATCAACAATGAAAAAACGCATCTTCCATCACCCTTTTTGAACGAGACTGACGTGGGGCAGGCGGATCGTAAACACAGTGGCGAAATGTTCTGCCTGCTCAGAAATCTCGATTTGTCCATTCAGATTGTCTACGACTTCCTTTACATAGCAAAGGCCGATCCCTGTAGAAGGCTTCCCTGACACATCGTACTTCGTCGTATAACCCGGCATGAAAAGCAGCTCTTTCTCCTTGATCGAGATTCCCGGACCATCATCGCCGATGGAAAACTGGATCCATCCAAGCGTCTCGTCCAAGGTAGCCACGAGGGAGACCATGCCTTTGTTTTCTATCGCCTCCACCGCATTGGCGACGAGGTTGTTGACCAACGATAGAGTGGTATAGATGTGACAAGCCAGATAGGGAATGTCCACATTCACCTCAAAACGGATGTCTTTCCCCAGCATGCGCGCGTATTTTTCCTGTCCCCGCACGATGATCGAGATCAATTCGCCAAGCGGCATGTAATCCCGCTCATTTTCATCCGAAATCAGCTTGGACAGCCCGGCATAGATCCGCTGGTTATCCTTTTTCACCTCATGCACCTGGCCGGCAATCATCAGCATTTGACGGGCAAACCGATCTTTTTCGGACTCCCCTGAAAGCTCTTTCATATCCCGATACAGCTCATAGCAATCACGCGTGATGTCTTCCACCTGCTGCAGGGTCTTTTTTAAATGAATGGATTCTTCGTACAGATTGGAAATGAGCATGAGCATCCGTTCATTTCGATGCCGCTGCTCCTCCTTGGTCCAGATCGCCTGGCGCAGTTTAATCATGTTAAAAAAACTCAGAACAAAAAAGCATCGGATCAAGGCGATCACAGCAATCGGTCCGATGACAGATGGCTGGACCACAGACAACAGCGAAGGTGCCCGAAAAGAAAGCTCCACCAGATTGGCGAGAATTTCCGCCAACGTGCCAAGCAAGCCTACCAATAAGGGACGATGGTGCAGGTCATTGACACGGAAGAGAGAGAACAAGCCTGCAAACGCCGCATAGAAAAAGAAGGCAGGCATATGCTGGTGAAGGGATGCGCTCCACAAAAAATCTTCCTGATTGATCCCATCCAGGAAAACCCGAAACAGGACAACTACGGCTCCTGTCAAGCATCCAGCGAGCAAGGAAGGCCGCAGCCACAACATAAAGAAGAAAAAGGCCGTAGTGCCGAAGCTGACGCGAAAATCATCCTGAAACGGATGAAACTTCAGCTCTCCTGCGATTGGCACAGCAATCAGCATGATGAACAAAATGAAGAAGCTCTCTCTGTAGCGCATGGTTCATTTCATCCGTTCTTTCTATTAGGATCTTATCCATTTTACTATATTTTTTTATAGATTTTTGTAGTTTTTTATAGGCAGAAACATACAATAGTCGGTGAACGCATGTTCAATGAGCAATATAGATAGGGGGAATTCACTTGAAAAAACGCAGTTTGCTTCTCTCATTAACGTTACTCCTTACTGTTTCCTTGGTCACTGCCTGTGGCGGCGGCGGCAGCAATGCTGGCGGCAATGCGGGCGGAGATGCTGGCGGCAGCAGCGCTGGCGGCAGCAATGATCCTAGCCAACTGATCGTCGCAACGGGCGGTACAGGCGGAACTTACTACCCGCTGGGCGGCGGCATGGCTGACCACATTACCAAAAATGCAGGCGTAACCGCAACGGCACAATCGACCGGAGCTTCTGCCGAGAACGTTCGTCTTCTGCGCGACAAGCAAGCAGAAATCGCCTTTATTCAAAACGACATCGCAGAATATGCAGTAAACGGAACCGCAATGTTCGAACAAGACGGAAAAATCGATGCATTCCAAGCATTGGGCTCTCTCTATGACGAAACGATTCAGATCGTCGTGGCAGCAGACAGCAACATCAACAGTGTAGCGGATCTGAAAGGCAAACGCGTCTCCGTCGGTGCCCCAGGAAGCGGTACAGAAATGAACGCTCAGCAAATCCTGGAAGCGTACGGCCTGAAGTTTGAAGATACACAATTGCAACGTCTCTCTTTTGCTGACTCCGCAAAAGCGATTCAAGACGGTCAACTGGATGCTGCCTTCCAGACAGCAGGAACACCGACTGCTGCGATCACCGAGCTGGCTGCGACGACAGGCGTAAAAATCATTCCGATCGATGCCGATAAAATTGACGCGATCATCGCCAAATATCCTTTCTATGTAAAAACAGTAATCCCTGGCAACACCTACAGCACGGTACCAAATGAAATCGCTACCGTTTCT
The DNA here is from genome assembly GCF_003710985.1 of Brevibacillus panacihumi. Taxonomy (GTDB): domain Bacteria; phylum Bacillota; class Bacilli; order Brevibacillales; family Brevibacillaceae; genus Brevibacillus; species Brevibacillus panacihumi. The sequence goes on from NZ_RHHT01000026.1 coordinate 21,851, forward strand.
GTAAAATCCATGCTGGTCATCCGCGCTGACCTGAGCGAAGATCTGGTGTACAAAGTAACCAAAGCCATCTACGAAAATACAGACAAACTCGGTCACGCAAAAGCAAAAGAGATCAAGCTGGAAAATGCGCTCGCTGGTGTAAGCATTCCTGTACATCCTGGCGCGAAGAAATACTTTGATGAAAAAGGCGTGAAATAAAGACTTCATGATTGCCCAAAAGCGAGAAGGAAGTCGGAAAAGGCGGACACGGCTCCGCCTTTTCTCCTTAACACTGCTTCTGTCCTGCATCGTCCTGTTGAACCTTCCTATCTTCCCTTCTCTGGTCATACGTGAATCCGCTTCCAATCATCTGGTGTGGAGCAGCAGAATCACTTCGGAACAAACATTTGGTTTGCGTTGGACTCATTCCATCCATCGTTCAGCCATCGAAGAGCTTTACCGCATCGAAGACGAACAAATCATATTATCCGAGATGAGTTTTCATGACTATGGAATCGGCATGGAGAACGACCTGGCCCCAGGCGAAGAACTTGTCGTCCGGGACGGTCTCTTTCGCATCCTCCATATGAATCGCATCTTTCCCGCTCTCCATCTGTTTACCGGACAGGTACGAGCTAACCATACATTGCTTTTCGCAGGAACCGAAATTCCACTGAGTTCCCTCATCAAACCCGGGTCGGCGATCACGATTCAGGTAGAAAAGCGATCCATTTTCCGTGAGATAGGAGGACACTAAATGACAACTTCCAACAACATGAGCCAGCAAGAGATGGATGACCTCATTGCCAAATACGACAAAGAATCTGCCGTCCGCCAACACGTTGGCCCGATGAAATGGATTACGTTTTGCCTGCTGGTTCTCTTTTCGATCTACCAGCTATCCTATTCGCTCTTCCTCACCATCCCGCCGCAAATCCACCGGCCGCTTCACTTGGCTTTCGGATTGGGCCTCATATACTTGCTCTATGCAGGGAGAAGAAAAAACAACGCCCAGAAAAAGGTCGGGATCGTCAACATCATCCTTTCTCTCCTCAGTATCGGGGTCTCGTTGTATTGGGTGATTGATTACGACAATCTCGTCTTGCGTACCGGGAACTACACCACAATGGACATGATCGTAGGTGGTCTTGCGATTCTGTTGGTGCTGGAGGCTGCACGTCGTGTCGTCGGATTGCCGATTACGATCATTGCATCTGTATTCCTTCTGTACACCTACCTTGGCCCTTACATGCCTGGCTTCCTGGAGCATCGCGGCAGCGGTGTGCAACGGATTATCGGGCACAGTTACTTCACCCTGGAGGGGATCTTAGGTACACCCTTGGCCGTTTCCTCCACATTCATATTTCTGTTCGTCTTGTTTGGCGCCTTTTTGGAAAAAACAGGTGTCGGGGAATACTTTAATGATCTCTCCCTCGTGATAGCAGGTCGTCGAATCGGCGGTCCCGCAAAGGTAGCGGTTTTCTCCAGTGCCCTGCAAGGAACGATCAGCGGCAGCTCTGTCGCAAACGTCGTGACCTCCGGTGCCTTCACGATTCCCATGATGAAACGGCTTGGTTATCGTCCTGAATTTGCGGCTGCCGTAGAGGCATCTTCCTCCACAGGCGGACAAATCATGCCCCCGGTGATGGGCGCTGCGGCCTTTTTGATGGCCGAATTTATCGGTGTTCCTTACATGGAAATCGTAAAGGCTGCTGCATTGCCAGCGATCCTTTACTTCGTTGGCATCTGGATTATGACCCACTTTGAGGCAAAACGCCTGGGACTTCGCGGTTTGAGCAAAGAAGAATTGCCTGACAAAAAAGAAGTATTGAAAAAAGCATATCTGCTGTTGCCGATTGTCATCATCATTACAGCTCTTATGATGAATATTTCCGCAGAGCGTTCGGCGATCATCGGGATCGTCTCTTGTGTGGTCGTTGGTGCTTTCCGCAAAGAGACTCGCATGTCGATCACAGATATTTTGGAAGCATTCGCTTCGGGGGCTAAAGTCGCACTTGGCGTCGTTGCTGCCACCGCTTGTGCTGGTATCATCGTCGGTACAGTCACGTTGACTGGTATCGGACTCAAATTGGCTAACGGCCTGATCGATTTGGCTGGCGGAAACCTCTTCCTTACCCTGTTCTTCACCATGATCGCTTCCTTGATTCTGGGTATGGGAACACCGACAACAGCGAACTACATCATCACTTCGACAATCGCCGCACCTGCTCTGGTAAAACTGGGCATCCCAGAGGTTGCCGCTCACATGTTTACGTTCTACTTCGGAATCGTTGCTGACATCACACCTCCAGTGGCGCTGGCTGCCTTCGCGGCCTCCGGTATCGCCAAGTCAAAGCCGATGCGAACGGGCGTGGAGTCAACAAGGCTGGCCATCGCTGCCTTTATGGCTCCGTACATTTTCGTCGTATCGCCGGCGCTGCTGCTCATTGACACCACGTTCCTTGGATCGGTTTGGGTCATGATTACTTCTATCTTGGGAATGATTGGTGTAGGGGCCGGACTGATTGGCTTCTGGATGAGCAAAATGAATCCGCTGGAGCGTATCCTGGCTATAGCAGGCGGAGTCCTTGCTGTCATTCCAGGCATCGAAACAGATATCGCTGGTATTACGCTGATCGCCTTGTCTTTCGCATTTTCTTACTACAAATCGCGCAAACTCAAGCAAGCTGAGCAAGTTTCCCTGTAACGACACGAGAAAAACCCTCCCAAGTGCCGGGCCGTCGAAAAACGGCCTCCGCTGGGAGGGTTCTTTCTATTGCATGCTTTTTACTCACCATGTTCACTGTGAATCATGCGTGTCCAGCCATCCACCTGCTCGACTCGCCTTTCCTTCATCAGCTTGCCCAGAGCGCGCTTGAAGCTGGATTTGCTCATGTCGAATTTCTCGCGGACCACATCGGCTGGCGTATCGTCCGTATACGGCATCGCCCCGTCCCGATTGATCAGATAACGCAGCAGCTTTTCCGCGTCCTCCCCGTACTGGACCTCCTTGCGCTCCCTCATCGAACCGTTGAGCCTGCCGTCTTCCCGCACAAAGCTCACCCGGCAGCGAACCGATTGCCCGAGACGCAGCCTCTCTGTCATCTCATCCCGATGGATAAACAGGATGTGATCCTCATCCGTCAACAAAAAGGCTCCGGCTTGAATCACCTTGTAGACCGTTCCTTCTACCTGCTTGTTCTTCATCGTCTGATCGGCAGGCACTGCAATCTGTCCGACTTCGGCTTCCGTCACCGGCTTGGCCAACATCCTTCCCTTCGGATCCCGCTTGATCGCCACCAGCAAGCGGTCACCCGGACGCGGCCATTCATCCCGCAGCTTCGGGAGGTCGTCTATAAATACAAGCAAGTGCTTGTTGATCCCATTGTCCAAAAAGATCCCCATACGCGAGGAGAGATCCACCACTTCCAACCATCCGTATTCATCCAGGCCCACGTACGGCATGGCCATCGTTGCTGCCAATCGATCTTCGTGATCATGGTACAAAAAGACTTCGACTTCTTCCCCGCTTTCGAGCGGTCCATCTGCTTCGTTGCGGTGGAGAAAGACCTCCTCTCTGCCGTCGGTCAGAAAGTATCCGATCTCCTTCTTGCGGGCTACCCGCATTTTCAGGATCATGCCTGCCTGCAAATCTCGACTGGGAGCCTTGGTCCGTACTGGTCTTCTGCCTCTATCCATCGTTTCGTTTCCTCACTCTCATCTCTATTCCATTAAAATACCACAACTTTTTCCTGCGACCAAGGCGGCTGTCCCCTAAAATAGGCAAGTCTTGCACAATGGGACATACATATGACAATATCGGACCCTTTAAACGATAGGAGTGACGTCGCATTATGCTGCTTTTACTGGAATACATCTTCCTTGGCATCGTTCAGGGCTTAACCGAATTTTTGCCCATCTCCAGCACCGGCCATCTCGTTTTGTTTCGCAAGCTGTTCGGCCTCAGCGAGATCGGACTGCTGTTTGATACGATGCTTCACTTCGGGACATTGATCGCCGTCATCGTCGTATTCTGGCCAGAGGTCAGGCAGCTGATCGCCAATCCTACCAGCAAGCTGGCCCGCTTGCTTGTGGTAGGGACCATACCCACAGCGGTGATCGGACTCGCTTTCGAGGATTACTTCGAGGAAATCTCCCGTACCGGCGTCACGATCGGCTGGGAATTTCTTGCGACAGGAGTGATTCTTTGGACCGTCGAATCCATGCGCAAGGGACATCGCCGGTTTGAACAAATCAACTACACCGATGCCCTGATCATCGGCACCTTGCAAGGAGCGGCCATCCTTCCTGCTATCTCACGCTCGGGACTGACCATCGCGGGTTCCCTGTTGCGCGGAATCGACCGGGCGGATGCGGCGCGTTTTTCCTTTTTGCTCTCCCTGCCAGCCATCCTGGGCGCATGTACCCTGCAAACCGTCAAACTGACGCAAAATCCGCTCGACACTGCTACGCTGATTCCCATGATTGTCGGGACATTTTTCGCAGCAGTCGCGGGCTACTTCGCCATTCGCTGGATGCTGAGAATTATCAGCACCGGCTCGATGAAGGGATTTGCCGTCTACGTCTGGATTCTGGGCGGAATCATTCTTGGATTGCAATACCTGGGGTAATCTTGATCCAGCTGTAGTGGTGGGGAGGAAAAAGGAGAAAACGCTCCAGGCGGGTTGGGATCTTTGCTTACTGGTCATCCCTGGCCGGCTGCACTCCAAATCATATAAGAAAGCCGGCTTACGTACAGCCGACTTACTTGCTTTCTTCCTTGTCTGGGTATCTGCTGGCAATCAGTTTGCCGACCAGAAGGATAATGCCGTAAAAAGCGGTCGCCAACAAAGATGTCGCGAGCCAAGTGTCCGTGCCTAGTACCAAATAAAGCAAGGCATGAGCCACAAAGATCCCGAGCAGCCACCACCAGATGTTCATGCGGTTGAAAAAGGTCGCAAAACCACGCATTCGACTGCACCTCCAGCTATCTCTACTTCTTGTTATAGCCGAAGGGAGGTCATTTTATCCCCTGCTCGCATGTTCCATTCAAGGGTATTCGACTGCAAAGCCTGCCCGCTCCAAAATCTCAGCCAAAACATCCAATGGAGTCCGTGCCACCTCTCCGTACACCTTTTGAGTATGGAGATGCATCGCGTCGGGAAGATCTGCTGCCAGTTGCTTTCGCAATTTTATTCCGCTTTCATCTTCATCCGTAAACAGGTAGACCTCATCCGCCTCTTCCGTCAAAAGAGCAAGCTGCTCCGCCTTTTCCGTACTGTAAGTGCCGTAGGTGCAATAAATCGTGACGGGTTCTGCGAGAACCTTGAGCAATCGCTCCCGGTCCGTTTTTCCCTCCACGATCAAGATGCAGTCCGCTGCCATCTCTTTTTCCCCTTTTCGCCATAAACTCTCACCTTCAGTATACTTGTTGTCTCTTCCTCAAGCACGCGATTGCGGGAAACATGTGGATGTGTACGCAAGCTTCCAATTTGGCATGGTAATAAGGAAGCCGACAAGAAAAGGAGATCTCCCGCCATGGCCAAATGGAAAAGCGCAAAGAATCTAAACCAAAAAGGGTTGGCTGTAACCGGCCTGACAAGCAGTACGGTAGCCGATGACACCCATACCGAAGACAATCAAGGTACCGCGAAACAGCATCAAAATCAGCAACAACCTCGCCAATCCTGATTTTGTGTGTTGAAAAGAAGCCTGCCCAGCAGTGCTTCTTTTCTTTACTTCGGACTGCGTTCCTGATACGCTAGTAAAAAATATTTTTCTGAATATTGCCAAGAGACGGAGAGAAAATCAACGTGGAGCTATCTCTATGGAGAAATCGTTCATTTCTGAAACTATGGTTCGCACAGATGACCGCCAATATCGGCGATCAATTTTACAGCTTCGCTTTGCTTTGGTACCTGTTGCAAGCAACGAAATCCGGAACAGCGTTAAGTCTGCTCGTCATCCCGGAAATGGTGGCAGGTCTGCTCTTTTTTCTCGTTGGAGGGGTTCTTGCCGATCGCTACAATCCTCGCTTGCTCATGGTTGGATCGGACCTGGCCCGCATTCTCGTTGCGATCGCAGTTGGCATCATGGCGGCGGTTGGGATTGAGCAGTTTTCCTTTTTTCTTCTCGCGCAGTTCCTGCTCGGGCTGTTCTCCAGTCTGTTCCAACCCGCACGTACTGTTGCTCTCAAGGCAATTGTGCCAATAGAACAGCTCAGTCGTGCCAACGCGATTCTGGATACGACATTTCGGACCATTCGCATTCTTGCTCCCATGACCATCGGCTTGCTTTCTTCCCTTGTACCCTTGTCTGCGCTTTTCTTCGTCAATGCCGGAAGCTACCTGTTCTCCGTCTTCTTTGTCTATGCCATAAGCGAATCACTGGAACCTCTGCATAAAGACAGCACTCCTGTCAAAATGACCCCTTCCCAGTACATCAAGGATATAGGTATGTGCATGACAGAGTTAAAGCGTAATCATTTGCTCTTTTTGATTCTTGTGTTCAGCAATGTGGGTTTTCTCGTTTGGATCGTGTGTTGGAATGTTGGCTTTCCTTTTTTGGCGGAAGGCATGGCACAAGGCGATGGCAGTCAGCTAGCTGTGCTGATTGGCAGCTACGGCATCGGCAACCTGTTCGGCAGTCTCTACATGGCAAGGGCTGTTTATCACCGTCACCTCTTGGTCATTTTGATCGGATGGGCGATTCAGGCGGGCGGTTTTCTGTTTTTGGCTCTCGGAACAGAGTACCACTGGCTGGCCTATGTCGCTGCCGCAGTCGCTGGCATTGGAGGGCCATTAATCGGGATTCCTACCGTTACTGCGATCCAGACCAAGGCAACGACCAGCAACACAGGCAAAATATTTTCCATCAACATGCTCATGTTTACGTTCTTCAGCATGCTGTCCAGTATTTTAGGGGCGATTTGGCTGGGGAAATGGCCCGTCGAACAGCTATTTCTCGTCAGTGGGCTTTTTCTTGTAAGTTTAGCTGCCATCGGATTTGCCTGGGAACGAAGCATTGAACAACACTCCCACCAACAGCAAGCAGACCAATCCTCTTCTTAAAGGAGAAAGATTGGTTTTTTTCTGAAAAAGGAATTGCAATCCTCTTATTCATGTCATATAATCTGACGTATAGAAAATAAATGTTAGATATTCTAACATGAAAAAGGAGTGGATTGAATGGAACCGACTTTAGAAGATGTATCTTCCGCCATCGATTCTACATGGGTCATGGTATCTGCCATCCTGGTGATCATGATGCAGATTGGATTCGCTTTGCTGGAGGCAGGCTCAACCCGGATGAAAAATGCCGGCCACATCGCCGGCAAGACCGTCCTTACTTTCGGTATCTGCTCCATCGCCTTCTGGTCTCTCGGATTCGGGCTTACCTTTGGCGATGGCAACTCCCTCATCGGTCTTACCGGATTTTTCTTCGACGGTTCTGCGGAACAAGCAGCCGCATCTTTCTCCAACTTCTCCGGAGCTTCTGTCCCGATCACGATTCTCTTTTTGTTCCAGCTGGCATTCGCCGCTGTTTCGCTAGCAATCGCCTGGGGCGGGTTTGCCGAACGGGCGAAGCTTTCGGTCTACTTCATTTTCAGTATTTTGTTCACCGTGTTGATCTATCCCGTGGTTGGTCACTGGGTATGGGGCGGCGGTTGGCTGGCAGAACTGGGGATGCAGGACTTCGCAGGTTCTACTGTCGTTCATTTGCAAGGTGCTATCGTAGCCTTGGTAGCCACACTCCTTTTGAAACCCCGGATCGGCAAGTACAATCGCGACGGCAGCTCCAATCTGATTCCGGGTCACAATCAGGTATACTCCGTGCTTGGCGTGCTTTTCCTGTGGATCGGTTGGTTCGGGTTCAATGGCGGTTCTACACTGGGTGCCTCAGATGGTTTCTTCGGCTATGTCGCCGTCACCACCAATCTCGCTACAGCTGCCGGAGCCATCGCTGCTCTCGCCATCTCCTGGATCGTCATGGGCAAGGCGGATATTCCCAGCATGCTGAACGGCGTCCTCTCAGCCCTGGTCGCTATCACAGCCTCCTGCGCTTTCGTCGATCCCTGGGCAGCAGTCGTAATCGGAGCTGTGTCAGGTATTCTGACCTTCTATACTTCTGTTTGGTTTGATCGCATGGGTATCGATGATCCAATCTTCGCCTTCTCCGTTCACGGGATGGCAGGCATATGGGGAACCTTGTCCACGGGGCTGTTTGCCACACCTGCCCTCGCAGAAAAAGTGGGAGTCGGCGGTGCAGGCTTGTTCTACGGCGGGGGTTTTCATCAATTGGGGATTCAGGCACTCGGACTGGCAGGCTCGATCGCCTATGTCTTCGCCGTATCATACATTGTGCTGGCTGCATTGAAAGCCATCATGGGACTTCGTGTATCTCGCGAAGAAGAGCTCGTAGGCCTCGACGTCAGCGAACACGGAATCTATGGCTATCCCGAGCTTCTGCAGCCCGGACGTGTACAACAACCGGCTGCAAGCCCAAAAAGCATCGCGCAAGTATCAAACTAACGATTTTCAATCGCTATGATCGTCCCATCAAGGGAAATCAGCGGGGATCGCTTCTTTCGAATAATAACGAACCATTTTTCCCTTCATTCGTGCATACTCGATCTCTCTTCTCGTGCTGCTGCCGATATAACCATCGACATCGATCACAAATATTTCATCGGAGAGATCTATTTTCTTCAGATGCAAGTCACCCAATAATTCGGCTTGCTCTTGTGTCAAATCAAAGCCTTCGCTTTGTTCAAAAAACGCTAAACTAATCACGATGTTTCCTTGAAGGGTTAGGTGTGCATTGACTTGTTCGAATTGCTTCTTGAACTTTGTCGATCCGCATAGCGTGATGATTTTCATGCCATCCTCCTATATTTTTATATAAAAGCTGACCCACATCATCATCGGGTCAGCCCTTTTTTTACTATGTTCCTAACACATACACGGAATCTCCCACGGCAACGCGACCCTGGCGAATGACGGAGGCGTATACACCGAAGTGATTGTCATGCCGCTTGGCGCAGGTTTTTAAAATTGCAGCATTCATCATAAGGGTATCGGGGTCAATATTGACGTACATGCAGCGGTCGCAGTGCTTGTTCACCTGGAGCAGGACATCGTTGACCTGGATTTGCTTGCCGATCCATTTATCCTCGGCAAACGGTTCATCGTCATCCAGCACAATGACCAGATTGCCGCGAAAACGCCTTGGGTCCAGCTCATCGACCTCAGCCAGCCGCGCAATTTCCCGCAGAGAGGCATCCGTCACCAGCAGAATATGGTCCTCCCAGTTTTTTCCTCCCTCCTGAGGAACACTTCGCTTCGGCGTGATCGGCCGCTTCGCCGTCTGTGCCACATGCTCAAACAAGGCATCCTCCCAGACGAACGTGCTTCCGTCCCGGGCCACCACATGGACTTGGGGGTATTGATCGTCTTCTGTGGCCTTCTCCTCCAGAACCGCCTCATACCCCAGGAGCGCCGGAACCACGTCTGCACTCAAATATTTGCCGTTGCGAGACTCATCAAGAAAATAGTATCCGCGATCCCCGTACAATCCGAAGCTGTCTACCTGGCATTCTGTCAGTTGCTCTCCACGCATCGCCTTCACCGGATGGCGAAAAATGCTTTGCAAACTTCCTACTCTCCTCATCTTCCCCTCTCCCCCTTAACGACTACCCGTGATAAACGAATTGCGGACCCTGCTCCAAAACGTCAGCTTTTTGTACCGGGCAAATTTGACCTTGTCTTGTCCCACCCTGCAAATAATGGATCGTACATTTTTCCATACGCCATGCTCGCGGTCCAGACCGATCATGATCTCCGGGTTCATCACAATCAATTCTACTGTGTGATGCTTGGGCAGCACCAGCGAGCTGTTGATCGTGCGGTATGCCTGGTTGTTGATGGACGCGATCTCGGATAGCTGAATCGCTTCAATGGACGGGTGCACGATGGCGCCATCTACTGCCTTGTTATAGGCTGTGCTTCCGGACGGCGAGGAGACGATCAGCCCGTCTCCGCGAAAGGTCTCCAGCTCATCCCCGTTGATGTTGACGCAGGCCACGAGGGTGGACAAGGAAGCATTGCGCACAACCAGCTCATTCAAAGCCCATTTATGATACACCTGTCCGTCACCAGTCGTAATTTGACATTGGACGGTCGGGTATTCGGCGATGAACGGCTCTTTTTGTTCCAGCAGCATGGTGACGAAGTCGTCCAGCTCATCCGGCCGCCAATCCGCATAAAAGCCGAGATGACCCGTATGTATGCCTACGTAGGTCGGCTGCATGCCGTATTGATGGACCGCCTCCAGCAAAGTTCCATCTCCGCCGATGGAAAGTACCATATCCGGATGTTCATCCGGCCCCGTGACGAAGGTGTACATGCTTCCTGCTTCCTTCAGTTTATCCTTTAATCGCAGTTCAACTTCCCGCGTATAGTCGTCATTTCGCAGTACAGTTGCAATTTTCATGCTGATCGGCCCTCTCTTTTATCCGCAATCGCTCTATCGTTTTTCTCAATATACCACAGGAAAAAGAAGGATGCATGGCAGCGAACAAAAAAGCGAGCCAAGACAGGCCCGCCACTACTCCAGAATCGCTTCTACATGCTTGACAACCTGCTCTGCTTGCTTCATCCACCTGTCCTCGACTTCTGCATCCTTGTCGACAGGCTCCTGAAATTGGTTGACCATCGCAGAAGCCACCGACGCATTCACAAGATCCTGCTCCACCCCTGTCTGGTACACATGTTTAATCACAAAGGGAGTACCCATTTCCAGCCACGCATCCGGACTGTCCAGTTCGCCTTGCAGGACTTTGACCGGCAGACGAAGATAGACCATTCCCTGCTCGTCCAGCATGCAGTCGAAGTAGCCATGCTCATAATCCCAGTTCGCCAGTGTAAAGTCTGGTTGGAGCGCTCCTTGAATATAGCCATACGTTCCTCTTGTGCCTGGCAAGCTGCTGTTGTGAATTTCTCTCATCATGGATCCCTGCCTTTCCCTGTTTCCTCCTGGTAGTGTGTGCCGTCAAGCCTTGTTGTACTCCTTCCTTGGCTCCATAGGAAAAAGCCCTGCCAAAACAAGTTCTGGTCAAGGCTTCCCGAAAGGTCTGTTTTTAAATCAGAACGATGGATAGGAGCGTAAACAAGGCAAGCGGAATAATCTTGCGTCCGCGACGACGACGCCGTTTGCGCCGAACCTCAGGAGCGATCAAGACAGGGCCGGCATGCGGAGGAAACGGTGGCGGCGGTGGTGGTGGTGGCGGCGGGCAAACGTAGTAGCAGTTCGGCGGCGGTGGAAATGGTCCCGGGAACGGTGCGGGGAAGGTTTGATAAGGACTTACGGCTTGAAAAGGCTTCGATTCCGTGCTTGGACTGACTGCTTGTGGTACGTTTTTGCCAGCGAAGGGACTTACACTTTCCTTCCCAGAAAAAGGGCTTACTTTTGAAGAAGGCGCGTTTTTCCCTCCAAAAGGGCTGACCGAGCTTTGCGGCGCATTTTTTCCGCTGAAGGGACTCAGCATCGTATTCGGCGGTGCAGGCCGATTGCTGCTGCCTTGCGGATATCCTCCTGTATAGGGATAGGTTGGCGTATAACCGTATGGATTTTCATCGCCATACGGAGAAATTCCGGAATATGGCGGAAATCCAGGATAGGGATTGTAGCCAGGATAGTTGGGGTAACCGCCATATCCTCCATATCCACCAAAACCGCCTGGATCTCCATACCCCCCAAATCCTCCGTATCCTCCATAGGGATATCCGCCGCCGTATGGCTGAAACGGACTTCCCCACTCTCCAAAAGAAGTACGACTGGCTACGTGCCGCGTCGGCAGTTGCTCCTCGTAGTCGTAGTCGTCCTCTTCCTCCTCTTCCTCGACCTCAATGTATACGTTGTGCTCGTCATAATCGACGATCACCCCTTCAAATACCTGTCCATCAATGGCCTCGATGCGCACTTTTTTCTCAGCATGCTCCTGGCAGATTTCATGCACCGACTGCCGCATATCCTTGATCATGCTGACCAACTGGACATCTGCCTGGAACAGGCTTTTATCAGACTGCATGGAAACTCCTCCCCTTCTGGTGTTTCTTTATTACCATATACAGGTGCCCAAGGGGAGGTGTGTTCTTTTCCCAGTGATCCTAGCCCATTTTGCTGGGTACCGGCACAGCAGTGTCCGTCAGAAATCTGCCGGGCGAAAAAGGCATCAGCCGTTCTTGATTCCCGGTCTCCAGCCAATCTGCCATTCTTTTCGCCGTAACCACAGACAGCAGAATCCCATTGCGAAAATGGCCGCCGGCAAGCGAAATGCCGCGTAAGCCAGGTATTTCTCCCATAATCGGCTTGCCATCAGCCGTCGCTGGCCGAAGCCCGCCCCACGCCTCCAAAAATGCAGCCGCATGCAGTGCAGGCACATAAGGCAAGGCCCCCTGCAGGACATGGGCAAGACCCGAAAGCGTCACTTCACGTTGAAAGCCGCTTTCGTCCTCCGTGGCCCCGATCACGATTCTTCCGTCCTTTTTGGGCGTCAAGTAGCCGGAAGAACCGAAAATGACCGTACGCAACGGAATCCCGATCGAGGATACGGCAGCAATCTGGCCGCGAACGGGACGCACGGGAATGGACACATCGAGCATCTGCATCATGATCCCTGCCCAAGCCCCCGAGCATATGACGGTGTGATCCGCATAGATCCGCCCAGAGGATGTCTCCACGCCCTCTACACAGCCTGCACGGTGCAGCAGCTTGCTGACGACACAGCCGCTGCGCAGCTCGACTCCCAGCTTGCGGCACGCCGTCACCAAGGCCCGAAGCAAGAAGCGATTGTTGATATGGCCTTCCCCTGGGGAATATATCGCTGCTACAGCTTGATCCGTGAGCAGCGGCTCCACTTCTTGCAGTTCTTTTCCTCGCAGCCAGTGCACGTCATGTCCCGCTGCCTTTTGCCACAGGTATTTCCTGTAAAAGGCTTCTTCCTCTTCCTCATCCAGCGCGACCGTAAGCAACCCCTCCAGGCTTAGCTGGACATCTCCTCCTGCTATCGCCTGCAATTCCTCCACCCAACGCGGATAGCGCTGCAAGGACTCCATTCCCAAATCAAGCAAGGGCCCCGCAGACTGAAATTCCTTCAGTGGAGCCAGCATTCCCGCCGCAGCCGACGATGCTTGTCCCCCCCAATCCCCCTGCTCTACAATCGTGACGGCCTTGCCTCTCGCTGCCAATTCGTACGCCAGACTCAATCCGATAATTCCCCCGCCTACTATCAATACCTTTCCCATGACGAAACTCTCCTTTGTCTGCCCCTTGTTCATAGCAAAAAGCCCACCTTCTCCCCGACAGGAAAAAGGTGGGCTCCCACGCATATACGATCGCTTTTATACGCTGTTCGCTCGCAACCATATCCCTGCGCCGGCATGATCCGGATCAGGTGCAATGGGTCGACGGTCATGGCTACCGTCCTCTCAGCCCCGCCTGCGGGACTCCCCAAGTTGCTGTGTTCTTATGCCATTTTCATCAGTATAGACCTCTGGCCGACTGGATGACAAGTGCCATCTGCTGCGTCAATCCTCATCCTTGTAGTCGTAGCTCTCCGGAATCGGCTCATAGCGCTGGATTTCTTCCCATTCCCGCAGCTTGCGAATTTCCTCCAGATGATGCTGGAATTGATCCTTGTTGATCAGGTATTCCCTGCCGTCGTGGACAGCACGGATCTTCCCTTCACGGATTTTTTCCATAATGTAGGATTCCGGCAATTCCAGATAGACGGCTGTCTCGCCAATCGTCAGGTACGTCTTATTTTCCACGCAATCTCACTTCCAGTTCTGCTTTTTGAAGCTCGTATCCAGGTTTGCCCAAGAGCGCCAGCATATTCGCTTTGTAAGCCTCCACACCCGGCTGGTCAAACGGGTTGATGCCCAAAAGATAGCCGCTGATGCCGCACGCCTTTTGGAAAAAGTAGAACAGGCCCCCGAGATAGTAGGCTGTTGCTTCCGGGATCTCCACCACGAGATTGGGCACGCCGCCGTCCACATGAGCCAGCATCGTTCCCGCGAATGCCTTCTGATTCACTTCATTCATCGTCTTGCCCGACAAGAAATGAAGACCGTCGACTTCCTCGCCATCCGGCTGGATCCGGACATCTATCGCAGGACGCTTCACCGAGATAACCGTCTCAAACAACAGACGCATCCCGTCCTGTATGTATTGTCCCAGCGAATGCAAATCAGCGGAAAATTCGGCCGAGGCAGGGAACAGCCCTTTGCCCTCCTTGCCTTCTGATTCGCCAAACAGCTGTTTCCACCATTCGGCAAACGATCGAAAGCGCGGCTCGTAATTGACCACGATTTCCACTTGTTTTCCTTTGCCATAGAGGATGTTGCGAATCCCGGCGTATTGATAGCAGGCATTCTCCTCAATATCTGGCACCAGATAATTCATTCGGGCGTCAGCGGCTCCTTGCAGCAAGGCATCGATGTCTACCCCGCTTACTGCAATGGGCAGCAACCCCACAGGCGTCAGCACAGAGAAGCGTCCGCCTATGTCGTCGGGGATCGCAAAGGTCTCGTATCCTTCTCCATCAGCCAGCTTGCGCAAAGCACCTCTCGCTTTGTCTGTCGTGACATAGATGCGTTTGCGCGCCTCTTCGCGGCCCAGCTTTTTTTCCAGCCAATCCCGAAAAAGTCGGAAGGCAATGGCTGGCTCCAAGGTCGTGCCCGATTTTGAGATCACATTGATGGACACACGCTTTCCTTCCAAAACCTCCATCAGATGAGCCAGGTATACAGGGCTGATATTATTGCCCACGAAATGAATTTCCGGGGTGCTTCGCTTGGAGGCAGGCAACAAATTGTAAAAGCTGTGGTTCAAAAAATCAAGAGCTGCCTTGGCTCCAAGGCAAGAGCCGCCGATCCCTATGATCAGCAGCACGTCAGAGTCCGCTTGAATACGAGCCGCCGTCCGCTTGATCCGGTTGTATTCCGCACGGTCGTATTGTACGGGCCAATCCATCCAACCCAAATAGTTACTCCCAGGTCCCGTTCTTTTATGAAGCATCTCATGTGCCTGAAAAATGGGTTTCGCAAGCTTCTCCCATTCATCTGATTGGACAAAGGCGCGAGCGTGGGAGTAATCAAATCGAATTGCCTGGCTCATGGCTCCCCTCCAACGAACGTCATCTATTTCCTATCTTATCACGCAAAATCCTTGTAAAGTACCATCCGCCAAAACAAGACAAAATGCAACCGATCCCAAAAAGTGTAACGAATGGGCAGGTATTTCGTAGAAACATTTAGCTTTTGACGGCTGTTACTTTTTACTATGAAGCAAGGAGAATGAATATGAAAAAACGCTGGTGGATTATCGGATCCGTGGTCGTCCTCTTGGGTGTCGGGACAATCGGATTGAGTATGATGGGATCGCAACAAGCCATGGGCATGCCCGTTCAGATTGCAACACCAAGCAAATCCGCATTGGAAAGCAAAATCCTCACCTCCGGAATCGTCATCGTGGAGGACAAGCAAAAGCAGTATGCCAATGTTACCGGAATCTTGCGCGAGTTTGCCGTAAAAGAAGGCGACAAGGTCAAAAAAGGACAGATTATCGCCAAAATCGATACCTCTGACGTAGACAGCAGAATTCTCGACCTGGAAGCGCAAATTAGTCTGGCACAAGCCAATTTGGCAAAAGCACAGGCCGGGATGGAACCGGAAGAATTAGCGCAGGAGCAGGAACGCCTTGCGCAGGCCCAGCGCGAATACGACACCGCCAAAAAAGAGTACGACCGAATTCATCAACTGTTTGTCTCAGGCGCATCCACGCAACAGGAAGCGGATAAAGCGAAGTCGCAGCTGGACTCCACTCTCTCCTCTCTTGAGGTTGCCAAACAGCAGCTTGCGCTCAAGCAAAAAGGACCTCGCAAGGAAGAGATCGCATCTCATCAAGCGCAAATCAACAAGCTGCAGGTAGAAAGACAACAGCTGGAGAAGGAACGGGTGCAGAGCGTCGTCATCGCTCCTGCTGACGGAACGGTCATTGCAGTGGCCGCCGAGAACGGCCAGTATGTCAACAAAGGCACCGAGCTTCTTACGCTCGCCAACCTCGACAATCTGCTGATCCAGGCAGACATCAACGAATCGGATGTCAACAAGCTGAAGCTCGGTCAAAGCGCGACGATCGAAGGCGTCACCTTGGGAAAAGAAAAGCTGGACGCTGAGGTAACACGCATTTCCCCCATTGCTACGACGACCCAAAGCAGTTCCGGTCAAGGTGAAAAGACCCGCGTCAAAGTGATGCTCAAGCCCACCGGAGAGCTGTCTGCTCTAAAACCCGGCTTTCATGTAGACATCAATATCTCTGTCGAAAAAATCGACAATGCCCTGCAAGTTCCGATTGAAGCCATTCAACAGGACGAGAGCGGAAGCACATTTGTCTGGATAGCATCCAATGGAGTCGCGAAAAAACAACCAGTGGATACAGGAGTTGAAAATGAGCTTTTCTCCCACATCGAGTCAGGACTCAACGGCGAGGAGCAGATCATTTTGAGTCCAATCGATGGCCTAAGTGAAGGTTCACCGATCCTGCCGATGAATGGCAGCGCCGCGTCGGTCGGTATGTAAAATACTTAGCCAGAAAGGAGGTCTGCCGCGATGCTTCACGTAGAAGGCTTGAAGAAATCATACAAGACAGGCGATTCTGAGTTGCCGATCTTAAAAGGGATTTCTCTGCTCGTGGAAAAAGGCGAGTTCGTAGCCATTATGGGGCCATCCGGTTCAGGAAAGTCCACCTTTATGAACATGCTGGGCTGCCTGGATCGTCCCGACACGGGTACATACATGCTAGACGGAATCGAAGTAAGCAGCCTGAAGGACAGGCAGCTGGCTCATGTCCGCAATCAAAAAATCGGCTTCGTCTTTCAATCCTTTAATCTCTTGGCCCGCTCCACTTCCTTGCACAATGTGGAGCTGCCGATGATGTACGCCAAAATCAGCAAGGCAGAACGCCGCAACCGCGCTATCGAAGCGCTGAAGCGGGTTGGACTGGCAGAACGCATGCTGCATAAGCCCACACAGCTCTCCGGTGGTCAAAAACAACGGGTAGCCATTGCCCGAGCACTGGTGAACCGCCCTGCGATATTACTGGCTGACGAGCCGACCGGAAATCTCGACAGTCGCTCCGGTATCGAAATCATGGCCATGTTTCAGGAATTGCACGCGCAAGGAGTCACGATTATCCTGGTAACGCATGAATTGGACATTGCGCAGCACGCCGAACGGATCGTGACCTTCAAGGACGGCGTGATTATCCGGGATGAACGGGTTGCGGAACGGCTTTTTGCTGCTCCATCAGGCGAGGTGATTGTCACATGAACTTTTTGGAGAGCTTTCAGACAGCAGTAGAAGGCATTTGGGCCAATAAAATGCGCTCCAGTCTGACCATGCTGGGCATCATCATCGGAATTACCTCGGTCATTGCCGTCACGACCCTCGGTGAAGGCGGCCAAAGGGCGATCAACGAGGAGATGGAGAAATTCGGGCGAAACAACTTCAATATCTTCATCAATTGGGACACCAAGGAGGAGCATTCCAATGACGATCTGACAGTCGAGGATGCTGAGGTGCTCACAAAGATCAGTCCTGCTATCGAATATATCGTTCCGTACAATCCAAGTACGGTCGAAATGAAAGGCCCGAAAAAAGAAGAAAGAGTCAACCTGATTGCTACTACAGCAGATTATTTTCCGATGCTCAAGACGACAACCAAGCTGTCGAAGGGCCGTTTTTTCAATCATACGGACGACAAGGAGCAACGCGCGGTCGTCGTATTGGAGGAAGCGCTGGGCGCAAAGCTGTTCGGCCAGATCAATCCTATCGGACAACGAGTCCGCATGGGGAACAACTCGCTTGTCGTGATCGGGACATACACAGAAGAAAAGTTCAAGTTTGACATGGGTGCCGAAAGTTATGGTGCCTTCGTGCCGATCCGCTATTCGCAAAGTCTGCAGGAAGAACCTTATGTCCAGATGCTGATGGGCACAGCAGTCGATCAGGCCTCCATCGAGCCGGCGATGCAGCAGGCCAAGCAATATCTCAGCCGCAAGCATCAAAAGAAAGACCACTACATGGCCCGCTCCATGCAGGAGTCCGTCAATGAGTTCAATCAAGTGACAGGTACGCTGACCATCATCTTCAGTGTCATCGCAGGTATCTCGCTGGTGGTTGGCGGGGTAGGCGTGATGAACATTATGCTCGTCTCCGTCACGGAGCGGACGAGAGAGATCGGGATTCGCAAAGCTTTGGGCGCGCGAAGGAGCGACATCCTGATTCAGTTTCTGATCGAATCGGTGATCGTCTGCCTGATCGGAGGGTTGATCGGCGTCTTGTTCGGTCTGGGGATCGCTTCACTGATCGCCTATTTTGCCAATCTCCCGCCGATGCTCTCCTGGAACAGCGTCATCATTGCCTTTGCCTTCTCCAGCGCGATCGGGATTTTCTTCGGACTCTATCCGGCGAACAAAGCTGCCAAGCTGGACCCGATCGAAGCCCTTCGTTACGAATAATCAACATCTACAAAACATGCACCTGCGGCTTGGCTGCAGGTGCATGTTTTTAGGCTCAGGTATCTGTCATCAGCTTTAAAAGAAAAAAAAGTGCAATGCCAACGCTTGCAACGGTCCACCAAAGCAGTTTGCTATCGGTCTTGCCCGTCTTGTAGATGCCAATCAGCCTCCACGTACCGACCGAGACACAAAGGAGGCTGATCAGGAGCAGAAGTATCCCCATGACCTCCCTCCTTCCCTTCATTAACCTATATGGGAAAAGGGCGGAAATAATCACTTCTTCTCTCTCTTTTTCCCCAAGCGGCCGAGAACTTCGCGCCCGCGCTCCTTCACCTTGTCGTCATTGACTTGCAAGGGACGCTTTTTCATCATTCCGTTCTTCGAGGTGTCAGGGCGTTGATCTGCTCGCATCAGCTATACTTGCCCCCGCCTTTTTTGTCGTACTCCGCAAGCAGCTCCCCGAAGCTCTTGTTGCGTTCGCGCTCCTCCTGTTCGCGCCGCTTTTGCTCGGCAGCCTCCCGGGCCTGCCGCTCATTTTGCTCCTTGATCTCTTTTTCCAACTGCTTCAACTTGCCCAATGCATCTGCG
The DNA here is from genome assembly GCF_003710985.1 of Brevibacillus panacihumi. GTDB lineage: Bacteria > Bacillota > Bacilli > Brevibacillales > Brevibacillaceae > Brevibacillus > Brevibacillus panacihumi. The sequence continues at coordinate 40,998 of NZ_RHHT01000026.1, forward strand.
TTGAGGATTTCTTTGACATTCAATCCATTGTTCTTCGCATCTGTCAGCTCCGCTTGCTGGTTGTGTGGACGCTGCTGCGGGTGACGCTTTTGCTTTTTCGCCATCTGGATCAAACCCTTCCTGTATGGATTTCCTTCATTCAATCGTTTCATTTGGGTCATACTACGGTCGTGCGCACGGTTTTGACCTCGTTGTGGTCGCACCGCGAGCCTGATTGAGTAGAGGAGGAGAAGACATGGTACGCAACAAGGAAAAAGACTTTGGAAAAACGGCGGAAATCCGCGGGCCCAAAGCTCAATCGGAAGCTGTCCGCTCAGACGGCTCCATCAATAGTGAACCACAAGAACGCTTAAAAGAAAACCGCTGATAGACAGGAAAACGCCGATCCGGCAGATTACGGGGATCGGCGCTTTTTATGTTGTTGGCGAAGAGTCACCGGATACAGCACGCGCTCTTGCTTCAGCACGGTCAGCTTGTCGACAAACTGGAAGTGAAGCCCGGCTTTCCATAGCCTGCGCCCCATATCCCGCTCCATCCCCGTGCGAATCAACGCTTGGAACAGACCTGCACGCAGCAAGGTTTCCCGGGGAACGGAGGCATGCTCTGTCGTAAACAAAGTCCAGTCCGAGCAGCGCCAGCTTGGGATCGTGCAGATGGGCCTGCATATGCGTGCCGATGAACTCCCGCGGCACCATCAGGTTGCTGGCCAGAAAAAGGACCAGGCTGCCGCGGCTTTGTACCACCCCTTCATTGACCAACCGATAAAAGGGCAATCTCCGTCGAAAGCGGACGTAGCGCAGCGAATAGTTGGCTGCAAACTGGGCGACCTTTTGCTGCGTATCGTCTGTAGAGGCATTGTCTATTACAATCACTTCAAAATCATCGAATGACGTTAATTGCAGATTGAGGCAAAACAAGGTATACAGGAGCTGATCAGCTACATCTCTCGTTGGTATCACGACGCTGGTAAGCATCTGATCTCCCCTTTTCTTGAATCACTTGCGTCTATCTGCATCTTATGCGCAAATCAGCATATTGGGCTGGGCGCAGCAGCGGCCGGACATGGTATAACACGGGTCTGCTTTACACATCCTACGATCAGAAAGCTGCGGAAAAGGAGGCCTGATCTCATGGACGAGAAGAAGAAGCAATCCATTGATGGCACGTTCCCACACCAAATCAGCGCACCTGACTACAAGACATCCCCCCTCTCGATCCAAGAACCATTTGTCAACGAATTCGGGGTCATCATCGGCGACAGCTTTTACGATTCAAAAAACTCTCCGCTGAATCAGTGGAGCACTGATACGGATCCCTCCGTCATGGCGGGCGACCGGTGGGTCCACCCGACCAACGACATCGGCTGGAACACGCGCGAGAACCGTGAACTGCTGGAAAACGAGCAATTCAAGGGAGCGAGATTCATGCACCCGACCTTGGATGTCAGCAAAGGAAAGGACTAGGATAAACTTCCCCCTTGCGCCCATTCGGCTCCATGCGAATGGGCGTCGTTCCATTTATGGTACAATAGAGAATGAAAACAACGAGAGGGGTTTGTCCATGAGCATCAGGCTTGTCATCGAGCCCGCGTTCTCACTCGCTTATCAACGCTATGCCGGTTTTGAGCCGGGCGAGACCCTTCGCTTGTATGCGAGAACGAGCGGACCGGGTACAGGCGGACTTTTTTATGCGATCGAAAAAGACGAATACATGGCAGAGGATGCCATCTTTGAGGTAGAAGGATTGCGATTCGTCATCCGGCCATCCGACTTCTGGTTTTTCGATGGGGGTACGCTTCGCTACAATCCGTTATATGGGGAATACGGTTTTTCATTCTTTAATCCGCGGCTGGAGGAATAGGGATTCCCCCATGACAACAGTAGGAGGAACAATCAATGAAAAAACGAGGCTCCGTCCTTTTGGCCATTGGCGCGTTTTTATTAGCCAATCTCAAGTGGATTTTGGGGTTACTGAAGTTTTCGAAATTTGGCACGACCCTGCTTTCCATGGCGATCAGCCTGGGGGCATATGCGATGTTCTACGGCTGGAAATTTGCCGTCGCCATCGTCTATTTGATTTTCGTCCATGAAATGGGGCATCTCGTCGCGGCTAAACGCAAAGGGATCGCCACGTCTCCCGCCATTTTCATCCCGTTTGCAGGGGCCATGATCTCCATGAAGGATCACCCAAGGGATGCGGGAACAGAGGCTTATCTCGCCTATGGCGGGCCGCTTGCAGGCCTTGTGTCGTTTTTGCCTGCCCTTCCGCTCTACTGGTATACCCAGGACCCTTTCTGGGCTTTAGTCGTCTATCTCGGCGCTCTGCTCAATCTGTTCAATTTGATGCCAATCTCGCCGCTGGACGGAGGGCGCATCGTCTCTGTCCTGTCGACCAAGATCTGGTTCATTGGATTGATCGGCTTGGGTGCGATGCTGTTCTTCTCGCCGGGACCCATTATGGTGTTTATTTTCATCATCGGTCTCGTTACCTGGTGGAACCGCCTGCGTGAAAGCTACCAGCACCAAGTGCTGCAAACCGAAAAAGAAATGATCCACGAATTCTTGCAGGAGATCGACCAATGGCCCACGCTGGAGTCTTCCTGGGATAAGCGCATGAGCCTGAATGAGCGGGCAAGCCGATTGGCTCAGTTGCCCCCGCAAAAAGGCTTTCTCATTCCCTTTCTTCATGACGAGAAGCGCTTGCAGCGTGATCGTGAACGGCTTGATAAAGTCTACACGAACCGTCTCCTTGAGCTTTTCCGCGAATGGGAACGAGAGCCCGTGCTGTTCATCGACAGCGACCCGAATCGTCCCGCTCCTTCCCCTACCCTGGAAGAAGGAGAGCGCGTGGCACGTCAAAGGCTGACGGAAGTCGAAGAACAGATGCATCGTCTGTCGACCTATTACGTCGCGCCAGCTTCGACCAAGTGGAAAGTGCTGGCTGCCTATTTGGGACTGGCGGCAGTCTTGTCCATTTTCTTCGTCATCAGCCAACAATGGCTGCAGCAGGGGCTCTGATTCACCGCCTCAGAGCGCAAAAACCTGAGAAAAGGGTATCAGATTCTCTATTTTCTCGGATAAAAGGGCGCAAATGCCCTGAATCGGGATATATCGGTTTTGTCTGTTGGCCAAAAACAAGGTATGATAGGAAGGTGTACATTCAAAATTTTCCACCATGTACCACACAAAATATTTTTTAAAAGAAAAAAGATTTTAAGAGAGGATGAACCTTCACATTGGACAGCGTTCCGATAGTGCTCAACCTGCTAGTTGTTATTCTGCTTGTATTTCTGAACGGCTTTTTCGTTGCCGCGGAGTTTTCTCTCGTCAAGGTGCGGCAAACTCGCCTCACGCAGTTGGTCAACGATGGGAACAAACGGGCCAAATACGCCCAAAAGGTTACACAGCAGCTTGACGCTTACCTTTCCGCATGTCAGGTCGGGATCACGTTATCCTCGCTTGCGCTCGGTTGGGTCGGTGAACCAGCCATTTCCCACATGATTGTGGAGCCGCTGCTGGGTTTTGCGGGTGTTCCTGATTACCTGATTTCGGCGATCTCGATCGGGATTGCGTTCGCCATTATCACGTTCCTGCATATCGTACTTGGCGAGCTGGCACCAAAATCTTTGGCGATTCAGAAAGCGGAAGAAACTTCTCTGTGGGTTGCAGCGCCTTTGATGTTCTTCCATAAATTGCTTTACCCGGCTATCTGGTTCCTGAACGGGACAGCCAATGCCATGATGAAACGATTAGGCTTGGAGGTCCTCACAGAGCATGAAGCCGCCCATACGGAGGAAGAAATTCGTCTGTTGGTCAATCAAAGCCATCAAAGCGGGCATATTGACCAGACCGAACTCACCCTGGTCGAGCAGGTCTTTGACTTCTCCGAGACCCTGGTTCGGGAGACGATGGTTCCGCGTATCGACATGATCTGCTTGTACACCACGAATACCTTTGAAGAAAATCTCGAAATCATCCGAACACAACGCCACTCGCGTCTGCCTGTAGCAGATGAAGACAAGGACAATATCATTGGATTTGTCCATGCCACTGACTTTTACCTGGCGGCTCTGGAAAACGGACATGTGGAGCTGGAATCGCTTCTGCGACCGGTCACAACCGTGCCGGAGTCGATGGAAATCAGCGCCGTCCTGCGTCTGTTGCAGAAAAAACGCTCCCAAATGGCGATTGTTATCGATGAATACGGCGGTACTGCCGGTCTCGTGACGATGGAGGATATTCTGGAAGAGATCGTCGGTGATATTCAGGACGAATTCGATGACGATGAACAGCCCGACATCGAGATTCTGGAAAATGGCTTCTCCGTTTCCGGCATGATGATGTTGACCCATCTGAACGATTACCTTCCGTTTGATTTGGAATCCGAAGATGTGGATACCATCGGCGGCTGGTTGTACAGTCAATTGGAAGAAGAGATTGCTGTAGACGCTTTCGTCGAAGTGCAGAACTATCTGTTCACCGTAAAAGAAATGGATAATCATCGTGTGACTCGCGTTCTGATTACCCGCATGAATTCGGATGAATCCGATATGTCAGAACAACTGCTCACCGTATCCTGACCATAAACGAAAAGCAGAACTCCCGCAGCCATTTCCTGGCGTGCGGGAGTTCTGCTTTTTGCAAGCAATCCGCTAACTGCTTGTTTGCCTGACGCTATCTGAATCCGGCGTTGTCCCGGGCTTCCAATCCGTAATGCCATTGTCCTCCAGAATCCCCAAGGTGACATCGCTAATATCCGGGTCGGCCAGCAGGCTGTCACGCACTCTGAACTTGATATCGTCAGCCACAGACAGCATGAGGCCCGGCCGCAGCTCCAAATAGCTCTCTACATGGTAAAAGCGGCCTTCCTGGACGATCCTCAGCCGATTGATATCAGTCACATCCGGGTCCTGCAGAATGATCTTGGCCACGCGCTCCTCCACTTCCTTGGGAGCCGCGACCCCAATCAAACCTACCATGTTGTCATAGCCCACCCGAAAGCCAACACCGATCATCAAAAAGCCGATGAGAATCGTCGCAATCCCGTCCAGCCAGGTAAACGTCGTAAACTGTGTCATGACTACAGCGAGCAATGCCAGAACAGCCCCCAGCGTGGCGACCAGATCTTCATAAAAAACCAGGCGGGTCGGCGGTGCCGCACGTCCCACGTTGCGAAAGGCTAACGGCACGATCCCCCAGCCCTTTGCCTCTACGCGGGTTTCATGCACAATCTCCTTCATGGCTTTGATCAGAACGAACCCGTCTACGAGAATGGCCAGTGTCAGAATCACGGCATTCAGCCAAAAATGCGTCGAGACAGCGGGAACTTGAAGAAGATGGAATCCCTCTTTGATCGTCTCGTATGCCATGATGGTCACCACGATCACCGCGACCATGCAAAACAGGTTGATGACCCTTCCAAAGCCCGTGGGAAACCTGCGCGTCGGCTTTTTTTCGCCCAGCACACTCCCGAAAAAAACGAAGCCCTGATTGACCGCATCCGCAACAGAATGCATCGCAGACGCAAACATCGCCCCGCTGCCGCTGTACGCCGCAGCGAAGCCTTTGACTACTGCCAAACCTGTATTGCCCAGAGCTGCCGTCGCTGAAGACGTGTTTCCTTTTTTCAGGGTTTCCCACAATGAAGCCATCCTCATTCTCTCCTCCTTGCCATCTTATCCCAGCAGCTTCAATCCGATCACGGAACAGACGATCACCGCGATACATAAGAGCCTCATTCTATCTTTTGACTCTCCGTACAAAAACATGCCAACTACTGTGCTGCCAACCGTACCGATGCCCGTCCAAACTGCGTAAGCGGTCCCCATCGCGATCCCTGTCATGGCATAGGAAAGCAGAGCAAAGCTCAAGCCAAATCCTGCTACAAGGATGAGGTACGAGCGGACAGTACGCTCCCGATTTACCATCGACATCCCCATGACGCCCACGACTTCAAACAATCCGGCAAAAATCAGGGAAACCCATGTCATGATGCCCGCTCCTCCTCTCGTACCGAGTCTGCCTGCTCAGGAGTCGCCAGCTTCAGTCCGATGATTCCTGCCAATAGCAAAGCGATCAGAATCAGCTTGCTCAACCGAAACGGCTCGTCGAAAAAAAGCATCTCGCTGACGACTGTTCCTGCCGTTCCCAGTCCGACGAAGACGGCGTACACCGTACTGGTCGGGAGCTTTTTACCCGCGTAGATCAGTACGCCAAAGCTGACAACAATGGCGATTGCCGTCAATCCCCACGTCAGAACGCTGTCCGCGTGCTTCAGACCAGCCACCCACATCACTTCAAAAAAACCTGCCAGCACGACAAGCATCCACGTCTTATTCATTTCGATGTTTCTCTCCTCTCTCCCTGTATCATTCCCTGACGAAAAGACAAAAAAGCCCGAAAGAATATCACTTCGATACTCTCCCGGGCTTTTATCCCTCCGTGTGCACGGCTCTTCGCCGTGGGTTTTCTCTCGGACCAGACCGGACGAATTCCGCGGAACCCTAGAAAACACTTCCCTACATTGTACACGAACGGTTCTTCTTTGAAAAGAGTGAAATGAAGCTTAGAAAATCAGGAAGCCGAGGCTGATAATGGCTCCCGTCACAAACAGCAGCATCAGACAGTATCCCATGATGTCACGCGCCCCCAGTCCAGCCAGCGCCAGAACAGGCAATGCCCAGAATGGCTGGATCAGGTTGGTCCAGGCATCGCCCCAGGCAATCGCCATCGCGACTTTGGCATGGGAAACGCCAAGCTCTGTCGCCACCGGCAGCATGATTGGCGCTTGCACAGCCCACTGTCCGCCGCCGGATGGAATAAAGATGTTGAGCAAGCCTGCGCTCCAGAAGGTGAACAGCGGGAACGTGGTCGGCGTGGAGATGCTGATAAACCATTGGGACATGGTTGCAGCCAGCCCTGACGCCGTAATCATGCCGATGATCCCGGCGTAAAACGGAAACTGTACCACGATCCCGCTCGTCGTCTTGACCGCTTCGTTCATCGCATCCAAAAATTTGCGCGGTGTACCGTGCAGCAAGATCCCCAGGAACAAAAAGGCCATGATGACGACATCCAGATTCAACGAAAAGCCTTTTTCTGCAAAATAGGAAACAAGATAGACAATTCCCATTAACGATACCAGGATCGAAAGAAGCTTGCTGTTTTCCATCTTCGCAGCCGGGCTGTTGGCGTCCATTGCCTCTGCACCAGCTGCTGTCTCTTCCACCGCGGCTCCTTGCCCATTGAAGACAATACGGTCTTTTTCCGCAGGCATCATCAGCCGGTTCACGATCGGAAGTACTATCATGATTGCGATCACAATCGCCAGGTTCATCACAGAGAACATGGTTTCACTCGTTGGAATAATCCCGATGACATCCTGCATGCTGTGATTTTCAGTAGCAATGGTCAACGGCACGGAGCCAGCCAAGCCGCCGTGCCAGACGACGAATCCGCTGTACGCGCTGGCTACCAGCAGACGATAGTCTACCTTCGCGACCTGATTCGCCAATTCACGCGCAAGCAATGCGCTGATGACAAGCCCGAAGCCCCAGTTGATCCAGTTGGCCACACAGGAGACCAACGTGACGAGGACAATTGCCTGCCCCGGCGATTTGGCGAGGCCAGCCAGGGAGCGCAGTCCTTTTTTACAGATATCCGTACTGGCCAAGGTATGTCCGGTAATGAGGATCAGCACCATCTGCATCGTAAAGCCGAGCAGAGACCAGAACCCGCCTCCCCAAAAACCGATCATCTCCATCGGCGACTTGCCGTTGATGAAAATGCCTCCCAGGAAAACGATAAAGGTAAGAATGACAGCAAACAAGAAGGCATCCGGCAAATAGCGCTGCACCATTTTTACAGATGCGTTGGTTAGGACTCTAAACACATGCATACCCCTTCCTAAAAACAAATCATTTCGTGTTTTAGGTATTGCAAGAGGTATGCCAAAGACAAAAAGTTATTTAAATCGACAAAATTGAATGCGTTTACATGATCTGCGTATAGGGAAATGACTACTTTTTGCACACCTTGTGACCAACTTGCGCACTCATGCTTGTTCTTCCTCGCTCATTTCCAAGCCGTACATTTCGATCTTGTACAGCAGGGCGCGACGAGAAATGCCCAGCCGCTTCGCCGTTTGCAGCTTGTTGCCTCGCTCTTTGCGCAAAGCGCGGGCGATTGCTTCCCGCTCTACCTCCTGAAGGATCTCGCGCATCGTCCGTCCCTCATAGCGGATGCCTGAAACAGGCGCTGGCTGATCCGCCGCGCCGGCTTCCTGCAGATGTCCCCGGACATGCTCCGGGAGTATGGATGGTCCGCTGGCGAGAATAACGGCTCTTTCGATAGTGTTTTCCAGTTGGCGCACATTGCCGGGCCAGTGGTATCCCAGCAGCAGTTCCATCGTGGCTTGAGACAAATACAGACCTTCCTTTCCCGCCTCCCTGCTGTACTTGGCTAGGAAGTGGCGAATTAGGAGAGGAATGTCTTCTTTGCGCTCGCGCAGCGGGGGCATGTGGATCGGCACCACATTCAGCCGGTAATAGAGATCCTCGCGAAACAGCTCCTGCCGTATCCGCTCTTGCAGATTGCGATTGGTTGCCGCAATCACGCGAACATCGATAGAGATCGGCTCTACTCCTCCAAGCCGGATCAGCTTTCGATCCTGCAAGACACGCAGCAATTTGACTTGCAAAGCAGGACTTAGCTCGCCTACCTCGTCCAGGAACAAGGTTCCCCCATCAGCCAGCTCAAACATGCCCTGCTTGCGTCCAACTGCACCGGTAAACGCTCCTCGTTCGTAGCCGAACAATTCACTCTCCAGCAGATTTTCCGGAATGGCGCCGCAGTTGACCGGAATGAGCGGCTGACTGGCCCTCGGACTGTTGGCGTGAATCGCACGGGCGATCAGCTCCTTTCCCGTCCCGCTTTCACCCTGGATCAGAACATTTGCTTTCGACATGCTCACCCTGCCGACCAGCTTGTACACATTTTGCATCGCGGGACTAAGCCCGATCAGCCCTGATCTCTCTTGTCCCTCATCGCCAGACTCTTGTCCCGGGAGCAGCTCCTCGTACTCCGAATGCACGAGGGCGTCGGCTACCACCTGCTTGACCGCAGCCAAATCAAACGGCTTTTGAATGTAATCGAATGCCCCCAGCCGCATCGCTTCCATCACATCGCTGGCGGAACCATACGCGGTCATCATGACAACTCTCGGAGGGGTTCCGTCCAGCTGCTTCATCCGGCGCAAGGTCTCCATCCCATCCATCACAGGCATCCGCAGATCCAGCAGGACCACTTCCGGACGAAAGCTCTCCACCTGCATCAACGCTTCATCGCCGCTCGCCGCTTCCTTGATGTCATATCCGACTTTGCCAAGTGTCGTCGACAAGGCTTTGCGTACATTCGCTTCATCATCGACTAACAAAACACGTCGTCTCATAAGCCTTCCTCCTCTCTTCCAGTTGGCAATTCTACGGTAAAGCGGACGCCTTCCGCGATATTTTCGGCGTAGATATGACCGCCGTACGCCTGCACGATGCGCTGTGAAATCGCAAGTCCCAGCCCAGTTCCGGCCGGCTTTGTAGTAAAAAATGGTTCAAAGATCGCAAACAGATTTTCCTTGGAAATCGCAGAGCCTTCATTGCTCACATGGATGCAGACATGATCTGCCAGCCTTTCTGTCTCGATCCAGACCTTCTTGCCCGCTGGTGCGGCTTGCAGAGCATTGAGCAAAATATTGAGAAAGACCTGTGTCAACAACTCCGGTGAAGCAAGCACCAGCGGCAGATTCGCTGGTATCTCCGTCCGAATGGATATTCCTTTTTGTGCTGCGTTGCGCTGAACCAGCTTGACGGAGCGGCTGATGACCTGCTCCAGGCTGACCCAGGCATGGGTTTCCTCCGAAGGCCGTGAAAACATCAGAAGTTCGTCCGCAAAACGATTGAGCCGCTCGACCTCCTCCATAATGATGCTGGTATATTCGCGACTGTCGTGCTTGTCAGGCAATTCTTCCTCGATGATCTGCGTAAATGCTTTGATGGAGGTCAGCGGATTGCGCACCTCATGAGCGATGCTTGTCGCCCATTCGCCGATCACCGCCAGCCGCTCCGCCTGAGCCAATCGTGCCTCCATCTGCTTCCACTCCGTACGGTCCTCCAGGACTACGATCACTCCCAGAACCTCGTCCATTGTTCCTTTCCACGTCGACGTGCTCACCTTGATATATAGCAGCCCGCGCTCCGAGTGCGGATGCCGCCATTCCAGCTCCTGATTCGTCTCGGCGTTTTGCAGCGCCTGTGTAATCATATCGAGCAGCACCGGACTATGGGCGAAAACCTGCTCGTACCGCTCTCCTCTCGCCTCGTTCTCCAATCCGGTCAGACTGGCAGCAGACCCATTCCAGGCTGTCAGGCGTCCATCCTGATCCAGGGCGATCACGCCGTTTTCCATGCTATCCATCATCGTTTCCGTATGACTGCGGCTCGCCTGCAAATCACTGGCCAGTTTGTTGATCGCGCTTGTTATTTCACCCGGCTCGCCTTCCAGACGCTTCATGCGAAAGGACAAATCAAAGCTGAGCCGTCTCAGCCCGCTTTTGATCTCCGCCAAAATAACTTCCAGCCGATGTACCAGAAGACCGCTGACAACTGCTGCAACGATACAGCCGATCCCCAAAATGATGTAAATACTCTGCCTCATCCCGGTCAATTGCACGTCGATGCTGGACATCAATTCATTGGCCCATACATAGCCGATGATATCTCCATCCCGAATGAGCGGAATCATGGCGTTCATGATATTGCCTCGAACCTGCTGACCGATAACCACATCCGGCTGCCGTGTCCTTAATACCTCTCTACCCGGGTGATCCGGCGCAATCGATTTGCCGACATGCGAGCTTTCCGTGCCAGGACCATACGTCAGGATCGCATCCAGCTCTTTTGCGTAATACCCTACCCCGATACCCGGATGCGCGGCCGCTATTTCATTTGTAAGCGGTTCCAGCTTGCTGTTCAACAAGCGGATTTTCTCCTCACGGGAGGCATTCGTTCCCCCCATCTCCGCGATCATTTCCTCATAGGTTTGCGTCAAGGCAAAATCCATCTGCTCCGTAATCGCAATCAGCTTCTGCTTTTTTTCATCCAACAATGCTTGCTCCGCTGCTTTCTGCAGGACGATACCAGTGATGAGAATCGGGAGAACCGTCGCTGCAATGACGGATACAACAAAGCGGAGGCGGTACAAATACGCTTTCACTTCTATCCACCTCGCTTTTTCTACCTCAGTGTACGTTATTCTGCTATTTTAACATAGGACCGAATTCGTCCGGAACACAGTGTACCGACCGCCTCTGCCTGGAAATACTGAGCAAAAAAAAATCGCTTATTTTCCATTCAAGGAGGATCCTCGCCTCCTTTTGAAAATAAGCGATTTCTCTTTTGTTCCCGCTTAAACAGCGAGATGGGACATAATGCCTGTCTGTCTTTTGATCCAGCCTGCCGTACTGGCGATCAGCTTTTGGTAGCCTTCTGTAGAGGAGAAGGTATGATCGGCGCCAAGCACGATCTCGCTTTCGGAGCTGCCCTTCTGGCGCAAGCGCAGCTCCCGTTCATAATGAAACATCGCATCCAGCGGGATCACATCGTCCCGATTGCCATGCAGCAGCAGGATGTCCCCGGTAAAATGAGCAGCCTGAGACAGCGGTTGGGCAGCTTGAAGGGATTGGAAAAAGCCTTTCCCAAGCTGGTAGCCCAGATAATCGGTGTGACCTGTCGCCAAAGCTTCCTGATACCTCTGTGCCCCTACGATACGGGTAATATCTTCATACGGACGCGCTGCCGCAGCCCACAGCACCAGCGATCGAATACGCGGCTCCTGACTGGCAGCAATCATCGCTACTGCTCCGCCCAGGCTGTGTCCCAGCAGTACAACCCTGCTCGTGTCCACGCGCTCCAATTGAAACGCGTAGCGGAGAACGTCACGTGTCTGTTGCAGCAACACGTCAATTCCTCCGGCACCGTATTCTCCGTCGCTCTCACCGCAGCCCCCGTAGTCAAAACGAAGCACAGCCCAGCCCTGGTCGGCCAAATCGCGGGCTGCCTTGACGAACAAACGGTTCACACCAACCCGGCTGCCAACAAATCCGTGGCAGATCACGACAAGCGGATACTTGGATGACCCCTTGCCTGCGAAGGAAGCCGGTTCGTGAAGCGTCGCTGCCAAGGAAATACTGCCACTTTTGATGTGGAATGTCCGTTCCATTCCTTTCACCTCATTTATATTTCATTAATTCCGATTTGTTTACTTTGTTATAAGCCTATTATCCCCCTATCTCCCCTTCCTTGTCAAGGTATCGCGGTACTACGCAAAAAAGGATAACGCCCGTTACGGCACTATCCTTTCTGCTATTATCGACTATTATGGATTGATGCTGTTCTTGGGAGTAGAAGCCATATCACGCAGGATGGCTACCTCTACCCGACGGTTCTTGGCTCGTCCTTCTGCCGAGGTATTCGGTGCGACCGGATGATACTCTCCCATTCCGGTTGCGCTGAATTTTGACGGGTCCAGATTGGGGTTTTCCAGAAGGACCTTTAAGAAGTTGACGGAGCGCTTGACGCTCAAATCCCAGTTGGAAGGAAACTCTGCGCGGTTGATCGGCACATTGTCCGTGTGTCCCGTAACCGTTACTTTCTTCGGATGTGGGACGAGCATGGTCGCCATCTCCGTCGCCAGCTTACGCGCTTCCGGCTTCAGATCTGCCTTCCCCGAGTCAAACAGCGCATTGTCCAGGATCGTGATCAGCAACCCCTCTTCCGTCATCTTGGTCTGGAGCTTGTCCTCCAGCTTGTTCGTCTTGATGTACCCCTCGAGCTGCGATTGCAGCTGCTTCAGGTCCTCTGTCTCTTTGCGGATGGCTTCCTCCAGCTTCTTCTCTTCCTCTGTCTTCTCTGCCTCCTGTGCTCCCTTGTGCAAGGTCTGTTGGGCCATAAGGGGGTCAAGCGGGACCGGGCTCGGCTGATTCAAGACGCCTACCCCGCCGTTCAATGCGACATTGAAGGACTTCACCATCTGGTCGAACTTCTTCGCATCCATCTCGCTGGATGCAAACAACACGATGAACAGCGCCAGAAGAAGAGTGAGAATATCAGCGTACGGAATCAGCCAAGACTCGTCCACATGTTCTTCATGCGGAGGACTTTTCTTCGGTCGTTTAGCCATTTACCGCAGCTCCTTCCTCCTTTGTCTCCTCCTTGACATCAGCGCGCTCCTTGAACGGAATGTAGACAAGCAGCTTTTGCTCGATCGCGGCTGGGGAGACCCCGGCTTGAATGGAGAGAAGTCCCTCTACCATGATTTTTTTGATTTCGATTTCCTGCTTGGATTTGCGTTTCAATTTATTGGCGAATGGATGCCAGAGAACATAACCGGTAAAAATCCCGAGCAGCGTCGCGACGAACGCAGCCGAAATGGAGAGGCCGAGCGCGTCAATATCGCTCAGGTTGCCAAGCGCCGAGATGAGACCTACGACCGCGCCCAACACCCCAAGCGTCGGAGCATACGAACCTGCCTGCGTGAAAATCAAGGCGTTGGCGTGATGCCGCTCTTCAATCGCGTGGATCTCTTCATTCAGCACATCTCGCACAAAATCAGGCTCTCCACCGTCAATGATCATTTTCATTCCGTTGCGCAGGAATGGGTCTTCGATTTCATCCGAAGTGTTTTCCAAAGCAAGCAGGCCCTCGCGGCGGGCAATGGAAGCCCAGTTCATGAATTGACCAATCAGTTCACGTTTTTCAGGGAGTTTCCGCTCGGTAAACAGAATTTTGAACAAAGCAGGTACCCGCTTTACCTCTGACAAGGGAAACGCATTTAAAATTGCGGCGATAGTACCCACGATAATAATCATGAAGGCAGCACCGTTCAGCAGCGCTGCCGGGCTGGCGTGTTTCAAGATCATCCCGACAACTACGGCCACGACTCCTAGTACGACACCTATTACGGTCGATTTTTCCATTGTGACACTCCCTAACTTCCGTAATCAAATCTATCTATATATGGTTTCGGTAATTTGGTGTCGATTTGTGAGAGGAAGTTGCGTAAAAATCGGAACTCTTTTTGAACGTTTCCCGATCCATCCCTATTTCAGCCATTCCGTAAGCCCGATCATCACCAGCAAACCAATAATAAAGGAGAGGGTAGCCGCTCCGGCGTGACCATCGCCGTGACTCTCCGGAATCAATTCCTTGTAGACAATAAACAGCATGGCTCCTGCCGCGAAGGACAAGCCGTACGGCACCAATCCATCTACAACATTCGTCAAATAGTACCCGCTGATGGCTGACACGACCTCCACCGAACCCGTCATCGTCGCCAGAAAAAAAGCCTTGAGTCTGCTCACGCGCTGATTGATCAAAAAAAGCGCCACAAGGAACCCCTCAGGCGCGTTCTGAAGTCCGATCGCCAAGGCTATCAGTCCGCCAAGGCCGTTCTGGTCGCCGGAGTAGCTGACGCCGACGGACAAGCCTTCAGGAATATTGTGCAGGGTGATCGCCGAAAGAACCAATATCGCCTGGGTATCCATCGAGAGATTCAATTGCGAGTGCTCCAGGTCAATGTGCGGAATGACGCTTTCCAGAAGAGTCAGCACCAGCATGCCGGTCAGCACGCCCAAGCAGACGATCAGAAAGCTGTCTTTGCTCAGCGCTTGGGGGATCAGGCTGAATGTCGCAGCCGCCATCATGATCCCGGCCGTAAAGGCCAGCAGAATATCCCGCCAGCGATGCGTGACGGTCCGGAAAAAGAGAATCGGCAGTGCTCCCGCTCCGGTCGCCATCGCCGATAAAATGCTTCCCATCAATAGGTCTTCCATGCCAGTACCCCCGCTACCCGATCTGCCGTTCGTACTGCTGTCAAAGCAGCCCTTTTTGCTGGACTTCTTGTACAGCTCTGTCATTATCACTATCATAGTGCGTAAGATCAGAAAACATGCACAATTTGAACTCAACCAGCCATACGTGAATAAAGGGGAGAACCGGGATGGAGAACTTTGATGTAATCGTGATAGGAGCCGGATCAGTCGGGATGGCCGCCGGATACGAACTGGCGAAAAAAGGCGTTCGTACACTGCTTCTCGATGCTTTCGATCCTCCTCACACGATGGGCAGCCACCACGGCGACACGCGAATTATCCGGCACGCCTACGGGGAAGGCGTCCAGTATGTACCGCTTGCGCTGCGGGCGCAACAACTATGGGAGGAGCTTGCCGGACTGTCGGGGATGACGCTTTTTGCACGAACTGGCGTATTGGGGGCAGGACCGCTTGGAAGCCCGTTTTTAGCGGAAATGCAAGTGTCGGCCAAACAATTCTCCCTGCCGTTGGAGGTCATGAGTGCAGAGGAGATCAACGAACGCTGGAAAGGGATGAATCTGCCCGACAGCTTCTACGGTTGCTACGAGTCAAACGCCGGTGTCCTGTATTCCGAACGCTGCATCACGGCTTACCGTGAGCTGGCTACGCGTCAGGGGGCTGTCCTGCTGACTCATACGCGAGTAACAGACGTGCAGGTCGAACCAGACCACGTCACGGTCACTACGGATCAGGGAACTTATCGAGGTGAGAAACTGTTGTTGAGTGCGGGAGCGTGGAATCCGGCTTTGCTGCGGTCGTTGGGGCTCCAGCTTCCGCTTGTGCCTACTCGCAAGACCGTAGCCTGGTTTGCAGCAGATGAGCAGCTGTACAGCTCGGAGAAGTTTCCCGCTTTCGTCTTTGAGCTGGAGGATTCCACTTACTACGGCTTTCCCAGCGTCGATGGAACCGGAGTCAAAATCGGCCGTCACGACGGAGGACACCCGATTGATCCCGACCAGCTGGACCGCACCTTTGGCACGTATCCATCGGATGAGGGAGATGTCCGCTCCTTTCTCGAAGCCTACATGCCGCAAGCAGCAGGCCCTCTGCAGCAGGGTCGCGTCTGCATCTACACCCTGACTCCGGATGAGCATTTCCTGATCGACCGTCATCCCGAGCACGAACACGTCGTCATTACCGCCGGCTTCTCCGGGCACGGCTTTAAATTCGCCAGTGCGATCGGGGAAGCAGCCAGCCAGCTTCTGACCGACGGCAGGACTGTGCACGATCTGTCCTTATTTACGCTGAATCGCCTGTGACATCCGTGTAAAAACGCCCCGCATCCCGTGTGGATTGCGAGGCGTTTTTCTTGTATCGCTCAGCCTTCCCAATAAAAGGAGCCAATCTCTGCCTTGATCCGCACTCCTGTCTCCAGAATATCGGGGAATCCGCCCCTGTGGTCGACATAGGAAATGCTCCCCCTCATATTGTCAAAGGGGGCCAGGTAAGCGAATCCCGGACGCGTCGCCTGCGACACCAAATAAGCAGAACGCATGGCGCCTGGCCTTCTGTTTTCATTCAAAAACGCGATCAGGGAAGGGGCTGTCCGAATGCCTGCCCCGTGACCATAGTACAAGCCTCCCCCCAGAAAGACGGCATTTTCCCCCTGCCAGTGCGGTTTGCTCGGATCGTAATCCGGATTGGCGAAGTAGAGGATGTCGCCAGGCAAGAATGTGTTTGTCGGAAGGGTCTGCAAGTCCAAATCTTGATCGTAACGCCAATCGTACAAAATCATGTCTGCGAACAATCGCTCAAAATCCGCCTCCCGGATCGACTTCAATACGGCATGGTACAAGATGATGACCATCGCAGTCGCACACTCAGTGGCGTAAAGCCTGCCATTTTGAAAGATATCAATAATCCCACGAGAAGGAGGGACACCCGGACGCAAGCGAAAGCCTCCCAGCTCGGTCTGCTCCCAGAACTCCGGGTTGCTTCGCGAATTCTCAAAGTCTGAAAAAGCAATTCCACTCATATACAGCGCTCGTGCTGATTTGACCAGATGATCCCGCAGCTTCAGCTCGAAGCGCAAGACGTCCGCTGAAGCATATTCAAATACATCGCGGCTAGCGGCCATCCTATGGACAATTTCCTGCTGCACATCGTTCAATCCCCATTCCGCTTGCAGCATCAAGGGATTTACCTGTCGTCCAGCAATCCAGATCATAAGCTGCCTCCTTCGTCTTCGTTCCCATCATGAGTATCTATATGCGCATGCCTACCTCCAGGTGCATGATGTTCCCGAATCCAGCCACTTTGTATCTGGTAGTCCACGGGCTGTAGTGGAGGAGAGGAAAAAGGAGAGAACGCTCAGGCGGGGTGGGATCTTTACTGGGGGTCATCCCTGGCCGCCTCCCACTCCAAAGGCGAAACCGCGGCCAAAAGCAGCCGACTTCGAAGAAGTCATTCAAGGTTGGCCGCTGAATACGTGTTCCGCCTTTTCCGTTCCCGGCTTGGTCAAGATCCCAAATGCCTTCGCTTATCTCCCCTTTTTCCTCAGCCAGCTTTCCCTGGTTGTCCTGCTTTTTTAGTGAAAAATTAAAAAACCACCCGCACGAGGCGGATGGCATAGTCCTTACTTGGGATTGTTCAGATCGTAAGGAGTTTCTTGGTATACATAGTAGTTCAGCCAATTGGAGAACAACAGATTGGCATGGGAGCGCCAGGTGACGATCGGGGCTTTGGTTGGATCGTCCTTGGGGTAGTAGTGTCGCGGCACCGCAATATCCAGTCCCTTGCCGACATCGCGCTGGTACTCATCCTGCAGGGTATGCGGATCGTATTCGGAATGGCCCGTCACGAAGATCTGGCGTCCATCCCGGCTCGCGACGATATATACGCCCGATTCCTCCGACTCGGAGAGAATCTCCAGCTCCGCTACCTTTTCGATGTCCTCTCTGCGGTTCTCGGTATGCCGCGAATGCGGAACATAGAAATACGAGTCAAAGCCACGGAACAATTTGATATTCTGCTGGTTGACCGTATGAGGAAATATCCCGAACATTTTTTCCGGCAGCGGATGCTTCGGAACCCCGTAATGATGATACAGCCCTGCTTGCGCTCCCCAGCAGATGTGCAGGGTGGAAGTGACATTTTCCATCTTCCAGTCGAGAATCGTCTGCAGTTCCTTCCAGTAGGTGACTTCCTCGAAATCAAGCTGCTCTACGGGCGCTCCTGTAATGATCATCCCGTCGAAGCGTTGGTGTCGAATATCTTCAAACGTATGATAGAACGAAGAAAGATGCTCCTCCGACGTATTTTTCGAGGTATGGCTCGACATGTGCAGCAGAACGATCTCGACCTGCAGCGGCGTATTCCCGAGCAATCGAAGCAGTTGGGTCTCCGTCGTTTCCTTGACAGGCATCAAATTTAGGATAACGATGCGCAAAGGTCGTATATCCTGGGTAAAGGCACGACTTTCCGGCATCACAAAAATGTTCTCGTTGGCTAACACTTCCGTAGCTGGCAATCCATCTGGCACTTTGATTGGCATGATGTAATATCCCCCTTTCCATCTGCTTTTCGAGCAGGGAAAAAATCGTAATTCCGAGAAATTCGACAACTATACTCAACTTCCTGCCAAAATATTCAATACTGGTATGAAAAAGACCTCTGCCGCCCAAAAGGGGACAAGAGGTCCTGCTTGCTATATTAGATCCAGCCGCGCGCCTCCATGGCTTGCGTAATCCGCAGCAAGGAGACCATATACGCACCTGTGCGCATATCTACTCCGTATTTCTCAGCCAGTGCGCGAACCGCCGCATAGGCTTCTACCATCGCCGTTTGCAGCTTCTCATTTACTTCTGTTTCCGACCAGTAGTGGTGCATCAGGTTTTGCACCCACTCGAAGTAGGAGACGGTCACACCCCCGGCATTCGCCAAGATGTCCGGAATCACTACGACACCATTTTTGCGCAGGATAACATCCGCATCCGGTGTTGTCGGACCGTTGGCTGCCTCGGCAATCACCTTGGCGCGAACACGCTCGGCGTTTGCACCCGTGATGACATTTTCCAATGCCGCTGGAATCAAAATATCTACATCAAGCTCCAACAGTTCTGCGTTGGAGATCTTTTTGCCGTTTTCATAATCCTGGATCGAGCCGGTATCCTTCAATTGACCAACTTTATCCACGTCCAAACCGTTCGGATCGTAGATGCC
Organism: Brevibacillus panacihumi; assembly: GCF_003710985.1. Classification (GTDB taxonomy): domain Bacteria; phylum Bacillota; class Bacilli; order Brevibacillales; family Brevibacillaceae; genus Brevibacillus; species Brevibacillus panacihumi. The sequence goes on from NZ_RHHT01000026.1 coordinate 60,078, forward strand.
TCCGCGCGAGTCGCTCACCGCCACGATGATAAAGCCAAGCTCAGCAAGCAGTTTGGCCGAGATGCGTCCGGCATTTCCGAAGCCTTGGATCGCGACTGTCGTCTCCTCCGGCTTGCGGCCCAATTCTTTCAACGCCTCCAGGATTGTAAATACACAGCCTTGAGCAGTGGCTTCGCTGCGTCCTTTGGAGCCGCCGATGATCAGCGGTTTCCCCGTAATGACGCCTGGCGAGTATGCGCCTTTCAAGCGGCTGAATGTATCCATCATCCAACCCATGATCTGTGGCGTTGTATAAACATCCGGTGCCGGAATATCCTTATCCGGACCGACGATATCCGCGATTGCCTCCATGAAGCCGCGGCTGATGCGCTCCAGCTCGCCTTTGCTGAAATCATGCGGATCACAGATGACTCCGCCTTTTCCACCGCCATAAGGCAGGCCGACTACGCCGCATTTAAAGGTCATCCACATGGAGAGTGCCTTTACTTCATCTAGTGTTACGTCTGGATGGAAACGAATTCCACCCTTCGTAGGACCAATCGCGTCATTATGTTGGGAACGATAGCCTTCGAATACGCGAACACTGCCATCATCCATTTTGACGGGGAAGCTGACACAGACTACCCGCTTGGGATGCTTCAGTATTTCTACAGCAGTGCTAGGCAATCCCAGCAAGGATGCAGCCGCATCAATTTGCTTTTGTACGATCTCAAATGGATTCAGGTTTTCTTTTCCTACGATTTCTCTCTCTGTTGTTTGCATGTACTCTCCACCCTTCCCGACTCTCTCTTTTTTGTCTGTAAAATTTTACCACATCACCTTTGTACCGAAGTAAAGAGACGATTGAAACGTCAATAATTATAGACGAGAAAAGAGAAGTCTACAATTAATAATTATTCATTTTTTCAAAAAATTAGCTTACTTTCAAGACCTAATTTAACATTTATTTATCTTTTCTCCAAAAAATCGCCTTTCGTTCAACGATTATATGGTTGACCGAAAGGCGAAGCTTCCTTATTTATACAAGTACGCTTTCATTAACTGGGTCTTGGTCGTCCACATCAGCTCGCTGATGTGCAGACGGTAGTGCTCAGGGTTGAGCATGCGCAGGTATTCGGGCCAGAACAAGCCCAATTGCTCGCGATGATAAGCGCGGATTTCCTCGAGAGTCGGCAGTTCATACACCAGCTCGCCTTCCACAAAAACAGGCGTCAACAGCGGCTCTGCCCGATAGTTCGTTACTTTTTTGTTCAGATAGGGGTGGCTTGGGTTGATCAGCTCGATCGGTTCGTTTTTGAGAACCTGCTGCTCTTCCGGGTAGCACAGATAGTCGGCGACCGCTTTTCCCGTAGCAGGATCAATCAGCCGATACATTTCTTTGATCCCCGGTGTGGTTACTTTTTCCGGATTCCCCGATATTTTGATCGTCGGCAAATAGCTCCCGTCTTCCCCTTCGCGCGCGACCAGCTTGTAGACTCCGCCCAGCGTCGGCTGGTCTGCCGCGGTGATCAGCTGCGTGCCGACCCCCCAGCTGTCGATTCGCGCTCCCTGTACCTTCAGGTTGAGAATCGTATGCTCATCCAGATCATTGGAAGCGACGATTTGCACGTCCTCCAGGCCCGCTTTATCCAGCATTTCGCGCGTCTTGATCGACAGATAGGCCAAATCTCCGCTGTCCAGCCGGACCGCAGCCAATTTCTTACCCTGCTGCTGCAGTTTTTTGCCCAGCTCGATGGCATGAGGGACCCCGCTTTTCAAGGTATCATACGTATCCACCAGCAAGGTCACCTGTCCCGGCAAGGCCTCTGCAAAACGCTCGAACGCAAGCTCCTCGCTGTCATGGCTTTGAACCCACGAATGCGCATGCGTCCCTTTTGTCGGAATGCCAAACATTTTCCCAGCCAGCATATTGGAGGTCGCATCAAATCCTGCCAGATAAGCGGCGCGTGTTCCCCAAAGCGCTGCATCTGCCTCCTGTGCCCGGCGCGTCCCGAATTCCATCAGCACGTCATTGCCTGCGATCTGCTTGATTCGCGATGCTTTCGTGGCGATCAGCGTCTGGTAATTCATATAGTTGAGCAGGGCCGTCTCCACCAATTGCGCTTCCAGCATGCGCCCTTCCACGCGGATCAGCGGTTCATTCGGGAACACCAGCGTTCCTTCCTTGACCGAATAGAGCGAGCCTGTGAAGCGGAACTGACGCAGCTCCTCCAAAAAAGCAGGATCGTAGTTCTCCTCCTGTTCGCTCAGATAAACCAGATCGCTTTCTTCAAAGCGCAGATTCTGGATATAGGCCACAATTCGCTCCAGACCTGCGTAGACTGCATATCCGTTGCCGAAAGGGAGCTTGCGAAAAAACGCCTCAAACACAGCCTTGCGATTATGCGTCCCATTGATCCAGTGCGCATACATCATGTTGATTTGATATTTATCAGTGTGCAATACCACGCCTGATGATTGCATGTGAGTAAGCCTCCTGTAGCTTTCTTTCCATTATCATACCAGAACCTCCCACAGGTGTCTTTTTTGTCGGAAGAAATCATCGCAAAACCCTGATTCTCGACACCCACACTCCTGTGATATAGTAATGAAATCAATAAACGAGACGGGAGATTGCGAAATGATGGAGATGGATCGACAACTCATGTATATCTGTAAAGGCACCCCGAAGGACAACCTATATAACGGGGCCGTATTTCGATCTGGCATTTGGAAGACACAAGCCGATGAATTGCTTGTCCAAGAACAGCAAATCGAAGCGGATCAAGTGGCAAATCCCGCATATCACGGCGGTCCGGACCGCGTTGTCTGCCTGTATCCTTTTGAACATTATGCCCACTGGGAGAAAGTTTTTGGACAGCCGTTGCCGATTTCTGCTTTTGGCGAAAATATTAGTGCAAGCAATATGACGGAAGAACAGGTGTGCATCGGAGACATCTTTCAAATCGGGGACGCTGTCCTCCAGGTTTCACAGGGGCGTTATCCTTGCGCCACGATCAACAAGCGCAACAACAACAATCAATTGCTGAAAAAAGTAGTGGAGACCGGCAATACGGGGTATTTTTTCCGTGTGCTGCAACCTGGGACAATCGTTCCGTCCTCGACAATCACGCTTTTGTCTGCCCATCCTGCCAAAGTGACTGTCGCCTCCATCCACCACCTCTACTTTCATGAGAAAAACCCGCTTCGCTCCACCATCGAGCGAATGCTGGGAGTAGCGGAACTGGCAGAACCATGGCGGAAGATACTCCTCGAGAAGCTGCAATCGTAAAGAAAGGATTTTGCGCATGCGAATTAACAAATACATCAGTGAATCAGGCATTTGTTCGAGAAGAGAATCGGATAAATGGATCGAAGCCAAGCGGGTGACGATCAATGGCGTCATCGCTCAGCTGGGAAGCACTGTCTCCGAGGGCGATGATGTCCGTGTCGATGGAAAGCCCATCAGTACGAAAAAAAAGGCAGTTTACATCGCCTTGAACAAGCCTGTCGGAATCACCTGCACGACAGAGCTCCATGTAAAAGGAAACATCATCGATTTTGTCAATCATCCCGAGCGAATTTTCCCGATCGGCAGGCTGGACAAGGATTCCCAAGGCTTGATTCTGTTGACGAACGATGGCGATATTGTCAATAAAATCCTGCGTGCGGAAAATAACCATGATAAAGAGTACATCGTCACAGTGGACAAGCCGATTACCCCCGCTTTTTTGCAAGGAATGTCCAGCGGCGTGCGCATCCTCGGCACCATCACCAAGCCTTGCACCGTGACGAAGATTAGCGAACGCGTCTTCCGCATCATCCTGACCCAAGGGCTGAATAGACAGATCAGACGGATGTGTGCGGCCTTTGGCTATCAAGTTCGGAAATTGGAGCGCATTCGCATCATGAACATTCATTTGGACGGATTGAAGCTGGGACAATGGCGGGATCTCACAGCCAAGGAGTTAAACGAGCTGCAGAAAAACCTGAATTACCAGCCTCGAACGTTATCGCCCTCCACGTAGTACGCTGCGAAAAAAAGACAGGATGGAGCTTTTTCTCCTCCATCCTGTCTTTTTTTCTGTCAGATCAATCGTACTTTTCCCGGGAAATCGACACGGAGAAAGGGTACCTATTTACGTTTATTTGTATTAAAGTGAATATGGACAACGTCTACCTATCAAAATCAACCTGCGATCTAGGCAGAAAGGTGAGAGTTCATGAATCTTTGGGAGATTTTCGTGGCATTCGTGTTGGGACTTGTAGAAGGACTGACCGAATTTGCCCCCGTTTCATCTACAGGACACATGATTATTGTCGACGACACGCTGCTTCATTCCAGCGCATTGTTTTCTCCGCATGTAGCCAATACGTTCAAAGTCGTAATCCAGCTCGGCTCCATCATAGCCGCAGTCATCATTTTCAAAGATCGCTTCCTGAGCCTGCTAGGCTTAAAAAAGCTTCCCTCTGACAACGGCAATACCAGGGAAAAGCTTCGTCTGTCCCAGGTTCTGGTCGGTCTTATTCCCGCGGGTGTCTTGGGCGTATTGTTTAACGACTATATCGACGAATACCTCTTTTCCGTACATACCGTCTTGATCGGGCTTGTTGCCGGGGCCCTTTTGATGATCGCTGCGGACTGGTTTCGTCCCGCCAGGCCCAAAGTGGTCTCTGTCGACCAAATCACCCACAGACAAGCGCTGATAATCGGACTGTTTCAATGCATCGCCTTGTGGCCGGGCTTTTCCCGCTCCGGTTCTACCATTTCCGGCGGTGTGCTGCTGGGGCTGAATCACCGCGCCGCATCCGACTTTACGTTTATTATGGCTGTTCCGATCATGGCCGGCGCCAGCTTTTTGTCCCTGTTAAAAAACTGGCAATACATCACGATCGAAGCTTTGCCGTTTTTTGTCGTCGGCTTTATCAGCGCCTTTCTTTTCGCTTGGCTCGCGATCCGTTTCTTCCTGCGGCTGATCAATCGAATCAAGCTTGTGCCCTTTGCCCTCTATCGGATTGTGCTCGCTGCCGTGATTTTTTTCTGGATTGTGTAAAAATCAGACAGCCCCCGACCAAAAAGTTTTGCTTGCAGCCTTCTTTTTCGGTATGATTACCGTTATTAGTAAACGTGTTCGGGGGGCTTGTCCTTGTTATCTTCTTCCTACCAAAAACGTCGGCTGACCTCGGTTCAGATCATCGTCTTTTTCTATGTCGGATTAATTCTTTTGTCCAGCGTTCTCTTGTACCTCCCCATCTTTCATAACCCTGGCGCCACCATATCCTTTATCGACGCCATGTTTACAGCGACCAGCGCTATTAGTGTGACGGGCCTTTCCGCCATCACCATCCACGAGATTTTCAACGACTGGGGCATTCTGTATCTGACGCTGCTCTTTCAGGTGGGCGGCATCGGGATTATGACACTGGGCACCTTTTTCTGGCTGCTGATGGGGCACAAGATCGGCCTGGAGCAACGGATCTGGATTGCGACAGACCACAATCGTTCGACTTTGGCTGGCCTGGTCAATCTGATGCGCAACATTCTCGTGCTTGCCCTGTTGATCGAATTGGTGGGAACCATCCTGTTGGGCACTCACTTTTTGCTCAGCGGATACTACAGCAATTGGTACTCCGCGTATTACCATGGCTTCTTCGCATCGGTCAGCTCCTTCACCAACGCGGGCTTTGATCTGCATGGCAACTCCATGCTCGACTTCTCGCATGACTACATCTACCAATCCATTGTCATGCTTTTGATCATTTGCGGCGCAATCGGCTTTCCTGTATTGATGGAGGTTTACAATTACTTTTCCTATCGACGGGCGAAGATGCGTTTTACCTTCTCCCTCTTTACCAAAGTCACGACGGTTACTTTCTTCTCACTCGTCGCTATCGGTGCCATCTTTCTTTACCTATTTGAGCGAACCAAGCTGTTTGCGGGCATGAGCTGGCATGAAACTTTATTCTATTCGCTCTTCCATTCCATCTCTTCGCGCAGCGGAGGTCTGTCTACGCTGGAGATTAGCCACCTCTCCTCTCCCGCTCTCCTGATGCTGGCCGGTCTGATGTTCATCGGGGCTTCTCCGAGCAGTGTCGGGGGCGGTATTCGGACGACGACCTTTTTCGTCATGGTCGCAGCGGTAATCAATCATATGCGCGGCTACAAGGATGTGAAGGTGTTCGGCAGGGAATTGGTAGAAGAGGATATTATGCGCTCGTTTCTCGTGTTCTTCGTCGCCATTTTTCTGGTCTTCACGTTCGTAATTCTGATGGTCTGGATGGAGGATATGCCCTTCCAGCACGTCTTGTTCGAGGTTTGCTCCGCCTTCGGGACGACAGGCTTGTCTACCGGCATCACCCCGGAGCTGAGCACTCCAGGCAAACTGATTCTCATCATTACCATGATGATCGGCCGGATCGGGATTATCAACGTCCTGCTCTTCCTCAAACGCAACGATCGGATGGTACGTTACCATCATCCCAAGGAACGCATCATCATCGGACAATAAGATGCTTTGGCTCCAGAAGCTCCTCTGTACGGGGAGCTTCTTTCATTTCACTTTCAAACATAATTTTGTTTGACTTTACTAAACTAAAAGAAATATCCTTACATGTATAGAAGAGAGATTTTACAGGGGGGAGAACACCATGAAAAAAGCATTCGCCTTACTTACTGGTCTAACTTTGCTCTTTGGGGTACTGACCGGATGTGCTTCTTCACAGAGCGCCACGCAATCGAATGAATCACCGCAAGCCGAACAAGCCAGCAACAATGGAGAGCCTATGGTTCTGCGCTGGAGCATCAACAGTGAACCGCCGTCCCTTGATCCCGGGATCGCCGTCGACGCTGACTCGTTCGATATGATTTACGCAGCCTTTGAGGGATTGACGAGTTACGATGTAAACGGAGAACTGGTCAATGCAACAGCTGAAAGCTTTACCAACTCGCCCGATTTCACGCAGTTTACGTTCAAAATCCGCAAAGATGCCAAATGGAGCAATGGCGATCCGCTCACGGCTCATGACTTCGTATACGCGATCAAACGCAACCTGGACCCTAAAACGGCCTCCGAGTACGCCTATCAGCTTTACTACATTAAAGGAGGAGAGGAATTCAATACGGGAAAGGGCAGTGCAGATGATGTCGGGGTAAAAGCCCTGGATGACTACACGCTGGAGTTCACACTGAAGTCTCCTACGCCGTTTTTCCGGGAGCTGACCTTCTTCCCGACCCTCTTCCCCCTGCATCAAAAAACAGTCGAATCCAACCCGAAATGGGCGGATGAGGCTGCGACAATCGTGGGAAACGGCCCGTTCATCATGAAAGAATGGGAGCATAAGCAAAAAATTGTTTTCGAGAAAAATGACAACTACTGGGATAAAGACAACGTCAAACTGGACCGCTTGGAAGTCGCCATGATCGATGACAACAACACCGCGTTTTCCATGTTTGAAAACGGCGACATCGACTGGGGCGGCTATCCAGCCTCCACCCTGCCGCCAGACGCCATCCCCTATCTGAAGAACGAAGGGAAACTGATGGTTGCCAGCAATCCAGGGACGCAGTCCGTCGTCTTCAATACGCAGAAACCGCCGTTCAACAACAAGAAAATCAGACAAGCATTCGCCTACGCCATTGATCGTCAGACGATCATCGACAACATCCTGCAGACTGGCGTGCCCGCTGCGTACGGATGGGTTCCCGATTCGATGGGCCTGAAACCAGAAGGCTATTTTAAGGAAGATCCAGCAAAAGCCAAACAACTGCTCGAAGAAGGAATGAAGGAGCTGGGATTGACCAGCTTCCCGAGCGTTACCTACACCTTTGATTCGACCGATATGAACAAAAAAGTGGCGGAAGCCCTGCAGGACCAATGGAAGCGCAACCTGGGCGTGGATGTGAAGCTGTACACGGCAGAATTGAAAGTGTACCGGGATATGCGTTCGCAAGGCAATTTCGACATGATCCGATTCCAATGGGGAGCGGACTTCAACGACCCGATCAACTTCCTGGAGATGTTCCGTGAGCAAAAGGGCGGCAACAACCACCCGGATTGGGAGAATCCGAAGTTCAAGGAATTGATCGACCAAAGCTATACCGAGCCAGACCTGGAAAAACGCAAGCAAATCCTGCTCGAGGCTGAAACCATCCTGATGGAGGAAATGCCCTTGGCGCCGATCAACTTCCGCGGCAATCCATATGTGAAAAATGACCATGTGAAAGATTTCATCATCTTCCCGCTCGGCGGCGCGTACTTCAAGTATGCTTCTGTGGTGAGATAGCTTGAAATAGTGGTCCACCAGCTGTAATGGAGGGGAGGAAAAAGGGAAAACGCTTCAGGCGGGTTGGGATCATTGCTGGGGGTCATTCCTGGCCGCTTCCACTCCAAAGGCGGAACCGCGGCCAAAAGCAGCCGCTTCGAAGAAGTGGTTCAGGGTTGGCTGCTGAGAGCGTGTTCCGCCTTTTCCGCTCCAGCTTGGTCAAGATCCCAAGTGCCTTCCGCTCTTTTCCCTTTTTCCTCGACCAGCTTTTCTTGGTCACCCTTATTTCCTAAAGGACAACCAAACCAAAAACAGGCTGCACCCACGATAGACTTCTGTCACGTGGATGCAGCCTGTTTTCATCCAAACCTTTCTCTCGTCACTTCAACTGTTTGGCGATCATATTCCACAGCCACGTCAACACAACGGCTCCGATCGCACCGGCAATCACATTGAATCCGGCCAGCATCCACAGCCAATCGCCCAGGATCAGATCTCCCAGCCAGCTTCCCAGCAGGGCGACGATCAAGGTCGCCAGCCATCCTGTTCCTCCCGCTTTTCCCGTCATCAGCATGTTCATGCCCCACCAGACAACCAGCCCTACCAATCCGCCAACAATCCAATACATACGATCATCCTTCCCTTCACGTATGATGATAGCGCTTGCAAAAACAAGATTCGAATCCTGTTTTGCTAGCATCATATGGTATGGCGGTAAAAACGTTCATGCCTGGCCGCCTAAAAATCGAGCAGCAAAAAGGCGACAGTCCCCCACATGAAGGGAAGAACCGTCGCCGGAGGGCCCATTTTCGTTTTTAGCGCGTATACAGCTCAGGCCGCCTGTTTGCTACACTCGGCAGTTTCTGGCGTACCCGCTGGATGCGCTCCAGATCGATTTCGGCCACCAGGAGGGTCTCTTCTTCTCCTGCGCTCGCCACAACTACCCCCATCGGGTCCACGATCATGCTGCGCCCGGCAAAAATATTGCCCACCTGATCCGCTGCACAGACGAACATGGTGTTTTCGATTGCACGAGTGCGAACCAATGTCTCCCAATGATCCTCTTTCATCGCCCCTGCTACCCAGCCAGCCGGGACCAATAGGACATCGGCGCCCTGCAAGGCGAATTGGCGGGCGATTTCCGGAAAACGCACCTCGTAGCAGACGATTAGCCCGATTTTTCCAAATTCTGTATCCACGACCTGATACGGCGACTCTCCCGCCGCTATGAAGTCAGACTCGATATACGAAAACGCATCATAGAGATGTGTCTTGCGGTACGTATGGATCAATTCTCCGGATCGATTGAAAAAGACAGTCGTATTGTACGCGCGGTCCTGATCTCCCGCGATTGTCTCAAACACGCCGCAGATCACATAGATGGCGTGCTCACGGGCTGCTTCACCCAGTGCCGAAACAAAAGGTCCGTCCAATGGTTCCGCCACGTCTGACGGACGAACACCTGACTTCGGTGTAGCTGCGGCGCTGTACATCTCGGGAAACAGCACCATATCCGCTCCTGCTGCTTTCGCCTTGGCTACATACGCGAGTGCCTTTTGCAAATTCTGCTCTTTATCTAAAGTGGAAGTGAGCTGTGCGATCGCTACCTTCATTTCTTCTCCGCCTTTCTCCTCTTCATTCGCTTAACAGGTTTTCCTGTATGTAGTATACATGATTTTTGACGCCTCTGCCGGAAATAAGAAAGAGCAAGCAGACAAAGAAAAAAAAGGCTATTTAAACCAGCCTTTTTCCTTGAATCGCATGATTGCTTCAATTCGGTTGCTTACATCGAGCTTGTCGAGGATGACGGAGATGTAATTTCGCACTGTGCCCGTCGTCAGGAACAGTTCGCTGGCGATCTCCTTGGTGTTTTTGCCGTCCGCCATCAGAAGAAGGACTTCTTTCTCCCGCTCTGTCAGCGGATTTTCCTGGCCGTAGGCTTCATCGATCAGCTCCGGTGCGTAGATGCGCCGTCCTGCCATGATGCTGCGAATCGAGCTGGCCAGCTCCTCGCTGGGGCTGTCCTTCAAGAGATAGCCGTGCGCGCCTGCCTTGAGCGCGCGTTCAAAGTACCCCGGACGGGCAAAAGTGGTCAGGATCATCACTTTGCAGCCGGATCCGCGCAACTCTTCAGCGGCTTCCAATCCGCTTTTGACCGGCATCTCAATATCCATAATGCAAATATCGGGCTGGTGGAGCTGCACCAGCTTGACAGCATCCTCTCCATTGCTTGCCTTGCCGACCACCTGCATGTCTTCCTCCAGATCGATCAGGGAAGCCAATGCGCCCAATAGCATACGCTGATCCTCTGCAATGACGATTCGTATCATCCCCCCACCTCCTTCTCCGGTTTCTTCAGAACGCTTGGCACCTTGATTACAAGGGTCGTACCCTCATCCGCTATTATCTCCATCGTGCCATTTACGAACTCCAGCCGCTCCCGCATTCCGCGCAGGCCATTGCCTTTTCCGTACACTGTCTCCTCCGTAAAGCCAACACCGTTATCCTGCACCCTTACCGTCAACTCCGTACGTGAAGGCTGGATTTCGATACGGCACTCCGTAGCCTGGCTGTGCTTGATGATATTGGTCACGGCTTCCTTCAGGCACATGCTGACGACATTCTCCACGATCAGGGAGATGTTCGTCCGATTGGTCTCGCCTTCCAGCTTAAACGAAATTTGCGCCGCATGGAAAATCTGTCTGATTCGGAGAATTTCATCCTCCAAGCGGGTTCCGCGCATTTCCGTCACCATCTCCCGCACCTCTTTCAAGGCAATTCGGGCGGTCTGCCGGATTTCACGCAGCTCTGTCTGAGCCTGCTGCGGGTTTTTGTTGATCAGCTTGGCAGCCAGATCGCTTTTCAGGCCGATCAGGGAAAGCTTCTGCCCAAGCGTATCATGCAGATCGCGCGCAATGCGCTGTCTTTCCTCCAGCTTGACCAGCTCCGAGATTCGCTTGTTCGCGTGCTCCAGCTGGCCTTCCAACTGCTCCCGCTTGTTCCGGTTGTACGTGGTGACGGGCAAAAGGATGACCGCAATGAGATTCACCAGGACAAATGGCAGCTGGGTGATAATATCCGAGTTTTTGGTGATGAACCCCATGTTGATCGATACGACAGAGCTGATCAGGTGGATCGTGTAGAGCGTAAAGAAGCCAACTTTGTTCTGGATATTGCCGATAAAAAAGGCGAGGAACAAAGCAAAGTATACATAGCCGAACAATAATGTCATCGTGATCGAAATAACGATCTGCAGACTCGTCCAAAAGTACATCTGCCATCCCTTGGATAAAAAAGAGAAAACGTAGCAGATGAAAAACCCCAGAATCATGCAGATCCCAAACACCACTTCATACGTGGAGGAAGAGCGAAAAATAAAGTAGAAAGGCAGGATCAGGAAGACAACCCACACATACGGACTTAGCCCAGTGCTTTTATGAAAGATCTGGTACCACTTTTGCATACGATTCCACCTTTACATGCCGATAAGGTAAGTGTATACGAATCGGACTGCTCGTGGGGGGTTATTTTCCTTCCATATACGCCTGACCTGTGCGAATAACTTCCTTCGCATGGTCGACACGGCGAGGATGACGCTTTCGCGAACGAAAACTGACAAACGTTTTGTTTTCTTCATCCCACAGGCGAAATTGCAGCGACTTCAAGCTTGTCTTCAGCGTAATCGTTGTAGCATGCTGGAGCGGTGGCGTGGACTCATGCGCTTTTTCCAGATGGTAGTTGGGAACCTTCGGGCTGAGATGGTGCACATGATGGAAGCCAATATTGCCTGTAATCCATTGCAGCGGCTTGGGCAGCTGATAGAATGAGCTTCCCTCTACTGCCGCCTTGACGTAGCTCCATTCCTCTTCATTCTCGAAATACGAATCCTCGAACTGATGCTGTACATAAAACAGCCAGATGCCGAACAATCCGGAGAGATAAAAAATCGGGCCTTGAATCAGCAGGAAGGTCTGCCACCCGACCGCCCAAACCATGACGGCATAAAAACCAGCGATCAACAGGTTGGTCAAATACGTATTGAGGCGTTCTTTTCGTCTTGCCCCTTTGCGATTGAAGCGGTATTGCAGCAAAAATACATAGATCGGGCCAAGGCCAAACATGACGATAGGATTTCGATAGATCCGATAAGCAAGGCGGAGCCACAGCGGCGCTGCCTCGTATTCATTGACAGTCAGAATCCAGATGTCCCCCACGCCTCGCTTGTCGAGGTTGCTGCTGGTGGCATGATGGATTGAATGGGCATTTTTCCATTGCTCATAAGGAACATGCGTCAGCACACCCGTAATCGTGCCGAGAATATCATTAGCCAAGCGATTTTGGAAAAAGGATTGATGGCAGCAGTCATGAAAAATGATAAAAGTACGAATCAAAAAACCACTCGCGACAACGAGGATTGGCAGGGTGAGCCAGTAGGATACCGAAAGACTGAGATAGGCTGCGTACCAAAGCAGAATATAGGGCACCAGCGTGTTGATGATCTGTCTGATGCTCAGCTTAAGATTCGTCTGCTCAAAGGGAGCAACCTCTTTTTTCAAGTGAGCGATGTTCGATTGATGCATGACATGTCTCCTCTCGCTGACGCCTCTCGTATACACGCCAGTCGCAGTGTTCTGTCTTCATTGTAAAGAGTTAGACGTGTCAGCTGTAGTCATAAACGTCAAGTGAAGGATATGACATTTGTCATGTGGTATAGTAAATATATCCAATGACTTTAAAAATTCGCCATTTTTCGTACTATTTTGCGTTTAATCCCTATTTGTCGACACAATAGTTGCCGATACCCATTTTAGGGAAACTTTTTCATGTATGGCGATGGTATCGAGTCTATTATTACTACCAAGAAAGAAGGATTGACAAGAACATGGGTATGTACGATTCACTTATGCAGGTATCTCCGTTGTTTTCCGAAGTGTACAAAGATGATGACGTCATGGTCTGCATCACGGATCTGGAAAAGGTCACCTTTTACCATCCTGGTATAACATTGGACGTCGTCTACTTGGGTTGTCCCATTGTCAAAGGCGATGGTTTGTACGATGCGATCGAAGCCGATCAAGTCTTGCGCGTGTACGTTCCCAAAGAAGTCCGCGGCGTTCCCTTCCGTTGTGTGACCATGCCAATCAAAGACGAAAATGGAACAACCGTCGGTGCATTCGGCGTCGGCTGGTCTTTGGACCAACAGGAAAAAATCGCTTCCTCTGCAGAGCATCTCGCCGCATCTCTGGAACAAATTGCCGCATCGATTACCGATATCGCAGATAAAGCCCAGTCTATCTCCTCGACTCAGGAGTTCATCGTCGGATTGATGACCAATATGAAAGAATACGCGAAAAAAACATCGGAAATCAGCCGTCTGATCGATGAAATCTCCGATCAGTCCCACTTGTTGGGTCTGAATGCCGCGATTGAAGCAGCACGCGCTGGAGAACACGGTAGAGGCTTTGATGTCGTAGCCAACGAGATTCGCAAGCTTGCCAAGCACAGCCGCGACGCTGTAAAGAACATTGAGCAGAGCCTTCAGGAAATCAATAACGCCATCAATGATGTGTCCGAAAAAATAAACGAAAGTGCGCAAATGGTTCACTCCCAGGCTGCAGCGACCGAAGAAATCACAGCCAGTGTGCAAGAGCTTACCTCGTTGTCGCAAAATCTTCTGGATCTCTCCAAGTAAATGCCTGTAAAAAAACGTGCATCTGTCCTGTTAGCCTGGGGTATAGCCTCCCTTTGCGTAACAGTCAGATGCACGTTTCTTTTTCCCTTTTGCTACCCGTGGACCAGAAGCTCTTTTAACTGCTTGATCTGCTTCCGCTCTCCCGCCATGACCAGTGTCATTTCCGCCTGAAGCACATCGTTGGGCCCGGGATTGATCTTTTGTTTGCTTTTTTCGACCGTCGCCAGGATGGTTGCGCCGGTACGTTGACGCACCTGCAGCTCCGCGATGGTTTTGTTGATGCATTTGAAATGGGATTCGATCTTGTACCACTCGATGATCAGTTCATCCAGAGAGACTTCGATTGTCTCCAGCGCTTTCGGCTTGTAGGTCATCCCCCCGATAATCGCCGCCACCTGTCTGGCTTCTTCATCCTCGAGAGTCACCATCGAGATGCTCTCGTCTGGATCATCCTCGTTGAAATGATACAGCTCACGTCTCCCATCATCATGGATGACGATCACCATTTTATCTCCTGACCTTGTTTCCACCTGGAACTTCTTCCCAATCCCTGGCAAATCTGATTCGCGAATATAATCCATCTTGTCCATCCTCCGTTCCGTTACGCTTGGTTTTTCACTTTTTCTTGCGGCTTGCTCCATTTGAAGATCTTGTCAAAGCCTTTATAGATGTACTTCGACTCTTTTGCAAACAACGGCCCCAAGATGGCCAGTATCAGCACATACATGGCGGAAAAAGGCTTCAATATAGGCATCAGGCCGGCCGCGATCCCCAGGTTGGCCACGATGATCGTAAACTCACCGCGCGCCATGATCGTCAGACCGATATTGGTAGATGCCTTGTGGGAGAGACCAGCCTTACGTCCCGCTATCATACCAGAAATGACATTACCTAGGATAGTCAAAATTACGGCTCCCAAAGCCGGCCAGATTGCATTTCCTAAAGTCAAGGGATCGATTCCCAATCCGAAGCTGAAAAAGAAGACAGCGCCAAAGAAATCCCTGAAAGGAACCACCAGCTTTTCGATGCGTTTGCTATGATCCGTCTCTGACAGGGCGAGACCGAACAACAATGCGCCAATGGCTTCTGCCACATGCAGGGTTTCTGAAAAACCGGCTACGAAGAACAGCGCAGAGAATACCACGATGATAAAAATCTCATTGGAAGAGATGTTGAGAATTTTGTTTAACAACTTGGTTCCTTTTCGCGCAATGACGAAGAACAACAGCATATAACCGATCGAGATCGCTACGGAAAGGATCATGCCCCCTACAGAAGTAGCGCCTCCAAGCAGAAGCCCAGACATCACGGAGAGGAAAACAGCCAGGAAAATGTCGTCAAACAAAATCATTCCTAGAATCAATTCCGTCTCGGAGTTCCCGGTTCGCTTCAGATCAACGAGGACTTTGGCAACAATCGCCGTGGACGAGACGGAGACCATTCCAGCAATGATTAATGTTTCGTAGATAGGATATTGGAGGAAGAATCCGTAGGCAAGACCTAAGGAAAAATTGAGGATAACGTAGATGGTGCCGCCGAACACAATATTTCGGCCTGATTTGATCAGTTTGGGGACAGAAAATTCGAGCCCGAGGTAGAACAGTAGGAAAAGAACCCCGATTCGCCCCATAAATTCAATGATTTCTTGACTTTCAATAAACGTAAAATCCAAGATCCCGATAGTCGGTGCATGCGGCCCTACCAGCATGCCCAGTACGATGAGGAAGGGAATGATGGAAAACTTCAGCTTGCTTGCCAGTAATGAAGCGATGGCAATTAGGATTAGTGCTGTCCCTACTTCAAAAATCATATGATCCATAGAATGCCCCCCATTCACTTGGTGCCTTTACTCAAAAATAAAGCGCCTCCAATCCATATTCAGGGGGAAAGCAATCATGCCACTTTCCCGTAAAACGCCCTGTGAAACACGAGTACAAAGCACTGATTCGTTTATACACAAAACATTTAGCATGCATATTAGTTTTAGTTTATATGAATGTTTCGATTGTTTCAAGTCAAGTGCATGCATTTTCAGGGATTGTTCTTTATTTGTCACCAAATGGATCGCTTTTCAAACAATCTTTTCAAAAAAAAAATGCCCAGGCTATACATGGCCTGAGCAAATTCCTATTCATTCTTCGCTATTCGCTACTCCACATCCGCTGCCGGCGAAGGCAGCAACTGCTGATAATGAGCTGCCATTTCCAGTGAGACCTCTACCATTTTCCTGATCAGGACTGTCGGCTCCACGATGCGAATGGCCCTTCCATAAGGGAGCAAAAAATACGGCACATAGCTTAGGAACGAATCAGCCCCCAGCTCGAAGACTGCCTCCCCCACCATCCTCTGTGCAAGGGTGTGACCAAACAGCCAATGCTTGCAAAGCTCGTCGAGGGCATGCTCATGTCCTTGTATTCGAACCGTCACCAGTGATTCGTCTTCCTTGGAGCCAGGAAGCAGGGATGAGAGCAAATACTCCTTGGCAGAAAAATCAGCAGGGCGCTCGAAGACTTCGTCAGTCCGCTTGACCGCGACAATCCGGTCAGCCCGAAAGCTGCGCAGCGCTTTTCGCAAATGGCAGAAGCCTACTGTGTACCAGCTTCCCTTCCAATATACGATTCCGTACGGGTCAAAGCGGCGGGTGACGGACTCCGTATCTCGTTCCTTCTTATATGTCAGATCTACGGAAACTCTTTGCGAGAGTGCTTCCTCCAACGTCTGCAGGAAAATAATCTGCTTGCTATCAGGAGGATGATGAATCACTGCCAACCCTTCCGCATGTTGATCCATGCGCTCCTGTTGGTCTTGGTTAGTATATTGTTTCAATTTTTTCATGGCCCGATTGAGGTCTTCGGTGAACGGGTAGCCCGTTTCCTTGGCAAATATCGAAGCATGCATGAGCGCCTTTTGTTCATCCTGATTGAACAGGAGCGGAGCCTTGGAGAAGTGATCCATAATCCGGTATCCGCCATGATGTCCTGCTTCCGCTATGATCGGAACGCCGCTGGCACACAACGAATCGATGCAGCGGTAGACCGTGCGGATATGAATTTCCAACTCGTCCGCCAACTGCTGCGCTGTCATTCTCCTCCCTGATCTGAGCAGCCAGAGAATGGATAACATGTTGTCTGCCTTGGACATGTCCCTATCACCTCGTTTTCATCGCGAACTCGTTTTGCCCATTCTACCATACGGCCATTTTCTGGTATAGCAGCTCCTGTTAACCGAAAATACTCGGGATCTCCTTCATGCCTGCCTGCCGCATCAACACTGTCATTTGACCACGATGATGGGCCTGGTGTGTGATCGTCAGTCGGAGTGAGTCTCCGTTTCTCCACTGTCCTCCGGCTATCTCCTTCACCTCCAGAAGACTGGCATCATCCCATTGTGTCATGACAGCGTGCAGCATCTCCCGGCTGATGGTGCGGTATTCTGCCGCAATCGCAGCTGCACTCGTCGGTTGCTCAGCCTGCGGTGCAGGAAAGCTAAGCCCCATGCTGCTCATGTAGTTAATCGATTGGACCAGGTGCCAGGCGATCTCTCCCAATGTCCAGTGTCCTTCTGCAACCCGCTGATTCAATGCTTCATCCGTCAAAGCCTCCAGCAGTTTGACGGTTATGGCTGACTCCTGCTCCCATTCTGCGGCAAAATCGGCTACTTTCGTAAACATCATCCATTCCTCCCTCAAATGAACTCGTACATTTCCCAGTATAAAAAACCTTCACTGACAGAATTAGTCAGTGAAGGTTTAGTTTTGAGGCATTTATTGGTTTGAGACGCTTGATGCACCTTTCAGCGCTGTCTGCATATGCACCAGCTCCTGCGCCAGGTTGCTGATTCTGCTTCGGACATCCTCGTCCACAATCTCATTTTGCTTGTTGAAGTGATCCGCGTGAGCGTAGACGAAGCCAGGTGCCACGTAGGCACGGAAATATCCCGCGATTGGCTTCAACTGATTTTCGATGACCAGATAATGCTGATAGGTGCCGCCATTGGCTACGAAACCCATCACCTTGTTGCGCATCGCCTGTGGAGGAATATGGTCGAACAAATTTTTCAAAGCGCCTGTCATCGAGCCTTGGAAAATCGGTGTACCAATCAGATAGAAATCCGCCGATGACACGAGATCGATTACCTTTTTGGTATCATCCGGGTAGGCGGCCGGATCTCTTCCGTCACACAATGACATCTGATAATCACGTAGGTCCAGCATCTCCACGTCGATCTCGGGAGCAAGCTTCTTTGCCTCATCCAGTACCTTTTGCACCAGGATACTTGTTTTGGCTCCGATGATCGTTCCTGATATCCCCAGTAATTTCACGTTGACAACCTCCTTTTCCCTGCCATGTATATGTGTTTGGCTTTTTGTTTTAGACTACGTCGTCAGTCCCAGCATTCGCGGCACCAAGAGGACGGCATCTGACCAGTACGTAATAATGAATAGGATGATAATCGCTACGATTAAGAACGGCATGGTCGCCTTGACCAGTCTCTCGAACTTCACCTCTGCGATGGAGGAGACGATAAACAGGCCGGTACCGACTGGCGGCGTCAGCAATCCAATCGTCAGGTTGATACAGATGATCACCCCAAAATGGATCGGGTCGATCTGGAATGCTGTCACCAGCGGCATCAAGACAGGTACCAGGATAATCAGGGCGGCGATCCCGTCCAAAATCATCCCGAGCAATAACAGAAGCAGGTTGACCAGCAGCAAGAAGACAAATGGATTATCCGAAATGGACAGCATCGTATTCGCGATCAACTGCGGAATTTGTTCAAACGCAATCATCCAGCCAAAGATATTGGCCATGGCAATCAGGAACGTAACAGTCGCCGTGCTGATTACCGTATTGATGAAAATTTGCGGCAGCTGCTTCAGATCGAGCTCCCGATACAGGAAGGCACCTACGATAAAAGCAATCACACAGGCAATTGCTGCCGATTCTGTCGCCGTAAAGGCACCGCTCAAGATACCGAAAATGATTACGACCGGAACCAGCAGGGCCGGCAGCACGCTGACCGTGCTTTTGACCATCTCATTTGCCGTAGCACGATTGCTTTTGGGGAAGTTGTGCTTGTACCCCATATAGGCGATCAAGCCAATAAACCCGATGCCATAGATGATTCCCGGGATGATCCCCGCCATGAAAAGGCCACCAATGGAGGAGCCGGATAACGTGCCGTAAATGATAAAAATCATGCTGGGTGGAATGATCGGCGCCACGATGGAGGAGGCAAGCGTCAGAGCTGATCCAAAGTCCTTCGTGTAGCCTTCCTTCTCCATCTCCGGAACCATGACCTTGCTCATCATCGCAGCTTGTGCATTGGCAGAGCCCAATATGGAAGCGAGGAACATGTTGGAGATGACCGTTACATACGCCAATCCTCCCCGCACATGTCCGACAAATACGCGGGCAAACTTGACCAGGCGCGTCGTGATGCCCCCTCCGTTCATGAGCTCACCCGCCAGCATGAACAGCGGAATCGCCAGCAGTCCGAAGTTTTCCAGACCGGAAAAAAGGCGCATCGGAGTAGAGGTAAGCAGCGTCGTATTCCCCATAAGGAAGAAATAACAGATCGTGATCATGCCCAAGACAAGCGAAATCGGAATCCCGATCACTAGAAAAAGAAGGAAGAGCAGGATTACAAGGACGGTCATTGAGCTTCCTCCTCTCTAAACATCTCGATCAGGTTGGACAAGACGTGAATGGTGGCAAAGGTAAGTCCGACCGGAACCGAGCTGAACGGAATCCACATCGGCAACAACAAGGCGCTCGATTTTTGAAAAGCCACACCGGGAGAAAACACCCATTGATAGCTGTAGTAAAGCATGAGTCCAAAAAACAGCAAAATCAAGATATGGCCAATGATCAGCAGGATCTTCTGTACTTTTGCAGGCAAGTAATCCAGCAGAATGGTAACAGCGGCCTGGGACTTGTACTTCAGTCCCAGGCTGCCTCCGATAAAGCTGACCCATATCAGCAGGTAGACAGATACTTCACCCGCCCACGAAAAGGGCGCATTAAGCAAATAGCGAAAGACGACTGCTAACGTAACGACGACGGCCATTGCCAACATCAGCACAATGCCTAGGAGCTTTTCAATTCTGGATATGCCATCGCTCAATGCTTTCATCATAATTTCCCCCTCGCTTGCTATTTGCGGAATGTATCAAGGAATTCTTTGATGAGAGGGTCTGTTGGACCATATTTTTCATCGAACTGCTTCATGTATGGTTCAAACAGCTTGGAATCGATTTCATAAATTTTCATGCCATTGTCACTCAGGGTCTTCTTGAACTCTTCTTCCTGTCCCGCTCTCGTCGTCGCAGAGAAATTTGCTGCCGCGTCGATTGCTTCGCGGATGATCTGCTTGTCCTCTTCCGGCATCTTGTCGAAGTTTGCCTTGCTCGCCATCGCTACAGCCGGCCACACCATGTGGTTGGTGACTGCGCCGTATTTGACGACCTCATAGTATTTGTTGGAAATGGTAGCATCCAGATCCATGTCCATGCCGTCGATTACGCCTGTCTGTACAGCAGAGTATACTTCTGGCAGCGGCAAGCCTTCCGTAGCAGCCCCTGCAGACTTGTAGAAATCAGTCAGCGGCGGGCTCGGTGTGACGCGAAGCTTGAGACCGGCCATGTCTTCCGGTTTGAGAACTTCCTTGTCTTTAAACAGCATCACGCGCTGACCCGCGAAGAAGTAGTCCAGGCCGATGAGGCCTTGTTCTTCGAGTGTGCCGAGGATTTTTTTGGAGACTTCTGCTTTACGTGCTTCATTGGCTTCATTCAGGTCTTTAAAGGCATATGGAGCCAGCCAGGCTGCATAGGATGGCGCACGGGAACTCAGATACGCTGCGGTAATGAAACCGAAATCTACAGAACCCGAAGCGATCTGCTGTACCATGTCAGCTTCGGTACCCAATTGGCTGGACGGATAGATTTCCAGCTTCATGCGGCCGCCGGAACGTTGATCCAGCTCATCCCGGAACTTCTCGGCAGCAAGATGCCACATATGTGTCGGCGGCGTGATATGAGCCAGCTTAAAGTTGTAGGTTGGCTTGGCAGCGTCCGTTGAAGGCGCAGCATCACCAGGCTGTGAAGGCGCTGGCTGTGAAGACGTATTCGTTGCTCCCCCGCCACAGGCCGTCGTCATCAGCACCAGCAGAGAAACACTTATCAGGGAAGCACCCCATTTTTTGAACCTCTTCATTGTTTACCCCCAAATGTTCAAATTTTTGATGAAAAATGTCGGAAAAATGTAGGAATTCGGCGGTGCCATGAAATTGCCACTAATCCGATTTTACTGAAATATCAGAAGTGTCTATGTAAATTGCTTAACGTATTATCCTAGTTTTTTGGACAAAAAGTGCTACTCTTCAGCAGCGTTTGTAACCTGCTTAACCTTTTATCCGCTTTTTTTCCTACTGCATTCCCAATGTACTGTAAGTTTCTAAAATTTTTAATTATAATGAGATCATAGACAATTCCCATAATTCGCATTCTACCATGCTCCTGGAACAAAAAACATTGTTTGTGAAGGAGTTTGAAAGTGATGAGCCTGCTCGAGCAAGTAGTTCGCGTCGCTCCCCTCATGCATAAAATGGTTCTGTGCTTCGAGGAGGATTTTACTCTGGGAGTGACCAATCGAGAGAAATTCCTGACTTATATCGCAGGACAATCCTTGCGTTTTGGCTTATCCGTCGACGATCCGATCCGTGAAGGAAGTCTCGCCAATTTCATTTTGAAAAACAAAAAACCAATCACCAAAGTGATGGACTCATCTGTGTACGGTGTCGCTTATGTCGCTGGGGCACTTCCAATCGAGGAAGATGGAGCCGTCTGTGGCGCCCTTGTCTTCGGGGTCAGCCTTGACCGTCAGAACAAGCTGGCTCAGATTGCCCAGCATCTATCCGATATCGTAGAGGAGGTCTCCGCGCAATCCCGCGCAATGCAGGAAGGCTCGGAATCCTTGTCCTCCCACAGTGAACGCCTGTATCAAACCATGCAGCTGATGCAAGATCGTCTGCATGCTACGTTTGCGGTGCTGAAATCCATCTCGCAGATCGCCAGACAGTCAGAAGTCCTGGGACTTAATGCCTCGATCGAAGCGGCACGCGCCGGAGAACATGGAAAAGGCTTTTCGATCGTAGCTGGAGAAATGCGCAGGCTAGCGCTGCATTCCAGTAATTTGGCAAAGGATATTTCCGACAAGCTTTCTTTTTTGCAAAATGAGATGGCCTCTTTGTCCAACATGGTCCTGGATTCCAAGAATCTCTCCAACCAGCAGGCACAGGGCATTGTCCAACTCGCTTCCTCGATTCATGAGGTTACGGAAGAGGCACTGCATTTGCAGCAAATGTCACAAATTCAAGGCAAGTAGTCTGCTGCACAATTGAATAACCTTTTTTGAGGCTTCAATCCAAATGGAAGGAGTGTTCTCTATGGTAATTCCTTTTGAAACAGACACGAAGTGGGAAGCATTCCTGAAGTACGGAACCAGACAATTTTGGAAACGAAAATCGGTCATCTACAAGCAAGGTACGATGGGAGAAGGATTTTACTATCTCCATAAGGGCTTGGTCAAGATTGTTTCCACTACCGTCAAGGGAAACGACCGCTTGCTCAACATTGTCGTTCCCGGTCAAATCATGGGGATTCAATCGATGGACCAGCAAACGCACTTCACTTCTGCCATTGCCGCCAAAAACTCGGTCGTCTACCACTTTTCCTGTTCTCAGTTTCAAGAGATGCTAAAAGTGCAGCCGGAGCTATTAACCCTATTAACACAAACTATCCACCAAAAGATGCGGACGCTCGTATCCGCGATAAATATGAAGGCGCTTACATCCGAAGAGCATATTGCCACTCTTTTGCTCAATATATGCGAGGAGTATAAAAACTACGAGGTTCCTCTCACCCAGCAGGATTTGGCTGACTGTGCGGGGCTGACTCGAATCACGGTCTATAAAATTTTGAGACAGTGGAAAGAGCAAGGCATGGTGGAATTCCAAAACCGGATGTTTACCATCAAGGATCCCGACCTGCTGCGTGCCACCGTCTACCCGGATACAGAAACGGTAATCCCGTCGATCTGCGCACGTTGATCCTTGGAAAAGGAGTGAATTCATGACGAATCTTCGCTACCAGTGGTCTCCTTACCTGATGTACGGACAGAAGATGGAGGTGAAGAAAAATGTAGTCGTGTATCGCCAGGGAGAGCAGGGAAAAGGCTTCTATTACCTGGATCGCGGCGGACTTAAAATCATCCTCCTTTCTGCCAATGGACATGAACGAACGATTGATTACGTGCCTGTCGGGATGCTGTCAGGCGAGCATGGCGCTTACAAGGGCTCCTACTTGACCTCTGCCATTACGACGAATCCCTCTATTTTGTACTACTTTTCCGATGAAGCATTGAACAATATCTGCATGGATCATCCCCAGGCAGCCGTGTTGTTCACCAATTCGCAAATCTTTAAAGTTCGCCTTTTGGCCGAGGTGATCGCTTTTCAGGACAGTCCGGTGGAGCAGCAAATGGCGCATTATCTGATCCGTCTGCACTCGATCCATCAAAATGAAAACGTCCCGATCGACCAGACCTCCTTTGCCCGCTATATCGATGCCTCCCGCATCACGGTCAACAAGATCCTTCACAAATGGAAGGAAATGGGAATCATCGAACTTTCCCATAGAGGGGCAATACGCATTGTAGAAATAGATAAAATGAACGAGATTGCCACTCGGGAAGAAGAAAGCGTAGGCATCTCCTTATGGAAATAGGACTTACTATGGGATCTGCCAGCGACAGCGGCAGATCCCTTCCGTTTTCTGACCCAGAATGAACCTTTCGAATCAGGATTTTCAATCTTGATTTTAGTATGTTGATGGAATTAAACATCATTGGAAGGTTACAGTGAGGTGATCGGATCATGTCGAGAAGACAAGGAAAGAAGGCCGAGGAAACCAGACGAAATATCCTCTCCGCGGCGGAAGAGTTGTTTATGAGCCGCGGATACGACGCTGTGACCATGCGCGAAATTGCCAAGAAGGCGGGATGTTCGCATACCGCCATCTACATTTACTTCAGGGAAAAGGAAGTACTCCTTCTCGAACTCTCCCTCCCTCTACTAAAAGCCCTGAAAAAGCAGCTGGACGATATCATGGACCAAGAAGGGCATCCCCATGAAATACTGACCACTCTCTGTCTCGCGTTGATCCGCTTTGGTTTGACCTTTCGCAACACGTATCCCTTTCTCTTTACGGTCAAATCCTCCCCTGTCGAAGCGACTCAGCCCTTGCTGGAAATCAATCAAATCCGGTTAGAAATATTTGCGAAATTCAAGCTGGCCATTCAGCATTCTTTGCCATTCGTGGAGAAGGATGAGCAGCTTTTGACGAATGTGCATATTCTTTTCTATACCCTGCATGGCATTATCGTCACGCATTCCTTCCCTGGCGAAAGCCCACAAGAAAGAATCGATCAACTAACTCCCGTCTTTCGGGAAGCTTGTGAAGTGCTGATCAGCGGGTTTCGCAGCAGGTACCAGGCAGAATCGTTCATATCGACCTGGACAGGGATGACGGAACTCTGAATGGATTGACGAAAAAAAGAGGCGGGACCTCAATCAGGAAATTTGCTGATCGGGTCCGGCCTCTTTGCGTTTGACTACTTTTTATCCTGATGGCGATACACTTCTTTTCCTTCTACCAATGTGAGCAAGACTTGTGCATCCTTGATTTCTGTCACCGGGATGGAAAACAGGTTTTTGTCCAGGACGATGATGTCAGCCTTTTTACCCACTTCAATCGATCCAGTCAGATCATCCACGCGATTCGCGTACGCGCCGTCGATGGTGAAGCTGGCGATCATGTCAGCCAACGTGGCTCGTTCATCGGGATTGGCGATTTTGCTTGGATCGGTTTCTCCCTCTTCAATGCGGGTAATCCCTTGTTGGATGCCATGCAGCGGATTGAATTCCGGCGTCACGATGTAATCACTCGATGAAGCGATATGGACGCCTTGATTAATAAAGCTTTTCATCGGGTATTCTTGCTGCGCGCGCTCATGTCCCAGGTACGGAACCTCAATCTCATCGTAATAGCCCTCTTCCTGCATGAACCAGAACGGCTGTACAATACCGACTGCGCCCAGCTTTTTGAAACGGGCGATGTCCTCCGGATTCACCAATTGCAGGTGAACCAGCGAGTGGCGTGAATCATGGGCGCCATTCTGTTTTTCAGCATATTCCATACCGTCGAGCGCGATGCGGGTCGATGCATCCCCGATGGAGTGGACATGGAGCTGGAAGCCGGCTTTGTCTGCCTCAGCAGCGGTTTTTTTGTAAACCTCCGGATTCCAGATCAGTTCTCCATTGGTGTGCTTATGCTCATACGGTTTTTCCAGGTATGCCGTAGCACCCTCGACAACCCCGTCCATGAAGATTTTGACGGCATTGACCTGGAACAGAGGATTTTGATTCCGCTCTCTGATTTTGACAAACTCGGCGATCTGCTCAGGACCCTTGTCCGGATCGGCTGTAATCGCGTTGCGGTAGCGAATCGTCAGCTTGTTTTCTTTCGCCAGCTCTTCGTAAGCTTCCAAAACGTTCGGATAACGCAGCATGTCAGGGTCGCGCACTGTCGTCACGCCGCGTTCGACCGCTTTGAGCTGATACTCCTCGATGCCGCTCTTGTACTGCTCGACGGTGTAACCGCCGATTTTTGCCAGTACCAGATCCATTGCCTTTTCACGCAGAGTTCCCGATGGTTCCCCCGTCTTTGGATCGCGCTCGATAATGCCGCCTTCTGGATTGGGGGTATCTTTGGTGATGCCCGCCAGCTTCATGGCCGCAGAGTTCACCCAAAGAGAATGGCCGTCATCAGACGTCAATGCGAGGGGTACATCCGGAACCACCTTGTCCAGGTCTTCTTTTTTCGGACCGATGCCCGGCGCCACAGGATTGCTCCAGCCGCGTCCCTGCAGCGCCTTTTCGTGCGGATGCTCCTTCACAAACGCTTCAATGATGTGGAGGTATTCCTCGATGGAGCCTCCGTCATACAGGTCGATGGAATAGATCAACCCGGTTGTTTTGCTTGCGTGCGTGTGGCTGTCGATAAAGCCGGGCAAGATCATTTTTCCTTGCAAATCCGTTACTTTTGTTTTGCTTCCTATGTACTTTTTCGCGCCCTCGTCGGTACCGACATAGACGATCTTGTCTCCGCGAATCGCTACCGCCTGGGCGACATTGCGGTTCCGGTCCACGGTGTACACGACGGCATTCGTGAATACCATATCTGCTGGCATCACTTGTTTGACGCTGGCTGCGATCCCTTGCGGCGCTTGTCCCGCAGCTTGACTTGTCCCCTGTGCAAATGCCGATACCGGGCTCATCAGCGCGGTCGCCAGAAGGACGCTGGTCCACTTTTTCAGTAACATCATGATCTCCACCTATCTGCGAACGATGAAATGAATAAGAGCTTGTCCATCTCTCCCCAACCTTGACGAGAAACAGACAAATCTGATTGTAGCATCGCAAGTCTGAAAACTCCATTATATTTTGTCAGATTTATGCGAAAAGAAAAGCGCAGGAGATTCGTCCTGCGCTTTTCCGATAAGAAGCTACACCTTGAACTGTACCACCAGATTTTGCAGCCGCTGTGATATATCCGTCATTGACGAAATGGAAGAAACCATCTGATTCATCACTTCTTGCGACTCTTCAGCATCTTGCTGCGCTTTGTGCGTCATATCCGAAGCGGCTTCTGCCACCTGAACAACAGTCCCGACGGATTGCAGGACTTCCTCTGTACCTGCGGACATCTGAACTGTCGCCGCCGCCACCTCCGACATTTGCCTGCCCACTGTCTCGATTGCCGAATGGATTTGCTGGAACGCATCACGGGCTTCCTCTGCCGCTTCCAGTCCGGCTTTTACATTTTCCGTTTCGGCGATCATGAATGCTGACACTTTGGTTGTTTCATTCTGGATTTGCTTGATCATAACCGCGATTTGTTCCGCTGCCTGATGGGATTCCTCCGCCAGTTTGCGAATCTCGTTGGCGACAACCGCAAATCCGCGTCCATGCTCCGATGCCCGGGCAGCTTCGATTCCAGCGTTCAGGGAGAGCAGATTCGTCTGCGCAGCAATTCCGCTGATCACATTGATAACCGTCCCGATCGCTTGTGAGCTCTGATTCAAATGCTTGATCATTTCCGACGCTTGCAGAACATTCGTTGTGACCGTTTCCATTTTTTCAATGGATTGATCGATCGTTTGTCTTCCGTTTTCCGCCATTTCCCGCGCCATGTTGGCAGAGGAAGTGACTTCCTGCGTGCTCGCGGAAATTTGCTGAATTCCCGACGACATTTGTGTCATCGAGGCGGAGGTCTCGGAAATGCTCTCTACCTGTGTTTCCGCGCCAGCCGCGATCTGCTTGACGGTCAACACGATATTTTCGCTTGCCTGACTGGATTTTTTGGCCTGCTCCGCCAGTGCGTTTGCCGTCTCAGATACGAGTTGGGAGTCATGCAATACTTCTTTGATGATGCCCTGGATGCTGTCGAGCATAGAGTTGAACTCATGGGATAGCTGACCAACCTCATCACGCGATTTCACCTGGAGGCGCTGTGTGAGATCACCGCCTGCATTGGCCATCTCGACCAGACGCCCTTTTACTTCATTGATTGGTCTGGCGATCATTCTGGTCAGTACGATGCTAAAAATCAGAGAAAGCAAGATCCCTGCGCCAATCAAAATGATTGTGAGGTTCCTCGATTGCTCAAAGCGGCTAAGAGACTGCAGATAAAGCTCCTGCGACCTCTTGTCCTGCGTCTCTACGAGCGAGGTAATCCGGTCTTCGATCGCTGCCTTCTGTGTTGCGCTGCTGTTCAGCTTCAGGATCAGACCCATCCGATCGTTGTTTTTCAGCAATTTCAGGGACTCATTGATGCTGTTTTGGTAAGCATTGGATAAGGTCTGCGCCCCCTCCAGCATGTCCCGCTCCTCCTCGGAGAGCGGCAATTGACCGTAATCGGACAGGCCTGTGTTCATCTTGGATTGATTGGCTACAACCGCTTGCTCCAGCTTGTCATAATCTTGATCAAGCGATGCTGCATTCATCAGCAATACTGTATTTTCAGACAGAGCCTTGTTTACGGACATCAGTTGAATGACTGGCAAAAATCGATCCTGGTACATGGCTTTCATATCTTCATTGATTCGGTTGAGTGAGACATAGCCGAGAAAGCCAATGCCCACCATAAACAGGCAAACTGCTGTAAAGACAATAATCAGCTTCTTTGAGATCGAGATGTGATAAAACCATTTCATCGTTAGATTCACCTTCTTGTATGTAAAATTAGTGCAACGTAGAAAAATCAGATAATTGCATGATTGAAGATACCTCCTCCTGTTTTCTTTCCCGGATCCTCCTTCTGCTAAACATGACTCAAGGAAATATTTGAAAAAGATAGCGCATCCCGGAATATCCCAGGCGGCTATCTTCTAGTTGGTGATACTCAGGCGAATGATGTCCATATTGACCCGAAACGTAAATTTGGCTTGCCTGTACAACTTTCTCCATTCTTCTTTCTCCATCTCCCTAAAATGGGACTGTGACCGATATGTTTCTCCAAAGCCGATTGGATCTACATCCATTTTCTGTAGCGTTTTGAGAAGATCCGCCATCTCTTTTTCCATCTTATTTTCCACTTCTCGTTCAATGGTTCGGATGACTTTCTTGCTCTCCAAGTTGACTTTCTCCCTCATTTCCGCCAAACGCGCGTGAACTTCCACATAGACGTCAAAAGTGGGGGGATTTGCGGAGATTAATTTGACCGTCTGACGACTTCGAAGCGTGTCCAAGACGATCGGCGTCGATTCTTCCATCTCGTTCGGATGCACAGATTCCAAATCCTTGGTCGGAATCGTCAATTGAAACAAGCCCGCGCGAAACTGATCGCGCATCAGCTTGATATAAAAAGTCTTATGCGGATTCACCCAACCGACGAACCGATCATTTTTTAACAAAGCGACTCCTTTGACTTTAATGCCATTCCCCAATCGCTCGATGTATGGCAAAAACGGGTCGCTTCCAGTCCCATAATAATCGCGCATAAACTCGTGAAGTGTCGGAGAAGGGAGTTGTTCTCCCCGCACGTTTTTATAAATAATGTTGTAAAGATATATGCCTATATTCCCCTGCGCCGGGTATGAGGCATTCACAAGATCATAGGCTTTCCCGTCGACAATACCGATGTAGGGGCGAATTCCCACCTCCACGAGATTCAAAGCCCCGGTGATGGGGTAAATCCCCTTTCTTGCCATCTCCTCGCTAAAGAGGACAATACGCAATTGGCCCAGGCGAGGTCTACGATCCAATTGGAGATCCAAAGAATTCATGATCCCGTATAGCGTCGTCCCCGTGACGGACACCACCTGATCATTTTGCTGGACCATAGAACTGACTACGGGAGCCGTAACAGTCGCACGGATAAGCTTGTCATCCAACAGATCAAATCCCATTCCTGTAATCAACGTAGTCTCGTCCAACACTTGGGTAGGCTGACAACCGCTAATTAGCAGAACAGGCAGCAAAGACAAGAAAAGCAACAGTATTTTTCGTATCGGCAAATGTTGACTATTCCCCCGTATCATGCGGCACCTCCTCCATTCCTCGTCTGCGCCAGGAATCCTTGATCACGACACATAGATAGAGAAAGATCGGGTAGATAAAAGAAGCAAAAAAACCGATCTGTGAAATGAGTGAAGTATATGCAGATACCTGTTCTCGGGTGATCATTGGCAGCGTTCCCAGGAAAACCGCTAATAGTACGATCAGAGTGGATTTCAGATGGGACCATTGATGCATCCGCTTGAATCCCCGAGCAACACTCCAGGTAAATAGCATGACGTTCGGCATAATCACAAATAACCAAACCGATACGATGATCATCTCGAAGCGTTCGATAAACGGTAAATGAACCATCTGCTGTACAGTCAGTGTAGCCCAGGTAGTTTTCTGCAACTGCAGCGAGCTGAAAAACGTCAGGGCCAGAATAATCAATATGAGGTAGACCAGATTCGTGAACAGTACACCGTATTGGGCGAAGACACGGGCTTTTTCTTTGTTTTGGGCGAATGGATACAGCATGTAAAGGATTTCAAAGCCAATCAGCGACAAAGACATACGTCTCGCTCCTTCGAGTAACTCCAGGATCGTGGAATCCGCAACCGGAAAAAGGTAGGACCACCTGGCGTGCTGGAAAGGAAAATACAGAAAACTGATCAGCCATATCGTCATAATGAAACTGATAAAGACATACCCGGTGATCACCCTGATGCCCCCGAGAATCGTATAGAGGGCCAATCCCAATATGATGGCCGCGACAATCCACGTCGTTATTTCGGTAAACATCCACGTCTGCAGCACTTCAATGTAATCCCGCATGATCATAATCGTAACCAGTACGAAATACAGCATGTACCCATAATTAAAAAGACTGCCGATCCGCTTGCCAAATACATCGTGATTGATTCCATATAAATCAGAGGATGGGTACCTTTTAAGCGTTCGGCCGATCAGCCACATGACGAGATGGACGGCCAGACCCCCGAGGATGACCGATATCCATGCGTCATAACCAGTTTCTCTTACGATCACTCGCTCGAACCCCAATACGCCAACACCGACCTGATTCGAATAAATCAAAAAAAAGAAGAGATAGGCAGGAATTTGATTCGTTGCCTTCGGGAATACGTTGACTTGCATGGACTCTCACCTACTCATCGATGTCTTCATGCTGCCTTCCTTTTTGGGGATCAAACCGCCTTATGTCCAGAGGGCGGTATATTTTGGGGCGTAAAGAGAAAAAGGAAATCGGCATCCGGATGATACTGTCTTTCAAGTCAGATAAACGCAATGGATACAGCGGCTCGAGGTACGGGCTGCCCAAACTTGTCAACCTCAGCAGATGTGACACCAAAAAACTCAGACCGACAACAATCCCGAATCCCCCCCAGATCCCCGCTAACAGAATGATGGGGAATCGCAGTACCCGAATGGCGGCACCCAGTGAATAACTGGGTGAGCTAAATGATGAAAGGGCTCCGAGCGCGACAATGATAATCAAGATATTGCTGGTAAAGCCCGCCTGCACAATAGCTTGTTGATTACGATACCGCCCACGATACCGATGGTTTGCCCGATTTTCGTCGGCAGCCGGGCACCTGCCTCACGCAAAAGCTCAATGATGCCTTCCAGCAAAATCGCCTCCATCAGAGGCGGGAAAGGGACCCGAGAACGGGATTGGGCCAGTGATATCAATAGGTCCACGGGAATCATTTCATAGTGAAAGGTCAAAATCGCGACATAGACAGGAGTAAAGATCAAAGCCAACAGAATCGCGCCTGATCGAAGCATCCGCAAAAAACTGGAGATCATCCAACGAAAATAGGAATCCTCCACCGCATGGAACAGTTGTGAAAAGGTAGTCGGCCCCATCAAGGCACTGGGGCTGCCTTCCACTAGAACGGCAACCTGACCCTGCATCAACCCAGCGACTGTCCGGTCTGGCCTCTCGGTAGTAAGCAGTTGTGGAAACATAGAAAAATCGTTGTCTTTAATGTATTGCGCCAAGAAACTGGCATCCGGAACTCCGGGTATTACTAAATCCTGTATACGTTGGCGCAACGTTTGAACATTGATCGGGTTAGAGATCCCTTCTACATAAAGCAGGGCGACATCCACGGGTGCAGTTTCACCAACCTGAAGCCGCTCGTACGATAATAGCGGAGACTTGATGTACTTTCGGATCAAAGAGAGATTAACGTCTAAAGACTCTACAAACGAGTTTTTGGGACCCAATATGTTCGTTTCATTCTCTGGTGGACTGACTTGCCGTCCTTGGGTGCCGTCAGAAGGGAAATACACGCCATACTCTGCTTGATCCAGATGAATATAAATATCGCCTTGAAGAAGTCGGTCAATGACCTGTTTTTTACTGTACAGGCGTTGATCTACGGTTATGCCGATTTTGCTCTCGATTTGCGGCAAAGTGACAGTGGTTAAATCCAGTTCCTGCAGTCGAGGCAGCACGTGTTGATAAACCGCTTTTTTGTCTGCCATTGTGCTTAGGTAATAGAGGCGGAGACGACCGCCTTCCCCGTCTACATGCTCCACCTCTAGGTCGCCCGTTCTGGATGCCCATTGTTGAAACGTCTCACCCATGCTGTCGTCATCTCCCGAAGGTGAATGATTCATGGGTTAAGTATGCCCAGCGAATTGGATGATTACCCTTTGTTTGGAATGATGCAGCGGAACGAATAAAAATGAAAAAAGCCCGCTGATTGTATTCAGCAGGCTTGGTCACTTCGTTGAAACGATTCCTATTCGTCATACCATCCGACTTAATGTTTTTGCTTGTTTATCCAACTTGCCAACAGCTTCGCCGATCCCTGCAAATTCTTCTACTACATGCTGAATTTGTTGTTGGCTGTCGGTAATGACCATTTGAGAGGTCTTCATTCCTTCACTGACTCTTTCGACATGCTGGGAAATCCCCTCTATAGTAGCTTGAATCTCCTGTGTAGCTTGTTGTACTTTCTCCGCTAACTTTCGCACTTCAGTAGCTACGACATGAAAGCCTCTTCCATGTTCCCCGGCATGCACCGCTTCAATCGCTGCATTTAACGCAAGCAGGTTCGTTTGCGAGGCAAATTGCCGAATTGTCTTCACAATTCGTTGAACGGCAATATTCTGCTGCTCCAAGTCATCAAGATACCCCAAATTTCTCTTATTGTCTTCTGTCAAACGAACAATTGCCGAAGATACTTGTTGATTGCGGGTTATGCCTTCCTCTGTACGTGACAGCAGCTCTTCTGACATACTTTTCAGTTCGCTAGTTATTTGAGCTTTTGCAGATTCTCGCTCTGTTATGTCTGTCGCCACCTTGAGAACTGCAACGACTCGACCATTTTCGTCATGAATGGGCATATACGTCGCTTCCAGATTAAGCATTCTCCCATCCTTCGCCAGACGTACGATTTTCTCCTGAAACATCTTCCCGTTTCTCAGGTTATTCCACAATAACCGGTAATCAGAACTATTGGCGAATTCTGCTGTACAAAATTGCCGGTGGTGTACGCCGACTAACTCCTGTACACGGTAGCCCATCGCCTGAGCAAAATTTTCGTTTGCCCATAGCACTTCTCCATGGATATTAAATTCAATCATAGCAAAAGATTTTTCGAGTGCGGCAAGGATTGCTTTTTCATTGAGCACTTGCGTTGTCCGTAATACCAATCGAATGCCTCCCATTATCCAAGACACTATCAGAAGGAAAATACGTTACATCCTCCCATCTTAGCCTATAAATTCACTCTGAATATTTTCTGAATGGCCTAGTGGTTTGGCCCGTCGACAACTATAAAAATAGGGTAAAAAAAGCCTGCTGACTTCTGTCAGCAGGCTATACCTCGTTACGAGAAAAGATTAGTGGTTGCGGCCAATGCGCTTCCTACTATAGAGCCATGCTCCCAGCGCAATCAGGGTTGCCCCCAGCAATTGCAGCGGCAGATGACTTTCTTCCCCTGTCTTCGGCAAAACTTTTGCTTTGCCCGAAGCATCCTTGTCTGGATACAGACCTCCAGCAGGAACATTCCCGTCTACTTCGTAAAGAGGCTCGTCTGTCCCTGTCGTTCCCTTTCCTGGCCCTTGATTCCCAGGTCCTTCCGGAGCAGGAGTCGGGGCTGTCGGATCAGGTTCTACCGTATTCGGATTTGTATCCGTTGGTTCGGTCGGTACTGATGGCTCTATTGGTGTTGTTGGTTCTACTGGTTGAGTAGGTTGGGTCGGTACGCCTGGTTGTTCAGGTTTCTTATCAGTCCCACCCGATGAACCTGGCCGATCCGGTTTGTCTCTGTCCGGTCTATCTCTGTCCGGTTTGTCCTTGTCCGGCTTCTCTGGTTTCTCCGGATCCGGCTTTGGATCTACCGGTGGATCGACTGGCGGTTCCGGATCTACCGGTGGATCGACTGGCGGTTCCGGATCTACCGGTGGATCGACTGGCGGTTCTGGATCTACCGGTGGATCGACTGGTGGTTCCGGATCAACTGGCGGATCGACTGGCGGTTCCGGATCAACCGGTGGATCTACTGGCGGTTCTGGATCAGGAGTTCCGCCTCCGCCGCCTCCGCCACCTCCGCCGCCGGAATAGCGGTTGTTTTCGACGGTAATAAGCGTGACTTTCCCTTTTTCAATGGTAAACTCAGTCAGTCTATCCTTGATGACATAACCGCTCGGTGCCCTAGTCTCCTCGAAGTAGTATGTGCCTGGTCTGAGATCGTCAACGTGCAGTTCACCGTTGTCATCCGTGGACAATCCGCTCAGGATTGGGTTCTTGTTTTCGTCAAGAATCCTGAACTGCGCTCCTTTTAATGTAACGTTGGGACGACCGGATTCGATTTTGGTTAATTTCACTTCGCCCGGAATCATTTTGTTAGTGAATAGAAGCGGTCCTACTAGTTGTTCGTCTGTGATTTCAAACTCCAGCGGTTCCTGCTCTCTGACATAGTCAGTAGGAGCAACTATCTCCACAAGCTGATATTTACCCGCTTTCAGATTTGTTAGTTCGAGTACACCATGTTCATCTGTCGTCAGGTTCTCCTTCACTGGATTGCCGTCTCCGTCCCGAAGCTCAAACACAGCGCCTGTTAGCGAGATGCTGTTGTCATGTTCGTCGACTTTCACGATTTTCACAGAGCCGTAATAAGCTTCGTTCTCCTTCGTTCTTTCGACGATTACCGTCTGGAACTGTTCAATTGTGAACGTAATTGGAGTCTCATCAAGCTTGTACCCCTTTGGTGCAACCGTTTCGATCAATTGATACTCTCCAGGCGGTAATTCTTCCAGATAAAGCTCCCCGTTTACATTCGACACGAGCGTGGCAGGGTAAGCCACGTCCTCAAAATCACTGACGTTTTTGCGCTGGAGCTTGAACTCAGCGCCTGCAAGTCCTCGTCCGGACT
Organism: Brevibacillus panacihumi; assembly: GCF_003710985.1. GTDB lineage: Bacteria > Bacillota > Bacilli > Brevibacillales > Brevibacillaceae > Brevibacillus > Brevibacillus panacihumi. Next base: position 95,043 of record NZ_RHHT01000026.1, read on the forward strand.
CTGCATCTACTTTCTTCAATAATACGCTCCATTTGCCTTTCTTGTTGACAACCGGGAATTCATGATTGGCATCAGTCAGCTTCACAATCTTCCCGCTTCTGTATGCCTCGTCGATCACATAGCCAGATGGGGCCGACACCTCTTTTAGCACGTATTCCCGGAAGTTGTACTTCTTCTTCGTTGTCGTAACTCCATTGGCATCTGTTGGTTCCAGTGTTTCAAGAAGCATTTTACCTGACTTGTCATAGAGTTCGAAGACCGCGCCAGCCAAAGGAATATGCGTATCCTGATCGGTTTTTACAATGCTTAAATATTCTTTGCCTTGAGGGTAACCATCGCCTCCAGCTCCAGCCAGACTTACTTTGATTCCTACATTTCCTTCTGTATCGACCGCATAGGCAACTTTTCCGTTAAAAGATGCGCTGTTCTCGATGGTCTCCCCGTCACCAGCGTTGATAAACGATTGATACTCCAAGATATACGGTTTCTCAATCGGATGCTTGAAGGTCAGTGTAAAGGAATGCTTTCCTTCAGCAGGTGTAAGGATCGACAAATTGTACTGTTGCGGATCCACAAGGGCTCCTTTGGTCACATTCCCGCTCGCATCTACTGTTGTCTCATACAGCCTGATGGAGTCTGGCAAGAGCATCTGATTTTCAGATAAGGTATCGGTAACTGCTTCTCCCGCAGCAAGCCAGGACTGATTGCGATTCAAGTAAATCGTCCAGAAAGCTAGTTCCGAATCGGCTCCTTTTCCCTGCTCACCTTTCTTTGCGACATACTCCCCACCATATCTGGGCTTCACAGAAGCGGATTGCCGGAAGAGTGGCAGCCCATCACCATCTCTCAGAACGGCATCGTTTTGGTACTCTTTCAGCACCTCGGTACCTTCCAGGCTTGTCTGGTAGACAATGCGATAGGAGGTGGAAATTGGCCCATCCAATGTAAGCTGAAACCCTTTTGTCCCTTCTCTATCACCTAAATCGCCCACAAAAGAATATTTGTCTTTCGAAACCTCAGCTCCCACTTCTACCTGATCGGCTCCACCTTTCAAGGTCAGATGATAGATTTTCAGTGATTCCTCAATGAAATCCATATCTTCTTGGTAGTAATCCGTGATGACTGGATTCTGGATGGTTTGCTTATTGTAGTTAACATCGATAATCCAGGTGATCCGTTTGGTTCTGGGGTCATATGTTCCTGTTTTCATTCCGTTATTCTTGGTGTAATTGTCTGGAGATACTTTAGCGGAACTACTTTTCTCATAAGTCTCCCCATTCTCCAGCCAAGTCAGCTTTCCGAGGTTGGTAATGTCGCGATTGAAGAGATTTGGGTCGAAGCTGGTTCTGTACTCGATATCGTAAGAGGAGCTGATTTCCTGTTGGAAGATAATTCTAAACCCTTTCGATAATTCCGTATCGTCAGGTTCAATGGGTTCTACCACATAATGAGTACCCTTGTCCAGTCCTGGGATCGTCAGGCTTTCTTCAATCAGCTTCAATCCCTGTCCCTCATATGTGTCCGTGATGACGACGTTGTTCATCACATATTTATCGTAGTTCAAACCCATTTTCCAACGTATGGTTTTTTTGTCGTAATCAATCTCTTCATTTTTGGCATTTTTCCAGAAAATGACCTGAGAGATACCTCTCGTCACAGTCTCTGTCCTGCCATCGTGCATCTTGACCTCGTTCGTCACTGTAGCACTTTCACGAACGCGTTCATTTGCCTTTGTCTCGTACACAATCTCGTAAGCGGAATTAATATCCTGTTTAAAGTGGAGCTTATAACCATCCTCAGCGTCGTTTACAGTCACATCGTATTTACTTGGGTCAACCTGTTGTCCCCTGCTACCTGTGCCATCACTGTTGATTGTAACGTTATAAACCTTTAGCGAACTCTCATCAAATCCTTGGGTCATTCCCTGCTTATTGGTGAAGACTTTGTCTTCGATCCAGGCATCTGACTGCAGGATAGAACGCTCAGTGTAGTTGTACTCGACAGACCAGGTTATCGTTTGCGTGATTTGATCGTAATTGAGCGACTTTTTCGCAAGTGGCTGGCTAAATTTCACCGAGACGGTTGCGGAATCTTCCTTGGTATAATCGTCTCCTACAACCTTCGCGCTATTTGTGTAGCTAGTCTTTTCCCCGACAACTTTGGTTTGGTACGTTACACGATAGGCATCTTCAATATTGCCGAAACTTAATTGAAGCTGGTTTCCGCTCGAGGAGTCCGTAAATCCATTAAAGGCGTTTTCCTCACTTACGCTTCCATTTAACATGACCTTCAGCTTGTACACCCGGATAGATCCGGGAACAAGTTCAAGCCCCTCGGGAATGGTATCTTCTAAGCTGGCATTGGAAATATTCTTTTCACCCTTGTTAAAGTCGACCTCCCAGTCAACCACGCTTGGATTCATTCCTCTATCGGGGGTGCCACGTTTGTCCATTTCTTCATCACTTTTGCTTTTGAAATGGACGTTAATAATCTCGTTGGGGAAATCGAATTCAATCGGTTGTCTGGTACTTCCGTTAAGCTTCTCTTCGTCAAATTCTCTCCAAACCCAGAAGTTACCAGTTACTTCTTCATCCTCAATATTACTGTCAAACGTGAAAGTAACTTTTCCCTCCGGTGTCACTAGAAAGGTACCGTAAATCCCGGATTCCCCTTCCAAATTACCCTCCAACTCCCGGTTTGTTCCAAACTCATCCGGGAGAGAGAAGGTAAAATAGTCTCCATCCACGTAACCATGGCCCGCAGGGAGTTTCCAAGTATAGTAGACTTTTACACGATCCCCGACATTTGGCCTAACCGTTGTAATATTCTTGTCGTCTGCGTCCTTAATGACTACGCTCTCAATGATATTTTCCGTAATTTCCTGTCCGCCCTCCGGTACTGGAGAAGTAGGGACTGGCACCGGTTCTTCTCCCGGCTCTGTGTCCAACTCTGTCCCAACCCCTGACTCGTCTTGCTGTTGAGTGTCTTCCACGCTAACCCCTGCATCTTGTAATCCTTCATTCGCGCTGACAAATGTAGTTGGCATGAATAGATTCAACAGTAAAGCGAATACGAGATAGACAGACAGGACTCTCCTTCTCTCCCACATTCTAATAATGTTCACCTCGCATTTTTAGATGACAAGGCAGTACGTCATGGAGATTTACCTCAAGATGTAATAGGGTACACCCTTGTCCCCAATTTTGTTCCAACAGATAGCTTACAAATACAAACTGAATATTTTCTGAATCACAGAGAATGAAAAAACCGCCCCCTCTCTTTCCAGAGATGGAGCGGCTGTTTGGCCTGCTGACGCTTTAGAATTGTTTTTCTGTAATATACTCGCTTTTATTTTTGATCATGGTCGGTTTTTTCGTGCCCTTCGACATGATCGAATCATATGTCGTATCGATGGTGACCCATTCATTGGTATCTTTGAAATAGATCTCGTTCCAGGCATGATACTGCACAATGTCATTCTTTTTTCCCATGACCAACTTGGTCGGGATGCCCTCGCTGCGGAGCATGGCCGCAAACAGAGCCGAATAATCATAACAGATGCCTTGTCCGACTTGCAGAGTCGCATCTACCGAAGGGATATATTCGCTAGTGACGACCTTTGCTTTCTCATAGTCGTATTGAACGTTTTGAATGATATAGTTGTAAGTCGCGGCGACTTTTTCCCTGTCGGTCTTCAAATCCTTGGTCAACTCGCGGGCTTTCGCAATCGCCTGTGTTTGCTCATTCCAGTAAATCATCTGGATTGGCTGTAGATAGACAGCTTCCTGGCTGGATGCGGTCAGGACTACCTCTCTGTTTTCAACCATACGATACTTATTCCCCATGACATTTTCCAAAACAGAGATCGTATACGTACCATCTCCCAATTGCAAGGGAAAGCGATTATTCGCCTCGATACTGTAATAAAAATGTTGGTTCCCTTTGGTGATTTTCACCTTTTCGCTGCCCCTAGCAGGGTCCTTCTGTATGGACACGACACCATGGCTCAACTCGCTTACATCGATGCGAGAAGCAGATGAATTCGCCCAAGCAGTGACGGGAACAGTCAAACAGAAAATACTTAATAAAGCCAACGTCAATCGGCTTTTGAACATATGTAACTCCCCTTTCGGAAGCTGGCTGCCATCTTCATGAAGAAGGAAGGCCCTCTAGCTTTGCGTCTCTAATTTTCATTAGATTTGCCATTATCGTTTGAAAGTTATGATTTTGAGAACAGAATACCATACATTTTCAAAAAGGGAAACCATTCGGTAAACTTCCACTAAAATTTTCCCTACTCGCGAATAATTTTTCCTTTCACAATCAAGCGATGCGTAGGGTTTTCCATCGGGTGGCAAGTGACCAAGGTAATCTCCTTGTCGCTGCCATTTCCCTCCAATACCCATACTTCTTCCGGTTTAACGATCAATTTCTCTGTCACCGTATAGTTGTATACGCGCTCGCCGTCATCGACCTCGATCTTGTCCCCGGTCTGGATCTCGTCAAGCCGATTGAAATTTCTGCCGTACGTGCGGTTTCGATGGCCCGCGATGGCATAATTGCCGATCTCTCCGGCTTTTCCTGTGTGCTCAATACTAGCCACTGTCGTTTTCATATTTTTGTCTGTGGCGCCCTGGAGGATCGGCAATACGAGGTCGATCTTGTCAATCATCAGGATCCCTTCCATATTGGGATAGCTTTTGAAATCAGGGAGCTCCTTTTTCTCCGTTTCCGATGCAGCGGCAACGGTCTCCTGATTGGCAGCTTCTGCTGGTTGAACGGCTGCCACAGGCTCTTCCTCCGCGGGGAGAACATCATCGTCTCCGTTATGTATGCTTTGCAGGCTTTGCTGCCACTCTTGGACGAGTTTTTGCTGCTGATAATCATAGTACTCCTCCGCGAGCGTAGGGTAGCTAAGAACGACGATTCCCGTGAACATCAGCAGCATGGCTATGATCTTTCTTGTCATCTGGCATCCCTACCTTGTTTCCAATGCTGATACCACTGCTCCAATTCCTTGCTTGGCGCAACATCGAATTCTTCCTTTAATTTTTCCGTGAGAATCTGATATTGCTTCGTGACCTCCCTCGGATTATTCGTCATCGCGTACAGCTTCATCAAACCAAAATAGCCGTCCTCCATGCCGGGCAATTTTTCCCGAATCTGTTGGTACAGCAAGATCGCCTCCGTAAATTGTTCCGTCGACTGATACCATTCCGCTATTTCACTGGCATGACTCAACCAAATCATCTGCAGGCGCTCCTGCTCGTATTCCGCCCATAGATATGAATGCTCTTCCAAAAAACCGCCCGGGTACTTGGCCATGATCGACAAATGTGTCCTCAGTGTATGGGAATCAATAGGAGGAGCATCGCGAACGGCATTTTCCCACTCCTCGACATCCAGCTTGATGTCTCCCCAGACCAAGCGGTACCGTTCATCCTTGTATTTGATCTCCAGATCCAGGCCAAGGTTCTTGATGATTTTGCGAATCTGATAGATGGCCGTATGCAATTGCGTGGTTGAACGAACGGTATCATATTCCGGCCAGAGCAAATCAATCAGGGTTTGCTTGCTCACGGTTTTATTCCGATTCATCACCAGGTAAGCAAAAAGCTCCTGGGCTTTCAGCGTCTTCCAGGGAAAAAACTGCACCTCTCCCTGCTGATCGATGTAGTGCAGATTTTGCAAGCAACAGATCATCTCCTGGTTGGTCGCGCTGTCGCCTACCGGAGCCGACACCATTGTTTTTGCGACCCGCTGCATAGTCATAGTCAATCTGCGTACGTGAACAGGTTTTAATAAATAGTCCAGCGCATTCATTTCAAACGCTTTGACCGCATACTCCTGATACGCCGTGACGAAGATAATGTGCAGATGCGGTTGGAGCATCATCAATTTTTCAGCCAGTTCAAACCCGTTGATTTCAGGCATTTCGATATCCAGGAAAGCCAGATGAAATGTTTCGTTGCGGGCTGCTTCTATCGCTGCCTGCGGGTCCTGAAACGTGCGAATCTCCTCAAACTGAATGTCTATCTCGATGGGTTCTGTCAACAAATTTTCCAATTTTTTCAAAGCAAGACGCTCATCATCCACGATGATCGCTTTCACATCTATCTCCCCTCGGTCCATCCGTTCTCTCTTTACTATTTATTCTACCAAGAGCTGGGTCTTCTGTCCAAATTCTGAAGTCCCAATATTTGGACTGCCATTGAGTTTGACAGCGTCCAGAGGCAATTGTATACTTGAAAATGTTTTAGTGGGTAAATAATATACTATATATATTATTCGCAGGCGAAATAGGAGCGAAGACAATGCCAGATCAACAACATCTCTTGAGTTTTGAAGAACTGTATCTTCAATTGCAAAGAAAAATTGCAAACGAATGGCACAAGCGCCTGGATCCGCTCATATCCGGATCCCAATCCTTTATCCTCAAGTTTCTCGAAAACAAGGGACCGCAAAAAGTATCTGCCCTTGCGGAGTTTTTGGACATCACTCCGGGGGCTGTGACCAGTCTTGCTGATAAATTAATGGCTTGCGGATATGTCGACAGGAAGCGTGACACGACTGACCGGCGCGTGGTCTATCTGGAGATAACGGATCAGGGACGTGAAATGCTGGCGCGTTATAAAGCGGAGCTCAAGCGCACGGTAGAGGAATTCTTTGTGGGACTGTCTGAGGAGGACCTAGATCATCTGATCCGGATCTACCAGCAGGTACTGCGAAACATCGAACAACGAAGAGAGGAGAACATCTAGATGATACAGCTTACTGAAAAAAGGAAAATCACGATCATGATCGCGATTATCACCTCGATGTTTTTTTCCTCCATCAACCAGACCATCATCGGGGTTGCCATGCCGCGCATCATCGCAAAACTGGGCGGTATGGATTACTACTCGTGGGCGATCACGATCTATTTGCTGACTTCAACTGTCGCATCTGTATTGGTCGGGAAGCTTTCCGATATTTACGGCCGAAAACCATTTATCCTGACGGGGATCGGCTTGTTTAGCCTTGGTGCATTGCTATCCGGTTTTTCCACGGATATTTTTCAATTAATCACGTATCGTGCGATTCAAGGTGCAGGTGCGGGGATCATCATGTCCACTGCCTTCACAGCGATGGGCGATTTGTACGAACCTCGGGAACGGGCTAAGTGGACCGGGGTCATGAGCGCGGTCTTCGGGGTTTCCAGCGTAGCCGGCCCTCTTTTGGGCGGCTATATCGTCGATCATCTGGACTGGCATTGGGTCTTCTGGATCTTTCTGCCGATCGGCTTGCTTGCTTTTGCCTTGATTCTGTTCAATTTCCCGCAGGTTGAAAAGCGCAAAGGGGAATCCGTGGACTATTTTGGTTCCCTCTTTTTAACGACCACGATCGTGCCGATGCTGCTCGCCTTTTCCTGGGCGGGTGACGGTGCAGGCAAATACGCCTGGAGCTCATGGCAGATCATCGGGCTTTTGTCCGTAACCGTCGTGTCTATGCTCATTTTCATTTTGGTGGAAATGAAGGTAAAAACGCCTGTATTGCCGCTTGGCTTGTTTAAAAACGGCATTTTCACGGTGTCCAATCTGGTTGGTTTCTTCCTCAATGCCGGGATGATGGGAGCGATCATTTACGTACCGTTCTTTGTCCAAGGGGTAAAAGGGATCTCCCCTACCATGGCAGGCTATGTAGCGATGCCGATGTCCATCGCCATGCTCGCCACTTCAGCATTATCTGGCCAACTCATCACCAAGACAGGCAAATATAAAAAGATGGCGATTGGCGGCTTGCTGCTGATGACATTCGGCATGGTGATGATGTACTTCATGGTACCGAGCACACCGATTTATGTGCTCGTCGCGTACATGATCATCCTGGGTCTGGGCATGGGGATCGCGATGCCGGTCTTCTCCTTGACCGTACAAAATGCAGTGGCACCGCAGCAATTGGGTGTGGCGACCGCTACCTCCCAGCTCTTCCGCAACCTGGGCGGTACGATCGGAATCGCCGTCATGGGGAGCGTCATGAGCTCTGCTATGGCGAAAAAAATGACCGATCTGCCGGGGACATTGGGTCAAGGTGCAGCGTCTGCCTCCACTGACCCGGCCTTGGCAGAAAAGCTGGCCCTTTTTTCGAACCCGCAGAATCTGTTGGATCAGCCGAAGATCGAAGCTGCGCTTCAAAGCTTGCCACCGCAAGCGCAAGGCTTGTTTGCACAAATGCTCGATCAGATCCGGGAAGCGATGAGCTATGCGATTACTACGACGTTTTTAACAGGTGCGATCGTCGCTGCATTTGCCGTTGTATTCGCCCTGTTCTTGAAAGAGATTCCTTTGCGTTCAGGCAAGGATAAGGGAAACGAAATGCGAGCGGAAACGACAGAGGGCAAAGCAGAACAGATGGAAGTACAAAAAGCATAGAGATCATAAGAAAAGGGGGGCTGATGACAGCCTCCCTTTTGTTTGAATCATACCGCTAAACCTTGAATTGGCTGGCGGCCTTTTGCAATTCCGTCGCCATTTCTTGCAGCGACTGACTTGCTGTATGGACTTCCTCCATCTCCGCCAGTTGCTCCTGGGAAGAAGCTGCGGAAGTATGCGCATATTGGGAGGCATCCCGTGCGATCCTCTCCAATTGTTTCATAGAGGCGCTGATCTCTTCGGTACTAGCTGACATCTGTTCAGTCGAGGCAGAAATTTCATACACCTGTTCATTTACCTGCTGAACCATCTGGCTAATGGTCGTGAACACTTCATCGGTATGTTGGACAAAGACTTTGCCCTTCTCGACTGTCTCTTTGCCTCCTTCGATGGTTTGGACCGCACGCTCTGTCTCCTCCTGAATCAGGGCGATGATTTTGGAGATTTGATCTGCTGAATTCTTGGATTCCTCCGCCAGCTTCCTTACCTCATCTGCTACAACAGCGAATCCTCTGCCATGTTCTCCCGCACGCGAAGCCTCGATAGCGGCATTCAGCGCTAGCAGATTGGTTTGGCCGGTAATATCCGAGATCACCTCGACAATGCGTCCGATTTCTTGAGAACGCTTGTTCAACTGATGAATGACAGCAGCGGATTCTTCCGTAGTCTGATAAATGGTTTGGAATTGGTCCAGCGTCTGTGCGATGACCTGCTGTCCCTTTTCCGCCTGGTTCAGCGTATCCGTAGAAAATTGGGATAGCGTTGATGAAGATTCGGCAATTCGCTGCACCCCTATGGTTACCTCTTCCATGGCACTGGACACTTCTTCTATTCCTTTTTGCTGCGCTTCTGCCCCGGTGGAGATCTCCGAGACGGATGCAGCTACCTGGTTCGTAGCCTGAACCGTTTGTTGGGCACTTTTGGAGAGCTCCTCCGAGCTTGACGAGATTTGAGCTACACTCGTTTTCACACTGGCAATCAACGTATTTAATCCGGTGATCGTGTCGTTGAAATCTCTCATGACCAGTCCGATCTCATCTTTTGACTGGTAATTAGCCTGGACAGTCAGATCCCCATTTTTTACCTGTACCATCATCTCTTGCATATGTCTGATCGGTTTTGTAATCATTCGGACAATCGCAATTCCACAAGCCAACAAGAGGACGACTGAAGCGACGATACAAACGAGGACAATATAAACCGCTTGATTTGCTTTGGCTTCATTTTCTTTATAGATGTTCTGCGCATTTTGGGTGAGGTGCTCTTTCAGTTGGTTGAGATGCCCCATCAATTCTTCTTTCAGCACCGTTCCCGTTTTGGAATAGATCGAATACGCCTCCGTATTCCGATTTTCTTTCGCCAGTTCGATGATATGGTTCTGAGTATCCCGATATTCGATCAGGACTTCGTTGTATTTGGCGAGAACCTCTACTTCCTCGGGAGAGAGATTCATGCCTTGCAATTCGGCAAGAAGTTGGTTTGCTGATTCCCTTGTATCATAAATGTTGGCAAGCAATTCTTTGTTTTTCTGCTCATTCATCGTCAGATTCAGTTCTAGAACATATCCTTCAATAGCCCGATGATGACTTTCCAGTTCGTGAATGGCGTTCATCGGGATAACCCCTTCATTAATCACGGTTGCGCTTGCTTGCTTAAGGTCCAAAATATTCAAATAGCCTGTGACTCCAACAAATAAAAGAGCTATTGTCGAAATCGCAACCATTACTATGATTTTGGTCCTGATTTTCATGTTGCGAAACCAAGCTGATAGCATGTTTTCTCCCCTGCCTCATCTGTTTGGATTTTATGTATGTTTTTACCTTGGAAAATAGTTCGAGGTAAATATTATAGTAAAGTGCAACAACTTCCAAGAATTATTTTTAAAGCAAGGAATACTCAAAAACTAGCGTTTATTTCCCTTGAAGGTCGGGTATATAAAATTAGATCCAAGTACCCATTTTTCCACTTGCACACGAATAACATCTTGAGTGAAGGTGACTTTCCATGTCGAACAAGGTACCCCAACGATTGCAGCTCGAAATCTACAAAACGCTCTTCGAAAACAACCCGGACGCAGGTTATGCCATTGATTCCGAGGGCTACTTTTTCTTTACAAATGAATCAACTCTCCAATTAACCGGTTATACAAGAGCGGAATTGCATCAGATGAATTTTCTTCCCTTCATTAAAGAGGAAGACAGGGATCGGGTTGTCCAGCATTTCGTCAGTGCCTTGAATGGAAATGTGGAGAAATTTGTAACAACCATTACGCCAAAAAATGGGGAAGACGTGGATCTTTATGTAACTGCAGTACCAATTATTTTGAACGGTTCTACCAAAGGAATTGTGGGAATTGCGAAAAATTTGAGCGATTTGCATGCGACACAAAATGAACTCATCCAATCCCGCAACCAACTGCAGCATATTTTCGACAGTATTGACGTTTGTCTATGGTCGATGGATATGCAAACCAATTCCCTGCTGCATATATCGCCTGCCTGTCAAAAAATTTACGGCTATACCCAACAAGAATTTGCAGAAGACCCCTCTCTCTGGAGAAGAGTCATTCATCCTCTGGACAGAAAACAGGTGGAGGCTCGACAACCGCTTCTTTTGGAAGGAAAAGCGTTGAAGCATGATTATCGCATCGTGGACAAGAACGGGAAATGCAAATGGATTTCCGACTATACCATTCCGATCTTGGATGAATTCAATCAACTCGTCCGTTTGGATGGAGTCTGCAATGACATTACCCAGCAAAAAGTCTATGAAGAGCAGCTTCATTTCATGGCTTACCATGATACCTTGACAGGCTTGCCCAATCGCCGGTTACTTACCGATCGGCTCCAGCAAGCATTAACCAAAGCCGCAGCAAACAAAACAAAGGTCGCCCTGCTCTTTCTTGACCTGGACCGCTTTACGTGCATCAATGATTCTCTTGGCCATAACGTGGGCGATGAGCTTTTGCAAATCGTTTCCAATCGATTGACTAGCCGCCAGCTTGAATGGGGTACTATCTCTCGACAAGGCGGCGATGAATTCGCCATTGTATTGGAGGATTTTACAAGGATAGAAACTGTTTTGTCTGCTGTCGAAAAAGCCCTCTGGATGATATCGAGCCCGATCTGGCTCAATGGTCAGGAGTATGTCATCACGACGAGTATTGGGATCAGCATGTACCCGGATCACGGCCACGATCCTGATGCCTTGTTAAAACGGGCGGACCAGGCTATGTATTTTGCAAAAGGGAGAGGGGGAAATCAGTACCAGATCTATCGGCCCGGAATGGCCAAAGATCTGTCGAGAAAGGTATTGATCGAGCAGAGCCTCCATAAAGCACTTGGAAACAATGAGTTTTTTCTGGTTTATCAACCGATTATTCATGCCCCGACAGGGATAATCGTGGGATTTGAAGCATTGATTCGCTGGCATCATCCGCTATTGGGAATGATCTCCCCATCCGAATTTATCCCTTTGGCAGAAGAGGCGGGACTGATCCATTCGATCGGCATCTGGATCCTCAAGACTGCTTGCCTGCAAAGCAAAAGTTGGCAAAAGGAGGGGCTCGCCTCCACATACGTCTCTATTAATGCCTCAGCGCGCCAATTTGATAACGACGATTTTGTGAAAACAATAGAGCAAATCCTTGATGAGACGGGACTTCCTCCGCATTGTCTCCGGATCGAAATCACGGAAAGCACTGCCATGACAAATGTGATGGAAATGATCAGCAAACTGACTGAATTGAGTCGTTTGGGGGTAAACATCTCGATCGATGATTTCGGTACGGGCTATTCCTCGCTCAGCTATTTGAAAAAATTTCCAATCAATACATTGAAAGTAGACCAATCCTTTGTACGCGACATCAGCAAGGACAAAAATCAGGAAGCAATCATTCAGGCCATTGTGGCTTTGGCCGACAGCTTGGGGATTCATGTGGTTGCGGAGGGTGTAGAGGCAGTGGAGCAGTATCTGTTTTTGCAAAAAATGGGCTGCCAGGATATGCAGGGCTATTTCTTCAGCAAGCCTGTTCCGCCTGAGCAGGTGGAGGATCTGTTGAGGAGCGGTTGCTCGTTTCTTTTGGATATCGTGTGATGTTCGTTCTTGCCTTGCCAAAAAGAAATAGACCGCTCCCTGACGAAGGATACGGTCTATTTCGCATTTCCCAAAAGGCACTGAGCCCGGCACTAGGCAAGGCGGCTGTTACGCCCCAAACCGCTGCCGATACCCGCATCTTCTGCACAGCTCCTCGACAGCCTCCCTGCGGGAAAAGCCTTCGACGAGTTGATTCGCCCGCTCGCCGTTCACGATGTCAGAAAACGATGCCTGATTGATATTCCCGAGGTTGATAACGCCTTCCCCATCCAGACAGCATGGCACCACGGTCCCGTCTACGAGAATCGCCGCCTGGCTGCGAAGCGCATAGCAAAAGCCTTTGCCCTCGTCCTCAGGCGCCGTCATACTGGGCCACTGGAATTCATGGTCCTGGTTCAAATAGACGCGCTCTGCGATCTTCACCCCGCCCCCCGGAACAACCTTCTCTTCGATCTTGTAATCCAGGCCGAATTCCTTCTCGACAATCTCCAATGTCTGGCGGTTTCTTTTCTTTTGAATATTGGTTGCGTTGTCCTGCGTCAAATTCCACAGACGGAAGGAAAAGAGAACGCGATGCTCCTGCGCCTCACGAACAAATGAAAGAATTTCCCGCAAATATCCTTCCCGATCCGTCGAGCCTACATGTCCGTCAAAGCTGTGCAACGAGAAGTTCATCTGTCTGAGCGCAGGCTTTCCGAGCAATTTATGCCGATTTTTTGCGATCAGCGTACCATTTGTCGTGATATTGACCTTGAACCCTTTCTCGTGGCTCACATCGAGCAGCTCATCAATCTTCGGGTGGAGCAGCGGCTCTCCTTTGACATGCAAATAAATATATTTGGTATGCGGTTTGATCTCATCCAGTCTTTTCGCAAAATCATCTACGGAAATGAAATTGGCCTTGCGCTCCGTCGGCGGGCAAAAGGTACAGGCGAGATTGCAGATGCTGGTAATTTCGATATATACTTTTTTAAAGATTTTCAAGATTTCTCCCCGTCCTCTATGGTTGTATGATGCTTCCTCCATCATACCCCACATCGGGAAGATATGCTGCCGCAAAAATCTCGCCAAAAAACCCCCCGACTGACTTGAGCGTATGCCTCAAGCCTTGACGGGAGGTTTTTGCTATTTAACGAAGCAGCTTAATAAACTCGCGCATGAAACCAGGAAGATCCGGCCATGCATGCCCTGACACCAGATTGCCGTCCACATGCAGCGTCTCCGTCTGATAGATCGCTCCGCAAGCCTCCACATCAGGCCTGCATGCCTGGTAAGCAGTCATTTCTCTGCCGGCCAGGTGCTCCCGGACAATTGTCAATACCTGCGAGCCGTGGCAAATCGCGGCTACCGGTTTATTCGCCTCGAAGAAATGGGCCACAATCGGCTTCAGGTGCTCATTCAGCCGGATATGCTCTGGGGCGCGTCCACCCGGGATAATCAGGGCGTCGAATCCCTCTGGATTGATCTCTGCAAAGGAGACATGGGCAGGTAGCTGATAGGCTGGCTTTTCGGTATACGTTTCGCTGTGAGCTTCAAAATCGTGGCAAACCGTGTGCAGTGTTTTCACCGTAGGCGCTGCAATGACCGCCTCAAACCCTTCTTCCAAACAACGGTAGTACGGATAAAATACCTCCAGGGCCTCCACAGCATCTCCTGTTACGATCAAGACTTTTTTACTCATCAGACAGCCTCCTCATGACTTGTTTTCGGAAAGCAACCTTCCCATTTTCCAATTCTTTGAAAGGTCGTCTGATTCCTGCTCGGCTTGCACGAAAATCATGGCAGGCATGTGGCCCACTTCAGGCAATATCGATGTTGCTTCTTGGACTTTGCGTTGCGGGTCCTATCGTCTCGGGGGTCCGCTGCAAAATAACCGCAGCACCCAGGATGAGCACCCCGGCAACGATTTGGATCATGGAAAGCATTTGACCCAAGATCACCGCGGCCAGCACAGAACCGGAAATCGGCTCAAAAATCGCCAAAATGGAAGCTCTGGACGCGCCGATCATGCGGATGCCTGTCAAAAGCATCATGGTCGGAATCGCTGCTCCCCCAATGCCGGCAAACAACAGCATGGGCCAGATGGAAGCCGCTTGGAAAGGCTGCATGAGGGCTTCACTCTCTCCCATCGCAATCCCAATGAGAGCAAAAGCGACAGCGCCCGCCGTTAAAAAAATCGTGGTGGCGTACGACGAGGGAATGCTTGGATAGCCACCCCGACCAACCAGAAAATAGATCGACATGCCAATAGCAGCGCCAAGTGCGAGCAAAATTCCGATCGTATCGAATCGAACGGCCCCTTCTTGAGACATTTGACCGGAAATAGCCATCGTGCTTCCACCCAATGCGAGCAGCAAGGCGATCAGCTTTGGCATATTAAACGATTCGCGTCTTGTCGAAATACTGATCAACGTCACTAATGCAGGGTAGATATAGAACAATAACAGGGCAAGCGAAACAGTTAAGTGAACAAACGCATAGAAGATGGCCAGGCTGTACGACATAAAGGCGACAGCCGCGATCGTCAGATTCCTCCACTGCCATCCTGGAATCTGCGACAGTGAAATACGTTCTGTACGTGAAGGGCGTCCAACACCAAACAAGAGGAGAACCACCATGGCAAGAGCACCGATTGTTTCACGCCAAGTGGCAAATGCAACTGGACTCATCCCGGCTTCATAAGCGAGATTCGTCAGGACCCCCAAGCTTGAAAAAAGAGCGGATGCAAAGAGAACAATTCCGATGCCCATGAGCTGGGATTTGCCTGGATTTGAAGCGATTTGATACTCTTTCCTTTGATCATTCCCCACAGTTCTTCGCCCCTTTTTGCAAAAATTAACAGAATAGTCCGAACTATTCACTTGAAAAGGTACCCCTGCTGACGCAAATCGTTTTTTATACCTGCAAATGCTCTGCCGCTCCTGTCACATGTCTGGCTGCGGTACTCATCATCAGGTCGATGTTTTCAGAATCCATTGCCTTTCTGATGATCTCCGAGCGCAAATGCAATAATTCTTGTGGCCAGTTCGATGCTGCCGATCCATAGATCCGCGACCAGATCTGCGTGTTTTCCACGGTCGGCCTCATGATGCGCTCCCAATGTTGCAGGGCTGCGTCTATATCATAGCGTTCCAGTTGTTTGGCTAATTCAAGTGCACTGGTTAGGCTTACACCAGCCCCTTGCCCTAAATTCGGTTCCATCCCATGTGCTGCATCTCCAATGATTGCTGCTCGGTTTACGGACCAGGTGCTCGCGTAGATATAAGCAAAGTGGCGGTCTAGTCGCGAAGAATCAATCCGTTCGATAACCGATTCCAGGTGAGGAAACGAAGACAGCCACGCTTCTTTGTTGATCGGGTCGGATAGTCCCTCCGCGTCTGAGGAAGGAGCTGTCAAATAGATATACCGGAGGTCGTCGGTAGCAGGCGCAATGCCGATACGGCGGTAACCAGACCAATGCTCCGCAGCTATCCCTGTTTCGTCCGCTTCCACTCGGGGAATCAGGGCTCGCAATGCCCCATTGCTCATTTTCTCAACGGTATGTGCCATGTTCAGGGATGTTCGTATGGACGAATTGACTCCGTCAGCTCCCACCACCAGATCAGCCCGCAGCGTGTGTCCATTTTCCAGAGTAATTGCACCTGATGGATCGGCAGACACCGCACATGCGCTTGTTTCAATCTGTACCCCCGCTTTCTCCGCAGCCCGAAGCAAAGCCCCATATACTTGTTTTCGCGGAACGACACAAAAACGGTTTTGATTTGAAAACTTTGTAGTATGGATCAGTTGCTTCTGCTCATCTACCATCTTTAATTCCGAAATGAACTCGATCTGTTTCGAGGCTTCCTCATATACGCCTGTCTCTTCCAGTACCTTCAGTCCGTTTTCCCACGTATAGAGACCAGCACCAATTTCCCTCAGCTCAGCCGATCTTTCCAATACCTGAACCTTCCATCCGCGTTGGGCAAGTGCCGTTCCCAATGTCAGACCCGATAATCCGGCACCCGCAATTACGATTTGTTTAGTCCCCACTTGATCTCATCCTCCCGTTCTGAGCTGAATTCGATAGTTACCCTAGAAAAAATGCCCCCATCATTCCGGTTGATCAAGCATTGAATGTATGGGGGCGTGCATGTGCTCATTACCGAAGCTGGGAGACAAAATCATGGATGTGATTCGCTACGGCTTCCGGAGACTCAAGCGTAGGGAAATGCGTTTGCGCTTTGATAAATTTATAATCAAACCAGGAATTCTTCTCTTTAAAGCTTTGCTGCATCTCTTCGTAGCCTGGCCCCGGAGCTTGCGAGTAGATGTGTACGATCGGACGTTTTTCCTTCAGCGCAGACATCCTCTGAAGCGGCGAACCCCATTTTTCGTACGCCTGCTCGATCACGCGGCACGATCTTTCCCACATGTCATAACCAAAGCTGGCCATTTCTTTGTTCAAGTGATCAATGACCGCTCGATTGCTGCTGACGCCCAGCCAGTGGTCAAACAAGCTTTGCCGGCCCGATACCCATTTCTCAGGATTTTGGATATCCCGCAAATCCCGCAGCAGCTCTTCCCCGGCTTCCCCCATAATCCAGTCGATCACTACCGTTTGGGGCGCTCTTGCGGTGCCAAGCCGATCGGTAATCTCGATATTCGCCCACCCGCCATGCGAGGTAGATACGGGAATCACTTTCTCGATGTCGAGCGCATTCAACACTCCGATGACGTCCTCAGCCTGTTCCTTGACACCGAAGTCGCCAGGCAACTGCTGCGGGTACGAATGGCCGCGCCAGTTCAAACGCAGGACCTTATGCCGCTGAGCCAACGGCGGGACGATATAGTCGAACAGCCTGTGATCTTGACACCAGCCGGTGAGCAACAGCAACACTGGACCATCGCCTTCACCGTGGATGTCGTAGGTAAACTCGTGACCATTGATGACAATCGAGCTGAGTTGGCTATTTTCTTGCTTATTCATGGAATCATCCCCATTTCTAATGTATTTGTTCAAATGAGCTGACACACGCAACACCCTCCTATCAACAGATCCCCCCTTTTTTGGAACATGCAAAAAAGGGCAAACCACAACTTATAAAACTAATCGAAATTAGTTTTGATAAGCCATGGTCTGCCCTTGATTGAACGAGTCAAGAGGCCCTTCCACTGCTCTTGCAGAAACAAAGGTTCCTCACCTTTGCTTTCGGATAATATTGAATTTTCTGTTATTAATCATTATACGGACCTCATCCAAAAAATCAACCCTATTTCGTTACATTTGCAATACTTTTCTTTCAAAGACCAGTACGCCGATCGCCGAGTCATTCTCGAGATCCCATGACTCATAATTTTGCAGAACCTTCGCCCCTACGGTCTTCTCAAAAAATTTCATGTACTCTTCATTGGTGCTTTCCACAAAGAGTTGTCTGGACTTTAATACCACACTCTTCCCTTCAGGGGTTTTTAAAATGTATTTTTCCATCGGGGTGAGAATCCCTTTTATAAAAAATATCAACACGTTATCGACGATTTTGATTTCCGTATCTCTTGGCCCTCTTCCTAACGTATCCTTGATATAGGCACCGATAAAATTGGATACTTCTCTTTCAATGGAGCTGCGAGTCCTGTTCATGTCCACTCTCCCCACCTTACCGTTATGGTATGCAACAAGCTTTGCGAATCCTCACTTCAGATCTTCACCTCCTCTATGAAAAAGTATACCGGAAGTTGTCCAGACGAAAAGCTCCCAGTGTGCTGAGAGCTTTTCGTTCTTCCACAAAACCCTATAGAAATCCATGCCGTTTTGCATAATTCCCCCAATGCGGCCTTCTTCCATCTACATCATAAAAATCATATTCATCGGAAAGAGACCAGCTTGACAGCGCCTGCCCTGTTTTTTGCAGCATGTGAGGGTCTGCCGCCAACGCCGCGATCGCTCTGCCAATAAAAAACGGCGTCTCGGACTCTCCGAAATGCTCCGCGTGCTGCACATCGCTTTTTACAGCGTCCTGCCAATTCTCCTCCTTCACCCCAAAGTAATCCAGCATTTCCTCAGAGCGCAAAAAGCCTGGCGTCACAGAAACAGCCGCAACCTGATGCGGACGCAGCTCTTCTGCCATCGCAGCCGCCATGTGGATCGGCGCTATTTTGGCCAGACTGTAGTAGAGATTACCCCGATACCTGTAATCCGTACCGTCCGTCACTTCGATGATGAGACCTGATTTGCGGGCAATCATCAAGGGGGCGCCGTAATAGCTCGTTATCAAATGCGTCTTGAGTACGCGCTCCTGCATGAGCAGCCCATCTGGCAAGGAATGTTCCCAAAAGGGCGTATCCCACTTGGTCAGCTTCTCCCCGCCCCAGATGTCGTTTACTAAAATATCGAGGACCCCATTCTGTTCTGCCTTGATCCGCTCAAACAGCATCCTTACTTGTTCCGCGTCGGTATGATCTACCTGCACGGAAATTCCGATGCCGCCCCGGGCGCACACCATCTCTGCCGTTTCTTCGATGGTCTCGGACCGATTCAGATCAGACGGATTGCCGCGCACGCTTCGCCCCGTACAGTAAACCGTTGCGCCTGCCTCCCCAAGCATGACGGCAATTCCTCTGCCCGCGCCCCGCGTAGCCCCAGCGACCACTGCTATCTTTCCCTCCAAAGGCTTCTTCATCATGCAACTCCTCCTCCAACTTTGATCCTCTTTATTGTAAAGGGTGATAGATGACACCCTTTGTCATATTTGTGTGGTACTATTTTTAACAAGGAGACTTCACTGGAGGTGCAGACAGCTGAGAGCCGATCGCATGCTTTCGATTTTATTATTGCTGCAAAATGAGGGGAAAAAGACCGCAAAAGAATTGGCGGAAAGACTGGAGGTATCGGAGAGGACGATTCTGCGCGACATGGAGGCATTGAGCATGTCTGGAGTGCCCGTCTATTCTGAACGCGGAAGCGGCGGAGGCTGGCTTCTCGCAGACGGCTATCGAACGAGTTTGACGGGGATTAAGGCGGAGGAGTTTCTCTCCCTGATCGTCTCGGCGCATCCTGGATTATTGACGGATCTGGGCATCAAGAAGCATTTTGATGCCACTTATCAGAAATTGCTCGCTTCTTCTCCCGCTTCGATCAAGAACAACATCGAGCTGATCCAGAAAAAGTTCCATATTGACGGCGCCGGCTGGCATCAAGCAAAAGAAAGCTATCCATACTTGTCCACTGTTCAAGAAGCGGTATGGGCGAACCTCAAACTATGCATCCACTATAAACGGGACCAAGAAACCTTGGTCCGAACTGTCTGTCCCCTTGGGCTGGTAGCAAAACGCTCGGTATGGTACTTCGTTGCCGATTGCGATGGAGCGCTTCGGACCTATCGCGTCTCGCGGATCGCCCACGCAGAGGTGCTGCAGGAATCGTTTCCCTACCCGCAGGAATTTCATTTGGCGAACTACTGGGAGGCATCAACAGCCGAATTCAAGCAAAGGCTCCCTCGCTTTCCGGCCAAACTGAAAGTCAGCGAGCAGCTGCTTGGACGCTTGGAGCAGGAGAATTACATCACCATATTGGAAAAAGCACCTGGAGAAAACGGATGGTTGGAAGCGACCATCCAATTTGCGACGCTGGAGCATGCTTGTGAAATGATTCTCGGCTTCGGATCGTTGGCACAGGTCTTGTCCCCGGAGGAGCTTCGCATCAAGGTGCTCGCTGAAATACACGCGATGCTTGCGGGATACGAGAATCACCCGCCGCTCTCTTCGGGGACGTAACCTGCGAGATGCTTAGACAGACACGTTAACTTGCGCCATCTTTTGCTTTCAATATCCCTAAATAGGCTTTCCAAGGCCCAACGTCCGTACTGTATCGCTTCGCCATGACCCGAACGATTTGAGCAATATGCGTGAGATCATGAACAACCCACGTAGAGATCAATTCTCTTGCCTTTACCGAGCCGAATTCAGGATGCAAGCCCGTAGACTCAAGATGCCGTTCTGGATCAATCAGCTCTTTTAGCCTGGTTATACTCTCTGTTCGGATCTTGTTCAATTCATGCAGCTTCTCTTCGATGGAGCTCTCATGCTTTTTCTGCAAGTGTGAATAGCGGTCAAAAGGGGGAAAGGGTTTCGTATCGCCTTCTTGGAGAATCCATGTCAATCTGGGAATCCAATTCTGCCTTTCTCCCTCGATGAGGTGCTCAATCACTTCTGAGACAGTCCAGGTTCCTTCGCCTTCCCTGCAATGCAACCATTCGTCCGAAATGCCGGATAAAAAATGCTCCAGCGTCTTCGGTGTGCGCTCCAGAACCTCAATGGCTTCTTTCATCGTGAAGTTCATGTACCCGCTCCTCTCTGGGGCTGTCCCCATTTTCCAATTCTTTGAAGAGCCTTCTGATTCCTGCAAGATTCCATCCTACACAAACTGTCTGACGTCATTGTTGCGGCCAAACCGGAAAATCGCGATCAAGGCAAAGACTACGGCGAACGCCAACAGAATCGCCATGTTCACATACAAACTTCCAAGGGTTTGACCCTCTTGCAGTTTATTGATCATGTCCAGCAGCCAATGCTGCGGCAAAAAGCTTGAAATTTTACGTACGGTATCCGGCATGATCTCCATCGGAAAAAAGCAACCGGCGAGCAGACAGCTCGGCGTGATAATCAGATTCTGCATCGCGTCTACTCCGGTCGTGCTTTTGGCAAATGCGACGATCAAGAGCGATAAACAAATGGTTGCAAGCCCAAAAAGGAGAAGAGCTGGAATCAATTCGCTATATGTTACGCCGGAATCAATATGAAGGACATTTTTCATCACAACCAAGGCAACCACAATTTGTAGCAGCATCATAATCAAGTTGGCCACTACGTTGGAGAGTACATACGTCCTTGCCGACATCGGCGATGAGAGCAAGCGCAGGAAGGTGCGATTCTCCTTTTCTTTGAGTATGATCTCAGACATATTGACGGCGGAAAACATCATGAAAGCGATCAGGAAGCCAATCGATTGATAGGTCATCATCTTCATGTTCGACGTATCCTGTATCGTTTCTGCCTTCAGCATAAAATCTTGCTGGCTATACGCCTCATACAGCCGGACAAACATGGCATCATCTCCGTGGGATTCCTTGCCGATCGCCGCTATATTTCCAATATAGTTTTGGAGCATCGCTTTGATGTAGGCGGTAACCTGCGTCCCTTTTACCGAGATGATGCTCAGATGTTCCGGATCTCCATCCCGGACACTGGAAGCAAACCCCTGCTCGAAAATAATGCCACTGTCTAGCTTGCCAGATGCGATGTCGGCATGAAGCGTTTGTTCGTCCAATATCGTGACTTTGACTTGATTCAATCCTTCCATAAATCGAATCACATTCTGTGTAATCGCCTGATTGCCGTCCTGATTGAGGATACCTACGCGAATGATCCCAGTGTTGTTATAGCCGTAAAGAAACATGGTGATCAAAATGCCCGCGATCGGCAGTCCGAAGTAGCCAAACCAACTGCTTTTTTTCCGAAACGTATCCTTCAATGTCTTGCGAATGAGCCACATCAATTCACTCATCTTAAAACGCACCCCGTTTGCGTATAGAAATGCTGGCAAAGAACAAAAAGACCAAGGCGATGCTCGTATTCAATCCGATTGCTGGCCATGCCGCTGAAGGATTATCGGCATAGATGATTTGCATCAATGCTAGATTAGCCCAGCGTATCGGTGACAAGTTCGTCAAGATGTCCAACACGCCTTCCACATCGCCAATCGGAAAATAGGCTCCCCCGAGGA
This sequence comes from Brevibacillus panacihumi, assembly GCF_003710985.1. Taxonomy (GTDB): domain Bacteria; phylum Bacillota; class Bacilli; order Brevibacillales; family Brevibacillaceae; genus Brevibacillus; species Brevibacillus panacihumi. The sequence continues at coordinate 117,309 of NZ_RHHT01000026.1, forward strand.
AAGACGAGATCTGTGTGAAAATCAACACAACCGCCCTCGCTCCCTCCCCTTGGATAAGAAAACTGACGCCAAGACCCACGCTGACAGCGAGCAGCAACTCTGTCAAAAGGACAAGTACCACCATCCCGTAATGATTGCCCCAATCCGCATGGTAAACGAATTTGCTGAACAAGATGACGATCAACACGCAGAGAAAATTGACAAACGTGCAGCCGATGATCTTGCCGACGAAAATGACTGACTTGCTGACGGGAGCAGCCATCAGCCGAACAGCTGTATTGCGAATTCGTTCTGACCGGAATAGGTAGAGTGCCGAAATAGCCGAGTAAAACGCCATCATCGTTGTCATCGCAATCGCGTAATAGTCAAAAGAACCCGGTTTTTTATCGGCTTGAAGTGACATTTCCCGGATAAAATCACTACTTTGTCCAGCGCGGACCAGAATTGATTTTGCCGCTGAAGGGTCAACCTGAAATACTGCTGTAGCGAGCGAGAAACGATCTGCAAACGCCGTCAGCATGCCCTGGACGATATTACTCTCAAGCGGATATTTATTGCTTCCATAAAACGTGATGCCGTCGTCTTCAAGAATCGCATAAGCCGTAAAACGGTTGGCACGCACCTCCTCCACGCCGTCCATCCCAGCATCCACTGGCACAGCTGTAACTCCTTCCTGTTTGATCGCTTCTGTAAAATACTCCCAATAGATCAACATATTTGGATCTGTCGTATTCGTTTTATAAAGGAATTGCATATTTTCTATGGAATGACCAGGTGTGAAAGCATTGGAAAGAGCCGCCCCGAGAATCAGCATCAGGGTGATCGGAAGTGCGAGCATAAACAGGAAAGTCCGCCTGTCTCGCAGGTCAGACCTGATTTCTTTTATGACTATATTCCAAAGGTTCATGGTGAAGCCTCCCTCAATCCCGGAGGTTCCGGCCCGTTAAGGTCAGGAACACCGACTCCAGATTTGGTGCTTGTTCTTTGACTGATCGGATCTCCACCTGATCCTTGATCAAAAGCTGAATGATCCGATTTAGATTATTGACTTCTGCTTTCGAGACGATCTTGATCATGCCCTCTTCTTGACGTACGGAGGTCACTCCCTGGATCGCTCTGAGTGAATCGAACGACAACGAGTCATCCTCTTTGATACCAATCCAGATTTCCTTCGAATCGGTAATGGTCGACTCGAGCTGCTCCTTGGTTCCTTCCGCGATAATTTTGCCGTGATCCATGATAGCAATCCGCGTGCAGATTTCCTCGACTTCCTCCATATAGTGACTCGTATAAATGATCGTGCATCCCATCTCGTTCAGCTTGCGCACGGAGTGCAAGATATAGTTCCGCGACTGCGGGTCAATTCCGACCGTTGGTTCATCCATAATGATCAGCTTGGGTCGATGCGCGATCGCACAGGCGATGTTCAGCCTGCGTTTCATTCCGCCCGAAAAGTTCTTGGGAAAGCTCTTGCTCTTGTCGCCCAGGCCTACGAATTCTAGAGCCTCTTCGGTTCGTTCCCGAAGCAGCGTCCCTCGCAATCCGTACAAGCCAGCGAAGAAGCTCACATTTTCATAGGCGGTCAAATCCTCATAAATGGCAAGTTCCTGTGGTACGATGCCCGTATTCATTTTCGCAAACTTGGCTTCCTTCACAATATTTTTGCCCATCAGAAAGATCTCGCCCTTGGTACAGCGCAAAAGAGACGCGATCATATTAATTGTGGTGCTCTTGCCCGCTCCATTGGCACCCAGAAACCCAAATATTTCTCCTTCACTCACGTTCAACGTCATATTATCAACAGCGATGAAATCACCGAATTTTTTGGTCAAGTTGCGGATTTCCAACACATGGCTCACCCGAGTCTCCCCCCTTCACAATGTATCTGTATTCTAATAAAAAAGGATGTCCCTATGTCAGTGCATAAGTTCATCCTTTATCTATGAGAATCCTCATGTCGCTTCCTATAAAACTTCATTGGTGCTCGTAAGGCAAAAGTGTCGTCACGCGAAAGCCCTTGGTCCCGTCAACGATAACAGTCCCGCCTACAGAAGCGGCTCTCTCTTCCATGCCGAGAATGCCCAGACCTTTGACCACCTTGTCCACTCCGATTCCGTTATCCGAAACAACCGCTTTGATGAGCTTGTTCAGCACTCGTACCTCAATGGAGATAACCGTAGCCTTGGCATACTTGAGTGAATTCGTTACCGCTTCGGTCGCGTTCTGCTGAATAATTTTCCAGTGAATCGGCGCAATGACATCGATGTCCCCGCCAAAGGTTAACGTAGCTGTCACTGTCTCCTTGGCAGACACCTCATCTACAAACAGTCGAAGCCGATTGATGCCCAACTCCTCTGGCCGTGGCTTCACATCCTTGAGCGTCAGTCGGATTCGCTCCAAGCCCTCTTTGGAAATAGAGATTGCATTGCCCAGCAGCTCTACCGCCTTGTCCTGATCTACCGAAAACAACCGTCTCGCCGCTTCCATCTGAATCAGCGCTCCTGCCATCGCATGCCCGACATCATCGTGAATCTGCTGGGATAGGCGGTTGCGCTCCTCCAGTTTGATGGTATAGGCGGACTGCCGGATGTACTCGTTGTTTTCGCTCAAAGCTCGGGTCATTTTTTGCAAATCCGCCCGCAGGTTCTCGCGTTCCTCCTCCAATCTTTTGAGCTTTTCGCTCGACGAATGGATATACGTGATAAGCAAAAAACTGAGTAGAGCGCTCAACAGGTACTGCGGAATCAACTCATAAGGTACCATGATAAGCGACAGGATGAGGAAAAGAATAGCGAAGATGGCTCTCGTGTTGGACAAAATGATCAGTTCATATCCGTTAATCGGTAGAAGTAGGAGAAACAACGGTTCCACATACAGCCCGTAAGCGACGACAAATCCAGCGGATACGACAGTAAGCACTCGCTTTGGCTTGGATGTTTTCACGATAGGAATCGCAATGTTTACGGCCAAGTAAAGCAGGTATCCGAGAATGAGCCAAGGATTTATCTCAGACGCGAAATGAGCTAGGAAGGAAGCAGTCATGATATATCCGAACACCGTCGCTTTATTCCAAATCATCCAATTTTCCAGAGCGGTTCTCATGCGTCAGACTTCCTCGCTTCCCCTGTTAAATAATAAATGGCAATCTGCGTGCGATGTTCAAGTCCAGTTTTATTGAAAATGGAAGTGATGTAATTCGCAACCGTTCCTTCAGAGATAAAAAGCTTCCTGGCAATTTCCTTGTTGGATAATCCCTTGGCGATATGCTCCATCACATCAAGTTCCCGTTCTGTAAACAAACTCCGGTCGATTTTGCTGCCGAGTGGAGCTGGGGCAGATGACACTGACGAAGGATCGGCTGGTGCTTCGACTGCATCCTGGTCTGAAGTAAGGTTTCGTTTGATCTTGTTGAGGACGACATCTTGCAATACGTGATGGTTGTGATAAACACTTTTGATGGCGTCGCGAATGCGTTCCGGGTCGTTGTTTTTCAGCAAATACCCCCGAGCCCCCGCCTTGACAGCTTCTAGAATGAATTCGTCATCATCAAATGTCGTCAGAATCAGCGGTTTGACGGTCGACTCTTCCGTCAGGATACGTGTCGCCTCGACGCCGTTTATGTTCGGCATTCGCACGTCCAATAGCGCCACATCCACCTCATGGTTCCGGCAAAATGCAACTGCTTCGGCCCCGTCCATCACCGTCCCGACCACTTCAAACTCCTCGAAGGTGGTCAGGATGATTTTCATGCCTTCCCGAATAAACGAATTATCATCTGCAATCAATACCTTGATCTTCAATGCCCCTGCCCTCCTGTCTTCCGGTCCATTGTTTATGTGACTCACGACAATTTCCACTTTTAGCAAATTCATTATAGCAAAAAAAGACGGCCGTCTTAGCCGTCCTTTTGTGCAATCACCACTTGGCCGCCCAGGCTTCGATCTCCACCTTTAAAGTAGAGACCGCTAATGCCGGGACATAAGCCATGGTCATGGCAGGGGGAGTCCCGCCGTGAAACTCCTGCCACACTTGATTGAAATAGCGCCAATCCATCCCCTCCGTCGCCCAGATGTTGATTTTGATGATTTGATCTACGGATACAGATTCTTCTGCTAAAATATGCTTGATATTTTGCAGTGCGTTGTACAGCTGCTGATTCAACTCGACCGGCATTTCACCGTTTTCATCATTTCCGACCTGCCCGGACAGCACGAGTAAACCCGCTCCATTTGGTACCGTGGTCAGATGCGTATAGGAGCCGATCGGAGGGGCGACACTGCCGGGATTTTTCCTATGGACCTTCTTCCCTGCCCTTGCCAGCCAATCCTCCTTAATCATCGCCAACGTCTGATGATCTTCCCAATGACCGTTGATCTTCACGTTTTTTCGGGCAATGCCTTCCTTTGTAAAACCAGCTTTCAACAGCACTTTCATCGAACCCGTATTATGCGGCATGACTCCTGCTTCGATCCGGTGGAGATCCAATTCCGTAAACGCATAGCTGACGACCAGCTTCACCGCCTCCGTCATGTACCCTTTGCCATTGAAGTCCTTATCCAGAAAGTACCCAATCCAGCAGCTTTGCAGATTGTAACGGACTACCTCGGATAGGATCACCTCACCAATCAATTGCCCTGTACGGCGTAAAAAGATGAAAAAGAGGTATCCCCTGTCTTCCTGCTGCAACTTCAAAGCGTCTTGGATGCGATCCAGCTGCCCTTCATAGGTATAGAAGGCTTCGTCTCTTCGTCCTGTGAACTGCTGAAAAAAGTCCCTGTTTTTCACTTCCAGAGCCAGAAGGGATTGAGCATCCGACTCCTCCGCCAGTTTGACGACAATGTTTTCACCAGTGATCTGCATCTTTCTCTCTCCTTTTTTGGGTATAAAAAACACCACAGGAAAGCAAACCTGTGGCGCACCTTGAAAAGAAGAAACCACAGGCGAGCGACCTGTGGTGAATTTTCCACGGTATATCCTTTACTACCCGCTAACGAAAGGATAAAAGTCGCTGACATCCAATTTTGGACATACTTCTCCCGTCGTTAGCAAAAACAAAGAAAACAGCCGTCGAGTATCCGACTCCAACCGATAGCGATTTCAAGGATGCTTTTTTCATCTGGATACCCTCACTTGGCATTTTTTCACAGTCTAACATAGAGCATACAATTTTTCGAAAAAGCAGTCAATATCACATGGCTCCTTCTCCTGTACCTGTTCCCTTGGGTACCAAAGAAAGTTGGTACTTTTTGTTTTTTCCATGTTCACTTTTACTATACTTATATCCTTACGCTCGAGGTGAATGACATGATTAGAGTAAAACCTCTTCTCGTCTACTATTGCATCCTTTCGCTCGTCTTTTTTAGCGGCCGACTGTATATCATGAATACCTATCATATGACAGAAGGTCCAGTCCCCCAAGAAGCGTTTCAGAAATTATTCAACTGGGTCAGCCTGTTCGCTTATTTTTATATCGTGCCGCTGTTGCTCGCGGGATTGCTCTGGCTTATCCGCTTTTTCAGACGGAAAGGTCTTTCTTGGTTTCTCAGCATCCTATTAAGCGTGATGTACATCTTATTCGCAGCAGTGATTGGATACGTCTTACTGTTCGTCTTTGTGCTCATGTTCTATGGTTTTGCTCCATGAGTAGAGGGTTCAATCATTGCCCTAGCAAAGTATACATTCTTGGATGCAACATAACCGTCCGTACGCCCTTGAAAATAGCGGCTTTGGATCTCAGCGGGGCTGAGGTTCTCCATGAGGCGCAATCCCAAATGAGAAAGTTGTGTTGCCAGCTCCGAAGGGTCGAAATACGTTTTTATCGGTTCCCCGATCTTTTGTAAATTTTCTCGCGTCTCTTGGGAATGTGAAGCATTTTCGTCTGGTCCAAAATAATCGAAAAGAACCGTGCTACCCGCAGGGGCTACCTCGGTGATGGAACGTAGCGTCTCGAACACCTCGTCTTGTGTCAGATACATAGTGACACCGAGCCAGCTAAAAAAGCTTTTCGCCTGAGGATCGAAGCGGTATCCCATGAGTGCTTTTGACAAGCTTTCTCTCGAGAAGTCCACCGGAACGAAAGACAGATTTGCAGGTATCTCCCATCCCAACTCAGCCAGACGCTCACGTTTAAAGGCTTGTGTAGCTGGGTGGTCGATCTCGAACACCCGAAGCTTCTCCAGCAATTCCGGTCGACGAAAGGCAATGGTGTCCATCCCGGCTCCGAGTATCACATACTGCTGCACCCCTTGCTGGTAAGCCACTTCAAGATGATCTTCCGCATATCTTGAACGGCTAATTACTTGAGGCAGCCCCATGGATTGCAAGAAGAATCGCCAGGAATTCTCTTGGTCAGTATTCGGCTTCAACTGAAGCGCACCAGCCAAACCCTGTTCAATGAGTGTACGTCTTTCTTGCGGGATCATGTCGTAGGCCAGAAAGTCATCAAAGATTTTTGGGGTATCATTCCTGGAGTGATAGGCCCGGATATAAGCCGTCATGATTGAGGTTAGACTAACCTGGTTTTCCTTCAAGCGCGCAGCCTCCTTTTTCGAACGTTTTGTTCTAAAAGGTAGTATACCAGCCGCGCAATAATAATCAATATAAAATATTTAATCATAACACATAATTTGTTTTTAGTCAAGAGTCTATTTCCTTATTCTTTTTCGTATTTTACTATCGGAAAAGCTATTTCCCCCTGCTTAGTAGGTAAAGGTCGATATCAACTCTTTCAACTCCTCTGCCATGTTAGCAAGGGATCTGGCCGATGCGGAGATCTCTTCCATGGAAGCGAGCTGTTCTTCCGTAGATGCCGCTACTTCTTCTGACGTTGCGGCATTTTCTTTCACAAAGAGGGCAAGCTGATCCGCTGCGGCTGAAACCTCTTGGACCTCGTCGGACATCTGATGGGCCGTCACTGAAATCGCCTCGATTTGGGGAGAGATTTCCCTCATGCTCGTTACAATCGTCTGGAATTTCTCGATTGCCTCCTCCGACACGTTGATGCCGTTTTGGACCTCGTCGGTAACCTGTTCCATGATTTGTACCGTGTTTTCGGTATCATGTTGAATCCCTTTCAGGATTTCAAAAATTTGCTTCGCCGATGTTTGGGATTGTTCGGCTAGCTTCGCTATTTTAATTCCCGAATTGGTTTCATGATTGCTTTGGTCACAAAGTAAATGACCACAGCTCCAGCCAGGAGTGCTCCAAGCAAAACAAACAAGGTTGCGTGAAGGATCTTGGAGGCAGCATCATCTACCTCAGATGAAAACATTACGCCAACAATCTTCCAACCGGTCAATTCATTGGAGGCAAAGGTCATTTCCTTGCTTTCACCATTCAGTTCATAGGGAAAATGACCAACCTCCACTTGATAGATCAAATCGATGATGCTCTCTGTAGCCTTTGAACCGCTCTCCGCAGTCGGGTGAACAATGTAGTTCCTGTCTTTATCAAGAAGAGCAGCGTACCCCTTTTTCCCGATTTTGACTTGTTCCGTAAGTTTTTGAATATCACTTATGTATAAATCTGCAGCCACCACTCCGGAACCATCCTTTAGTTTCTTGGCGACGGTAAGAATCACTTTTTTCGTAGCCCGATCCACATAAGGGGTGGTAATCACGACATCCCCGTTGCGTTCATCCGCGTCTTTATACCAGTTCCGTTGCCGCGGATCAAAATCTATTTTTCTAGGGGTAGTACCAGCGAAGCTGACACCACCCGCAAAGTGAATGTAATTAAATAGGAAATTTATTGATAACCTCGTTGTACTCTTGTTGGGCATCTGTGATTGCAAGCTTAGAATAGACTTCCAACGACTTGCGGCTTTCGTGGCCGGAGTACGGTTGTATGAGCGCGTCATCGATGCCCTGCTTTTTGAGCCAAGTCAACAGGAAATGTCGTAGCTTGTGCGGCGACAGATTTTGCACAAGGCAGGCTTCCTCCGAATATTTGGCCAGAATCTTTCGTATCCCCCGATCCGTATATTTTTTCTTCCAAGATGATTCGAACAGGTAAACCCCCTGCTTCTTTTTCATCGAATCGGCGTGCATAGCCAGCATTTCTTTGAACGATTGAGGGAAGGGGACAATGCGATCTTTGCTGCCTTTGCCTTTGTTAATCCGGATTTGGCAGTAGTGGAAATCAACATCGGACAACTTGATATTGATCAGCTCGCTTACTCGAACGCCGGTATATAGAAGCGTCTTGACGATCATCATATCTTGAAAGTTCTTCGCTTTCCAAACCACGTCGTAGTAGCGTTTAAGCTCCTCTTCTGTAGGTACATAAGGAAGCTTCTTTGCTACTTTTGGAACCTCAATCTCCAGTTCCGCTCTAAGATGCTGGAACAAGCTTTTGAGATAGGTATAATCTGGCCTTTCTCCACGAAGATATTTGGACAGTTCCTTCGCTTTACGTTTCGGCGATTTCGTCTCTCACTCACGCGATAACACCTTCTTCCAACGGAAGGCGTTCGTTCATGTTCAGTCTGAATGTACCATAAGGGTTTACATGCGTGTATATCAGCGGGGTAAGCGCCCGTAAGTCTTCCGGAGTCATCATATCGTACCATTTACGGTCGGATAGGACGCTTTGCAACATAATGGTATTAATGTACACCAGACAGTTTTGCAGAAGGTGAAGTGATAATACGGCCATCTCTTGATCCTCTAACCGGTTGGTGGAAATTTCTCCGTCTTTGCCGTAAAAAATAAAGCTGTTGGCCGAATTCCAGTTTTCCACAACATTCAAACCTTCATTGATCTCGCGACGCAGCTCTTCAGAGTGAAGGTAGTCGCACAGGAATATCGTCTTGACCGCTTTGCCGAGTTCCCCCAATGCTTGATAGGTCGGATGCTTTAGGTTATTAAGGGTAAATCGTTTCAGGATTGCTTCCGTTTCGGCGGTTCCAAGGCGCAGGGCCGTTGCGTACTTCATCATTTGATCGTACTGCTGCCGAATCAGTTCCCAATTGATTGGACGGGTCAGTACCGGTTGTAAATTAGGATAGGCATCCGTCATGCCTGGCTCGGGCCTGTACAACTTTTGCGAATGAATCGCCTTGAGTCGAGGCATGAGCTGATAACCCAAAAGATAACAAAATGCAAACGCAACCTCGCTCTGGCCGTGCGAGTCCACATAATTCTTCTCGACTTTCATTTCGGTACAGTGACGAAGCAATCCTTCCATCATGGCTGCAACTTCGGAGGAGGAGCACGATTTGAGCTGCGAGTAGATGCATGTCGAGTTCTTCTCAACGTGCCAATAAATCATAACGCCACGGCCGCGGTAACGAATATGCCATTCCGTCATAAGGTTTTGATCCCATGCGCCAAACTTTTTCGAATCCGAGGCACAGGATGTCGTGGCATCGCCCCAAATCTCTTGCATCCAAACACGGAAAATCGCGTTCACCACTTCGGATATCGCGTTTCGAAGATTGTCCTTATGAATGAATTTCCTCCGGACGTACAACAAATCCTTGTAGCTTTCTCCATGCTCACCGGCACTCACACGTTTTAGGCCGGTGTTCGTTCCGAGGCCATATAGGGATAGGATAAGTCTTTTTTGCAGCGTATCCCGTCCTAACGCTTCACGAACAGCAACGGTCTTGAATTTTTCCGTAAATCCAACTCGAAGATCGGCTTCTTTCAAAATATCCAATAGGCTCGTCATCGGCCAACGCCGAAGCATCTCTGCTTTTATACGTGATAAATTGACCGGTTCTGCTTGTGGTTCTAACGGAGACAAGCTGATCCATCCATTCCCTTTCTCCGTGATCCGAACCTTGGGGTTCTTCTGGAGTCCGGTATCGAGTTTTTCCAATCCTTCTTTCATGGCTTGCTTCAACGTTGCAATGAATGCTTCCGCGTCCAACGGCTGCTTTAGAGCTTTGTAATTTTCTTCTCGCCGATCTTCGAAGTCTGTTGGCAAGTCATCGTCCGGATTACGGTACCGCTTCGCTCCGACCACCCATATCTCCTTGCAACGAAGCTTTTCCCGTAAAGCTTGCAGGACGCTTATCTCATAATTCATCCGATTAATCCGCTCTTGTCCTTTCTCGTCCTTCTCAACAATGATTTCTTTATTAACAGTACGGATCACACCATCTACCGGAATTTCTTCGGACATTGGCAAATAATGATGACCAGTATCCGAATATTTCTTGACCAGCTCCAACGCACGAATCACCGGACGATGTACTTCATTGTTTGATCGAAATTTCAGGATGCCTAATATTTCGGGAACCATACGGCGGTAGTGACTCCCATAGGAAGCCCGAATAATGGTATGAATTTTCTCTCGGTAGGCCGGTCCGGTGTGTTTGAATTCTTTTATCAAATCCCGTAATGTTTGTTCATTAACAACCGGGAAAATGACATCACGAATTACTCCATCTGGATTATTGATTGCGGACTGCGCCATGTTGAATAAAATTCCATACTTATTGCTTACCTTGCGTAAGTCATTCAGAATTTCCTTTTCGACTTTACGTTCTGCTCTTACTCCTATCCGATGGACGATCTGAATAAGCAGCTCGATCAAATTGTCCGTTATTTCCATACTTCTTAGCCGGAAGAAGGCGGCCAACAGTGTATAACGGATCGGATCAGGATGCCGGCGAAGTTCCCTGAGATCCTCTGTTGCGGTCCGCTGTTGGTACTTGGTCAATACTTTAAGAGGGATATCACGAAACAGATCATCCGGAAGTTCCAGATTTCGAATCGTTCGTAGCTTGCTTACTTCTCTTAACACACTTTCAACACCTGGTTTGCCTGGATCGGACTTCAGCTCTTGAAAAGAAAGAAGTCCCCCGTCGCTGCTTGAACCGCCCTGTTCTTCATCCAGAAATGCGATGCGCTCTACAAGTGAATCCAATTTAGACAAAGACGACGTGGGCATCTTGCCCAGTGTGGCTTGGAAAAATTGCTCTTCATATGTACAGATTGCCGCTCTAATAAGTCGCTCGATGCGATCGGGCGTAGGCGGTACAACTTTTATCTCCCGAAATCGCCGGTATACAATCTCAACCAAATGTTCGAAGTCGTGATCCTGGAATAACACATTTTTGCATAGCCAATCGATTACCTCTTCAGCATCTTGGATGGTATCCTCACGAAAGGGGGTAGTACCAGCGTAGCTGTCACCAAGGGCAAAGTAGATGTAAATTAAATGGGAAATTTATTGATAACCTCGTTATATTCCTGCTGGGCATCGGTGATTGCAAGCTTCGAATAGATTTCCAATGACTTCCGGCTTTCATGACCGGAATACGGCTGTATGAGTGCGTCATCGATGCCCTGTTTATTGAGCCAGGTCAACAGAAAATGACGCAGCTTGTGTGGCGACAGGTTTTGAGCAAGTTTAGCTTCCTCCAAATATTTGGCCAAAATCTTCCGTATTCCCCGATCCGTGTACATTTTCTTCCACGATGATTCAAATAAATAGACCGCATGTTTTTTCTTCAAAGTATTCGAGTAAATGACTGAACAATCCTGCCCCGTTTATTCAGTGATGCACGCTGAAACTCAAAAAAAACGATGGATCGGTTCCATCGTTCGCGATCTCATAACCCGGAAGGACAAGCAAGTATATCCATTTGCTCTCGATTTTGACTCCGTTCGTCCTGGATCAATTGACATAACGTTCTCGCCAATATACGTCCAGCCGTTCTTGGCGCGACCAATCCCGGTAAACTTGGTGCCAACAAGGCCTTGATTCCACGTTTTTCGGCAAAACGAAAATCGGTTCCACCTGGTTTGGAAGCCAAATCAATAATAATAGCGTGATGCGGAATACGGGTCAACACACGAGAAGTAAGGATTTGCTCCGGAACCGTGTTAAAAATAATATCCACATTTACGCCTTCATCGTACAAATCTTTCGTATAAAACGGCTCAATCCCCATCTCCCATGCACGTGCAAACTGCTCCGGTTTCTGCACCCCCGCTTTGACGTGTGCACCCAGGCGCTGAAGCATTCCGGCTAACGTAAGACCGATTCTCCCCAAACCCAGCACCATACAACGCGAACCATGTATGGTAATGTCCGTATGTTGAATGGCCATCAATAAGGCGCCTTCCGCAGTGGGAATGGAATTGTATATGGCAACATCGTCCCTGCTGAATAATTCAATCAGATCTATTCCTAGTTCCACGCAAAGGTTCCTCAAGTAAGACTTGGCTATGCCAGTACAGACTTTTGCGTGTTTCGGCAAGGAAGACATATATTCCTTGTTCAGCAATAACGTTTCAGATGAAAATGAAGACTCTACTCTGCCATGGTCGTCTGTACCGACAACCGGTAATATCAATACATCAGCATTGCGAAGCACCTCCCTCGTAAGCTTGGAATGCTGAACTTCAAGAAGTTGTTCGTGCAAATCTTCATAACCGATTACCACAACATTTGCATCCAGGTCTGTGAATGACCGAATGATTTCAAGATGTCGGGCATCGCCTCCAAGGAAAACAATATGCAGACCCGTTAACAAAAAATCCCCCTACTTTCCTTAAGTATGGATTTAAAATTAACTAACCTCGTTTACCATCTTTAAAAGCGCATCTGCTCCTTTCATCCCAGGGCAAATTCCGCGTAATTCCGTCTCTGTGGTCTCCATATCGAGTGGGGCATCCAGCAATTGCTCTATTGTTCGTACCCCGGTTGCGCGTCCTGCCACAATGCGGCGATCGTTTAATTTCTCATTTAACAAACGAATATCAAGCGCTCCGCACATGATATATCCGTGATCGGTTGTGATGGCCAGAAGTGTTGTTTTGGGCAGGGCGACCTCGATACTTATAACCTGATGACCTTCAACTTCAATCGGTTTCATCATGATCATCTATGATGCAGCTCCTTTTTTTCTACACTATATGCCGGGCGTGATATTTGCACCATAGACTGTTGCCCAAATCCGATATTACTTGTATTCGTTGGAAGCCTTCTCCCCTTTCGCCATATACATGTGTAAATTGGACTTCGATTCAATTCCATGTAATTTTTGAGATTTAGATTTATAACAAAGGAGATAACAAACGCGCTGCTTGATCAAGCATGCGCTCGGAAGAGGTACGATGCATATGATCTTCCAAACGATATGGAGTAGCCTCGGCGAGATCCCGTTCGAATTGTTCCGTAAGCTCCCGGGCCACATCAGAATGATACATCACTGCACACACTTCGTAGTTTAAACGGTAACTACGGAGATCGTAGTTGGAAGAACCCACTTCGGCAATCTCGCCATCGATAATCATGACTTTGGCGTGCAATACCCCTTTGTTGTACTGAAACACATTGATCCCTGCTTCCACGAGTTCGCCATAATACGTACGGCTTGCAGCTCCTGCAACTTTAGGAATCACTTGGCGCGGCACCAGTAATCTCACTCGAACGCCACGCGCCGCGGCTGTTTTGATGGCCATCATGATATCCGCATCGGGTATAAAATAAGGGTTGGTCACGTCGATGGTTCGGGTCGCCTGCGTCAGGCAGATGAAATGCATTTCCCGAATGACCGGAGTAGGCAGCCCGGGATTGCCTTCGAATATCTGTATATAGACGTTATGCGAATCCTTGGATGGGGAAGCTTTTCCCATGTGGGTGCCTTCCATCGTTCCCAGCTCCGATCCCCATTCCCATCCGTATCCTCGTTCTGTTTTGCCGGATGGAAATGGATGAATGGCTTTATCGTCAGAAAGTTGAGCGGATTCAGGGAGAAATTTTGCCTTTCTCGTTAAATGGAGCATGTCCGGTGACGCCATTTTCCAGTGAGCCTCAAAAACGGCTTTCACATCATCCGCTGTTTCGCCGGTTAACCGCATATGAGTGTCGCGCCAAAAATCGACATCCGGCTTCATTCCGGTATACTCGTCCCCAACGTTGATTCCTCCCATGAAGGCTTCCTTTCCGTCGACGATGACGATCTTGCAATGATCCCGGTATGTCAAGTTGGATAGTACCCAGGGGAATCGCAAGGGAAAGATGGTCCTGCATTCAATGCCTGCTTCCATCATCCGGCGAACCGCATGTTTGGGAAACGACCGGCTTCCCCAGCCATCCCTTATAAAACGAATGTTCACACCGGATAAAGCGCGGTCAATCAGCACATCTGTGATACGTTTACCGATATGGTCATTCCGGTATATGTAATATTCCAGATCGATTGTCTTTTGTGCGGCCTGAATTGATTGAAGGAGTTTTCCGTAGGTTTCCATCCCGTTCGTGAGGATTTGGACGTAACCGGTTCGAAGGCCACTGACAGACAAAGGTTGCAAAGCCCGAGCGATAACAAAAGCGGAGTCACCACATGCTGAAGGCAACGCTATCGGGTTATTGTGCGAAGAAACGAGCTTGTCCCGCCGCATTTGCACAGGATTCGTTACGAACAGGTAACAAACGAATCCGATAATCGGTAATACAAGTCCGACTGATATCCAAGTCAACGCTTTGGCGGGGCGGCGCACCTCCCGAACCGCAATAATGATCAACAGTGCCGTATTTACTAGCCATAATCCTGCTATCCATGCCAAGAAAATCAGCCTCCCAATCCAGTCATCTACGAGGGAATAAAGGGGCAGCCATACCGAGAAGAGATCGGCATGGCCTTTTTTAGAAACCTTTATACTGCGGTTCTTCCTGTTCAATTTGTTGTAACCGTGGAGTGACCTGGTCAATAATGTTTTGTGTCTGTTGCGCTGCATTTGTGAACGTGGTTTTGGCCTGCTGGTTTTGTGAATTTAACGCAAACTGTTCAAAGCTGGCCTGTGCGCTTTTTAATGAAGCTACAGCTGTTTTCACTTGAGAAGCTACCGTCATGTTGAATCACCTCCTGAAATGGCATCCATATGTAATATGTCAACCCGTCAGAAAAATAATGAATGGTAAAATTTGATGATTGGCTATTGTCAGGGGTTAGAGTCTTTCTGAAAAGACTTACCGCAATCTATGCCCTTCTTGGCAATGCTTGAAGCCAGCAAGTACAGCCCAACATAGATAGGAAAAGAATAGGTATGTTTCCAGTGAACGGGGTGGTATAAATCGGCCATTTGTGAAACCGGCTCGGCCACAAAAGCGGAAAATCCCCAAATAGGAGAGCTTTGAACAACGGATGTATGCCAGACTTGTACTGGTGTAAGAACATAACCGTGACGGGAAGAAGTGAAAAATTCCATGGGAAATTGGCCGGCATGAACGGTATGACTTCCCAGTGATAATGCCAGAGTCCCATGGCAATCCCAAGCTGGTCCAGCCACGATGACACGATAATCATTGTAAACCCGGATAGGAGAAACTGTCCCGTAGCTCTCTTATCCCGAAATCCGATCCAAATAGCCAGGGGCATATCGATAAACCTACTCCAAACCACCATTGCCGCGTAAACAGTACGTGAGTGCGCCAAATGTCAGTCATGTTGCGGTGTGCTTCAACAATCAATTGATAGGATTGTTCGATTGCATGATGAATCTGATTTTCGTCCACTGATATGCCACCCCTTTCCGTTATCCGCTTACCGATCATTTTTCATCCAATACGTGCCTGTTTTATATACGCGAGTTTCCATACAGTATATTCGACGTTACAAATACGCCGACCGGCGGCAGCGAAGTTGAAGGCGGTTGCGGTGGGATATAGCCGCTATACCCCGCCAAGCTTATATCAGTTGTCGCTACCCAGGTTCCATATTCGCCCGCCTGTAAAGAAGAGGGCAGCATCCGCAGACGTCCGGTGAGAACCAAATGCCGAAGTTGAATCTTGACATCGTCATAGATGGTTAATTGGCCGGAGTAGGCGGCGTAGGGGGAATGAAACATGATCTGCTGCGTGCTTTCATTCCAACTTCCTTCAATCGGAATCGGCGTTCCGCGAAATTGGATGGTGCCTTGAATTTGCTGGTCCTGCAAAACACGCATTACTAGTTTGCCCCACACAACCGGTCTTCCGGCGACAGATGCATGAACTCCCCATATGGAAAAGGGAGGTAAACTCTTTGTACTTGTTTGAGCCGCAACGGACATGATTCATCACTCCTCAAAGTTAGATCACGTCATTATATGCGTCCTCGGAAAAAATGCCAGTCACTGGGCAAGAATTCTTTGCAGATAACCGAACATGATCAAGTAAAAGAAGATGGACATTCTCTTATACTGGTTGTTTCTTAATGCAGACAGGTTTCGAACAAAATTGTTTCAACCCATCCCAGTTGCCCCAGATGTAATTTTTACATCGATTTGGTTGTCTTGGGGCAGAGGTAGTCCAGTTTTTAATGCTTGTACTGAATGTTGGTAACATGCAGGCATCCGCCTTTCCAAATTTATGCAAACAGCATTTAAGTTGTCCAGAAACGAATCACTCCCAGTTGTTGCAGAAGTCCTCATATACTTGCTCTACGCCACAGTCGGATAGCATGTGCCTGGCCAAAAAGTCATACCAGAATGCATAGGATGACGTGGTATTGCCCCAAATCTCTTGCATCCGAACGCGAAAAATCGCGTTCACCACTTCGGATATCGCATTTCGAAGATTGTCCTTGTGAATGAATTTCCTACGAACGTACAGCAAGTCTTTGTAACTCTCTCCATGCTCACCGGCACTCACACGTTTCAAGCCGGTATTGTCCCAAGGCCATAAAGTGATAGGATGAGTCGCTTTTGAAGAATGTCCCGGCCTAACGGTTCGCGTACAGCAATTTTTCTGTAAATCCCACGCGGAGATCGGTCTCTTTGAAAATGTCCAAGAGGCTCGTCATAGGCCAGCGCCGAAGTATTTCTGATTTTATCGGCGATAGGTTGATCGGCTCTGTTTGTGGCTCTAATGGAGATAAGCTGATCCAACCGTTACCCTTCTCTGTGATCCTGACATTAGGTTTTTCTGGAGTCCGGCATCAAGCTTTTCTAATCCATCTTTCATGGCCTGCTTCAATGTTGCAATGAATGCTTCCGATCCAGCGGTTGCTTTAGAGCCTTATAATTTTCTTCCCGCCGTTCTTCGAAGTCTGTTGGCAGGTCATGATCCGGGTTCCGGTACCGGTTCGCTCCGGCAACCCATATTTTCGTGCAACGAAGCTTTTCCCGTAAAGCTTGCAGGACGCTTATCTCATAATTCATCCGATTAATTCGCTCTTGGCCTTTCTCGTCCTTCTCTACAATGAGTCAGGATTATACCATCTATCGGGATTTCTTCAGACATTGGCAAATAATGATAGCCAGTATCTGAAAATTTCTTTACCAGCTCCAATGCACGAATCACTGGCCGATGCACTTCATTGTTTGATCGGAATTCCAGGATTCCTAATATTTCGGGAACCATACGGCGGTAGTGACTCCCATAGGAAGCCCGAATAATGGTATTGATTTTCTCCCGGTAAGCCGGTCCGGTGTGTTTGATTTCTTTTATCAAATCCCGTAATGTTTGCTCATTAACGACCGGGATAATGACATCACGAAGTACTCCTTCTGGATTACTGACGGCAGACTGCGCCATGTTGAATAAAATGCCATACTTATTGCTTAGCTTGCGTAAATCATTCAGGATTTCCTTTTCGACTTTGCGTTCTGCCCGCACACCTATCCGATGGACGATTTGAATAAGCAGTTCGATCAAATTGTCCGTTATCTCCATACTCCTTAGCCAGAAGAAGGCAGCCATCATCATCCGGAAGTTCCAGATTTCGAATCGTTCGCAGCTTGCTTACTTCTCTTAACACACTTTCGACACCTGGTTTGCCCGGATCCGCCTTTAGCTCATGAAAAGAAAGAAGTACCTTGTCGCTGCTTGGGCCGTCCTGGTGTTCATCCAGAAATGCAATACGATCTACGAGTGAATCCAATTTGGACAAAGATGCCGTAGGCAACTTTTCCAGTGTGTCCTGGAAAAATTGTTCCTCAAATGTACGGATTGCGGTTCTGATAAGTCGCTCAATGCGATCAGGCGTAGGCGGTACAACTTTCATCTCCCGAAATCGCCAGTAGTATTGAATGACTGCTTTGGGCACTTCGCATTTATGGAAGGGGAATCGCGCAACCGAGTCTCCCCTGACTTATTGCCGATTTGCTGCATTTCGTTAGGAAGAAACGTAAAATGCTCAATTAACTCTTCCAGTTCCCAATTTCGCTTCACTTGATCCTCTCCGAGAAAAGTTCTTAAAATGGTCAGAATCGGAATTTTAATCAAAAAATTTAGTATACCGATGCATACTTAATTAGACAATAAGGGAGTGATTGCTGTGAAGTTCTATTTAAATTTGGGATAAAGATGATGAAGATGGGAAAAGTAAAGGTACTGCTTCCATTTAGTGTTTTACAGGGTAAGGTGAGTTGATGCCGAAAATTTCAGTTTTACAGTCATACATGATCATAATACTTTCTGTCGGTTTACTGAACCACGTCATCATCATACCGTTACTGCTCGGTGCATCAGGGCGAGATGCCTGGTTTGTAGTACTTCTTGTGTTAATCGCTTCGCCAATTTGGGTTGGCATTTTAAGCTATATTCTAAATAACATGAACGGAATGCATGTTAGGGATTGGTTAAAGCAACATTTCGGAAGATTTCTCTCGGCAACCTTGATTGTCCTATACAGTGTACTTGTATGGTTTATGGGGCTCATTTCCTTTAAGGACACTATAACATGGACAATTGCAACTTATATGCCTCAATCTCCAATGCTTGTTCTCGCAGGAACAACGCTTGTCGGATGTTTCTTCGCGGCATTTCAAGGGCTTCGCACCATTGCGATTTTAAGCGGGATATTGTTACCTTTTGTTGTTATTCTAGGTGACCTAGTCATGGCTGCAAACTTTCAGTTTAAAGACTACACCATGCTTTTTCCGTTACTCGAAAATGGGACACCTCCACTTTGGAAAGGTATTCCCTACGCAGCTGGGGGATTGTTGGAGTTGATGGTGCTGATCTTGTTTCAGCACCAGTTAACAAAGAGGCCGAGCTTCAAAAGCTTAATGCTTATTTGCATCATATTATCTGGGCTAACACTCGGCCCTTTGATGGGCTCAATTGCCATGTACGGCCCTGATGAAGCGGCACACCAACGATACCCCGCTTACGAACAATGGAGAATGGTTCGACTGGGCGAGTATGTGGAGCATGTTGATTTTTTCTCGATTTACCAATGGTTATCCGGTATGTACATTCGAGTTTCGCTTTCGCTGTTTCTCTTAAGCGAATTGTGGAAATTGCAAAAGTATAAGTGGTTGCCTATGATTCTGGGCGCTTTACTCATGTTTGTTGTTACATTATTGCCAATCAGCGATATGCTTTTTCAAGATCTGCTCAGCCGATATTACTTCCCTTCGTTTTGTGTCTTTACCCTTGGGGTCATGCTCGTATACGTCGCGCGAATATTTATTTCAACATGGGGTAAAAGGAGCAGGTGAAGATGATAAATCTTTTCAAGAATAAATGGATAAGAGAAACAAAATCGTCGACACAACAAGGGGCGCCTGATACACAACCGCTTAATGAACAAACACTTCTTCAACGTTTCCAGATGTGTCGTGATGTTAAGCATCATGTTTATAAATTAGTAGCTGGCGACGAACAATCAAGGATCGTTTTACTGTATTGCGATGGGTTATGTGACAACCAACAACTCATTCAGGATGTGGTGCTTCCTCACTTGACTCGGTTTTACGAAAATCACGGTTTTCAAAAGAATCAGGAAGTTCTTGAGTCGTGTCAATTACAGCTTGAGAGCATTTCCTTCGAGGAGTGGTGGCAGAAATCCGAAACGGACATTTTTGAGGGAAAACTGCTTTTGTTTATTCCGACACTAACCGCTTTGTTCTCCCTCGACATATCAAAAAAACCGGCACGCCAGCCCGAAGAATCCAATATCGAAGTCTCTATTCGCGGGCCGAAAGACGGTTTTGTTGAGGAACTCGGTGTCAATGTTGCGTTAATTCGGAAACGAATCAAGTCAACAAGCATGGTATACGAAACGAAAACAGTAGGTGTCCGGACAAAAACAACCATTGCAATTCTCTATATGCAAGACATTGTTGATCCGAAAATCGTCCAAGATATCAAGACTAAATTGGATCGCCTACACATTGACGGAGCATTCAGCGCCACTCAACTGGAAGAGTTTATGGAACCGACCAAAGCTTTGTTTCCGTTGATGGGCTATACGGGAAGACCAGACTTTACCGTTAACTGCATGATGAATGGACGTGTAGCGCTGATTGTGGATGGTACACCGGCTGCATTGATCGCACCAGCAAATTTGTACCTGCTCCTGAAAACGCCAGAGGACATCCACTTTACTGCTTTATCGGCTACGTTTGGACAATCGCTTCGTTTGCTCGGATTGTCCGTATCACTCATGCTGCCCGGTTTTTGGGTTGCCATTCTTTCGTTTCATCAGGATCAGTTGCCCTATTACCTTCTTGCAACAATTGGCATCAACCGATTAGGCATTCCTCTTGGACTGGCAGAGGAAATGTTTCTCGCGCTCATCTTTTTGGAAATATTGCGGGAAGCCGGTATTCGGTTGCCTTCAGCGGTAGGATCTACAGTTACGGTAGTGGGAGGGCTCATCTTAGGGGATGCGGCCATACGCGCAGGATTTTTATCCCCTAGCATTGTTGTCATAGGAGCACTTACGCAAGTGTTCGGTTCGACTTTATCCAACCAGTCACTGGCTGGGACAATGAGCATTTTGCGCTTCTTCCTGTTCGCTTTGTCTGCCATCTTGGGGATCTATGGCTATTTACTTGCTTTGTTTATCGTGACAACTCATTTAGCCTCTTTGCGTTCATGCGGTTTGCCTTACCTGGCTCCGATTTCGCCTCTATATGAAGACTTCGCCAATGCCTTGTTCCGATTACCATGGAGATGGCGGAAAACTCGGCCAGACATGCTAAATACTCAAGATTCTACAAGCCAAGGGGATAAGCAGAAATGAACACATATAAATTTACCGCAGTTCTTCTGCTTCCCTTCCTTCTCACCGGATGTTGGAGCAAATACGAAGTGCAAAACATGAATTATGCAACGGCTGTTGGAATTGACTATGCGGAAGGTCAATACATCATTTATGCGCAGTTGCTCGATTTCTCGACAGTGGCAAAACTGGAAGGACAACAGAAAGCGGAACAGCCTCCGGTCTGGATCGGTAGAGGAAAAGGTATCTCATTTTCAGAAGCAGCGAATGATTTATACAGCACTTCGCAACAAAGGTTAAACTGGGGACAAATCTCTGCAATCTTGTTTAGCGAAAGGTTATTGAAGGAACGAAAAGTCGGTGAAGTGTTGGAACTGATCGACCGATATCGTGAGATAAGGTACTTAGCTTGGGTGTTCAGTACGCGCGATCCCCTTGACGAGGTCTTAATTGCGACTCCATTTTTCAGATTATCGCCAATAGGATCGATTCTACATAACCCCGAACAGAATTATCGGCAGCGTTCTATCCTCGCTCCGATCCGCCTGCAAAAATTTGTAATGGATTCAAACGAAAAGGCGAGGACAAGCTATATACCAGAATTATCTGTTCGAAAGGATCAATGGAAGGAAAGTCAAAAACCGCATGAGCTGCTTAGATATTCTGGCATACAAATATACGATAAGGACAAATATTACGCACGCATGAGCCTCGAAGAAATAAAAGGATTGCCATGGCTGAATAAACACACAATCCGACTGCCCGTTGACTTGTTTTCCGATAACAAGCTTGTTGCAGTTCTCGTCGCAGAAAAACCCGAATATGACGTCAAACCAAGGGTTAAATATGACAAAGCATATTTCGATATTTCCGTTAAGGTGAAGGCCGGAGTAAATGAGCTACATGCAGACGTTACGGAGCAAGAACTCACGCAACTGGCTCAAAAAGAAATTGAGCATCAAATTAGGCAGACCTTTCAAACCGCGTTTGAAAAGAGAATAGATATTTATAATCTAGGGGAATCTCTTTTTCGCAAGAATCCTTATGAATGGAAACGGATTGCATCCGGGACTGTGCTAAACAAAGATTCCTTACGAAATATCAATGTTAATGTACAAATCGTGTACTCTGGCAGGTATAAACTTTCACCTTGATGTTTGAGTGATTTACTTTGCGGGTGGTGTCAGCTTCGCTGGTACTACCCCTTCTAGCAGATTGGGTTCCTGAATAGTTTCCCCATCTATTGTACCGATATAAACGCTTACGACTTCAGGGTGCAGCTTCACGTATTGAGTGAAGCTTTTTCTTAGCATGCTTTGATCTTCATTCGATTGCGCCGTAATGGTCTCTGCAAAATAGTTCATATCATTTATTTTCGGTTGAATAGTCGAATCAATAATTCCATCCAATAGTTTTGTGTTTTCAACCGCAGCATTGATGATTTCATTCTTAATCGAATCCTTGGCAGAATGATAAGCCAGTATGGCTACAATCAGTGCGGGTATCAACAATAATCCAACAAAAGCAAGAGCTAGCCTGACCTTAAAATTTTGAAAAAATATACGCAATGAAACCACATCTTTCCCATGAATTTAACAACAAATAATTTATAGGTAAAATAATATTGATTGTACACTGGAATGATTAACCATCTGTACATGAAAAAACAGACCATCCCTCGTAGGAATGGTCTATGTGTATGATCACTATTTCCTTCTTCCGATATACAGCAAATGAGAGGAAATCCCCAGGACGGATCGGTCCTTAGCCATTTCAATCAGCATTTTCACCAGCTTGTGCGACTCCCCTTTTTCTTCCCAAGACTGCTTTTGTTCCTTGCTCAGCAACCCACCAATACTCGATGAACCGATCAAATCAATTGTTTCAAATCCATGGCTTTCCATAAAAGGCTTGATATCATCTATGTTGAAGTAGTAGGCTCCTGTAAACCGCCCTTTGTCTTCGTGATTAAATATCCCGGTGTTGCCGAACTCTTTTATGGAATCGATCGTGTCATGTGGCTTCCAGTACTGCGGGAACTGCAGTGATGTAATGGTCATTCTCATCCGACTTTGAAAGGCAACAAAAACGATGCCGTCCTTCTTTGTGACACGGAATAATTCTCGAACAGCATGTATACGTTCTTCTTCCTTTTGTAAATGGTAGAGTGGCCCCAACATGAGAGAAGCAGCAAAAAACTCATTCGGTATTCCAGCTAGATGTGTAGCATTACATACATGGAAGCCACCGAAGCGTTCCATTACCCCTAGTTCGGTTGCTTTCTCCTTCGCCAGTTCCACGAGTCTAGGTGTGATATCAGAAAGGGTTACCTGATATCCTAGTTTCGCCAACTCCATCGCATATTTTCCGGGTCCTGCACCATTGTCGAATACATGACCATGAGGGGGTAAATATTGTCTCATATAATGCCAGCTGATGATAAATTCCAGTGGTTCTCGATCCAACCTTCCCCACTCATCGAAGCGCGAATAATAATCAATGACGTTTTCCATCAGGGAACACCTTCCTTCATAGGAAAATAAAAAAACCTATTGCCTACAAAGAGGCGATAGGTTTTGCCTTCGCGGTACCACTCTTTTTCGTTCGTTGGTTTGAGAAAATAAACGAACCTTCTTTTACCTGATTACGGGGGTGATCCGTTAAGACCTACTGGATTCAGTCTTACCGCTCATGGGTGAGTTGGGGAAGCTATCGACTGTCTCGCACCGAACCGACAGTTCTCTGGACGATAGGTATCCTTACTACTCCCGATCATTGCGTTTCGCGATATTATTTTCACACAGTATATGACTTCCAAATAATCCCTGTCAATGATGTTATGACACAACGCTGTTAGAACCTGAGACTCATCGTAACGTTTCTTTCAGAGAATCCCATTTGCTTATAGAGCTTCATCGCCTGATTTCCTGCGAAAACTCCCAGCCGAATCTCGGGATATCCCTCAGACTTCAACTGCTCAATGGCATTTTTCATGAGGTGCTTGGAGATGCCTTTTCCTCTGAACTCTTGCATGACATATAGTTCGTATATAAAGCCAATGATCTCATCGGAAAATTGATCTTTGCTTGGCCCGATCAGAATCCACCCCATCAGCTTCTCTTCTTCGGTCGCAATCAAGTAGTAGCAGCCCTTCCCCAAGAGCGGCTCGACCAGTTGCTTCACTTTTTCGTCAGTTGGTCTAACTCTTCCCAATGTTCCTTCAAACAAGGCTTGTGGCGAGAGCTGCAAAATGCTTTCAAGCTCCGCCAGGTTGGGTTTTCTAATCTCCATATCTGTCTACCCCTTCTCTATCATATCCCCCTATTCGGGCGAGGCAAAGGATTCACAGCCACAGCCATACAACCAACACATGCACGATTCCTTGAACGCCTAAAAGCACCCGTCGCACCCAGATGACAGCACTTTTTTGCTGTTGCTCATTGATCGGAAGGAGCGATAAGCGGCTTTGGTGCCGAGCAGAGCTCCCGATTCCCTTCAACTGGATCGCCGACATAAAGAAAAAGAGCACAGCGACAGCCGCCTTGGGAAGGATCCCCGGCAGGATCAAGATAAGAAACGAGCTGATGACGACGAGCCTGATATACATGCCTGCCTGGTCACCAGAGCGCAGAAACGACTTCAAAATCAGGACCCGTCCCGCATTGGATTTTTGATACCGAATCAGGTCTGCGGCCCAAACAAGCCATTTGCGCTGCTTCACTTGCTGCTGCAAGAACGGTACGTCGCGAAATTGGTTGGCGACCTGATAAAATCGCAAACGCAGTCCATTCTCCATTTCAAGCAATCGGTACCATTGGCAAGCATGCTTTTTCAAAATTCGCTGAAGACGCAAATGGAACCAGACCAATACCACCATCCCGATCACAATGCCATATGGCACACCCTGGTATGCCAGGAAGCTCCCCTCGCTAAGCATCCAGGCAAGCATCAAAAACGTAAGAAAGAATCTAACCAATGTGTACGCTACATACTGGCTTTTGTCTGTCAAACGCATCGTAATCCAACTGGTGTACACATTCCAGCCCTTCAAGACAAACGGGATTCCCCAATACAGCCACAACTGGACACCAGCGGCCCCAATCTTGACCTGGTACAAAGGCAGCAATAACAGCAGGACGAGAAACAGCCCGATGCCCTGTACCGCAAAATTGTAGATCTGAGCCTTTTGAAAGTAGCGAGCCATCTTGGTCTCTGCAGGCGTCAGGAAAAGCAGGTCCGCTTCCAGCAAAAAGGTTCGATGGGGACTCCTCGCTACGAAGAGGGCAATCAGAAAAGCAATCGCGACTGGAACTGGAAACCACTCGGGAATCGCTTGGATGAGAAGCGGGTAGTAATAAGCCAGCAGTCCACACAGGAAAATGGCGACCATGAGCACGCCTCCATTTGCCATATACTGCCCGTAGAGGACTACCTCCTTGAAAAACCGCCTGAGACGTTTGCGAAATAGTGCATCCACATCCATCCTCATTCTTCCTCCACCAGCCGCAGGTAAATGTCGTCTAACGAGTGATGCGGCAATCCCGTGAGGCTGCGCAGCTCTTCCAGCGTCCCCTGTGCTTTGATCCTGCCTTTATGCATGATGATAAATCGGTCGCAATATTTTTCCGCTGTCGCCAGGATGTGCGTCGACATCAGGATACCCGCCCCTTGCTGCTTGCAGCGTTCAAGCCAGGTCAACAGGCTGCGGATTCCCAGCGGATCCAGCCCCAGAATAGGCTCGTCCACGATATACAAAGACGGCTGCACCAGCAACGCCATCATGATCATCAGCTTTTGTCTCATCCCTTTTGAAAACTGCTGGGGGAATCGTTCTTTGACTGCTTCCATGTGAAATTCTGCAAGCAACGGATTCACACGCTCCGCGAACTGCTCTTTATCCAAGCCATAGCTCATCGCCGCAAGCTCTAAATGCTCCCACAAGGTCAGTTCCTCGTAGTAGATGGGGGATTCCGGAATATAGCCATAGGTGTGCCGATATGAATCCGGATCGGCTGAGAACGTCTTCCCGGCGATGCGGATCTCACCTTTTCGCGGCTCCAGCAGACCCAAAATGTGTTTGATGGTCGTGCTTTTTCCAGCCCCGTTCAAACCGATGAGCGCGACAATCTCTCCTTTTCGAATGTGAAAGGAGACGTCTTCGATGACCGTACGGTTCGACAAGTATCCACCTGTAACTTCTTTTACTTCTAGTAACATCTCCATCTTTTACCTCTTTTCTTGCTATTTGCACGTCCAAACAGCAATGACGCGAATAATACCGTCTTGATTGCATTATATCGGAACGGACAGCCTACAGGAAATCGCTTCTGATCGTACGGACTGAGATAAGAAGGAAACGTCAAACAAACAGGACCCCTGTTTGAAGAGGCCCTGCTCTAGAATCTCCTTACTTTTTCTCCAGATGAATCGTCCGTTCCTTTGCGTCCCATGTGACGGAATAACCCAGCTTTTCCGCTACCATTTTCACTGGCAGGAACTCCTTCCCGTCGATTTGCACTGCGTCGTTCTTGAATGCTTGTGCCCCGCCGTTCAACCCGAGAAGAAGTTTATCCGCCTGGATGTATGCTGTCCCCTTTCTCAGTACTTTTTGCTCAGCTGTGTACGGATACGTGTGGCCGTTTACTTTCAGCGTAAACGGGCGATTCGTCGTCAACCGAGCCGCTTCCGGTTTGGAAGACTTGTAGGAGACTGCGTCCACCCCCAATACCGTGCCTTCCCGCGTATCGTCCGCTCCACCGTACATCTTGCCTGTCTCGAAATCGTAGATGACGGCTTGCACATTGCCGATGTTGCCTGGCTGCTCCGCAAACACATGCCCTTTTGCCATCAGGGCCAGGACCACATCCTGATCAATCCCTGCCTCCCAGCTGACATTCGGATAGCTGCTGGAGAAGATGCGCGGCGACAGGATCGCCTCTTGAATGGGCATGCCGTGTTCAATCACGTTTAAAATCGTCTGGGAGACGGATGCGATGATCGTGGAACCGCCTGGCGAGCCTACTGCCATGAAGGGTTTCCCGTCCTTCAGCACAATCGTGGGCGTCATGCTGCTGCGCGGACGCTTGCCCGGCTCCACCTCATTGGCTCCTCCCGGCACAGCGTCGAAGTCGGTCAACTCATTGTTCAGCATGAAGCCATACCCGGGAACCATGATCCCCGATCCAAACACGTCTTCAATTGTCGTCGTATAGGAGACCAAATTTCCCCACTTGTCCATCACGGAGAAATGTGTGGTATACACATGCTCGCTTGCCTCGCTTTGCGGGAGTGGAGCAGCAGCCGCTTTTTCCTCATACAACCACGGGTCGCCAGCCGTTACTTCGGCGTTTGCTCGGTCTGGAAGAATCAGCTTTCTGCGCTCTTTGATGTAATCATCATGGATCAGCCCTTTTTTCGGTACGGGGTAAAAATCCTCGTCCGCCATGTATTTGGCGCGGTCGGCATAGGCTAGATGATTGGCTTCGATGAGGTTATGCAAGTATTCCGCAGAGTTTGCTCCCGCCTTTTTGTTGTCAAATCCCTCCATCAGCTTGAGGATTTGGATCACTGTCAAACCACCCGAGCTTGGCGGCGGCATCGAGACAATATCATAGCCGCGGAAGCTCCCTCTCACAGGCTCCCGTTCCTTGACGACGTAATTCCGCAGGTCTTCCATCGTCATCCGGCCGCCGGTACGCTGCACTTCCTTCACCAGCGCTTCCCCGATTTCTCCTTTGTAAAAGACGTCGCTTCCCTTTTCCTTGATCAGCTTCAGTGTCTTCGCCAGGTCTTTCTGTACAAGCAAATCTCCCTCTGCCAAAGACTTTCCGTCCGGCACGAATACTTTCCCGGCCGTTTCATGCTTTTGCAGCTTCCATTCCGCATCGTGGATGTACTCGCTTGTGATCCAGTTGACCGGAACGCCTTTTTCTGCGAGATCAATGGCCGGATCGATGACCTCAGACAGCTTCATCCTTCCATACTTTTTCAGTGCGGTGTCCACCCCGAGCAGCGTGCCGGGCACTCCCACCGCCTTGCCGTTGGTGTGCCGCTCATCGAAAGGAACCGGTTTGCCGCTCTCGTCCAGAAACATGTTCGGATCCGCATGTTTTGGAGCCATCTCCCTGCTGTCAATCACCGTGAACTTGTTTTGTTCCTTCAGGTAGATCATCATGAACCCGCCGCCACCGATCCCCGACATCATCGGCTCCACTACGTTTAGCGCCATCTGAATGCCTGCCGCAGCATCAACAGCATTGCCGCCTCGTGCCAAAATCTCTTTGCCGACCTGCGCTGCGGCAGGATGGGAAACCGCCACAATTCCTTGCGTGGCTCCTTCTGTCGATGCCGGTACTCCCGGTACCGCCGCCTGTACAGGCGCGGTGAAGACACACAGAGCCGCAGCCAGCACAGCCAACGACTTCCACTTGTTCATAGAGTCCCTCCTTGGCCTTATTTGTTACGATGCCAATGAAATATTATTCTAATTTTCAGATACTTATACTGGTCAAGCAGACTCAAAAAGGTGTCTCTTACAACCGTGATACGCGGAAGAAGCCCAAAAAGTACATGCTGAGGCGTCTGTTGGTTCATGTTGCCTATTGGGAAAATTACCCACACATGTTATGATTACTGTAATCTGTTTGAATGGAAAGGAGCTATCGCACGTATGCCAACAACTACTTTGTAATGGATCGTAACTGGATAGCATTACCCTCGAAAAACAGCCTTGTTTTTCTCAAGGGGGTAGTCTGCCCATTTTCCCATTACAAAGGAACGTGACGATATCTGTAGAGTTGACGCTTACGGAGATTCGCCCTTTGGGTGAGTCTCCTTTTTGGTTTGCGGCATGCTTTTTACGTGCCCCAGCTGTTCACCCTACAAGACATTCAAATAGGCCATCGCGTTCCTTTATCTACTCGTGAGGTGAAGGATATGCATACCATCGAGCTTTACTGGACGCTGCAACCCTCGGTTAACACCGTCAGCAGCATCGAACGCCATTGCAAAAACTGCGGAAAAACCGTCCGCTTTACCGATACCGCCGTACGCCGTCACAACGCCAACGGAAAAAACATCTACCGCTTTTCCATCTACAAATGCGAAAAAGGGCATACATGGAACAAAAAGCTGGCTATATACAAGTCGTTCACGGAGCATGTCGAGGTTCTCGAAGAGGAGTTTTCCATCGACATCATGGAGCCCGAGCAACTCAACATCCTGGACTATCAGGGGAACGGGTGCAAGGTAGTGAAGATCATCATCGACCGTGCGGATAGCCGCCTTCGTCTCGATAAACTGCTTGCCGAACAGCTTGTCGGCTGGAGCCGTACGCAAATTGCCCAACGCATCAAGGCAGGACTCATTCGGCTGAATGATCAGCACGTCAAGCCGGGTGCAGCCGTTTGCACAAATGATTGCATCATGATATGGATTGACTAGCACAAACGGGGATGTAACAGAGTCGTTCTGGACTCGCACATCCCCGTTTTCCATGCGGTCTGCTTTACACCTCTTAAAAACAATTTTGCAAAAATGTGAAAGGAAATGGAAAAACATCCGTTTTACTTGATGAACATGGTCAAAAAGGCAATCGCTGCGCAGCAAGCCTTTTGCATGGGAGGTAGAGAAAACATGCAGGACGATAACGAGCTCGTTCGCCTGGTGCTAGGTGGAAACCAGCAAGCCTATGCACGACTTGTCGACAAGTATAAAGGGAGAATATTTGCCCACCTCTACCGGATGATTGGTCAGAGGCAGGATGCTCAAGATTTGGCCCAGGAGGTTTTTACAAAAGCGTATTTCAAGCTGGATACCTTTCATCCGGACGGCAATTTTTCAGCCTGGCTCTATCGGGTAGCTGCCAACCACTGTCTGGATGAGCTGAGACGGAGAAAGCAGACCGTCAAAACGCTTGGCGAAGAAGTCGAACTGATCGATGCAAAGACACCAGAGGACGAACTTTTGCAAAAAGAACAGAAGCAATTGCTTCTCCGCCAGGTGAAAGACCTGGAAGAGGAATATCGGTCGGTGCTTGTCCTTCGGTACATCGACCAGCTCAGTTACAAAGAAATCAGTAAGGCGCTGGAGCTGCCCACGACGACTGTCCAGATGAGGCTCCATCGAGCGAGAAAAAAGCTGCGAGAAGGCTTGGAAAAAGGGGGGGCTTCCATATATGAAATGCCACAAATCTGACCAGTTGAAGCCGTATTTCGACGGGAAGCTCTCTTCGCTGGAATCAGCAGAGCTGGAACAGCATGTCGATTCATGCACCTCTTGCCAAGAAGAACTGGTTCGCCTCATGGAGGGGACCCCTGAAGCGGAAGAATGGCTGGCAGAAGAGCTGCTCTCTCCTCATTTTACGGAGTTGGTCATGGGGGATATTGCTCGGCAAGCGAAAAGCATGGACCGGAAAAATACATGGAGGAAAAGGAGCCTTGATATCATGAAAAAAACAGCGATTGCCGTAGCAGGGCTTGCGGCTGCCGTTACATTCGGGACGATGGTATCGCCTACGTTTGCCAATTACGTAAACAGTTTATTCCATACCATAAATCAAGCGGACGGCGGCATGAAAAACGCGGCGGTCGAAGGCTACGTCCAGGAAGTCAACAAGAAGGTGTCAGACAACGGGATTACTGTAACCGTCAAGGAAGTGTTGGCCGATCCGACGCGAATTGCCCTGATCTTGGAGATCGTCGACCAGGACGGGAAGAAATTGGATTACAAAGCTGGGGAGTATGAAACGAGCTTTACGCTTACCGACAAGGACGGGAAGGACCTGAATCCCGAGGGAGATGGCTGGGCACGGAAGAAATACGGAGATTACATGCTTGTCAAAAAGGACTTGTACCACCTTTTCACAGGAGCAGAAGAAGTGCCTGATGAGATTACCGTCATCTTCGAGTTCAGTAAAATCATGCAGACGGATGGCTCATGGAAGCTCGAAATTCCCATCGATATGAAAAAGGCAAAAGAAGTGGCGAAAACAGTAGTGATCAATCAGGAGTACACATCACCACAGGGGGTTGTCATCAAGCTGGACAACATCATAACCGTTCCCAGCTCCAGTCTTCTCACCTTACAGACAGATTGGAATGAACAGAGAAACGAGGAGTATAGGAAGCTGATCGAGGAGAAAGGCTGGAACGATGCACCTGATGGTCAAAGGAAGGAAATAGGATTAACTGATGGAGAGCGGATGCAGCACTACTTGACCAGCTACGATCTGGCCTATGAAATTCTTGACGAAAAAGGGAATCTGATCGCAGGTCGGGATGATACCATGTTCCACGCCTTGAATGGCATTAGAAAAAATGGGGTAGAAAACACAAGACAAGGCAAAGGAGATAGCGAAGGCCGTGGAATGGTGTGGTGGGACGGATTCACTCCGTTTACAGGCCATGAAAAGGTGATCTTCAAGCTACACTCCATCTATCTGAATGAACCGGCGTCCTTCGAAGCCAAGATTGCCCTCGATGAATGGAGCAAACAGCCGGTTGTGGTCGAAAACAGTGGAAGCACCTTTACGTTCAGCAAATTCCATTTGAAGAAAAGCGATGAAGAGGAGATGATCGGAGGGTACAAGTGGGACGATAAAGGCGGGATCATCGAGTTTGAAGCGACCCTGCCGAAGGACATCGTGTACATCACCGATTGGAAAGCAAAAGACGAAACGGGTAAGGTATACCGTGTTTCTATGAACAATGGCGACGCTGAGTACACCCGCGGCAAAGACGGACGCGTGCAGATCAAGAGCGCTCTATTCATAGACGGCCTGGAGAGGCAGCCTAAGGAACTGACGATTACCTATGGCATTCAGCAGCATCAGTACCGCGACGGCAATTGGGAGGTTCCCATCCAGCTTGAAAAGTAACGCAGTACTGCTGGGTTGATAAATGACTAGCGAAAACGGGGATGCATCCAGAGTCGTAAAGGACTCGGAGCATCCCCGTTGCTTGTTAGATGTAGAGCTGAACCTGCCTTGGATCAGTCGTGCAGCCGCATGTATTTATGCCGTTACAGATTGCGAGCTCGTTTCATTGTACACATGGGTATCCAGCTCTTTCGTTGCTTTGCTCGTCAGCACGCCTGCCGTCATGCTTCCGCTCACATTCAGAGCAGTACGTCCCATGTCAATCAGCGGCTCTACGGAAATCAGCAAACCGACGATCGCGACTGGCAGATTCATCGTAGACA
This sequence comes from Brevibacillus panacihumi, assembly GCF_003710985.1. Taxonomy (GTDB): domain Bacteria; phylum Bacillota; class Bacilli; order Brevibacillales; family Brevibacillaceae; genus Brevibacillus; species Brevibacillus panacihumi. The sequence goes on from NZ_RHHT01000026.1 coordinate 149,404, forward strand.
ATACCAGCAGCGCTGCAAAGGTGGCTCCTCCACCTACACCTGCTACCCCAAAAGAACTGAGGGCAACAACCACGATCAGCGTGAGAATAAAGGAAGGCGTCAGCGGATCGATCCCTGCCAGCGGCGCAACCATCACGGCGAGCATGGCCGGGTAAGTCCCCGCGCAACCATTCTGCCCGATGGAGAGACCGAATGAGCCTGCAAAGTTGGCAATTCCCTCAGGAACTCCCAGATCCTGCGTCTGTGTTTTGACATTCAGCGGCAAAGCTCCTGCGCTCGTACGCGATGTAAAGGCGAAGGTGAGCACCGGAAATGCCTTTTTGATATACGTGATCGGATTCAAACCTGCGAAGGCCAAGAGCAGCAAATGAACGATGAACATGAGTGCCAGCGCCACATACGAGGCAACGACGAATTTCCCCAACTGCCAAATCGCATTGTAATCACTGGTTGCTGTCACTCTGGTCATGATCGCCAGTACCCCGTATGGAGTCAGACGCAGAATCAATGTCACAATCCGCATGATCACCGCGTGGAAGGTATCCACGATTTTGGCAAACAGCTCGGCTTGCTCCTGATTTTTCTTTCTGATTCCCAAGTAGGCGATTCCGATAAACGCGGCAAAAATGACGACAGCAATGGTAGAGGTCGGACGATCACCTGTCAAATCCAGGAACGGATTGGCTGGCAAAAGCTCCAGCACCTTTTGCGGCAAAGTCATGTTCTGGATCTCGCCCAGACGCTGCTCCACCTGTCCGATTCGTGCGGTTTCTGCATCACCTTGCTGGAACTGGGCGCCATCCAGATTGAACGCCAGTGTGGAAGCAATCCCGATCGCTGCCGCTACAGCAGTCGTCCCAACCAGCAAACCGATGATCAGGGTGCTGATTTTTCCGATGTTATGGGATAGTTTCATTTTGGTAAATGCCGCGACGATGGAAATGAAAACGAGCGGCATGACAATCATTTGCAGCAGCTTCACGTATCCTTTTCCAACGACGTTGTACCAATCCAAGGTCGTCTGCAGGATGTCGGATTTTGCTCCATATACAAATTGCAGGATGAGTCCAAACAATATCCCTACGCCTAAACCGACAAACACCCGCTTGGAAAATGAAATGTGTTTCTTCTGCATGGCGTACAATCCTAAAATGATGGCAAGCAAAATAACGATGTTCACAATCGTCCATAAAGTAGACAATCAATTCCCCTCCATTCCACTCGGAATTTACGTTTATAAAATGAGAATATGCTTACTATATTACCGATAATACCTACTGGTCAAGTGCGAAATGCACTTATGAAAAAAAGCCTGAAGATTCGCTCCAGGCTCTTTCCATCGATCCGTATGTTTCTATCTTTCCATGCCGATTGCAGCAATATTCCCGATGCTCAAATCAGCAATATTGATGCGTATTGTTGGTTTTCCCTCACTTTTTAGCAAATAGCCTCCCCAATCCCTGCCGCCATAAGCCTGGTACCCCGTAATATCCACACCAAACAGGCTTTGTACCAGCGGCTTGGTCACAGTAACGGCCTCATCTATGGATGATATGCGATAGTGGTCTGCTACATATTTCACCCGATATATCTGGCCCGTTTTTGCCCCCACTTCAACCGAATACTTCTCTTGTTCATTAGAGAACGTCCACACTTCTTCATTCTTGGTTGTTGATTTTTTTACCTGAGTAAAGGCGAAACGATCGTGCTTTGCTAGCACCATCAACGCATTTTTCGCACTGGATACAACCTTTTCGTCCACATCCGCCAGGTTGTAAAAAATGGAGAAGTCGGTTACTTGATTGGTTTTCAGATCGACACGCACGAACTGGTTATCCCCAAACCACAAGGAAAAGGTCGTTTCTCCATCCATTTGGAAAAAATGAGCTTCCTGAAAATCAACCGGTTGATTTGCTTCCTTCATTGCATTCTGTGCAGTCTCTACATACTTTTGATACACTGGCGTCAACTCATCGCTCTTATACGTTGCCGAGACACTTCGCACCTCTGTCGTATTCGGCTTAAAAGTCACAATGGCTTGGCGGTCTGTCGTCCGTACAATCCAATACTCTGTGTCCTGCTCCATCTCGTCAAAAAGAAAATTCTTGTTCATGCCAATTGCTTTGATTGCTTCTTGCGCTGCCGCGAAATATGTTTGCTCTAGTACAGACTCACTGCCTGTTGTTTTTGCTGGAGAAGAGAACGGGTTCATCCAGATAATCGCAAACAACGCAGCACACGTGATCAGGCCGTTGGTCACCCAAGCCAGATGTTTTCTCCGCCTTTTTTGTTTTAGCATACGTCTTCGCTCCTCTCGTATGTTCTCGAGGATTACTTGGCTTCGTTCCCAGGCAAGGCTCTGGTCAGGGAAACTCTGCAATTCTTCTAAGATACTCTGTTTATCTTGAGACGGCATTGCTCATCACCTCCGAAACAGGAACATTCTTATTGTTTTGGACAGCTTTCAGCGCCCTGTGAAACGTGATATTGACTTTTGCTTCGCTCCACCCCAAAACCTCGCCCGTTTCCTTGCTGGACAATCCCTTGATCCCGCGCAGGATCAATACGTCCCTGTAGGATTGTTTCAACTGATTGATCATGTCGTAGATCATCCGGTTGGTCTCACTTAATTCCAAAGACTCTTCGGGGGTTTTATCGTGCGAAACAAGCTGCTGCAGGAATAGATCGGGTAGCCAGTTCATCAATTTTGACCTGCGCTTTTCATCAATGGCCGCATGTCTGGCAATGGCAAACAGCCACGTTTTGGGGTTTTTAACCTCTGTCTTCTCTAGAGCCTTGAGAGCACGAATAAAGGTTTCCTGCACAAGATCGTCAATATCCGTTCGTCCCGTATAATAGACCAGAAAGCGATAAATATCATTGCTGTAAGCGTGAAACCATTGTTCGATACGCACGCCGGCGCCGGCATTGTCGTCCATGTATGTCCCACCTCCTTGACACTGTATAGACGGAGCAGCTTCCGATAATCTTTCATTTTCCCACAAAAAAAGCATGGGAGATTACAATTGAATCTCAATTGTGGTCCCATGCTTCTCTACACTATGAACGGCAATCTCTCCACCATGTGCCTGAATAGTATCATTCGCAATGGCCATTCCAAGTCCGGAACCTTTATGCGCATCTCCTGTGTTGGTTCCGCGATAATAGCGGTCAAAAATTCTGTCCAGCTCTTCCTTTTTAATTCCTTTTCCATTGTCTTGAATCGTGATATGCGTTCGTTCTTTCTTTTCGACGCTTACATCGATTTTTACATCCTTATCGTTGTGAACGATCGCATTGTAAATCAAATTAGTGATCGCTCTCCTATACAGGATTTCATCCACCTCTGCGGGTACATTCTCTTGGTTTGCATGGAATTCGATATGTCGATTCGCGTATTCCGGATCATTCAGTATATCGATGACCATATTTCTCATGAGGGCTACCATGTTTACCGTTTTCTTGCGGATGGATAGCTCTTTGTTTTTTAATCGCGTCGATAAATGCAAATCATCGATGACTTCTTTTATATAGAGAGATTTTTTTTCGATTATCCCGGCATATTCCCTGATCTCGTCTATCGTAAACTGATAATCCGGATCCTTGATCATTTCGGAGAAACCTTGGATGGAAGCCAGGGGTGTTTTCAAATCATGGGAAATGTTTGCGATCCATTCCTCTTTTAATTGATCCAGTTTCTTTCTTTCCTTCTCGTTTGCCTGCAGCTGATGGGATAGTTGATTTACATGATCAAAAACATGCTCGTAGATTCCTTGTGGTTTATGCAGATGATGGAATTTTTGGTGTGCCAAGTTTTTGATCCCTTCAATAAGTGTGTACAGGGGCTGTGTCAGACGCTTGCTAAAGAGATAGCCAATCCACAGGGCAACGAGAATATCAATGATGAATATTACGGTTCCGACTTTCGAAATCCGGAAAAAAACCTGGTTGTCATAGGAGATGAAGTATCGATTTAAATTCGGGTTCTCGATCCCGATGAAATAGCTGTAGCGTCTGTCTCCGCCATCTTTTTCCCCAATAAAAATGGTCGTATCTGCATTCACTTCCTGATACTTGTACATTTGGATGATATCTGTTGGCGTATATTTTTTCGTTACCCCTTCCGGTACTCGGTATCCCGCTATTTCTTTTCCATTTTCATCCAACACTTGGATCCACGCATGTTTTGCAAGCAGCTCATGTTTTCCTTCCTCGGTAATGGTTGCACCATCATGCACGATGTGGACCCGATCCTGAAACTCCCTGGTAAATTGCTCGGGAGATGTTTCCTTTTCAAGAATAATCGGGATATCGAAGCCTATCTGCACGAGCAACAAAGCGAACGTGAGGAAAACATTGATCAAAATGACGAGTATGACAACCAAAACAACCGACAGCAAATATTGTCCGGTCAATTTCCATTTCATGGTTCTTAATCCTCTACAGTCAATTTATACCCCAAGCCTTTTACGGTTTTCAAATACGTGGGCGAAGAGGGCTGGTCTTCGATTTTTTCCCGCAATCTTCGAATGTGCACCATGACGGTATTATCAATGCCCGTAAAATCCTCCCCCCAGACCGCATCATACAGCTTTTCCTTACTGATCACTTTATTGACGTTCTGGAGGAAAAACTTCATTACTCCGAGTTCTTTCGGCTTTAACTCAATCGGCTGTCCATTCTTTCGCAACTCTGCCTTTTGGGGATCCAATTCAAAGGGGCCCGCCTTCAGGATCGGTTCTTCTATGGGCTCAGGCACCGCATAATCGGCTCTGCGCAATTGTGCTTTCACGCGATAAGCCAGCTCTTTGGGGCTGAACGGCTTTGTAATATAGTCATCCCCGCCTATGGCAAAGCCAACTATTTTATCAATCTCCTCCGTTTTGGCCGAAATGAATAAAATCGGCACCTTGGAGATGCTCCTCATTTTCTTGCAAACCTCATAGCCCTCTCCATCCGGCAAAGACAAGGTCTGGTTTCATTGCTTGAAATTGGATCCACCCGTCTTCCGCTGTCGTAGACGTCAGGACATGCTCAATTCCTTCTTTGATGAGAACTGTTTGAATGAGCTTTAAAATATCAGCTTCATCGTCTATAATCAAAACCTTTTTGCCAGACATGCAATCCTGCCTCCTCCAATGCTCTATGTGAGAGTATGCATGACCTTTCCCCCATTATCAAGTTTGCAGGGAGTTGGTTTTTTTCGCCGTTTGTTTGCCATAGGTCATAAAGCGCCAGACTTTTTCCATCGGCCCCATCGCAAAGAACTTGAACCACAGGTTGCTGTAGATGATCTGTACGAGAAAAATCAGGCAGGCGATCCACACAACATTGACAGGAGAGACTGTCTCAAGCCCCATGAACGAAATGATCAGCGAACCTAGAAAGCTTTGCGCCACATAATTGGTAAGAGCCATCTGTCCCACTCTCGCTACGGGTTGGAAAAAGGAACGAATCCGTTCATGCTCCATCAGCAAAAACAGGGAGCTTGCATACAACAAAACGGCCGGAATGGTGCTCAAAGAAACGATCAGCTTCACATTTTCTGCTCCACTCTGAGATGCATACCAGATCCAGATGGAAAAGCCCGCGACGATTGGAACCACTCCCATGGCGACCGATCTGATCTGCTTTTTCCATTCACTGACTCGCCTGATCAGGTCTGCTTTTGCCGCAAGGAATCCGGCCAGAAACATAATGAAGATCAAGGTAGAATCTGCGCCAATGTTGTCCAGCACATTGGAGAAGGAGCTTAATCCCCCGGTGAGTTTGAAAATAAGCGCGAGCAAGTATACGCCGGTAATCCCCGCGAGCCACTTACTGATTGTCGCGACCCTCGCTCGGTAAAAGGGCAGGAGGAAAAAGCCTAGCAACGCGTAAAATGGTAGGATTGTTCCCCAAAAGAACAGAAAATGAACAATCCCGATGAGCAACATGGCCAGCAAGCGACGTGTAAAGCGCCGCAACGGCTTATCCCCGCGTTTCTCGGCACGTGAGGCGAAGAGATAAAAGCCAACCCCAAACAGGAAAGAGAAAATAGAGAAAAACTTCTTTTCCACGAATATGAGGATCAAGGTGTCGATCACTTCATTGATTCCTGTATAAACAGGAATCTCAGTTCCTTCCATCAGGATGATATAGCCTTTGATATTGATAAACAGGATTCCGAACAGCGCAAGACCTCGAATGATGTCTAATGCCGCGATCCTCTCTTTTTGAGGGATAGATGGGTTCATTTGGCTTCTGCTCCTTTTTCTTTCTTTTGCTATCTCTGATAAGAGGTATTATAGACCCCTGCACCTTACACTGTTTTAATCGCAACCTTAACAAAACCTTAAAAAACAAAAACAGCAAACCCCCTAGAGAGGTTTGCTGTTTTCGTGTCACTGACTTCTTCGGTTGACCAAATGTTCGATCGCAGGTACCGTGAAGCAAGCCAGATTAGCAGGGAGTTGGTCCATGCGAAACCATTTCAGGTCTGCAATTGCCCCATCTGGCTCCATATTCCGGGCTTCCCCGCTTTTTACGGCTACTTCATAGATGGCTGACACCCAATGTTCCTCGTTTTCAGGTCGAATGGTCTGTGCCATACAAAGCAACCCCTTCACCTCAACGTCCAGATTCACCTCTTCTTTAATCTCTCGAATGACGCAATCCTCGAGATTTTCGTAAGGGTCTACCTTGCCTCCGGGAATGCTCCACGTTCCTTTTTCTGGATTCCTGTTTCGCAATACCAATAAAATCTCGTTTTGATCGTTTCTAATCACTGCTCCGACTCCCAACCGGGGAAGTACGCTATTCATAAGTTGCAACCTCCATTATTGAAACTCCCACTCATGCAGGAATCGATTGCTTGCCATTAGTTTTTTTACCCTCTCCATGGTAGCAGGACCTTTGGCTGTACCGCCGTTCCGATTCAGCAACATCCATCTCATGCATGCCAACGCTTCGAAAACTTCCAGTTCCTCTTGCTGAATGTCATTTTCCAGGAAATAGGCGGAGCGAAACACGCGCGCATATCGATCCGAGGCGTATATTTTTATCAGGGTAAGTGACCACGCAAAATCATATCTGGGGTCGCCTAATTGTCCGTTCGTCCAATCGATTACCGTGTACCGGTCATTTTTTTCCAAAATGTTTGACTTCAGCTTCAAATCCTTGATCCATTGGATGCGTGGTTATGTTGTCTTCTTGATTGAGCAAACAATCCATCATTTCATTTTTTTCTACCCAATCTACATTTCTTATAGGGCTTCCCAATCAAGCTCTTCCTTTCGTTATATCCATCGATTTGGTTCCTCCTCACACGTTTTAAGCGAACGTTTGTACCCCTCCATTATAATTACGCATCTATTGAATGTCAATTTTTTCCTACCTATTACTAGTTGCTGCCGCGACCGTTTCAGAATCCTAACAACGTTTTAACTTGTATTTTACATTCCGTTAACGTTGGTAGTATGACGGAAATGGTACGATTGGACTATAGAGCCGAACCCCACGTAATCCCGGTCTCGATTTCATAGGCACAAAGGATGGGATTCAATGAAAACACCGCTATTACCCGCTTCGGATAAAAGCGGTCTGTATCACTACACGACCTACTTCTATCATGCAACCCAGCAATACCTCCTTTCCTGCAGAAGATACTACGAGCTGCAGAAAATCATTCGCACCCAAACATTGACCACTTTTTTTCAACCGATTTTGAATTTGCAGGAAGGAAGCTGTCTCGGATATGAGGTGCTAAACCGGCCTCCGGTTTCTTCTTTGTTTCCCGATACCGAATCTTTCTACGAATTTATCGGCTATACGGATCAGGTTTTTGCATTTGAATGTTTTTGCCGGGATCTCTCCTTCAAACGCTTGAGTGCGGCCCTAAATCAAGCTGATAAACCGAAGGACACGGTAGTGTTCATCAATATTCACCCTCAGGTGTTGTCGGACTCAAACTATCGGAGCGGAGAAACGATCCAGCTGTTGTCGCGGTACGGCTTGTCGCCCCAGCAGGTCGTGTTCGAATTGACCGAAAAACAGGCTGTTCATGATTATGTAGCATTTGAACGCATTCTTTCCCACTACCGCTCCCAGGGATTTCGCATCGCCATTGACGACGCTGGCTCCGGCTACAACAGCCTCAAGGCCATCGTCAGTTTGAAGCCGGAATTCATCAAGCTCGACAAATCCCTGGTCAGACAGATTCACCTCTATCCCAACCAGCAGCATGTCGTGAAGTTGCTTCGGGAATTCGCGGCCGAATCCGGCACATACATTATTGCCGAAGGAATCGAAGAGATGGAAGAAATCGCTTTTCTGCGCGAAGAAGGCATCCCATACGGACAGGGATACGCAATCAAAAAACCGGCCACGGAATTAGTGGACGCTTCGTTACCGTTATTGTAATCCAGGTTTGGTGAATGTTTTTAGGAGAGGAGACAGACGTTTTGTTGACGAAAATCGGCGAAATAGCGGAAATGATTCCGATCGTCTCACCCGAAACAACATGCGGCATAGTCAACAATCTGTTTAAGCAAAATCCCAAGCTGGAAGGAATCGCGGTGGTTGGGGAGGACAAAAAGCCTGCGCTGCTGATGAGGACCCGTTTTTATCAGTTGCTTGGCACGGAGTACGGCTACAATTTGTATATGGGCCGCACTGTCAAACTCGTGATGAACAGCAACCCGCTTGTTGTTGATTTTGATGAGCCGATTACGGATGTCAGCATCCGTGCGATGAACCGGGCCGAGGAGGAATTGTACGACGGCATGCTGGTCATTCAGGACGGTCTCCTGTACGGGTTCGTCAGCATTCGCCGTGTGCTGCTGGAGGTGGCCAATATCCGGGCGGAAATGGCGATTTTCCTCAATCCGCTCACTGGCCTGCCCGGCAACCGGATCATCGAGGACAGGCTTCAGCAATCGACCCGGTTGAAGGAGTGCAGCGTGCTGTACATTGATCTGGATCATTTCAAGTCATTCAATGACAGCTACGGTTTTAAAAGGGGCGACTCTCTCATTCAAGCGACCGCGGACTTGCTTCGTGAGCAGTTTTCAGGTCAGGATACCTTTCTCGGACATATCGGCGGAGACGATTTTATCGCCATATTCAACCACCACAATTATCAGGTGCCTTGCAGCAAGGTCATCGAAGGATTCGAAAAATTGAAACAGGAATTTTACGACACCGAGGACATGACAAACAATTACGTGATCGGCGAGTCGCGCTCCGGCCATTTCGGCCCTATTCCGCTCGTATCGATATCCATCGCGGTAGTGACAAACCGCAACCGCCCTTTTCAGAGCATCGAGCAAATCGTCGAAGAGGCGACTCGAATGAAAAAAATATGCAAATCCCGCCCGGGGAGCGTCACGATCGCCAATTGATCGATGCAGAAAAAACACCTCCAAGCTGCCTCCATATCGTACGACATGGCTGCATTCTCTTGAAGGTGTTTTCATTTGTCTCGGATTAGGGGGACAGTCCCGTTATTCCGCCTTGGGGGCGTTCAAGATGGTAATCCGTCCCTCAAGCTCCGGAGAGATGGTCGGATGCTTTTGCAAATACTCGTAGAAAGCGTCTCGCAAGTAGCTTTTTGTTTTCGAGAGCAGCTTCGTCTCGTCCTTCAGCATCGTGAATTTGTCGCCGCCGCCGGTCAGGAAGTCGTTGGCTACAACCTTGTACATCTTCGTCTTGTCGATCGGCTTGCCGTCGACCGTCACGTCAACGAGACGCGAGCCCGCTTCCTTGGAGGCGTCGAACGTATAGGTCAGTCCGGATACCTGCAAAAACCCGCCGGCTGCGTTCGGATACCAGGAAAGACTGTGCTCCAGAGCGTTCCACACGGTCTGTCCGCTAGCCTCTACCATAACGACGGTGTTGTCAAACGGCAGAGTCGCGTACACTTCCTCAAGCGTGATGTCGCCTGCGTTTATGCTGGCCCTGATACCCCCGCCATTTTGCAAAGCGATGTCCGCTCCCGTCATCTCCCGCAAGCTGTCAGCTACCGCATTGCCTAGGTTCGATTCCTTGAGGCGTACGGTTTGGCGCTCGCCATCCAGGGAGACACTTGTCTTGCCAACGACCTCCTTCATCTTGTCATCCAGTTTCCCGCGATAATCATCGATAATAGCTGCAACTGCTGCATCTTCCTCCAAATTTTCCGTGATGAAAATATGGGCGAAGTTCAAGCCGAGCATCTTGCCGTTCATCATATTCAGGTTGATCTGGTTCAACACCTCGGCGTGTTTGCCGGGAGAAATCAACCACGTCTCTCCAATGATTTGCGGAAACTCGACTACATCCTGTCCGCCGCCGATCTCCACGTCAATCCCGCTTACTTTTGTCGGCAGAATCGGGTTGTCGCCGTGCAAATGCGCCAGCGCTATCACGACATCCGTCTGGTCCTTCACGGCATCCACCGCTTGCTCGGCAGCTTCAAATTCATTTTGAAAGCTGATCCCCTCGACGTTTTTCGGATGTGTGTAGAAATGGCTTTCGTCATCGGTTACACCGATAATCCCGATTTTTACACCGTCGACCTCTTTTATCACATAGGGCTTTAAATAATCGGGATTCGCTTGATTGTAACGTGTATTCGCCGACAAAAACGGGAAGGTCGCACGCTTGGCATTGCTCTCAAGGACGGTAAACGGAAAGTCGAAGTCATGGTTGCCGAGAACCATCGCATCGTATTTCATCGCGTTCATGACATCGATCGTGGACTTGCCCTCGAACAGATTGCCGATATTGGTATTGTAAGGAGCATCTCCACCGTCGACGAGAAGCGTGTTCGGCTGGATCGCACGCGTGTCGTTAATGATTTTGCTCATATGAGCCAGTCCGCCGATTTCGCGCTTCGCTTCTCCCGGCTTGTAAGGCTCGAGATGGGCATGAATGTCTGAAGTGGCGAATACGGTTATTACCGTAAAGTCCGGGTTTGCGATCAGCTTGGCCAGTATGTCCGCTGCTTCTTCTCTCGTGATCAGTTCCTCGCTCTTTGCATCTTCTTTCGTAGCGATGCCAAGCTCGAGCGCCTTATCCGAGAGATTCACATTTTGCTCGACGCCATAGACCGTACGGACGATCATCTCGATCCATTTGGATTTGGATATGGCCTGATTCGGCATGTACAAATCGCCGTTCATATCGTCTGCGCGAATTTTCAGTACGCCTTCGATATATTCGGAGCCCCAGTGATGTTGAATATCGCTTGCTGACGGCATCGTGAACGACTCGTCAATAACCCCCAGCGGATCTTCGTAACGGAACGATTTCTTAAGGCGCGGGTTATCAGCCGGCTGAGAATGAATGCGCGGCAGCTTAAAAGCGCGAACCAGCATGGCGGCCGCTTCGGCCTTGGTTATATTCCGCTGCGGATGGAACTTGTCGTTGGAGACTACTATCCCCTTCTCGTGCAGGAACCGGATCGCTTCTTGATAGGGGGATGCCTGAATATCTTGAAATACGTTTGCAGGTGCAGCGTATACGGATGCGCCCAACGATACAGTGAGCGCCAATCCAGCAATACTGCCGACTAGTTTCTTTTTCATGGTAATCACAGCAGCTCCTTGTAGGTAAAAATATGTACATATACGATGGTCCCATAGCTCTGTTAAGGCCGTGTTAACGCTATATGAAATTTAGGGAGAGCGTTTGCAAACATGAAAAGAAACCTTTGTCCCCGCACCTGGTGTACTTTGGATACGAAGTCCTGTTCCGAAGTGGCGTTTTAATCGTTGATCCGTATTAATCAATCCTACTCCGGCCCTTCCATCTGCTTTTCTCTCCAATATTCGCTGCAATTGAACGTCGTCCATTCCGATCCCGTCGTCTTCTACTGATATCTCTGCATGCGTTGCATGGACGGAAATCCGAATCAGAATTTTGCCTCCTCGCGCGCGCTTCATAATGCCGTGTCGAATCGCATTTTCCACTAAAGGCTGGATCGTAAGAAATGGGATGTGCAAATCCTCGCAGTCATCGATCTCCCACACAACCTGCAGCCTTTCTTCGAATCGAACCTTTTCAATGTATAGATAAGAGCGCACTAGACCCAGTTCATTCTCGATCGGAACAGCTTCATCCATATTTTGGAATTCGAATTTATTCCTCAAATAATTGCTGAACTCATCCAGCAAGCTACGCATCTTATTCAAATCAATGTCGCTTAAAGCGGTTACCGCATTTAATGCATTGAATATAAAATGTGGCTGGATTTGCGCTTGCAGCCATGCGGCTTCTAATCGCACTTGTTCCCGAACCATCTGTCTGATCGCTGTCAGCGAATCAATTCGCGATCGTATTTCCAATGCTTCCACGGGCTTTGTCACATAATCATTTGCACCCGCTAAAAAGCCGCTTTGAATATCCTTCGGTTGGCTTCTCGCAGTAAGGAGCAAAACTGGGAGCTCTGTATGTGCAAACCGTTTGCGAATGATTCGTGTCAGCTCATAGCCAGACATCTGCGGCATCATAATGTCAGAGATGACGAGATCCCATTCCTGCGTATCCAGGATCGCCAACGCTTCTTTCCCGCTCGTAACCATCGAGATCTCGTATTCCTCTGGCGGCATTATCGCTTCAAGCACTTGAAGGTTGACGGGATCATCATCAACGATTAATATTCGCGGACGATGACGGTTCAGTTCTGGGAAGGTTGTTTGCGTTGCAGCTGGCGGGCTTTCCACTTCTTCCCGATCAAGCTGAAGGGGCATAGATGGCAATGCTGCTTGTTCGATTGTCTTCAAAACATCTTTTTCTTCCTCCGCTTTCACATCTGCCAGCTGTAATGAAAATCTGAATTCTGAGCCTTCTCCCAAAACAGAGGATACTTCCAACGTCCCCCCATGAAGCTCAACCAGTTGCTTGCTAATGCTTAACCCTAGCCCAAATCCTCCTTCAATCATGGTCTCACTGTAGCTGGCTTGCTCATACGGACGGAAGAGGCGCTTTTGCATCTCCTCATCCATCCCAACCCCGGTATCGGTAACCACAATATACGCTCTTCCGTCCTTTGCAAAAGCTTGAATCGAAATTTCCCCTTCATGTGTAAATTTCACGGCATTATGCAGCAAATTGAAGATGATCTGAATCACCCGATTTTCATCTGCAAGCACGGGAGGAAAATCATCAGGAATTTGATTCACCATTTTTACAGGCTTTACTTCCGTATCATATTGCAGCATATCGAGAACTCCGGTCACGATTGGCTGAATCAAAATGACTTTTTTCTGTATACGCGGGTTGCCTTCCCGCAAGCTCATCACATCTATCAAATCATTTAAAATCAATGTCAGCCGGCGTCCTACAGCCAAAACCGTTTCAAGCTCTTTGATACTCCTCTCCTGCAACAAATGCCGCTCCCTTTTTAAAACCGATTGTGACATGTTCAAAATGCCGTGAAGCGGATTTTTAAACTCATGTGACGTGTTTGCCAAAAATTGATCTTTATGGTCATTCATTCTTTGCAATGTGGCAGCAAGGCTCTTGGTGTTCGCGTGCATGTGAAAATAATCATGAAACCATACAGAGGCAAAACAGCCCATCGAAATAATCAGATCAAACGGATAGTTGACCACACTCAAACCACTTTCCCGCCAGATTAACATCCAAACTAAATGGTGGAGCAGCGCTAGAATGGAGATGAGCAGCAGGAGATGGCTCTTGATATCCTTCATGACTCTTTTCAAGATGGCAATAATCGTGATCATTGTTGCAATACTGACCAATAGAAAATACACCGGGAAGAGCATGATGATCTGATCAGGAGCCAAAAGAAACGTAATGCCTGCAGTCCCCACACTCATTGCCGTATAAACGGGATAGATCCTCCTCCAATAAGCCAGTTCGCGATGATCGGTACACTCCAGCAGCGCATAGAAGCCTATAATGAGAGCAGCATTGGATATCCGAAAATCCCAATCATAGCCGATGTAAAACAATAGATGAAACAGCTTCTCATCGCTGCTGAATACATTAGAAAGTGCTGTACACAGTGTCAGCAATGAAAAATAAAGCAGCTTCTTTTCCCGATTTCCCAATAAAAACAATATGAGTGAATAGCCAGCGTGCACGAGAAAGATAACAACCGCCAGAAGCTGCATCGATATGGAGACTTTCATTTCCTTGGCAATGGCTTCTTCTGAACCAAATTTGATGGAGCGAATAATGCCGCTGCCTCGACTATCTCTATAATTTGCCGCCTGAATCACCAGTTCGATTACGCCGTTTTCATCTGCCGCGAAGGTGGTAGAATAGGGCAGATTTTTCGCCATATATTCCTCTTTTGTTGTTGCTACCCTCCCGGATTTGGCAAGCAATCGTCCATTTACATACAATTCTGAGGAAGAGCGCACACTGGGTACTCGAATACTATAGTTAAGGTCCTTTTCCGGATTTACATAAAGCCGCAGGCGATAGGATCCATATCCGTATGGAGTTGGCTTTTCCGGATGTAAAGCTTCATTCCATCCTCCCGGAACCTGAATCAGCGTTGGCTCATTCCCGCCTGATACTGGCTGCCGACTACCGTCAATCAACCATTGTGAGGGATAAAATTCCCATTCCCCATCGAGCATGAGAATGTCGCCGTCTTCTGCATTCCAATCACGCAAATCGAGTTGACCATTCTGAATGGCCGTCTGTTTTTCATCATGGAAAATTTCCATCCACAACATGCGCGAGCCGGATAACACGATGACGATTGCCACTAGCAATAATAGAATTTGGCTTTTTTTCATTTGGTCTATTTAGCGATTGTTTCGCCAAGAAGTGCCCCTCTCTTCATAAAGTGTAAGCTCTTGCATGCCAAGATATGTAAGAAAAACCTTCTCTATTAAGTTACCATAGAGAAACGGCCGGTAGCGTGCAACTCCGTGAATTTTATGAAAAAAATGTTCTTGAATCTTCTTGCCGAATAATGAAGATACGTCAGAAAATGGCGATCAATAAAGAGGGGGCATACATATGCTGGCGGGGAAAAACGTGACTCTGCGAATGATCCAAGAAGAGGATTTGCCAGAAATGCTTCATTTGATGAATGACTTGCAGCATAGGGGACTATCTGGGGGTCGAGCTGCATCATGAAACCAAGATTCAAAAGTACTATGCGGATGCAGGATTTTGGGAAAATGATTTTGGCAGAATGCTCATCGTAGACAAATCTGGCCGATTGTTGGGAAGTATAACCTTCTTCAAAGGAGTGGGTGACAGCGAAGGCTATGAAATCGGCTTCCAGATATATAAAAAAGAAGATCGTGGGAAAGGGTATGCTACGGAGGCGCTCCAGTTGTTTTGTTCTTATTTATTTGACTTAAAACCCATACAGCGCCTTCAGATTTGTACAGCAAAGGAAAATGCAGGCGCCAGGAGAATGGCTGAAAAATGCGGGTTTGTCTTCGAGGGAACGATGAGAAGGGCGTTTTTTGCCCGGGGGAAGTATCATGATTTGGATTTTTTGTCTTTGTTAAGGGAAGAATGCACGCCGCTTAAGGATGTCTTGGCGAAAGAATAAGTGCTTCTGATGTCCATACCCAGGTTTTGAGTTCCCTGATTTCAAAAAAGGGGCTGCGCCAAAAAATCGGCTAGCCCCATTTTTTCATGTACGCAGCACTATCCGGACACCCGCAAAATCCTGCGCTTCACAACCCTACGCCTGTTTCAACGTACGCGCCAAGAACTCCTTCGTCCGCTCCTGCGTCGGATGATTGAAGATCTGGTCTGGACTTCCTTCTTCTGCAATGACGCCCTTGTCCATAAACACCACACGATCAGAGACATCCTTCGCAAACTCCATCTCATGCGTCACGATCAGCATGGTGAGACCAGATCCAGCTAGCTCCTTCATGACCTTCAGCACTTCTCCGACCATCTCCGGGTCAAGCGCAGATGTCGGTTCGTCAAACAGCATCACATCCGGGTCCATGGACAGCGCCCTGGCAATGGCCACCCGCTGCTTTTGTCCACCGGACAGCTGCTTTGGTTTCGCGTTGATGTATTTGTCCATCCCGACGACCTGCAAATACTTCATCGCGACCTTCTCTGCCTCTTCCCTAGAGCGCTTCAGCACTTTTACTTGCCCCACCACGCAGTTGTTCAATACATTGTAGTTATTGAACAGGTTAAACTGCTGGAACACCATCCCGAGATGTCTGCGGTAAGCGAAAATATCATGCTTCTCGTCCAGGATGTTTTCGCCGCGATAGATGATTTGACCGCCGCTTGGCTTTTCCAGGAGATTGATGCAGCGAAGAAGGGTGGATTTCCCAGATCCCGAGGACCCGATAATCGAGACGACTTCCCCTTTGTGCACGGAAAAATTAATGTCCCGGAGTACCTGATGGGTTCCAAAAGACTTGTTCAGATGCTGGATATCAATGATGGTCTCCATAGTCGCTCCTCCTTTCCCTGTTATCGCGCTTCCAGATGCGTTTCCGTCATCTTGTAGTTCTCTGGGCCATCCAGCTTCCGCTCGAGGTAACGGAGTACTCTGGAGACGATCACCGTCATGATAAAGTAAATCGCGCAAGCTACGAAGAACGTCTCAAAATACCGGAAGTTGTTCCCCGAGATCGATTTTGTGGTGAAATACAGCTCCGTTACCGAAATCACGTTCAGTACAGACGTATCCTTGATATTGATCACGAATTGATTCCCCGTCGCCGGCAAGATATTGCGAATGACCTGCGGCAATACGACGTGAAACATCGTTTGCAGATGGTTCATCCCGATCGCTTGAGCGGCTTCGTATTGGCCTTTGTCGACGGAAACGATGCCGCCGCGAACAATCTCTGCCATATACGCGCCTGTATTGATCGACACGATAAAGAGTGCGGCAAACATCCGATCCATATCCATGCCAAACGCTAATGCAGAACCGTAATAGATGACCATCGCTTGCACGATCATCGGTGTTCCCCGGAAGAATTCGATATAAGTGGAGAAAAGGGCATTGATCACTTTCAGACTGATTCGCTTGACTCCACGTTCAGGAAGCGGAATCGTGCGGATTACCCCAGCCAACAGCCCGATCACGGCCCCCAGTATGGTACCGATCAAGGCGATATACAGTGTGGTCCCCGCTCCCTTCAGGAACATGGGCCAGTTTTCGGAAAGTATTCTGACAATCCAATCAAAACTCATGTTTGTCCTCCATTTCATCGTCCTTTTTTGCTGCTGTCAGGCTTGGGAGGGACTCTCGACTCTAGTCAGTTAAAACCGACTGCATCATGATGCAGCCGGTTTCTCGACTCGATTATTGTGCTGCTGGCTGGTTCTTGATAGCAGCATCCATGATTTGGGTGCGCTCTTCTTCAGAGAGGCCTGCCAATGCTTCATTGATTTTTTGGGTCAATTCGCTGCCTTTTTGTACACCTACAGCAATCGCTGTATCATCTTCGGAGGTTTGGAAGCCGTCTTTGAATTCCACCATCACGAAGTTCGGATTCGCTGCTGCTGCACTCACGGCTTCCGGACGCTCAGACACGTATCCATCGATCACGCCGGATTCCAGTGCTACACGCATCGCAGGGAAGTTGTCCAATGCCGGCTGCTGTTCCACTCCTTCAATTTGCGGAATCACGGAGTAGTGGAAGGTGTTCAATTGCGCTGTTACTTTCGCTCCTTTGAAGTCCTGGATCGAAGTCGCGCCTTCGTATTTGCTGCCTTTTTTCACAACCATCACCAGGTTGGATTTGTAGTAGTTGTCGGAGAAGTCGATCGTTTCTTTACGCTCCGCAGTTGGCGACATACCCGCGATGATCGCATCGATTTTGCCAGAGGTTAAAGCGGGAACCAGACCGTCCCATTCTGTTTTCACGATGACCAATTCTTTCCCCAGGCTTTGCGCGATTTTCTTGGCGATTTCCACATCGTAGCCGCCCGCGAATTCGGAGCTGCCATCGATTTTGACGGCACCATTGGAATCGTCCATTTGCGTCCAGTTGAATGGCGGATAGCCCGCTTCCAGACCGACTTTAAAAGTAGCATCTCCAGCAGGTGCTTGCGCTGGCTCTGCTGCTGGACTGCTGCTGCTCGTGCTTGTCCCGCACCCGGTTAAGAGGATCATAGCTGATAGAAAGATCGCGATAAAAGATGACTGTTTTTTCAAGATTGTTCTCTCCTTTTGATTTTTCAGATGATGATAGGAAAACTTTGTCGGCCCCGTTTGGTGACAGGAACTATGATTTGCTAATGCTGCTAAAATGAGTGCAACTTTAAAGAAAACGCAAAAAGCGGCCTGAGAAAGTCTCAGGCCGCACTATTTCCATAGTTCTTCCATAAACCTCCCTTTTAACCCAAATGAGATAGCTCAACTCAATAAATCGGGGAATTTATTGAGACAGTCCTGCAGCTATTAACTGCAGACCCAGCATGTAATACCGAGCATATTACAAGCTTCGGCGACATTTCCTTCTCCCTGGCATCATCGTTTTCTCGCACTCCACCAAGGACTGTTAAATATCGCGCCTCTACCTCACTGTAAAAGTGAGGTCTTATTAAATTTGTTTATCAGTATACTATTTTTTGAGGGGGGCGTCAAGATTGAAGTCCTTTAGTATTCTCCTTTGATGACAAAAAACGAGCCCCGAATGGTTCCAGCCAGCTTCGACTTCTGTCTGGCAAACTTAAATTTCTCTTCCAGCTCCTTCGGTACCTCCATCCCCTCGGAAAGCTTAAAGCCAACAGCCCGCTTCTTCGGGTCATCAACCGTATACATGACATTGAGTCCCAGACCATCCTCATAAAAGACGTAGGCAAATTGGATATTTTCCACTTGAAAGCGCGAGGTCTCCAAAGGTTTGGCCGAAAACTCAATACCGCGTTCTTCTTTCAAAACCCGATTCACATAATCAAGGGTCTCCTGGCTTTCGCTGGCTGGTACAACCGTAAATTCATGCTTGTATTTGTTCATAAAGTAGCGGGCTTCATTCGCACGCAAACCAGCAAGCGCTTCTGCTACTGGGGAAGACTCCAAACCAACCGTAGACACATTTTTAAAATCAACCACGTAGGACAAGTTCATGCCTCCTAAAAGTTTTCGAGAATAACTTCTTAGAACCTACTTCGGGGAAAACTCGCATCGAAAGCATTCGCTTTCCCTCATTATTTCCTAACAACCGGAATCCAGATTTCACCGACTACCAAGCCGTCCCGCATCCCCATGTCGACCGTTGTATTTGGCCCGCCGACATAGGCAAAATCTTTTGCTTCTGGCAAGACTTGACCAAAGGCAATGCCCGTAAGCATATTGCTCAACTCATCAAACGTCTTCCCTTCCCCTTTCACAACCAGATATTCTCCTTTGGGGAATTGGATCACTCTGGTTGCTTCTGGCAGCGTTGCCTCTGTCATGACGCCAGCATAATGCATCATCTTGCTATTTACCGCTTCGTTTACGGCAAAGATATAGTCGTTTGTGGCGACGGTCTTTAACGTGTCCAGCCTTCCATCTTGCTTGATAGCCGACCAAAAGTCTGCTTTCTCCTTGGTTATTCCAGCAAAGTCTCTGTAATCGCTCTGAAGCTCAATTCCAATCCCTAAAACCGTAAAGCCATCTTTTTCTTCCAAAGTAAAATCTGCCATGTTTAAAGCCCTCCTCTTTCGTAAATGGATGAAATCGTATGCCTTTTTCTCTTGATGAGTTTATAATAGTCTTGAATCATGTCAAAAAATGATACTGTTTAGGAGGTCCCGATGAAAAAAGTTGAACGGATTAATATTATCATGCGGTATATCAACAACCGGGCCCACTTTACCATATCTGAAATCATGCGAGAATTTAACATCTCACGTTCGACAGCGATTCGAGATATCCGAGAAATTGAAGCCATGGGGATGCCGCTTGTCGCCGAAGTGGGGAGGGTTGGGGGTTATTTTGTCATGAACAACTCTGTCCTGCCCGCTGTTCGCTTTACTGATAATGAGATTAAAGCCCTTTTTATCGCCTTTATGGCTACTAGAAATAAACAGCTCCCTTATCTGAAAAGCCGTCAGTCTCTAGCTGAAAAATTACTCGGCCTCATCTCACAAAACCAGCAGGATGACCTTGTCCTGTTAAATCAAATCTTGCTTTTTGAAGGGACCAACCCCCATAATCCCGACCTCCTTGATCTATCGGATCTACCCCATCCCATGTTGGAAAAACTCATCCAAATCCTTCTGTCGGATCGCTATTTGCTCATTTCCGTCAAAGAAGAGAAGGACATCATGTCCTATCCCATATACCTCTTGCATCTCTATCATGAAAAAGGTGTTTGGCTGATCGAAGGCTTTGTCTTACAGGATGAGAAAAGGCGGATTTTCCCTGTCGACAATCTCACCGATGTCAAACCATACCCTGCGAAAAAAAGAGTAAGCAGAAAAAAGATAGTCGAAAAGCTAAGCAAGCAGGAAGAAGAAATGAACCTTGTCCTGGAGCTTGGTCCACAGGCGATTGCACAGTTTAAAAAATACCATCCTTTAAAAGCTTCCCTTTCCTATACGAATCCTTACCAAACCACAGCCATTCTAAAGACTTTTATCAATGTTGCGAATTCCAAAGAAGTGACAGAAATCACAAATTGGCTCCTATTCCTGGGAGAAGATATCAAGGTCAGAGAAGTGCCAAAAGAAGTGTTGGAGGGTCTGCAAGAGAGATTACGATTATTCTGCCCATAAGCCGTGCCGATTAGAACTTCCCGGTTGACAAAAACGGGGACGCGAATCGTCGCATCCCCATTGTACCAAGCCTCAATCTATTTATTACTCCGTGATCTCCACATCTGATCCCACTGCATCCTTCACCCTTGATTTTGTCCGCTTCATCATCACAATGGATACGACGAACAGCACGAGGGCCAACAACAGGATGGTCAGCGAAATAGGTCTTGTGAAGAAAATCGCAAAGCTTCCCTTCGACATCGCCATAGACTGGATAAACGATTTTTCAAACATCGGTCCCAGCACAAAGGCCAAAAGCAATGGAACGACCGGCCAACGATATTTTTGCAAAAAGTAGCCGATCACACCGAAGATGATGGCGACAAATACATCGAACAAGCTGTTATTGATCGAATAAGCCCCGACAAAGCTGAGGATCAAAATCACAGGTCCCATAATGCCATAAGGGATTTTTGTCAGTTTGGCCCACAGCCCGATCAGCGGCAGGTTCAAGACCAGCAGCATGACGTTGCCGACGAACATGCTGGCAATAACGGCCCATACAAATTCGCTATGCTCTTCAAACAAAGTAGGTCCCGGCGTCAGTCCGTTTAACATGAAGCCAGCCAACAAAACAGCCAGCGTGGTTGAGCTGGGAATCCCCAATGCTAACAGGGGAATGAATCCCGAAGAGCTGGTTGCATTATTGGCCGCTTCAGGTGCCGCGACCCCTTTCATTTCGCCATGTCCGAATCTTTCCGGGTTTTTTGACACTTTTTTCTCCAGGTCATAGGCCAAAAAAGTGGTGACGGCGGCAGAGCATCCCGGCAAAAGCCCCAGGAAAAAACCGACTAATCCTCCACGGAACATCGCCCCGGAATTTTCGCGTATTTCCTTGAACTTCGGGTAGATATTGGTAATTTTTCCCACAGCAATCGATTTCGTGTTCTCTTCCATTCCTTTGATGACTTCCGAGATAGCGAAGAGACCGATCACGACACTAATGATATCAATGCCTGCCTCTAACGGCTCTATCCCGAAGCTGAAGCGCACCTGGCCACCGGTAAGTCCGATCCCTGTCATGGACAGCAGGTAGCCAAAGAGCCCCATGATCAAGCCTTTGATCAAAGAAGCGCCGGCCAGATTGACGATAACCGTTAACGCCAGGAACATCAGTGCAAAATACTCGGGCGAGCCGAATTTCAACGCTTGATCGGCAAGCAGGGGAGCGAAAAAAACAAGGCCAATCACACCCATCGTACCGGCAACAAAGGAGCCGATCGCGGCAATGCCAAGCGCCGGTCCACCCCTGCCTTGTTTGGCTAAGGGATACCCATCCAGCGATGTGGGAACAGCGGATACTTCACCTGGAATATTGAGCAATATGGCAGTGGTCGATCCCCCGTACATCGAGCCGTAATAGATCCCGGCCAGCATGATGATCCCCTCTGTTGGCCCCAGTACCGTAGTGACCGGCAAGAGGATCGCGATGGTGGAAGTCGGTCCAAGGCCCGGCAGCATGCCGACCAATGTGCCAATCAATGCTCCCCACAGCGCCATCATGATATTCGTGGGTGAGAGGGCAACCGAAAATCCGTCTAGAAGTAAGCTTAATGTTTCCATTTGTGAGTCACCCCCTTACATTAAAAGTTGAATATCCCACCAGGGAACGGCATATTCAGCCAGTAAACGAATATAGCGTAAACACACACCGTCTGAATTGCGGAGAAGAGCACCGATTTACGATAATTGTAGGAACCGATAATTCGAAATAATGCGATGGAAATGAGAAAAGTGGCGATGGCAAAGCCTAGATAATAGAGCAGCACACAATAACCCAATAAAACGCCAAAGATGCCCCCTATTTTCAGCATCATTTGACGGTCAGGATATTCTACCTTGAAACTTTGCCCTTTTACAAAGACTGCGAGTAATCCGAGAACGATCAAGCCTATGCCAATCACGCCCGGCATGATATGATCCCCGACATAAAAACTCAAGCTAGTCGGGTACAATCGTAGAGCTTCGTAAAGGGAAAGCCCACCAAAGATGATGCTTATCAATCCTCCGACACGATCGGCCAACATAAGCGTGCTCCTTTCCAATCGTCCCGCTGCCAGCCTGATTCCCGATCACCGCCACACATGCAAAGAGGGATAGCGTGCACCCCTCTTTGCAAAATGGCTTGGGAGCCAGAGGCTTCTGGACAACTATTGTTTTCTTGGGATATTCAAGGTTTCAGGGCTTACTTTCGCTGCGCCTGTATCTTGCAGCAGCCAAGCTGAGATCGATTGCTGGTCGCGCCAGAACTTCTCTGCTTCCGCACCGCTGATGCCCATCGGAATGATCGCCAAGTTTTTCAACAATGCTTGGTAATCTGCATCCTTGGACGCTTCTGCAAATGCTTTTTCCAACGATTGCTTGACGTGATCAGGCGCTTCTTTTTTCACCCACACGCCGTAGAACGGTCCCCACGGCAGGAATTTCGCCATATCCGGCAATTCCTCGGTAATAGCCGGTACATCTGGAAGCTCCTCTGCCTTCTCATTGTTGACGACAGCCAGGACGCGGACTTTCCCGCCTTTTGCATTTTCAATCGCTTTTGACAGGCTGACGATCGATACGTCAATATGGTTGCCGAGCAGCGCTGTCACGATCGGGCCTTCACCATCATAAGGAACCATGTTAAATTCGGCGTTCTCACTCTGGCTGATCATCGCTGTTACCATATAGGAAAGTCCGCCTGGACCAGTAGTTCCCATTTTGATGTCGCCTGGATTAGCCTTTACATCATTCATCAGGTCTGTCATCGTCTTGTACTTGGAATTTTCGTGTACGGTGATGGCAGCCAAACCGCGTCCCATGATATGAACCGGGTAGAATTCCTCAAAGCTGCGTTCCGAAAGCTTCAGAACACCATAGACAGTCGGATTTTCTGCAGAGAACAGCAACGTATGGCCATCTGCATCTTTGTCATAGACGTACTTGGTTCCAACTGTACCTGTAGCTCCCGGCTTGTTCGTGATATTAACCGGTTGACCCAGCTGTTTTTCGGCGACAGTGGCAATCGCACGCGCCACGAGATCGGTCCCGCCTCCTGCACCGAAAGGTACGATACCCTCGATTTGTCTCGTCGGATATTGCGGCTGTTCACTTTGCCCCTGGCTGCTCTGTCCCTGACCGCTGCTGCATGCGGACACGAGAAGCATGCTCGCTACCAGACAAAAGGCTGCTCCCTTTTTCCATAAAGAACTCTTTTTTTGCTTGAACATGAAATACTCCCCCTCAAGATTATCTAAATAATTGCACCCTGCTCGCGTAATTGTTTCTTTAATTTGTTTGTATCGATATTTTTTAATAGTACCTGATCCTGCATGCTTATCACACACGCAACGCCTGCCGCCTGTCCGATTGCCATGCATATGGACATCACTCTGGTAGAGGCATTGGCAAAATGCGTGGTCGAAATCGATCTCCCTGCCACTAGCAGGTTATCGACGTTTCCGGGAATCATCGTCCGATAGGGAATCTGGTAGTTTTGCTTCAAGTAGGTTTTGATGGTTTTGTTCTCGACCGCATCATGATATTCGACTGGCCAAGCCCCCCAGCATATTCCGTCCTCAAACGTTGCTCCCTGCATCACATGCTCCTCTGTCAGGACAAATTCGGCTACGATTCTCCTCGATTCCCGGACTCCGATTTGAGTCGCGATTTCACTCAGATGGGCATTCTTGAAGCCCGGAATCTTGTCTCGTAAAAATTGGCTGTACTCGATGCTGGACCGTCTGCCCTCTATTTCGGCTTCCGTCATTTGTTTGGCATCGATGGCGGAAAAAGAGATCCAATTCAAGTTGGCAATGATCGAATTTCCCACCGCGGATTCCATATACACCCCTGACGTTCGGGTAAACGCGTACTCGCCTTTGTCAATGCTTGCCTGCGCCAGATCCTTGTACTGCTGACGGGTGAATGCCGTTGCTTCCTTCAGATCGACATCCCCCATTTTAAAAATGGTCGTCGCTGCTTGAACCTGCCCCTTTTCATTGCCGATGACATATGGAGCATCCACCATTGGTACGACATCCGCATCTCCCGTACAATCCACGAATGTTTTGGCGAATACGCGGAAGACTCCCTCTTTGTTCGTGATAATGGCGTATTGGATGCTGCCGCTTTCCTTTTTTACACCAATGACTTGCGTATGCAGCAGGAGCTGGATGTTTTCGTAATGAGCCAGCAAGCGGTCAATGGCGACTTTCAGCAAGTGGTGGTCGCACGTATCCGCCCGATGCTGTCCGAAATCCAGCCCTTCTTTCGCTCCGCCCAGCTTGCCCAGCTCCAGGAACAGCTCGTCTCTTACCCCGCCGATAATCTTGCTCTCTTTATCTGCCGAATAAGCGCCGCAAATCGTGCTCACGGCGGCAGTAGTAGCCATTCCGCCGAGAAAACCGTATTTCTCGATGAGAAGCACCTCTGCTCCGCATTTTGCTGCTCCTACGGCTGCCCCGATCCCGGCGAAACCGCCACCCATCACCAGGATCTCCGTATGCAAATCGCCGCCGAATTTGAAACCCAACTCTGTTACTGCCGATTCAAACATTCTGTGTGCCACCTCATGTCTCTACCTTTTGTAGTCATTTTCAGGGATCATTCACATTCCCTATCCCTTGCCTGAATTTTGTAAAGCCACCTCCTGACTGAAAGAAAAATTGGCCGTTTGCCGCGATCCTGTCAGCTCTTATGAAGCGTTTTCATTTTTGTGATGAATGTCCGCTTATCATCTGTAGTATTCAATCTTATTTAAAATTTCCATCAATTAAGAATAATATTACGCTATTATTTATAAAGTTCAATCTGTATAATCAAAGTATTCATAAGTAATATCGATTAATAGAAAGCTGGTGTGTTGATGGAGCTGCATCAGTTGCAATACGTCGTTGAAATAGCCAAGCATAATCATTTTACGCGCGCGGCAGAGGAGATCTGTGTTTCCCAGTCGACACTCTCCCAACAAGTGACGAAATTGGAAGAAGAGCTCGGGGTGAAACTGTTCGATCGCACGACCCGAACCGTCAGGCCCACACCTGCGGGAGAAGAGTTTATCTTCTATGCCAAACGAATCTTGTCCGATATCGAGAGGGCAAAGAATCGCATGCAAGAATACGCCGGGCTGGCAAAAGGGAAGATCAAAATTGGTGCGATCAACTCCATGGGCAATCTCGCGAGTATCATTGGCAACTTTCAGAAAGATCATCCAGGCTTGAACATTATGATCGTGGAAGAGGGAAGCTATAAGCTGTTGGAAATGCTGCAAACGTTCCAAATCGATATCGCGATCATTACTCCTCCTTTAGAGATGAACCTGCAAAATTTTACCGAAATATACGAGCTGATCGATGATGAACTCGTCCTTGTGACCCCAAAAAATCACCCATTTGCCGAAAGAGACAAAATTGACTTGGCTGAAGCAGCCCAGGAAAAATTTATTTTTCCGAGCCGCATGCATAGCGCGTACAATTTGGCTCTGCAGGCTTGTCGAGACGCCAATTTTGAACCGGATATCGTTTGCGAAAGCAGCAGTTTGTATGCGCGTTTTGACCTTGTCAGCAAAGATATGGGCGTTTCCCTCGTTTCCTCCAAAGGGGTAAAATCGAGCGACAACGATAAGGTTTCTACTATCCGATTGACCAAATCGATTAAAAAGCCAACCGTCCTCGCCTTGCTGAAGCATACGTACCATCCCCCTGCCGTGATTGCTTTTCGGGATTATATTTTGAATTCGGTATCCTTTCAATAAAGGTTAAAGGTGAGGAGCCCGAGTGATTGACGTTGCCAATCGCTCGGGCTCCATTTGATGGATTCAGCTATTGCAATATTTCGATATACCCTTCTGTCCCATGCACGCGAATTCGCTGACCATTCTGTATCCGTCTGGTAGCATTCTCCACTCCGACAATAGCCGGCAAGCCATATTCACGCGCGATAACTGCTCCATGGGTCATCAGTCCACCAACTTCGGTGACCAGTCCCTTTATGGATACAAACAAAGGTGTCCAGCTAGGGTCTGTATAGGAGGTGACCAATATATCCCCTTCTTCCAGATCAGCATCTTCCATGTGCAAGATGACGCGTGCCCTGCCTTCTACCACTCCTGAAGAAACAGGCAGACCTGCAATCGCTCCGTCCGGGAGATTTCCCCGTTTGTACTTGCCTGCGATGATTTCACCATCAGACGTGATCACACGCGGCGGATTCAGTTTTTCATCGTATTGGTACTCTTCTTTTCGCTTGCTGATGATCTGCCAATCCACCTGCTTGGCGCGCACGACCTCGTAAAGCTCTTCAAAAGTAAGATAGTATATATCTTCTTTTTCATGAATCACATTGGCTTTTGCGAGCTGTTCGGCTTCTTTCAGTAAAGCCTGCTTATATAAAAAATAGCGATTCACCATCACGTATTTTGGATATTCCCTATACCCGCTGAAATTTCGAATGAGATCGATCCTTCGTTTTGTTTCCTTCGCTTTTTGTTCGCCATCGGGCAATTGCTTCAATCGTTCTAGTAGTTCTTGTTCTTTTTTCAAAGCTTCCTGCCGCCCTTGCTCCAATTTCCGCTGGCTGGCATTCGGCTCGAGGTTTTTGATGTTACGAAGAATCATGGGGACAAGTGTAATTGGTTTCTCGATCCAACGAGTTCTGGTAATATCGATTTCTCCCGCACATCGCATTCCGTATTTGCTGAGATATTCATAGATTGCGTCTTGAATTTCCTGTCCGCCATCAAACGCAACCAGTTCATCCAGGAAGTGATCATCCTTTACATGTCGCAAATATTCAATGACTTCTGGATAAGGACGAATTACATCTGCGACATCCAAGAGCGCCAGACCCATTTCCGAAGTAATATTGTTCGGCACAGATTGAGAAAGAGTATCTGCAGCGTTTTTTTCGCCTAGCCACTTGTTCATGTTTTCATTGATCCATGATGAAGCATCCATTGCAGCCATGATTACACCCAAACTTTGCGGGTCAAATAAAATCTTCTTCAATTGCTGGATGTCTTCCAGGATAAAATCAAGCAATTCCGTTCCTGATTTCGTTTGGATGGTCTGTTTTAACTCTTCTATTGATATGCGACCGCGTGCAATCAATTCTGAAACGATTGCCGGATCGTATTCGATTTGTGTGTGGGAACTCGGAGATGGCATCTCTTTACTGGGAATCGGTGCTTTCTTATCGTTTGGTAATGATTTTATAAAATCTCCTCGATTTATGATGTTCAAAAGTGCGTCTATTATAAGCGGATCGGATTGTCCCAGGGTATTTAATAAGGTTTCTCTACGGACAGGCGAGGCGAGCATTGGTGCAACATCAACAAACAGCCTTCCGCCGGCTATTCGCATGGGCGCTGGGGTTGTTAGCAGGTAAAAGGACAATCCCAATGGTTTCATGGCGTCGGTCATCATCTGTTGATGGCCGACTGATACATACACATGATTTTCTTGATCTTTCGCTTCGGGGATCGGGTAAAGTTTGGTGATTGGCCGACTCTGCACGATATAAAATGTATCGTCAGCCAAACACCATTCGATATCTTGTGGGCAGCCAAAATGAGCTTCGATCTCTCTTCCGATGCGTGCCAGCTGCAAAATTTGTGGGTCAGTAAGCGTTTGAGTCTTTTGCTGATCGGGATCGATCTGCCGGGTCATCGTTCCGCCTTCCTTTTGCCCGTAGATCGCCAATTTTTTGGTTGCTATCCTCTTCTCGATGATTTCTCCCTGTCGCACTTGATAACAATCGGCAGATACCAGGCCAGAGACCAGCGCTTCACCTAGTCCATAGCTGGCATCGATGGATAGCAGCTTTCGATTGGAAGAAACCGGATCAGCGGTAAACAAAATCCCCGAAGCCTGCGGAAAAACCATTCTTTGAATCATAACAGCCATAGATACTTGTCTGTGGTCAATTCCATTTTGCATGCGGTAGGTCACCGCGCGATCCGTAAATAGGGAAGCCCAGCATTTGCTGATATGCTGCAAAATCGCTTCCTTGCCGATGACCTGCAAATAGCTGTCGTGTTGACCTGCAAAGGAGGCATGCGGCAAATCTTCAGCGGTGGCGCTGGAACGCACTGCATAAGCGTGTTCTTCGCCAAGCCTGGAAAGAAAGTCCGATACTTCGTTCACAACATCGCAGGGAATTTCAGCTTCCATTATGGTTTGTCGAAGCTGTCTGCTGATTTCAACAAGCTGTTCTCGATCTTCCACTTTAAGCATGGACAGTTGATCCAACAATACGTATAGAGCTTCGTTTTGCTCGACGGCTTTTTGATATCCTGCCGTTGTCACACAAAATCCTTCCGGGACTTGTATTCCCTTCAAATTCGATAATTCCCCTAGATGCAATCCTTTTCCGCCAACGAGCAAAAGCTGCGCTTTTTCCATTTCCTGAAAACGGAGAACCAAAGAACTCATTCACTATCTCCCCTAACCAGCCAATTTGGAAAAAACATTTGACAAGAGTTCACCGGCCATGGTACTATTAAATTGTAAGATGGGTTATTTATGTTATTATGAATGATTCGGAGTCGTGGTATGATTGTATCACGCATCCGTTTACTATGCAATGCGAAAGAACCTGATCACAATACTCAGGTTCTTTTTTTATTTTTGGTTTGAGCTACAGACTCGCTCCCCGTTTTATTTGGTCGGCAAGGCAGCAGAGCCGGCCCGCCCGCAGTCAGGCTGCCGATCGAGGAGACAGTCGTGTGGAATCGTTTCGAGTAAGGGGAGTCGTGTTTATGTGGATCGGCCATGCTCGGCATAGGAATACTTGCCCGTACCTGGCAAATAATACTTGGGACAACATTATTCCCAGGAGGTCTTCCCCATGAATACCCAACGCGCCAAAGAGATCGTCAACTCTCCCGTCATGACCCAAGTCACCCTTAACGAAGTCCCTGTCTATATTCAGCATGTCGATGAAGAGACGGAAATGGCCAGAGTCTTTCCCCTGGATGAACCAGAACGCGAGCAAAGCGTTCCTGTGAGCAGCCTGGTGGAACATAGGTAACGAAAAAAAGCCTGTAGACCTTGTTCCTCTTCGGAACTTTGACTACAGGCAAATTTTTTGCCAACCAGGATTTTATGGGCGAGTAAATGTCGCGGTTCTTGTATTTCCATCCCAGTCAACCTGAATGTCAAGAATTTCAGCCAGCTTGCTGGCGGGTAAAAAGGTCCGGTTGTTTTTCACCATCGGGACTGCCCCCTCAAAATGCACGGTCTGGCCGTCTACCAGTATCTCCGACTTACCGATGCACATCACGATGTTCCGCCCGTCTTTTGTCAGCGTAATTTTCTCTTCGCTTGCTTCCCAATCCGTTTCAAACCCGAATACGTCTGCAAGCGCACGAAGCGGGATCATCGTCCGACCATTCTCGATAAACGGCTCAGCGTAACCGTCTGCTGTTAGTCGGGTATGCAGATACTTCCCATCAACCAAGACCAAGACACGATTTTTTTTCGATTCTTCACAAGAGGGATCATCCAGCGTAACTTTCTTGCCATCTACCACCACTCCCATTTCATTCGGTTTGCCGTCTCGGCTGGTGTAACAAGAAGGGATAGGTTCAACATCCGACCAAAAGAATTCATCAGCGGCATGTGCGATGTTACTGGCCAACAAGACAAGAAGCAAGCTGAGCGCAGATATCCATTTCCATTTTGTTTGTACCATCATCATTTTTCTTAGCTCTCTCCCATTCTTTCATTTGACTTTTGCAGTTCCCAGCCATAAGTCTTGTTGATCTCATCTAGTTCTTTTTGTGGGAGTACATCGACATAGGCTTGCGGTACGGTGTTTTTCTCAATTCCTTTTTTTGTAAGCTCTACTAGCTCCTCGATAGTGAAACGATCTGTGCGTTTTAGCTGCAAGCCATAGGTTTGATTGATCTCATCCAAATATTCCTGCGGGAGTTTATCGACAGTATCTTGGGGTACGGGAGATTGATCCTTGATCCATTGTTTGATCTGATCTACAAGCTCCTCGGTGGTATATTCCGGCGGCGATACACGTTTTCTCATTTCGGGTACCTCTGTTGCATTTCCATCCTTATCGTAGTAGAAGACCGTTCCGTCCTCCAATTGAAGATAAACATTGCGGCCTTGAAGTTCTTTACCAGTCGGAATTTCTGGCGATACTGCCCTGTTAGGCATTGCCGATCCTGCAGCAAAAGCGACCAGTCCGCCAAATCCAGCCATTGAGATTGTTGCAACAAGAGACAGCAGCATGATCGACTTATGCGTTTTCTTCGCATTCATGAGGTTTGCAAGCCTATCTTTCATAATTTTTTTGGAATTGCAAAAACTCGTGGTACAAATCACATTTCTCTGCATAACGCCATACTCCAGTACTGTTAAAAGCGTTTCGCCGTACAATCTGCGACTTCTTGCATCCATGTCCCGAACGACTTTTTCGTCACAGGAGAGTTCGCAAAGCGTATTCAACTGTTTGTTGAGCAAATAGACCGCCGGATTAAACCAGTGAACCGCATTTGCAAGAAGTATGACCAGTTTTATCAGCAGGTCGCCCCGCTGTAAATGAACGAGCTCGTGGGAGAGAATCATGGCGAGCTCTTTTTCACCCACTGGGGTATCTGGCAATACAACAAAGGGTTTCCACAGCCCCATAACCATGGGTGTTCTCGCACAGGCGCTGACGATTACATTGACGGGGCAGTTCACTGTCTCGCTTACGCGGCTGTTTTGCAGGATCGACCGCTTAAAAGCCCGATAGTTCCTTACATTCACGGCAAGAAAGACAATTGTTCCCGCTGCCCAAATCAGGATGGCAGTAAAAACGATTTTTTGAAGATGTTCAAGTCGCAACAGATTCGCAAACAGTTGATCGAGAAATGTGCGATTGCTTACCGCGTGTTCGAGTGGCAGGACGTTTACAATTGGTTCCGCCATCACTGCCGTCAGCAGGGTTGTGCCGGTATCGGGCAATAAAACGCGGCTAAACTGGACAAGCCCGTTGATGATCGCTGAACCGCCCAGCAGAAAACATACGGGAATCAAGCCGGTGTAATAATGCCAAGTCTGTGAAAACAGCTTGTTCGTGAGCGGGCGGATAGCATTTTGCAACATCCACATGATCGTTCCAACGACTGACGCCAGAATGAGGGACAGGAGGAACGCCATCATTTTTTCCCTTCCTTGCGGGCAAACCACTCTTTTAACTCCGCGATGTCATCGCGACTTAGCTCATCATCATCGACCAGGGCAGCAATAAAATTTTTCACTTTCCCGTTGAACAAACGACTTAATAATGATTGTGTTTCATGCTTTTTGTACTCATCCAGGGTCAAAACAGGATCGTAGTAGTTCACCTTGCCGATCATCGATTTGGTCAAGTATCCTTTTTCGATCAGCCGTTTCAATATGGTTGACAAGGTTGACGTCTTCCAGCCTTTACTCTCGAAAATGTCGAGAAGCTGTGCAACCGTTACAGGAGCAGCTACCTCCCAGATCACCTCCATTACCTCCATTTCTGTTTCCGATAACCTTCCCAGCTTTTTCATCGCGAACACCTCTGGACTTTTGTGCGACAACTTGTCGTATTACCAAATTACGACAAGTTGTCGCACATGTCAATACGATTATGGAAAATACAAACAGACTGTAAACAAATTTGCTTTGTCTACAGTCTCAGAACACTACCAAACCGGAATACAGGCCATTTGCTCATTAGATGATCAGTGCTCTACCGGATCTGATGGCATATGCATAATCATCTCGATCATTACGCTCTGCTTTTTGGGCGGCTAACTCATAATCATAAGGGAGCAAAATTTGTTCCATTTGCCATGATCCATGATGTTTGCTTGCAATCGCATATCGAGCATGAGGTGTCATGGCCTCCATAGAGTGCGGGAAGGGTTCTTTC
This sequence comes from Brevibacillus panacihumi, assembly GCF_003710985.1. Lineage (GTDB taxonomy): Bacteria > Bacillota > Bacilli > Brevibacillales > Brevibacillaceae > Brevibacillus > Brevibacillus panacihumi. Next base: position 181,984 of record NZ_RHHT01000026.1, read on the forward strand.
TCGTAGTAGGCTGGCAGGCCGACACTTCCAGGATTCACAATGAACTTTCCGTCTGGCAACCAGACTGATTTGGCAACATGCGTATGTCCGCAAAAAATGAGCTTTTGCGGGACAAGAGCAAGTTCAGACATGAGGATGTCTACACTCTTTGCCACGACTCCATGCTGTGTAACCTCCTCGATGAGACTCTTATCATCTGAGAAAGGGGTTCCATGGCAGAAGAACAGCTCCTCGTCAGCCCAGGTTCTATGAAAGGACTGAATCCATGCAAGTATTTCCTGTGTGAGTAGCGGCTTTCATAGTGAAACGTAATAGAATTCATCTCTTCTTGTAACAAATAACGATCACAGTTACCCATGATGTGAATCAAATTGGGACGATTCATGAGAATTTCAGCTGTTTTCAACGGATCGATCGGGCCAAACAAGGTATCTCCTAGATTGACAATGGCTTTTATTCCACGTAAATCAATGTCACGGAGTACAGCTTCCAACGCATAGACATTGCTATGAATATCTGAAATGACGGCTATAGCATTATCGTAGTTCACGATCGTTCACTCCACCTTTCTTAATAGTATGGCATGGTTTTTCCTAAAAGTGGATCCTTTACCCAGAACAGTCCAAATTATATGTTAAGATTTACTAGGAAAAAATAATGGTACGTGGAGGGTACGTACATGAAACGAACAGAAGTTTCCTTAGATATGGAAGCAATACCGCTAGTCATCAGGCAGTATCTAAAAGGTGCAACATTTTATGATAGTAGTTGCTCTGCAAATGCAAAAACACTTTTTGTTTCCGGGGCAGAACGTGCTTTTCTAAAGATAAGCAAAAGAGGTTCACTTGAACGTGAATACAAAATGACAAGATTTTTACATAAACATAACGTCGCACCGAATGCCATAGCCTATGAATCTGATGCAGATCATGATTATTTTTTGGTGGAAGCGGTTAGTGGCGAAGACGGAACGGCAGAACGGCACGTCGAAAATCCTGGTAAATTGGCATGTGTGTTCGGCGAATACCTAAAAATGTTGCATTCACTCCCTACCGCGGACTGTCCATATGACAACAGAACGAATGAATTGTTACAGGATGCACAAACGAAGGGGACAGACCTTCGTAATTTGAATCCATTCAACTATTCAGCTACCGACAATGTGGTTATACATGGTGATTACTGTTTGCCTAATATCATAATGGACAACTTTTCATTTAAAGGTTTTATTGATTTAGGATACGGCGGGGTAGGCGACAGACATTACGATATTTATTGGGGACTTTGGTCGCTGCATTACAACTTGAAGACTGATCGATACAGGCATTTATTTTTAGATGCTTATGGAAGAAGTAATATTGACGATGACGGACTGAATTACTTTACAATCGTTCAAGGGGGAATTGGCTAAGTCGATTATCTTCATCATGCAAACAAACCATAAGAGGGGCTTCTAAAAAGCACCAAACTCATCTTTCTGAGACTGGTCCCACTTTTCAAGTTGTTGGCGGTACTAAAATTATTTGTATAACAGAAAGATAAGCAGGTTTCGGGAGGTAGTTTTTTGATAAATAGAGAAGAAATATTTACTTATGTAAAGGAAAAATTCGACACAGATCCAGACTACCCTTGGTTCAAGTATCCAGATTATGCGGTATTAAGACATAACAGGGATGGCAAGTGGTATGGAGTGATTATGAATGTACCGAGAATCAAATTAGGTTTATCAGGGGAAGGAAGAGTCGATATCATTAACTTGAAGTGCGACCCAGAATTAAATAGTTTATTAAGGAGTCAACAAGGAATTTTGCCTGCATACCATATGAATAAGGAACATTGGATTACAATTGTTTTGGACAGTCCTTTTCCTAAAGGTGAAATTTACGATTTAATTAATTGTAGTTACAATTTAACAAAATAAAATATAACTCATATATTCAAATATATAGGCCGTTAGCATAATCCGTATTGTAGTTAAGTGGCAATATCTGTTAGAGGTGCATCGTTTTAGTTGCACCTCTAATTTTGTTAAACACTATATGTTAACAGAGCCAATTCACGAATTGTTCATCGCCGGACACTTCCAAATGAAAAGGACTCAAGCATATTCTACGCTTGAGTCCTTACTGGTCCCTATCTCTTAAATTGAACTTTCTCTTCCATTTGATCCAAGGTGATGGTTGTTTCGCTTGGATTTGTTTTGGCAATCAGCTTTCCATTTCTAAAGGAATACGCAACGACCGCTTGCTTGCGAATGGCTTCATATTCATTTTCAGCAGACAAGACAATGAAACTAGCTGGTTTGCCTTCCTCAATGCCGTACTTCTCTTCAATGTGCAGTGTTTTGGCACTGTTTTTCGTGATGAAATCAATGGAATTGACAATTTGCTCATAGCCCATTAATTGCGAAGCATGGATGCCCATATGCAAGACTTGAAGCATGTTTCCTGTTCCCAGTGGATACCACGGGTCAAAGATGTCATCGTGGCCAAAGCAAACGTTGAGTCCCGCTTCTGTCAACTCTTTTACTCTTGTAAGACCTCTTCGTTTTGGATACGTATCAAATCTGCCTTGGAGATGAATATTCACAAGAGGATTCGAGACAAAATTAATGGAAGAAAGCTTTAACAGGCGGAATAATTTATACGTATAGGCATCATTATAAGAGCCCATTGCCGTTGTATGGCTCGCTGTTGTGCGCGTACCGATTCCACGTTCGTATGCCTCTTTTGCCACAACCTCAACAAAGCGGGATTGCTCATCATCGATTTCATCGCAATGAATGTCAACCAATCGATTATACTTTTCAGCGAGGTCAAAGGCGATTTTTAACGAATCCACGCCATACTCTCTCGTAAATTCAAAATGCGGAATACCGCCTACTGCATCTGCGCCCATCTTCAAAGATTCCTCAAGCAATTCGACCCCATTCGGATAGGAAAGGATGCCTTCTTGTGGAAAGGCGACCAGTTGAATATCTACGTAGGGTGCCAATTCTTCCTTTACTTCCAGCATGGCTTGTAACGCTGTCAGCTCTGGATCTGTTACATCGACATGGGTACGGACGTGCTGAATCCCTTGCGCAATCTGCCATTTCAAGGCTGTTTTCGCTCTTGTTTTCACATCATCCCTGGTTAATGTTTCTTTTCGTTGCGCCCATCTTTGAATCCCTTCAAACAAGGTGCCGCTGATATTCCACTCCGGTTCGCCGGCTGTTAAAGTGGTATCCAAATGGATATGCGGCTCAATAAACGGAGGAAGGACGAGAGAACCGTTCACATCAATAACTTCTTTTCCTTCCACATCTCCAAGTGTTTGCGTCACTTTAACGAACTTGCCGTCTTCCACTAGCAAGTGCCAAAGTCCATCTTTCCCTCTTAGCTTTGCGTTTTTAATGATCACTGATTACCCCGCCCTTTTCATTTATTTGACTCATGGATGCTTTTTTCTGAGGCAGACATTTCATTACTATGACGTAAATAATGGCAGTCCCTAATAATGCATTAATGGGAGGAATGCCTGGTGCAAATTGGGCAATCCCCACTCCACCTACCCACGCGAGGATCGCGACCCAATTCACAGCTTTAAATGTCATCTTTTCAAATGGTTCGTATTTTCCGCGCTTTAGAATAAAATAATCTGCTAAAATAATCGCTCCAATCGATGGCAGCGTGGAGCCCAGAACCGTCAAAAACCCAACAAAGTTATTATAAAGCCACATCGCTGCGATCGTACCGACAATTCCGTTGAAGACTACCACTTTATGCTTCGAGATCTTCGTAATATTGGCATAGCCTAACCCTGAAGCGTACAACGCGCTGTCATTTGTCGTCCAAATATTTAAGCCCAGGACAATAATGGCAGGGATAATGAGCCCCTGTAAAAACATAACATCGGAGACATCCGCTACCCCATACGCAATGGCCCCTACCGCACCAAACAAAAACATCAGAGAGTTTCCAAGAAAGAAAGCAATCACAATCGCCGTCACTGCCGAACGGGATGTCTTGGCAAAACGGGCAAAGTCAGGCGTAAGCGTACCACCGCTAATGAAAGAGCCGATACAAATCGTCAATGCTGCTGCAATGCCCATTGTCTCGGTTGGTTCATAGGCGAGCAACCCTTGAAGTCCCCCGATTTTTTCAGCTGAATTGAACATGGAATAACTCCCGAAGATCGCAATCGCGGGAACGGCGACAAATCCTAGTATGGTCAAAGCCTTCATTCCAAAAATAGCTGATGCTGTCATCATTAAGCCCAAAATCGCAATTAATACGTAGACATTGATCCCCGTCGCTTTTTCTACGGGAACCGCAAACATCGCAAGACCGACACCAAACCACCCTACTTGGGTTGTCGCTAATAAAAAGGAAGATAGATAGGAGCCTTTATCGCCAAATGCATACTTCGTCAACAGATGGGTGGATAACCCCGTTTTTGCTGCAATATAAGCCAAGGAACCGGTGTATAGACCCAGGATGAGATTTCCTGTTACTACAATCCCAATAAACTGGACAAGTGTCAACCCGTTTCCTAATGTCCCTCCAGACCACATGCTTGCTGAAAAGAAAGTGAAGGAGAGCATGACCGCAAGAATCTTCCAAAACCCATTCCGATTCGCCTGAGGCACTGCCTGAAACGAGAATTCTTTATCAACGTTTGACATACCAATTCCCCCAATAGGTTTGTTGATTAAGAACTGGTACCGAAGAGAACTTCGATTAAGACGTCAGGAAATGAAAAAGCTTCTTGCCAATTACCTGACAAGAAGCTTTATCTACATAAATGAACATGGGATATCCTTCGCACAGGCTACCCAAAGCAATGATCATTTTTTCCGCTGTCCTTGTCAGCCTCTCTGGACTGAATTAAAGGTACCAGTATTTAATTAGGTTAAATTATTGCATAAAAATGTTTGGTTGTCATCCTTAAATTTTTGGGTCATCATAGACTGCCCAATCCAAACATCCCCAACCTTTATTCTATACAATTGATCCTTGCCGTAGGTCAGATCAACAGTCTCCGATTTATACGCTTTCCTCTTTAATGCCTCAACCTGTCTTACTGTCTTCAAACCTAATTGTAAATCCTCTTGAAACTCTGAGAACCAGTATTCTTTAGAGTCAATATAAAGCTCCCATGAAAATTGCATTAGTAATTCTTTTTTACCGAATACCTCACATGGAAATTTCTTTTCTTCGTTACTTTTATCAAACACTTCATCGTAGTAATTCAAACAATCTCGAATAGCTACTACGATTTGAGAGTTGATGAAGTTTGGATGATATAGCCAAATCTTCAGGTAGAATGGTTCATTCAACTGGCTAAGTATTCTATACCATGAATGATAAACCTCAATCATGGCTTCTAAGAGCATCCTAGAAAACCAAAGGGGAGGGTTTCGTCTAACCAGTTTATAAAATGGGGTAATCCATAGCTTTACATAATCCCTTTGATTAAAGTTCAATTGTTCAATGTCCAAATTAAGAAAGCGTAATTTCCATTGTTCAATCTGTTTTATTTTACGTTTCCACCCACGTATTTTCTTCTTATTAGAAAAAGGATTTGCCATAGTTTTCTCCCTTATCAGCCTCTAGCTTCTCCACTCATTGCCCATCTCTAAAAAATACAGGTTTTTGAACTCCTCGAAATACACTTGATATTTATCTAGTAAATCTAAATACTCGGTAATAACGTCATTGATATCAGAATGAAAACCAGATTTGGCGCAATCATAACTGTCATCCATCGAGTAAAGGCTGTAATAATCGCCCTCAAAGGATAGCCTTGTGAAAGTTAATAATCGTGTTGAATACCGTATACCATTTTCAATGGAAATTCTCTTCTTATTTACCTTATGTATTTGGCAAGCAAAAAATGCAGAGTTCGGAAACCATTTTGTGCATAGCCTTGCCAGGCTAAATTTTCATAATTTTAACGGTGGGAAAGAGCATGCCGAAGGCGATAGCTCTCTCCTGTGAAAGCTACGATATGAGCGTGATGTACAAGACGGTCGATCAAGGCAGCGGTGAGGCGGTTATCTCCGAAAA
>NZ_RHHT01000027.1 GCF_003710985.1 Brevibacillus panacihumi
ATAACCGAATGCCAAGGAAAGAAGAACATCGGAAAGCCGTATGAGGGAGAACCTCACGTACGGTTTGATGAGGGGGAACTGATAGGAGTAAGGCGACCAAACGGTCGCCAGAAAGCGTCAGTTCTCTACTCTACACCCTGAATTTCTTCTCCGAAGTCGGCTGCTTTTGGCCGCGGTTCCGCCTTTGGAGTGGAAGCGGACAGGGATGCCCCTCAGCAAAGATCCCAACCCGCCTGGAGCTTTCTCCCTTTTTCCTCCCCAACACTGCAGCTGGTAGACCGCCATACCAAAAAGACAGCAAAATAACTGAATATTCCATATAATCATTTTAATCCCCTTTTTAAAAATACTTGCGCCATGAACGAAGTGTTTATATAATAAAAACAATAACGTGCGTTAAAATAACGTTATATAAATTGTTGTCACACTTTAAAACTCTTGAGGAAAAGGCAGGGATCATGATGGTTAAATTGGTAGCGATTTATCGGAAACCAGAGGATGTCGAGGCATTTGACAAGCACTACTTCGAGGTTCACGCCCCGTTGGCTGAAAAAATGCCGGGCCTGATCAAAATGGAGGTAAGCAAGGTCATCGGAGCTCCTGGCGGTGAAAGCGACTTGCATCTGATTGCGGAAATGTATTTTGAATCCAAAGACGCGCTTCTGGAAGCGTTGTCATCTCCAGAAGGACGTGCGGCAGGAAAAGACTTGCGCGGCTTTGCAGGTCCCATTATTTCTATGCACATCGCTGAACTGGTATAAGTCATGAGCAGTAAAAAATTTATAGACGAAAGCGAGCTTCACCGCAAGCACTACGACGAAATTTGCAAAAAATTGGTACAGGATCAATTTGCGAAATTTCTCGGAATCAGGCTGGTCGAACTGGGTGAAGGGACGGCTACGGCGGAAGTCATTGTCCAGGAGCATATGCTGAATGCCCATGGCACTGCGCATGGGGCTATCATTTTTTCACTGGCAGACTTCACTTTTGCAGCCGCCTGTAATTCCTACGGAAAAACATCTGTAGCCTTATCGATGAATATCGGCTTCCTGGCTGCGGCGATGAAAGGAAACCGGCTGGTCGCGACAGCGACGGAAGAGAAGAAAAACAACCGCACCGCCTGGTATCGGATTCGCGTTGAAAGCGAGCACGGTCTCGTGGCTACCCTGGATGCATTGGCATACAGAAAAAATGAATATTTCGTGGAGCCAGACGAAGAGAAGTAGGGAACAGGAGATACGGTCAGGAGAAGGATGCCGCATGCTTCGTGCTTGGGCTCCTTTCCCCGTTTTAGAAGCCCTCAGGGAAGGATAGGAAGAGAGGACGATGCAAGTGACCGAGGAAATCAAAAACCGCTTTAATCACTACCTGGGGATAGAAGTCCTGCATCGCGATGACGAGGGATGCAAGGTGGCGCTAACCATTCGCCCTGACTTGTACAACAGTATCGAAGGAGTCGTGCACGGCGGAGTGACGGCGACTTTGGCAGACGTTGCGATGGGACACGGTGCTGCTCCGCATGTGGACGGAGTTCAGCAATGCGTAACCGTCGAAAGCAAGATCCAGTACTTGTACCCCGCGAGAGGCGAACGGCTGGAAGCGGAATCCCGCGTGCTGAAGCGCGGCAAGAACCTGATCATCATGGAAGCACGAGTCACCTGCGACGGCAAACTGGTAGCCTGTGCGACCGGGACATATGCGAGGGTTCACAACCAAAAGGGATAGATGGAGGAAAAGGATGACTCAGGAAACCGTAAAATGGGAACGCGACGGGTACATGGGCATCATTACCCTGAACCGTCCGGATGAGCTGAATGCCTTAAATTACGATACTCTAGTCCGGCTAGGCGAGATCTGTGACGAGATTCGCCTGAATCAAAAAGAGGTTCGCGTCGTGATCGTTCGGGCCCAGGGACGCGCTTTTTGCGCAGGAGCAGATCTCAAGGAGCGCCGTACCTTGAACGAGCAGCAAGTACGCCGCAATGTACGCAAGATCCGCGACGTGTTTACAGCCGTGGAAAGACTGCCTCAACCAACGATTGCCATGATCAACGGCTTTGCATTCGGCGGCGGGTTTGAGCTGGCGCTTGCCTGTGATTTCCGCTTTGCGGGAGCCGAGGCCAAAATGGGCCTGACAGAGGTAAGCCTGGGGATCATTCCCGGTGCTGGGGGTACACAGCGTCTCTCCCGCCTGATCGGACCATCTCGTGCGAAGGAATTGATTTTAAGCGCCCGCCGCATCACCGCGCGTGATGCATACCAGCTTGGAATCTTGAACGGCGTCGCGGAGAATGGCGAGGAGCTGGAGGAGCAAGCGTATGGACTCGCACGCGAGATTCTCGAAAATGCTCCGCTCGCTGTCTACCAGGCAAAAGCGGCGATTGATCGCGGGGCAAGCGTTGATCTGCAGACGGGACTGGATATCGAGACGATGTGCTACGAGGTCATTATTCCGACCCGGGACCGATTAGAAGCGTTGGAGGCCTTTCGAGAAAAGAGAAAACCCGTATTCAAAGGGGAATAAACGAATTTTCAACCATAGAGAAAAGCGGAATGGGGGAGAATATACATGATCTTCAACATGGAAATGGAAACGCTGTCAAAGGACAAAATGGAAAAGCTTCAACTGGAGCGTTTGCAGGAAACGGTAAAGCGCGTGTATGAACGGGTTCCTTTTCATAAAAAAGCAATGGATACAGCCGGGGTCAAACCTGATGATATTCAAACGATCGAAGATATTCAAAAGCTTCCGTTCATGAAGAAGACCGATTTGCGGGAAAACTATCCTTTTAACCTGTTCGCGGTCGAAATGAGCGAAGTAGCGCGCATCCACGGTTCTTCCGGAACCAAAGGAAAGCCCACTGTTGTCGGATATACCAAAAAGGATTTGGAGAACTGGGCGGAAATCGTCGCGCGTGCCATTTGCTGTGCGGGGGGACAGCCGGGTGATATTTTCCATAATGCATATGGCTATGGTCTGTTTACCGGCGGTCTTGGCTTGCATAACGGCATTGAGCGCATGGGTGCTGTCGCTGTCCCTGTCTCCGGCGGAAATACACCTCGGCAAATTACATTGATCGAGGATTTCCAGCCAAGAGGGATTGCTGCCACCCCTTCGTACGTGTTGAATATCGTCGAGGAAATGAAAAAGCAAGGGATCGATCCTCGCGCAACGAGTATCAAGTACGGAATTTTTGGCGCAGAACCGTGGTCCGAGGAAATGCGCGCCCAACTGGAAGAAGCCTTGGACATCAAAGCGGTCGATATTTACGGGCTGAGTGAAGTGATGGGTCCCGGCGTATCCATCGAATGCCATGAGGTGCAGGATGGATTGCATATCGCAGAGGACCATTTCTACGCGGAAATCATTGATCCAGTGACAGGTGAAGTTCTTCCGTATGGACAGGAAGGAGAGCTTGTTTTCACGTCTCTGACCAAAGAGGCTTTCCCTGTCATTCGCTACCGCACGGGAGATATCGCTTCCCTCAACCCGGAGCCATGCAAATGCGGACGCACCACCATGCGCATGTCCCGCATCAAAGGGCGCGTCGACGACATGCTGATTATTCGCGGCGTGAACGTGTTCCCGACGGAGATCGAATCCGTGCTGCTCACCTTCAACCAGCTGGCTCCGCAGTACCAAGTAGTCATCGAACGCGACGGTGCGCTCGATCGGTTTGAAGTCCATTGCGAGCTGACCCAGGAGTATGCCAGCAAGATTGGCAGCCATGATCCGGCAGCCCTTGCGCCATTGGTAAAAGAGATCAGCCACATGATCAAATGCACGCTGGGTGTAACGGTGGTCCTGCGAGTCCTGCCGCCGAATTCCTTGATGCGCAGCGAAGGAAAAGCCATTCGCATCGTGGACAACCGCAACAAACCGCAGCCTGCGATCTGATAGCTGCTTCACGAAAGGGGGAGGGACGTCATGTCGTACGCGTATATCAAGGTGGCTGTTGAGGACGGTGTCGGTGTGATCGCACTCAATAGACCGAAGATTCTCAATGCACTAAACCTTCAACTGATGGATGAGCTGGTCAGCGAGCTGGAGCGGATGGATCAGGATGCGGACATTCGCGCAATCCTTTTGACTGGCAATGACAAGGCCTTTGCGGCAGGCGCGGACATCAACGAGATGGCGGAAGCATCGGCAATCGAAATCATGAAGCGTGATCAATTCGCCGTCTGGGATCGGATCTCCCTGATCTCCAAGCCGATCATCGGGGCTGTCAGCGGTTTCGTTCTCGGTGGAGGCTGCGAGCTGATGATGAATTGCGACATTGTCATAGCTTCAGAGACGACTGTCATTGGCCAGCCGGAGGTCAAGCTGGGCGTCATGCCGGGAGCAGGCGGCACACAACGCCTGACCCGAGCGGTCGGCTTGCAAAAAGCGATGGAGATGCTCTTGACTGGCGAGCCGATCTCGGCCAAGGAGGCGGCTCGATACGGACTGGTGAACCGGGTAGTTCCTGTCGAAGCCTACTACCAGGAAGCCCTCAGGCTCGCGAAGCAAATCGCGCAGCAAGCGCCGCTCGCTGTCCAGGTCATTAAAAAGAGCGTGCATAAAGCGCAGGATTTGCCGTTGGCAGATGCGTTGGATTACGAGCGCAACGCCTTTTATCTCTTGCTGGCAAGCGATGATCGCAAGGAAGGCATGCAGGCATTTTTGGAGAAGCGCACTCCCCGGTTTACGGGAAACTAGGAGGCAGCCATGTACGATACGATTCTCTATGAGGTAACGGACGGTATCGCTGTCCTGACGATGAACCGTCCCGACAAGTTCAATGCTTTTACGGCAAAGATGAACAAAGAGATTACGGATGCCTTGAAGCAAGCCCAGAAGGATTCGGAGGTTCGCTGCATTCTGCTGACGGGGGCGGGACGCGCCTTCAATGCAGGGCAGGACTTGGGAGAGGTCTCCGATGGGAATGTGGATTTCGGCGGCTTTTTGCGCGATCGATACAATCCGATGATTCTCCAATTCCGGAAAACGGAAAAACCGATTATCGCCGCAATCAATGGGGTCGCAGCAGGGGCGGGGATGAGCATCGCGCTTGCTTGCGACATCCGATTGGCTTCCGATAAGGCTTCCCTGGTGAATGCCTTCGTCAATATTGGTCTGGTGCCTGATTCGGGCGGCTGCTACTTTTTGCCCCGGATCGTCGGGATCGGGAAGGCGCTGGAGTTGGCGATGACCGGGGAAAAGGTGCCAGCGGAGGAAGCGCTGCGCCTGGGACTGGTCAATCAGGTGTACCCAGCCGAGCAGTTTATGGAGGAAGCGATGGCCTATGCCCGCAAGCTGGCTTCCCTGCCGACACGAGGGATCGGCTTGATCAAGCGCGCGATGTACAAAGGCCTGGAAATGGACCTGGAGCAGACACTGGAATACGAAGCGTATGCCCAGGAAGTGGCGGGCAGTACAGAGGATTATCAGGAAGGGGTTCGTGCGTTCATGGAAAAACGCGCTCCCCGCTTTACAGGGAGATAGGCGCGAAGAGGAGGTTCGGACGAGTGAACACAAAAACAGTAGGCGTCATCGGTGCCGGAACGATGGGGGCAGGAATTGCCCTCGTCTGCGCCAGAAAAGGCCACGTGGTCAAGCTTCTGGATGCCAATCAGGCTGTCCTGGATAAGGCTCTTGGCTACTTGCAGTCGACCTTGTCCCGGGATGTAGAGAAGGGCAAGATCAACGCGGAACAAAAGACGGATACACTGGAGCGGGTCCACCTCGTCTCCGACATGGAACAGTTGGCTGTATGCGAGATAGTGATTGAAGCTGTACCTGAGCGGCTTGATTTGAAGAAAAGCATTTTTTCCGAGCTGTCGCGGATTTGCAAAAGCGACGCGTTGCTCTTGACCAATACATCTTCGATTTCGATCACGGAAATTGCCGGAGGACTTCCGCATCCCGAGCGCATTCTCGGTTTTCACTTTTTCAACCCGGCTCCGGTCATGCCATTGGTCGAAGTTATCCAAGGGAAGAAAACCAGCGAAGAAAACATGCAGACCGCGTATCGTTTTGCCGAGGAGCTGGGCAAAGTGCCTGTCCGGGTGACAGACACGCCGGGCTTTATCGTCAATCGCATCGCGCGTCCTTACTATAATGAAGCATTGCGCATTTTGGGCGACCACGTCGCGAATGCCGAGCAGATCGACCGCATCATGAAAGAAGCTGGCGGATTCAAGATGGGCCCGTTCGAGCTGCAGGACATGATCGGCATCGACATCAATTTTGCCACCACTCAGTCGGTGTACAACGACTTCTTCCAGGAAGGCAGATTCAAGCCCAGCCGGATTCAACAACGCATGGTTCAGGCCGGCAGTCTGGGCAGAAAGACGGGGGAAGGCTTTTATGACTACAACAAATAAGCAAACCGTCATCTTGACGGGGGACAGTCCGCTTCACGCAGCGTTTTCTGCTTTACTCACGGAGCAGGGCCATCAGGTGATGTCCTTGGAGGAAGCTGTACAGACTCCTGAAGCCGTTACCCTCGCTTTGGAAGTGAATAATTTCGATTTGACGAAAAAGCGGGAGCAGCTTGCTGAACTGGATCGCTTGCTCCCTGCCCATGTCCCGGTTGTGACCACATCCCTGGCGATCACGGCGACAGAAGCGGCGTCCTGGACGGAGCATCCCGAGCGAATCTGCGGTTTTGGCACGCTCGTTCCACTTGCGGAAAGGAAGCTGATCGAGATCGCCCCGGCTCTGCAAACAGAAGAGGAGACGATTCGCAACACAGAAGCCTTTTTTCACTCGCTGGGCAAGGAGACGGAGCTGGTCGAGGATGAGGTGGGACTGGTTTTTCCTCGCATTCTCACACTGATCATCAACGAGGCTGCCTTTACCTTGATGGAAAAGGCTGCGACACCGCAGGATATCGACATCGCGATGAAAAAGGGGACCAATTATCCGTATGGGCCGCTGGAATGGGCCGATCGGATCGGATTGGATGAGATTTATGCGATTTCCCGCGGCCTGTCGCGCGATCTGGCCGAAGAGCGGTACCGCACAGCACCGCTGTTGCGCAAGCTGGTGCTCGCCAAGCGTTTTGGCATTCGCAGCGGGCAAGGCTTTTACTGCTATGAAAAAGAGGAGGTGTGAAGCGGATGCAGACATTGACACGTACAGAAGTTTATGTGGCCGCAGCCGTTCGCACCCCGATCGGAAAATTGGGCGGCAGCTTGAAGCATACACCGATCGATGATCTGACTGCGATCGTTCTAAATGGAGCATTAAAGCAAGCAGGACAGTCTGGCGAGGCCGTGGACGGTGTGATCATGGGGAATGTGATTTCCGCAGGACCGTTCATCAACATCGCCCGGGTTGGCCTTTTGAAAGCCGGATTGCCGGAAACAGTGCCGGGCCTCACGGTCAACCGCGTCTGCGCCTCGGGGCTGGAAGCGATCAATCTGGCCGCCCAGTCGATCCAGGCGGGACACAGCAGCGTCATGCTGGCAGGCGGAGTGGAGAACCTGACACGCTCCCCCTACATCATGGAAAAGTTCGAGCAACCTTATCAGCGCGGAACGCAGACGCTGATGGAATCCTTCGGCGGGCCTCGTTCTGCTCCCGTCTCTTTGTACGGGGAGCTGACGATGGGCGATACGGCTGAGAATGTAGCGGAGCAGTTCGGAATCAGCCGCGAGGACCAGGACCTGTTTGCAGCGGAAAGCCAACGCCGCGCCATCGCTGCCATCGATGCGGGACGTTTTCGCGAAGAGATCATCCCTGTTGAGCTGGTTGATAAAAAAGGAAATGTCACCGTGTTTGATACGGATGAATTCCCTCGCCGCGATTCCAGTCTGGAGTCATTGGCGAAGCTGCGCCCGGCATTTCGCAAAAACGGCAGCGTTACAGCTGGCAACTCATCGGGTATCAACGACGGTGCCGCCGCTGTCCTGCTAATGAATGAAGCAAGTCTCAAGGAAAGCGGTCTTTCCCCAATGGGAAGAATCGTTCACTTCGCTACTGCCGGCGTGGACCCGCGCATCATGGGAATCGGTCCGGTAGCGGCGATACGCAAGCTGCTGGCGGAAGTGGACATGACGGTCGAGCAGATCGATTTGTTTGAATTGAATGAGGCCTTCGCATCCCAGTCGCTGGCCTGCATGCGCGAGCTGGGATTGCCGTCTGATAAGACCAATGTGAATGGCGGAGCGATCGCGCTGGGACATCCGTTGGGCTGCAGCGGCGCCAGACTTTTGGGGACGATTTTGTACGAGCTGCGCCGCCGCAAGCAGCGCTATGGCGTCGTCTCCTTGTGCATCGGCGGAGGACAGGGGTTGGCTACGCTCGTAGAAGCGCTGTAAGAAAAAGAGGCAGGCTGTCTGTACAGACTGCGGGATGGAGGAATAGGAGATGAACACACCTGTCATTATCGATGCTGTGCGGACTCCGATTGGACGGATCGGCGGCGCGTTGAAAGAAGTGCGCCCGGATGATCTGGGGGCCTTGGTCATTCAAAAGCTTCTGGAGCGCAATCCGATCGATCCGAAGCGAATCGATGACGTGATTATGGGCTGTGCCAATCAAGCAGGGGAGGATAATCGCAATGTAGCGCGGATGTCCCTGCTGCTTGCCGGTCTCCCGGTAGAGGTGCCAGGGGTTACCGTCAATCGGCTGTGCGGCTCCGGTCTGGAAGCTGTCAACCAAAGCGCCTATGCAATCAAGGCTGGAGCAGGCCAGGTCTATATCGCAGGGGGGACCGAGAGCATGACGCGGGCGCCGCTGGTGATGTTGAAGCCCGGCACAGCGTTTCAGCGCGGCAACCAGCAGTTGGTGGACACGACCCTGGGCTGGCGGCTGGTGAATGAAAAAATGGTGGAGATGTATCCGCCGATCAGCTTGGGTGAGACTGCGGAAAGGGTAGCGGAGCAGTACCAGATCAGCCGCGAGGACCAGGATGCCTTCGCGCTGCGCAGCCAGCAGAACTACGCACGGGCACTGGCAGAAGGAAAATGGGAAGCGGAAATCGTGCCGGTAGAGCTGCGTGGGCGTAAAGGCGAGGTAACGCTCTTTTCGCAAGACGAGCATGCCCGCCCGGAGACGACTCTGGAGCAATTGCAGAAGCTGAAGCCGGCTTTTCAAAAGGACGGGACAGTGACGGCGGGCAATTCCAGCGGTCTGAACGATGGCGCAAGCGCCCTGCTGATCATGGAGGAAACAGCAGCACTGGAGCTGGGCTTACGACCGCGCGCCCGGATTATTGCTTCCGCCGTAGCGGGGGTCGACCCTTCTGTCATGGGGATCGGACCTGTCCCGGCGACACGCAAGGCGTTGAAGCAGGCTGGTCTGTCCGTGGAGCAGATCGATCTCTTTGAGTTCAACGAGGCGTTCGCGGCACAGGCGGTAGCCAGCGTGCGCGAGCTTGGCGTAGACGAGAACCGGGTCAATGTAAACGGCGGTGCCATTGCGTTGGGCCATCCCCTTGGGTGCAGCGGAGCGCGGATCATGACCACCTTGCTCTACGAGATGGAGCGGCGTGAAGCCCGCTATGGCTTGGCGGCCATGTGCATTGGCGTAGGCCAGGGCATCGCGACGATTATCGAACGCGTATAGCCGTTACGAGGAGGAGAATCTCATGAACAGCGGACTGCAGCCAGGGACGACAGCGGAAATCACCGTGAAGGTCACTTCGGATATGTTTCCTGCCTTCGATGGTCAGGTCGTCCATCCGGTCATGTCGACAGTCAGTATGATTTATTACATGGAAATGGCTGGACGCCACGTCATTTTGCCCTATCTGGAGGATCATGAGGAAGGCTGCGGGCTCGCTGTCGACATCAAGCATGTCGGGCCTGCGGTCGAGGGGCAGGAGGTTACGTTTCGGGCAGTCTGTGTGGAAGTGACGGAAAAACGGGTGGTGTGCGAGGTGACAGCGGACACCACCCGCAACCGGGTAGGGGTGGGAACCTTTACCCAGGCGATTTTCAACAAGCACGACATGAGTCGCAGATTCCAAGCCATTCAAGAGGAAGCAGACACGAAATAAGAAATTTCGACAGAATAAATTGACTATTATGAAATGGTCTAATATAATAACGTTATAAAAACGTAATACATTATAACGTCATATGAAGTCGAGCCGTTCACGTACTCGTAGAGATTATGGTACAATTTCACAGCGACGAGGTATGAATTGATCTACGGGGTGAATAGAGTGAAGCCACAATCGATGTTGTTCACGATTTACGGGGAATATGTCCGCCATTATGGCAGTGAGATCTGGATTGGCAGCTTGACCAAGCTGATGGGCGAGTTCGGATTGTCTGAGCCTGCTGTCCGCGCAGCCATCTCACGGATGCTTCGCCAAGGCTGGCTGGAGTCGCGAAAGGTAGGAAATCGCAGTTATTATTCCGTATCAGGGCGCGGCAAGAAGCGTTTGGAAGAGGCTGCTGAGCGGATCTACAAGGTCGATACAGGTGTATGGGACGGCAAATGGTGCATTGTCAGCTACAACATTCCAGAGGAACGCCGCGCTTTGCGGGACCAATTGCGCAAGGAGCTGGGCTGGATGGGATTCGGGATGCTGACAACCAGTACCTGGATCAGTCCCAATCCGTTGGGAGATCGCGTCAAGGAGCTTACCGAGGCATACGAGATCACAGACCATGTGGAGATTTTCACAGCCGAGCACCAGGGCTGGAGCGATTCCAAGCTGCTTGTGCGCAAATGCTGGAATATCGATGAGATCAATGAGAAGTACAAGGAATTCATCGATAGCTATCGCCAGGAGTACGAAGAGCTGGCTGACAAGATCCGCCATGACCAGGAGGTCGCCGACAGCCACTGCTTTGTACAAAAAACAAATCTTGTCCACCAGTATCGCAAGTTTTTGTTCATCGATCCTGATTTGCCGCAAGAATTGCTGCCGGAGCTGTGGCTGGGCAAAGAAGCGGATCAGTTGTTCCAAAACTACTACGAACTTTTAAATCCAGGGGCTATTCGATTTTTCGAGAACGTGTATGAGGCAGCGCCATCCAGATAGGAGGCGGTCACGCACAGATGGGCCCTAGCATGTCTAGGGCTTGTCTACATGCCGATGCAACTCCCATTTTTTAAAATGTAAGCGTTTCATATGGGAAAAAGTGCAAGAGATCAAGAGGGGGTTTGGCGCATACATGACAGAATTGTTGCAGTACGTGGCAAATGGTCTGGTTAGCGGCGGGATTTACGCTATTGTCGCCGTCGGGTTCATCACCATCTACAACGTAAGCAAGGTGATCAATCTGGCGCAGGGAGAATTTTTGATGCTGGGCGGGATGGTGACGGTCGCGATGATCGGAATGAACGTTCCGTATGCGGCAGCGGTATTGCTGGCCATCCTTGTGGTTACGCTGATTGGCGTGATGATGCAGAAGTATGTGATTGCATATGTGAAGAAAGCTAATCCAATAAGTTTGATAATTCTGACAATAGGCATTTCCACACTGATTCGCGGGGTCGCCAGTTTGATCTGGGGCAAAGACGCTTTTGCGTTGGAGCCGATCACGAGCAATGAGCCAATCACGCTGGCAGGCGTGACGATCGCACAGCAAAGCGTCTGGATTCTGGTTTCCGTTCTCGTCATCCTGATTTTCCTGTGGTACCTGATGGAGAAAACCATTCTCGGCAAAAAAATCAACGCCTGCTCCATTAATCCGATGGCCGCTCGCCTGATGGGAATCAGCCCAGCCAAAATGAGCATGCTGGCTTTTGGCATCAGCGGAGCGACAGGAGCGATCGCTGGCATCGTGATTGCACCGCTCAGCGTCACCTCCTACGACATCGGCGTGCTCCTCGGAATCAAAGGCTTCTCCGCCGCAATCCTCGGCGGACTGGGAAATCCATTGGGAGCTGCGGTTGCCGCCTTTTTGCTCGGGATCGTCGAATCGCTGGGAGCAGGCTATATCAGCTCCGGCATGAAGGACGCAATCGCCTTTCTGGTGTTGATCGGTGTGCTGCTGATTAAGCCATCCGGCATTTTTGGAGAGCGCAGCGTAGGGAAAGGAGGGCTATGATGAAGCAGGTTATCCAGAAATGGGGAAAAAGCTTTGGCATTTATCTCGTCTTAATGATTCTCTTTCCATTCGTGATGCCGGATGAGTACTACCGCTCCGTAGGCATCATTATCGGACTGCATGCGATCGTCACCATCGGACTTTGCCTGGTGATGGGGTTGGCAGGACAAATCTCCTTGGGCCAGGCAGCATTTTGGGGGATCGGGGCGTACACCTCGGCTGTATTGACTACCAAATACGGACTGCCTCCGCTCGTCGGGCTGGTGGCTTCGGCTATCGTGCCGGGACTGTTCGCCTTCATCCTCGGGCGAGCCATCGCCGGACTGCAAGGGTATTACCTCGCGATGGCTACCTTGGCCTTCGGCTATATCGTGCAGATTGGCATTACGGAATGGGAGCCGGTCACAGGCGGCGCAAGCGGAATGATCAGCATTCCCCGGGTTCCCTTTTTCGGAGACAGCGAACTGTCCATGTACTACCTGATCTGGGCTGTCGTGAGTTGCGTCTTGCTGTTCTCTCTCAATTTGCTGAACTCCAGGGTAGGCCGTGCTTTTCGCGCCATCCATAAAAGCGAGATCGCCGCAACCTCGATGGGGATCGATGTGCGCCGCTTCAAGCTGAATGCCTTCGTCGTCAGCGGCATGTTTGCGGGCATCTCCGGCGGATTGTACGCCCATTACATGGGAATTCTCGATCCGCAGCCGTTTGGGCTGCATGAGTCGATCAAGTTTCTCACGATGGTTGTCGTCGGCGGTATGACAAGTATCTGGGGAGCCTTGATTGGTACCTTGCTGATCAATTTCATCAGTGAAGGTTTGATCGCGATGAGCGAATTCGTCCCTGGCTTGCAAGGGGACATCGACACCATCGTATTCGGAGGCATTCTGGTGCTGATCATCATGTTCATGCCAGAAGGACTTGTGCCGCGCATTCGCTCCCTCTATGAGAAGTCGCGGGCCAAAAAGGCGAAAGCCAGGGAAGAACTTCAGCGGATGGAAAGGAAGGCGACAACATGACAGCTTTGTTGGAGGTACAATCCCTTTCACGCGATTTTGGCGGCGTGCGAGCCGTCAATCGGGTCGACTTTCAGGTGAAGCAGGGAGAGATCCTGGCTTTGATCGGTCCCAATGGTGCAGGGAAGAGCACAGTGCTCAACATGGTCTCCGGGGTCATCCCGCCTTCAGAGGGGGAAATCCGCTATAACAATCAAGGCTTGGCGCAGGTGCCAGGTTACGAGTATGCAGGACTTGGCATTACGCGGACCTTTCAAAATCTGCAGACCTTCGATGACATGACCGTACTGGAAAATGTCATGGTCGGGATGCATACCAAGACCAAATCAAGCCTCTTTTCCTGCGGTTTGAATCTTGGCCGCGCCCGCAAAGAGGAACAAAAGATGAGGGAGCAGGCGCAAATGTGGCTGGAGCATGTCGGACTCGCTTCGCTGGCTTTTGCCCAGGCAGGCAGTCTGCCATATGGCAAGCTGCGTTTGATGGAGATCGCCCGGGCGATGGTGGCGGAACCAACCTTATTGCTCCTGGACGAGCCTGCGGCAGGTCTGAATCACACGGAGACCGCTGAGATGAGCAAGATGTTTCAGGATATTCGGGCGAATGGAACCGCCATTTTGCTGGTAGAGCACGACATGGACATGATCATGGCGATTGCCGATCGGATCGTCGTGCTGGATCAAGGCACCAAGATCGCGGAGGGCACTCCGCGCGAAATCCAGGAAAATCCGAAAGTGATCGCCGCCTATCTGGGGACGGAAGAAGAGGAAGGCAGGGGGTGAAGAGATGGCAAAAGAGATCTTGAAGGTCGATAATATCGTGGCTCGCTACGGCCCGGTAGAGGTCCTGCACGGCATCAATCTACAGGTGAATGAAGGAGAGATCGTCTCGCTGCTCGGCTCCAACGGTGCAGGGAAAACGACCTTGCTGAATTGCATCTGCGGCTTGCATGACGCCAAGGAGGGACAGATCTGGTTTCAAGGAGAGCAGATCACCCGGGTCCCAGCCGAGCTGGTCGTCGGACGCGGCATGGCGCATGTACCGGAGCGCAGACAAATTTTCTCTACGCTGACCGTAGAGGACAATCTCTGGCTGGGTGCCTCCGTGCGGCTTCCCAAGACAAGCAAAAAGGAAATCGCCAAAGAAATGGAGACTGTCTACGAGCGCTTTCCCATTCTGGCAGAGCGCAAATGGCAGCTCGGCGGAACCCTTTCCGGCGGCCAGCAGCAGATGCTGGCGATCGGCAGGGCATTGCTCTCCAGACCCAAGCTCCTGCTGCTGGACGAGCCATCACTGGGACTCGCTCCCCTGATTGCCAAGGAAATTCTGGAGATCGTGCAGGAAATTCGTTCGCAATGGGGCACGACCGTCCTGTTGGTCGAGCAAAATGCGCGGGCCGCGCTTGCCATCTCCGACCGTGCCTATGTACTTAGCACCGGAATGGTGATGCTCGAAGGAACTGCAGAGGAAATCAGCAATGATCCACGTGTGCAATCTGCTTATCTGGGACATTCCCACGAAGCGGTTTGACATAATAAGCCACAAACATTCTAGGGGGTTTCACTATGAAAAAAAGCCAGATCAAAAAGTGGTTGTACCCATTGGCAGTTGCTTCCCTCGTCATGCTTTCAGCCTGTGGTGGAGGAGCGCAGCCAGCGGGGACTAGCGGAGGCGGCAGCACAGGCGGAGAACAACCGGCAGGACAAGCTCAGCCAGCCGCGGAGTCTTCCAAAGAGCCGATCAAGGTGGGCGCAATTTTCTCCCTGACAGGTGCCAACAGTCCGCTCGGCGTGCCAGAAAAGCAGGCGGTGGAATTGCTGCTGAAAGAAATCAACGAGGCAGGCGGCGTCGATGGCCGTCCGGTCGAAATCATCTTTGAAGACGACAAATCAGACAATACAGAAGCAGTGAAAGCGATCAAGAAGCTGGTATCCAAAGACAAGATCGTAGCGGTTCTGGGCTCTTCCGGAAGCGGCCCATCGCTTGGGATGGCTGAGTTCGCGGCTGCCGAAAAGCTCCCGATGATCTCGATGGCAGCGGCTGACCAAGTGACCAATCCGGTTCGGGCCGGCATTTTCAAAACACCGCATACCGATGTGCACGGAACCAAACGCATTTTCAAATACCTGCAAGAAAAGGGCATCACCAAGATTGCCACATTGAACGACAGCAACCCGTACGGCAGCGGTTGGACGCAGCAGATCCAAAAATACGCTCCTGAATACGGCATTACGATTGTAGCCGAAGAAAAATACGGCACAAAAGATCCTTCCATGAGCTCGCAATTGACGAAGATCAAAGGAACAGACGCACAGGCGCTGATCGTAGCAGGGACCAACCCGGCACCCGCTACCATTGTAAAGGAAGCGAAGCAGCTCAATCTGGGCATTCCGATCATCAGCAGCCATGGTTCGGCGAACAGCAAGTTCCTGGAGCTGGTCGGCGACGCGGGTGAAGGTGTGCTGATGGTAGCAGGCAAATTGCTCGTGCCGGATCAGGTAGATGCCAACGATCCGCAGGCTGCGATCATCAAAAAATTCGTAGACGGCTACAAAGCAGCGTACAATGCAGAGCCGGACGGTTTCGCCGGCTACGGCTACGACGGTCTGAACCTGCTTGTTGAGGGCCTGAAGCAAGCAGGCGGCGATGCCTCCAAGCTCGGAGAAGTATTGGAAAAAGTAAATTATGTAGGAGTAACCGGTGAGTTCAAATTCTCGGCTGAAGACCATAACGGCTTGACGGAAGACAGCATGATTATGGTGGAAGTCAAGGACGGCAAGTTTCAGCTTTTGAAGTAAGGCCTTACAACTCTTGGAAGAACGTCAGATGGCTGTTCCTTTCGCATGGAAAGCGTGCGAGGGGAATAGCCGTTTTCGTCAAATCGTCAGGAGGTATGAATGGTGTCCAAGCTGATAGACAGTGTGCTTATGGTAGCACCGATTTTGCAAAAAGCTTTTCTGTTTGACTGCATGATCGGGGTTACAGACAGGGAGAAGTTCCTGGCTTACTACCCGACCAAAGGCTTGAATCTGGGGATTCGGGTAGGGGATCCGCTGCGACCTGGCAGCATTAATGCCACAGCGATAGCGGAGAACCAGCGGGTTGTACGCAAAATTGGCAAGGATGTTTACGGGATTCCCTATATTGCGGTCGGCTATCCGCTCGTCGAAAACGGGCAAGTGGTGGGGTGCCTGTCCACCGGTGTAACGACGGATCAGGAAGACCGCTTGCGGGGGTTGGCGGAAAGTCTTACCGATGCTTTGGAAGGCATCGCCCAGCATACGGAAAGTCTGGCCCAAGAAGCGGACGAGCTGTCTTCTGCCAGCCTGACCTTGAGTGACGCGGCGATTCAAATGGAAAGAAAAATAGCTGAAACCTCGCAGATCAGCCAATTGATTCGGGATATTTCCACGCGCTCCAATGTGCTCGGGCTCAATGCCGTTCTGGAAGCGGCGCGGGCAGGTGCTGCAGGTCGCGGCTTTTCCGTCGTGGCGGAGGAGATACGCAAGCTTTCGAACACCACTTCGACGTCAGCCAAAGACATTTTTCGCATCCTTGATGAAATGAATGAGTTGGTAGGTCTGGTCTCCAGTGAAATGGAGAAGACGAGGAACCACAGCCTGCATCAGTCGACACGCATCCAGGAGCTGTATGCCGTCATGCAGGAGCTGCGCCGGATGGCCGATCAGTTGAGAGAGGCAGCCGTTATGGGCGGACGATCAGAATAAAGAAAGGGTTTTCACGAATGCAGTATTGCGAAAACGTATGACGTTATGTTATTATAACGTTACAAAAACGTATTATAAAAATAACATAAGCTAGTCCAGATAAAAGGGAGGGCTTACTCCATGCAAACACGAATGGAACATTCGGAATTGACGGAAAATGAAAAAATGGAAGCGTTCTTAGCCCGCATCGACCGAGGAGAAAAAATCGAAGCGGATGACTGGATGCCTGCAGATTACCGCAACCAACTGATCAAGCTGATCTCCATGCACGGCATCAGCGAGATTATGGGGGCATTGCCGGAAAAGGAATGGGTGCCAAAAGCGCCGACACTGCGCCGCAAGCTGGCGATTATGGCGAAAGTGCAGGATGAGATGGGGCATGGTCAGCTCTTGCTTCGCGTGGCCGAGGATCTAATGGCTCCCTTGGGCAAAACGCGCGAGGATTTGATGCAGGATTTGTTTACTGGCCGTCTGAAGTTCCACAACGTCTTTCACATGGAAGCGCCTACATGGGCAGACGCCGGAGTGATTGGCTGGCTGGTGGACGGTGCGGCAATCATTACCCAAACGATGTCGCTCGATACGTCTTATGCACCGTATGCGCGTGCGTTGCATCGCATTTGTGCAGAGGAGAAATTCCACGCACAGCACGGGGAGAGCATTGTTCTGGAATTGGCGGAGGGTACGGAAGCTCAGCGTCAAATGCTGCAGGAATCCATCACTCGCTGGTGGCCATCCTTGCTGATGTTTTTCGGTCCGCCAGAAAACGGAACGATTACGAGCAACCAGTCCGCCAACATGAGATACAAGATTCGCTCGCAGACCAACGAAGAGCTGCGCCAGGCGTTTTTGACCAAGTACGTACCGAGAATCTTCCACCTCGGATTTACGCTGCCGGATGAAACGATCCACTTCGATGAAGCCTCAGGCCAATGGATCTATCAACAACCGGATTGGGAAGCGTTCAAGCTGATTGTCAAAGGGCAAGGCCCGCGCTCTGCCCACCGTCTGAACCTTCGGGAAACTTCCTATGAAGATACAAAATGGGTGCGGGATGCGATCATGTCGTTTGGCCGCCAAGCAGGGTAGGTGAAGAAAATGGGTACAGAAGCAAAAAAGGATTTTGACATCTATGAGGTATTCAGCCAGAAAAACGTGACATCCTCATTCGTCCATCAGTTCAGCCTGCTGGCGCCGAACAAGGAAGTGGCGCTGACGATGGCGAGAGAGAACTTTCTGCGGCGCGAGCCTTGCTTTAATCTTTGGGTCGTCAAACGGGACGATATCTACGGCCTGTCTCCAGAAGAGCGCCCGTTCCTGGAGCGGCTCGATAACAAAAGCTATCGGGAGACCAAAGGCTACGGAGATCTGCAGGCGAGATGGCGCAAGCACAAAGAGCGTTATGAAGAACAGCAGCAAAAAGCGAAGAGCGGCAGCTAAGCGGGAGGGAAGCAATCATGGCCGATAGAGTACTCATAGAAACAGCAGAGCAAGCAAAGCAAAATCAGGAATACGCGCAAGCCTTGGCTGACCTCCTGTTCCAGCTTGCCGATGACGATTTCATTCTGGCTTACCGGGGATCGGAATGGCTGGGGTTGGCGCCTCACATCGAAGAAGATGTCGCCTTTTCCTCGATGTCCCAGGATATGATGGGTCACGCCGTCATGTTTTATGAAATGCTGGAGTCGCTGGGACTTGGAAAAGCGGATGATATCGCACAGCTTCGAGAGGCGAAGGACTTCCGCAATGCCATTCTGGTCGAGCGCAAAAATGGCGCTGGAGAGTATAACGACAATCCTCATTATGACTGGGCGTATGCGATTGTCCGCAGTTATGTATACGGCCTGTACAAGCAAGTCCGCCTGGAAGCGTTGCAGCAATCCACGTATGTGCCGCTCGCACAGGTAAGCCGCAAGATGATGACCGAGCATCGCTACCATCTGATGCACTGGCAGGTGTGGCTGAATCAGTTGGCGAACAGCACGAAGGATGCCCGGCAAAGACTGGAAGCGGCGATTGCCAAGGTGTGGCAGGACGCGGGTGAACTCAGCGATCTGGGTCCAAGCAAGGAGCAAATCGTTCGCTTCGGTTTGATTGCAGGCGAAGAAATACTGCGCCAAAAATGGCTGGCGAAAACCAGGGAGATTTTCCAAAGTGCCGGATTGAACTGGCCGGGAGAACCAGGAACTGCGTCAGAGCGTGGGCGGGCTGGCGAGCATACCGCCGACCTGGAACAGGCTGTAGCTACCTTGTCCGAAGTATATCGCATCGATCCGGCTGCGAGCTGGTAAAAGGGGTGAATGGCATGGCGCAAGACCTGAATCAAATCGACGAGAGACTGGAAGCGACATGCTGGGAACTGCTGCAGGAAGTCAAAGACCCGGAAATTCCGGTGATCAGCATGGTGGAGATGGGCATGATTCATCGGGTGCAGGCAGAAGGGGGCATTGTCAAGGTGGAGGTACTCCCTACCTTTGTCGGTTGCCCTGCCCTTGAAATCATGAAAAAAAACATTACAGAAAAGCTGGCGGAGGCAGAGGGAATCGAGGAGGTCAAAGTCGACTTCATCTATGATCCGGCCTGGACCTCAGACCGCATCGCGCTAGAGGCGAGGGACAAATTGCGCAGCTTCGGCATCGCGCCGCCGCCGTTTAATTACAAGCCGGGAGATTCGTGGGAAGTGAAATGCCCGTATTGTGATTCTCCTTTTACACAGATTGAAAATCTTTTCGGTCCAGCAGCATGCCGCAGCATCTTGTACTGCCGACACTGCAAAAATCCGTTTGAAGCCTTGAAACCTATCTATTGAAAGATTGAGAGGAGCGAAAAGTCATGGGAGAAAGCAAGCAAATGTATATCAATGGAGAGTGGGTCTCTGCCGAGAGCGGGGAAACCTTGGCGGTCATCAACCCGGCGACATGTGAGCAAGTCGGCACAGTCTCGTTCGGTGACGCAAGAGAAGCCAAAAAGGCGATTGATGCCGCGCACGAAGCTTTCCAAAGCTGGTCTCGCCTGACAGCTCGTGAACGTTCCAAATATTTGAGCACGCTGGCTGAATTGGTCCGCAAAAACCGAGATGAGCTCGCAGGGCTGATTTCTGCCGAGATGGGCAAACCTCTGGGAGAAGCAAAGGGAGAAGTGCTGGGCGCTGTCGACAACTTCGTCTGGTATTCGGAGGAAGCCAAACGCGTGTACGGAGAAACCATTCCTTCTTCCGTGGCGAACAAGCGGATCATGGTCCTGCGCCAGCCTGTTGGGGTCGTGGGGGCGATTACTCCCTGGAACTTCCCGATCAACATGGTGGTGCGCAAAATCGCCCCGGCACTGGCAGCGGGCTGCACTGTCGTCCTCAAGCCAGCGGAGAGCACACCTTTAACCGCTGTGCGTCTGTTTGAACTCATCGAGCAAGCCGGGTTCCCCAAAGGCGTCGTCAACCTGGTTGTCGGAAACGCGGAATCCGTCGGTGGGGAGTTCCTGGACAATCCGAAGCTGAGCAAAATCGCCTTCACCGGGTCTACCCGCGTCGGCAAGCTGCTGATGGAAGGGGCAGCCAAGCAAGTGAAGCGCGTCAGCATGGAGCTAGGCGGTCACGCGCCGTTTATCGTCTTTGCAGATGCGGATCTGGATGCGGCTGTAAAGGGCTTGTTCGAGAGCAAGTTCCGCAACTCCGGCCAAATGTGCATTTGCACGAATCGCCTGTACGTACACGAAGAAGTGGCGGATGCCTTCACGGAGAAGCTCGTCGAGCGCCTGAAGCGGGCGAAGGTGGGAGACGGACGCGAGAAGGAGACCGAAATCGGACCGCTCGTCAATGAACGCGCTTTGAACAAGGTTCTGGAGCATATTGAGGATGCCAGAGACAAAGGCGCTCAAGTAGTGTTCGGCGGCAACAGAATGACAGAGGGCGATTACGCCAAAGGCTTCTTCTGTGAGCCTACGGTCATCTCCAATGTGACCACTGACATGAAAATTACTTATGAAGAAACGTTCGGACCAGTCGTGCCAATCGTCCGCTTTACGGATGAGGCAGAAGTCGTCCGTCAGGCGAATGACACGCGCTACGGTCTGGCAGCCTATGTCTACACCCGCGACAACCAGCGCTGCTTCCGCATGGCGGAAGAGCTGGAATACGGGATTGTCGGGATCAATGACGGCTCCCCGACACAGACGCAAGCGCCGTTTGGCGGCTTCAAGGAAAGCGGAATTGGTCGCGAAGGCGGACACTTCGGGATGGATGAATATTTGGAGACCAAATTCGTTTCCTTTGGTTTGTAAAAAGGTTCTGCTAGAATGGGAGGAGCTCAGGACAAGATTGTCCGGCTCTTCCTTTTTTTTCGTCACATTTGTCAACACTTTGTTCAATTTGATGTGAGAACATTGGCGAAAACAACGGTATAATGGAGAATGAATACAGGGTACCCTTTTTAATAGACTACCATTGCGGCGAGAGCTTGCCAGCTCGCGTCAGCGGATAGAAAAAGAGAACAGATGAGGTGTAGAATAATGGCCATCTTGTTGCCCACGATCAGTACATCCTTTATTGCGATCAGTGGAATTCTGGTAGCGTTCGGCTGGTACGCGATCGCCAAAAAAAATATCGAACGACATATGAAGCTGATGAAATGGGCAGCGATTTGCGCTACGATTTTCTTCATCACATATGTATCACGCACGGCTCTTGTCGGGAACACACTCTTCGGCGGTCCGGACAATATTCGTGTCATCTACCAGGTATTTCTGATCTTCCACATTATCCTGGCTACGGTTGGGGGCGTAATGGGGCTGGTCACACTCAACTACGCGTACAAGAAACGTTATGACAAGCACAGAAAGATCGGTCCTTGGACATCCGTTATCTGGCTGGTGACCGCCATTACGGGAGTGACCGTGTACACGCTGCTGTATTTGATTTACCCCGGCGGTGAGACTACCGGCGTCCTCGATGTGATTTTTGGCTGGTAATGGGCAGTCTATACAAGTTGACTACATTCTTGGGCATTGGCTAAAATGAAACATAGTTTGCCGTTTGAACGAGGGGACATTCGTCTTTACAGATAGATTCTGATAGGAGGTATACAACGTGGATCAGCAAGTGACGATGCAGGAATCGCTGAACAGCGACACACCCATGCAGGCACAACCGGTGGAAAAGGCCACTTGGCGCGACTATGTGGAAATGACAAAACCGGGCATTACCATCTCCAACATGATGACCACATTTGCGGCCCTTTGGCTAGCTTCCTTTGGTTTTCCAAACTGGAAACTTGCGATCTTGACCATGATCGGGACAGCGCTCGTCATCATGTCGGGCTGTACGTTAAACAACTTTTATGACCGCGATCTGGACAAAAAAATGCAACGGACCAAAAATCGTGCTGTTGCCACAGGGCGCATATCCGCCCGGAACGCTTTGATTACCGGAATCGGCTTGTTGCTTCTTGGGTTGGCTATCCTGGCTGTGTACGCTAATCCATTGGCAGCCGTTTGGGGACTGATTGGTCATATTTTCTACGTATTGATCTATACACCGCTGAAGCGCGTAACGACTTTAAATACAGTCATCGGAGGGGTTTCCGGTGCTGTACCGCCAGTAATCGGCTGGGTAGCAGTGACTGGGACGATGGACTTTACCGGCTGGCTGCTCTTCCTCATCCTGTTCTTGTGGCAGCCGCCTCACTTCCTCGCATTGGCGATGATGAAGACGGAAGAATATCGCGCAGGCAACCTGCCAATGCTGCCTGTCGTCAAAGGCTTTGCCGAAACCAAGCGGCAAATGTTCCTCTGGGGTTCGGTGCTGTTTCCGGCATCCTTGCTGCTGTTTTTGCATGGCAGCGTCGGATACGTCTACCTGATCGTCATGGGTATCATGGGCCTGCTCTATGTTGTGCTGCTCTATCAGGGCTTCCACGCCAAGGATGATTTGGCTTGGGCGAAAAAGCTGTTCGGCTACTCGATTCTGTATTTGACGATCTTCTGCGTAGCCATTGTTGTCAGTACGATGGTTTACCATTATTGACACGGAACCATCACGAAATGTTCACTGAACATCCCTTGCTTAGCAGGGGATGTTTCACTATCGTAGGAAGGGACAGATGTTGGAGGCAGCGGATGCTGATCCTCGAACCTTCTACAGAAACAGGGTGTAGCGACTATGGAAAAATGGCTGAAGCCGTTAGCGGTTCTCTCTACGATCGTCATGTTCATCGTCATGGTTGCCGGATCGCTGGTAACCAAAACGGATTCTGCATTGGGATGCGGAAATGATTGGCCTTTGTGCAACGGCAAATGGGTGCCGGAATACACACTGGCTTCCATCATCGAATACTCGCATCGACTCATTACCGGAATTGCCGGGATTATCGTCGTGGTTTTCTCTGTGCTATGCTGGCGCGCTTACCGCGGCAATCGTGAAGTTCGCAGTCTCGCCATCTTCGGGTTGTTTTTTATTGTGGTCGAATCGCTGTTGGGCGCTTCTGCCGTCATTTGGCCGCAATCCTCTCCCGTGCTGGCCCTTCACTTCGGCTTTTCGCTTCTTGCCTTCAGCGGTGTTTTTTTGCTGACGCTGTTTGTTTTGCAACGCGAAAAGATGGAGCGGATGGTGCAGGGACCGGTGACGCAAAAGTTTCGCAATTGGATCTGGGGCGCGACGATTTACGCCTACGGTGTGGTATATCTCGGCGCGTACGTGAGACACACCGGCTCCAGCTTGGGCTGCAGCGACTGGCCTTTGTGTGAGGGCAAGCTGATTCCTGAGCTTTCCGGTCAGACCGGGATCGCTTTTGTTCACAGACTGGGAGCGCTGCTGCTGGCAGTCTTGCTGCTGGGGATCATGATCTACGCCATGCGCCACTTCAAACAGACTAGGCGTGATCTGTACGGCGCAAGCATCTTGTCCTTTGTCCTGATCCTGGTGCAGGTCGTAAGCGGCGGTGTGCTGGTTTTGTCCAGGCTCCATCTGTACACGACGCTGTTCCACTCTATGGTGATTACGATATTGTTCGGCGTCATGTGCTACATGTGCCTGCAGTCCTTGAAATCACCGCGGGACAAAAAAACGCTGAAATAAGACCGAACGCAGCAAGCCGCTTCTGATGGAGGAAGCGGCTTGCTGCTATTTTTGCGGCGCTTTTTGGAAGGCGCCATTGTTCCAAGAGAGAATCTCGGTCGTCGTTTCCGCCTTTTTGGAGAGCGGAAGTCCAGTGTCAGGGTCCAGCTCCTGGGTTGTTTGCCAGGTGTAAAGCAGTGGATGCTCCGTATCCGCGCCAACCAGCTGGTAGCTTCCTGCCATCTGGATAAGCT
This sequence comes from Brevibacillus panacihumi, assembly GCF_003710985.1. Lineage (GTDB taxonomy): Bacteria > Bacillota > Bacilli > Brevibacillales > Brevibacillaceae > Brevibacillus > Brevibacillus panacihumi. The sequence continues at coordinate 24,038 of NZ_RHHT01000027.1, forward strand.
GGCCGCCAGGAATGGAGGAGGTTCCCTGGAGCGTGCCGCTCCACGCCTCGACGAGTTTTCCGTCCTGCAGGTACCAGAGATGGGCTTCGAGGATGTCCACGCCGGAGCCGCCAGTCCGGTTTATCGTTTCAAAGAGGCGTTTGCCGGCTACGCGTCCAAGCTCTTGGACAGGCTGGCTGTTCCATTCCGAAGTGTCTTCGTATCGCGTCGTATCCCAGCGGTCCAGTTGAAAGCGAGGCACATTCCAGGATTTCTCTGCGATCAGTTTATAGCTGCCATCTGCTTGGCGATCCAGAACGTAGAAGCTGCCGATGTGGACGGCTCCATTATGCTTGGCGATGATTTCCATATCGTCATCGTCGTCGAGATTGACGGTTTGGAATTGAAAGGAATCTGTGGTGACCGGGTCTTTTGCTTGTTCATTGATCCAGTCCATGACCTCTTGTCTGGGTGAGTCCACAAGTGCAGCTGGATTCGTGACAGGGGCAGGGACAGAGGCAGACAGGGAAGTGATCGGGAGGATCTGGGCGATCGCAAACAAAGCAAGACCGGCGACGGCGATGGCTGTTTTTTTCTTAGGCAAGAATAGACGGCTCCTTCCAAAGGCTGATGCTTAGTAGACGCCTGATCAGCGCGAAAAGTTACGTATGTGGGCGAAATTTCAACCCGCGCCTGCGTCTATCTTTTGTTACAATAAAAGCAAACACATGATCGTGATGGGACGGTGGAGGGAATGCGCATTTTACATACAGCCGACTGGCATTTTGGACGTCAGTTGGAAGGGCGTGACCGGAGAGTTGAGCAGGCGGCTTTCGTGGAAGAGATTTGCCGGATTGCGGAGGAGCGTCAGGTGGATCTGGTATTGATTGCGGGCGACGTATACGATTCGGTCAATCCTCCTGCCTGGGCGGAGGAGCTCTTTTACGAAGCAATCGAACGGTTGTCCGGCGGAGGGTGCCGCGGCGTCGTGGTCATAGCGGGGAATCACGACCAGCCGGAACGTGTCCGCGCAGCCGCACCGCTGGCGGCAAAACACGGGATCGTCCTGTTGGGGCTGCCCAAGGAAGCGCCTTTGCTGCCCGAGGAGCCTGTATCCGCGTCTGATCGCGTGCAGATTGTCCAAGGAGGGCCGTCCTGGCTGGAGCTGGCTGTGCCAGGCTGCGAGCATCATGCCGTCATTCTGGCTCTGCCCTATCCGTCGGAATCCCGTCTGAAGGAACTGCTGAGCGAGAGCTTTACGCAGGAAGAGATGCAGCTTGCGTTCTCGGACCGAATCGGCAAGCTGCTGAACGAGCTTTCCGCTCACTTTCGCGAAGATACCGTCAATCTGGTGATGAGCCATCTGTTCGTAATGGGCGGAGCAGAGACGGAATCAGAGCGGCCGATCCAGATCGGGGGAGCGATGACTGTCTCGACACAGGCATTTCCGGAAAATGCCGATTATGTCGCGCTGGGGCATCTGCATCGCCTGCAAAAGCTGCGGGAGAAGCCGCTTGTTCGCTATAGCGGATCGCCGCTCTGCTACAGCTTTTCCGAGGCGGGCCAGAGCAAAGCGGTCGTCTTGGTCGAGATCGAGCCGGGTCAAGAGGTGCGCGAAGAAATCCTCTATTTGACGAGCGGCAGACCGCTGGCCCGCTGGAAGGCGACAGAGGGGATCGAACAGGTGGAACGCTGGCTCGCAGAAGGCAGGGACGCCGGGGCTTGGATTGACCTGGAGATTCACGTCTCGGATGTGATTGATCCAGCGGAATTTCAGCGTTTGCGCAAGCTGAGCGACGATTTTCTCAAGATTCAGCGGGTCGTCGTGCGAGAGGACCGCGAAGAGTCAGAAGAGTTGGAAGCTCAAGCGAAATTGACGGAGTTGACTCCGGACCAGCTGTTTCGCCGCTTCTATGAACGCAAGAGAGGGGCCAGGCCTGATGAACGGCTGGTCGCGATGTTTCAGCGTTTGCTGCTGGAGACGGAGGCAGGGAGAGAGGAGGAAGCGTAAGTGAAACCGATCCGATTGAAGCTGGCTGGGATGCACAGCTACCGCGAAATGCAGGAAATTGATTTTGAAGTGCTTTGTCAGGCTGGATTGTTCGGGATCTTTGGACCGACAGGAAGCGGAAAGTCCACCATTTTGGATGCGATTACGCTTGCGCTCTACGGACAAGTCGTGCGCCTCGGCGGGGGCAATCACCCGAAGGAAGTGCTGAACCAGCTGGAGCAGCGCATCTTCGTCTCCTTCACCTTCGAGCTGGGCAAAGGGAGCAATCGCCGCCAGTACACGGTAGAGCGGGAGTTCGGTCTGGATAAAAAAGGAAATAAACGCCAGCCCGAGGTGCGTCTGATTCAATTGGGCCACTTGACTGGCGAAGAGGATGTCGTTCTTGAATCCAAGGCGACCGCCGCGACAGCAGCAGTGGAGTCGCTGATCGGGCTTACCTTGCAGGATTTTACCCGTGCGGTCGTATTGCCTCAAGGGCAATTCTCCAGGTTTTTGACGCTGAAAGGCAGCGAGCGCAATGAGATGCTGCAGCGCATGTTCCAATTACATATTTATGGAGAAAAATTGAGCGAGCGCGTACGGCATGGGCTGGATAAAACCAAGGAGCACATGCATCAACTGCAATTGGAAATGGCGGCATTAGGGGAAGCGGGTCCTGAGGCGCTGGAGGAAGCGCAGCAGATTTGGACAGAAGCTGCGCAAAAGGAGCAGGCGTATCGCGAGCAGAAAGAGGAGCTTGCCCAAAAGCTCAAGGAGCTGGAACAGCTTTACGCGTGGCTGCAAGAGCGGGAGCGTGTCCAATCGCAGATGGCGGCTTTGGCTGCAAGGCAGGACGAGATGGCAGCGTGGAGAGCAAAAATCCAAAGCTGGGAGTCGAGCATCCGTCTGTGGCCGATGCTTCAGCAATGGGAACGGCTCGACGAGGAGTGGCATGCGACCGAAATTTCCTTGCAAAAAAGCCGGCAGGAGCAGGAAAGCGCCGATCTCGCATGGCAGGAAGCCGAAGAGGAAGCACGGAATGCCCAGACGAAACTTGCTGCTCGGGAACCGGATTTGCACGAACAAAAGAGCAGGCTGACGCAAGCCGCGGAATGGGAAGCCGAGATGTCCCGCCTTCGTACGGAATGGACGAGCCTGGAGAGGGAATGGCAGGAGATTCAGGCGGCCTTGAAAGGGACCGAGTCTCGACTGGCGCAGGATGCAGCTGCCTTGCAGGCCTGGGAGCAGGAGTGCAGGCGACTGGACGAGCAGATCAGGGCAGTCAGCGTGACCCCGGAGTGGCGCGATCAGGTCAATGCGGCTCGTGAAGCCAAGCAGCAATGGGGCAGGGAGGCCGCGAAGCAGCAGGAGCTGGCAGCGGAATTGGCTGCGCTGGAAGAGCAACTGAAAAGCACTGCCGAAGAGGCGGCAAAGCATCGTCAGGGCTGGGAGGAATGCGCCGGACGTTTGAAGCAGGCGCGAGAGCAATGGAGCGTTTTGGAAGCGAAACCCAGCCTGAGTGACAGCGAGTGGGAGCAGGCGCGGCTCGTCCTTGGAGAGATGAGGCAGGCGGGACGGCAATGGCGCGAACAGCTGCAGCAGCAGGAGCTTTTGCAGGCACGAAAAGAGAAGCTGGAACAAGAGCGGGAGCGGACGCAGGAGAAGCTGAATCGGCTGGAAGCAGTGGCCCGGGAGAACGAGCAGCAGGCCACAGAGCAGCAGGACTTGCTGGATGCGCTCAGACAGGAATGGGAGCATTGGCAGCAGGAAAACATGGCTCGCTTTTTGCGGGAGCGGCTGGAGGAAGGACAAGAATGTCCGGTATGCGGTTCGACCCATCACATCCACAGAGGGCAGGGCTTGTCAGAACAAGGCGAGGCTGCTTCACAGGGCGAGATGCTGCGGACGCGGATCAAGGCTGCAGAGGAGGCATTGCGCAAGGCCGAGCAAGAGGCGCGGTTGGCAAAGGAGGCCTATCTGACAGCGGGGGCCGAGCAGACAGCGCTTGCTGAGCGATTGGGCGCACTTTTGGAGGAACAGCAGGGGATCGAGGAGAGAATCCGCGCCATCCGGCAGGAGTGCCACAGTCAAGGGGAGCCTTGGCTGGTACAGGGCTTCGACGAGCTGTTGGCCGTCTATCAGCGCGAGGAAAAGGAATTGCTGGCCAAGCAATCCGCCCGTGAGCAGGCAAAGGAGGAGCGGGAGCGGCTTGCGCAGCACATCGATGCATTGCGCGAGGAGGAGGCGGGGCTGCTGCGTCTTTTGGAACGAAGCCAAATCCTGCAGGAGCAGTTGGAAAAGTCGCTTGCGGATGGCAGAGAGCGACTGGAGAGCGCAAACGGGATGGTCCGGCGCAGTCTGGAGGAGCTGGATGCAAAACGCGGTGATCTGGCAGTGGAGGATATCGAGCGTCGCTATGAGGAACTCAGCAGAATGGATCGTCAAATGGCTCAGCTGCAGCAGATCCGCACAGAAAAAGAAACGCAGCGTGCGGAACTGATCGCAGCCCTCGAAACGGCGAAACAGCTACAGGCGGAGCAAAAGGGACGAGAAGGGAACCTGCGTGAGCGCGTTGAGGATCGCAAGCGCATGTGGGAACAAAAGCATGCGCAATGGCAGGAGCGTACCGGGGGGATTCCGGCTCAGGAAGGATTGCGTCAAATAGCGGAGGAGCTTGAAGGGTTGCGTCAGGCAGCCTTGAAGGCGGAGGAGAGACGCAAAGCGGCCGCGCTGACGCGGGAGCAGGTGCAGAACACGCTGGTGAAACATTCGGAAGCGTATGCGGTTTTGACCAAACAGCGACAGGAAGCGCAGGAAGGACTGCAGCAAGCACTGCAGCACAGCAGTATCGCAAATCTGGACCTGGTTCGTGAGCTGTACGCCAGCAGAGACGGTTTGGAGCATGCCCAGGCGCAGGTGCAGGCCTATGAGCAAGCGGTAGGACAACTGCACTACGATGAAAAGCGGCTTAGCGAGTCGATTGCCGGACGTTTTGTCTCCCGAGAGGAGTTTTTAACGGTCAAGGAGAGCTGGGAAGAGTGGGAGCGCACCTTCCAGGAGGCGCAAAAGCAGGTGGCAGTCGCCAAGGAACATGTAGACCGTTTGGAGCGAAACCACAGCAGATGGCTGGAGCTGCAAGCGCAGCTTGCGGAGTGCATGGACGAGCAGAGCCGTCTGGAAGAGCTGAAAAAGCTGTTTGAGGCAAAAGCATTCGTCCAGTTCATCGCTGAAGAGAAGCTGGTTTCGATTGCTCGCGATGCCTCCTATCATCTGATGAAAATGACCGCCAACCGCTATGCGCTGGAAATTGGCGACGAGGGAGAGTTTGTCCTGCGTGACGAAGCAGCAGGGGGAATGCGGCGTCCGGTCAGCACCTTGTCTGGCGGGGAGACGTTCCTGACCTCTCTATCGCTCGCTCTCGCATTGTCGATGGAAATCCAGATGCGCGGAGGAAGACTGGAATTCTTTTTCCTCGACGAAGGCTTCGGCACGCTTGATCCAGAGCTGCTGGAGACCGTCATGGACGCGCTGGAGCGGCTGCGGATGGAGGACTTTACGATCGGGGTGATCAGCCACGTCCCGGAGATCCGCGTACGCATGCCGCGGCGACTGGTCATCACGCCAGCCGAACCGATGGGAGCGGGCAGCAGGATTCATCTGGAAATCGAATAGCTTAGGAGAGGGAAGCATGGCAGTACAATTCGTACTCGGACGCGCTGGCACGGGGAAGACAGCGGCGCTCCAGGAGCAGTTGTTTAAACGAATAAAAGAGACGCGTCAGGGACAGCTTCTAGGCGCTCCGATGATCCTGCTCGTCCCGGAACAGGCCAGTTTTCAGGCAGAGTATGAACTGGCGGTCAAATCGGAGAACGGCGGCATGATGGGCTCGCAGGTGCTCAGCTTTGGCCGGCTGGCGCATCGGTTGATGCAGGAGCTGGGGGATCTGACCCTAGTCCCGGTGGATGATCTGGGGAAAAACATGGTCTTGCGCATGCTGCTGGAGCGGCATCGTGAGGAATTGCAGGTATTTGGCCGTTCTGCGCTGCAACCGGGCTTTGCCGCGCAGCTTGGCAGACTGATCAGCGAGTGCAAGTCATACGGCGTGAGCTTTGCCCATTCGGAAAACCTGGAATGGGGGACGTCCAGCCTGAATCAGAAGATCAGTGATCTGCGGCTGGTGATGAATCTCTATGACAGTTATCTGGCGGAAGGCTACTGTGATGCTGAGGATATCCTCAACCGCGTCGCAAGCAAGGTGCGGGATTCTGCTTACATCAGACAGGCGGAAATCTTCATCGACGGGTTTAGCGGCTTTACCAATCAGGAACTGAGACTGATCGAACAATTGATGGTCCATGCCCGCCAGGTGACGATTGCCCTGACGCTGGACCCGCAAGAGCGGGACGAGCAGCTGGACGAGCTAAGTCTCTTTTACCCGACATGGCGGACCTATCAGGCGTTGAAAACCATTGCCCGGGAAAATGGCGTGACTGTCCGTGAGCCGCTTCTGCTCACTACACCGCACCGTTTTGCGCGAAGTCCGTGGTTGAACAAGCTGGAAAGCGCCTATTTCCAGTGGGGAGATCCCGGCGAAGCCCCCGAGCAGCAGCGTGCGGATGAAGTAGCTCTCTTGTCTGCTGTCAATCGCCGCGCAGAGGTGGAAGCTGTCGCGTTGAAGATCCTCTCGCTTGCCCGCGAAGAGGGGTACCGCTGGCGGGATATGGCGATTTTGCTGCGCGAGATCGGCACTTACGCCGATGAGATCAGTGCTGTTTTCAGTGAATACGGCATTCCTCACTTCCTTGACCAAAAGCGCACGCTCCTGCATCATCCATTGATCGAGCTGGTTCGCTCCGCATTGGAAGCGATCGTGAACCGCTGGCGCTACGATGCTGTATTCCGCTGTCTAAAGACAGACCTGCTGGCGGCAGACGAAGAGCAGGAGACGGCGCGTGAAGAAATCGACCTGCTGGAAAATTACGTGCTGGCTCACGGCGTGTTTGGCTACCAGTGGGCAGAGGAATCCCCCTGGCATTTTGGCGGCCAAGCAGGAGCGGAAGAGGACGCCAGGATCGATCAATTGCGCCGGAAGTACGCAGCACCTCTGCTGCATTTTGAAGATGAGATGAAGCGGGCGGTGCGCGAAGATGTCAGGGCCATGACGACGGTTCTGTATCAATTTCTCGCGGCCTTGAACATACCTCAAAAGCTAGAGCATTGGCAGAAGCAGGCGGAGCAGGAAGGAGACCTGCAGTCTGCTCAAGTGCATGGACAGGTGTGGAATGGTTTGATTGCCTTGATGGATCAGATCGTCGAGGTGATGGGCGAGGAGCAAATGGAGCTGTCCACCTATGCCCGTGTCTTGGACAGCGGTTTGGAGACGATCGAGATGGGCCTGGTGCCGCCGGCGCTGGATCAGGTACTGATCGGTTCGATGGAGCGCTCTCGTCAGCCGGATGTAAAGGCGTTGTTTCTATTGGGCGTCAATGACGGCGTGATACCGATGCGCCCGCGCGAGGACGGCATTCTGGATGAAGCGGAGAGGGAGCGTCTGGCTGAGCTCGGAGTCGAGCTGGCCCCCGGAGCCAAGCAGCGGCTGATGGCAGAGTCCTATTTGCTGTACCAGGCATTGACCCGCCCCTCCGAGCGATTGCTGCTGAGCTGCGCTCTGGCAGATCACGAGGGCAAAGCATTGCTGCCTGCGGCTTTGTTCAATCGGGTGCAGGAAGTGCTGCCGCAGGTCAAGCACCAGATCTTCTACAACGAGCCGACAGGTGAAATGGCTGCGGACGCTTTTTTGCTGGGGAACCCGCAGCGTGTATTCAGCCATCTCTTGACTTTGATCCGCGCGATGAAAAAGAGCGGGGAGCTGCCCGTTTTTTGGTGGGAGGTCTACGACTGGTTCTTGCGTTCCTCCCCCGACGCAGAACGGGAAAAATGGCTGCTGTCTGCCCTGCGCTATCTAAATCTGCCAAGAAAGCTGCAGGCAGAGACGAGCAAAAGCTTGTACGGACAGCAGTTGAGGATGAGCGTGTCGCGATTGGAGCGATTCTCTTCGTGTCCGTTCTCTCATTTTTCCTCACATGGGTTGCGGCTTGCAGAGCGGATGCAGTACAAGCTGGAACGCTTTGATGTGGGAGAGCTGTTTCACGCCTCATTGAAGCGGGCGGTCGAAAAAATGAATGAAGAAAACCTGGAATGGGGACGCATGACAGAGACTAGCAGCATGCAGCTTGCCAGCGATGTCGTCGAAGAGCTCGTGCCTGCGACGCGAAGCAGCATCCTGACTCGGACCGCGCGCTATCGCTACTTGTCGGGCAAGCTGAAGCGGGCTGTCGGCAGAGCGATCTACGTTTTGGGCGAACACGCCAAGCGCAGTCGTTTTGCCCCGGTGGGACTGGAGGTTTCCTTTGGACCAAAAGGCGATTTGCCGGGACTCTCCCTCTCTCTGGAGAACGGCGTCGAGCTGCAGTTGATTGGACGCATCGACAGGGTGGACCAGTCTCTCGACGGCGAGGTTCCCTATCTGCGCGTGATCGATTACAAGTCAAGCCCCAAGCCCTTGCAGCTCGCGGATGTGTGGAACGGACTGAACCTGCAATTGCTCGTCTACCTCGATGTGGTGGTCTCGAATTCGGAGAAGTGGCTCGGCAGGAAGGCGGAGATGGGCGGTGTCTTTTATTATCAGGTCGCGGATCCGTTCGTCACGGCAAAACGCATGCTGACAGCCGAGGAGGCAGAGAAGGAACGGGCCAAGCGTCTTCGCATGAAGGGGTTGATGCTGGCGGATCCAGAGCTGGCGCGAATGATGGACGCTCAGATTGAGCAAGGGGCGTCAGAGCTTTTGCCGTTTGAGATCAAAAAAGACGGCACGCTCTCCTCTCGTTCCTCTGTAGCGACTGCCGATCAGTTCGGAGCGTTGACAGAGTACGTCCGTCAGACGGTGAAGGAGATCAGCACCCGCATGACAGAGGGCGATATTCAGATTGAGCCTTATACCAAGGGAACGATGACGGCATGCGATTACTGCACCTACAAGCCCGTCTGCCAGTTTGATGCACAGACGGGAGGCAATCAGCATCGCCTGCTGTCGAAATGGAGCAACAAGGAGATTTGGGAGATGCTCGCCCAGCAGAACAGCGGAATGGAGGCGGATAGAGATGGCGAAGCAACAAGCACCGACCAAGCCTGAGCAGTGGACAGATGAACAGTGGCAGGCCATCACCCGGCGCGGCAATCACCTTTTGATCGCAGCGGCGGCGGGATCCGGGAAAACCTCTGTACTGGTCGAGCGGATCATCCGGCGGATCATGGATACTGATGATCCGATCGGCGTAGACCAATTGCTGGTCGTGACCTTTACCAATGCTGCTGCGGCCGAGATGCGCCACCGGATTGGAGAAGCGCTGCGCAAGGCTTTGGCGGAAGAGCCGAATTCCCCCCATCTGCGCCGTCAGCTTGCGCTCTTGCAACGGGCTACCATCACGACTTTGCACTCGTTTTGCCTGGGGCTTTTGCGTCAGTATTACTACCTGATCGACCTCGACCCTGATTTTCGCATCGCGGATCAGATGGAGGGCGAATTGCTGCGGCAGGATGTTCTGGAAGAGCAGTTAGAGACTTGGTATGAGCAGGATCCCGCGTTTCATGCCTTGGCAGATGTCATGCTGGATGGTCAGGACGATCAGGCTCTTGTCACCTTGCTGCTGCGTCTGTACGAGTTTTCACGCAGTCATCCGGCCCCAGCAGCCTGGCTGACGCACGCGGCGGAGATGTTTGATGTGGATGCGAGCAAGGGACTGGACAGTCTGAAATGGGCACGCAGCGTGCTTCGTTCCCTGTCGCTCGAGTTGGAAGGGATGGCACAGCAAATGCGCCAGGCTGTCGCTCTTGCCTCATCGGCGGACGGTCCAGCCGCTTACCTCCCCTTGCTCGAGGCGGAGGCGGACGCCATTCAGCGGGCCTGCCTGGCAACCCGTCAAGGCTGGGCAGGGGCACAGCAGGCCGTACAAGCGGTCGTTTTTGCCAAACTGCCGCCTGTCAAAGGGACCGATCCAGACCTGAAGGAACAGGTGCAAAATCTGCGCAACCATGCAAAAAAAGCATTGGCTGATTTGAAAGAGCAGTACTTTGCGACGTCGGTCGAGCAATACCTGGCGGACTTGAAGCAGTTGGCACCGCATATGCAAACGCTCGCCCGTCTGGTGATCTCGTTCGGGGAAGCGTTTCAGCAGGCCAAACGGGATCGCTCCCTGGTCGACTTCGGCGATTTGGAGCATCTCGCCCTGCGCATCCTGACCGAGAGCAATGAAAGCGGGGAGCTTCGGCCTTCCCGGGTCGCCTTGCAGCTTCGGGAGCAATTCGCCGAGGTTCTGGTAGACGAGTATCAGGACATCAACCTGGTGCAGGAGACGATCCTCCAGATGGTGTCGCGCGATTGGGTGACGAATGGGGCAGCCAACCGCTTCATGGTGGGGGATGTGAAGCAGAGCATTTACCGGTTTCGCTTGGCGGAGCCTCAGCTTTTTCTGGACAAGTATCTCGCTTACAGAAAGGAAGAAGCCCTTCTCGAAGGAGACACGCCCGAAGCTCATGGAACAGAGGGGTGGCGAATCGATCTGGCGGCCAACTTTCGCAGCAGGCGCGAGGTGGTGGACGCCGTCAACTATTTGTTCCGGCAGATCATGTCGCCGGGTGTAGGCGAGATCGATTACGACCAATCCGCAGAGCTGATCAACCGTGCGGCGTATCCTGATGTGGACCCGGAGCGATTGCGCGTAGAAATGCATCTGATTGATCGGGCAGATGCAGGCGGAGAGGCTACATCAGAACTAGTGTCGCAAGGAGAAGAGGCGGAGGCAGCCACAGCAGAGCCGGATCGCGCTGAAGCCTTGGAGGAAGCGAGCGTTGCCCAATTGGAGGCACGTCTGATCGCCGGAAGGATTCGCCGCTGGATGGAGCCGGGGGAAGGGGAAGATCCGCTGCTTGTGTTCGATAAAAAGGCAGGCGGGATCAGACCGTTGGAATACCGGGATATCGTGATTCTGCTGCGTGCTACATCAGGATGGGGAGAGACGATGCAGCAGGAGCTGGTTGCTGCCGGCATCCCTGTCCATGCAGAGCAGACTTCCGGGTACTTTGCGACGACAGAGGTAGAGACCATGCTCTCTTTGCTGCGGGTGATCGACAACCCGATGCAGGATATTCCGCTGGCGGGGGTGCTGCGTTCTGCGATCGTCGGTTTGACAGAGGAGCAATTGGCACAGATTCGCATTTCGTATCCTTCAGGACCCTTCCATCGAGCAGTCCTGCAATACGTACAAGAAAAGCCAGCAGTGAGGAAATGGGAGCGGGACCTGCAGGAATTTTTCACACGGCTGACCGGATGGCGTACATTGGCGCGCAGAGGTTCGCTGTCAGAGCTGATCGCTGCCCTGTACCGGGATACCGGTTATCTCGACTACGTGGCTGCGCTGGAGAATGGGCAGCAGCGGCAAGCCAATCTGCGTGCCTTGTACGACCGGGCGAGACAGTACGAAGCAGGCTCCTATCGTGGACTCTTCCGTTTCCTGCGCTTTGTGGACCGCATGCAGGAAGCGGGCAATGATCTCGGCGAAGCGCGAACGGTCGGCGAGAACGAAGACGTGGTGCGCATCATGACAATTCATAAAAGCAAGGGGCTGGAGTTTCCGGTCGTCTTTGTGGCGGGGATGGGCAAGCAGTTCAATACGATGGATCTGAAAGCCCAATTTCTGCTGCACAAAGATCTCGGCTTTGGGCCGATGGCGGTGGATGTAGCTTCGCAAGTGCGGTATCCGAGCATGGCGGCTCTGGGAATCCGCCAGCAATTGCGCCGCGATCTGCTGGCAGAGGAGATGCGTGTCTTGTACGTGGCGTTGACGCGTGCCCGAGAGAAGCTGGTATTGCTCGGCTCAGCCAAAAATCTGGCAAAGAGCATCAGCGAATGGGGCAATCAGGATGACGGGGAGCGTCTGAGCGATGAAGCCTTGGCCCGTGCAAAAGGCTATCTGGACTGGGTTGGACGGGCATTGCTGCGCCATCCCGAAGCTGGACCGCTGCGTGCCTATCCCACGACACAGGGGGGTGGCGAGACCGTACAGGTGCGTACAATCCCGGATGATTCGATCTGGTCCTTCCATTTTTACCAGGCAGAAACGCTGCGTGCCCAGACAGGGCCGTCCGCCGAGGATCTGGCGATTTGGGAGCAGATGACGGAACGCAAGCCGATTGCGGATCGGCCGGTTGATGCAAAGGCCAGGGAGCTGGTAGAGCAAAGGCTCGGCTGGCGGGAGCCGCATCCGGTCGCCCCGAAAGTGGCAGCGAAGTGGAGTGTCAGCGAACTGAAACGTCGTGCCCGCTCAAACGGAAGCAGTCAAGGTGTCAACCTCCCGACGATCACAGAAAAGCCCCAGTTCCTGTTGGAGCAAAAGAAGAATCGCCTCAGCGGAGCGGAAAAGGGGACGCTGACGCATCTGATCATGCAGCATTTGGATTTGCGTCGATCGCTGGATCTGGCGGACCTGGAGGAACAAATAGCCGCGCTGGCTGCCAACCGCTTTCTTACGGAGGAGCAGGCAAAGGCCGTGGATTTGGCGCAAATCGCCCAATTTTTCCATACGCCTCTTGGTCAGAGGATGAAGCAAGCGCCGATTGTCCACCGGGAATTGCCGTTTACCCTGGCGATTCCGGCACAGGAGGTAGAGCCCGAGCTGGGCGAGGACAGCCAGGAGCAAGTCATCGTGCAGGGGGTAATCGACTGTCTGGTCGAAGAAGCGGATGGACGGCTGCTGCTCATCGACTTCAAGACCGACTGGCTGGCAGCGGAAGCTACGGAGCAGGCGATCAAGGAAATGACCAGCCGCTACGAGGAGCAGTTGAGACTGTACGTGCGCGCGATTCAGCAAGTCACGGGCAAAGACGAGCAATCGATCGAAAGCCATCTGTATCTGCTGGCAGGCGGGTTTTCTATAAGGATTTCCTGATCGGATTTTTCATGGTGGCGGAGGGAGAGATACACCTCCGCCATCATTTCTCTACAAGAGGATTTACAAGTTGAAAAAGAGAATCTATAATCAAAAGTGAGTAATCACTCGCTTTTCGTCCCGATATTACCTTTATCATTACATTCCGGTACCAGCGTCTCCGCTGGTATTCTTTTGCCCAATAAAATGAGTGATTACTCACTATTATATTTTAGCGATGAGGTGGCTTTATGAGACGTCTTCTTTTCTCCTTGTTGATTTTCATTCTGCTTATGGCGTTATCAGGCTGCACCTGGCTGCAGACGAAGGAAACGGCCTTGTCAGGAACGATCGAAGCAGATGAGTGGCCGATTGTAGCTGAAGTCGGCGGATTGGTAACGAAGGTTGCGGCAGAGGAAGGAACACATGTCACCAAAGGGCAACTGCTGGCTCAGATCGATCCGCGTGTATACGAGCATCAGGCGGCTGAAGCAAAGGCCTTGTTGGATCAATCGACGGCAAAATGGGAGGAAGCCAAGGCCGGTTCCCGCAACGCTTCGATCCAAAAAGGCATCGCGGCAGTCCAACAGGCAGACGCCAATCTCCAGGTTGCCAAGGCAAGAAAAAAACAGGCTGATGCCGGGATATCCCGGGCACAGGAGCAACTGGAACAAGTGAGGGCGCAGTGGAAGGGGGCAGAACAGACCCTCGCCTTCCAGCAAAACCGTTTGCATGAGGCAACTGCTCTGTTTGAAAAAGGGGCGATCTCCAAGAAGGATTTAGAAACACAACAGGAAGCGGTCAGCCAGGCGCGTACACAGGTGGCTCAGCTGGCCGCACAGGCTGCCTCCGCCGAAGCCCAGTACGAATCGGCCAAAGGAGAAGCCGCTGCCGCCGTAGCGCAGACCGAGACTGCGTCAGCGCAGCAGGCAGGAGCTGTCGCAGATTTGGACCTGTTGCAGGAGGGCAGCACAGGCTATGCCATTCGTGCGCTGCTGGCAGCTCAGCAGCAGGCGCAGGCCAAGCTGGATCAAGCTGAATTGCAGCTGGAAAAGACGAAAATCACAGCGCCAGCCGACGGCATCCTGCTGCGATCTTCTGTTACTGAAGGGGAAGTGGCGAAAGTAGGAGCCAATCTGTTCGCAATGATGAAAGCAGATAAGCTCAAGTTGAAGGTGTACATCCCGGAGGACAGGCTGAACCGCGTGAGCAAGGGGCAGCAGGTTGGAATCCAAGTGGACGCCTATCCGGGCGAGACGTTTATTGGGACCATCACCCATATTGCGGAAAAGGCTGAATTTACGCCAAAAAACGTGCAGACTCCCGATGAACGGACGAAGCTGGTCTTTGCCGTTACGATTACCATCACGGAAGGACTGGATAAACTCAAGGCGGGCATGCCGGCCGACGTGCTTTTGCCTGACGAGGGGGGAGAAGAATGACAGTCGCCATTCAATGTGAGCAATTGACCAAACGCTTCGGGCAGCGAGTCGCGGTCAACAGCTTGACCCTCTCCGTGCCAAAAGGCTCGATCTACGGGTTTTTGGGGCCAAATGGCTCGGGCAAGTCGACTACGATCCGGATGCTGTGCGGCCTGTTGACGCCGACCTCGGGTACCGGTACCGTGCTTGGATATGACGTGATGACGCAAAGCGAGGAGATCAAACAAAGGATTGGCTATATGTCGCAGAAGTTCAGCCTGTACGAGGATCTTACGGTAGAAGAAAACCTGGACTTTTACGCAGGAGTCTATCAGCTTGGCTCCTCGCAGCGAAAACAGCGCAAAGCCGAGTTGATCGAGATGGCAGGCCTGAAGGGCAGGGAAAAGCAGCTTGCCGGCTCCTTGTCCGGCGGCTGGAAGCAGCGTCTGGCTCTCTCCTGCGCGCTGCTGCACAATCCGGAGCTGCTGATTCTCGATGAGCCGACAGCAGGAGTAGACCCGGTCTCCAGAAGGATTTTCTGGGACGTCATTCATGAGCTGGCGAAGCAGGGGATTACCGTTCTCGTCACCACGCACTACATGGACGAGGCCCAGACCTGCGATTGGATCGGCTTCATCTTTTTCGGCAATCTGCTGGCACAGGGTACGCCGCAAGAGCTCATCGACGGCATGGAAGTCGGGAACCTGGAGGATGTGTTCATCGAGCTGGTAAAACGGGAGGAAGAACGGCTTGCCAAAGCTGGCGCCGGGGAGGGCGGTGTCCGATGAAGCGTTTTGTCTGGGAGCGCTACTGGTCCGTAGTCAAAAAAGAAGTGATTCAGATCAAGCGGGACCGTCCCAGCCTGGCGATTGCGCTGGTCATGCCCCTGATGATGCTGTTTTTATTCGGCTATGCCGTCAATACGGACGTCAACGACATCAAGATGGTGGTATGGAATCAAAGTCCCTCCGCCGAAAGCCGGGAGTTGATCGACCAATTCGTCAATACCCGTGTCTTCGAGGTCATTGCCCAGGAGAGTGGCTACAAGGCAATTGAAGCGATGCTAGATGACGGCAGCGCCAATGTCGCGCTGGTGATCCCGCCTGACTACACACGCAAAAGAGACCGCAACGAATCAGCCGCCATACAGCTGCTGATTGACGGCTCGGATCCGAATATTGCGCGAACTGCGTTATCCAATGCACAGCTGATTGTGCAAAACCGCTCCATCGCCCTGCAGGAGAAGCTCCTGCAAAAACAGGGAATGGGGGAGATCAAGCCTCCGATGGAACTGAACACCCGCGTGTTGTTTAACCCCAACATGGAAAGCATTGTATTCAACATTCCCGGCTTGATCGGGTTGATCATGCAAAATGTAACCATGATTCTGACCGCCTTTTCGCTTGTACGGGAAAAGGAGAGGGGAACCATGGAGCAGTTGATCGTAACTCCGATTCGTCCACTCGAGCTGATGCTGGGCAAGATTACGCCGTATGTAGGCGTCGGGCTTTTTTCCTTCTGCCTCGTCCTCTTGGTCGGCACGTACTGGTTTGGGGTGCCTGTCAAAGGAAGCGTCCCGCTGTTGGTCAGCCTGTCGATTCTCTTTCTGATGACTACGTTGATCCTGGGCATTTTCATCTCCACCGTAGCGAAGACGCAGCTTCAAGCCATGCAGATCGCATTTGCCTTTATTCTTCCCAGCGTTCTGTTGTCCGGCTTCATGTTCCCGCGCGATTCGATGCCGTACGTGATACAATGGTTGGGAGGCTTTGTCCCGTTAACCTACTTTTTAGCGATTTTGCGGGGAATCTTTTTAAAAGGGGTCGATCTGGCTTCGCTTTGGAAGGATACGTTGGGGATGGGGATTTTTTGTCTGTTCATCCTGATCGTCGCAATGCTGCGTTTCCGCAAGAAGATCGAATAAGGAGCGTAAAAGAAAATGAACAAGCCATCCTTTGAAGAGGGCCTGTTGCAATATGTGGAGGAACTCAAGGACGAAAGCGAGATGACCGAGAAGCAGAAAAGCATTTTGCGCGCATCCATCAAGCTGTTTGCGGAGAAGGGGTTTCACGCGAGCTCAACGGCTGAGATCGCCAAGGAAGCAGGGGTAGCGGAAGGGACGATCTTTCGCCACTACAAGTCGAAAAAGGACATTCTGCTTGCCGTTGTAGCTCCTGTTTTGGTGAAGTTCGCTGCGCCGTTTATTTTGAAGGACATCCGCGAGATTTTCAAAGAGCAGGCTGAAAAGCCATTCAAGGAAGTGACGACAGAGCTTTTCCGGAATCGCCTGAATCTGGTCTTGCAAAACGAAAAGACGATCCGTATCCTGCTGCAGGAAGCTTTTTTTCACGATGAAATCCGGGAGGCCTTGATCGCGACTGTCTTCAAAGATGCCAAGGAGATGGTCTATAAGCTGATCGAAGCAAAAATGGACGCGGGCGAGCTGCGGCGTTTGCCTTCGCAAGCCGTTTTTCGCGCAGTTTTGCATTCAATGATCGGCCTGGTCATGTTCAGGCAGGTGCTGGACCCGGATGAATTTGCCGAGTACAGCGACGAGGAGCAGATCGCCTATACGGTGGACATTTTGATGAACGGGATCGGAAGTAGAGAGTAAATATTTTATCAATCAATAATCATTTATCGTTCTTCAAAAGGTTTGGGTATGGAAAGATCAATAGGACATGATATAATTGCAGACAACTTTTGCCTAAGAATCATGGAGGAGAAGAAATCATGCATCGTTTGTCAGAGAGAGAATGGTTAGCGTACAAACAAAAAAACAAGGACCGTGCGCGGATGTTGATTTCCTGCGAAGACAGAGCGGGGATCGTGGCGGCGGTATCCAACTTTTTATTTGCCCAAGGCGCCAACATCGTCCAGTCGGACCAATATACAACAGACCCGGAGACTGGCCGCTTTTTCATGCGCATCGAGTTTGATCTGGTCAATCTGGCGGATCGTCTCGAATCGCTGAAGGATGCGTTCTGGCCGGTAGCGGAGAACTACGGGATGGAATGGTCCCTGGTCGAAGCGAAGAATCGCAAAAAGGTCGCGATCTTCGTCTCCAAGGAAGATCACTGTCTCCTGGAGCTGCTGTGGCGCTGGAAATCCGGCGAGCTGCACGCAGACATCTCCGTCGTAGTCAGCAATCACCCCGATATGAAAGAGACGGTAGAGTCGTTCGGAATTCCATACCGCCATATCCCGGTGACCAAAGAGAACAAGGCGCAGGCCGAAGAAGAACAGCTGGCAGCCGCGCAGGGTGTGGACCTGATCATCCTGGCGCGCTACATGCAGATTCTGTCGCCGCGCTTTTTGGACGACTATGCGATGCGCATCATCAACATCCATCACTCGTTCCTGCCAGCGTTCGTGGGTGCGAAGCCGTATGAACAGGCGTACCGCCGCGGCGTGAAGCTGATCGGTGCGACAGCCCACTACGTCACGGAAGAGCTGGATGCAGGGCCGATCATCGAGCAGGACGTTCAGCGCGTTTCTCACCAGGAGGATGTCGAGACGCTCAAACAGCTTGGGCGCCAGGTAGAGCGCACCGTACTGGCCCGCGCTGTCGGCTGGCATCTGGAAGACCGCGTGCTTGTCTACGGGAACAAAACGATTGTGTTTCCATAACCATAGGTAAGTCGGCAAGAAGATGAAAAAGGATGCCTGTCCGCGCTGTTTTGCGGTACGGAGCATCCTTTTTTCAATCCATCGTTTTCTCCAGCATCATCAGAAAACGGGTAACGGCAGGGAGTGGCGTGTCGCCATCGTCACGCTGGCACAGATAGACGGGCCGCTTGATCTCAATCTGCGGGAGATAGACTCGTCCCACTTCGCCGCGTGCTACCAGCTCCTTGACAGCCGGCTCGGGGGCGAGCATCGTGCCGTAGCCCGCTCGTACGGATTGGATCGACTCGACCAGCCCGTGGTATTGAAGCCCTACCTTGGGAGGTTGAACGCCGTGCTCCCGGCAGAGGGCGAAAAGCCGTTCTCTGGTCGAACTGCCCTTTTCTCTCAGCAAAAAAGGCTCCTGAACCAGCTCTCCCAACGTTACTTCACGGCCGGCGAAGGGATGGGCCGGGGGGACGATAAACCAATAAAAGACGTCTGTCATGTGCTGGAGCCGAATCGGGCGATCATCCCAGGATTCATTGGTGATGATGGCCAGGTCTGCCTGACAGCGCAACAGCCGTTCGATGGATTGCTGGGAGTTGCCGGAGCGCATCTCGACCTCCACATGCTCATAACGGGTTTTGTAAGCGGCGAGCCAGGCTGGCAAGAGATAGTGGGCAGGCAGGAAGGTGGAAGCGATCCGCAATTTTCCGATCGATCCTTCTTTGACCTGCGCTACTTGCGCTTCCAGTTCCTTTTCCCAATCGAAAATGCGGCGGGCTTTTTCATAGAGGAAACGTCCTTCATGCGTCAGTGCAATGCCTCGTCCCTGTGCTGAGACCAAGGTCAGACCCAATTCCTGCTCCAGCTTTCGGATCTGGGCGGTCACGGCTGGTTGACTGATCGCCAAGGCTTGAGCGGCTTGTGTGACGCTTTCGGCAGATGCGACTTGTACGAATATACGCAGAGCGTGAAGATTCATGCCCTCTCTCCATTCATCAATTTTATTTATGAGTAAGACAGGAAGATGTATTGGAATTTATACCTGCTTCTCTGTACTGTAAACCATGAATACGGGCGAAGCAAAGGAGAAGAACCTGGACATGCCAAAATATGACGAAAAGAAACAGGTTGTGGCAGTCGCGCTGGTGACAGCCCTTTGTCTGTTGGGAGATTCCATGCTGTATATCGTCTTGCCGCTCTATTGGCAGGAAGCAGGGCTGACCTCCTTGTTTGAAGTGGGGATTCTGCTTTCGGCAAATCGGCTTGTGCGCATTCCGCTGGGGCCGCTGATCGGGAAATGGTATGAGCGTTCAGGTGTGCGCACCGGACTGGTAATCGCGGTCGCCCTTGCTTTGGTGACGACAGCAGGCTACGCCCTGCATGGGTTTTGGATTTGGCTGGTCATGCGCTGCCTGTGGGGGATTGCCTGGACGTTTTTGCGGCTGGGTGCCTATTCGCTGATTATCGCTGTCTCGCAGGAGCAGAATCGGGGCCAGTTGATGGGTCTGTACAACGGTTTGTATCGTCTGGGAAGCCTTGGGGGGATGGTAGCGGGGGCATTGCTGGTCGCATCGATCGGATTGCAATACACATCCTTGTTATTTGCAGGACTTGTCCTGCCTGCGCTGATTCTGATCTTCGCCTGCATACGGCCGCAGTCCTGTACAGAGGGAAGGGAGCTCCTCGGACGTATGGAGGCGAAAACCTCGTTGTGGAGCAAAGAAGGCGTCCTGGTCACGCTGCTGACAGGCCTTTTGATCGCGATGGTGTATCAAGGCGTGTTCGCCTCGACGCTCAGCAGATTGATCGAGCTGCGCCAACCTCTGACGACGATCGGGGGGATCGCGGTCGGTGCAGCAGTGATGGCCAGCATCTTTCAAGGAGTGCGCTGGGGCTGGGAGCCGTGGGCAGCACCCTGGTTCGGACGTCTCTCTGACACCTATGGGAGAAAGCGCATGCTGGTCGCGACGATGCTGATCGCCGCTATCCTGTTTGGCATGATCTACGCGCCTGTATCCTTTGGCTGGTTGATGGTTGTGCTGCTCGGCATCCAATGGACGGCGACGGTGCTGACGACGCTGACCGATACGTGGGCAGCCGACGTAGCTGCAAGGCAGGCAAACAGCACCGCCATGATGACCCACTACTCGGTTGTCACGGATGTAGGGGCTGCGCTTGGACCGCTGCTTGCCTTTTGGCTGGATGAAAGCTTCGGCTTGGGGTTGCTTTATCTGGGAGTGGCTCTCGTCATGCTGCTGCTTGCGCTGATGTGGCTGCGCATCCGGGAGAGCCGGACGCCTGCCGTCAGGATGGACAATGCTTCCTGATGGTAGCGATGACCTCCTCGATCGCTTCTTCCTTTTCAGGGCCGTGCAAAAGCATGTGATTGGAATGCTCGAACCAGTTGATCTGGGTCGTCTTCGTACCTACCCGGTCGGCGAGCAGTTTTGCGCTGACGGCGTGCACCGTATCGTCTTGCTTGGCCTGAAAAAGGACGTAGGGAACGGAAACCTGCGGCAGCAAGGACTTGGTCTCGGAGAGCAGGAGACGGAACTGGAACATGCTGCGGACCGGAATTCTTCCAATGCCGTGCAGATAGCGGCGCCAATGGGTTTGGAAATCGGTGCGCAAATAGCGCATCGCTTGTTTGACATCCCAGTATTTGTAAGGCGTGTTTAACGTAATCAGCAATTTGACGGGATAGGTAGTAGCGATGTGAAAAGAAAGCAATCCTCCCATCGAAAAGCCGATCACCACGATGGTGTCAGCTCGCATGGAGAGGCGTTTGTAGGCCTCGTCGGCAGAGCGAATCCAGTCCTGACGGTTGCTTTTGGCCAAATGACGCCGGCTCGCTCCATGCCCTTCGAGTGTCGGGCATTCCACCTCGTATCCGACTTCACGCAGACGTTGGGCGAGAGGGAGGACGTCGTTGATATCTCCTGCAAATCCGTGGATAATGAGACAACCGACTTTTCCGGACATCTTGCGTCTCCTTTCTTTATCTAGGGAAATCTGGGAATGTACATCCTGTATTATAGTACGAATGAAGAAGTCCATGCGATTCAGCGGTGCAAAAAAAGAAAGCTGACTCATCCGCAGAGATGAAGTCAGCTTTCTTTTTGTATGGCAGCATTACAATCCAATGGTTTTCAAAGTCGGAGAAACAATCAGCTTGGGCTGCGTGCAGGCCTGGATATCCTCAGCCGTATAGCCTTCCGCCACTTCCAGCAGGACGAGGCCTTCCGGGGTGACATCCATGACGGCGCGATCCGTAATGATCCGGTTCACAACGCCTTTTCCGGTCAAGGGAAGAGCGCATTCGTTGAGAATTTTGGTTTCGCCGTGTTTGTTGACATGGTCCATGATGACGACGATTTTCTTCGCACCATGCACCAGGTCCATAGCACCGCCCATGCCCTTGATCATTTTCCCGGGAATCATCCAGTTGGCGAGATCCCCTTTTTCCGATACTTCCATCGCACCCAGAATCGCCAGGTCGATGTGTCCGCCGCGGATCATGGCGAACGACTCTGCGCTGGAGAAGTAAGCAGCGCCTGGAATCGCCGTCACCGTTTCCTTGCCGGCGTTGATCAAATCCGGGTCGATTTCATCTTCGGTCGGATAAGGACCGATTCCCAGCAATCCATTCTCGGATTGAAGCACCACGGTTTTTCCTTCCGGGATGTAGTTGGCGACCAGAGTTGGCATACCGATCCCTAAGTTTACATAGAAGCCATCCTCCACCTCCTGGGCGGCACGCATGGCGATTTGTTCACGAGTCAGCGACATCTTTATTTCCTCCCTTGAGTGATTTGCCTGGATTCTAGCTTAGGAGCGGACTGTGCGGCGCTCGATCCGTTTTTCAAACGATGGTGCCTGGATCAGGCGCTGCACATAGACGCTTGGCGTGTGGATCTGATCGGGATCCAGTTCTCCGGTCTCGACGATCTCTTCCACTTCCACGATGGTGATTTTGCCAGCGGCAGCCATCATCGGGTTGAAGTTGCGTGCTGTTTTGCGGAAGACGAGGTTCCCCATCTTATCCGCTTTCCAGGCCTTGATCAAAGCAAAATCACCGGTAATGCCATGTTCGAGCAGATACTCCTTGCCGTTGAACGTACGCGTTTCTCTGCCTTCCGCTACCGGAGTCCCTACGCCTGCAGGGGTATAGAAGGCGGGAATGCCGGCACCGCCTGCACGAATACGCTCAGCGAGGGTGCCTTGCGGGGTCAGTTCCACTTCCAGTTCGCCGGAGAGGAATTGGCGCTCAAACTCCTTGTTTTCACCGACGTAGGAGGAAACCATTTTCTTGATTTGCTTTTCGCGCAGCAAGAGTCCGAGTCCCCAATCATCGACACCGCAGTTGTTGGAGACAACAGTCAGATTTTTCACGCCTTTGTCGCGCAAGGCGATAATCAGATTCTCGGGAATCCCTACCAGACCAAATCCGCCCACGAGCAGCGTGGCGCCATCATGAATATCGGCCACGATGTCCGAGTACGAAGTATACAATTTTGCCATGACGATCACTCCCACCTAAAAAAGATGATAAAACATGAATCGTGTAAGCGCTGACATCCTGCTTAACAGCAACTACACTCTTATTTCCCTATTGCCTTGATTATAGCCTGCATGAGTTACAAAAGAGTGACAGATTTGAACCTATAAAAAATAATAAAAAATGACAGAAAAATGATACAACTCTATAAAGATTCTGTAAAATATATTTTGTCATTTATTTTTTTCATATAGGAACATTACCAGGCAACTGGAAGGGAGCCATGAAGATGGCACGGGGGTTGAGAAGGTGAAAAAATGGATCAGTCTGTCGCTTGCGGCCCTGTTCCTGATGGGCTGCCAGAAGCTGGAGAGAGAGATTGAGCAGCTCAAGCGAGTGGAAGAAGAGCATGTAATGAAAGTAAAAACCGTGAATGCGTACCAGGTCATGCCAAACGCAAACGGCGTCATGCTGGAGGTCTCCGGCGTATTGAAGCCGCGGCAGGAGCTGTCCTTATCCTTTGGCACCTCGGGCAGAATAGCCAGCATTCAGGTGCAAAAAGGGAGTCTGGTCAAGGAGGGACAAACCTTGGCTACCCTGGACGGAGGAGTGTGGCAGCAGGAAGTGAGCGCAGCCATGGGGCAGGTGGCCAGTGCCAATGTTCGACGCAATCAGGCGATGCAAGGACCGAAAAGCCACGAGGTTGAGACGCAGAAGCTGAAAGTGGAAAAGGCAAAGCAGGTAGCAGCCAAGGCGGAAGAAGATCATCGACAAGCCAAGCTGCTCTATGACAACGGCGCGATCTCCAAGGATGAGCTGGATCGGGTCGCTCTGGCGGAAAAACAGGCCAATCTGAGCTTGCAGGAGGCGCAGGTGGCTTACAGCGAACTGCTGCAGGGCGCTGATCAGCTCGATGTGGAGGCGGCCAATGCGAGCCTGCAACAGGCTAACGTCCAGTTGAATCGAGCCAGACAAGAAGCTTCGGAGGCGGTCATGAAGGCGCCATTTGCCGGAGTAGTGGCTGCGATATCGCAAGCCGAAGCCGAGCAGACAGGTCCTGGCAGCGAGGTGATCCGTCTGGTGGATACGTCCCAATGGCTGGTTGATTTGCAGGTGGAAAGCGAGCAGATCGCAAGCTGGCAACAGGGGGCGGCAGTGACTGTCAAATCCGCTGACGGTACGCAAGCGCAGGGAACGGTTACGTTCGTTTCTCCTGTCATAGATGAAAAAACCGGAGCCTACCCAGTCGAGGTGACGATTGCGGGCAGTGATGTGAATTGGAGGGGCGGCATGACCGTGACCTGTGCATATCCGCTGCAGGCCGACCATTCTCTGCTGGTTCCTGTCAATAGCGTAGGCGTTTCGGATGAGGGATACTACGTGATGAAAATCAACGAGCTGGTGGTCAAAAAGACGCCTGTCAAAGTCGGAGCGATTCACGGTGCCCACTATGAAATTTTGGAGGGCTTGGAACAAGGAGATACCATTTTGGCATCAGGGCTTTCCTATGTAGTGGACGGCGAGGTGGTGAGGGTGGAAGATGAATAATCGGACATTTTCCTCGACATACCCTACGATTGCCCGCTTGCTGGCTGTCATCTGCCTGTTGCTCACCATCGGCGCGCTCTTTCGCATGGACATCCGGAGCTTTTCGGACCTGCCTGTGCCGGAGTATGAGATTCGGCTTGCTGCTCCCGGGCTGAATCCGCTCCAGGTAGATCAGAACGTCACCATGCCTGTCGAAGCTGCGGTCCGTTCTCTGGGGCAGGCCGACAAGATCCGTTCAGAGTCGCGTCAGGGCGTGGCTGTGGTGGTCGTCGAAGCATCGGAAAGACTCGGGACCGACTATCGGGAACGATTGGAAGAAAAGCTGAGTGAAGCAGCCAAGACGCTGCCTGTACGGGAGTGGAGCGTCAATCAGGAAGACCTGGCGGACAACCGCATCGGACATCTTCTCCTGCGCGGCGCGGATGTGCAAACGCTGGCTGACGTAGCAGAGTACACCGTCTACGCCAAGCTGATCAATCTGCCTGGAGTGGCCCGCGTCGATCTGGATGATCAGGTGGCCCGTCAGCAGGTGGACATTTTGTTTCGTCCATCCATGCTGCAAGCATATGGCCTGACTCCTGCAGATGTGCTGAACCAATTGTCCGGCGATGTGTCTGCGGATCAGGTCGGCTCCATAGGCAGAGGGACAGAGCGGATCACTGTCCAGTGGTACAGCCAGACGGACGGGCCTTTCGGATTGGGAAAACAGATGATCGCAACACAAAAGGGATATGTCTCCTTGAAGACGCTGGCGGAGATTCGCGATCTGCGCGGCAGCAAGGGCGATCAAGTCGCCGTCTACCGGGGCGAACCGGCCTTGGGGATCACGCTTTACGCAGCAGATTCCGCACAGGCTCCGGCTGTGCGCGCCCAGATGCTGCAGGCGATAGCGGAGTTGAATGAAGCGGGGGCAGGTCTTTACCAAATCGATCTGGTGGAAGACTACGCCAAACCGCTGGTCGATACGATCTGGCAAATGACGTGGCTGGTAATCCTGGCTGCAGCATTCGTGGCGGTCGTGCTAGGCTGGATGCAAAAAAGCAAAACGGCAGCCATCCTCTTGTTCGCTTCCGTCGTACTCGCGACAGGCACGTTGCTCGGGGGGATGTGGCTGGTCGGCTTGCCGCTCAGCTTATCGACGATCGGGCCAGTTTGTCTTTTTGGCATCCTGTCCATCGGAGCAGGCTCCGCCCTTTTTTCCAGGCTGCATCAATTGAGGCAATGGACGACTTTCCACTGCCTGCAAGCTGCCTGGCACCTGCAAAAAACGATGCTGTTAACCATTGTCATCCTGACAGCGTGCTGGTTTGGCGTCATGCTGACGGATTTCATCGAGGCGAAGGACCGGACCGTTCTGGTGGATGCCTGGCCGATTTTGATCCTGGGGACGCTCTCCTTGCTGATCGTATACGGGTTTATCGTACCGGTACTGGGCGGAGCGTGGAAGACGGAGCGCCACCGGGAGCAGACAGTTCTCCCGGAGGAACAGCCCGCAGCGAAAAAAAAGCCCAATCCTGTCCTCCGCGGTTGGGAGACCTTGGTCAAAAGAGGGTATTTGCCATACGGCATCACACTGGTCGTCTCTTTGCTCGTCAGCTTCCTTTTCCATACCTTTGTACTGGTCGATCCTTATACGAAGACGACGACAGATGAGAAGAAGCTGACCCTGGAGATGGTGCAGGGAAGTACCGTCGATGAGGCGATTCGTGCAGCCCAGATCGCGGAGGAACGCCTGCGCGGGGTTGCCGAGGTGCGTGACGTGTTCACGCTGGCTTCGCGGGATCGGCTCGACTTCACCCTCAAGCTGCAGGACCATATTGATTGGAACCGCTCCCTCACTGAGCTGGAAAAGGAGCTGGACCGGCAATTGCGGGGTATTCCCGGGACTGATCCGTTTTCCTTTATCGTAAACGATCGAGTGCGGTCCCGTCTGGAATTTACGGTAAAAGGACCCTCTATCCAGATCGGAGAAACCATCGCCAATGCTATTCTCGAACAGATGAAGCGGGTGACGACGCGAGATGAGAAAGGGAGAGAGGTCATAACGGATGAGCGTATCGGGGAGAAAACGACCGGCATCTATCTCGATCTCTACCCGAAAGCCGACATGCTGACCCGTTACCGTGTGACGGAAGCCGAAATCAGGCGGCAGGTGGAGGGTTACCTGGGTGAGCAAAAAATCGGGAACGCCCAGTGGAATGGAAAAGAGGTCTCGATCCAGGCGCGTTTTCCCGATCAGTGGATGGATCATCCGGATCAGGTAAAGAACTTGCTCATACGGACACCGGAGGGCGCAGTTCGATTGGCCGATCTGGCAGATTGGTCGTACGGACAGCCGCCGCCGGTATACTCGCGGGAGGATGGTTTGTACGTC
Source organism: Brevibacillus panacihumi (assembly GCF_003710985.1). Taxonomy (GTDB): domain Bacteria; phylum Bacillota; class Bacilli; order Brevibacillales; family Brevibacillaceae; genus Brevibacillus; species Brevibacillus panacihumi. The sequence continues at coordinate 50,445 of NZ_RHHT01000027.1, forward strand.
TTCAAGATCAGCAGCGCCGTCTCCGATGTCATGCGCATCGACACCATGTCGTATGCCTTGCCGTACCGTTTGAAAAAGGACATGACGATCCCCGAGGGGTATACGATACTCAATGCCGATGAGGTGGAGAAGCTGGACAAGGAAATGGCGGGCAAAAAGGACACCGTGGGACGAATCCTGGCCATCGGCTCTCTCGCTGTCTGCGTCTTGCTGGCGAGTCTGTTGCTGCGGGGCAGAACTAGGGATGGATGGATTGCCTTGGCCTTGCTGCCGCTGTTGTCAGGCGGTGTCATCCTCGGCTTGCTGGTCATGGATCGCCCGATGAACGTCCTGGGCTTCTACGGATTGGCTGCCGCGGCGGCCATCATGCTTCATCAAACTTTGGTTCACCTGGATCAACTGATTGCTCTTCGCACCAGATCTGCAGAGATCTGGGAGGAGCTGCAGACGGGGACATCCCGTGTCGCTGGGAGCCAAGCGGCTGTGTTTGCCGGGATCATTCTCGTTTCTCTCCCTTTGGCCGGGGGCTGGGTCGCAGACGGAGGCTTCATTTCGTCCTTCACCAGCAGTCTGCTGTTCGGTGCGGCAGTAGCGGTATTTGGCGTTCTCGTACTGGTGCCCGGGATGCAGTTCGCAGCCGAGCGGAAGCAGGCCGTCGCTTCAGAGTGGACGCTGCCAGACACCATTCGCCTGCTGCAAGCCGCTTGGGAGAACGGCCGCATTCGCCGCCAGGACAAGAAGGAAGCGATTCGACGACTGAAAAAAGCGCGTAAAGAAGCAATGCAGGAGCAGGGAAACCCTCAGCTCCGCACCCGAGCGAAGGGAGAGCTGTCCGAAGAAGACTTTCTTCCGCTTGCCCCCGCTTCCCATCCCGAGAAATTTCAGGCATAATGCTTTCAGACAACATGGATCAATCGGGGATAGAGATGGGGGGTACAAGATGCGCAGATTCGGGTTTCTTCTGCACTGTCTGCTGCTGGCGGCTGTCCTGATTGGCTTGTTCATTTCTTCCTCTCAGCCCTATGCCGATCAGGACATGCGCGGGACGATCTCCAAGGTCGTAGATGAAAAAAACTGGGAAGCGCGTTTTCAGGATATAACCTTGCAGTACAGCGGGCGTGAGGTCAGCATCGAAGAGAAGGGAACAGCGGGCTTTATCGAATTTTTTCTGCGAAAAGGCGTTCATTTTGCCACATTTGCCTTTCTGGCTTATTGCTGGTACCGCGTATTGCGATATCGCCTTGCTTTCTCAGCTGCTTTGCCGTGGAGCGCCTTCCTCAGTCTGCTGGTGGCCGTCCTGGATGAATGGCATCAGACATTTACTCCCGATCGTGTGGGGGTAGTTCAGGATGTGCTGCTCGATTTGTCCGGCTCCTTGACAATGCTGGCCTGTATTTGTCTTGCCAATTTGTGGGCAAAAGCGCGAGCAAAGTCATAAAATGGAGCGGGAATCCCCATTCTAGAATGTACGGATTGACAAATAGGCTTTTCAGTATTTCATTTTCTCTGTTATACTAAGGTAATGAGGCTTCTAGAAAAAAGACCTCACCATTTTTTGGAAATAATAAAAGGAGTGCAAACTGGATGGCAGTACAAGTGGGAAGCATCATCGAGGGAAAAGTGACAGCAATTAAACCGTTTGGGATGTTTGTAGCAGTCAGCGAAACGGAGCAGGGTCTGGTCCACATTTCCCAAGTAGCAAACGGTTTTGTAAAGGACATTAACGATCACTTTTCCGTGGGAGCACAAGTGAAAGTAAAAGTACTCTCGATTGATGATGCAGGTAAAATCTCGCTTTCGGTTCGCGCCGCACTCCCAGCGCCTGAGCGTCCGGAACGAGAAGAGCGTCGTGGTGGTGGGTATCGTGGTGGCGACCGCGGAGGGAACCCTAGACGGGATAGCGCGGCATCCTTTGAGGATAAGTTGAAAAAATGGATGAAGCACAGCGAAGAAAACCTCGCGACCATCAACAAAAAGAACGCAAAACGCGGCTACTAAGCCTTGTTATAACGAAAAAGATAAGGGCGGGGACCTTCCCCGTCCTTTTTCTTTTCCGTATTTTTCAGAGTGATTGGCGAAGTTCAGCAGCGGATACTAGGCTTGTCATCTGGTGAAAGAGAAGGGGGAGAGGACTTTGAACATACAAGGCGCGCAGATGCAGGGAGTAAGCATAGACAGAGCGGATTCTGTAGTTCCCGGCGTCGCGCTGTACACGGTCACCTATAGCAGTCAGGGGCTACGGGTCAAAGCAGCATTGGCTGTACCGGAGCAACAGCTGGCAGAAGCAGACAGAGAAGGCCGCCAATTGCCCGCTCTGCTCTACTGCCGCGGCGGGATACGCGGGGTAGGCCAGGTACGCCCCGAACGGATCAGCCAGATGGCGGCATTCGGATACGTTATCCTCGCACCGCATTACCGGGGAAATGAGGGTGGAGAGGGCAGAGATGAATTTGGCGGTGCAGATCGCCATGATGTATACGCCGCCTATGAGGTGCTGCGGCAATTGCCTTGTGTGGACCGGGAGCGGATCAGCGCCTACGGCTTTTCGCGCGGTGCGATGATGGCCTTGTTTGCCGCGATGGAATGCCGCGATCTCTTGTCCGTCGTGGTGTGGGGAGGCGTCAGCGATCTCTTTTTGACCTATGAGGAACGAGTAGACCTGCGGAGAATGCTGCGCAGGATCGTGGGTCATCCGCGCAAACAGGCGGAGGCCTATCGGGACAGAACGCCCTTGTACCGAGTCGCGGAGATTTCTTGTCCGGTCCTGATCATTCACGGGACCGCGGACGAAAATGTCGGCGTGGAGCATGCCAGACGTCTGGCCCATGCCCTGCAGCAGCATGACAAGCCCTATGAAATATGGCTGGCAGACAAGGCCAGCCACTTGTTCAAGGGAGAAGAGCTGGAGAGCTATACACGTCGCATGTTTGCCTGGCTGGATGCTGTCGGCGGCAGGGCCAGCGCTAGGAATCCAGATTGTTTGGATGCAGCGGCAAAGAGATCGTGATTTCCGTCCCTTGTCCTTTTTTGCTCTGGATGTTCAGCTCTCCGCCGTGATTTTCCACCATCCGGCGAGAGATCGGGAGTCCAAGACCTGTCCCTTCGTCCTTGAGTGAGAAGAACGGGTCAAATATCCGGACCAGGAATTCGGGGGAGATGCCTTCCCCGGTATCCTTGACGGTGATGTGGACGCATGTCTCATCCATTTGGCTTTCGATGGTGAGCAGACCGCCTCCCGTCATAGCCTCGATGCTGTTTTTCATCAGATTGAGCAGGATTTGCTTGAACTGCTCCACATCGACATGAATACGGGTATCCGGTTCGCAACGGTTGACAATTTGTATGCCGTGCAGCAAAGCCTCTGCCTGCATCAGCGGAAGGAGCGAATCCAGAACCTCGGACAGCTTGACCTCCCGATAGTTCGGCAGGGATGGCTTGGACAGCATCAGCAGCTCTGTAACGATCCGATTGACCCGCTCGATCTCCTGCAGAATCAACGGAATATAGTATCGTTCGCGCTCCTGATCGGACAGCCCTTGTTCGAGCAATTGGATAAAGCCGTAAATGACGGTCAGCGGATTGCGTATCTCATGCGCCGCTCCAGCCGCCAACTGGCCGACCATTGCCAGCTTTTCGGATTGATTGAGGTACTCCTGGACCTTTTCCTGTTCGGTAATATCCAGGAAGGCGATCATGCAGCCTGTTTCCCTGGGCTGATGCTGGTGGTGCAGGGGGACGCGTGATACCAGTGCTGTAAAAGGCGTGCCATCCTGCTTGAACAACGTCATTTTCTGATTGACGAACCAGGAGCCCTCTCCTTCCTCGCTCAACGATTTCCCTGATCCTTCCGTAACCGGGTACCCCTGCTCGTCCAACTGAATCAGATTTTTCGCCAGCTCGTTGACGTGGATTTCAGCAGTAGGGGAGGGATGCGTAATAATGCCGACCGGCAGGGAATTGAGGATTTGCTCCCGCAGATTTTTCTCCTCTGTCAGCACCAGCCGTTGTTCTTTGTCCTGTTCAAAAAGGGTGGCGATGTTGAGAGACATCTTGTTGAACTCGTTTGCCAATTCGCGAAACTCATCCTGCCCCGTGTAGACGATCTGCTGTCCGAACGTGCCTTTCGATACGTCCCGCACCTGCTGGACCAGCGAATGGATCGGGCGCAGCAGCTCCCTTCTGAAGTAGATCGTGCAAAACGATCCGAACAGAATGGAAGCGATGGATACGGAGTACGTCAGGATGAGAGAGACCTCGATGCTTTCTGTTGTTTGCTGAAACTCTTTGTTGGTCTGGTAATCCAGTTGATTGAGCGAAAAGGAAAGGTTCCGCTCCAGCTGATCGATAAGCGGCTGCACCTCATGCTTGAGAACGTAGCTGACGGCTGTGACATTGTCCGCTTTCAATAAAGGATTGACCTTGTTCATGAACAAAAAATCCAGCTTGCGAATCGAGTCGATAGTCGTGAACAAGCTGCTGTTCATTTCGGTTGGGGTGACGGACTCAAAACGGGAGCTGTCGATCAAGTTGGTGTAATACGTGTCGAGGTAGGTAGGGTCACCCGTAGCCGTATACATTTTCAAGGCGTATGACTTTTCGTAAACCTGATTTTTCACTTCGAGAAGAGCGCTGGTTTGCGGCAGCAGCGTCTGTGTCAGATACATTTCATCGGCTGTCACTTTTGTCATTTGGTAACTGAACAGAGATGTGACGATGCCGATCAGCAGCATCATGACGAGATAACTGAGCATCATTTTTTTCTGAAAACCCAGATTGCGGATGAACAACATGGTTGATTATCCTCCAAGCGGATCAGGTGACGTGATAAGTGCATTCAGTACCTGATTGATTTCCTCGCGAATTTCTTGGGGAACCATTGGGCCAAAGGGACTGAGATGGTTGACGCCTTCGGACAGGCCGAACTTGACGGTGCCATGCGGAAGTTTCCCCTGAACGAATTGGTCCATGATCAAACGATAGCATTGCCCGACGTCCTGGATCAGGGAGGTAAGTACATAATCAGGCGCGATGTAGTGTTGATCTGCGATGTACCCGATGGAATAGACCCCGGAGCGTTGCGCTTCCGTAATCACTTCCAGGTTGATGCTGTCGCCAGTGGTGTATACGACATCGACCCCAGCGGCAATCATCTCGCGTGTGATCTCCACTGCTTTTTCGATGTCGTTGAAATCACGCACATACCCCACCGAGACGGCAACATTCGGGTTTGCCTTTCTTGCCCCTTCACGAAACCCTTCCAATTGCATCATCTCAGGCGGTTTATTGACGACGATGTAGCCGATGTTGCGTGATTTGCTCATTTTTGCAGCCAGATAACCCACGAGATAACCCGCAGGCTTCATATCATAGCGAATCGCAGTCTGATTTTCATATCTCGCTTCCCCATTAAAGGAAACAAATCGAGTCTGCGGATAGTTTGCCGCTACTTTGGTAAAAGCTTCTGAAAAGATCACCCCGTGACCGAAAACCAGATCGTATCCGTTGGCAGCGAATTTTTTGGCGACCTCCTCGATCTCTGCGGGCTTCACGTTGTTGGCGATGTCGAGCGAAAATCCCATTTTCTTTTGGAGCTCCTGCAAGCTCTCCAGCGCACTGCTGTTCCAGCCCTGGTCGTAGGTAGGGCCTTCGAGCAGAAGCGCAACACGGATTTGATTGGATTTCTTGCTATGATTGTGGATGGAATCCAATTGATGCATGCTGATCAGAAACTGACTGGTAACGAGGATGAGCAACCCGATGATAAAGCCGGTAAAGAGTGCGGGAAATGACCGCAGCTTGGGCATCCATCATACCTCCTAATTTGAGCGTGAGTAATGGCCCAAAAATAATACCTTCGACTTATTTCTACATTATCCTGCTGGAAATTTGAAGAAATTGGTCCAAAAAGTGCGATCGAATGACAGACACTCCCCGGGGGCAGGCTATGGTAGAATGCACCTCTTCAAAATAACCCAAGGAGGCATGAAAAACCAATGGAAAAAGAACAAGAAAAAGAAATGACCGAGCTTCCGCAGGTTCACATCCCAGATGAATTCACCCAGGTAACGGGCCCTGAAATCGGCATTTCAACCCCTCATCCTGACCCGTCCAGTCACCCGAATGCCATATACGGGTGGGGCGACGCGGATTTTCGCGAGTAGTTCGACAAAAGTTGTCAATTTCTCTCGTGGACAAGCTGCTCATTTTTTTGTAAAAGTTAAGAGAAAAGATGAGCGAGGAGATGGGACAGCTTGGCCCGTTTGCTGATTGTTGACGATGCTGTATTTATGCGGAAGATGCTGTGTGACATGGTTGCTGGTCATCATGAGGTTTGCGGAGAGGCCAGCGATGGCATAGACGCCATAGAGAAGTACAAGGAATTAAAGCCCGATATCGTGACGATGGATATTACCATGCCTCATATGCACGGGATTGAAGCCATGCGCCAAATCCTGGAGTATGACAGCAATGCCAAGGTGCTGATCTGCTCTGCCATCGGCCATCGCCAGAAGGTGCTGGAGGCGATGAAGACAGGGGCAAGCGATTTTGTCGTCAAGCCGTTTCAAAAAGAGCAGATTCTGGATGCCATCACACGCTTGGTATAAAGAGAATCATGACCGCCGCTTCGTGGAGAAGAGGCGGTTTTTTGGTATAATGGAAGAACACGTAAATCTGCACGGCAAAGAGGTGAAAATGTGTCTTCTCAACCCCGTTACTTTCAACAGTACCCGCATGCGGATATGGATGAGCTGGCTGATTTGATCGCAGAACTTGTACAAAATCCGATTACGATAGAAGATTCGGATCACAAACTGATTGCATACAGCTCTCATGGCGACAGTACCGACCCTGCCAGATGGTCTACGATTATGGGGCGCAGGGTGCCGGAGAAGGTGTTGACGCGCTTGTGGAAGGATGGCGTTTTTCAGGAATTGTTGACGCAGGATGATCCGGTGCATATCCCGGCCAAGGAGGATATCGGGTTGGGCAAGCGGGTCGCAATCGCGATCAAGCGGAGCAATGACGTACTGGGGTATATCTGGGCACAGGAAGTCAACAGGCCGTTGACGTCAGAGGATGATGAAATCCTGCGGCAGGCAGCCAAAGCGGCCGTCTCCAGGTTGATTCAGAGACAAGGGAAGCGCAAGGCAGAGGAGCAGCGGCGTACCGAGTTTTTATGGGAATTGCTGCTGGGCAATCACTCGAGCGAAGCTGCCATTAGACAGAAGGCGGAGAATTTGCAGATGCAAATGCCTGCGACGTACCTGATCTGCATCGTCGAAGCGGCGGGAGCAAGGCTGGACCAATATCTGTATCCCTTATTGATGCGCGACAAGCTGTACTGGGTCGTAGACGGCGCGCAAATCATTCTTCTGATCGGCCGTTCAGACGCGAAGAAGGACGAGTGGGACGGGTTGGTGAAAAAAGTGGAGCAGTTTCTCGCAGACTCGCTCAGCAAGCTCGTTACGCACGCTAGCGAAGGAAAGGTTATCGCGGGCTATGGACGAGCATACAGCGGCGGATACGCCCAGATTGTGAAAAGCTACAAGGAAGCGCTCCACGCAGTCAAGGTGAAAAAGCTGTTCCCGCGAGAGACGGAAGGCATCCACGGGTATCATCAATTGGGCATCTACCGCTATCTGTTGCAGTTGAAAAAATGGGAGGAAGAAGAGGGCTACCACAATGAGCGCCTGGATAAATTGAAACAGTATGATCGCGACAACCAGACCGCCATGCTGGAAACCCTGGAAACCTTTTTGGATGCTGCCGGCAAAATGAATGTCACGGCTCAATTGCTGCATGTCCATACCAATACTCTGGGCTATCGGCTGCGCAGGATCGAGGAGATCATGGGGATCGATCTGGAGAATATGAATCAGCGCGCCGCCCTGTATCTGGAACTGAAAATGGCCAAGATAAATCGCGAACAGTAGTTCGTTTGTGAATATACACAAAATGCGGAATGTGAAGATTAAGGGAATCGCCAAGGAAAAAAAGGTGAAAGACACTGTAAAATGGTAATAATCTTTTATAACGGCAATTTGAAGGAGGACTACCTGTCATGATCGTCGGAGTACCGAAGGAAATCAAAAACAATGAAAATCGCGTTGCCATCACACCGGCAGGGGTTGCAGCTTTCGTACAAAGTGGACATTCCGTGCGCATTGAAAATAACGCAGGATTGGGAAGCGGTTTCACCAACGAAGATTATGCAGCTCAAGGCGCCCAAATCGTAGACAGCGCTGCAGAAGCATGGGCAGCAGACATGGTCATGAAAGTGAAAGAACCCCTTCCATCCGAATATGCCTACTTCAAAGAAGATATGATTCTCTTTACCTACCTTCACCTGGCTCCAGAACCTGAACTGACCCGCGCACTGATGGACAAGAAAGTGATTGCCATCGCCTATGAAACCATCCAACTCGACAACGGCGCGCTTCCGTTGCTCATGCCGATGTCCGAAGTGGCTGGCCGCATGTCCGTTCAAATCGGAGCGCAATTCCTGGAAAAGCAATACGGCGGCAAAGGCGTGCTGCTCGGCGGCGTACCTGGTGTGCCAAAAGGCGAAGTCGTCATCCTGGGTGGCGGTATTGTCGGTTATAACGCAGCGAAAATGGCGGTTGGCCTGGGAGCCAATGTGACCATACTCGATGTCAACGCAGATCGTTTGCGCCAACTGGAGGATCTGTTCCAGGGCCGCGTACAGACATTAATCTCAAACTCCTTCAACATCGCCAGCGCGGTGAAAAAGGCTGATTTGCTCGTAGCCGCTGTCCTGATTCCGGGAGCGCGCGCACCTCGCCTCGTCACAGAGGAAATGGTGAAAACCATGACTCCAGGCTCTGTCATCGTAGACGTTGCGATCGACCAGGGAGGATCCGTGGAGACGATCGACCGCATCACGACACATGACAATCCGACCTATGAAAAACACGGCGTTCTCCATTACGCTGTCGCCAACATGCCGGGAGCCGTAGCACGCACATCGACACTGGCTCTGACCAATGTCACCATCCCGTATGCTGTGCAGCTTGCCAACAAAGGCTATGCCCAAGCAATCCGCGACAACCGTCCGCTGGCCAAAGGCGTCAACGTCATTGACGGCAAAGTGACCTACAAGGCGGTTGCAGATGCACATAATCTGCCGTACGCTCCTATTGAAGAAGTTTTGCTGGTGAAAAACTAAAGCGATGATAAAAGCTGCTTGCTCCCGTGTTGGGAGGCAGGCAGCTTTTTTGTCTCTTTAGGGCAGCATATTATCGGGATAGTCATACCACTTCATCTTCATTTTTCCTGAATCGCTCAAGTACAGTTTGACGGTAAGCCCTGCGATCGCGTCCTTGGACAGCCTTCGTTTGTGATTTTTGGCAAATTCCTTCCAGGTCTTGTTTTTGTATTTCTGCAAGTACGATTCCAAACCGTATATGTCTGCTCCTTTTGCAAGCGCTTTGGCAAATGTGCTTTCAATCTGTTCTCTGACCTGATGTTCCGCATTTTGTTTGATGAATGCAAGGGATACATCGCTCAAGAGCTCACGAACAAAGCCTCTAAGATGGACGGTTATATGAAAGCGGGGGTTGCTGCCATCTGAAACGTTTTTTACATCCAGTTTGACATGTTGAATGCGAAGAGTGGCCTTGGGTACACTCTTTTCGCGAACAACCAAGCCTGAAAAGACGGTGCGCGGATTCATCCAGCGAAGACCGAGCAAATCCTTGCTAGGATGAAATTGATTCCATTTTCCGCGGTAGATCGCGTGAACGCCGTCCAGAGTGAGCCGCGAAAGGTTTTTTTCATTTTCCTTCCAGGAGTGCTTGTAGACGGTGATATTGGGCAGCAGGACCGTATTGCTCGGCTCCCAGAAGCGAGAAGCAAATTGGTAATACTGAATCGGTTCGATAAAGGAGCGTTCCCGATATAGGTCGTATGGTTCATGCAAGATGGACACAAGCGGAGAAAATCCGAAAGCCGAATGGTCGCTTAACAACTCGGTCAGGGATTCTCTCGTGCCATATACCCATTTTGTATAACGGAGCAGCCCGTAACGGTTCAAAATATCAAAGGTGGGCAAAATTTCCTTTTTCAATAGACGCTCGTGAAAAATCAGTGCGGATACGAACCCGGAGAATTGGGGGATCTGTGAGTTTTTTTGCATATTGTCAATTGCATTTTGCAAGGTATCACCGCGTCCAATCGAGATGATGGAGGGAGTAGGGGTGTTTCTTCCTCCCTTTTCCTGCATGGCAACCGTACTCAGATCGACGGATTGCGCATAGACCACGTAGTCCCCATCGACAAAATCGAGACCCAGAGCAGACAAATAGCGAAGATTCTGGATTGCCTTTTGATCCCAGCACCCGCTGATAAAGGCCAATGAAAAGAGCAGCATCAGGCAAGCGGCAAGCGGGCGCTTCATCATTGCTTTCCTCCTTTTTGACGGGGACTTTTAAAAATATGGATCAAGGGAGCAAACAGCATTTTTCCGAGCGTCACTATAAAATTCGATGAGTTGTGCAAGACATAGGGTCTTCCCAAAGAAGAGAGTGTCGACAAATAGTAGACGATGATCAGAATGCTCATGATGAACCCGTACATGCCGACAATCGAGGAGAGAAGAAAAACCCCCACTCTCGCCACGGTGACGGCTCCGCTCAAGGATTGGTTGATCAGGGTAAAGGAAGCGACGATCGTCAGCGAGCCTACGAACAGCATGGATGGGGAGGTGATTCCCGCGCGAATGGAGGCATCGCCAATTATCAGCGCACCGACCAAGGCAAGCGTCTGGCCGACTGTTTTGGGCAGACGGGCCCCGGCTTCACGCAAGAATTCAAAGATAAAGAGAATGCCAAATAGTTCCATGGGGGCAGAGAATGGCAGCCCCTGCCGCCCCTGCGTCACAGTTGCCAATAATTGGAGCGGGAACTCCTCGATGTTGTAAGCGGCAAGTGCGATCCAGAACCCAGGGAGAAAAATCGCAATGAAGATGCCGCCCAAACGAAGGATGCGCTCCAGCCAAACGAAGATAATCGGATACTGATCGTCCTCCGGGGACTTGATTTGCTCCAGCAGGGCTACCGGGGCGATCAGCCCAATGGGTGATCCGTCGACCAGCACCAGGATTTTTCTTTCCATGAGCATGTAGATGGCGTAGTCTGGCCGGCCCGTATAGTCGACGAGAGGAAACAAGGAATAGGTGTGGTCACTCAGTTTTTGTTCCAGAACCGCACTGTTGACGATTTTTTTATTGCGGCAGTCGAGCAGTCTTTCCCGCATCATATTCACGGCGTCAGGCGGTGCAGCATCCATGATGTAGAGCAGCGCGACCTTGGTATGAGATCGAGTACCCAGGACGAACGCTTCATAAGCGAGAGAGGTCGTGCGCAGACGTTTGCGAATCAAGGCTACATTGACGGAGAGGTCCTCCACAAATCCGTCTCGCGGGCCCTTGATCGAGACCTCGGTATTGGGTTCCTCTGTAGTGCGTTGCGGCCGGTTGGAAATATCCCAGGTAAACGGAGGGGATTCGCCGGGGAAAATAATCAGGTCCCCTGAAAACAGGCGTTCATTCCATTTTTCTTGATCATCGTCCAGCTGATGCAGCGGGAGTGTTCGCAAATCCCCTTTTGTCAGGGCATGGTGGAGTCTGGGCAGGACGGTTTTTTGCATATGAGCGGTATCTGCCATACCTTCGCAGTACATGAGGAGAATGGGCTGATTTTCGCTGGTAACCAGCCGAAGAAAGTTTACGTCGGCACAATGCGCATAAGTGTCCCGCAACGTGGCTTCACGATCCATGGTTGGTATCCCTCTTTCGGTTACGGTTGCTCAAGACAAGCCCTGCTATACAAAGCGTAATCACGAGGATGAGTGTCATGAAAAGAGGGTAGTACACCTTGCTCAAGAAGGTCATAAAATGCATGTCGCTGAAAGGCAAGCTTGTGAATGCAATCATGCTGAACCCCAAAAACACCAGCGTGTAGATTTTTTTGTGGGGATTGATGATTTCCATCAGCTCCACCATTAAAAAAAGGCATAACGAGATGCGAATGAAAGAACCGGAGAGCCATTGGTAGATTGCAAAAAACTCCATGTTTTCGAAGTTTTTGCCGATCGACAGCAACCGCCACTGTTCAAAGGCTGGAAACCGCTGGCGTGTTGATTCGATAGGCCCAAATTCAGCAATCGCGCCGGTCAGTGGGCTCAGGGTCAGGACAATCGCTATGATCAGCATGGCGATGTAATGAGCAAGACGCAACGGCTTTCTGACGTGATGCTGGAGCAGGAGCACGATGATCATCTCGGTAAATCCGCCGCCGACGTACACCAATCCGTGGAGGACAGGCTCCATCCCGTTTTGCAAAAAGGGAAGAAGCAGGGTGTAGTCCTTTTTGGGTATATTGCCAAAGGCAATGAAGAAGCCGAGGATGGAGACAAATGGCAAAATGACTCCTGACGTGATACCCAAAGGGGAAATGCCCCCGTAAGCAGCAATCACGCAAAACACAACGAGCACGAGAGCGGTAAACCATTCCGGTGTGCGAGGCAGGTAATTGACTGTTGTCCACGTCTGCGTGTCGATGAGGTGAACCAGGGCCATCATGTATAAGGCAAAAACGACAGGTCCTAGCAATAGATTTCTGGCCCATTTGCTCTGCGTTCGTTTGATCCATGCATGCAGGGATTCCTGGCGGAGGTGCGAGGTGATAAAAGCGAGAAGGCATGCCCATCCCACAAAGGGAATCGCGCCAATCAGGACGGAAAGCCAGGCGTCACGCCCTGCCGCACTCAACAATAAGGGAATGACGGTGACGTGATTGGTGATTCCAACTGTAAGCATGAACAACATGATCGTTTGTCCGATGCCGATTTTTCCGTCCAGTTTCATCTGCATGCTGTCACCCTCCAGTCGCTGGTAATGATAGCGTTTGCCTGATCAATTGGAAATATGTATCGCGCATAAAGGTTACTCTCGCCGAGAAATTATGTTATCCTACGTGAAGGAAAACGCGGTAAGGAGTGCAGCCTACGATGTATCCATTACTACGAAAATACCTTTTCCGGCTCGATCCGGAAGAGATTCATGAAAAGACGATTCATGCTTTGAAACTGGCAGAGGAGTCAGGCGTGGGCAAGCGGATGCTGAAAATGCTCTACGGAGTCTCGGATGAACGGTTGAAGACCGAACTCTGGGGCCTGACATTTCCCAATCCGGTTGGACTCGCAGCCGGATTTGACAAGAATGCCGAAGTGTATCACGCGCTTGCAGCCATTGGTTTTGGCTTTGTTGAGATTGGAACTTTGACGCCTCAGGGACAGCCGGGCAACCCCAAGCCAAGACTATTCCGCCTTGCCGAGCATCAGGCTGTGATCAACCGAATGGGCTTCAACAATCACGGAGCCTATCTTGCAGGGAAGAACCTGATCGATTACGCGTATTCGGAAGCCCCGGTCGGCATCAACATCGGGAAAAACAAGACGACACCGAATGAAGAAGCGGCTAGCGATTACAGCAAATGCCTGGACATGCTGTATTCTTACGGCCACTACTTCGTGATCAACATCAGCTCTCCCAATACGCCCAACCTGCGCGATCTGCAAGAGACGCAAAGCATGCGCAACCTGGTGCGTGCCATACGGGAAAAAGCAGCAGAGCTGGAAGCGCGCGGTGCGAGAAAAAAACCGATTCTCCTCAAGGTAGCGCCAGACATGTCGGACGAGCATATGCGCGATGTCGTTCAGGCCGCAGTAGAGGAGGGCATTTCCGGCATTATTGCCACCAACACCACGCTCTCCCGCGAAGCCGTCCAGAATCACCCCAATGCGAATGAGACGGGCGGTTTGAGCGGAAGACCGTTGACGGAGCGTTCTACGCAATGGGTGAAGGAAATTTATCAGGAAGTCGGAGATAAAGTGCCTGTGATCGGGGTAGGGGGCATTTTTACCGGTGAAGATGCCTACCAGAAAATACGGGCTGGCGCCAGCTTGGTCCAGGTCTACACGGGGATGATCTACCAGGGGCCTGGCATTGCCAAGCAGATTAACAAAAAGCTGCTCGAGCTCATGGCGAAGGACGGTTTTACCCACATCAGTCAAGCAGTTGGCGTCGACGCCCGATAATAGCAAATGCCAGATCCCGCCCCAGTCCAAAACGGATTGGGGTGGGATCTGGCAAGTTCATACACGGTCGCTCTTACGGTTCTACCTTCAAGCCTTCCAGCCAGTCAGCATAACAGGAGTCGCAGAGTAGCTCGTCCCGCTCTTCTGTTCCTTGGAAAAACGTGATCAAGTGGGCAGAAGGAGACTCATGTTCACAGTGGTAACAACGATATACGGACGACATGCCGATCCTCCTTGGAGCAAATAATAGCGATGCGTTATTTATTTTCCCCTCGTTTTCCCTGAACATGTAGGAAAAACCCAGTAACAATCCGCTTGCCAGTACGTCTTAGTTCATGTAGGGACTATGGAAAAAGTTGGTGAGTGGATTGAAGCGTTTTGCCTTTCTGTTGATCTTCACCAGTATGCTCGTAATGGGGTGTACAACAGCCAGCGATCGAACCTTTGAGATCATTTCGCAAGAGGAAGAACCTGCATCAGAACCCGTAACTACGGTAGAATCGGTAACTACGGTAGAACCCGTAACTACAAAAGAACCCGTGCCTGCAGGAGAACTCTCTCCGAAGCCGAAGGATGTCCCTGAACAGGTTGAGCAGAAGAAGCTCCTCTTGGACCAGGAGTTTCTGCCCCGTCTGGCGCGGAATGAAAGCAATGGATTCGATGTATCCATCGGCATGACGAAGGATGACGTCATCGCGAAGTACGGACAGGTCACAAGGGTGGAGGTTTACGAAGGGGGCATCTACTACGCGTTTGAGAAGCTCCCGGAAGGCATTTTTTACTTTGACAACAAAAATCGTGTTTACGCCATCCATCTGAGTGCCACTCATTTGAGCGAAACCAATCTGACGAGGATCATTGATGCGCTGGGTCCACCAGTTGAACAGGGGGAAAGCCTGGTAGATGGCGATTACACGCTTTTCTACAAAGCAGGGGATAATGAGGTCTTCATCAGTGCGGAGAGCTCAGAAGCCAGTGTGGATAAAATAAGGATAATCAATAAAAAAATGTTGAATGATTGCCGCTCATGTTAAAAAAGACCGATGCTTTTCCATTACGGAAGAGTATCGGTCTTTCTTTTTCTTATTCCTATTTAGCTGGTTCTTTGACATGAAACACTGTCGCCAGTACGATTTCTTTCCCGTCTAAGTAAAGTTTTTTGATGATCCTGTATTCGCCCGGTGGAAAGCTGTAGTCAAAGGATGCTGCTTCAACTGTTCCCTGATATGCCTTTCCCGGCTCCAGTTCGATCCCGATCGAGGGAATACCATGATCCTCCCTGAAAGGAACGACGTGCCAGACACCCTGCTCAAGTTTGTCGACCTCGAATTCAACTCCAAAATGGATCGTGCCGGGTCCCGAATTTTTCACCTCGAATGGGATGGTGTCAAGTGGAGCTTCGTACTCTGCTTTCTCCAGATGCAGATCCACGCTGATCTCTGGATCGGTATAGGAGCTGGATAGCTCGCCGTACCCTGATGGTTGGGACAATTTGGTTAAGGGTTCCGGAGAACAGGCAGTTGTGAACAAGGCAACTAGGGCAGCAAAAAAGAGAGCCATTATTCTCTGGGTCATGTGGGAAGACCTCCTTTATCAATAAGACGGCCGAAGCGGGTATCTGTTTCTTCGCAGGTTTCTTTTTTTGCTGCCGTGTATATCCTGGAAAGTAGAGAATACCGCTTTAGGAGCTGGAACAAATTTCACTTGATAAACGAACTTGTGTTCCCATATAATACAAACAAACGTTCTGCTTTCGGAGGCGAACAACATGAGCAAACAATTGCAACGTGCGATTGCACGCAAGCAACAGATTCAAATCATCTACCTTGGCCGTACAGGCCAGGCTACACAGCGCATCATCCGGCCGCTGGAACTCACGGGCGACCGGCTAAAAGCATACTGTCTTTCTCGCAGAGCACCGAGGGTCTTTCACATTGCCAACATCCTGGCGATTCAACCGGTGGTGAGCATGCGTGTTGTCTGACATCGAACGAAAGGTTTTGCGTGTGATCGCCAACTATTCGGCCGGTCGCCGACGCACCCCCACGATCGACGAGCTGTGCATCAAAACAGGGCGCAATCGCGGAGGAATCATGACAGTGCTGGAGGTGCTGGTCCGGGAAGGTTATATTGAATGGCAGCGTTCGCTGCCTGATCAAATCGTCGTACTGGAGGCATGGGAGCGCAAGGGTGGAGTCCGCTGACCGTGAAATGCCCCCGATTACTTGAAATATTTGCGGGGAACAGTAAAATCAAGTTGTGCGGTTTGCTTATCGTAATGATCGGGGAACGAGCAAAAAAGGGGGGAATCAGAATGTCAATTGAGAACGAAAAGGACTTGGAAGGGCTGCGCAAGATCGGGAAAATCGTTGCAGAAGCAAGAGAAGCCATTCTAAAAGCTGTCCGTCCTGGAATTACGACAGCGGAATTAGACGAGATTGGCGGCAGCATACTCAACAAGTACGGCGCAAAGTCTGCTCCTCAAGTGGAATACAACTTTCCGGGATACACCTGCATAAGTGTAAATCACGTGGTTGCGCATGGCATTCCAGATCGTACGGTCCTGCAAGAAGGGGATTATGTAAATGTGGATGTTTCCGCAGTATTGGACGGGTACTATTGCGATACAGGTGCATCCATCGTAGTGGGACGTGAAGCAATGAACACGAAGGATGATTTATGTCGTTGTGCAGAAGAGTCTCTTTATCTCGCGCTCGAAAAGGTGAAAGCGGGAGGGAAGCTCAACCAGATTGGCCGTGCTGTGCAGAACGAGGCGAAAAAAAGAGGCTTTACCGTAATCAAGAATCTTACAGGCCACGGGATCGGAAGAAAGCTTCATGAGGAGCCGGACCACATCTGCAACTACTACGATAAATCTGACACCCGCTTATTAAAGGAAGGATGGGTGTTGGCGGTAGAAACCTTCATCTCTACGGGTGCAGAATACATTGACGAAGGTTCTGATGGATGGGCGTATATCACTCCGGACAAGAGCCTGGTAGCCCAATATGAGCATACGGTAGTAGTCACAAAGGATAAACCCATCATTTTAACGGCTATATAATGCGATAAAGGAGCCCATCTCAGAAGAGAAGGGCTCCTTTTTGCTCCTTACAGATCATAATACAGTTCGTATTCCTTCGGAGTGACAGTGCGTTCGACTTGTTGGATCTCGTCGCGCTTGAGAGAAATCCAGCTATCGATCAGATCCTTGGAAAATACGTCGCCTGCCAAAAGGAATTCGTGGTCTTGCTCCAGTGCGCTTAAGGCTTCAGCCAATGAACCAGGCAAGCTCTTGATTTCATTTTTCTCTACGTCAGACAGGTCGTAGATGTTTTTATCAAGCGGACCGAAGCCCATTTCCCGCGGGTCCAGCTTTTTCGCGATGCCATCCAGTCCAGCCATCAGCATGGCGGCAAAGGCCAGGTAGGGGTTCGCGGTGGAGTCAGGTGTGCGGAACTCGATGCGTGATGCTTTCGGTGTTACCGCAGCTACCGGAATTCGGACGGCCGCAGAGCGGTTGCCTTTGGAAAAAACCAGGTTGACCGGAGCTTCATAGCCGGGAACCAGACGTTTGAATGAGTTGGTGCTCGGGTTGGTCAGCGCGATCAGTGCAGGTGCGTGATGAAGGATTCCCCCGATGTAATAGAGCGCGGTTTCGCTCAGATTGGCGTAAGCGCCTTTTTCAAAGAATAGGGGAGTATCGCCGTCGAACAGGCTTTGGTGGACATGCATGCCCGAGCCGTTGTCGCCGACGATGGGTTTCGGCATGAAGGTAGCGGTTTTGCCGTGTTTGGCCGCGACGTTGCGCACGATGTATTTGAACAGGAGCAGATTGTCCGCCGTGCGGGTCAGGGTGTCAAAACGGAAGTTGATTTCTCCTTGCCCTGCTGTAGCTACCTCATGGTGATGCCGCTCGACCTTGAGGCCGGTCTGTGTCAGCAATGTGCACATCTCGTTGCGGATATCGGCTTGGGTGTCAGTTGGCTGTACAGGGAAGTAACCGCCTTTGTTGCGGATTTTGTAACCCAGGTTTTGTCCTTCTTTGCCTGAGTTCCAGTAGGCTTCCTCGGAATCGACGTGATAGAACGAACCGGACGGACCGGATGCGTAGCGGACGTGGTCAAACAGGAAGAACTCGGATTCAGGACCGAAATAGGCGGCGGTAGCAATGCCCAGGTCTTTGAGATAGGCTTCCGCTCTCAGGGCGATACCGCGGGGATCGCGATCATAGGGGGTGTTGTCGGGATTGAAGATGTTGCAGACGATGTTTAATGTTTTCTCTTCCACAAAAGGGTCGATGAAGGCTGTAGCCGGATCGGGCATGGCAACCATGTCGCTTTCCTCGATGGATTTATAACCTGTCAGACTGGAACCATCGAAAGCTACCCCGTAGAGGAAGGTATCCTCGTCTACGGCATAGGCAGGAACCGTGACATGATGCTGACGGCCGAGCAAATCAACGATGCGAAAATCGACGTACTTGATGTCTTCCGATTCAATAGTGGACAAGATTGTTTTCATATCCATGTAAAAAACACCTCTATTCGCGAATTATTTTCCGGAACTTCCCCTTATCGTTCGTTCCTTATCCTTTTTTCTATGTTTGGATTATAACGACCCGATAAAACGTTCGTCAAGAGTTTTTGTTACATTTGATGTGAGAATATATGACATAATATGAAGTAGTGTTGCAAATCGTTCCTTTTCTGTAGAATGGAGACAAGCGACTACGGAATATGAAATGGAGGAGAGACGGATGAAGGTACTGGTTCTGGGGGCAGGTGCGATTGGCGGTTATTTTGGGGGACGTTTGGCGCTGAGCGGTGTCGATGTGACCTTTCTTGTTCGGGAGCGTCGGCGTCAGCAGTTGCAAGAACGCGGTTTGCGGATCGAAAGTGTGCATGGGGACGCGATTCTGGAAAATCCGCAACTGATTGCGGCAGGAGAAGAGGCCGGGGAATTTGATGTCATCCTCTTGTCCAATAAAGCCTATCATCTGGCAGACAGCATCGATTCGATAGCTCCGTATGTAGGTGAGCAGACTGTCATCATACCGTTGCTCAACGGCTTTGCGCACATGGAGACGCTGTGGGAGCGCTTCGGCAAGGAACGGGTCATGGGCGGGCTTTGCTACATTGAATCGACCTTGAATGCGCAGGGTGACGTCGTGCAAACCAGCAAGAACCATGACGCTGTCTTCGGGGAGTGGGAAGGCGGAGAAAGCGAGCGCGCCTTGCGGATCCAGGAAGCCTTTTCGGGGATCAACGGGAAGTTTCGGGCAAGCAGCCACATCCAGCGGGAGGTTTGGCACAAGTATCTGCTGATCACGACGCTTTCCGGAGTCACGACGCTGATGAATTCGTCGGTCGGTCCAATCTACTCGACGCCATCCGGGCTGGAGCTGACCTGGAAGCTGGCGGAAGAAGTGGCGTTGGTCATGCGCTCCCTGAAAGCGCCGCTCGATGACGACATAGTGGACAAACAAATGGAGCAATTCAAAAAAACACATGCCGGCATGAAATCCTCCATGCTGCGGGACATGGAAAAAGGGCTTCCCGTTGAAGCGGATCATCTGCAAGGCTATCTGTTAAAGCGAGCCCAAGAACTGCAGCTCTCCACTCCGCTGCTTAAGGTGGTATATACCAATCTGAAGGTATATGAACAGAAGCGGGGAGACGCAAAATAAGGTATAATGGTCGAAGAACAAGTCATTTGATAAATGAGGAGGGGCTGAGATGGAAGTCATCAAGATTTCCCCCCGCGGATACTGTTATGGTGTCGTGGATGCGATGGTTTTGGCAGTCAAGACCGCTCAAGACGCCAACATGCCGCGTCCGATTCACATATTGGGTATGATCGTACACAATGCGCACGTCGTGGAGGCGTTTGAGAAGCAAGGAATCAAAACGCTGGACGGAGAGGACAGAATGGCTCTGCTGGATCAAATCGACGAGGGGACCGTTATTTTTACGGCTCACGGGGTTTCGCCAGAGGTGCGCAAAAAAGCGCGGGACAAGGGCCTGACTGTTGTGGATGCGACATGTCCGGACGTGACCAAAACCCACGATTTGATTCGGGAAAAAGTCGAAGAAGGCTACCACGTGATCTACATTGGCAAAAAGGGTCATCCCGAGCCAGAGGGGGCGATCGGCATCGCGCCGGATCATGTGCACCTGGTGCAAAAGCTGGAGGATCTGGATGCGATCGGAGAGGTGCCCGCAGACAAGCTGATCGTGACCAACCAGACGACCATGAGCCAATGGGATGTCAAGCATTTAATGGAAGCCATCGTGGAACGTTTTCCGCAGGTGGAGGTCCACAATGAGATTTGCATGGCTACACAGGTTCGGCAGGAAGCTGTGGCTGCCCAAGCGGGAGAGGCAGACCTGTGCATCGTCGTCGGCGATCCGCGAAGCAACAACTCCAACCGCCTGGCACAAGTCTCGGAGGAGATTGCCAACGTACCGTCCTACCGGATTGCGGATCTGTCCGAACTGGACATTGAATGGCTGAAAGGGAAGAAGAACATCGCGGTGACGTCTGGTGCTTCGACGCCTACGCCGCTGACCAAGGAGGTCATCAGCTTTTTGGAGCAGTTCGATGAATTCAACCCGGCCACATGGGAGAAGAAACGTACGGTGAACATGGCAAAAATTTTGCCCGCAGTTAAATAGGAGACGCTATGCAAACACAATTTGACCGCCAAAAAAGCAGCGCTGGGAGCAAGCTGGTACATCTCAGCGCTCTTTATCTGTTCATTTACTATGGACTTGGGGCGTTTACCCCCTTGATCATGCAGTATTACCAGTCGATCAACCTCACCGGAACGCAGATCGGGCTGATCAGTGCGACTACCCCGATCGTCTCGATTGTGACCCAGCCGCTCTGGGGAATGATTTGCGACAAGTTTCAGATCCGCAAAGGCGTGCTTGTCCTGACACTGCTTGTCTCCGGATTGATCGGCCTGCTGTTTCCAGCGGTTTCCACCTTTGCGCTAGTCCTGATTTTGTATACGCTGCTATCTGTGTTCCAAAGTGCTGTTGTTCCCGTATCGGACAGCATCGCTCTCGGCTACGTAAAAAAATATCAGCTGCAGTTCGGCGACATCCGCATGTGGGGCGCGATTGGCTTTGCCCTGGCCGCTTTTGTAACGGGCCTTTTGATTGAAAAATGGGGTCCGTCGGTCATTTTCATCTCTTACTTTGCAGCCATGGTTGCCGCGATCCTGTTCCTTCAGCGTGTGCCGGTGGAAACGGCCGCTGCTCCGAAATTTACGACGAGCATGCTGGCGGGAATCAAAGACCTGCTGAAGCTGCCGCGCTTTCTGCTCTTTCTGGCGGCGTCCTTCTTCGTATTTGGCTCGATTAATGCCAACAACATCTGGTTCTCTTTGTACTACCAGGAGATTGGCGGGACGGTAGCGGGTGTCGGGCTTGCTTTTCTGCTTTTTGCCGGGAGCGAAGCCCCGTGCATGAAGCTTGCCGGCTATTGCGCACGGCGCTGGGGACTGGAGCTGACCATCTTGCTCGCTGCCAGCGTCTCCGCCGTTCGCTGGTTCTGGTACAGCTCAGCACCCAGTACAACCGCTGTCATTGCGCTCTTTTTCATACAGGGGATATCCGTCGGCTTTTACCTCGCTACAGCCGCTCAGTTTGTTCGGGAGAATACGCCGGCCGCTCTGCAAGTGACGGCATTGGCGCTCTTTTTCTCTGTCGGACACGGACTCGGCACGATGCTGTGCAATCTCACGGCTGGCTGGATCAAAGATACATATTCTACGCTATCCATCTATTTGTTTTTCGGCAGTGTGACCATCTTGGGACTGATCCCCTTGCTGCTCATCCGCTTCGGACCGTGGAAAGCAGTCGAGGAAAAAGAAGACGTGGGAGTTACTGGATAATCAGCATCCCCTGGAATCCGGTCTCGGGGTAGCCGGGTGTGTCCGAGACGAAGGCATAGCTGCCCTTTTTTCGGGCTGAGAATTGCAGAAGGGCTGACTGGCTTGGCTGTAACTCGCTGGATGCAATTTTCAGATCGCGGATGGCCAAATTATGCGGTTTCAGATCCGTGTTGACGATCATCAGCGAGACGAGATCCCCTTCGCGAACGGTGATGCGGTTGGGCAGAAAACCGGCATTGGAAATGGTCACAGTCTGGGTCCGTGTTGCGGCAGGAAAGTGGGTATGTACCTGTACGGATCGATGCATCGCCAAAAGTCCTGTGATCATCACGAGTGCCAGGAACGGATAGCCCAACTGCTTGAACCGTCGAAAGTGCATTCCTATCGACTCCTTTTGCGCATGATGCCATGGTGTTTGTATGATTAGGCTGTCCCTGCAAGAGGAGAGATAACCAAAAAAGAAGGATGCGAAAAAGTCCCTGATGCTCAATGGGGACTATTTTTTTGTATATTACTTTGTCATACATAGTAATATGTGGTACGTTATACTCTGCGAGGTGATTTAGATGCGCGACAGCAGCATAAGCAGTGACCTGATCCGCGGCCATATCGATACGATTATTCTGCGGATTTTATGCGAAGGCGACAATTACGGGTACGAGATCATCAAGGCCATTCTGCGAATCAGTGAAGGCCAGTACGAATTGAAGGAGCCCTCCTTGTATACCAGCTTGAAACGCCTGGAGGGACAAAAGCTGATCTCCTCTTATTGGGGAGATGAGAGCCAGGGCGGCAGGCGCAAGTATTATCAGGTCACCCTGCTGGGACGGGAAGCCTATGAACAATCACTGGAAGCCTGGAAGGTAGCCAGAGAGCTTATCGACAAGCTTTTGGAGAGAAAGGAGTAATCACAATGGACCCATTACAACGTCACGTGCAGGTTTTGTTTCGGAAATACAACCGGGGCGCCAGCAAACAGATTGAGGAATTGAAGCGCGAGGTGCTGAGCAATCTGGAGGCGAAGGTAGCTGATCTGACAGCAGGTGGAATGGATCGCGAGGAAGCCATCGCACAGGCTACCGCAAGCATTCCGTCGGTAGAGCATCTGATCGATGACAACCGGAGCGTCTACGTCAACCAGTATAGCGTCGAGTACGTCCAAATCGCGCTGCTGTACGCGCTGATTGCCTGGATCGTCTCCATGCCGCTTCGGGTCGTCGGGACAGGAGCAGTGATCCATTCCTTGTTTTTTGTGATCAGCTTGCTCATTGGCGCAGTCTACCTGGTGTTGCTTGTACGTTTGAGAGATCAGGCATTTCGGGAGAAGAGGGCTTTCTTGAACATGCGGTTCGCCTATAGCCTGCGAAAAAAGGGCTGGTGGCTTTGGGCTGTTTTCATCCTTGTCTCCGTCCTTTATACAACGGCGGTTCGATTTGGCAGCAACATCTGGTTCTGGCGCGAGGTGCAGATTTCAGGTCCGTACCAATTCGCGGAAATGGCGATCCCGTATATCTTGCCTTTTTTTAGTCTGATCGTCCCGTTGCTGCTTCACGTCTCACCTAAGTTGATGATGAAATACGAGGTGGATGAAGATGAATTGGCGTAATAAAGCGATTCTTTTGCTCCTGCTGATCGGGGGTTTTCTCTATGCGGTGATTCAAGGGATTGTCATCCCGGCTAACGAGGAAAAAGCAGAGCAGTACCAACGCGAGCAGCAGGAGCCATGGACGCATGATCTAAAAAGCGTTCTGCCCTATAAAAATCCGTACATGGGGAATGCAGGAAATCTGATCAACTTGTTTGCGCATCTGCCGCTGAATGAGTTGGAGCGTACCTATGAGCTGGAATCGGATCGATTTACTGTGAATCTGCACTACAAGGAAGCCGCAGGGGAAATCGGCATGAAAGAATTGAAAAGAAAGCTGCTGTACAATTCCCTCGCAGCTTTCGCCTTGATCGACAATCTCCAGGTTGTTCACTATCATTTCACCGACACGACGTTGACGGCGAGGCGGGCAGATGTGGAGCGAATCTTCCCGGGACCTTTGGCCGAATTGCTGAAGGAGGAGCGCTGGCAGGAGGATGTACAGAAGAAATGGGCGGACGAGGAGTTCCTTGAGAAAAGCGTGGAGACGGTATTTGGAGGGTAGCAGCCCTGCAGAAAATGCCTGCAAGGGCTGATCTACAACACTACAGAAAAAGGGCCAGCACTAAATAAAACAAGGCTGCAATGATCGCGGAGATCGGGAGAGTAATAAACCAGGTGATGACAATTCGCTTGGCTACTCCCCAATTGACGTTTTTGAAGCGTTTGGCTGCACCTACACCCATGATGGCCGAAGAGATCACATGAGTGGAGCTGACGGGCAAGCCAAGCTGAGTAAAGCTGAAAATGATTGTCGAAGAGGTAAGGTCTGCAGTCGCTCCGTTGATCGGCTCGATTTTCGTGATCTTGCCTCCGACAGTCTTGATGATTTTCCACCCGCCTACAGAAGTTCCCAGACCCATTGCCAATGCGCAGACAAACTGAACCCAAAACGGGATATGTGAGGCATCCTGTTGTACATTGGCCGCCACCAACGCGAAGACGATGATGCCCATCGCTTTTTGGGCGTCGTTGGTACCATGTGTAAAGGATTGCAGAGCGGCAGTGAGAATTTGAAAATAGCGGAATCCTCGATTTACCTTCACGGGAGGAGTCGACACCCGGCTAAACAGCAGGTAGAGCAAATTCATCAGAACATAGCCGACTACGAGTGCGATGATGGGGGACAGGATCAGGGCTTTGAAAATATCCATAAACCCGCTCCAGTTGACTTGTCCCCATCCCGCTGATGCAATGACAGCTCCGGCGAGCGAACCGATCAAGGCATGGGACGAGCTGCTGGGAATTCCGTACCACCAAGTCACCAGGTTCCAGGTGATCGCGGCCAGCAAAGCGGCAATGACGACCAGTACGCCAAAGTCCAACTGTGCCGGATCAGCGATTTTTCCGCCGATGGTCTTGGCTACCCCAGTGAATGTGAGAGCCCCGATGAAATTCATGGAGGCGGCCAGGATGATGGCGATTCTAGGGGGCAAGGCTTTTGTCGAGACTGTTGTTGCGATTGCATTCGCCGTGTCGTGAAACCCATTGATAAAATCAAAGGAAACAGCGAGCAGCACAACCAGGACCACTAATGTGAGACCCGTTTCCATAGGGCATGTTTCTCCTTCTCTTAGGTGTTTCCCATGATCACGGTTTCCAGGACATCCGCTACATCCTCGCAGCTATCCGTTACCTCTTCCAGCAGCTCGTAGATTTCCTTGTATTGCATGATGTGTATGGCATCTGATGAATTCTTGAACAATCCCCGCACGCTGCTTCGCAGCAGTTCATCGCCTTGGCTCTCCAGCTCGTTGATGCCGATGATGTACTCTTTCATCGCAGAAAGCTTTTGTTTTTGCAACAGCTCGAGCGCCAGTACAATTTGCTTGGTCGACTGCTCGATGATCTCGGCAAATTGGATCATCACTTCATCGCCCAAGGTGATATCGAACATATACAGACGGGCTGCGCACCCCTCCAGACCGTCGAGAACGTCATCGAGCTTGATAGCCAGCTCCATCACATCTTCCCGTTCGATAGCGGTAATGAAAGTCTTGTTGATCCGCACGATGATCTCGTGAATCAGCTGATCGCCTTTGGACTCGAACTCCTTCATCGTGTTGGCGAAGCTTTCCACTGATTCCAGGGACCGGACCTTGTACTGATTGAAAAAAACGGCTGAGTCGTGGACGTTTTGGGCGATCAGGAGAAGATCATCCAAGAGTGGGTCTGATTTGGTAAAAAGCATAGGGACCTCTACCTTTCGAGAATGACTCTGACTAGGAGTATTGTCGGTGGAGAGGAGGTGGATTATGCACCAAAATGCCATTTATCGCGTGAAAAGCCCCCAGGCCATGTACAGGGCGACACCCCACATGATACAGGCAGAAGCGATGTTCAGCCCGCGAAGGAATCGGCCGGAACGATCCAGTTCACCCATCAGCCGACCTGCCAGGCACAAACCGAAAAACCAGAGGCAGGAGACAGCGATGCAGGCGATCGTAAAACCCCATTTCGGTGCTCCGGCGTAGCTGAGCGAGCTGGTGCCGATGACCCCGATCGTGTCGAGAATCGCGTGAGGATTGAACAATGAAACGGATGCGGCAAAGATCACTTGTCTTCTGGGAGAAAACTGTACGGCCTTTTGCTCGTTTTCCGAGGAAGGCTGGCTGCGCCAGGTGAGGTAGCCCATGTACAGCAAAAAAAGGATCCCGATGGCATACAGCAGCGTTTTCAGCCAGGCTACAGAAAGGACGACGAGCGATACCCCAAGAACAGCCAAAAGGATCAGGATGGTGTCGCATAGCGCGGCTGTCAGGACGACAGGCAAAGCGCGCCATAAGGTAGGCTGAAGCGCCCCCTGTGTAAAGACAAAGACGTTTTGTGCCCCAAGCGGCAGGATCAGTCCGAATGCGAGCAAGAATCCATGTAGAATAGCTTCAATCAATTTTTTTCCCTCCGATGATTGCGAACAGCGTTCTTTTTTTTCATTATCGCTTCTGCTCGAACGTCTGTCTCCAGCCAATTGGTTTGCCTCTACCCCAACCAATTCGTACAATACAGATAAGAGGAGGGATCGAGATGCTGTCGATTGACTGGAAGCCTGACAAATCATCAGATATTGCCGTCTACAGGCAAATTGTCGCGTATATCAAAGAGAAAATAGAGACAGGAGAATGGCCGGTCAATAGCAAGCTCCCAACTCAACGAGCCTTGGCATCTGCAATGGGAGTAAACCGCAGCACGGTGGTCACAGCCCTGGATGAGTTAAGAGCGGAAGGGCTGATCGAATCGACAGTCGGAAGCGGGACGATGGTGAGCAATAATACCTGGTCTTTGCTTTCGGCGACACCTCCGCCAGATTGGATGAGCTATGTCCAGGCAGGGACGCATCCGCCCAATTTGCCGACGATTCAGGAGATTAATCGCCTGGAGCCAGACCCCAGCTATATACGGCTGGGTACAGGAGAGCTATCTCCGTCTTTGATACCCCTGGAAAAAATGAATGAGATGATGAGGCGCGCAGGGAAAAACATGACTTCGTTGGGGTATGCGGAGCCAAAGGGCTTGCTTCCCCTCAGGCAGGCTGTCAGCCAGCATCTGCGGGGAAGGGGGATCGAGGCTTCTCCGGCCTCCATTCTGATCGTTTCAGGAGCGCTGCAGGCCTTGCAGTTGATCACCCAGGGACTCTTGCACCCCGGCTCGACGATTTTGGCAGAGCGTCCCTCATACCTGTACTCTCTGCCGCTGTTCCAGGCATCCGGCCTGCGGCTGGTCGGGGTGCCGATGGATCAGGACGGGATGATTCCCGAGGCTTTGGGGCATAAGCAACAGGCACAGCGGGCAGCATTGCTGTATACAATCCCTGCTTTTCACAATCCGACGGGACGTTGCATGTCTGTGAAGCGTCGGGAGCAGTTGATGGCTGTATGTGAACGCGACCGCTTGCCGGTGCTCGAGGATGACGTGTACGGGGAGTTGTGGCTGGATGAGCCGGGGGCTGCGCCGCTGAAGACAAGAGATCCCCAGGGCCAGGTCCTTTACCTCGGAAGCCTGTCCAAGACTCTTTCTCCCGGTTTGCGGATCGGCTGGCTCGTTGGACCGCAGCCCGTGATTGATCGCCTGGCTGATGTGAAGATGCAGACAGATTACGGGGCGAGCGGGCTTTCTCAATGGGTGGCGGCCGAATGGCTAAGCGGAGCATGCTACCAGCAGCATTTGCAGGAGGTGCGCGAGGCTTTGCGACATCGGCGCGATCAGATGTGCCATTGCCTCCAGCGATGGTTCGGCGACATCGCCATTTGGGAAAAACCGCGGGGCGGCTTCTACGTATGGCTGCAGCTTCGCCACGCCCTGTCGATGCGCGCTTTGTTTGATCGCGCCTTGAAGCAGGGCATCCTGCTCAATCCTGGCTATATCTACGATCAGAACGACAGCCGTCACCTCCGACTGTCCTACTCCTATGCAGATGTGGGGGAAATGGAAGAAGCCATGTATCGACTGGCTGTCTGTATCAAAGACATGATGCGGAAATAAGCAAACAAGAACATCGGGCGGGATGTTCTTGTTTGCTTTTCTGTTGAAGATTACTGATAAGGGAACTGGCTGGAATAGCCGCTGAACTGCTGGTAGGCTTGCTGCAGCTTTTGTTCTTCCTCTGCCTCCAGTTTGTACCAGCCCTTGCGGAACATGAGGTCGTACGCCTCCCGTGCTCCCTGGTGGGTCTCGATCAGGATCTGCATCATGTCCTGGTGAAGCTTTTGATGGCTGGCTTCACGCACGGCTATGTTCAAGCTGTCCGTCAAATATTTGCAGGTGGCCAGGCAGTCGTTGAGAAAGTCGCGGTCATTCATTTCAGGCGTTTTCACTTGCGGCAGGCTGCCGGACTGCGGGTTCGCGATCTGGTTTTGGTTTGGCATAGGATCTCCCCCTTACTGCATCTGCTGCTGTTGCTGGGATTGGGTTTGAGGAAGCGTGGCCATGATTGCCGCATTGTTGTTTTGCAGGTGGCCAAGCAGGATCTGGTAATGCTTTTGGTGCATC
The DNA here is from genome assembly GCF_003710985.1 of Brevibacillus panacihumi. Classification (GTDB taxonomy): domain Bacteria; phylum Bacillota; class Bacilli; order Brevibacillales; family Brevibacillaceae; genus Brevibacillus; species Brevibacillus panacihumi. The sequence continues at coordinate 79,097 of NZ_RHHT01000027.1, forward strand.
CGTCCGGCCTTCTCCAATTGCTGCTTCACTTCCGGATCTTTGGCTTGCTGCGCAAAAAAATGCAGCTTTTTGAAGGCGAGCAGGTTCCAAGACAAGGCGTCCTTCAAATAACTGCAGTCCTTCGTCGTGATGACCTGTGGAGGTTCGGGAATCGGCACTTGCGTCGATTGCATCGAAGACAGCATAGATGGCATCAGACTGCTCCTTTCATGAAGTAATACACGTATAGCATGAGCAACATGCAGATAAGTATCCTTGCGGGGAGGATGTAAAAAGTACCGAGATGCCGTCATACAAGCGAAACAACGCTCGGGGAGCTGCTCGCGGTGCGAGAGCCCGCTGTAGGTAAATGGCAGGTGGAGGACACTGCATGATGATTTTGTAATTGACAAATGGACGATTCACGACAATAATCATAGTAATTCGCTAGGGATAGTATAGATAAAAGTCAGCATAGTCTACGTGATAGGAGGTGCAGAGCATGGACTCGACACAAAGGCAGGGTGTACATCTAAAAATAGAAGGCCTGAAGAAAAGATTCGGCGACGTAGAAGTACTAAAGAATATCCATCTGGAGATTCAAGCAGGCGAATTTATCGCGATTGTGGGGAAGAGCGGATGTGGAAAAAGCACGTTGCTTCGTCAAATCGCCGGTCTTGATACTCCGAGCGAAGGTGTCATCTACCATGACCATCATGAATTGCGGGGGCTCCATCCAGATTCCAAAATCATGTTTCAGGACTCCAGGTTGCTCCCTTGGTTAAAAATCCGAGACAACGTCGGGCTTGGTTTGACCGGAGACTGGCAGGGGAAGGCGGATTGGGCGTTAGAACAGGTAGGATTAGCAAATCGCGCGAATGAATGGCCGTCCGTTCTGTCAGGTGGTCAAAAGCAAAGAGTCGCCTTAGCCCGTGCTTTGGTAAGTGGTCCACGTCTGCTTTTGCTAGACGAGCCGCTGGGAGCGCTAGATGCGCTTACTCGGATCGACATGCAAAGGCTGATCGAAAATCTCTGGAGAGAACAAGGCTTTACTGCAATCATGGTTACGCACGACGTCAGTGAAGCTGTTGCATTGGCAGATCGGGTGATTTTGATTGAAGCAGGTGAAATTACGCTAGATAAAAAGATCGCCTTGTATCGACCGCGCGAGCGTGGAAATGCGATGTACGCGGAGCTGGAAGGAACGATTTTAAACAGAGTTTTGGGAAAAGTAGAAAAAGTCGAGACCTTCGCGATCTAGAAGAGAGGAGAATTCTGATGACAGTTGTCGGAAATAAACAAATTACGAGAAATCAGAATGAGATACAAGCCAAATTGCAAAGGGAGCTGAAGAAGCATAACATTGATGTCCTATTGTTGACAAAGCAAGAGAGTATTTATTATGCAACCGGGTTTTCCAGCAGATTTCTTGGTTTGATGAAAAAACCCGGCGTTGCTTACGCAGTCGTACCGGCTGAGGGGAGCATAAAGCTGATCGTAAATGATTTTGAAAGGCAGGCAGCCGAGTATCAGACAACGGGTGTAGATATTGTGAAGTACAACTCCTGGATTTTTATCGAGGATGATTCGCAGGAAGCCTCTACCCTCAAGAAAACGGCAGAAATGAATCTGGGGCAGTCATTCGATATCGCAGTCGATGCGATAAAAAGCTTCAAGGAGGATCCAGTTCTTGCTGTTGAGCGCAGCAGTTTGACATGGGATGACGTAGAACGGCTTTCCGCGATTTTTGGTCGTGAGCACATTGTGGATGGAACGCTCCCTTTCAATAAAGCGCGTTCGATCAAGACAAAATGGGAAATAGAAGTGTTGCGCAGAGCGGCCCAGATTGCAGAAGAAGCCTTTTATTTGACTGCGAAGGAATTACAACCAGGACACACAGAGGTAGACGTGCATGCGATTTACAAAAAGCATGCCTATGCCCTCGATAAACATGTAACGGAAGCGCTTATGATCAGTTCGGTCGGTCCGAACTATTCGGCGGCTGCAATCCCGCGCGATTACGTGTTGCAAGCAGGGGACATCGTGCGTTTGGATGGTGGCGTTACGTACTTTGGCTACCAATCCGATATTGCACGCACGTTCGTGGTTGGTGGACTGGCAACCCCAAAACAGGAGGAAAAATATCAAGCCATCCTCGCCGGGTTTAAAAAAGGCCTTTCACTCATCAAACCAGGAGTTAGGTTTTCGGAGGTTTTTGAGGTCACACAGAAAACGGTTCAGGAGACAGGGATACCGCAGTATGCTCGCGGTCATGTTGGACACTCCATCAGCGTGGATACCTTCATCGAAGAGTATCCGTTGATTTCGCCGGAAAGCGACTGGGTGTTTGAGGAGGGCATGGTACTTTGTTTTGAATGCCCGTATTACAGCACGACAGGCGGATATAACGTAGAAGATACATTTGTGGTTACCGCAGATGGCATCGATTTGTTTACAAACGTAAATGAAAGCTTACATTGGGTATCACGATGAGGGGTAGAACAATGAAAACAACATCCAGAAAACTATTTTTCATCTCAGCCATGGTTTTGGTTTTGCTGTTGACGGCATGCTCCGGTAACAACGCGTCGTCGAACCCATCCACCGGAGGTACAGCACCGGATTCAACGAAAAAAGATTTGGTCGAGATTAAGTTAGGCTATCAAAAAGGGATGCCATTGCTCAGTCTTTTGAAAGAAAAAAGCAACTTGGCACAGCGCCTGGAGGCTGAAGGATTCAAAATTTCCTGGAATGAGTTTTCTGCTACACCAGCCATGCTCGAAGCCATGGTAGACGGAGGCATCGTGTTTGGTGGTGGCGGAGCGACAGGCAGCATCTACGCGCAACAAGCGGGGCGCTCATTTGTCCGCATCGGTGCTCAAACTGGCGTATCGGGCGGATCGTCCATCATTGTTCGAGGCGACTCGGATATTCAATCTGTGAAAGATTTGAAAGGGAAAAAAGTAGTGGTTTCGAAGGGAACGACGCAGCATTACATGCTTGTTCGCGCATTGGAAAAAGAGGGGCTCAGCGTGAATGATATTCAGCTGCAGTTTATCAATCCTGCAGAGGCTTTCTCCGCATTTGGCAGCAAAAATTTTGATGCGTGGGCAATCTGGGACCCGTTTACGGCAGAGGCTGAGGCGTCGTTTGATGCTCGCGTGATCGCGGACAATACTTCTGTATTTGGGGATAAAGCACCCCTCGAGGGCGAGAATCTCTATTACGCAGAGCGCAAATTTGCCAATGAACACCCCAATGCGATCAAAATTATTCTTGATGAGCTCGCGATCGTAGGAAAGTGGGCAAACGAGAATACAGATGAAGCCGCAAAAATCCTGGCCAATCTATACAGCTCCAATGCAGATATTTTAAAGGTGGTAGAAGAGCGTGGAGGAACACGTGAAATTCTGCCCATGAGTGAAGCTACAATCGAACCGCTGCAAAATATTTCCGACTTTTTCTATGAACAAGGAGTCATTCCAGAGAAATTGAATGCTTCTGACGAAAACTTCAATTGGTTCGTCAAGTAAGTGGACAGTACCCAGAGGGAGGTAAGGATGCAGTGAAAAAAGGCAAATGGATTCCTTTCATAATCCCTCTCCTCGTCTTGATCATTTGGTACATAGCAACTGAATTTGCTTGGGTGGATACGAAGCTTTTTCCTAGCCCGGTAGCGGTATTGACGGCATTCTTCAAATTGGCGCTAAGCGGGGAGCTTTTGGCACATACGTGGGCAAGCTCACAACGGGCTTTTACCGGGCTGGTGATTGGCGTCGCAATCGGCATGTTCTTCGGACTTCTGAACGGTTTGTATCCGATAGCAGAAAAATTTTTGGATTCAACTCTTCAAATGATCCGTAATATTCCTCATTTAGCGTTGATTCCGGTTGTGATCATTTGGTTTGGGATAGGCGAAGAGGGCAAAATTTTTCTCGTTGTAGTGGGTGTGTTTTTCCCTGTCTATGTAAACGCCTTTTACGGAATTCGCTCCATCGACAAGGGTCTGATCGAGATGGCGAAAGTGTATGGGCTAAAGGGCTGGACGTTGTTTGCGAAGGTCGTCTTGCCAGGCGCACTGCCTGCGACGCTTGTGGGCGTGAGACAATCATTGGGCATCATGTGGCTGACATTGATCGTCTCAGAGACCGTGGCCGTTGATTCCGGGATAGGCTACATGGCCATGAACGCGCGAGATTTTATGCAAATGGATGTGATTATCCTGAGCATCATGATCTATGCGGCTCTTGGCAAATTATCCGACTTGATTGCCAAAGCCTTTGAAAAGCGCTTGCTTAGTTGGCGGGCTTAAGTTGAATCGGTGTCCCCCTTGTCTTGTTAGCTGGCAACAGAAAAACAACAGGGGGATTTTTTGTGAAGAATGCGGAGCAGATGGAGGGACTCAGCAATGGCAAAAAGACAAATGAGTTTAGGGGTATTCATGATGGGATCCGGTCATCACATCGCAGCTTGGCGCCATCCGAATACGCCGCAAAACGGTTATGAAAATATTGACTTTTACAAAGAACTGGCGAAAATGTCCGAAAGAGGGAAACTGGACATGCTCTTTATCAGTGACGCTCTCTCTTTGACAGAAAAAAGCCATCCATCTGAAATGGTTCGATTCGAGCCGTTGACGTTGATCTCAGCATTATCAGCGGTAACGGAAAGGATCGGATTGGTTGCTACTGTAAGCACAACCTATAACGAACCATTTAACGTAGCGAGAAAATTTGCGTCGATTGACCATTTAAGCAAAGGTAGAGCAGGCTGGAACATTGTAACCTCCTATTACGAAAATGATGCGTACAACTTCAGCAAGTCTTCTCACCCGGAACATGATGAGCGATACGCGATTGCGGATGAATTCGTAGAAGTGGTCAAGAAACTGTGGAACAGCTGGGAAGACGATGCGCTGATCCGCGACAAGGAAGCCGGAGTTTATTTTCAAAAAGGCAAGCTGCACACGGCAAATCATGTAGGAAAATACTTCCAGGTGAAAGGTCCTCTGAATGCTTCCCGTCCCATTCAAGGCCATCCGGTATTGATTCAAGCAGGCTCTTCGCCGCGCGGCAAGAACTTCGCAGCGAAGACAGCAGAAGTCATTTTTACCGCGCAGCAAACGCTGGAGGAAGCACAGGTGTTTTATCGAGATATCAAGGAAACGGCGAAGCGCTTGGGGAGAAATCCCGATCATATCAAAATATTGCCTGGTGTTTCACCGATCGTTGGCAGAACAGAGGAAGAAGCGCGCGCTAAATACGAAGAGCTGCAAAACTTGATTCCCGAGGATATTGGATTGGCTTTTTTGTCGGATTACTTGGGAGGTTTGGATCTGTCCCACTATGATTTGGACAGTGAGTTACCCGATGAAATTCCAGCGACCAACGGAAACCAAAGTCGCCGTCAACTGATCATCGATTTGGCTCGACGGGAGAAATTGACGATACGGCAATTGTACAAAAAAGTCGCTGGTGCACGAGGCCATCGACTCATTTTTGGCTCTCCTGAACAAATTGCCGATCAGTTGCAAGAATGGTTCAACCATGAAGCGGCAGACGGATTTAATCTATTGATCCCATACTATCCAACGCTGTTCGAAGAATTTATTGACCAAGTGATACCCGTATTGCAGCAGCGAGGATTGTTTCGAAAAGAATACGAAGGCAACCATTTGCGCGACCATTTGGGTTTGCCCCGACCTGAATTCTTCGTACCTCAATCGCTGGTTAGCCAATAACAACCAACAAAAAAGACGCGGGTGAATACCCACGTCCCATGAAAACTATTGGACTCCATTTTCCGAAAACTGCAACCCAACTACTTGTATATCAATACTAGCGGGAGCAATGTTCAGGCAATAGCTGATCTCCTCATGCAGCTCTGACTGCAGCGTGCGAATCCGTTCGGGGATATACGAGCCGTAAGGAACCTTCAAGGACAAAGTCAACTCGATTCGCGGCAAATCGTCGAACGATGCTCTTGATTTGACAATCTGCTCCACTTCCTCGTATTGATTGCACACTCCCTGCACCATTTTTCGCAGCACCTGCGGATGAATAATAATGCGGCCACCGGAAAAGGGGGGATGAACCACAGTGGACTCACCGCCAATTTCCTTTTTGGAGGAGAAGATCCGTGTGGCAGAAGAGAGCAGACGCGTAAGGAAATCCTGCTCTACCTCTACGCGGGGAATAGGGATCACGTGTCTGCCCATCGTCTCCCGGATGTAGCGGGCCGCCTCGATGTCTTGGGGGCGTTTGATCGACTCGATGGGAATGTACTCGTCCGGCTCCGCCAGTCCGAGAGCCTCCACGATGCGTTCGATCATCCGCTGCGACGTACCCAGGATCAGCAGGCGCTCAGGAGCGAGCGCAGCGAGCGTTTTGCGGACCTCGCCGGCATGCTCCTTGTAGTGAAAAATAGCGCGTTTGACTGCCTGTATCTTCGTCTTTTCGTACTTGGCGGAGGTACCCGCCACTTTGCGTCCCTGGTAAATCAGAATGCCATCGTCGATGATTGCATCAATCTGCATGCGATGGGCCAATTCCAGTGCGATGGAGCTTTTGCCCGTTCCGCTCGTCCCATACAAGGCGTATATGTTCATGAGAACCTCCGTATTCTTACACAGTTGCATCCAGTATACAACAGGGGAGAGGACCAGCAAAAGCTACCGGTATTGCGCCCCCAGCTCCCGTGAACGCTCTGTCGCACGCAGAATGGCGGAAGAGATAGCCTCCTGGAATTGATACGCTTCCAGAACCTCCAGCCCGGCTTGCGTCGTTCCGCCCGGACTGGTTACCTTTTGGCGCAGGAGAGCCGGCTCCTCACTGGTATCCAGCAGCATGTGCGCTGCTCCCAACAAGGTTTGCAGGGTGAGCTGACGAGATGTTTCGCGGGACAGGCCAGCCTTGGTCCCGGCCCCCACCATGGCTTCGACGAGGTAGTAGATATAGGCTGGGCCGCTTCCGGAGAGTCCAGTGACAATGTCAAGCTCCTCTTCGGCTACGGTATAGACGGTGCCAATCGCTTCAAAGAGCCGGGTGGCAAGCTGCAGCTGAGCCTCTGTGACAAAACGGTTGCAGGCAAGGCCAGTGGCAGACAGGCCGATTGCAGAAGAGGTGTTCGGCATCGTCCGAATGATGGAGCACTCCACACCCAGCCATTCCTCGATCAGGGAAGTGGCGACTCCGGCGATGACAGAGATGACCAGCTGTCCAGGACGGACCGCTCCGCGAAGCTCCATCAGCGCTTCTGCGGCATCCTTGGGCTTTATCGCCAGGATCAGGATGTCGCACGTCTGTACCAGGGCGTGTTTGTCCTGCGTCACTTGTACTGAAAAGGCGCGTGCCAGCTGATCCAGCCGCTCCTGATTGTTCCGGTTGGAGACTAGGATGTGATTCGGGGAGACAAGTCCCTTTTTGATGATGCCAGCGAGCATGGCTTCGACGATGGAGCCTGCCCCGAGAAAACCAATTTGTCCTTCAATGGAACTACCCTGTTGCGGGTTCATAGATGTTGCCTCCTTTCCGGACTATCTGATCTGACCATTGCCGCGTACGACGTATTTATAGGAAGTAAGCGCAGGCAAGCCCATAGGACCGCGAGCATGCAGCTTCTGTGTGCTGATGCCGATTTCTGCGCCGAAGCCGAATTCTCCGCCGTCCGTAAAGCGGGTTGACGCATTGTGATAAACTGTCGTGGCGTCCACCGTTGCCAAGAAGCGCTGAGCAGCGGCTTCGTCTTCAGTCACGATGGCTTCGGAGTGGCCGGTGCTGTGCAACGAAATATGCTCTAATGCGTCCTCCAGGCTTTCCACGGTGCGCACCGCAATAATCAGGTCGATGTATTCCGTATCCCAATCCTCTTCGTTTGCTTGCTTCAGGAAAGAGGAGAGCTCGGGATGCTGCTTTCGTGTCAGCTCGCACGCCCGAATTTCTACCCCGGCTTCATGCAGACGCTGCAAGAGATTGCGCTGCGAAGCGAGCGGCCATTCGCGATCGAGGAGAAGGCTCTCCGCCGCATTGCAGACGGAAGGACGGCTGGTTTTGGCATTCAGTACAATCGCTTCCGCCATGCCGTAGTCGGCTGTGCGCTCCACAAAAATATGGCAATTGCCGACTCCTGTCTCCAGTACAGGGACGCTCGCGGTTTTCAGCACGCGGGAAATCAATCCGGCTCCGCCCCGTGGAATGATCACGTCGATGAGACCGTTCGCGGTACACAGCATGTCGACGGATTCATGCTCGGCAAAAGGCAGGTATTGGACGGCCTCAGGAGACAGGCCGCTTTTCGTCAGAGCGTCGCGCATGCTCCGGGCGAGGGCGAGATTGCTGTTCACCGCGCTGTGGCTGCCGCGCAGAACGATGGCATTTCCGGTCTTCAAGGCAATGGCTGCGGCATCGATCGTCACATTGGGGCGAGCCTCGTAGACCATGCCGATCACGCCGAGCGGCACGCGGATTTGTTCCATGACCAGTCCGTTGGGACGAGTCCAGCTGTCCATCGATTGGCCGACCGGATCCTCCAGAGCGACGAGCTGCTGCAGACCGTCGACCAAATCGCGGATACGCTCCGGTGTCAGACGGAGACGGTCCAGATACGAGCTAGCTTGCCCATCTGCTTCTGCACGGGCCAAATCCTGCTTATTTGCTTCCAGAATGGCAGTCTCGTCTGCCAGAAGCTGTTCCCCGATCGCGGTCAACGCGTTGTTTTTCTCTTCGGTGGTCAACAATGCCCATTTGCGCGATGCTTGCTTCGCCAATCGCAATTGCTCCTGAAGCTGCTGCTTCCAGTTCCCCATAATCTCCCTCTCCTTTTCTCTCTCATCATTTTATAGAATCCGATGGCATACATCGGTTGAAACCGTTCGTTTAGATCGTCTCTGTCCACTGATCGCGATGGATCACGGTGCCGCTGCGTCGCGCTGTCTTGGCGGTAGAAAGAGATTCTGCCAGTTCTTCCGCTGCGAAACGGCTGACTCCGCGGCCGATCAGTTCGCCGCCACAGTACACCTCGATGACTTCACCAGGGGAGAATGTCCCGTTTACGTCGCGTACGCCAGCCAGAAGCAGGCTGCGTCTCTGCTCGAGAATCGCTTCTGCAGCGCCTTCGTCAATGGTGATCGAGCCGCGGGTAGGGGAGTGCAGCTTGATCCATTGCTTGCGAGTAGGCAAACCGCTTGGAGCGGGCTCTTCGGGCCGGTAATTGACATAGGTGCCGTTGCCGTCTCCGGACACGACTGCCAGCAGGTCTTGCGGTTGCTCCAATTTTCCGATAAAACTGGGGATCCCCAAGCCTTGTGCTGTCTTCGCTGCGATCAGCTTGGAGCGCATGCCTCCTGTTCCCAGCCGGGAAGCGCCTCCTGCTAGCTGTTCCACCTCTTCGGTCACTTCTGCCAGCCAAGGGATGCGCGACGCGTCGGCGTTGGAGCGAGGGTCCTTGTCGTACAGACCGTTGGTGTCTGTCAGGATCATGTACAAGTCGGCATGGACCAGACCGGCTACCAGGGCACCAAGCATGTCGTTGTCGCCAAACGTCAGCTCCGCCACGGAAACAGTGTCGTTTTCATTGATGATCGGCAGGATCTGTCTGTCGAGCAGCAAAGACAAGGTTTGGAACGCGTGCTGATAGCGTTCGCGGTCGGAAAAATCGCCGCGGGTCAAAAGAATTTGGGCCACACTGCACTGATGGGCGGCAAATAACTGTGTGTAGGTTTGCATCAGGAGACTTTGCCCGATGGCTGCTGCTGCCTGTTTGGCGGCGAGGGTTCGCGGTCGTTGCTGGTACCCCAGTTTTTGATAACCGCTGGCTACTGCTCCTGATGAGACGAGTACGACCTGATGACCAGCCTCGCGCAGGTGATTGACTGCCGAGACGAGCAGGGACATTTTTTCTGGATCGACCCCGCCATTTGCAGCTGCCAATGAACTGCTGCCCACCTTTACAACCAACCGCATTTTTCCCTTCTTCATCGTGCTTCCTCCTGATTTTCGTTGAAAATAGAAAAGCCCTCTCGTCACTTGAATAAGGACGAAAGGGCTTGATAACCTCCGCGGTACCACCTTACTTGACGTTTATAGCGAGAAGCGATGCTTCAGGCTGGTAACGTCCGGCTCTCTTTCTTGGATAACAGGTGAAAGAAACCTGTCCAGGTCATCCCTGGAAGCTCAAGGGTGGGTTCAAACTGATTCGAAGGACGAAATCTCTCAGCCAATGGATTTCGCTCTCTGGACCTGAAGGGCAGTTCTACTTTTCCCCGTCATAGCGACCGTATGCGCTTTATTAATCGCGTTATTAATTAACTATTATTCACTTTCCTTCACCGAAATGTCAAGGGGCTCATTGAAAATGTTCTTTTCCATAGGCGCCGGTACGGGATTCAATCTCAATGCGTTTGGTTTTGCTGTCCCGTCCGAGAAGATAGTGGAGCGTACGGTCATCAGGGGAGTAGGCAGGGTCTGTCACATTCTTGACAGTGACGCGCACGTGATCGTCCTGTTTTTGAACCGTCGTATTTCGTACAGAAATCATCATCGGATAATCCACATTTGGAATGGAGACATACAATTTCTTATTGACTTGCTTCGTGGACAGATTGTCGTACAGACTTTCTGCCAACGGTCGGCTCCAGTAGCGGTTGAAATGGGAGATGATTTTTTCCTTGGTGTCAAAGCGTTTGGGCAGCTCCCGATATTGCTTGCCGTCCTCCGTTACCGTTTTTCCCTTGTGCTCCAGGGTAGCGAAGTAGACGTCCGACACGACGTTCTCCGCACGGTTCAAAAACAGGACGATGTCCATTTTATTGTTGCCCAGCTTTTGTACTGCCGAAGAATGGACTGTCTTTTTCTTGTTTGATTCACCGGCTTTTTTGCTCTTTGTTTTGGCTGTCTTATTGTCTTTTTTGCTTTTTGTTTTCGTTTTGGTTGTCTTTTCGTCTTTCTTGCTTTGTGTCTTTGTAGTCTTTTCTTCTTTTTTCTCCCCGCCTTTAGAACCGGTGCAGCCCGTTATCAGAAAGGCTGCTACCAGCAGACAGACCCAAATGTTCCTTAGCTTCATTTTTTGCACCTCTTTGGCATTTTTACTTAGGGTGTGTGGGAGAGGGAGGGAATAGACGTGTTAAGATTTACCGTTGCCTGCTAGACCAAAATGAAAAAAGGAAACAGGATGGGGGTTGTCTCGCAACCTGAATATGTCTATCATGGAGGGAGCTATGCAGATCGAACAATTGAGGTGGAAAATAAATGTTTGGATTTGGGAAAAAGGCAAAGAAGCCGGATGGAATCGACATCCTGATCATTAAAACGAATGACGCGAAAAACCGCAACTTTTATCAAGTGGCATTCCCCAGCGTGTATGCCAATGACATTGTCTCTATGTTGAAAAAATTGGAAAAATCCAAATTGAACAGACGGGAGATTCTGGGGGATATCGGCGGCTTTCACCTTGCGACCCATCTGGAAGCACTGACCAGCTACGATGTGTTTGACGAGAATGACCTGGAAGCACAGCCTGTCATGATCCAGGATTTTGCCAGCATTTTGCTGCGCAGGCTGGAAGCAATCGATGAGAGCGGAGATGGGGATGATCCCGATCTGGCGTTTATCATGGGCGAGCTGACCATGCTTCGCGATGGAAGCTACGTACCGCCAATGTAAATAGCAGGTAGGCAGGCAAATGAGCTGGGTATTCACGATCCGGCTCTTCCATTTTTTTCAGTTACTTTTTCATAAGCAAATTCGTATGAAACAGAAGGGAAGTACGGAATTCTCTATGAAAGAGGAGAGGTTGCCATGATTGAACTAAATGGTGTCAGCAAAAGTTACAACGGTATTCGTCGGGCAGTGGATAACCTTGATTTGACTATACCTGACGGTGAGATATTCGGTTTCCTGGGTCCCAATGGAGCCGGTAAAACCACGACCATCAAAATGATTACGGGGATCATCAAGCCGGATGCCGGGCAAATCCGCATCAATGGAACCGACATTGCTACAGATCCGATCAAGGCAAAGCAGCGCTTTGGCTACGTACCGGACAGCCCGGATTTGTTTTTACGGCTGAAAGGTCTGGAATACGTCAGCTTTATGGCGGATATATACGGCGTGGAGCAGGATGTGCGCAACAGCCGCATCGAAACGCTGGCGAAGCGCTTTGACATGCAGGATGCGCTTGGCGACACCATCCAGAGCTACTCTCACGGCATGCGGCAGAAAATCGTCATCATGGGCGTATTGGTCCATCATCCCGAGGTGTGGATTCTGGATGAGCCCTTGACGGGACTGGATCCCAAATCCTCCTTTACTCTGAAGGAGATGATGCGCGAGCACGCTGACAGCGGCAGGACGGTGTTCTTTTCGACGCATGTGCTGGAGGTAGCGGAAAAGCTCTGTGACCGAGTGGCGATCATCAACAAGGGGAAAATCCTTTTCTGCGGCACCTTCCCGCAGATGCAGGAACACTTTCAGTCCCATCAATCGCTGGAAAGTCTGTTCCTGGAGTTGACCAAGCATGAATAACATCTGGCTGCTGACCAAAATCATGCTGAAAAACTCGAGCCGGCTTGGGTCAAGAAAAAAGGGCGGCGAGTGGAAAAGCTTGATGCTTGTAGCGCTGATGCTTATCGGGTTTTTGCCAATGATCATCAGCGGTGTCTGGTTTGTCGCGGAGCTGTACGATGGACTGGCGCAGATCGGCCAAGAGAGCGCCATTTTGGGATTGGGCCTGGCGCTTGTCTCCTGTGCGATTTTCGTGCTGGGCATAATCTACGTCATTACGGTTTTTTACTATTCGCAGGACGTGGAGCACCTATTGCCCCTGCCCTTGGCTCCAAGGGAAATTTTGGGGGCGAAATTTTTGGTCGCCTTGTTCTATGAATACCTGACCGAGTTGATCTTGATCGGGCCTTTGCTGGTAGTATACGGGGTCAAAAGTGACGCCGGTGTGCTGTACTATCTGTTTGCGATCATCCTTTTTCTCGTTGTGCCCGTTGTGCCGCTGGCGCTTTCCTCCATTCTTGTGATGCTGTTCATGCGGTTTACCAATATCGGAAAGCGAAAGGATCGCTTCCGACTGATCGGCGGGATCGTAGGGATTGGAGCGGTGCTGGGCTTCCAGTACTTCATTCAGAAGCAACGCAGCGCGATGGAGGACATCGAGCAATTGCAGCAGCAGCTCTTGTCCGGAGAGAATGTGCTGCTCAATCTCGCCACACAGCTTTTTCCCAGTACCAAGCTTGCTGTCCTGGCCTTGGTGGAAAGCGGATACTGGAGCGGGATGGGGTATCTGCTCGCCTTTCTCCTGGCAACGATAGCGGGATTCCTGGTTTTTTCCTTCGCAGGAGACCGACTCTACTTTGCAGGAGTAATGGGCATTAGTGAATCAGCAGGTACACGCAAGAAGGTAGAGGGGGATGCCTTTGCCAAACTGGCCCAAAAACGCTCAGCCTGGTGGTCCTTTGCCATCAAGGAATGGCGAGTGATCTGGCGGACCCCTGCCTATATGCTCAATTGTTTATTGCCAAGCCTGTTGATGCCTTTTCTGATATTGATTCCATTGGTGGGAATTCAGGAAAAAAAGGATGTGCTTGAAGCCATCCGCGGCTGGATAACAGGTACAGGAGGACTCAGCGTCGCCATTTTTCTTGCCGGCAGCATCGTTTTAGCATGCATGAACTCTGCTTCCGTGACAGCGATCACGAGAGAAGGGCAAGCCTTTTTTCTGAGTAAAAGCTTTCCGCTGCCTTTCCGCCAGTTTTTACTGGCAAAGCTTTTTCCCGGTACAATCCTGAGCATGCTCAGCATTCTGGTGTTGCTGGCTGTAGCGGCCTGGTTTCTGCCGATTACACCGCTGCTTGCTAGCTTGGCGGTATTGGTCTCCATACCTGGCGTGGTGCTGATGAATCAGTTCGGGTTTTTGATTGATCTACAAAGACCCAAGCTGGGGTGGACCTCGGAACAAGAAGCGGTCAAGCAAAATATCAATCCACTTTTTTCACTTCTGTTCGGGGTGCTGCTCACTGGGATTACGGTAATTGGGGTGGTCAGCTGGGGAGGTTCGCTGATTCCTGTGGCTTTGGTCCTATTCCTGGTATTTGGCATCCTCAACCTCTTGCTCTACCGGGTTCTGGTAAAAAAGGGACCTGAGTGGATGGATAAAATTGAAGAGTAACACTAATCCAACTGTCCTAGGTCTATAGGGCAGTTTCTTTGTTTTCAGGCGAAATCAGCTTTACATACTGGCAATAAATTGGTATTTTGTTTGACAGTGAGCTTATTACATTTTTCCCTATCGATATGAGGATAACAGATCTAGAAAAAGGTGGAAAGGAGAACGAAACGATGACTTTCAAGCGTATTCTGTTCTGTTTTCTGATGCTATTGCTGGTTGCGCAAAATGCTTTGACAGGAAGCGCCTCGGCACAAAGTCCCTATATGGATATAAGGGGACATTGGGCACAAGACGATATTGAATATTTGGCCAATTTAGGGATTTTGAAGGGGGATGGCAGGCAGTCATTTTACCCAGACAAACACATCTCGCGCGGGGAAGCGATCGCGTTGCTGAACCGGGTGTTTGAGTCGGTGTACGGTCCCCTCGCAAAGCCTGAACGCAAAGGCAACCTGGACTACCGGTACAACTCGCGTTGGGAGATCGAGCAGCTTCTGGCCAATCTGCGAGCCCTGTACCGCATCGAGACCGGCATTGTCACCGATTATGACCCGGGCGATCGCATGCTTTACTATTTGTACCTGGCTGAGAGCGGGAAGCTGATGCGCAAACCGGAAAAGGATAACCCGGAGTGGTGGCTTTCTTCGACGGCCCTGCAGCGTCCGCTCACTCGAGAAGAGGCGAGTATGGTGCTGTTCCATATGATGACCCCGCAAAAATTTCGCGGAATCAATATCAAGCCAGAGGATGCCAAGTCGTATTTCACCAGCTTTTACGAATGGAAACAGGACAGCTACTATCGAGACACCTACTCTCCATATGCGACCGCGATCAGTGAATACGGTCTGTTTGGCGCGTCTGACGAGTTCAACCCCTATGAGTACATGACTCGAGCGCAGTATGCTGTGGTCTTGACCCGTCTTCACAGCTTTTACGAGCGTGATGTCGTCAACCAGTTTACAGGGCCTTCCAACGCCCGTCATGTCAAGGCGGCACAAGCTTATTTGGCTGCAGCCAGCCTGGCTTACGAAAAAAACGATCAAGCAAGATTGTCGAAGTTTTTCGATTCGTCCATTTTGAAAAAATGGTCCGATTTCCCGTTTAAGCCCAAGCATACGGAGCATATCAATCTAACAGCCAGAATCGATGAGGGCAACAAGAAAAAACTGATCGTAGTGGGCCAGTACAAAGACAATGCAAACGGTACTTATCAGATCGAATATGTGTTTGAAGCAGATGAATACAGTCCGTTTGGCCGCAGGCTGGTCAACGTCATTTACAAGCAGAAATAAGGAACGAAATGAAGGGCGCCCATTCTCTACCCGGGTGCCCTTTTTTGTAACCAGAACGGTTAAGATCATTCCCTACCTTTGCTTATTCTTGACGTTCTTGTAGAGCAGGATTCCACCCATTGCGATGATCGCAAGAAAGCTTGCCCACGCCAGCAGGGGGAAAAGTGACAGTTCGAGTACGGATAAGCCCAGATGCGTTTGCCACCCGACCGCGATTAAGCCGAGCAAGTAGAGGAGTCCAGTCAGATGAATCCACCAGCTGCGAAGCTGTTCCGACAGCGCATGCTTTGCCAGCAGGGCGGCGACGGGAATGATCTGCAGGGCGTGAAAGCCTATGCCGTGCAGCCAGATAATGTTTCCGTCCAGACCGGTATACCGGCTCTGGAGGAAGGAAATCCATACCCCGCCCGCCATGGATAAGAGGACGGCGATCATCGAGTAACGGATGCCCAATACAAGTTCTGGATGAAGATTGTACGCTTTTTTACGGAAGAATGACAGACCGAAAAACAGATAAAACAAGACCAAAAGGAGAGCAACAAAAGCAAATGTGTTGGATACAACGTAATCAAAGGGACTGCCGTTGCTGTGAAATCTGGGGTCTACGCCGCGAAAGTTCTGTACGTTTTCTGCAAAATAAGAATAAAGGGCAAGCAAGATGTAGCTCCACCGGAAAACGGTTCTGCTGATCCGGCTCATCCCCGAAAATGGACTGATTGCAGCCGTCGACAGCAAAAAGATGCCGAGTGCAGCGTTGAAGGAAAACGCTTTTGAGACATCGCCTTCAGAGCCGACAGATGCCCCGTACAGCAAGACCCAAACGGCGCATATTCCAGCAAGCAGAAAACCAAGCAATCCAGTGAGGACCAACCCTCTTTCTCCCTGAAAATAAGAAATGTGGGGAATTGTATTCCCTTCTGTCTGATTTCGCACAATACCTCACCCAATCGTAAAAAATGTGATAGGTCGAGTGTATGGTATAGAGCCAGGAGGGAGTAATGACCGCGAGGAGGAACTTTTTGGAACGCAGGTTTGATTATCCTGTACGTCTAAAGACTTACATTCATCTTGCAAGAGACAGAATTTTCGATTACAATGACAACTGAACGCTGATTCAGTTTGTGGAACCAAACATCTCATGGCTCATCCGGCCGCAAGTGAGATGTCATTTTTTCCCCACAAAATGAATGAGTATTCATTCAAAACATCAGATGATTTACATGACAGAACGACAGCCAAAAACGTATAATGAATAGGAAAAGCACGCTATTCAGAAAATTTTTATGATTGCCGCATAATCGATCATAACTGAGGAGGATTTGGTGATGGAACGCAAAATTCGCAAAGCTGCCGTTCTCGGGTCTGGCGTGATGGGGGCCGGGATCGCCGCACATCTGGCAAACGTGGGAATTCCCGTCTATCTGCTCGACATCGTGCCGCGTGAACTGACGGAGGAGGAGAGCAAAAAAGGGCTTACCTTGGATGATGCTGCCGTCCGCAACCGGATCGCGCAGGCTGGCAAGGATCGTCTGCTCAAGGAAAAACCCGCTCCTCTCTATGATAAGCAATATAGTGAGCGGATCACAGTTGGGAATTTCGAGGATCATCTCTCCTTGCTCGCGGAAGTGGACTGGATTATCGAGGTCGTGGTGGAGAATCTGGCAATCAAGCAGAAGGTGTTCGCCATGATCGAGGAAGTGCGTCAACCAGGCACAATCGTCTCTTCCAACACATCGGGAGTTTCCATCAACGAGATGAGCGAAGGCCGCTCCGAGGAGTTCCGCAAGCATTTTCTCGGGACGCATTTCTTCAATCCGCCTCGCTATCTGAAGCTGCTCGAAATCATTCCAGGCACGGATACAGACCCTGCCATCGTGGACTTCATGATGCAGTTTGGCGAGCGGGTGCTGGGCAAAGGAACGGTCCTTTGCAAAGATACGCCCAACTTCATCGCCAACCGGATCGGTACATACGGCTTGCAGGTCTCGATCCAGGAGATGGTCAAGGCGGGACTGGGTGTCGACGAGGTAGACGCGTTGACCGGACCTGTGATCGGTCGTCCAAAGAGCGCCACTTTTCGCACGCTGGATGTGGTGGGACTGGACACCTACGTGCACGTCGCCAACAACGTAAAAAACAAAAGCTCCGATGAGGAAGAAAAGGCTGTCTTTGAAATACCGGAGTTTGTCTTGCAGATGGTCGAGCGGCGATGGATCGGCCAGAAGGCGGGCCAAGGCTTCTTTAAACAAATCAAAACCGCCCAAGGAAAAGAAATCCATGCGATCGACACAGCGACGCTGGAGTACCGTCCAAGCGTGAAGGCGAAATTCCCCTCCCTCGATGCCGCCAAGACGGCAAAAGCCTTGCCTGAGAAGCTGAAGGCGCTCGTCTACGGCAAAGACAAGGGAAGCGAATTCGTCTGGAACGTCTTCAAAAAGGTTCTCTTGTATGCCGCGGACAAGACGTATGAGATCGCAGACGATATCGTGGCGGTCGACCAGGCGATGAAATGGGGCTTCGGCTGGGAGCTGGGGCCGTTCGAGACGTGGGACGCCATCGGTGTCGAGAAGTCGGTCGCGCGTATGAGAGAAGAAGGGGAGAGAATCCCTGCCCTCGTGGAAGAGCTTCTGGCAAGCGGAAAAACCTCGTTCTACCAGAAGCAGGAGGGACGTCTCTCGGTCTTTTCGATCGGCGGCAAGTATAAGGAAGTCGAGAGCAAAAAGGAAAAAATCAATTTGGCGGCGCTCAAGGAGCAGGGCAAGCTGATCAAGAAAAACGCCGGCGCTGCCTTGATCGACCTGGGAGATGGCGTGGCTTGCCTGGAGTTCACCTCTCCGAACAATGCATTAGGCATGGATGTCCTGCAAATGGCGAATTTCGCCGCAGAGGAAGTGAAGAAAAACTACCTGGGTCTCGTCATCGGCAACCAGGGCAAGAACTTCTGCGTGGGCTTGAATCTGGCGATGGCGCTGATGGAGGCGCAGGACGAGAACTGGTTCGAGCTCGACATGCTGGTGACCAATTTCCACAAGGCGGCGCGTGCCATCCGCTACATGCATCGCCCAGTCGTTGCCGCACCTTTCGGCATGACCTTGGGCGGCGGAGTAGAGGTCAGCTATCTTGCGGACCGGGTGCAGGCATCAGCTGAGACCTATCTCGGATTGGTGGAGGTAGGCGTGGGCTTGTTGCCAGGTGGCGGCGGTACCAAGGAAATGCTCTTCCGTGCCATGGAAAATGTGCCGCAGGGCGGTACCGTCCCGGTCGATCCTTTCCCGTTCGTCGCTCGCGCTTTTGAGACGATTGCGATGGCTAAGGTGTCGACAAGCGGTCACGAAGCGATCAACCTGGGCTATCTGCGCCCGACAGACCGGATCAGCGTCAACCCGGATCATCTCTTGTACGATGCCAAGCAGCTGGTGCTCGAGATGGATCGCGCTGGCTACACCCCGCCAGTACCGCGCAAAGTCCGCGTCATCGGGGATACCGGCTACGCGACATTGCGCCAGAACGTTTACGCAATGAAAAAAAGCGGCTACATCAGCGATCACGATGAACTGATTGCCAGCAAAATCGCCTATGTTCTGTCCGGCGGCAACCTGCCAGCAGGGACCGAAGTGACCGAGGATTACATTTTGGAGTTGGAGAAGCAAGCCTTCCTGGAGCTGATCAAGACTCCAAAATCCCAGCAGCGGATGCAGCACATGCTGACGAAAAACAAGCCATTGCGCAACTAGGGGGGTAAAAAGGATGAGAGAAGCAGTGATTGTCGCAGGTGCCCGCACCGCGATCGGCCGAGCAAAAAAAGGAAGCCTGAAGGATATGCATCCCGTCGATATGGGAGCAGAGGTGATTCGCGACCTGCTGCGCCGAGTTCCGCAGTTGGACCCAGCCGACATCGAAGACGTGATTATCGGGAATGCCGTACCGGAAGCGGAGCAGGGTATGAACATGGCGCGATTGATCGGACTTCGCGCCGGATTGCCGACGAATGTGTCGGGCATTACGATCAACCGTTTCTGCTCCTCCGGCTTGCAGACGATTGCGTACGGCGCCCAGCAGATCATGGTGGGCGGCGCAGATGTCATCGTGGCTGGCGGCGTGGAAAGCATGAGCCTTTTACCGATGACAGGGCACAAGGTGGCACTCAACCCGACGCTGGTGGAAACCTTGCCGGAAGCGTATATGGGCATGGGACACACAGCGGAGGAGGTAGCGAATCGCTACAACATTTCCCGTGAAGACCAGGATGCGTTTGCCCTGACCAGTCATAAGCGGGCAGCAGCAGCCATAGCGGCTGGCAAGTTCCAGGATGAGATCGTGCCGGTCACGGTGAAGCAGCATGCTTTTGATCAAAACGGAAAACTGGTGGTCAAGGAGCGCGTCTTCACTACGGACGAGGGGCCGCGACCGGACAGTACGCCGGAAGCGCTCGCCAAGCTGAAGCCAGTCTTCAACGTCAAGGGGAGCGTCACGGCAGGCAATTCCTCGCAAACGAGCGATGGTGCGGCAGCCGTGTTGATCATGTCAGCGGAGAAAGCGGCAGAGTTGGGCGTGGAGCCGATCGCCAAGTTCCGTTCCTTTACCGTCGGCGGGGTAGACCCGGATGTGATGGGGATCGGTCCGGTCGTTGCGATTCCGAAGGCATTGAAAATGGCTGGCCTGACGATCGAGGATGTAGATCTGTTCGAGTTGAACGAAGCGTTCGCTTCCCAGGCTTTGGCAGTCATTCGCGAATTAGGACTCGATCAGGAAAAGGTAAACGTCAACGGCGGTGCCATTGCTTTGGGGCATCCGTTGGGCTGCACAGGCGCTCGCTTGACCGTCTCGCTGCTGAATGAAATGAAGCGTCGCGGCGGTAAATACGGTGTCGTTACCATGTGCATCGGCGGCGGCATGGGTGCAGCGGGCGTTTTTGAAATGATGTAAATCAATCCAACAATTTCAAAATGTGAGGAGAGATAGACATGGGAGAGACAAAAGAATTGATCCGCGGTGGCAGTTTTTTGATTGATGCAGGCTCGGCTGATGATGTGTTCGTGCCGGAGGAGTATACCGAAGAACAAAAAATGATCGCCAAAACGACGGAAGAATTCGTCGTCAATGAGGTTCGTCCGCACCTGGAGGAAATCGAGAACCATCAATTCGATATCTCCGTGCGTCTGTTGAAAGAAGCAGGGGAACTGGGGCTGTTGGCAGGTGATGTGCCAGAGACGTACGAAGGTCTGGGACTCGACAAGGTAAGCACCGCTCTCGTCACGGAAAAATTCGCGCTCTCTCGCGGCTTTGCGCTTAGCTTCGGCGCCCATGTGGGGATCGGTTCTCTCCCAATCGTCTATTTCGGAAACGAAGACCAGAAGAACCGCTACCTGCCTGATCTGGCGTCCGGGAAACGCCTGGCTGCGTACTGCTTGACCGAACCGGGTTCAGGCTCGGACGCCCTCGGTGCCAAGACGACCGCGACGCTCTCGGAGGATGGCAAACACTACATCCTCAACGGGGAAAAGCAATGGATTACGAATGCGGGCTTTGCGGATGTATTCGTGGTGTACGCCAAGATCGACGGGGAGAAATTTACCGCATTTATCGTTGAGCGCACATTCCCGGGTGTTTCTTTTGGACCGGAAGAAAAGAAAATGGGGATCAAGGGGTCGTCGACGCGCACCGTCATTTTGCAGGATGTGCCGGTGCCGGTAGAAAATCTGCTGGGTGAACCTGGGCGCGGCCATGTGATTGCCTTCAACATCCTCAACGTCGGGCGCTACAAGCTGGCAGTAGGTGCTGTAGGTTCTGCCAAGCGTGCTTTGGAGCTTGCCACGACCTACGCGAAGGAACGCAAGCAGTTCAAAACGCCGATTGCCAACTTCACGCTGATCAAAAACAAGCTGGCCAATATGGCGACCAAGACATATGCGGCGGAAAGCTCCGTCTACCGTACTGTGGGCCTGTTCGATGTGGCGCTCAACAGCCTGGGCGAGAAGGCCGACGATGGGAAGGAAATCGCCAAAGCCATTGCGGATTATGCCATTGAATGCTCGATCAATAAAGTATTTGCGACAGAAGTGCTCGATTACTGCGTGGACGAAGGCGTGCAAATCCATGGGGGGTACGGCTTCATGTCCGAATATGAGATCGAGAATATGTACCGCGACTCCCGCATCAACCGCATTTTTGAGGGAACCAATGAAATCAATCGCTTGCTGATCCCAGATACGCTTGTGAAGAAAGCGATGAAAGGCGAGCTGCCGTTGCTGCAAGCCGCCGCAGGTCTGCAGGAAGAGCTGATGAGCTACTATCCCGAGGAGATCGAAGACGCGCCGCTGGTGGCAGAGAAGCATCTGATCGAGATGACGCGCAAAATCATCCTGATGGTCGCGGGCTCAGCGCTGATGAAGTACCAGCAAGCCATCTCCAAGGAGCAGGAGCTGTTGGTCTTCGCGGCCGATATGCTGATCGAGCTGTATGCGATGGACAGCGTCGTAAAACGGACGGAAAAAGCGATTGCTGCCAACGGGCTGGAGCAAGAGCAGCAAAAGCTGGATCTGACGGTCGTCTATGTGCAGGAAGCGTTTGACCGCGTAGAGGCTTGGGCGAAGGAAGCTCTGGCCGCGATGGAAGAAGGAGACGATCTGCGTCTGCGCCTCTCCATCCTGAAAAAGCTGACTCGCCGTACACCGATCAATACCGTTCAACTGAAAAGAGCCATTGCCGATCGCGTCATTGAAGCTGACGGATATGTGGTGTAATACCTGGTGTAGAATCACTAAGGAGCCAAGGGAAACTTCCCTTGGCTCCTTTTTTATTTGAAATCTCCAAAAAGCAGCGTCCTTTCCAATCGGTAGTGAATAGTTTTCCCAGTAGTCACCAACGCTAACAGAACAAACTACTGGGAGGCAGGAAAGCCGCAAGATGAGAATCAGAGGATGGATGAGAAGAAAAAAGGCGTTAGTGACTGAGAGAATCAGCCCGTCTGCTCCCCTTGTTCAAAATCGCATGATCAGCAATCGCACAAGCGAGAATATCGAAGAGATAACCAATATATTTACCCAGACCCCTGACCTGGTTATACGCAGCTTTACCAGCAACTATATGGAGGGGCAGGTAACGTTGGTTTACCTGGATGGGTTGGTGGACAAAAATTCCATCAACAACAATGTGCTGCGTCCTCTTATGGATCCACCCGAACAAGGAGGCACCAATATATTTGGCTTGTTGTCTATTAGTCAGATTTCACCTGTCTACGACTTTCAAGCTGTCGAAGATAAAATTCTGCAAGGAAGCAGCTTGCTGTTTATTGAAGGGCAGCGAGAAGCGTATGCATTGGATACGAACGGATGGCCGCAACGCGCTATTGAAGATCCGCAGTTAGAGACTTCCTTGAAGGGCGCTCACCAAGGCTTTGTTGAAACGGCCTTGCAAAACATTGCTTTGATTCGGCGATACATTCCCAATCGAGAACTGAAGATCAAGGAATTTTGGATCGGGGAAAGAGGAGTCTGCAAAGTCTCTGTCATGTTTGTCGAAGATATAGTCGACCCGGATATGCTTCGAATCTTGGAGGATCGGATTAGCGCTATCAAAGTTGACTCCGTGCTCAACACCGGTGAGCTGGAGGAAATGATTGAAGACAATCCATACTCGCCTTTTCCCCAATTTTATACGACGGAAAGGCCTGATACAGCAGCATCTCATTTGTTGCAGGGCCGAATTGCCATCGTAGTAGACCGTTCACCAAGTGTGCTGATAGCGCCAAGCACGTTTGTCTCGTTCTTTCAATCCGTGGACGATTACAGTACGCGCTGGCTGGTATCATCCTTTATCCGTTTGCTTCGATTTTCAGCAATGGTGGTTGCCACTTTTCTACCTGCCCTCTACATTGCCTTGATCTCGTTCAACTACGAGTTGATCCCGCTAGATCTGATTCTAACGGTGGGAGAATCAAGGGAAAGGGTGCCTTTTCCGCCCTTAATCGAAGCGGTGATGATGGAATTGACGCTGGAAATGCTGAGGGAAGCCGGGGTTCGGTTGCCTTCCCCGATTGGGCAAACGGTTGGGATTGTCGGAGGTATTGTCATTGGACAGGCTGTCGTACAAGCAGGGATTGTCAGCAATGTCATGGTGATTGTGGTGGCGTTTACAGCGATTTCCTCGTTCATATTTCCCAACTATGACATGGCGGCTGCGATCAGGCTGGTACGTTTCGCCATGATGGGGCTTGCCTCGATGTTCGGGATCATCGGCATTATCATCGGCTTTATGATCCTGATTGGTCATCTGATCTCCTTGGAATCGCTGGGGGCACCTTACGGAAGTCCGTTTGCACCAGTAAGGTTTCGGGATTTGAAGGATACGTTTCTGCGGCTTCCACTTTGGCTCATGAAGGACCGGCCAACAAGTGTCTTGTCAACGCAATCACGCCGGCAGGGGAAAAACTGGAGAAAGGAGGATCAGCAATGAACAAATTGATACCACCCAAATTGACGGTCCTCCAGTACATTTTTTTAATACATGGAACACAGGTGGGAATCGGTGTATTGTCTATGCCCCGGGAGTTGGCGGAAGCGGCAGGAACGGACGGGTGGATCTCTCTTTTGATCGGTTGGGGTGCAGCCGTAATCGCCAGTCTGCTGATTATCAGTGTCATGAAACGGTATCCGAATCATACGATTGTTGAGCTTCTGCCGCTATTCTTGGGAAAATGGGTAGGGGGAGCAGCGATTGCTCTGGTCATTTTGTACTGTTTGTTAGCGTGTATAACAGTTATTGGAAATACGGTGGGAATCTTGAATATATGGATTCTCACTCAGACACCTGGCTATTTGATCGTTTTCCTGTTTGTGATTCCGACTTATGTAATTCTCAAGAAAGGCATACATGTACTTGCAAGATATTCAGAACTGATTTTCTATCTTACACTCTGGATGCCAATTGTGCTGACGACCACGCTGTCCGACTCGCATTGGCTGAATTTGCTTCCTGTCGTAAAAGAGGGGTGGGGCCCCATCATCTCGGGAGCTAGATTAACGGTATACTCCTTCCTTGGATTTGAGCTGGCTTTCTTTGCATATCCCTTCCTGCACAATAAGAAGTATGCAGCGCTCGGGATCGTAGCAGCCAATACCTGGTCCTTGCTTGTTTTTCTGCACGTTACGATACTTTGCTTTACTTATTTCAGTCCCGATGAGATCACGAAGTATACATGGCCTACCCTTATTTTGCTGAAGGGCATAGAATATCGTTTTCTGGAGCGAGTGGACATTACTTTCTTGTCCTTCTACTTGATGGTACTGTCTACGACCATCCTCCCTTACGTCTACTTTACAATCCTTTCATCCAGTCATTTACTGAAAAAATGGGACCCTGTAAAGCAATTGAAAGTCTTCTTAATTCTGCTCGTGGCGGCTTTTTGGCTGTACACGCCAACCTTTATGGATCTGAGAAGATTGACGGAGCTCTGGAGCCATGCTGGCCTGATCTTTGGATACTTCGTTCCTCTACTCATATCAGGACCTATCTGGCTATACCATCGATCAGCCAAGGGGAGAAAAATATGAAAGCGTGCATACGAATCTTGTTGTTGGTGATGGTGACCACGTGCTTATCCGGCTGTATGGACAGAATCGATCTGGAGGATACGACGATCACGCTTATGGCTGGAATTGACTTGAATGAAAAAAACGAAATTCTGTTTTATTTATCAAGCCCTGTCTTCAGTAAAGAGGCAAAGAAAAAGTCGGAGGAGTTTGGTGTGAAGGCGGATACCTTTCGAGAGGCTAGGGTCCGTCTGGACGAGGTGGTCACGGGAATTACGCTGCCAGGAAAAATTCAGGTGTATATTCTTGGAAAACGGTTTTTGAAGCATCCGGAGTGGTTCAGATACTTGGATGTGATCTATCGGGATGCGCGCCTTACGGTTAACTCACGAATGGTTGTATACGATGGAGATGTCCATGAATTATTTCATTTTAACCCGAAGGACAAGCCGCGCCTAGCTCTTCATCTGACGAAGCTCATTGATACAGCCGCCCGCAGAAACGTGACTGTCAAAACAAAAGCGCAGGATCTGCATCGCCAAATCCTGGAGAAAGGGATTACACCCATACTCACAGAGATCAAGAAAGATAATCAGGTAGTGAAGGTGATGGGAATTGCACTATTGAGCGGAAAAGGAACCTATGTAAAACTGATTGAGCCGCCAGAATCTACTCTTCTGCTGCTGTTGCTTGATGGAAAGCAAGGGGATGTTGCGATGAGCTTTCTTCTACCGGAACATCAAGAGCGCGGCAAAATTATAAAAAGCAAGGTTAGTATCGTCATAAAAGATGTATCCAATAAAATAGAGACTTCGTATCAGGATGGCCGTTTTCATTTTACGGTGCGCCAGAAGCTGAAAATATCGATTACAGAAAGACTGTTTCCTTTCGATATGGAGAAGGGATACAAGCAAATGGAGCGGGAGATTGAGGAAGAACTGCGCAAGTCATACGCCAAATTAATCGAAAAATGCCAGAAATCCGCCACAGATCCATTTGGTTTTGGCATGCATGCCAGGGCTTACGAATACGAGGAGTGGAAGAAGGTGAAGGATAACTGGACAAAAGAATTTACCAAAGCCTCCGTCCAGATAATCCCGGAAGTATCGATCAAGGGTAATGGCGTGGTCAAATAACAAAAAAACACCCCGGTCGGCAGTGTTGGCAACCAGGGTGCTGTTGATTAATAGATGGCTTCCCAGCCTGCAGGGGTGACGAACAGGCGAATCGCCTTGATTTTGCGGTCATCCATCAGAGTAAAGTAGTGGCGGAAGTTGGGCGGTACGGAGATCAGGTCGCCCGGCTCCAATTCTACGTCAAAGTAGCGGCCGTCATCGCCTTTGATCGCAAAAATGCCATGGCCGTCTACGCAGAAGCGGCACTCATCATCTGTATGGTGATGCTCTGCTTTGAATTTGACGAGAAGCTCATCCAGATTGGGGTTGTTGTCGGAGAGGACGATGATGTCAGCTGTCAGATAGCCGCGACGCTTGCTGATGTCCTCGATCTCCGGTTTGAACGCGTCCAGAATCTGCTGCTTCTCTTCCTCTGTCGGGCTGTAGTTGTCGCGCAGGTTGGGAGCCAGGCGATCAACTCCCCAATGCTCATAAATAATGCCCTGGGTGCTGAGGAAGTCGTTTACTTCCGCAGCGCCTTTGATGTACTCGTTGGTATCGTGAAAACGAACTTGTGCCATGCTTGAAGCCCTCCTTAGATTGTGGTGGTAGAAGTGGACACGGTCGCGTGACGCAGCTGCAGCCAGCGAGCGTGGTACTCAAACAGGAATTCGAATGCTTCGAGGTGACGCTTCGCCTCGAAGTCATTGCCGCCCCACGCATAGATGCCGTGGTTGCGGATCAGGACACCGGGGACTTCCGGCGTGATGACTTTTTCGATGGCGACTGCCAAAGTAGGAATATCTGCAAAGTTCTCGACGATCGGGATCGTAATCCGTGCATTTTCTTCCCAGATTCCCAGGCCCTTGATCAGTTCCTGGCCCTGAATGGAGAAGGCGCGCTGACCGAAGTACAGCTCTGAGATCAGATTATTCCAGACGGTGTGCACGTGGAAGCAGGCACCGGCTTGCGCGAATTTTTTATAGACGACAGCGTGGATCAAGGTCTCGGCGGAAGGCTTCAGGGTAGTGGCATCGACCGGACGAGAGTCTTTATCGACGATGAGATAATCCTCGGGTGAAAGCTTGGTTTTGTCTTTGCCGCTTGCAGTAACGGCAAATTGCAGGGGATCATCCGCGATCTTGATGGACAGATTGCCGCTGGTGCCAGGGAACCAGTCCCGACGGGCAAAGGTCATTTTCACGTCATCGAGACGGCGGAAGGCATCCAGGCGTTGCTCCAATGTTGCTGTCATGGCTAAGAGACCTCCTGTTGGTGTTTCAAATCCTGTAAAATGGCAATCACCTCGTGGAAGGTGGCAAAGGTGCGATGCGGCAATTGCAGCTCCTGCGCTTTCTGCGCCAGAAGGGAGCGGGCAATCACGTAGTCGGCGATTTTGGCTCCTGCCAGGTCAGTGATGGAATCGCCAATTACGACGCGAAAATACTGATTCGGGTCGTAGCGGCGAATGATCGTTGTCTTGCACATGCCGCAGCCGGTCGAGCAATGCTCGTCGCAGTGATGCGGCCAGGTGATCGTAATGTGATCTCCTGAAAAATCGCTTCCGTTGCAGTAGATCGGCACGCCTGTCAAATCGAACGGAGCGAGGATCGGCTCTACGAAAAAGTCGATGCCGCCGCTGGTGATCAGAAGCTCTACGCCCTCCTCCCGGCAGAAGCGGACAAACTCGGCAAAGCCCGGACGAATCTTCGCTTCTTCAAGAATAAAATCAATGATCTCCTGTTTTTTCGAGGAGGGGACCATCTGAAACAACTGGCCGACGCCAGATTGTATCGTGATTTTTTGGGTCAGGATCTGCTCGATCAGTGTTTCGCACTCGGGTGGCGCGAATTTGCGCACGATGGAGACGATGTTGTCTTTTTCGGTGATGGTTCCGTCGAAGTCGCAAAAAAGGACTAATTTCTTGTTCATCGTCCGCCACCCCATTTTTCCAGGGCTATCGCCAATTCAGCGGAAACGGCCGCTGCATCCTGCAAGCTTCGGCCTGCTGTCACCGCTTCGATCGCAGCGACGAATGCCTTCGCTCCAGCAGTCGCTCCGCCAGGATGGCCGTGAATGCCGCCGCCTGCGTTGACGATCTGATCCAGTCCGAAGTCCGCGTACAACTGCGGGACGAGCCCAGGGTGAATGCCAGCGGACGGCACTGGGAATGAGCGGCGGACGCCTTCGAGCGGCTTGGTCAGATGGTCAGCCAGCTTCAGCGCTTCGTTTTTGTCCAAGGCGACGTTCCCGTACGGCGATGGGAAGAGAACCAGGTCAGCTCCCGCGATCCGCATCAGTGTACCGAGCAGAAGCGGTGTGGCGATGCCGTAATCAGGCGACGGGTAGTAAGCCCCCGCCAATGCCGGGTGAGCCATGATCGGGATGTTGATATCCGGGTCAGCCGCCAAGCGATGCAGGGCGTCGAATCCGAAAGCCAGCACGTTGAACAGCAGGCAATCAGCTCCTGCTTCAACTGCGCGTTTCGCCTTTTCGTTCAATTCATGGACAGGTCCAGTCAGATTGGCTGCGTAAAGGACCGGTTTTCCTGTCTCAGCCTCCGTCTCCAACGCGATCTGTTTGAACGCCTTGATCCGTTCCAGAAAGGGCGCGCGATCATCGGCGAAGAAGATTTCATCGTCCTTGACCAGATCGACACCGCCTAAAGCTTGAGCGCGAAACTGGGTTTTCAGGTCTTCAAACGGAAGACCCAGGCATGATTTGAAAATGCTCATGAGCAGCGGACGATCATGAGCCCCGAGTCGGTTGCGGAGGCCGTCGATCCCAAACTTGGGCCCTGGGAACTGTCCCAGGAGCGACTCCGGAAAGCTGATGTCCATGAGTTTGATTTTTCCGTCCATTGAGAGTTTGCCGAAAATCCCGGTTAACAGTGAAGGGATATCCGGGGTAAAATTGCGTACTGGATAACTGACTGTAATCAAGCCACGCTGCTCGCCGTTCTCCAGTGTTTCCAGCACTTCGGCGTGGACGGCTTCCCCGAGGTAGGGCTTCAATTCCTCTTGTTTGGCTGCTGGCAAATCTGTCCAGGAGCCTACCGTCATGCCGACGGCGATCGCCTCTGCCTTTTTATACAGATCTTTGGCTTGTGTCAAATACGTAACAAGGATGCGCTGTTCACTCATCGTCGGGAATTAAGCCTCCTTTATCATTCGAGATCATCTTGCTCGCAGAAGCTTCGGAAACGAAAAAAACCTCCCAGAGTGGGAGGCGCTTGTCGTCTGATGAACGTTTTTTCGTCGCCTCTCATCTCTCGGGTAAAAAGTCAAGACGGGTGCTTGACACTTATCCGTTGGAATTAGCACCGTTTCGCTCACTACAACGTGGTAGATGAGCGCCGGTTGCCGGGCATCATAGGGCCAGTCCCTCAGCCAGCTCGCGATAAGAGTTATGTTGTTGATACGCGTAGACGCGTATGAGATACACCCATGATATGACGTTCTCAAACAGGAGTCAATCTTTGTTTTTCCCGGCAGACACCCGAATGGGGGAGAGAAAAGAGATGAGTGAAACCTTTTTGGCTTGCCGGACGTGGTAAGAGATGAAAGGGTGTGAGAAAGTTGGGAAAGTAGGCCTGGAAGACGTGTACCGGATGCACGTAAACGACATCTACCGCTATCTTTTCCGACTGACAAGGGATGCGAGGCAGGCAGAGGATTTGACGCAGGAAACCTTTTTCCGCGCTTTTCTGTCCCTGGATGACTACCGCGGGGAAAAGGTGCGCCCTTGGCTTTTCAAGGTAGCCTACCACGCGTTTGTCGATTGGCATCGCAAGCAGGCAAGACACCCTTTGCAGATCATGGAGCGACTGCCGGAGAGAGCGGACCTGCAGGCGATGGACCCGGCAGAAGCCTTCGTATCACAGGAGATGTGGGAGACGGCGCACGCCTATCTGGAGCTTTTGCCTGAGCAGCAGCGACAGGTGATCCTGCTGTTTGCCATGCAGTTTCGATACGCAGAGATCGCCGAGGTATTGGGAATCAGTCTGGCAGATGTCAAGCGTTCGCTCTTTCGCGGACGACAAAAGATGCGCAAGTTGTGGAGGGATCAGGCGGATGACGAACAGGGAAGATAACGACAAAGAAGCACGGCTGCTCGCCTATCTGCGCGGCGAGTTGACGGAAGAGGAGAAGAAACGGCTACAAGAAGAACTGGCTGACGATGAGGAATATGCGCAGAAGCTTGAGCGACTTTTGCTCGGAGAGGAAAACGAGGAGAAATCGTCCGAACCGATTGGACTGCCCGAGGAAAAACAGCGCAAAATCCTGCGTCGCGGAAAATGGCGGATGCGTTTTGGCAACTCGGCGTTTACGTTGGGGATCGCGTTTGCAGCAGGAGTTTTGATTTTTTTCATCAATGGTTGGTTTGGCAGACTGATGTATGATGACCTGTTTCGGGTGACGAGAAGCATGGTGAATTTCACCCAACCGGGGATCACTGCCGGAAGCAGCGGCTCGCAGATCGGCCTTTTGTACGGAAATATCCAGATGGAGCTGCGCGAACAGGTGGGAAAAGAGAAACAGAACGCAGGCAGGATGGAGAGCACCAATCTTTTGTGGCTGATCCATGCAGAGCCCAAGTGGCCCAACGGAATCCGCGATGTCAAATTGTTCTTTCGCTACCCGCATGAAGCAGCGACATCAGAAGAGACGAAATTCCGGCGGGACCCAGCGTGGAAAGCAATGGAAAAGCTGCCGGAGGGAACGGTCTCACAATTGGCAATCTCCTTCGATCGGCTTCTGACCTATCAGGAGTATCAGCAACTGATCTTGAGCCATCTGCCTGAATACGAGCAGGAGACGGTCTGGTTCGCGGTAGATACGGGGGAAGAGATCAAACAGGCAGATAAGGACGAGGAGAGAGGCGACATTTTGCTGTCAGCAGGGGAGGTCTGGGGCTTTTCCGAGCGCAGCTTGGATTATGGAGGGGCGCCAATTCAGGTCAACGGTGAGGGAGATCGACGGGCAGCAGCCTACGTATCCGAGATGAAGTATTTAGCCGAGCAGGAGCGGATGAGCAAGGCGGTCGGCAGAGGCCTGATGTGGACCAATGATCCGAAAATCCAAGATCGCTATCAATACCTGCAGAAAAACGGTGTCCGCATCTATGGAGCCGTCGTCACAGGACCGACCAAGGAATTACTCAAGCTTCGGGAAGAGCCTTCGATCACCGCCGCCTTTTTGGGCAAGGTGGACTGGTGGAACTGGGAACGCCCCTCCGCGTCCGGCTCTCAGAACAGCTGGTGACAATGACGGAGCAAAAAGGGAGTTGACAGCTTCCACAACGGGTTGTATGATTCAAACTAATCAAAACTGCATACGTTGGATACCTTATCCAGAGAAGGTGGAGGGACTGGCCCGATGATACCCGGCAACCGACATGACGCGACTCAGCCGCATACCGCGACTGAAGCATGCGACGTGCACGGTGCTAATTCCTGCAGAAACAAAAGTGGTCTGGAAGATAAGGGGGAGACGGGCACGTTTACCTGATGCGTGTACGATGACAACCTCTTTTCTTCGAGAAAAGAGGTTTTTTATTTCTTTGGAATAGATCAAAAAAGAACTAGAGGGGAGAATGGCAGACAATGGCATATCGCGCGCTGACAGAGCAAGAAGCAGTACAGTATGTAAAGGAATTGCCCGGGCTGTTTTCAGAAGGGGCCGAACTGTCCAGTCGGGAAATCGGCGACGGGAATCTGAATCTGGTGTTTGATATTCGCGAGGTAGAAACAGGAAAAAGCGTCATCGTGAAGCAGGCGCTGCCGTATGCTCGTGTGGTAGGCGAGTCGTGGCCCTTGACGCTGGATCGTGCCCGCATCGAAAGCGAGGCCCTGCAAATCCAGTACAAACGAGTGCCGGAGCTGGTGCCGCAGGTGTACCATTTTGATCAAGAGCTTGCGTTGACCGTGATGGAGAACGTCGGAGACCACATCATCATGCGCAAAGGCTTGATCGAGGGCAACCGCTATCCGCTGTTCGCAAAGCAGATCGGCAAGTTTCTCGCGCACACCCTTTTCTATACCTCTGATCTCGGATCTCATCCGTATGAGAAAAAAGCACTTGTCGGAAGATTCATCAATCCAGAATTATGCAAAATTACTGAAGATCTCGTTTTCACAGACCCTTATGAAAATGCGCCGACCAACAACTTCAATCCGCTGATTCAGCGGGAAGTGGAAGCGATCTGGCAGAACAAGCCGCTGAAGCTGGAAATCGCCAAGCTGAAATACGATTTTCTGACGCGCGCAGAAGCCTTGCTTCATGGAGATCTGCATACAGGAAGCATCTTCGTGACGAAGACCAGCCTGAAAGTGATCGATCCCGAATTCGCCTATTATGGACCGCTTGGCTTTGACATCGGTGCGGTGATCGCCAATCTGCTGCTCAACTACGCAGGACAGCACGGATTGCAAGCAGACCCAGGAGAACGGGCATCGTATCGCGAATACCTGTTGGAGACGGTAGAGGATGTGTGGAACGAATTCGTTTCGCAGTTTGTTCAGCTTTGGCACAAGCAAGCCAAGGAGCGCAGCGCTCATGTAGAAGGCTTGTGGGAGAGCTATGTAAACCGACTGATCCAGGACACGGCCGGATATGCAGGCTGCAAAATTCTGCGTCGCGTCATTGGGCTTGCGGGAGTGGCTGATCTGAACGAGATCGCCGATGAGCAGACGCGTGCAGAAGCGGAACGTCTGGCTCTCGCAATCGGGGAAGCGTTGATTTTGCAGCGCACCGAGATAGGCGAGTCGACCGATATTACTGATCTGGTCCGTTCCGTTACCGCGAAATTTTACCAGGAGGCAGCAACCGTATGACAACAAGTACACAACTTACCCCGGTAAAGTGGGAGAGTGACGCGCTGGTCTTGCTCGACCAGACGAAATTGCCAGTAGAAACGATCTATTTGACATTGACCACTGCAGAAGAGGTATGGGCGGCGATCCGCCACCTGCAGGTAAGGGGAGCCCCGGCGATTGGCATGGCGGCAGCTTACGGCTTGTATCTCGGCGTTCGCAATAGCCAGGCAGCGACAGCGGAAGCCTTTATCGCTGAGGTGAACCAAAAGGCCGAGTATTTGGGCAGTTCCCGTCCTACAGCCGTAAACCTGTTCTGGGCATTGGATCGGATCAAGGCGCGCGTGCAGCGCGATGCAGATAAAGCTGTGGCCCAGCTCAAGGCAGCGGTGTTGGATGAAGCATTGGCGATTCAAAAAGAGGATGCGGAGGTTTGCCGCACGATCGGGGAGAATCTGCTTACCTTGCTGGAAGACGGAATGGGTGTTCTGACGCACTGTAATCCCGGCGCACTTGCGACAGCAGCTTACGGTACAGCGACAGCGCCGTTTTACCTGGCGAAGGAGCGTGGCTGGAACCTGAAGGTATTCGCCGATGAGACACGTCCGGTTCTGCAGGGAGCGCGTCTGACCGCGTATGAGCTGCAGCAGGCTGGCATCGATGTCACGCTGATCTGCGACAACATGGCGGCAATGGTCATGTCCCAGGGCAAGGTCCAGGCGGTCATCGTCGGTACCGACCGCGTGGCGGCCAACGGGGATGTAGCCAACAAAATCGGCACATACGGCGTAGCCGTTTTGGCGAAAGCCCACGGCATTCCGTTCTACGTGGCCGCACCTCTTTCTTCTATTGATTTGGAGACGGCGACAGGGGCACAGATTCCGATCGAGGAGCGCCCTGGCGAAGAAATTACGCACGGTCTGGGCAAGCAGGTAGCGCCGGATGACATCAAGGTGTACAATCCCGCATTCGATGTCACCCCTGCAGCCTATATCACGGCGATCGTGACGGAGA
This sequence comes from Brevibacillus panacihumi, assembly GCF_003710985.1. Classification (GTDB taxonomy): domain Bacteria; phylum Bacillota; class Bacilli; order Brevibacillales; family Brevibacillaceae; genus Brevibacillus; species Brevibacillus panacihumi. The sequence goes on from NZ_RHHT01000027.1 coordinate 113,010, forward strand.
CAGGGATTTTCAAACCGGAAGAGATTGCGAAAAGCAAGGCCTAGCACATAAAGCGTCCACTGCATTCTGCGGCTGGACGCTTTTCTCCATTTTTTGGTCAACTCCTGTTATGATAGTAGAAAAGGAAGTGGGATCCAGATGGCGGAAGGGCAAAAAAGGATCGGTGTCAGAACACAATGGTTGGGAAGACGGCAATTTGAAGCCGTCGGACCGAGTGGTTATCCTGTCCGGATGGATGCCAAGGAAGAATACGGCGGCGAAGGAGCAGGAAACAGTCCGCTGGAGCTGCTGCTCGTCGGTTTGACCGGTTGCATCGGCATCGGGGTGACGCAATTGCTGGAGAAGATGCGGCAATCACTGGAATCTCTTGAAATCGAGGCCGACGGGATTCGCGAGGCCAAGCTCCCCCACGCGATCACACAGATCCACCTTACATTTCGTGCGACCGGTGAAGTTGCGCCATCGCGCATCTGGCAGGCTGTGAAGCTGGAGGCCGAGCAGTATTGTCCAGTGGCGAAATCTTTGCATGCCGAGATCATCTTGCAGGTCATATTGAACGGCCAAGAGCTCCCCATGCCAGCAGAGGAGTCCAAGGAGGGATTGAGATGAGAGTATTGCCGATGACAGAAGATGCATTTCTCAAGCAATTGGAGCCTTCTGATGCAGCGGAGATGTTTTGGCTGATCGATACGAATCGAGCGTATTTGCGCGAGTGGCTTCCTTGGCTCGATTACACCAGGCAGGTGGAGGATACTGCCCATTTTATTGCGATGACGATCAATCAGCACAACAACAACCAGGGAACGCATTACGGAATCTGGTACAGGGGGAGAATGGCCGGGACTTTGGGTGTTCACAACCTGGACTGGATCAACAAGAAAACCTCCCTGGGCTACTGGCTGGGGGCCGGGTATCAGGGACGAGGCTTGATGTCCATGGCTGTCGAGACGTATATGGATCGCTTGATTTTTGGTTCTTGGGGCATGGAAAAGGTGACGATCCAGGCGGCGACGGGCAATGCCAAAAGCCGGGCGATTCCGGAGCGGCTCGGGTTCACGCTGGAAGGTGTCCTGCGCCAAAATGAATTCCTGTATGATCACTATGTGGACCATGCCGTATACAGCATGCTGCGCTCCGAATGGCTGGATTTACGGTCGCGCAAAAGCAATTGACAGGTAAAATTCTGTCAATTACGATGATAGGAGCAAAATGAGGGTTGCGACTGTGCAACCCTTTTTCATACATCTTGCACTCCTTGAGAAACCGTCAAAAGGTTGAGGGGGACCAGACAAAGCTGGTCGAGGAAAAAGGGAAAAAAGCGAAGGCATTTGGGATCTTGACCAAGCTGGAGTTTTCCCTTTTTCCTCCCCCGGCAGGAAAGCTGGAAAACCACCACCAAAAACAACGCGGGTAATTCCTCGCGTTTTTCTCTTAGTAAAGAAGGTGAAAAAACGTGTACATCTTGCGAGAATTGTCCTGGTTTTTTCGGACGCATTGGAAACGGTACGTCGTGGGGATCGCTTTTTTGTTTGCGATTGATGTCCTGATGCTTTGGCCCCCTCGCCTGATCGGGGAGACAGTGGATGCGATTCGCAATGGTTCGCTGAGCGAGTCTGGTTTGACGAAGACAGTTTTCATTCTGCTTTCGTTGGGCGTGGTTCTATATATGATGCGTTTCGTCTGGCGGTACCTGCTCAATGGCGGGGCGCTGATACTGGAGCGGGTGCTGCGGGAGCGGCTGTTTGGCCATCTGACCCGCATGACCCCCTCTTTTTACCAACGCAGGCGAAGCGGAGATTTGATGGCGATTGCCACCAACGATATTCCGGCTGTGGAGCGGACGGCGAGCATGGGCGTTTTGACCCTGGTGGATTCGCTGTTTATGACGCTTCTGACGCTTGGCGTGATGATCGTGTCCATCGATTGGAAGCTGACCTTGGCAGCGTTGGTTCCCATGCCGTTTCTCGCCTGGTCGACCGCTTACTACGGACGGTTGCTTCACGAGCGTTTTTACCTGGCGCAGGAGGCATTTGGAGAAATGAACGACCACGTTCAGCAGTCCGTTTCCGGCGTGCGAGTCATGCGGGCCTTCGTTCAGGAAGACCAGGATGTGGAGGCGTTTCGCCGAGTGAGCGAGAAAACACTGGAGCGAAATGTGAATGTATCGCGCATCGACGCGCTGTTTGAACCAACCATTGGCATCATTATTGGATTCAGCTTCCTGATCGGATTGGGCTACGGCACGTATCTGGTCTTTACCAGTTCGATTTCCTTGGGCGATCTGGTCGCCTTCAACCTGTATCTGGGCCTTCTGATCTGGCCGATGTTCGCGTTTGGCTGGCTGATCAACGTCGTACAGCGGGGGAGCGCTTCACTCAAACGACTGACGGAGATGCTGGCGGAGGAGCCGGACGTTCATGAGACCTCCCACCCCGTAACAGAGGTAGGGGCCAATCATATCGAAGCGCGCCATTTTACCTTCACCTATCCGGGGACGGACAAACCTGTCCTGCATGACATCACCTTTTCGCTGGGGGAAGGTGAGACATTGGGGATCGTGGGACGAACAGGGAGCGGCAAATCCACCCTGTGCCGGACCTTGCTGCACCAGTATCGGATGGAAAAGGATGCCTTGTTCGTCGGTGGTGTGCCGATCGAGCAGATTTCCTTCGATTCCTTGCGCGCCAAAATCGGCTATGTGCCGCAGGAGCATCTATTGTTCTCACGGACGATTGCAGAAAATGTGGCCTTTGGCAAGCCGGAAGCGACTGAGCAAGAGGTCATGCGCTCACTCGAACTGGCGGAGATGGGACGTGATCTCGCGCAATTTGGTGAAGGACTTGAAACGATGGTCGGGGAGAAGGGCGTCACCTTGTCCGGGGGACAAAAGCAGCGCATCTCGATTGCACGGGCTTTGCTGATGGATGCGGATATTCTGATTCTCGACGACTCGCTCTCAGCCGTCGACGCGCGGACAGAGGAGCGAATCGTCCACCATCTCCGCCAGGAACGGCAAGGAAAAACGACGATCATCACGGCCCATCGCTTGTCGGCCGTACAGCATGCACAGCTGATCCTTGTCCTCGATGAGGGAAGAATCGTGGAGCGTGGAACCCATGAGGAATTGATGAAGCAGGGGGGCTGGTACGCCGAGCAGTATCGCCGTCAACAGATGGAGCAGGACGTAGCAGCCGGTCAAGGCTAGAAGGGAGAGCGTTTCATGAGTGGGCAGAACGTATGGGAACGGTTAGTGGCATTCGCCAGACCCTTCCAAAAACAAATAGCGGGAGCGCTTTTTCTTCTGGTGCTTGGCACGGGAGCAGAGCTGGCGGGTCCCTTCTTGGCGAAAGTGATGATCGACAATCACATCCTCGCCATTCAGCAGACCTGGTACCAGTTTGAGCAGAAGCCGCAGGCAGCTGCAGAGATCGCAGTCGAAGTGGATGGCAACTATTACGTGCGGGAAGATCATCTTCCCTCGCTCGGGGTATCACCGGATAGCCTGCAAGATTTTCGGATGACCGTGCTGACAGAAGGCTTGACGTACTACCTGGTCGAGGGGATCGTCGAGCAAAACGGGGAAAAGCAGATTACGCCGATCACTGAAGAAAATGGACGAGAGCGGGTAGAAGTGACCGTGAACCAGTCCGCGCCTGCCGCAGGAGTACGACTGACGGCAGCAGAGGTGCGGGCGATGTACGAGGGAGATGTCCAGCCGATTATCTGGCTCTCTGCGGGCTATGGGGTCCTGATCCTCTTGTCGGCGGGCTTCAATTACATTCAGATCTTGTGGCTGCAAAAGATCGCGCAGCGCATTATCCAGCAGATGCGGATGAAGCTGTTTTCCCATCTGCAGAAGCTTCCGGTCTCCTTTTTCGACAAGACGCCAGTAGGCTCGCTTGTCTCGCGTGTCACCAATGATACAGAGGCGATTCGGGAGCTGTACGTCAGTGTTTTGGCTACCTTTGTGCAGAACGGTTTTTACCTGGTCGGGATTTTGATCGCCTTGTTTCTGCTGCAGCCAGAGCTTGCTCTGTTTTGCTGCGTGACAGTGCCGCTGCTCGTCTTGCTCGTCATCGTGTACCGCAAGTACAGCTCGCGTTACTACACGCTTATTCGCACTCGACTCAGCGACATGAACGCGACGATCAACGAGATGATTCAAAACATGACGATCGTGCAAGCGTTTCGCCGCGAAAAGGGCGTACAGCAGGAATTCGCCAAGATGAACGAGGAGTATTTCAAAGTCAGACTGAAGGAAATCAACGTCGAGTCGTTCCTGCTTCGTCCGGCTGTCGACCTGATCTGGAAGGTGGCATTGACCTTGATCGTCTGGTACTTCGGCTCTGCCTCCTTTCACAGCGCGATCTCCTTCGGGGCGCTGTTTGCCTTCGTCGATTACATGGGGCGTTTTTTCGAGCCGATCAACATGATCATGGATCGCCTCTCACAGCTTCAGCAGGCGAATATTTCGGCCAAACGGGTCTTCGAGATTTTGGATACTCCAGCGCAGGAGGATGAGAAGAAAACGGCCGCTCCCCGACCAAAGGGAGAAGTGGTGTTCGATCATGTATCCTTCGCCTATACAGGAGATGAATACGTACTCAAGGATGTTTCTTTCACGGCAAAACCGGGTGAGACGATCGCCTTGGTTGGCCACACGGGTTCGGGAAAAAGCTCATTGATGAACCTGCTGCTTGGCTATTATCCCGTGACAAAAGGGCAGATTTTGATCGACGGTAGGCCAATGGGCGAGTTGGACATCCAATCCTTGCGGCGCCATTTCGGTCTGGTTTTGCAGGATCCGTTTCTCTTTGCGGGAACCGTGGGCTACAACATACGCATGTACAATGATCACGTTACGGATGAACAGATCCGCGAAGCAGCCAAAGCTGTTCGTGCAGATGATTTTATCCGGCAGTTGCCAGGCGGCTATGACGAACCGGTCGTGGAGCGGGGATCGACTTTGTCGGCAGGACAGCGACAGCTTATATCCTTTGCTCGCGCCCTGGTCAGCAATCCCGCGATTCTGATCCTGGACGAGGCGACAGCCAGCATCGACAGCGAGACGGAGTCTGCCATCCAGGAGGCATTGCACGTGCTGTCTCAAGGAAGGACCACATTCATCATCGCGCATCGGCTGTCGACGATTCAGCATGCTGATCAAATTCTGGTATTGTCGCGCGGGGAAGTGGTGGAGCGAGGGACACATGAGGAGCTGATGGGTCGTGACGGCCTGTATCGAAAAATGTACCAGCTCCAACAAGGAAGTCTTTCTGCTACCGTATAGGGATCATGAAAGTGAGGGTTCAACACCATGCAATCATCGCGCTACACCTTTTGGGTGTTGATCGTCGTCGTGGCGGTCGCGGGAGCCAATCAAGGCTTGACCATTCCACTGCTGGCCGTCTTGCTGGAGCAGCAGGGCGTATCCTCTGTGGTCAATGGCTTGAATGCAACGGCTTTGTATCTGGGTATCGTGCTGGTCTCTCCTTGGTTGGAGATCCCCTTGCGTCGTCTGGGCTATAAAAACACGATCTTCTGGGGACTGGTGTTGTTGACGGGATCAACCTTGCTGGTCCCTGTCTTCTCTTCCTTGACGATCTGGTTTATCCTGCGTTTGCTGATGGGGGTCGGGGATTCCAGCCTGCACTACGCCAGCCAGATGTGGGTAACGAAAATTACCTCGGAGAAAAATCGCGGTCGCGACTTGTCGATCTACGGACTGGCATTTGGAATCGGCTTCGGGATTGGTCCTTTGGGCTTGAACCTGCTTGCGTTTGGCTTGTGGGTGCCGTTTGCAGCGTTGATTGTGCTGTACGGCATCGCCTATATGCTGCTGGCACGGATCAAAAATGACTTCCCCGAGGAGATCAGGCAGACGGAGAAAAAGCAGAACAAATATGTAACGGTTCTGCGCATTGGCTGGCTGGCGCTGATCCCGGCTTTTCTCTACGGCTTCATGGAAACGTCACTCAACGGAAGCTTTCCTGTGTATGCCTTGCGTACGGGCTTGTCGCTGGAGTGGATGTCCCTGATCCTTCCGTCGTTTATCGTCGGGAGCATCATTCTGCAAATGCCGCTCGGGGCCTTGAGTGACAGGATAGGACGCAAAAAAGTGATGTTCGTCTGTGCCTTGGTTGGCGCGGCTGCCTTTTTCCTGTTTCCGCTGGCGGGTGAGAACGTCTGGGTGATGATGCTGCTCTTGGCGGTGGCCGGGGCGGCTGTCGGTTCGTTTTATTCGCTGGGCTTGGCTTATGCGGCAGATCTCTTGCCAGGGTCCCTGATTCCGACCGTCGGCATCGTGGCGGGAATTAATTTCGGAGTAGCCAGTATCCTTGCTCCGGGGATCAACGGGTATCTGATGCAGGCGTGGGAACCGTGGACGATGTTTTGGCTGATGGGAGCGCAGTTGCTGGCGTTTGCTGCGGCCTGTCTGGTTCATCGCAGCCGGCCGAAACAAGCGGCAACGGAACAGCATGGACAAAAAATTTTTACAGGTGCATAAAATTGGGATAAACGGGCGGCAGGTGGGGAAGCGTAGATATATAGAGAATGACGTGAAAAGGGGTTGGTCCATGTGCTTACTCCGTGCATCTTCAAGCGTGGGATCATCTGGATACTGTTTTTCGTCGTGAGCTTGGTCCTCCTCCCATTCTTTTATGAAGAAGAGGACAAACCGCCTGCTCCTGCAGCACCGCAACAACAAATGCAAGCAAGGTAAAAAACTCGCTTTTTCGCGTGAGTGACGCGGAAGCGGTTTTTTGTTTGCTGCTGCCTAGATCCGCTTCTCACGAATGACAAGGGTATTGGCAATCAGATCATGCCAGCCTTGTTTTTTCTTGTTCCAGCCAACCCACATGTAGCCGAGCCCAAACACCAGGGACGAGAGAAATTTGCCGATGACCTCGCGCAGAATGACCTGACCGGCAGAGAGGTTCCCTCTCCCGTCACCCGTAGGAATGACGCGAATTCCGGTAATGATTTTGCCGAGTGTTTGTCCGGTCCACCAGGTGAGCAGGATGAAATAAAACAGAGAGAACAGGATTTCCAGCAGATCGATCCGGGAAAAGACGGCTCCGTACACACCGAACAGACGGCGCAGCGGATTGAAGATCAACAAGGAGACGCCCATCAGAAAGAGGGAATCAAAGATTGTGGCTGCCACCCGGATCCAAAAGCCGGCAAAAGCGTGGGTGGACACAGGCTCGGCAGGAGGTGAATCGTCCAGCATTTTTTCCGTCATGGCTTACCTCCTACGATTCTCCAGGAATGAATTGATACAGCAAACGATGCGTGGAATGGCGATCCAATATACGGGACAGGCCCAAAGGATCCGGGTTGGACCAATGCTGTTTCATGCTGAACAGCAATTTGCTGAATGAGATTTGATCGGAATACCGTATGACTGTCGCCGCTTGTTCACCGGACAAGGAGAGGGCATGCTGCGTCGCTTCTTCCAGATCGCCGAACTGGTCGATCAATCCAAGGCGTTTCGCCTGTTCCCCGGAATAGACACGTCCATCGGCGATCTCCAGTACCCTTTCGCGGCTCAAATTGCGTCCTTTGACAATGACATCGACGAATTTATTGTAGCTTTCATTGACGAGCGTCTGAAAAATTTGCTGCTCTTGAGTGGTAACGGGGCGAGCGGGGCTGCCGATATCCTTGAATCGTCCGCTTTTGATGGCGTACTGGTGAATGCCCAGCTTATCGGCGGCTTCGCTGTAATTGACGAGATTAAAAATGACGCCAAGACTGCCCGTCAGCGTATTCGGATTGGCAAAAATCGTATCTGCGGCTGTAGCCAGGTAGTAACCGCCTGATGCCGCTGTCGAGCCCATGCTGACAACGATGGGAATCTTCCGAACCTGTTTGAATCGCAACAGCCGGTTGTAGATTTCATCAGTGGCTACAACCTCCCCTCCGGGACTGTCGATCCGCAGTACCAGCGCTTTGACGTTTTCATCCTCCTCGGCATAACGAAGCTGTTCGCGCAGAACCTCTGTATTGGTAGGGATGCCAGCCGCGTTTCGTTCTCCGGAGATGACGCCATTGACAAAAAGCTGAAGGATTTTGGCGTTGCCAGTCCCCGAGACCACGCTTTCTTCCCATGCATAGCCAGGATGATTTGCCAAATCTGCGGGGGGCCCGGCAAATCCCTCTACAATAAGTCCCGCGAACAAGACAGCCATAACGATGATGAGAGCAATCCATTTTTTACGCTGCATGCTTTTCACCTCCCTCTTATCATGAGCAGACCTCGTCGGTGTTACACATCAAATAATGGAAAATTGGGTTTGACGGTAAGAGAGTTCTACATTAGAATGAATATAAAAATATTTACCTTGCGCAAAAGAATTCGCCTAGGTAAAGATAGGGATAATCATTATCAATTAGGATGCTGTTGCCTACGGGCAGCAGCTTCCACTGTTTTTACGGGAGAAATAAGTCTGATTCTCTTTCTCAATGGGGGAAGAAAAGGGGAGATGGGTGCTATGATGCAAAAACTGGGGATGCTGCTGTCGGGTGCAGGATTATTGGTCAGTTGGCTGTATGGAGAGGTCTGGGGACTCGATTTGGCCTGGCTGGCGGTCGTGCTGTGCGGACTTCCGATCGCCTGGGCGGCCGGGAAGGAATTGATTGAGGAGCGCTCGATCAACAGTGATGTGCTGGTGTCGATTGCGATCATCGCTGCAGTCTCGATTGGAGAGATCTTCGCAGCGGGAGAAGTAGCGCTGATTATGATGATCGGCATGTGGCTGGAGAATCGGACGGTGGCCAAGGCGGCGTCAGCGTTGGAAGAAATGGTGCAGATGGCGCCGCAGACCGCACACGTCAAAAGAGGAAATGGCTGGCTCGAAGTCGCTTTGGAGGAGGTCGTCAAAGGAGACGTCGTTCAGGTCAAGCCGGGTGAAAAAATCCCGGTCGACGGGGTAGTCAGACAGGGGCAGGCAGCGGTCAATCAGGCGGCACTGACAGGCGAGTCGTTGCCCGTGGAAAAACGTCCCGGGGATGAGGTGTTCATGGGAACATTGAATACCAACGGGATCATGGAGATCGAGGCGGAGCGGATCGGCGATGAAACGACATTCGCCAAGGTAACCCGGCTCGTGGCCGAAGCGATGGAACGAAAGGCTCCTGTCCAACGCTTGCTGGATCGATGGGCTGCCTGGATCGTGCCGAGCAGTCTGGCACTGGCTCTCCTGATGTATCTGTTTACAGGAGACCTGGTCCGAGCAGTGACGATCCTGATTGTCTTTTGTCCGTGCGCGTTGGTGCTGGCTACACCTACTGCGATCATGGCCGGGATTGGAAGTGCCGCCAAGCATGGCATTCTCATCAAAAGCGGAGTCGCGCTGGAGCAGATTGGGCTAGTCAATGCTCTGTTGTTTGACAAGACCGGGACGCTGACGGAAGGAAAGCTGCAGGTTACAGGGGTAGCTCGTTTGCATAGCGAAAAGGCGGACGATGTTCTTCGCCTGGCAGCTGCTTTGGAAGCCCATTCGGAGCATCCGGTCGCACAGGCCATCCTGAAGGCAAGCGAGGAGCGGCGCATCGAGATCCCACGGGTAGATGCTTTTCTCGTCCATCCGGGCAATGGAGTCTCCGGACAGATCGACGGTCGTGAAGTGCTGGTCGGGAATCACCGCTTTTTTACCGAGATGGGGATCGATACAACCGAGTTGACCCAACTGCGGGAAGAACAGGAGCAGGCCGGACATACGGCGGTATTGGTCGCAAAAGATCGTCGGCTCGTCGGGTTGGTATCGCTGGCGGATCGCGTCCGTCTGGAATCGCGGGAGACAATCGGACGTCTGCGGCTACACGGAGTAGGCGAGATTGCAATGCTGACCGGAGACAATCGCGGAGCAGCAACCCAGATCGCTCGTCAAGCTGGGGTCACGACCGTCTATGCCGAGCAATTTCCGGAAGCCAAGTATCAGCGGATAGAGGAATATCGGCAAAAAGGACTTGTCGTCGGGATGGTAGGCGATGGCATCAACGACGCTCCCGCTCTGACCGCGGCACACGTAGGAATCGCCATGGGAGAAGGGGGGACCCAAATCGCTTCGGAAGCAGCCGATATCGTCATCATGCACGATGATGTCTCTAAAGTGGCGGATGTCGTCCAGCTCGGCCAGAAAACGATGCGAGTCATCCGTGAAAATCTGATGATTTCCAGTTTGATCAATGCGGCCGCGGTCATTTTTGCGATGGTAGGCACCCTCGGACCCGTCGGCGGAGCTTTTGTCCACAACGCTACCTCCGTGCTGGTGGTGCTGAATTCAGCGCGTTTGATCCACTACCTGTCCAGCCAAAACAAGCATAAGCACATGACTCCGCCAGCGGTTTCTTGCTCGTCCTGTACTTGTCAGGGAGATTGTCAGTTAACGGCAAAAGGCTAATCTTTCATGCAATTGCGACAATTTTCGTGTATGATAGAAGCATATGAAGCGCAAGCACAAGCACAAGCAGGGAAGCTCCTGGAGGTGATGCCATGATCATTCAGGTAAAGGACTTGAAAAAGAACTACGGCAAATTGCAGGTGTTAAAAGGAATCACGACACAGATCGCGGAAAGGGAAGTCGTATGTGTCATCGGCCCTTCCGGATCGGGAAAAAGCACGTTTTTGCGCTGTCTGAACCAACTGGAGGAGATGACGAGCGGAACCATCATCATGAACGGACATGATCTTTCCGATCCCAAGGTGGACATCAACAAGGTGCGGGAAGACGTGGGGATGGTTTTTCAGCGGTTCAATCTTTTTCCGCATAAGACTGTCCTGGAAAATGTAATGCTTGCTCCCATCAAGGTGCGCAAGACGCCTATGGAGGAAGCGCGAAAAACGGGCATGGCCTTGCTCAAGAAAGTAGGATTGGCGGATAAGGCTGACGTCTATCCCGATCGGTTGTCGGGAGGACAGATGCAGCGTGTGGCGATTGCCCGAGCCCTGGCAATGAATCCGAAAGTGATGCTGTTCGATGAGCCTACCTCCGCTCTCGACCCGGAGTTGGTCGGAGAAGTGTTGGCGGTTATGAAAAACCTGGCTGCGGAAGGAATGACAATGATCGTAGTGACGCATGAAATGGGCTTTGCCCGGGAAGTGGGCGATCGCGTCATTTTTATGGATCAGGGAATCATCATGGAGGAAGGGAAGCCGGAGGAGCTGTTTGAACATCCGAAGAATGAGCGGCTGCGTTCGTTTTTGGGCAAGGTAATGGTCGGATGAGCAGTAGATGATAACATGGGCGCCAGTCGTTCCGGCAACCGGAAGGACTGGTGCCTTTTCCTATTTTGCTTTTGCTTCATCTAATAACTGGCTGACGGTGACAAAGCGATACCCCTGCGCCCGCAGGTCCTTGATCAAATCCCTCAGAGCCGCCACCGTTTGCTTTTGATTCAGGCCGCCATCGTGAAACAGAATGATGTCGCCAGCCTTGACGTTGCTCTTCACGCTTTTGGCAATAATGGAAGCAGTCCGAGCCATGGACCAATCTCTCGGATCGATCGACCAGTGGATCAGATCATAGCCGCATGCCTGGACTGCATTCATCACGTCGTGGGTCATTACCCCCCCGGGAGGCCGGTAATTCTGGGCGAGAATCCCCGTCGTCCGCAAAATGGAAAGTTCACCGCGCTTGATGTCATCATAGACCTCCTGCTCGGTCAATTTGTTCAAGTCGTGATGATCGTAGCCGTGATTGCCGATCTCGTGCCCCGCTTTGGTGATCCATTGCATCACCTTGGGGTATTTGTCCACCTGCGAGCCGAGCACAAAAAAAGTGGCCTGGACTTGATGCTGGTGCAGGACCTCCAGTATTTTCGGAGTATAGGTAGCATCAGGACCATCGTCGAACGTAAGGGCTACCACTTTTTTCTTGGTATCGATCCGGTGTATCGGCTCGTATGTGGGGAGAGGGGCAGCTGCCAGAGAAGGAAGGGCAATGATGCCTAGGAAGCAAGCGATCGTTAACCAGGCACCAAGGACGCGGTATCTCAGGAAAAACGCCTCCTTCCATCGAATATGGTCATAGCTTCGCCCCCAGGCTGTGAAAACATGCAGCCAAAACAAAGCAGCCGTCGACGCATACCGATGATGTGATAGAATGAGAAGATGTAAATCGGGAAGGGGAGAGTAGGTTGGAACTGAGCGGTTTGCTGCATGGCTTGACACACCAATACCACGGCAAGGACAAGCCTGTCGACTACTATCTGCAAATCGGAGAAGACCGTTTGCCGCTAAACGAGTGGCTGAATCACGAAGTCACGATTTCCTATCTGGGACAAAAAAATTGCATCGCCTGTGGCCGCAAGACAAACAAGACCTTCAACAGCGGCTATTGCTATCCTTGCTTTACCAAGCTGCCGGAAAATGATCTGTGCATCGTAAAACCGCATGAATGTCATTTTGAGCTGGGGACATGCCGGGATGAGAGCTTCGGCCAGACGCATTGCATGATCCCTCATTACGTCTATCTGGCTGTTTCCAGCGATATTAAAGTGGGTTTGACGCGCAAGAACAATGAATTGAAACGTTGGGTGGATCAAGGAGCAATCCGCGCGATTCCGATCGCCGAGGTGCCGACGAGACGTATGGCAGGAGAGCTGGAGTTTCACCTCAGCCAATTTCTCCCGGATAAAACCAACTGGCGCAAAATGCTGAAAGGGGAAGTGCGGGAGGTCGACCTGATCTCTTTGCGCGATGAGGTGTACAGCCATTTCCCGGATGCGTTCAAGCCATTCCAATACCGCGAAGATGAATGGGTGGATATTACCTATCCAATCCTGGAGTCACTCGACAAGATCAGCTCCAAGACACTCGACAAGGAAGAGTGCATCGGGGGACGCTTGATCGGGGTGAAGGCCCAGTACCTGATTTTTGAAAATGGCGTCTTTCAAGCGAGAAAGCATGCGGGATACCAGGTCCAAATTACGGTCAAATCCGGTTCGTAAAAACTAAAACAGCAGCGAGAGAACAGCGAGAAGACGGCAGCCTGGAGATTTTGGGCTGTCGTTCCTTATAAAATGACAGAGGTGATGCGATCATGGCGATTAAAGCCTACCTGTACAACAAATGCGACACATGCCGCAAAGCGAAGAAGTGGATGACTGAGGAAGGAATCGGCTTTGAGGAAATACCGATTGTAGAGGCTCCACCGGGCAAGGAGGAGCTGCGCCGCATCTGGCAGGCGAGCGGACTTGAGCTTCGCAAGTTTTTTAACGTGAGCGGAGTTCAGTACAAAGAGCTGGGCCTCAAGGACAAGCTGCCAACCATGTCTGAGGAAGAGATGCTGGATTTGCTCGCCTCCAATGGAAAGCTGATCAAGCGTCCTTTGATCACCGATGAGAAAAAGGTAACTTTGGGCTTTAAACCAGAAGAACTGGAAAAAACCTGGGGAGGAAAGTGAAATCATGCCCAGACCGTCGAAGCGACTGGAACAGTTGTCAGCCGCGATTTTTTCGGAGATGGCAAATCGTAAACGGGAGGTAGCCCAGACCAGGAGAGTCTATGATCTGAGCATCGGCAGTCCGGATCAGCAGCCAGAGCGCACGCTGCTGGAAGCCCTTGCGGCAGCGGTGGAGAAGCCGGGGGCTTTTGGCTATGCACTCAGTGAAGGGACGGCAGCGTTTCGGGCAGAGGTTGCGCAGTGGTATCAATATCGTTTTGGCGTAGAGTTGAATCCGGATGGGGAGATCCATTCCCTGATGGGATCCCAGGACGGGTTGGCCCACTTCGCTCTTGCCTGGACAGACCCGGGCGATCTGGTGCTGGTTCCTGACCCTGGATACCCGATCTACGCCGGCAGTGTCCATCTGGCCGGGGCCACTCCTTATTTTATGCCCTTGAAAGCGGAGCGCGGATTTCTGCCGGATCTCGCTGCGATCCCGCAAGAGGCAGCCAAGCAGGCAAAATTCATGATTCTCAACTATCCCAACAATCCCGTCTCGGCTGTAGCTACCGTCGCCTTCTTTGAAGAGGTGGTGGAGTTTGCCCGTAAGCATGACATCATCGTCGTGCATGATCTCGCCTATTCGGAAATGGCTTTTGATGGTTACAAGCCGCCCAGCTTTCTGCAAGCTCCCGGTGCCAAAGAAGTGGGGATCGAGTTCAATTCGTTTTCCAAAAGCTTCAATATGGCTGGTTGCCGGATCGCCTATGTCGTGGGAAATGCGGAGATCATCAAGCCGCTCGCCATCGTCAAGTCCAATGTAGACTACGGCGTTTTCTTGCCTGTACAGGAGATGGCGGTCGCAGCGATGAGGGAAGATCGCCTGTCCGGCGGCCAAAACAGCGTAAGCGAGCTGTATCAGGAGCGCCGTGATGTATTGCTGGCGGAGCTGGCGAAAGCGGGCTGGGTGATTGAACCGCCAAAAGCTACGATGTTTGTCTGGGCCCCGGTGCCGACGGGGTGGACGTCACATGAATTTGCGTTGGCCTTGCTGGAGGAGGCGGGTGTCGTCGTGATTCCGGGGAGCGCTTTTGGCGCCGAAGGGGAAGGCTATGTGCGCATTGCGCTTGTCCAGGATCGAGAAGTATTGAGAGAGGCAGCCGCATCCATCGCCAGCTCCGGGATACTCCAGAGAAAAAAGGATGCATAGGGGACGGGACTGCAGGAAACATTACTTTTGTGCTTGTTCCGAATGGAATGAAAATGAATAACAGGTTGAAATAATTCCTACATTGTATTGACTATAAAGTGATAGCAATGATATTATGTGATAGGTAAGCTAGTACACCACATTCCAAGGAGGTTTTTTACATATGGCACAACGTTTGGTTGGTCTCCCAGCACCAGATTTCACTCTGGAAACAGCACTCGGAAACGGTAAAGAGTTCGGCAAAGTATCCCTGTCCGACTACCGTGGCAAATGGCTGGTAATGTTCTTCTATCCACTGGACTTTACCTTTGTATGCCCAACTGAGATCATCGCACTGAGCGATGCAATCGAAGAATTCAAAGACCTGGATGCAGAAGTTCTCGGCATCTCTGTAGACTCCATCCACTCCCACCGCGCTTGGATCAACACTCCTCGCGACCAAAACGGTCTGGGTGGCTTGAACTACCCACTGGCTGCAGACTTCCTGAAAACAACAGCTCGCGACTACGGCGTGCTGGATGAAGAAGCAGGCGTAGCGTTCCGCGGTCTGTTCATCATCGATCCAGAAGGCATCCTGAAATACCAAGTAGTAAATGACCTGAACATCGGCCGTTCCACTGACGAGACTCTGCGCGTACTGCAAGCTCTG
The DNA here is from genome assembly GCF_003710985.1 of Brevibacillus panacihumi. Classification (GTDB taxonomy): domain Bacteria; phylum Bacillota; class Bacilli; order Brevibacillales; family Brevibacillaceae; genus Brevibacillus; species Brevibacillus panacihumi. Next base: position 128,263 of record NZ_RHHT01000027.1, read on the forward strand.
CAATCCGGCGGTCTGTGCCCAGCTAACTGGCGTCCAGGACAAGCTCAACTGACTGCGAAGTAATCGAGCATTACTATTGAAAGAACCATCAATAACGTGCAGTCCTTCTTCTTTAGAGGGGCTGCACGTTTTTTGTTGAGAAGATCGGATGCGCCTATACCCCCTTGAAAAGCCTACAAAATGAAGGGAGACCTGGAAAAGCTGTCGATGAAAAAGGGGAAAAGAGCGGAAGGCATTTGGGATCTTGACCCAGTCGGAACGGAAAAGGCGGAACACGATTTCAGCGGCCAACCCTGAAATCACTTCCTGGCGACGACTGCTTTTGGCCGCGGTTCCGCCTTTGGAGTGCAGACGACCAGTGCTATCCCCCCAGCAAAGATCCAAACCGGCCTGAAGCGTTTTCCCCTTTTTCATCCCCGCCACTACAGCTGGACGACCACCACTTCCAAAACATCCGAGACAAGTAACTGGAATTATGGACAAAGAACAGGTATAGTCAGGTATAGGAAAGTTTGTCCAGCCTTTTGAAAAGGAGATGTGTGAAGGATGCGTCTGCGTGAAGAATTGCCAGATTTTCCGGGAATCACAGAATGGGTGAACGGGCAGGTCACAAAAGCGGATTTGCAAGGCAGTGCTGTGCTGGTCCACTTCTGGTCGGTCAGCTGTTACATGTGCAAGGAGTCTCTGCCCAATATCAATGAGTGGCGGGACAAATACGCAGCCAATGGGCTGAAGGTGATTGGCGTCCACATGCCCCGCTCCGAGAAGGATACGGATATCGAAGCGATCAAGGCTACCATTGCGGAGTACGAGCTGACCCATCCGGTCGCCATCGACAACGAGATGAAGACCGTGGATGCTTTTCAAAATGAGTACGTCCCAGCTTTTTATCTCTTTGACGAGAATCTGCAGCTTCGCCATTTCCAGGCAGGAGAGAAGGGCTTGAACCTGGTTAAAAAACGCCTGTTCCGAATTTTAGGCATTGAAGAGGAATCCTAGAAAAGGCGTCAAATATCTTTATGGAAGAATGGATTGTACCCGAATAGGAGGATACGTAAACGATGGAATTCCCAAAAAATCTGCGATACAGCGAAGAGCATGAGTGGGTGCGTATTGAAGGCAATAAGGCTTATATCGGCATTACAGAATTTGCACAATCTGAACTGGGTGACATCGTGTTCGTCGAGTTGCCGGAGGTTGGTTCCACGATTCAACAGGACGAGCCATTCGGAAGTGTCGAGTCTGTCAAAACCGTATCGGAGCTGTACGCGCCTTTGAGCGGCAAAGTCATCGAGGTAAACGGAGAGCTGGAAGATGCGCCTGAACTGGTGAATTCCTCGCCGTACGAGAAAGCGTGGATGATCGTCGTGGAACTGTCGGACGAAGCAGAATTGGATAAGCTGATGGATGCCGACAAATACGAAGCGATGGTAAAAGAATAGGCAGGCAAAAGAAAGCTGGGGCACAGTCCTCAGCTTTTTTGAATGCTCCAGGAAAAATCTAACTAGTCAGAAAATAGTGGTCGTTTCCTCTTTCATCGAGTACAATAATTGTACATTTACTTTTACGATCAACTTTTGGCATCTTTTGCGGGTAGAGACTTCTAGGTCATTTAGGCTACAATGACTAGTACAGACAGACTATCGTTCAAACACGAGACTTATTTGTTTGGGCGAAGAAGGAGGGAGACGAAATGAGTTTTTGTTGCGGCGCTGGAATGGTAGGGTCAATTGGGTCTGTCCGTCATCATAAAACGCTGGTGCACAATGTCCCCATCATGTTTTGTCCTGTATGTGACAGAATTGACGTTCATCCTGCTATTGAAGGGGAATACGAAATTTTAGTAGAATATGCACAGGGAGATAAAGCTCCTGAAGTGGACTTCACCGACTTCGTGAGTGTTGACAATACATCGGAGTTGTTTGAGAATTGTACCATGACGGACGAAGCAATCAGCTTCTCTGACGTGTTGAAACAACAGATCGACATCTCGTTGGATCTGCTTGGCGTAGCCAAAGATCTGAAGGATGACGAGTGGCGAGAAGCGTTGATGATCCGTTTGAAACGGTTAAGCGAGCGATTGAAGCACTACAACAAGAGAAAGCAAATTTCGCAGAAAAGCGCTTGATCGAAAGACCTGGGAGGCAGTGTGAATGTTTCATTTGAAAGGAGTTCATCACATCGCGTTAAATTGCAGTGATGTGAGGAAAACAGCTCGGTTTTTTCATGACATCCTGGAAGTTCCTATCCCGGAAGAAAGTATTGTAGAAGGAGAGCCTGTCTACTTTCAAATTGGCACATACACACGGATCGGCCTGCACCCGCACAGCGGGGAAGAGGGAAAAGGCGGAGTGGGACAGGTAGACCACATCGCTTTTTCTGTTACTAGCCGCGCCGAACTGGATTACCTGGTAGACAAGCTGGAGGCGGAAAATATCTGCTACCGAGGCCCCATCACCAGGCCCACTAGCTTCAACCTGTATTTTGAAACACCCGATGGCCATCATCTGGAGGTCCGTCTGGACAAGGATGAATTCGACGAAATCGAAGAGTAATAGCGAATAGGGATAGGAAACAACAGGCATCTGCAGGAAGCAGGTGTCTTTTTTTTTGCCAGTTGTCGAGAAGTAATTTCCCTGCCTGACAAGAGGCGACAGGGCTTCTCATGCCTCGTCAAAGGATTCGACGCAAGGACGCGCGAACCCCTTGGATAAGAGGGAGGCGATCGGCCATGACGACTCGAATTGAAAACCTGCTTGATGACATGCTCGTGCGTTTGCAGCGAAAAAAGCATCTTTGGCCCGTAATGATGGGATGGGAACGGCGGATCGGGATCGTAGCAGAGGATACGCAGATCCGCTGGCAGCTTGTCTTTTCCAGAGAGGGGTCTATGTGTCAAGAATGGAGCGGGACGGAACAGCCGGACCTGGTGGTGCGCGGCAGGGAGCAGGAGATCGGGATGCTGCTGGAAGGGGATGAAATGCGTTATGTGATCGCCAAACAAAAAGTGAAGATGACGGGGACTTGCAGGGATCAGTTGAAGCTGGATGCGCTTTTTCGGCTTACCTGCAGATAACGGCTGCGGAACTTCCGATTGCCGGAGGGGACCTGTGCTATAATGGGAAAAAAGTTGATTGAGGAGGAATTACACGATGACCACTGCGTTGTCGCTTCGCCAAGCTGTAGCCTCTCGTGAGCAAACAATTGCCCAAACATTCCAGCATTTGCACGCCAACCCGGAGATAAGCTGGAAGGAAACAGAGACGACCCGATACTTGGCGGAACGCATGCGTGCTTTGAGATTGCGCGTAATGACGTTCGACGATTGTACGGGGCTTGTCGCGGAATGGGGCGAAGGCAAGCCGGTGGTCGGACTGCGGACAGACATTGACGCACTGTGGCAGGAGGTGGACGGAGAGTGGAAAGCCAACCATTCTTGCGGACATGACGCGCATATGACCGTGGTGCTGGAAGCGGTAGAATCGCTGATGGCAACCGGGTATCAGCCGCCGGGGACGCTAAAGATTCTCTTTCAGCCTGCCGAAGAAAAAGGGACCGGAGCCTTGAAGCTGGTCGAAAAAGGCGTTGTGGATGATATCGACTACCTGTACGGTGTCCATTTGCGCCCGATCCAGGAGATGCGAAGCGGACATTGCGGAGGGGCTATCTACAATGGCGGCGCGATGTTTATATACGGGGAGATTACTGGCGTGTCCGCGCACGGTGCCAGACCGCATCTCGGCGTCAATGCGATCGAGGTAGCGGGGGCAATCCTCTCAGGGATCGGGCAGGTACATACCAATCCAATGGTTCCGGCGACAGTAAAAATGACCATGCTGCAGGCGGGCGGAGAAAGCTACAACATCATTCCCGACAAGGCGCGTTTCGCCCTCGACCTGCGGGCACAGACGAATGAGGCGATGGATGATCTCGTCAAGCGCGTCAAGCAGATCATAGAAGGCGTAGCGCTCTCGTATCAGGCCGAGATTTCCCTGGAGCAGGGAGCCAGAATGGTCGCCGCCGAGGTAGCGGAAGAGGCGAAGCAATTGATGGAGCAGGCCATCGTAGACGTACTCGGTCCAGAGAATCTGCAGCCAGCCCCGGTCACTCCAGGGGCGGAAGATTTTCATTTCTACACCGTCGAGCGTCCGCACATCAAAGCGACCATGCTCGCGCTAGGCTGCGACCTGCAGCCGGGACTGCACCACCCCAAAATGCATTTCAATCAGCCAGACCTGATCAAGGGCGTAGAGATCATGGCGCGTGTCGTCGTAAGGACGTTCGAGAAGCTGCAAAGCGAGTTGTAGAAGCAACAAAAAGAAATCACCAATGCATCGGGCTGGTGATTTCTTTTGTTTTGGCTATGTTACCCTTCATTGCTCTATCATCGTCTTTTTGAGTTCCGCCTTTGGAGTGGGAGGCGGCCAGTGACGCTCCCCAGCAAAGATCCCAACCCGCTAGAGCGTTTCCCGCTTTTTCCTCCCCGCCACTGAAGCCTCCAACAACGGCATCTTTTTTATATGTTTTTCTCCACCCGGACAAACTAAGACAGGCAGTCACACATTCTCCATAAGAAATTATAAAATTATGTAGCTTAATTGGCTAAATGTGATATACTAATTACAAATCAAGAGGATAATGAAATGCTACTATACAGGTACACATTTGGGAAGGAGACCGTTCACACATGGAAACCAAAACGGCACACAAGCTTTCTGACATTCTGGCAGCTACAGAGGTTCATTTCAACCTCCCTGTAACCCAGCTCGTAGAAATGGCAGTAAAGCGTGGCGAAGGGATTTTGACCGACAAAGGGGCGCTCAACGCGCTGACAGGCAAGTTTACAGGCCGCTCGCCAAAGGATAAATTCGTTGTGGACGAAGCTTCTGTACACGATAAAATCAACTGGGGTCCGGTCAACCAACCGATCTCTGAAGAAAAATTCCAACTTTTGCATCAGGATGTCATGGCTTATCTGCAGGACAAAGAGCTGTTTGTCTTTGACGGCTTTGCAGGTGCAGATGAGACATACCGTTTGCCAATCCGTGTTGTGAACGAAGTTGCATGGCATAATCTGTTTGCCCGTCAACTGTTTATTCGCCCTTCGGCAGAAGAATTGGCTGCTCACACAGCAGAATTCACTGTAGTATATGCACCGAGCTTCAAAGCGAACCCGGCTGTTCATGGAACCAATTCGGAGACGTTCATCGTGCTCAGCTTTGAGCAAAAGATGGTTCTGATCGGCGGAACCGAGTATGCGGGAGAAATGAAGAAATCGATCTTCAGCGTGATGAACTTCCTGTTGCCGGAGCGCAACGTGCTTTCCATGCACTGCTCGGCCAATATCGGCAAAGACGGAGATGTAGCGCTGTTCTTCGGGCTGTCCGGTACTGGCAAAACGACTTTGTCCGCTGACCCGAACCGCTTCCTGATTGGTGACGATGAGCATGGCTGGTCTGATAATGGCGTATTCAATATCGAGGGCGGCTGCTACGCAAAATGCATCAAGCTGTCCGAGGAAGGCGAACCGCAGATCTGGAAGGCGATCCAATTCGGTACGGTCCTGGAGAACGTAGACGTGGATGAACAAACACGTACAGCCAACTACGACAGTGACAAATACACCGAGAACACCCGTGCCGCTTACCCTGTAGAAGCGATCCCAGGAGCTGTGATTCCTGGAGTAGGCGGACAGCCGAATGTCATCATTTTCTTGACAGCTGATTCGTTCGGCGTACTGCCTCCTATCTCCAAGCTGAGCCGCGAGCAAGCGATGTACCACTTCCTTTCCGGCTACACCAGCAAAATGGCAGGCACAGAACGCGGCGTCACTGCACCGCAAACAGAATTTTCGACTTGCTTCGGCTCTCCATTCTTGCCGCTTCACCCTGTCGTGTACGCGGAAATGCTCGGGAAAAAGATCGATGAGCGCGACGTGCAGGTATACCTCGTCAACACCGGCTGGACAGGTGGCCCTGTAGGGGTGGGATCCCGCATGAAGCTGAGCTATACCCGCGCGATGGTAACCGCGGCCCTTAGCGGAGAATTGGAGCAGGCAGAGTACGTAACAGACCCTGTCTTTGGCGTACAGGTCCCTACTTCTTGCCCGAATGTACCGGCTGATGTTCTGCAGCCGCGCAACACTTGGGAAAACAAAGAAGCTTACGATGCGCAAGCCAAAGACCTGGCGAATCGCTTTATCGAAAACTTCCAGAAAAAGTTCCCTGAGGCAACAGAGATTGCCAAGGCAGGTCCAAAAGCATAGACTGATTCAACGAGAATCCGAAACGGTTAGACACCATGGTCTAACCGTTTTTGCTGTTTCGGGTAAAAATAGTATATTAGTCATATTTTAACAGTTTATTTTTAGATAATATTTATAATAGTGAAAATACTCTCTATAATAGTGAAAAGAATATAGGCAAAAACGATAAGAAATAGGAGGGATCGCTTTTGGAGGAGTTCGTCAATTGGCTCAATGATATGATCTGGAGTCAGGCACTTATTTATCTTTGTTTAGGAGCAGGCTTGTTTTATTCGATTACTACTCGTTTTCTCCAGGTGCGCCATCTAAAGGACATGATCAGGCTCATGTTTGACGGAAAAAGCTCGGATGCAGGCGTTTCATCCTTTCAGGCATTGTCCATCGCCTTGTCGGGCAGGGTAGGGACTGGAAATATTGCCGGTGTGGCAACGGCAATTGCTTACGGGGGCCCTGGAGCGATTTTCTGGATGTGGGTCATGGCGTTTCTCGGTTCCGCCACCGGTTTTATTGAAGCCACGCTAGGACAAGTGTATAAAACCACGCGGAACGGACAATTTCGCGGGGGACCGGCCTATTTCATCGAAAAGGGCTTGAAGGCAAAGTGGTACGCTGTTTTGTTTGCCGTTGTTACTGTGATCGCTACGGGGGTACTTCTTCCGGGAGTTCAAGCCAACAGCATCGCTTCCGGGATGAACACCGCATTTGGCACCAATCCGTGGATTACGGGTATTTTCCTGGCGATTATATTGGGATTGATCATTTTTGGCGGAGTCAAGCGAATTGCGAATGTTGCACAGGTTGTCGTGCCTTTCATGGCGTTTGGCTATATTCTCGTGGCTTTGCTGATTGTTTTTCTCAATATTTCGGAGCTTCCCGGGATGATCGCTCTGATTTTCCAAAGTGCGTTCGGTACTGATGCCGCCTTTGGCGGTATTCTCGGCGCTGCGATCATGTGGGGCGTCAAACGCGGCATCTACTCCAATGAAGCGGGACAAGGGACGGCTCCGCATGCTGCCGCTGCTGCAGAGGTATCCCATCCGGCCAAGCAAGGGATCGTACAAGCTTTCTCCGTCTATGTGGACACATTGTTTGTCTGTTCGGCTACAGCTTTCATGATCCTGATCACCGGGATGTACAATGTCGAGCCGGAAGGAATGAACCCGATCGTGAACAAGCTGGGAGCTGTAGAGCCAGGTCCCATCTACACGCAGAATGCCGTAGAAGCGGTACTTCCAGGGTTCGGTGCGCCATTTGTCGCCATCGCGCTGTTGTTCTTCGCATTTACGACAATTATGGCCTACTATTACATGGCTGAAACCAACCTGGCCTATCTGAACAACCGAGTCAGACGGGTGTGGACCGAATATGCGTTGAAGCTGGTCATGATGGGCATGGTCATCTACGGCAGCGTGAAGTCTGCCAAGCTGGCATGGACGCTTGGGGACATCGGAGTCGGCAGCATGGCGTGGCTCAACATCATCGCCATTCTGCTGCTTACCAAGCCGGCTCTGCGGGTGTTGAAAGACTACGAGAGACAGAAGAGGGAAGGATTGGATCCGGTCTTTGACCCGAAAGTTGCAGGAGTGGAGGACGCCGATTTTTGGGAGCATGAATACAACAATCGATCAAAAAATGGGGTTGAACTGAAAAAGTCCGGAACCTGATGAAGATAATAATGTCTCTTCAAGCGGCTAAACTGCTGCTAGGGGAGGCATTCTTTTTCGTAGGAAGGAGGTACAGGAGTCTATAACAAACGAAGGACTTTCTAAATATAATGATTTAAAAATTACAGATATGTTTCATTCCTTGATTTATAATTATTCTTATTATAAGATGGGTATTGAGAATGGATTGAGAATAAACCAACTCACTTTTGACGTTATGGAGGGAAAAACAGATGACAGCAATACCGCATTTGCAGATAAAAAACCTTCGCGCCAAGATTGAGGACAAAGAAATCCTCAAAGGCTTGAACTTGGAAATCAAGGGCGGCGAAGTACACGCGATCATGGGTCCGAACGGAACAGGGAAATCCACCCTGGCTTCAACTTTGATGGGACATCCGAAGTACGAGGTAACAGAAGGCGAAGTTCTGATCAACGGCGAAGACCTGCTGGATATGGCAGTAGACGAGCGGGCTCGCGCTGGACTCTTTTTGGCCATGCAGTATCCGTCTGAAGTCAGCGGTGTAACCAACTCCGACTTCCTGCGTTCCGCGATCAATGCGCGCCGCGGCGAGGGCAATGAGATCTCCCTGATGAAATTCATCCGTGAGATGGACAAAAAAATGGGCACATTGGAAATGGATGAGTCCTTCTCCCACCGCTACCTGAACGAAGGCTTCTCCGGCGGGGAGAAAAAGCGCAACGAGATCCTGCAAATGATGATGCTCGAACCAAGCATCTGTATTCTCGACGAGATCGACTCCGGTCTCGACATCGACGCTTTGAAAGTAGTAGCGAATGGCGTAAATGAAATGCGCACGGCTGACCGTGGCTTTTTGATCATCACCCACTATCAGCGCTTGCTGAACTACATCAAGCCTGACTTCGTACACGTGATGATGCAGGGCCGTATTGTCAAATCCGGCGGACCAGAGCTGGCTGAGCGCCTCGAGGCGGAAGGGTACGACTGGATCAAGGAAGAGCTCGGCATCGAGGACGAAACCGTAAACGCCAACGTGTAGGAAGAAGGAGGCAGCAGTGAAATGAGTGTGGATATACAACTCCGCTTTGACGCAGAAGCGATCACCGAGTTCTCCCGGGCCAATCAGGAGCCTGCCTGGTTCCTGGAAAAGCGTCTTGCCGGCTTGAAGGCAGCGGGTGAGTTGCAACTGCCTGTGTTGGAGAAAACGAAAATTGATAAATGGAATACGCAGCAGTTCGTCCCATTCCAAACTAGCCCCCAAGTGGCATCGGTTCAGGAGTTGGATGAAGTGGTTCAGGGCCAGATCAACCTGGACAACGCAAACAATCTGCTGGTGCAAAAAAACGCATCCACCCCGTTCTTCGCAGCGAGCGACGAGTTGAAGCAGCAAGGCGTCATTTTCGCTCCGCTACACACCGCTCTGCGGGAACATGGAGATCTCGTGGAAAAATACTTTGGTCAGGTTGTCGCCTACGACGAGCACAAATTGACTGCGCTGCATGCAGCTGCTGTCAACGGAGGGGTCTTCCTCTACGTTCCGAAAAACGTAGAAATGACGGTTCCTGTGCAAGCAGTGTTCGAAGTAGCCGGGGATGACGCGCTCGTCAGCCCGCATGTGCTGATCGTGGCTGAAGCGCACAGCAAGGTAGTCTATGTCGATTCCTTCGTTTCCGGCGAAGGCAGCAGCATGGTAGCCAACAGCATCGTCGAGGTATTCGTCGGCGCTGGCGCTTCGGTGCAGGTGGCTTCCGTCCGTTCCTTATCTGCAGATGTGCACGACTACAGCTTCCGCCGCGCCACTGTCGACCGCGATGGTTCAATGGAATGGATTCTCGGTGAGATGAACGATGGAAATACCGTGGCAAACAACACCACGATCCTCAAAGGTCAGGCTTCCACAGCCGAGACCAAGACGATCTCGGTCGGGACAGGTTCCCAACGTCAGAATCTGACTTCCCAGGTTCAGCATATCGGAACTCACTCCGAGTCGAACATGGTGAGCAAGGCCGTTATGACAGGGGAAGCCGTCTCCATTTTGAACGGGATTACCAAAATCGAAAAAGGTGCCGAAAAAGCAAACGGTGAGCAGGCGGAAAATGTTCTGATGCTTAGCGATAAAGCGCGTGGCGATGCCAACCCGATCCTGTTGATCGACGAGGATGACGTCAAGGCAGGCCATGCGGCATCCGTAGGCCGCTTCAGTGAAGAGTCCATCTACTACCTGATGTCACGCGGGATCTCCCGCCAGGCAGCAGAACGGCTGATTATTCTCGGATTCCTTGATCCGGTGGTAGCTGAGATTCCGATCGAAGAAGTACAGAACAGACTTCGCCAGGCTCTGGAAAGGAAGTTAGGCTAATGGACGCCAAGGAGCTTCGGAAATATTTCCCCATCCTGCATCAGGAAGTAAACGGACATCCGCTGGTCTACCTGGATAACGGCGCGACTTCGCAAAAGCCAATCCAGGTGATCGAAGCGATGGATAAATACTACAAGGAGTACAACTCCAACGTACACCGTGGGGTACACACCTTGGGCAGCTTGGCGACGGACGGCTATGAAGGCGCACGCGAGAAAGTGCGCGCCTTCATCAATGCTCGTGAAGCGGCGGAGGTTGTGTTTACACGCGGTACGACATCTGCGGTAAACACAGTGGCTTACGGCTATGCGCGCGCCGTTCTCAAGCCGGGAGACGAAATCGTGACCACCGTAGTGGAGCATCACGCCAACTTCATCCCCTGGCAGCAGGCTGCCAAGGCGACCGGAGCTACTTTCAAGTTCATTCCTCTGGCAGAGGACGGCACGGTAACACTCGATGCTGTTAGAGATACCATTACGGATAACACAAAAATCGTAGCGATCCACCATATTTCCAACGTATTGGGGGATACTACCCCGATCAAGGAGATTGCTCAGATCGCCCATCAGCACGGCGCCCTTCTGTTTGTGGACGGCGCCCAGGGCGCTCCGCATAAAAAAATCGACGTTCAGGATCTGGATTGCGATTTTTACGCGTTTTCAGCCCATAAAATGGCTGGCCCGACAGGTGTAGGTGTCCTGTACGGCAAGCGTGAAGTGCTGGAGCGCGTGGAGCCGATGGAATTCGGCGGAGAGATGATCGATTTCGTCGAGCTGTATGATTCTACCTGGAAAGAGCTTCCCTGGAAGTTCGAGGGAGGTACGCCGATCATCGCAGGAGCGATTGGTCTGGGAGCCGCGATCGACTTCCTGGAGGAGATCGGCATGGACAACATCGAGCGCCACGAGAAGAAGCTGGTGGCGTATGCGATGGAGCAGATGCGCGAAATCGAAGGTATGACCATTTACGGCCCGCAGCAGGACCGCAGCAGTTTAATCACATTCAACCTGGCCGGGGTACATCCGCACGATTTGTCGACCGTGCTGGACAGCTACGGGATTGCCGTTCGTGCCGGACATCATTGCGCACAACCGCTGATGCGCTGGCTGAACGTTACCGCAACCGCACGGGCAAGCTTCTATATGTACAATACAGAGGATGAAGTGGATGCATTCGTGGCGGGGTTGAAGAAGACGAAGGAGTATTTTGGCAATGTCTTCTCTTGATGATCTGTACCGCCGTGTCATTATGGACCACTACCAGAAGCCGCGCAATCGAGGCAAGCTGGAAGAAGCAGAAGGTCTCATCGTCAATTTGAACAATCCTACCTGCGGCGACAGCATCTCCCTGTCCTTGAAGGTAGAGGACGGCAAAGTCACCGATGCCAAGTTTCTCGGGGAAGGCTGCTCGATCAGCATGTCTTCCGCATCGATGATGACGGATGCAGTGAAAGGAAAGTCCGTAGAGGAAGCTCTCGAGCTGGCGCATCGTTTTTCCGAGCTGATGCAGGGCAAGGAGATCGATGATTCGATTGACTTGGGCGACATCGAGGCATTGTCCGGCGTCGCCAAGTTCCCAGCCCGCATCAAGTGTGCGACACTGGCGTGGAAAGCGCTGGAGCAGGGGATTAAACAATCAGGTCAGGAATAGTCATGAGGCATAAGCATGTGAAGATAAAGGAGTGAATCACGATGGCAAAAAAAGCCCCTGAAATACAGGATTACCAGTACGGCTTTCACGATAAGGACGTATCCGTATTCCGTACCAAAAAGGGTCTGACTCGCGAGATCGTCGAGGAAATCTCGAAGATCAAGGAAGAGCCCGAATGGATGCTGGAATTCCGCTTGAAATCATTGGACATTTTCAACAGCCTCCCGATGCCAAAATGGGGCGGCGATCTGGACGATCTTGATTTCGACAACATCACCTATTACGTCAAGCCGTCTGAGAAGCAAGGACGCAGCTGGGATGAGGTGCCGGAAGAGATCAAGGCTACCTTTGACAAGCTGGGGATTCCGGAAGCCGAGCAGAAGTTCCTCGCCGGTGTATCCGCTCAGTACGAGTCTGAGGTCGTCTACCACAACATGCAGGAAGACCTGGAGAAGCTGGGTGTCCTCTTCTGCGACATGGATTCCGCTGTGAAGCTGTACCCGGATATCGTGAAGGAGTATTTCTCCACAGTCATCCCTGCAGCAGACAACAAGTTCGCAGCGCTCAACTCTGCGGTATGGTCCGGCGGTTCCTTCATTTACGTGCCAAAAGGCGTAAAAGTGGAAACTCCGCTGCAAGCATACTTCCGCATCAACTCGGAGAACATGGGACAATTCGAGCGTACGCTGATCATCGTTGACGAAGACGCATTCGTCCACTATGTAGAGGGCTGTACGGCTCCGATCTACAGCACGGATTCCCTCCACTCCGCAGTCGTAGAGATCATCGTCAAGGAACGCGCGCGCTGCCGTTATACCACGATCCAAAACTGGTCCAACAACGTATACAACCTCGTTACCAAACGTGCAGTTGCGTACGCGGACGCCAACATGGAATGGATCGACGGCAACATCGGTTCCAAGCTGACCATGAAATATCCTGCGGTCATCATGAAAGGACCTCGTGCCAAAGGTACCGTTCTTTCCATCGCGGTAGCAGGAAAAGGACAGCACCAAGACGCGGGTGCGAAAATGATCCACCTGGCGCCTGATTGCACGTCCACCATCATTTCCAAGTCCATCTCCCGTGATGGCGGAAAAGTAACGTATCGCGGCCTCTCGCAGTTTGGACGCAAGTCGGAAGGCTCCAAGTCCAACATCAAATGCGACACGCTGATTCTCGACAAGCTCTCTACGTCGGATACGATTCCGTACAACGAGATCATGAACGACCACATCACGCTGGAGCATGAAGCGACTGTATCCAAGGTATCGGAAGACCAGCTCTTCTACCTGATGAGCCGCGGTTTGTCCGAAGCCGAAGCGACCGAGATGATCGTCATGGGCTTCATCGAGCCGTTTACCAAAGAATTGCCGATGGAGTATGCGGTAGAGATGAACCGTCTCATCAAATTCGAGATGGAGGGAAGTATCGGTTAACCCTTGCGCCACAAGGGTTTCCGGCTTCTGAAAGCGGGTTTGCCCGTTTTTTGCCCATAACATGTAGATACGTGTTTGTTGCGGCTTTCACGCTTGCGTGCAAGCCGCTCGGACACGTATTTTTATTTTATTGAATGATGAACAATGGCCCCCTAACCGTATCAGGTCAGGGGGCCATCGTATGAATAGGGGGGCACTTAATGCCTGTTGGAGGCAAGGGCTTTTCGATCGACAGCTTGAGGCGGCTGTTCCAGCCAACCATTTTTAATCAAGAGATTCGATCCATCCTCGGCGTAATTTCCGACTTCCGCCAAAAAGGCGATGTATTTGGCTGCCACATCATGTCTGGCGCACATAGAGAGGGCATTTCCATAAGCTCTTATTCGAACCGCATACATATCCATCTTATGAAACAGCATTAAGCGATCAGAAAAGGGGGCAGTAGTGGAGGTGGTCACCAGCTGGTCGATGATGGAGGGAGCAGTCAAACCAGCCTCCTGCATGATTCCGCTGAACGTTTCGTAGTGGCTGGTGGCAATCTCCAACCCTCTGCGAAAATACGCCTTTGACTGATTGGATTTTGCCACCTGACTAAAGCCAATCAAAACCGCTTTGCTTGTCGCATTGTTTTCAACGTTATCGTATAGATGTGTAATCTCCAGGGCTTGCAGCGGCCTGATACGACCAAAAAAACCATTGTGAAAGCTATGCTTGTCTACAAAATCCACAGTTTCTGGATAAGGTATATATGGTGGTTTCGTTAAAAATCCTTTTTTCAGCAAGGCAGTGGTGACCTGATTAATGAGATTCACTGTCTGGTCCATGCTATACGTAAAGAACTGTCGAATATCAGCTCTTGTTACCAATGGAACTGCGATTCCGTATAGACTGATTCCCGCCTTGGCAACATATTTCAAGTAGTGCAGGTAAAATTCATCTTCAAATAATCTTGGCGCTGTTAAATCGACGTCCTCATTTGTGAATCCTACGGGGACCGGAAACTTTTCCTGAACAAAGATCTTGTGGATCGTTTGTACAAACTCTTCAGACAAATGCAATGCATTTTCCAGAATGCTTTTTATTTCCTGATCCTCAACATGCTTCAGCATATAATTCAACACGCAAACCGACATGGTATTTCCAACATACGTTGCCCAAAGCTTGCCTTGCTCGGCAGAAGACAATTTATTATTATTTTCTTGAGCCAATAGATCGGATTGCTCTGATCCACTCGTTTGCTCATCCACTATGGTTTCCACTAATAATCCCTCCGTCGAACAATTTCTGATTAACATTCTCACCAGTAATGGGTCGAAATATGTTTCCTATTTATGGATGCTTGGAGGAGGAAGCTTGTTTCGACAAACAATCTTTATAGCATTCCCTATGAGAATACCGATAAAGCAGAATATGATCGGCAGCCATACAGGACCCAATAACACTCCAAAAGTACGGAAATTAGGGGAATAAATAACGCCAATTGTCGCGAAAAAAGCTGCGAAGGCAAATGGAAAAAACGAGTAGGGGGGAGTATCGCCTGAAAGGGTATCCCGGTACGCATCATATATGGCAAACATGTACACACACGGATAAAACATAAGCCACTGATAATCCGTTACTCGAATGGCCATCGGGATTTCTCCCTGAAAACTCGCTATGATGGTCTGGTTTAGATGGGATTTCTGATTGATGATGAATTCAAGACCAAGCAACGTTAATCCCTTTAAAAACTTACCGTTTAATAATTGACCAAATCCCGGTAGAGCAATACTCCACACTATTTTTTCAATTGCTGTACTTTTTATCAATTTGTCTTCCCTGCCCTTGACCATATGAGATTACCCTCATGTGACTGTATTGCGCCTCACCTCCTTGGGTATAGGATGCCAAATTAGCTGTGTTTTATTTTTAAAAAAAGACCACTCGAGGCAATAAAAAAACAAGGACATCGCAGTCCTTGTTTTTGAGAGCAGCATCCACGAATAACCAACCAGCCGGAACTATTGATTACCCTGATAACGTTTTTGCAATTTGTCTCGATGAGATTCAAAAATATCCTCAAGGGGTATGTCATATTTATTGGCAATCACAATCACGTTACCCAAAACATCCCCTAATTCTTCGACCAGCTCCTGCTTTAACTCTTCATGTGTTCTCGTGTCCTCATCAGGTCGATCGCGGCCAACCTCTAATGCTCGGATTGCCCTTGCGACTTCTCCTGTTTCTTCAGCTAAAAAACCGATGCGCACGAAAATATCAAGTTCGGTCCAGCCTCTTGATTCATAATATTCCTTGACCCATGATTGGAATTTGGAAGTGTCCAAAATGTAACCCCCTTCTTTCGTTCCATTTTAGCAAAAAGATATGTAAGACTGTATGGATGATTTGAAAGAATTCGAGCAGCTAGCGGGAGAAGGACAAGCACATGACAAAAGACCCGCCGACACGGGTTTTTTTCATTGTTAATGCTTTTCTTGTACCGACGTATTAACATATGTAAATTTCCTAGGTAGGCCTACTTAGTGAAAGGAGGGAAGGAATTGGAGAGCGCTCGAGTTAATTTTGAAATTTTACAGAATCGAGAAGACAAACTTGGCGGGGACGTTTTGACCACAGATGAGTTTTCTCAGATTTACGAAATGTATTTCAACCGTGTATACAAGTATATCTGCTATCGGATTAACAATCATTACGAGGCAGAAGATCTTTGCAGCCAGGTTTTTGAAACAGTCATTACCAAATACCACACCTTCTCAGAAGAAAAAGCCAGGTTTGATGTATGGCTGTTTGCGATTACCAGAAACACGGTCACGGATTACTTTCGCTCACGGAAAAAAAGATTTCATTTTTCGCTTGATTCTATTACTGAGTTGATTCTGTCGAAACCATCCCCCGAAGAGTTGGCAATTCGGGATGACGAACATCAGGCGATGTTTCAAGCAATGGTCAAGCTGCGTGATAAAGAACGGAACATCATCGCAATGAAATTCGCTGCAGGTCTGAAAAATTCAGAAATTGCAGAGCTAATGGGTGTAAGCGAGTCAAATATTGGTGTGGTCGTCTACAGGATCATAAACAAGCTGCGTAAATATTTGGAGGTAGGAAGGGATCGAGATGAGTGAAAAACGTGATCCGAAGTCATTTGAGAGGGTAGTTCATCTGCTTGAGGATATGGAGCTCGATAACCATTTGGCCAAAGAGCGCATTTTCAAGCGACTGGTAAACAAGATGGAGACGGGAACGATTCAACCCCAACATACGAAAAAGGACGGGATATCGATGATGAAAAGAAAATGGAAAACGGTTGCTGCAGCAACAGCAGCTATCATCTTCATTGGCGGTGCGCTTTCAACGAACTCATACGCACAGGGAATGATCCAATCGATCCTGGCGCGTTTCCAGGTGGGGAATTTGGAGATTGTTCAATACGACAAGGAGTTGCCGCCTTCTGAAACAGCCGGATCGGTCGAGCAGGATCGCGAAGCCGTATCGAATGTGGTTGAACTGCCGATTCAGCCCAAGCTTACGCTGCAAGAAGCTCGTTTGGCAACAGGCATGAATTTCCCGGCGCCTTCATGGGTGGCTGATTTTGCATATGTCAACACTGTCATTCACGGCAAATCGATGGTGGAGGTCCAATACAAGCAAGATGAAAAAACGGCAAATTTCCTGATCTCTCATGGTGGTGAAAACGGCATCGGAACCTCAGGTGAAGTCAAAACAGAAGTTATTGCTGGGAAGAAAGTCTATTTCGCAAACGGGATTGTGATTTGGGAGAATGAAGGATACACGGTAGAGTTGTACGCCCGGGAGGATTTTGACTCTGTCACTCTTGAAAAAATCATCAGCAGCTTTGAAATAGGTGAACCGTTGACACAAGAGGAGGTTAAGAAAGCGCAAGGTCTATTAGAAAGCTCGTTGCAATCAGAAAAAGCCGGTCCTGCTCCAGCTCCTGCAGCTGGAAATGAGTAGGATACACAAGGATACGATGCTCAAGAGAGCAGGGTGTTCCAAAGCCAATGGCTGCGGGACACTCTCTTTTTGTATGACCAGCCAGAAGGGGCTCCTCGTTGCTCTACCGCCATCGAGACCCACGGGACAGGATGAAAGCCGTCAAGTGCTGAGGTATACTAGCGGATAAAGAAAGTTTTTTTCTGATTGGGACGGGGACATGCATATGATAATGGCAGGACAACTGCTTCAACATTGCAATACGCTGTTTGGAGCAAAAGCTTCGTTGTACCAATACGAAGCAGCAGATGTGCTGATCGCGGTCTACCCCCCGACCAAAAGGCGGGGCTGGTGGAGCTACGTGACATTGGAGCTGCATCGCACGGGGGAGAGCGAGTGTGTGATGTATTCCTACCGATTCGAGACGCAGATCGTGGCGCATCTGGCTGCTGTCTCGGCGCAGATCATCAGGCAGTGGGAGGAAGGCAGGGAGCGCATACAGACCGGCTCTGTCTATCGGTTGGAGCAGCCTGTGGCAGAGAAGTCGATTCTGCAATACGTGATGGCTGCGCCGCTTGATTTTGAAGAAGAGGGCTTTGATTACTTTACCGATGGCCGCGTGGTTGTTCGTTTGCTGATGCTGCATGCGATCGCGCGGGATGAGGCTGAATTTTTGGAGAGGCATGGTTTTGCTGCGCTGGAGGAGTTGTTTGTCCGAGCTGGTGTAGATTCTCTTGATTTGATGCGTCACCCTGTCGTTGGAGGAGGGATGGAGCAGAATGAAGACGATCGGCTTGAGAGTAACGGTAGTAGTTGAGCACCAGGGAAGCATCCTGCTGATAAAGGAAAAAAGAAGCAGCAGGGAAGGCTATAGCCTGCCTGGCGGTCAGATCGAGTTTCTGGAGACGATTGCAGAGGCGGCACGCAGGGAGGTATGGGAGGAAACAGGTCTCTTGGTAGAGATGGAGCGCCTGCTTTGGGTCGATGATCGGATCGACCACGCAGGGGAAGGGAAGCACACGGTCGGCATCGGGGTGCTAGCCAGACTGGTGGGGGAACAGACTGAGCCGATCCCTGGGGGGCTGGAGGATGAGCAAATCGAGTGGGCGGGCTGGGTTCCGCTGGAGGAGTGGAGGACTTTGCCATCCCTGCAGGGCAAAGTGAAAAATCTGGTATGGGGAGCCTTGTCAGAAGCGGACTATTCTCCTGATTATCATGGAAACGTGTGGGAGGCGCAGGAAAGCTGAGCGGCACGGCATGCGCCGCTCGTTGCACTTCTGTCAGGAGGTTCTCACGACTGCACTTCGTCCTTTCGCTACTGCAAAAACCACGATCAAGGCGGCGATAATGCCCCCTGCTGTAATGGATTCTGCCAGCAGCAGCCATGAGGCCAGCATCGTCAGAAAGGGCTGGACGTACTGGATTTGCCCCACCTTGGCAACCCCGCCGATGGCAAGCCCGTGATACCAGGCGAAGAAGGCGAGGAATTGGCTGATGACGCTCACATAGCCAAAGCCAAGCCAGGTGGACCAGGTCGCCTGCTGCAATTCTTCCAGCAGAGGGCCTGCGATGGGGACAACCAAAAAGGGAAAGGCAAGCACCAATGCCCAGCTAATGACCTGCCAGCTTCCCAGGGTCCGCGAGAGCTTTCCGCCAACTGCGTAGCCTATCGCTGCTGAGAGGACGGCAGCAAGCAAGGCTAGGTCTGCCCATTGCAATGCCCCCATCCCGGAACTGATGGCGTAACCGAGAATCGTGACACAAGCCGTGATGCTGGAGAGCCAGTACAGGCGATAAGGACGTTCACCGGAAAAAAAGGCAGCTGCCCCTGCCGTAGCCAAGGGCAAGAGTGCGATGATAATGGCGCCATGCGAGGCAGGTACGCGTTCCATCGCCCAGGCAGAGAAAAACGGAAAGCCGAACACCACTCCTGCGGCGACAAGAAAAAGCTGTTTGATTTCCGGCCAACGGGGAAAGGGCACGCGTCTGATTGCCAATAGCATCGCCGCCAGCAAAGCTGCCACCAAAGAGCGTCCCAATCCGGCAGAAGCAGGGGAGAGCACATCTACAATGAGTCTGGTAGAGGGAAGGGTCAGACTAAAACTACAAACACCCAACAAGCCGTAAAGTATACCTGCGTGTTCGACTGACAGGCTGCTTTTTTCTTTTGCCTTTGCTTCGGCATGCAACATTTGGATCCCATCCTTTATTTGAGACGTACATGTGTACTGTTCTCTCATCTTAGAACCGGCTTGACAGAAAGCAAAGAGCCAATTGGTTGCAGGATGGGTAGGCCAATTTGTCGAAAAGCTTCAAGATGAAAGGTGCAGGAGAACAAAAAGGGCGGTGTTGGAAGTGGAGTGGAAACCGGATAAGCAGAGCAGTGAGCCTGTCTATCAACAGATCGCAAAACATATGGAGCGGCAGATCATCGACGGGGAGCTGCCCCCGGGAACGGTCTTGCCGGCCGAGCGGGCTCTGTCAAGACGTTACGGAGTGAACCGGGGGACGGTGTCGGCAGCCTACGAGGAGCTGCGGGCATCCGGTCTGCTCCAATCCTTGCAGGGAAGCGGCACTTGGGTGAGCCGCCATCTCTGGGGCGTGCAGCAGATACCGAATTGGCACAAATATACGCATGGAGGGGCATTTTTGCCTGCTTATCCCCTGAGCAAGCGCATAGGAGAAGCGTGCTTTGCACCCGGCATCATCAATTTGGCAAAGGCGGAACTGTCTCCATCCATGATTGCCGCGATGCCGCTGGAGCGTCTGTCCAGCCTTCATCAAGCGGGGCTTTCGCTCGGCTATGCGCATCCCAAGGGAAGTCCGGAGATGCGGGAGGTCCTGGCTGTTCATCTGCGCACCCAATACGGCATAACTGCTTCGCCTGAGGAGATTCTTGTGACCTCGGGGGCGCAGCAAGCGCTTCATCTTCTCTCCTTGTGCCTGCTCAGTCCCGGTGATGCGGTCGCGATGGAAGGACCTTCCTACTTTTATTCCTTGCCGCTCTTTATCTCTGCAGGGTTGCGCTTGTATCGGCTGCCGATGGATGAAGAGGGAGTCCTGCCTGAGCAGATTCGCTCTCTTCATCAAAAGCATAAGATTCGCATGGTCTTCGTCAATCCGACCTACCACAATCCGACGGGGATCGTCTGGAGCGAGTCCCGTCGGCGCCATGTATTGGAGATCTGTCAGGAACTGCGCCTCCCTCTTGTAGAAGACGATGCCTACGGCGCACTCACGCTGCATGGGCGAGCCAAGCCTCCCCTGCCCATCAAAGCGATCGATAAAAGCGGCGTGGTGCTCTACGTGAACAGTCTGTCCAAAACGGTTGCTCCCGGCTTGCGCATCGGATGGCTGGCAGGCCCCAGATCCGTCATCGAGCGACTTGCTGACGCCAAACAGCAGATGGATTTTGGCACGAGCAGCATCTCGCAGCAGCTTGCTGCATCTTTCCTGGAAGACGCAAGCTGGTCGGCCCAAATGGAACGTCTGTCCTCCTATTTGCTGGAGCAGCGTCAGACCATGCTGGATGCATTGGAGAGGGAGGCGGGTGGCTTCTTGTCATGGAATGACCCGGAGGGCAGCTTTCATTATTGGTGCAGACTGCATAGGCCCATCGATGAAGAAGAGCTTTTGGATGCCATGATCCGCGAAGGAGTAGTCTGCACCCCCGGAGGTGTATACGGTGCGGAGGCTGGTTGGCTTCGACTCACCTATTCTTGGGAGAGCAAAGCCGGCATCCAGGAAGGGATACGTCGATTGGCTCGTGTTTTGCATTCATTTTAATGGCAGTTGGCTATAACAGGATGCATCCCGGATCATACTACCAATGACGTTAAAAAAGGAGGGGGACTATGGGGTTTTCGCTGGTTATCGGGTTTATCGAATCCCTCACTTCTTATTATTTGACGCTGGTTCTGTTGATTACGGGATTGGTGCTGCGCTTCGGCTACCATCCCGCCTACCAAAGCCGCGAGATGAACCGGGACGCAGCTTTGGCAAAAGGGGGAGGTTATACCTGTCTCATTCTCTCTGCTATCGTGTTGGTCATGCACTTTGTCGTTACTTGAACTGTCCGAACCTGCGAATATAGGTGACGACATCGATGTGAATGTCGGCATGTTGAAACACTTCGTCCCAATTATTCCGATGCTGCTTCCAGTACGGATGCTGATGACGGCGCATTTCTTCATACAAACCGAAGATATCGACTTTCTTTTTTTGCATTTTGACGATTAGCTTTTCGGCGTTTTCCTTGATATTTCTGCTGATTTCCTTTTCGCGCTCTTTCAACTTCCTCAAAGAGGGCTTATGATCGAATCCGTCCTCCGCCAGGGATCCTTCCCCGCGAATGGAGAATGTGAAGACAGGAATTCCATTGCGGATTTCCGATTTGACGCTGGAGCGCGCGCCTCGCACCTCGAATGTGGTGACGTTTCTCTCCTGTTCGGGCCCATTTTTTACAATGACTTCATCTCCTGCGGTAAATGTGCCGTTGAGCCAACGCAGCGTCTTGACCTCCTGATCGGACAGCCAGCCGACGAGTCGATCTCCGCGCATGATGGCTCCGCCAGCCATCTTGGCTTCTCGCTTTTCGATGCGCAGAGCGGGGAGGACACAGTTTGCACCCCCGTGAAAGTAGCTGGAAAACTGCCCGATCGTAGAGGTTTTGGGAAATCGGGCGGTCTTGGCCTCGCCTTCCTCCATCAATGTGCTGATGTATCTTCCCGAGATGGGCATCAGCTTGGGGTCGAGATCCAGGACTTCCCTTGCCCTGCCTTTGGCGATCACGAGCTTGATCTTGGGGCGGGATTCATGATCGCGATAAAACAGGTCGAGTGCGCGATCGATCCCTTCCTTCGCCAATTCTTCGCCGATGATGATGATCTGCAAGTGATCGTAGTAGGGCTGGCGCGCTACCCGGGTGGTCAAGATGCGAATGCATTCAAAAATGGACGGCCCGGTAGCACTCGCATTCCATACCGGAGAGATATTCGGGGTACTGATTCGGCCCGACAACGCCTGTGCTTCTGTCAGCTGTGCTGTAAATTCATAGAAATTGCGCTTCTCATCCTCCGTACGCACCTTGTCGATCGCGACCGCCATTACGATGAGCCGGTCTTGAATCTCGACCCTGTCCCAACAGCCAGCCAGCAGGAACGGCAACAGAAAGAATAACGAGAGAAGCGGGCGGATTTTCACGTCGACGATACCCTCCTTGCCCTCCATTTGTACGCCACGATCAATGACAGGGGAACCAGGCTGACCAGCCCGGCACCGAGCCAGCTTGTCCATTGGCTCCATCTTTCCACTTCCAGTACGTTGCGAGGAAGAACGGCGATCAAAAACACGATCGGTACATAAAGCAAAGAGACGACACGATGGTCCTGCAAACCTAGCAACTGAGCCGTGATCAGACTGGCGCAGTAATGGAACATGACAATCGAAGTGACAGCAAAAGGCACCCAGACCATCATCATGACCGAATCCAGTCTTTCAATAAACGAGCCGGGAACTTCAATGCTTTTGATGATGGCAAGCGCAGGATATTCGATCAGCTTTACTTCGGCGGCTCCCATCAGGGCAATGCTCAGAATCGTCAGGAGTGCGTAGAGGACAACGGTCATCCCGATGGCAAGGATGGCAGATTGCAGCCCACGAGACGGATTTTCCATAAAGGGATGGAGAAACAGCAAAATCTCAAAACCTAGCAACGAAAAAAAGACGCTGGGAAATGATTGCAGGACAGGTTGAATCCCTTCTCCCAGGACGGGGAGAAGCCTGCCGAAGTCGGTCTCGCGCAAGGTTTGCGTCAGCACTAGCAACAAGGCGAACAATGCGAGAGGCTGGATAAATTCATTGAAACGAGCGATGGCGTTCACTCCTTGCAGAATCAGATACGTGCTGGTAACCAGCATGCCGAGCACGATTACCTCTACCGGAGTCAAATCTAACAGAAACAGCTTCGTGACATCGGCGGACATTCTCACAATCGTGCCGACGAACATCAAAAAATAGAGAAGAAAAGCCAGCAAAACGCATCTGCCTAGAACAGGTCCAAGGAGCAGCGGCGCGTACTGGATAATGCCTTTGCCCGGGAAGCGATTGCCCAGGTAGGCCATGATCGACACCGCAATGACAGCATAACCTCCGGCAAGAAGAATCACGAGCCATCCGTCCACCCCTGCACTGCGAACTAATCCGGACGGCAAGGAGAGGACACCCACTCCTACCATTGCGGCAAACATTTGCAGGGACGCTTGCGTGCCGGTCAATTTATCTTTGATCATCGCTACCACCCTTTCTTGCGCTTTTGGAGATTCATCCGTTTTGGGTTCAACGAATGCAGGATTTCCGGTCTCTCCTTCAGGTAAGGAAGCGGGGCACGGACGAGCAAATCCTTCCAGTCTTTTGGACGATAAGGGACGATAGGAGAAAAGTAGTTGATGCCAAACGACTTGAGCGATACGAGATGGGCCAGGATCAACATTGCGCCCAGAATCAATCCGAACAGCCCTAGGCTTCCGGCCAAAAGCATCATGGGAAAGCGGAGCATCCGCAGGGCAATCGAGGCGTTGTAGGCGGGGACGAGAAAAGTCGAGATAGCG
Organism: Brevibacillus panacihumi; assembly: GCF_003710985.1. Taxonomy (GTDB): domain Bacteria; phylum Bacillota; class Bacilli; order Brevibacillales; family Brevibacillaceae; genus Brevibacillus; species Brevibacillus panacihumi. The sequence continues at coordinate 152,182 of NZ_RHHT01000027.1, forward strand.
GTGATGGCGACGACGATCACTAGGACGGGACTGACAATCCCTGCTTCCACAGCGGCTTGACCAATCACCAGTCCGCCTACGATCCCCACTGTCTGACTCAGCATCTTGGGCAAGCGCAACCCAGCCTCACGCAACATCTCCAGGGTGGCCTCCATGGCGATCGCTTCTACCAAGGAGGGGAACGGCACTTCAGCACGTGTGGCGGAAATGCTCAGGGCGAGCTGCGTCGGAATCATTCCGGGATGGTAGGAAATAAGCGCGATGTAGAGAGCTGGCAAAAAAAGGGCTACCAGAGCGCCGACAGCACGAATGATGCGAATCGCGCTTCCAATCAGCCAGCGGTCATAGTAGTCGTCAGGAGCCTGAAAGAGCATGGAAAAGGTAACGGGGACGATCAGGACGAAAGGAGAACCATCCACCATAATGGCGACGCGCCCCTCCAATATGGCGTGCAAAACCTTGTTCGGCAGCTCGGTATTTTGTACCTGCGGGAACGGAGAGTACAAGTTGTCCTCTATCCATTGTTCGACGATCCCGCTGTCGAGAACCTGGTCAATGTCGATCGTGTCCAGTCGGCTGCGAACCTCGTTTAGAACCTCTGGCTGGACGATCCCCTGGACGTACAGCAGGGCTACCTTTGTTTTTGTCTGCCGCCCGATTTCCCGAATGTGAATGTGTAGATCAGCGTTCGGAAGCCGCCTGCGAATCAAGGACAAGTTGGTGCTGAGAGATTCCACAAAACCGTCGCGTGGGCCGCGCAGATTGCTCTCGTTCTCGGACTCTTGTATGCTTCTTGTTTCCAAGCCTTTGCTGGTTGCTTTATAGGCGGTCTGCTCGGACGGCGACCAGATGACAATGAATCCTTCTAATATGGCTTGGACAGCTTCATCTACCGTATGGACGGCTGTCAGGGGATAGGGATGCTGATCTTGGAACAGCTTGTCTACCAGATGGTTTTGGATATAGGACAGGGCTACCAGACTGTCGAGATAAAAAAAGAGGAGCTGCTTTTCCTCCGTGCCAAGCTCGTAACGTTGAAAATCAGAGCTGCCGCCTAGCCGATTGGCCAATTCCTCATCCCATTTCATAGCAAAACCTCCTGGAGAAGGAATATTGCTATTTTGTTTCGTGAAATCGAAAATATTCATTGTAAATTTCTGTAAAATGGAAAAACCAGGAAGAATTTCGCCGAAATGTGGCGATTTCGCAACCTTTTTTGTCGTGATTCGTATGAAAAATAGAGACAAAATTGGGAAGGGGTGACAATGATGGGCACAATGGAGATGATCTACCTCATTTGTTTGGTTGGCGGACTCATTTACGCACTTGTGACGTTGCTTTTAGGTGATGCCATATCCGACATGCTGGGTGAGCTTCATCTGCCGGTTCTGCAGCCGATTCTGCTCGTGAGCGGCTTGACCGCGTTTGGCGGAGTCGGGTTCTTGCTGACTCGACTGACGGCATGGTCCGGTCTCGCTGTTTTTCTGCTTTCCGCCGTAGTAGGAGCTTTGCTTGCGGTGGCAGCGTATTTTCTCTGGATCAAACCCATGGACAAGGCGGAAACGTCAACAGGCTATTCCATGAGCCAACTGGCTGGGAAAATCGGGGAAGTAGGGACGACGATTCCTTCCGAAGGGTTGGGCGAAGTGCTGGTCAAGATGGTGAGCGGAACGACTTACCACATGGCATCCAGCATGGAGAAAGAGAGCATTCCGGCTGGCACGCGTGTCGTCGTAGTAGAGGTGCGAGACCATGTCCTGTACGTCACCCCTTTCCCGGGAGATCATGAAAAAGGAGAGGATTAAGCATGGATCTAATGGATTCACCTGTCCTCATGGTAGCGGCCGTCATCGTGCTGGTTTTTGTGGTACTGGGAATCGCGTTTTGGGCCCGGTACAAAACAGTAGGCGCCGACGAAGCCATGATTGTTACAGGAAGCTATCTCGGCAGCAAAAACGTGCTGTCTGACGAATCAGGGCGCAAGATGAAGATTGTACGCGGCGGCGGCGCCTTTATTCTGCCTATTTTCCAACAGGCGAATTTTCTCAGTCTTCTGTCACATAAGCTTGACGTCTCCACTCCGGAGGTATACACAGAACAGGGCGTTCCTGTCATGGCAGACGGGGTAGCTATCATCAAGGTCGGCGGTTCGATTGAAGATATTGCGACGGCTGCCGAGCAATTTATGGGCAAGACAGACGAGGCTCTCAAAACAGAGGCGCAAGAGGTCCTGGAAGGGTATCTGCGCGCCATCCTGGGAAGTATGACTGTCGAGGAAATCTACAAAAACCGCGAGCGCTTTGCGCAGGAAGTACAGAGTGTGGCGGCCAAGGACCTGAAAAAAATGGGTCTGTCCGTCGTGAGCTTCACGATCAAGGATGTTCGCGACAAAAACGGGTACCTGGCTGCGTTGGGGATTCCGCAAATTGCTGCGGTCAAGCGCGATGCGATGATCTCCCAGGCGGATGCCGACAAAGAAGCGCGGATCCGGCAAGCACAGGCAGAGGAAGAAGCGCGCAAGGCCGAGGTGCTGAAAGAGACGAATATCGCTGAAGCCGAAAAGGAAAAAGAATTGAAGGTCGCGTCTTTCAAACAAGAACAGGATAAGGCCAAAGCAAGCGCGGACCAAGCCTACAAGCTGCAGGAAGCCGTAGCGAAGCAGCAGGTTACCGAAGAGGAAATGAAGATTGAGCTCGTCCGCAAACAGAAGGAAATCGAGCTGGAGGAAAAGGAAATTCTGCGCCGCGAGCGGCAGTATGACGCAGAAGTCAAGAAAAAGGCGGACGCGGAACGCTACTCGGTCGAGCAGGCAGCCGAGGCGGAAAAAGCCAAAAAGCTGCGTGAAGCAGATGCTCTCAGTTATCGTATCGAGGCAGAGGCCAAGGCGCTCGCCGAACAGAAACGCCTGGAGGGCTTGGCAGTCGCGGAAGCGGAGAGAGCCAAAGGTACGGCAGAGGCAGAGGTAACGAGACTGAAGCTGGAAGCAGAAGCGCAAGGGAAGGAAAAACTGGCAGAAGCTTTCGAAAAGTTCGGTCACGCTGCTGTCTTGGACATTGTCTCCAAAATGCTTCCGGAATTGGCAGGAAAAATCGCCGAGCCGATCAAAGCGATCGACAAGGTTACGATCGTCGATGCGGGGGGCGGCCAGGGAGACGGCATCAACCGCTTGAGCGGCAACGTCACCAAGCTGATGGCGCAGTTGCCTGAGATGCTGAAGGATGTCTCCGGTCTGGATATGAACAAAATGATTACGGACTTCATGCAAAAGAAAGATGCTCCGGCTCCGCAACAGCAGTCCGAGAATACAGCCTCGGCCGATCAGCCGAAGGAAGCAGAAAAATAAGCGTAGCACGCATACCAAATAGGCTGTCCCGATTCTTCAGGGACAGCCTATTCGCGTTTAGTCCTTCCCTACCTTTTTGGTGTTGTCGTAGAGCTTCATCATTTCGCTGACTGTGATGAATTCATAGCCGCGTTTTTGCAGCTCCGGCAGGACCATACGCAAAGCGTCGACTGTTTGCTTGCGATTCCCGCCATAATCGTGAAACAGGACAATATCGCCGTTACGCGCATTGTTCAACACTTTGTCGACGATTTTTTGCACACCCGGATCGCTCCAATCCCGCGTATCCTGATGCCATGACCACAAGACGACCAAATAGCCGGTTTCCTTTGCCACATTTACCAGGGACTCACTGTAGTAGCCGCCAGGAGGACGGAACAGATGAGACTCGATTCCCGTGCTGTTGAAGATCTCCTGTTGGGTCGCCAATACTTCATCTCTCAGCTTGCCGGGAGAAATACGGCGGAGATCAGGGTGCGTGTAAGTGTGGTTCGCCAATTCATGCTTATCCTTTGCCAATTGCTGAATGACGCCAGGATGTGCTTTGACCCGGGAGCCGACGACAAAAAAAGTCGCTTTGGCCTTGTATTGTTTCAGCAGTTCCGCGATCTGGCGGGTATAGACCGGATCAGGTCCATCGTCGAAGGTCAGGGCAATCACCTTTTTGTTCGTGGGCACCTCCCAGACGATTTCACCTCTCGCCTCATAGTAATCCCGATCCTTTTCTTTTTTTGCCAGGGCGATCTCTGTCTGGCAGGGCAGCAGGAAGAGGCAGGCCAGCAGAATGAACGAAAGTTGTTTGTTCATGCTTTTCTCTCCTTATCCCATTTGTCTGCGTTACAAATCGTAGCTATGCCTTGTTACTATGCACAATCGGCAAGCGAATATGTGGGATCGGAGTGAAAGTGTTGTGTCCGCTCTAAAAAGACACTTGTGCTTTTTAGGAGGATACCGTAATCTAATAACATGCTAGAGACAGATAGGTGGAGGAGTCGGAGATGAAAGTTGCCAAATTTGGAGGAACCTCTTTAGCCAATGCGGAGCAGATAAAGAAGGTATGCAGTATTATTCGAGCAGATCGGAATCGACGTCTGGTAGTCGTGTCTGCTCCGGGAAAGCGATTCAAAGAAGACGACAAGGTAACGGATTTGCTGATTCGCTATGCGGAAGTGTTCTTGCAAAAGGGAGAAGCGCCTGCAGAGAAGGAAGCCGTATTCAATCGCTACCGCGAGATCGTCCAAGAGCTTGGTTTGCCCGCGGAGGTCGGTCAGCAAATCGAGGCTGAGCTTGGGGCCGTGCTCGCCAATGAGGCGGGACTTGCGCCCGAGCGTTTTGTCGATGCGGTAAAAGCGGCTGGAGAGGATAACAGCGCCAAGGTCGTGGCTCATTATCTGCGAAGCCTGGGAGAAGATGCCCACTATGTCAATCCGCGTGAAGCCGGTATGCTCGTCACCGATGAGGCAGGGAACGCGCATGTATTGCCTGCAGCCTACGAGAGGCTGAAAAAGCTTCGCGACAGACAAGGAATTCTGGTCTTCCCAGGATTTTTCGGTTATACGGAAGCAGGAGAATTGGTTACATTTTCCCGTGGCGGCTCGGACATCACCGGTTCGATCCTCGCTGCTGCGGTTAAGGCGGAGGTATACGAAAACTTCACGGATGTCGATTCCGTATACGTGGTCAATCCGAATCTGGTGGAAAATCCGGTGGAGATCAAGGAGATTACCTACCGGGAGATGCGTGAGCTGTCCTACTCGGGATTCAGCGTATTCCATGAAGAAGCGCTCTTGCCGGCCTATCAGGCTGAAATTCCGGTTTGCATCAAGAACACAAACAATCCGTCCGCGCCTGGAACCATGATTGTAGCGGAGCGTCCAGCCTCTGCCAACCGCGTCTCAGGTGTCGCGTGCGATACAGGCTTTTGCAGTATTTATGTGAGCAAATACTTGATGCATAAAGAAATCGGATTCGGACGCAAGCTGCTGCAGATCCTCGAGGAGGAAGGCATTTCCTACGAGCATACGCCATCCGGGATCGACAATATTTCCGTCATTCTGCGTGAACGCGATCTCACTCCGGCCAAGGAAGCGCGGATCGTGGAGCGCATTAAGTCCGAGCTTCAGGTAGACGATATTGCCGTACAGCATGACCTGGCTTTGGTCATGATCGTCGGCGAGGGAATGCGCCAATCGGTCGGAACTACGGCAAAGGCGACAGCCGCCCTGGCTGCCGCCCGGATCAACCTGGACATGATCAACCAGGGCTCGTCCGAGGTAAGCATGATGTTCGGAGTGAAAGCAGAAGATGCAGACCGCGCTGTCATCGCCTTGTACCATGCTTTTTTTGGAAAAGAAGAGGAACGGGAGCAGGCTCACTCGCTGTCGTCGCTGACAGTGTAGGAGCGGACAGCAAATCCCCCGTCCACCCATTGATAGACCCGCCACAGAGGAGTGGCGGGTGTTTGCATTCCCAGAATCCAGTAGCTCAGGGAGGGATAATGCCATCCCGCAGCATCGTGGGAGGATGGGGTGGGCGGCGTATGCGGATGGGAGTGCAGGACACCGAGCCATTGCATCCGGGAATGGCGGATCTGCTTGAGTGCCTGAAGAAAAGGCGGGCCATCCCAGGAAAAGCTGTGCCTGTCATGGCCTGAGGCAGGCATGGCAAGATGGCCGCAGATGGAAGCCCCGCGACCGTAGAGCAGGGCAGAGTATTCGTGAGGCCAGCTTGCCTGCGCTTCGGCCAGGAGCTGTTTCTGCACTTTTCGGGCAATGGATAGTCTGGTATCCTTAGACGCAAAGGGTTCACCCAACAGATCGATGTACATGGTATCCTCCGGGAGTGATCATTTGTATGCGCAACGTTCAGATCGGTGTATGTGGCTGGGGAGATCAACATGATCTGTATACCCATGGCGTACGCAGCCGGGACAAGCTGTCAGTGTATGCGGGCCACTTTCCAATCGTGGAGCTGGACAGCTCCTTTTACGCTATATTACCACAACGAAATTATGAAGCATGGGTACGGGAAACACCGGATCGCTTTGGCTTTATTGTCAAAGCGTATCAGGCTCTGACAGGCCATCAGCGGACGGCAGTGCCGACAGACCGCAGCCAGCTTTTTCGCCAGTTTGAGGAAAGTATCCAACCGCTCGTGAATGCGGGCAAACTAAAGACACTTCTGTTTCAATTTCCGCCATGGTTCGATTGCACCCGCGAACATGTGCAGTACGTGCGAGCCTGCCGCAGGGAAATGGCGGAGTATCCGTTCGCAGTGGAGTTTCGTCATCAAAGCTGGTTTGAGGAAAAATATCGGGAGCGCACGCTGGATTTTCTTCGCCAATTGCAAGCAACGCATGTGATTTGCGACGAGCCGCAGGCAGGACGCGGTTCTGTGCCGATCGTGGTAGGCGTCACGCACGCTGCTCTGTCCTTGGTCCGCTTTCATGGGCGAAACATGGCGGGCTGGCGTGATCCGGGAGAAGGGCAGAACTGGCGGGATGTCCGCTACCTGTACCGTTACAGTGAGGCGGAGCTTGCGGAGTGGGTCCCGCGCATCGAACAGATTGCGAGCGAAGCAGAAGAAGTATGCATTTTATTCAACAATAACTCTGGTGGAGATGCAGTAGCCAACGCGAAGCAGTTTACGAGCATGCTGGGACTGGTGCCAAGCGGGTTAAACCCTCGACAGATGGAGCTGTTTACATTAGAGAAAGAAGGATAGCCATGTTTGTAACGATTGCGTTATTGTTCCTCTTTATTGGACTAGCTGCGGGAGTAGTCGGCAGTATCGCCGGTTTGGGTGGCGGGATCTTCTTTGTTCCTGCCCTGTTGTTTTTTGCCAATCTCTACATGCCGGGATCGATGCAGCCGCACACAGCGGCAGCGACATCGCTAATCGTCATTGCGGTGACTGCCTTGTCCTCCTCCATTTCCTACCTGAAGCAAAAAAAGGTGGACTTGCAAAGCGCTCTGCTTTTTTTTATCGGGAGCGCTCCCGGTGCTATCGTAGGTGTTTACCTTAATACATTACTAGAAACGAATCAGTTTTCGCTGCTCTTCGGCTTGTTTCAGCTTTGCATGTTCATCGTACTGATGGTGAAGGACAAGATCAAGCCCCGACAGCTGCACTGGGACGTAAAGCGCCATTTCGTCGATAGCGAGGGGAATGAATACGAATACGGATACGCCAGATGGATGGCGATATTGGTCGCTTTTTTCGTCGGGATTACTTCCTCGCTGTTTGGAGTAGGCGGAGGTGTCCTGATGGTGCCTGCGATGATGATTTTGTTCCGATTTCCGCCGCATATCGCTGCGGCAACTTCGATGCTGGTGATCCTTTTCTCGGCGGTAGTCGGCTCCATCACAAACATCTCGCATGGCTATATCAACTGGATGTACGCCGCCATGCTGGGGCCTGGCGCCTGGGCCGGCGGTCAATTGGGCGCCTTTGTAGCCAACAGGATGAAGGGGAAAACCATCGTCTTGCTGCTGCGGGTCCTTATTTTAGGCATTGCGGTCCAAATGATCGGGGAAACGATTTTTCGCTAATGGGAACAGAGGGGAGGGGAGATCGTGGCGGACATCTGTACTTTGCATTTGCTGCATACGAATGATCTGCACAGCCATTTCGCGAGCTTGCCTCGAATCGTCACCTGTCTTCGTACGCATCGCCAGACCTGGGAGCAGAACAATGAGCACGTTCTGACCGTCGATGTCGGCGATCATCTCGATCGGATGAATCTGATTACGGAGGCCAGCTTCGGCAAGGTAAATGTCGAGCTGATGAACCGAAGCGGCTACCAGTATGCGACCATCGGCAACAATGAAGGCATCACCTTGCCAAAAAAGCAGCTCAATACCCTGTACGAGCACGCCGCTTTCACGGTCGTTGCAAGCAACCTGCTGGACCCGCCGGACGGACGGCAGCCTGATTGGTCGGTGCCGTATGCCATCCATGAATGGGGGGATTTGCGGGTTGCGCTGCTGGGCGCGACGATCCCCTATCCGCATTCCTATCAGATGATGGGCTGGTCAAGCCTGGAGCCCAAGCCCATTCTCTCCGATCAGGTGGCGGCTTTGCGGGCGCAGGTTGACGTGATCGTCCTCTTGTCCCATTTGGGGTATCAGGAGGATTGCCGTCTTGCCGAGGAGGTGGAGGGGATCGATGTCATTTTGGGAGCCCATACACACCATCTTCTGGAACAGGGAGTTCGGATCAGGAACACGTTGATTGCCCAGACCGGCCGTTTTGGACAGTACGTCGGCCATGTTCGACTTGTTCTGGATCGGGAAAAGAAAACCGTGATCGAAGCGACGGCAGAGGTATTTCCGACAGAGCAGTACCCGGCGGATACACAGATCAGCCAATATCTGCAGGAGGAGATGGAAGCTGCGGAAAGCAGGTTGAACCAACCGATTGCCACGCTTGCCCATGATTTGCGGATCGGCTGGGAGGAAGAGACGGCATTCGGCTCCTTTTTGGCTGCAAGCATCCGGGAAAAAACAGGGGCTGAGGTGGGGCTGGCGAACGGAGGACTGCTGTTGACCGATCTGAAGCAAGGCGGATTGTCCCGGGCAGACCTGTTGCGTTGCGTGCCACATCCATTGAATCTGTGCGCGCTCACCTTGACGGGAGAACAGCTTACACAAGTCCTGGAACAAGCGATTCAGCCGCAGATCGTGAAACGGGAGCTGCGCGGCTGCGGTTTTCGGGGGAAAGTGGAGGGCTGGATGGGCGTCGACGGCCTGCGCATCGAGTACGTAGAGGATGAACATCCCCGCATTGTCTCCATCGAAGTGAACGGCCAGAAATTGGAGGCAAGCCGGAAGTATCGCGTGGGGACCGTAGATATGTTCATGTACAATCGGCTTTTTCCCGTGCTGCTGCAAGGAAGCGATGTACAATTTTTTCTTCCGGTTCTATTGCGCGAGCTCCTCGCCGAGACCCTGCAGAATGAGGAGATGCTTGCACGTTCGTTTTCACGCAGATGGATTCCGGTAAGGGCAGGCTGAGCGGATGCACAGCCGCCTTCCTTTTTTCATAGAATATAACGGCCTCACAGGGCGATGAGAGGAGAGTGCGCGATGGTTGAAGTCCAACCCATACATTTGTCAGAAGGAACGGCGATAGCGATTACGGTGCATCTGCCCAAGACCACGCTGCTGGCAGTAACGACTGATAACGGGTATATCATGTGCGGGGCGCTCGATGTCGGCTTGCTGAACGATCGGCTTGCCAAACGGGAGATCGTGGCGGGGCGTGCTGTCGGGGTGAAGACCATTCAGGAATTGCTCGACGCGCCATTGGAATCTGTAACACGCACTGCAGAACAGATGGGGATTACGGCAGGCATGCTCGGTCGAGATGCGATTGTCAAAATGCTGTAGACCATCCATATTATTGCCAAAAGCCTTTGTCAAGGATCGTCGACGAAGGCTTTTTTCCATTTTATTGTGCATTTTTTCGTGTTGAAACCAGTCGAATCACGCTATAATGAGGTGGACGAAAAAGAGAGGCGATTATTGGAAAGATGAGACTGATATCCATACGAAAATGCCGTCCGGGCGATACGCTCGCCCGTTCTATATACACCGAAACCGGCATGGTGCTCGTCGGGGCAGGTGTGGAACTGACGGAACGCATGCTGACGAGATTGAAAAACAAGAATATCACGAGCCTGTACATACAAGATAAACGGACAGATGACATCATCGTCGAGGGTGTCCTTACTGAGGAGACGCGCAGGGAAGCGATGGCGATCATCCATGAAACCTTGTTTGCAGTAGGAGAATCGCCTCAAAAATGGCAACAAATCTTTACTGATCGTTCGTTCGGAAGGCAGCTTCGCCATATCATGACGACAGTTGCAGACGAGATGAAGGGCTGCCGTTCGGCTTTGAACCTCATGGCGGATGCTTGTGCCTATGACAACTACATCTTTACGCATTCCTTCAATGTCGCCCTGTACAGCACAGCGCTGGCGATGAAGACAGACTTCACGGAAAAAGAAGTGCTGGAGATCGGAATCGGCGGACTGCTCCACGATATAGGGAAGATGCACATCCCTGATTCGATTTTGAAAAAACCCGGACGACTGACGGCAGAAGAATTTGAAATGATGAAAAGGCATACCGAGATCGGTTTTGAATTGCTGCGCAAGCAAGAAGATATTCCCTTGCTGGCAGCGCATTGCGCATTCCAGCATCACGAGCGCTGGGATGGATCAGGCTATCCGCGCCGGTTAAAGGGGGAGGAGATCCATCCCTACGGAAGATTGATGGCAGTGGCAGATGTCTTTGACGCACTCACGACACACCGGATCTATCGCGAGCCGATGCTGCCTCATGCTGCGATGGAGGTGCTGTACTCTGGAGCCGACCGGTTGTTTGATCATAGCTATGTGGTGGCATTGCGGGATACGATCGCCCTCTATCCGCTGGGGTTGAGCGTGACATTGAATACCGGAGAGTCCGGCGTGGTAGTCGATGCCAACATCGGGCTGCCTAGTCGTCCGATCATACGCATTCTGATGAATGAAGCGGGAGAACAGGTGGATGTGCCTTATGAAGTGGATCTGTCCAAGAAGCTTCATCTGATGATTACTGCTTGTGATGAGCTCGTCTAGTCTAGGCGCGCAGATTACAGCCACTCTTTTTTCTTGAAAATGAGGTACATCGTGACGCCGATGGCCGCCATGAAGCCGAGAACGATGTAATAGCCGTATGGATTATCCAGTTCGGGCATGTTATGAAAATTCATGCCGTAAATGCCGGTCACGATCGTCAAGGGCATGAAGATCGTGGTCAAGGCAGTAAATACGCGCATGATGTCATTGGCACGTCCAGCCAAGGATGCCTGGTAGGCTTCACGCAAGTTGCCGATCAGGTCGCGAAATGTTTCAAAGCTCTCCGCGACCTTTACAGCATCCTCCACAATATCGCCGAAGTACTTCCGTAAATAAGGCTCGATGAGCGGAAGGTCTTTTTTATGAAGTTCGTCGATCAGATCTCGTTGCGGCAACAGCATTTTCCGCGCATATAAAATTTCACTGCGCAATCCAATGATTTGTTCGAGATGCGATTTGCGCGTATTCACCAAAATTTCTTCTTCCAGTTTTTCAATCATATCTTCAATATTTTCAATAACATCAAAATACCGATCTACGACTTGATCGACCAGCTGATAGAGCAGTTCTGCGGGGCGATTCAATTCTTTTTCCCGAATCAAGGCAAGAAGTTCTGCAAACTCCGGGGCTTCCTGCTTGGTCACGGTAATAATCGTATGGCTGCCCAAAAACAGATTGATTTCACGTAAAAAAATATCATGATTCTGGAACGTAATGCCGTTTACGACCAGAAAGTAATGATCATCATACATTTGCAGCTTGGGACGCTGTTCCTCTTCGTCGATGCAATCCTCGACGGCCAGATGGTGCAATCCGAACAAGGGCTGCAGAACGGATAGATCGAAGGGAGTCGCGTCAATCCAGTAGAATCCGTTATCTGGCGGGGCGACGGTTTGTTCAAGATCATCGACCGGAGTTATAAGTCCGTTTTGGATCAACAGTATCTTCATTGGTCATTCTCCTGCAGGTAGTGGTTGGATATCCCAGATCAATCATACTTTCTCCGCATTTTACCATATCATACGCTCCATCTGCTCTTGCAGACAGATCAAAAGATCTCCCCATTCCCGTTTCGCAGTATGTTTACAGGTTCTTTGATCCAGTATATAATTCATAGAATTGGTAATTATCTTTTAATTCTTGACAATAAAAGGAGTACATCCCATGAGCACACGTCCGTTTTCCAGCATGTTCAGACTAAAAGGAAAATTGCAGAATGAGTCCTTTTTTGGAGAAATGAGGGAGCGGGGGGAAGTGAACATCGATCCTGATTCACTTTTATCCAGACAGTTGGCGCAAATCCATTTGACGGAACAAGACCTGACGATCGCCAAAGCGATTCAACCCATTATCATACAAAATATAAGCAAAATTGTAGACTGTTTTTACGAGAATATTGCCCGCGAACAACTGCTTATGACCATTATTGACAACAACAGTACAATAGATCGGTTGAAGCAAACACTGAATCGGCACATCACCGAAATGTTCAGCGGCAAGATCGACAGTGAATATATTGCGAAGCGAAGCCGGATCGCGGTCATTCACATGCGGATCGGCCTGGAGCCGAAGTGGTATATGTGCGCCTTCCAGAATCTGCTCATTTCAATCATTGATCTTCTGGACGAAGCAATCCCGGACAAGCGTGAATTCGTCATGGCGGTGCAAGTGGTGACAAAACTGCTCAACATCGAGCAGCAGATCGTTCTGGAAGAGTATGAGAACGAACATGAGCGCGCCCGCCAAATGGAGCAGAAGAAAAAAGATGAACTGCGTGCCTCACTCGCCAACTCGGCTCATGAGCTCGCAGCGGTGGCGGAGGAAAACAGCGCGTCTGTACAGCAGCTGACGGAGCAGTCGCGCGAAGTGATGCGCTTTGCTGAAAATGGGACAGGCTTTTCTTCCAAAGCACAGCAGCTTTCCCAGGAAGGGAAGGAGAAGCTGGAGAATCAGCAGGAGCAGATGAACCTGATTCAGGGCAGCGTCCATCAAATCGCAGAGGAAATGAACATGCTCGAAGACACCGCGGAGAAGATTCGCGGCATCGTCGACGTCGTGACGTCGATTGCCGAGCAGACCAATCTCCTAGCCTTGAACGCTGCAATCGAGGCAGCGCGGGCTGGGGAGCAGGGGCGCGGTTTTGCTGTCGTCGCCGATGAAGTGCGCAAGCTGGCGGAGCAGACCAAACAATCCGTGTCTGGTGTTCGGGAACTGATCGAAAAAACCAATCAACAGACCATCGTGCTGTCCAAAATCGTCGGAGAGATCCAGAACCTCGTTCACTCCAGCACGGCGATGACCAAAGAGACCAATGCATTCTTTGAAGGCATTATCAGCGCTGTATCGGACAGTAAGGAACAGAGCACGCGCATCCAAAGGGAGTTGGAAAGCTTCTTCCGCGTCATGGAGGACATGAATGAAGCGGTGGCGCAGGTAGCTTACTCCGCCGATGAGCTTTCTGACATTACGGAAAACCTATAAGAGTGGGCAGGAAAACAGAGAGACGACGGTTTCTCTGTTTTTTATATCGTTTTTTTGAATTCTTCATGAGAAACCCACAGAGAATCGCAGGAGGACCAGTAAAAGCTGGTCGAGGAAAAAGGGAAAAAAAGCAAAAGGCATTTGGGATCTTTACCCAGGCGCAGCGGAAAAGGCGGAACACGATTTCAGCGGCCAACTTTGAACCACTTCTTCGAAGTGGCTGCTTTTGGCCGCGGTTCCGCCTTTGGAGTGTAGCCGGCCCTGGCTTACCCCCAGTGAAGATCCCAACAGCCTGAAGCGTTTTTCCCTTTTTCCTCAGCTCCACTATAGATGGAGGACCACGAAACATAGCTTTACAACGTAACAGTGTTATGTTACATTCATAATCGGAGGAGATGAAAAGTGGAACGTGAGTTGATTTCCAAAAAAGAGCTGCTGGAGATAACGGGTATTTCCTACGGCCAATTGTATAGATGGAAGCGAAAGCGGCTGATTCCAGAGGAATGGTTTATTCGCAAATCCACCTTTACGGGGCAGGAAACGTTTTTTCCAAAGGAGCTGATCCTCGGGCGCATCGATCAAATCGTCAACAAAAAGGATGATCTGTCATTGGATGAGCTGGCGGAAAAGCTCTCTCAATCCCCGTTGCTGCCTGACATGCATGCAACGGCAGGTGAATTGTTGGATCGTAACATTGTTTCCAAGGTTGTGTTGGATCGTTACGGGATAACTCCAGCGGGGGAGAGGGGAGCGGTTTATTCCTTTCCAGAGTTGTTCCCGCTGTATGTGATTGATCAATTGCTTGCTGCCGGGGAAATCAGTCTGGAGGAGGGTGGATTGCTGGTGGAGACGCTGAACGAGCAGTGGCCCAAGCTGGAGTGCAAGCCGTGCGATCTGCTTTTTTTCAGGAAAATGGGGCTTTCCTCATGTGTGATCGTGTCTGTTCCGGCAGAGCTGCATTTTGATAAAGGGGTAAAAGTGGTTGCGAGGCTCTCGCTGTTGGATCTAACCGAGCAGGTAAAGGGGAAGCTGATATGAGGAGGAAATCAGATGACTGGATCGGAGAATAAATCCGAGTTGCTGCCGAAACTGACAATCGACGGAGTATGCAATGCCGGTGGCGGAGTCTATGACAGCGTCAACCTCGACGGTGTCGGGAAAATCAACGGGGCGGTCAAGTCCCGAGCGTTCCGGGCTAACGGCCAGTTCAAAGTGCTGGGTGATTTGGAATCCACGGAAATGATCTGTGAAGGAATCCTTACTGTGCATGGCAATGCCCACATTGCAGAGGGAAAAATGGACGGGATGCTGACCATCGAAGGGACGCTTGACGGGGAGCATCTGGAGGTATACGGCGTATGGAAGGTCAAAAAGAATTGTGAAATCGAACGAATGAAGACAGAAGGGGCATTTTTCATTGACGGCCTATTGAATGCAGGGCATGTAGAGATTCACCTGCATGGCTTGAGCAAGGCTAGCGAAATCGGCGTGGAAGCCCTCCGCGTCCGCCGGCTCTCGAAAAGCAAATGGAATCTTTTGCGATTCATCCCGAAGTTCAACCCGGAGCTGCAGGCGAAAGTGATTGAAGGGGATGAGCTGGATCTGGAATATACGACAACAGACGTCGTTCGGGGCAATCGGGTCTCGATCGGGCCAGGATGCACCATTGGCAGAGTCGAGTATCGATCCGAGTTGATCAAGCATCCGAAGGCAAAAGTGGGGGAGGAGATGAAGGTTGGTGACTGAAGAATCCAAGCAGGATTTAAAGGTAGTGGGAAACTCGTCTTGTGCTGGCGGACAGTATCGACGGGTCAAGATTACCGGAGAGTGTGCCATAGCTGGGGATGTGGAATGCGAGAAGCTCTCGTGTACAGGCGACGCGGCCATTCACGGCAACTTGCTGACAGGAGAGCTGTCGATGACCGGAGACATGCAGATCACAGGGGATGTGAACACGAAGAAAATCCGCGGCAAAGGAGATTTGGTTATTGACAGCCGGATTTGCGGGGAGGAAATCCGCTTTACAGGAAATCTCGAGGTTCAGGGTGACTGCGAGTCCGGTCTGCTGGAGGTCAACGGAGGCATCCAAGTCCAAGGATTGTTGAGTGCGGAGCGATTGCAGCTGAGAATGCTCGGACCCTGCCAGGCGAGGGAGATCGGCGGGGGAAATCTGGATGTGAAGCGAAGCATAGGGACTATCTGGAAGCAATGGTTCGGACAGGATTCGCAGGTTGTTCTTCTTGCCGAGGTGATCGAAGGCGATGTGCTCAATCTTGATTACACAAAAGCTGGTATTGTCCGGGGCAAGGACGTCGTCATCGGACAGGGATGCGAGATTGGGCGGGTGGAATACTGGGGAAGCTTGGAGGTTCATCCGGAAGCGTCCGTCAAAGAACAGATTTGCCTGAGTGAGCGAGCGTGAATTTTCAAGCATGACGGTGCCGTTCTTTTGCGCTACCATAGAGATAAGGCGCAGTGATGTGCCAAGCAGGAGCTTTCAGGGAAGACGCCCCTGAAAACAAACACTCATTTTTGCTATTCTGTATGCTAAAAGGAGGCTTGCGCATGTCAACGGCCACAATCAGTGTACGCACCCTGTAATCAGGGGCGTGCGAACTGAACCGCCTGCATTCGTCAGGGGGTTTGGAACATGAAGGGATACAAAGGATACTTGTATGTCAATGCACTGTCTTCGCTGGGATCGAGGATGGATTTGATCGCATCGAGTGCGTTGATCTTTACATTTGCAGATAGCGTTTATTGGTTGAGCGCTTTTTTTGTGGCTCGCCAAATCGGCGGAATGATGTTCAGCATGGCTGCGGGCATTCTCGCGGATCGCATGGATCGCAGACGCGCCATGCTGATAAGCGACTTCGGGGCAGGCTTGTCGATCTTGCTGGTGCTGCTGTACCCGCATCCGTACGTCATCGTCGGGGCGGCTTTTGTCAAAGGCATGCTGTACAGCTTGTTTCACATCAGCTTTCAGGCTTCCTTGCCGCAGATGTTCGGCAAAGACGCATTGG
The DNA here is from genome assembly GCF_003710985.1 of Brevibacillus panacihumi. Classification (GTDB taxonomy): domain Bacteria; phylum Bacillota; class Bacilli; order Brevibacillales; family Brevibacillaceae; genus Brevibacillus; species Brevibacillus panacihumi. Next base: position 168,656 of record NZ_RHHT01000027.1, read on the forward strand.
TGAACATAAATGGGCTGACTGTGCGACTGGAGTCTATCGTGGGGATTGCTGGCTTCGCTTTCGGGGGAGTTTTGACAGAATCTTTCGGGTATGCCGTAGTCATCGCCTTTGATGCCGCTACGTTCTTTGTATCGGCGATCGTCCTGATGCGGCTGCGTTGGGAGAATGACGAGCAGCAGGGAACGGAACATGGGGCCGTACGGCAGGAGCGAGAGACGGCCAGCCGGTTCTGGTTTGGCGCCACATACGCCTATCTGGCAAAGCACCCGCTTCTGCTCGCAGTCAGTCTGCTAGCATTTTTCGAAGCCTTGAGCACGGCTTCGCATAACTACGGATTGCCGTTCTTGGCGGAGCTGTTTATCCCAAAGGATGCTGTTCTCCACGGAGGCATGTGGTCGCTGATGAGCGCGGGCGCATGGGCAGGGACGTATTTGGCTTCCCATCTGCGATCCCATCAGGTAGCGAGCCTTTTTGCAGCCTCGTTTTTGCTTGCGATTACGATATCGCTCTCCTTTGCAGGTAGCCAGCTATGGATTGTTTTGCTGTTCTTGGGCCTGGCGGGGATGTTTACGGGAATTGCCCAGGTATGCAGGAATACGATTCTCCAGGGGGCGGAGAGCCGAATTCGCGGCAGGGTGATGGGAGTCCAGAACACGTTGAGCCGAGGCGGCTTTTTTGTCGGATTCCTGGCTGGCCCATCGGTCGTCGGCTTCTGGGATTTGTCGGGAATGGTCATTCTGGCGCAAGCAGTTTTCGCAGGGGGCATGTTGCTTTTGCTCTCGTATTTGTACCTGAACCGAAAGAACGTATGAATTGAGTCCACCAAGCCGCAGCTGATATAGCCTGCGGCTTTCGCGTTTTTACACAGGGCTTAGTCTTTTTTCCACGTGTTTGCCATAGGATGTACCAACTGGGAGGTGACGGGATTGGCGATGTTTCGAACCCGTCGGCGATGGAGAAACCCGCTTTCCCGCACAAAAGCCTTCTTGATCGCGCTAATCATCTTTCTCATTCTGACCATCCAGATGCTGGTCATGCTCGAAAAGCGGCTGGAACCCACACTTTTGATTCTCGCTTCCCAAAAGGCTGAACAGCTTGCAAAAGACGCGATAACAGATGCCGTTACCAAGCGGATTTCCCAGCAAGGTGTCGACTTCAATGAAATCGTCATGATTGAAAAAGACAATGAAGGGCGCATTCAGTCCTATCAGTTCAATTATCGCGAGTATTCCCGGATCGTGGGGGAGACGACCTTTCGAGTCCAGAACAAGCTGCAGGAATTCGAGCAAAATAAAGTAGACCACTCAATACCGCTTGGGCTGGCTACGGGCAACAGCTTCCTTGCCAACATGGGACCCGAGCTCCCGATCACCTTCGTCCCGATTGGCTCCGTCAAAACCAAGCTGGAGACAAATCTCAAAGAGGCAGGCATCAATATGGTGCTAGTGACCGTCTACATTTTTGTCGAGGTGGATTTGAGGATCGTCATCCCCTTCGCCACAGAAGAGAAGACCGTGACTACAAGAATCCCCATTACGCATTCACTGATCATCGGGGATGTGCCGCAGTACCTGTACAACAACCCCGACGGCAAGCCGGATGTGCCGCGGGCCAAATCAGAATTTGAAATGCCTGCGGATTGACAAGACCTCTGGCAGCTATCGCCAGGGGTTTTGTTGCGTCCGGGTGTAAAGAAGAGAAATCCCTCAGGACACTTGCAGCAGGAGTGTCCTCGTTTTGCTTCCTTGCTCCCGCCATTGCTGCAATCCTTCATAGGACAGATCTGCTGTATCGGGAATCGTGGCCTCGAGAGTCTGATCATCCTTCCATTTCAGATCCAGGATCGGGAAGGCAAAATCTCCGGAAACAGCTTGTTCGGAAATCGTGGCAGGTTCTCCGTGTACAGCTGCAACACTGAATTCATCTGTACGCAACACAAGGAGCTGATGGCGCACCAGCTCTGCTCCCTCATTTCGGCCCATCAGGAGGGCAAGATAGGTTTCGTTCGGGGAAAAAGCATGGCTGACGAATATGCTCCCATCGTAGGCAGGCAGGGATAAGGTACGGTGCTGTTCTTCTTTGATCTGCAGCCAGAGATGGTCACACAGCTTGGTGCCGCAGCTGTAGCGGATGTCCCCGTAAACTACGCCTGTCGGGGAGGAGAATGCGGAAGTGTTCACGCGTTCCCATTCGATTTGGCGCTCGGAAGAATCGAAGGATGCCATGTAGTCGTCCAGCTCTGGCAATTCTTTTGTGGGAACAGAAATTGTCCCAGATTCGAGGGACAGCTCGACACTGCTCCCAGCGTGGCCGAAGCCGGAGGATTGGCAGCCGTATACGATGCCAGTTGTCATCAGCAGCAATAGAACAAGAAATGGTGAGGGCTTCATGCCGATTTTCCTTTCCGGGTTAAAGTGGCGCCTGCCTAATCGCGGCAAGTCGTCCAAAGATATTGACATCATGTCAATAACTATCATAAACTAAATTCACAACATTCTAACAAAGATTAAAGGAGAACGCCATGTCAAACCACGAGCGGAACGTACAGGCGGGCAACGAAGCGAGTATTCATATGGATTTTTCCAAGGAGATGTCCTATGGCGACTATCTGCAGTTGGAGTCCATTCTCTCTGCGCAACGACGGCTGTCCGATCATCACGATGAGATGCTGTTCATCATTATCCATCAGACGAGCGAGTTATGGATGAAATTGATCCTGCACGAATTGGAGGCAGCCATCTCTTGTATTTGGGAGAAAAATCTGGACCCGGTCTTCAAGATGCTGTCCAGGGTGTCGCGCATACAGCAGCAGTTGATCCAATCCTGGGATGTGTTGTCCACGCTGACCCCATCCGAATATCTGGAGTTCCGGGATACACTTGGCAAATCGTCCGGTTTTCAGTCGTATCAAAATCGCCTGATCGAGTTTGCCATGGGGTACAAGAGTCCCCATGCACTCAAGGTATTTGAGCATGAGCCAAAGATCTATGCGCAATTAAAAAAAGCGCTGGAGACGCCGGGGTTGTATGACGCCTCGATCTTCATGCTGGCAGAACGCGGATTGCCGATCGATCCAGCCGCGTTACAACGCGACTGGACACAGGATTATCAGCCAAACCAGAGTGTAGAGGATGCGTGGCTCGCGGTATACCGGGACGTCAACAAGTATTGGGACTTGTACGAACTGGCAGAAAAGCTGGTAGACATCGAAAACCGCCAACAGCAGTGGCGGCTCAATCACATGTTTACCGTGGAGCGAATCATCGGCAACAAGATGGGGACGGGTGGATCGTCAGGTGTCCAGTATTTGAAGCGGGTGCTTGACCACCGTTTCTTCCCGGAGCTGTGGAGTTTGCGCACCAAGCTGTAATGATGAGTCAGCGCAGTCTGCGAAATTCCCGCCAGATGGCACGCAGGGTGTCAGCGGATAGGGACCGTTTCTCTCCGTACAGCCATTTGGTCACGCCGCTCATCATGGTCTGCTGGTCCTCCGTATAGGGATACCAGTTCAGCTCGCGCTTGCGCTTGCCCGGGTCATGAATGACCGAGGTGCTGTGGGTGAAGGCCTGCAGCCCGAGAGGACCGCGATATCGGCCGATGCCGCTTTCCTTCACTCCGCCAAAAGGAAGATGCGGATTGGCAAAGCTGATGATGACGTCATTGATGCAGACGTTGCCGCTCTCCAATTGCTCGGCAATGCGGCGGGCACGCCTGCTGTCCTGCGACCAGACCGAAGCGTTCAGTCCATACGGTGAGCTGTTGGCTAGCTTGACAGCTTCTTCCTCCGAGGAGAAACGCATGATCGGCAGCACAGGGCCAAACGTTTCTTCTTGCATGATTTTCATAGTCGGGGTGACATTGGTCAGCACGGTCGGTGGAAGAAACATCGAGCCGTCTACCGGGACATCCCCGCCCAGGACGGCTGTTGCTCCCATGGCAACAGCCTCTTCGATGTGCTCACGAACGATGGGAATCTGGTCGGGAAATGTCATCGAGCCAACCTCGGCTGATTGGGGGAAGCCCTGGCGCAAGGCTTTGGCCTTCTCCGTCACCAAGGCGACAAAACGGTCGTGGACGGATTCGTGGACAAAAGCGCGCTCCACCGACATGCAGACTTGTCCCGAATTGGTGAAAGCCCCCCATACAGCAGCATTGGCAGCCCGTTCTACATGCGCATCGGAGCAGACGATCATCGGGTCTTTGCCGCCAAGCTCCAGCTCAACCGGGATGAGATGCTCTGCCGCAGCACGCATGATCGATTTGCCTGTGCGAACTGATCCTGTAAAAAATATTTTATCAGGACGGGACGAGACTAGCGCCTGCCCAGCTTCTTTGCCGCCGTGCACCACATGGACGACTCCCTCCGGGAAAGGAACAGCCCGGAATAGCTCCTCGATCAACAGCCCCACGGAAGCAGTGACCTCTGATGGCTTCAGGACAACGGTATTTCCTGCGACCAAGGCAGAGAGGACGGGAATGACGGCTAGCTGGAAGGGATAATTCCACGGCGCGATTACTGCCACGACCCCCATCGGCCTGTAGTGGATGTAGGACTTCTTGGGCTTAAGCAGCAAGGGTGTCGCTGCTTTTTGCGGCGCCAGCATCCGTCTTGCGTGCTTTTCATAGAAGCGTATGGTGTCGATCGTAACGAAAATCTCGGTCATGTATGCTTCAAAATGAACCTTTCCGGTAGCCTGACTAATACGCTGCGCCAGTTCCTCGCCATGGCGGACGAGATGCAGACGAAGCTGGGCCAACAAGTCCAGCCTGTCTGCAAGCGATGTTTTCGACCATACCGTAAAAACACGGCGAGCATGCTCGACAGCTTGCCGGACCTCATCAGGGGTCGCTTCATGGAGCGTGCCGATCTGTTCGCCCGTAGCGGGATTGTACAGGGAGAGGACAGTCATGGACGAACACCTCTTCATCGTAAAATGGGCCTGCTCACAGAAAAGCTGGCTCCATACAGGTTCGCGGGAGTGAGGCGTTTTTCCTCTCCAGCCATGACGTGCAGCTTCCCAATCACCTTTTCTGTTTCAACCGTTCCCAGCGCCGCAGGTACGGATAAGGGTCAAAAGCCCAATCGTCGCCGCCTGTTTCCCGATACATGCCATAGTGCAAATGAGGGGGAAACTTGCCGGAGGTTCCAGGCCTTCCGTAACCGGAACTTCCGACATAGCCGATCACTTCTCCGGGTTCCACGATGTCTCCGGGCTTCAATCCCTTTTTAAAGGAGGACAAATGCGCAAAGTAGTGGTAGACGTTCGCCATGTCACGCATGCCGATCCGCCAGCCTCCGTAGCGGTTCCAGCCGACCACTTCGATCATGCCGTATCCCGTGCTGAGTACAGGAGTCCCGTAGCCCGCGAAGATGTCTGTTCCTTCGTGAATGCGCCGTCCCCCCCAGCCGCGGGCATCTCCCCAGGTGCTGCGGTAGCTGTAGGTGTAGCGAGAAGGGATGGGGAAATGACGGCCGTTCAGATCGAGATGCTGGTACTTGTCGTAGATGGTGGCAAACTGGTGAATCGTTCTGACGGCACGGCCTCGCTTGTAGTACTCCCAAAGTCCGATGCGCCAATCGTCGCGCTCAAATCCGTAGTCGGACAGAAAATGGATGAAAGTCGCCAGCACATCACGGTCATTGTGGCGATCCGCCATTCCATCGCCATCTCCATCTATCCCGATCCCGCCAAAAAAGGATATGGAAGCGGGGTTTGTATCCTTGTCATCTGGATTTAACTCCCCGCACCATCGCTCGGCGGAAATGTCTATGGCCGTCAATCGATTCGCCGCAGATTCGGGTTCACCCTTTTTCTTTTTGCGTATCTTCATTGACCGCTCATATTGATCAATGGCAGCCAGGTACGTCCAGGGGACCCCGTACATTGCCTCCATCTGTTGAAAAAGCTGGAGACGCTCCTCTAAAACAGGATCGACAGATGGGGCGGATGGGGCAGCGCTCGCCGGTACCAGCGGCAGGACAGCAGATACGATGCAGATGCACAAGCCGATTTGAATGATGAGCCGGAAAACCTTCATGCTGTCTCCCTCCACCCGAGTATTTTCTTTATGTAGTTTCTGACAGGTGCAATGAATTATCCAGATACTTTTTGGAAGGGCTTTTCAATGCTTCCATATTTCCTGTATTATAAGGAGAAAGTATGTTCGTAGTTTTGGGCTGGCAGGGAGTTGAAAGCAATTGTTGACCTTTATTCATACGGCGGATGTCCATCTGGATGCGCCGATGCAAGCTTTATCGGAGCAGTATGCGCTCCGACAGGATGATTTCCGCCGGACGATGCGCCGGATCCGCGATCTGGTCGTGGACAAGCAGGCAGACTTCTGGCTGATCGCGGGAGACTTGCTCGAATATCACGGCGGCAGCCGCTCTACGGCTTTATTTTTGCGTGATTTGTTTGCCAGTGTCGCGCCTGTACCCGTCTGCATAGCACCCGGCAATCATGATCCGTGGAGAGAGGATTCCTATTATCAGAGCCTGAGCTGGTCCGGCAACGTATTCTGGTTTACGCCGGAGTGGGGGGCCTTTGAATTTCCGGAGAAATCCTGCGTGGTCTACGGCTGGGGATTTCCGGAGCCGCATGTTTACGAATCGCCTTTGCGCCATTTTCCAGGCAAGCTGTCGGGATACAAGCATCACGTGATGGTTCTCCACGCACATGTGCGGAGCAGCGGGGGAGACGACCATCATCCTTACGCCCCTGTGACGGTACAGGAATTGGTGGATACCGAGATGGATTATGTGGCACTGGGGCATATTCACAAGCCGATGCAATTCGTCCATCCGCTGAAAAAACAGCCGATTGCCGCCTACCCGGGGACTCCAGAAGCCTTGACTGTCAAGGAGGAGGGGGAGCGCTGCGTCTTGTATGGCGAATTGGATCAGGACGGCAGACTGACGCTTACGCCCATCTCAGTCGAGCAAAGGCGTGTCAGCAGGATTGAGATCAAGCTTGGCGGAGTGGAGACGATGGAGGCTCTGGTGGAGTTGGTGCAACAAGAGCTGGCAGCCGAGTCTGCCGAAAATATGGTTTACGTCACCTTGAGCGGGGAGCGCGCTGCTCATTTCACCCCGTCGCTCGCCGTGCTGCAGCAGCGATTTCGCCACTTTTTCCTGATCCGTTTTACCGACCAGACTTGGCCTGACGTGGACGAGGAGAAGCTGATGGCTGAGGGCGGCGTATTGGGCAGATGGCTCGCCAAGCTGGCCGATGCGGAAGCCCGAGCCACCGATGAAGCGCAGCGGCAGATGATCCGGCTGGCGCGTCGGGAAGCAGTGGAGCGGATTGGGGGTAGTTCAGTTTGAGAATCGAAGAGGTGCAGCTCAAAGGTTTTGGCAAGTACCAGGACGCTGTGTTTCGCTTCGCACCGGGCATCAATCTCTTTTTTGCCCCCAATGAAGCAGGCAAGTCGACATTGCTGCACGGCATGATCGCCGCACTGTACGGCATGAAGCGGGATTACGTGAAAACGACCCGCTACCTGCCGGAGTACGAAAAGTATCGCCCGTGGCAGCCGGGACCGTATGAAACAATCATCACCTATCAACTGGCAGGCAGGACGTATCGGCTCCACCGGAGTTTGCTGAAAGAGCGGGAAGAGGCTCGCCTGTTTTTGGACCCTGAATGGACAGAGCTGACGGATGTTTACCAGGAGGACAGGCGCAAGGAGCGCAATTTTATCGAAAAGCATCTGGGGCTTAGCCGCAGCTTGTTTACAGATGTGACGTGGATTCGCCGGGAGCCGCTGGCCGCCGGGGAGCATTTGATGCCGGCTTTGATGGCGGATACGCAGGAACCCAACCCCATTGCAAACAAAATTCTCGCCGAGCTGGAGCGGGATTTGAGCGCAATCGGCAAAAAGGAGAAGGCGGAAAATACGCTGCTGGGCAAGGCGACAGCACTCTTGGCCCAAAAAGAGGCGGAGCTGCGGCAAGCCGAGGCGGTCAGCCAAGAGATGAGCCAATTGAGCCGCCAGCTTGCCGATTGGGAGAGTGAGCGAGTCTCCCTGGAGCAGCTGCGCCATCGATTGCTGCAAAAGAAAGCCCATTGGGCGAAGCGTGAAGAGGAGTGGCAGAAGCGGTGGCAGCTAAGCCATAGCACCCCTGATGAAGAGCAGTGGAGATGGTGGGAAGAAACCAGTCTCTCCCATGAGGAACGGGTGCTCCATCAGCAGACGCAGGCTGCCCTGCATCGTCTAAAGATTGCGGAAGAAAGCAAACATGAGCCAATGGCCCCGAGCCAGGAACACGAGCTGCTGCGCCGCCTGCAAATCGATTATGAGCAAGGGGCAGCGCTGAGGAGGCAATGGGAAGACGCGCATGTCAGACTGGCGCAGCTCGCTGCCTCCACGCGACGGTCAGAAAGCAGGGAGCCGCGGCAGTCCTTTGGGGGGGCAGAGTGGTTGTGGACGGGTGCTGTCGCGTCTGCGGGAATCGGGATCATCTCTTGGCTGTTTGAGCAATTTAGCAGCAGTGCCGCAGCGTTTGCTGTGACCGCTGTTCTCGCAGCCGCGGCCTGGTTTTTTGGCGGTAAGCGGAAGAGGAATGACCCTGGAGCCAGCCTTCCATCAGAAGAAATGAGGAGAATCCAAGAGGAGCTGGCTTTTCTGGACGAAAGGCTGGAGGCCTTGTTGGGCCACTGGCAGCTGCCGGATTGGGAAGCTTTTATCGCATATCGGGAGGACCTGCAGCTGCAGATTCGGGAAAGGGAAAGTCGACAAGCCGCAGAGCGGCTCTCGAGGCATGAAGAGGCAAACAAACTGATCCGTGAGTGGGGAACGGCTGTCCGGGATTGCTTGACACGCGAAAAGCAGACATGGGGCTTGCGTGATTGGCAAACGGAATGCGCGAGGGTAGAAGAGCAATTGCAGCTGGTAAGAGAGCGGATTGCCAAGGCGACCGGACAGATGGAGGCGCATGAGGGGATATCTGTCTCACAGTCACGGGCAGAGTACGACGAAGCCCGGGCGGGACTCGCGCGGCTGCTGGAAAAGCGGGAGGCACTCCAATTCGCCCGTGATGCCTTGGTCGAGGCGATGGCGGAGTGGAACCGGGATGTATCTCCTGGCGTCAACAGACAGGCTTCCGTAGTGATGGACAAGATCTCGGATGGGCGTTATCGGGAGGTACGACTTGATCCGAGAGACAGCTTTTCGGTAAAAGTACTGGAGCCGCACAATCAGCGCGTGCTCGAACAGGAGCAATGCTCTACAGGAACACAGGATCAACTGTACTTTGCCCAGAGAATGGCTTTGTTTCACCATGTCAGCCAGCAGACCGAGCCATTGCCGCTGTTTTTGGACGATCATTTTGTCCACTACGATCAGCGGCGTCTGAAGCAGGCATTGGCTTATCTGGAGGAAGTAAGCGAGGAGCACCAGATCTTCTTGTTCAGCTGTACGGATCGGGAGCTGCTCGTATGGGAGCGAATGCTGTCGGCATCACAAAAACATCGGGTACATGCGTTTGCCGAAATACTGGCGTAGCATAATTGGCTTGAAGTGCCAAAGAGGTTGCCCCACCTTGGGTCAAGCTCTATAATGAACGTATTGACCAAGTCACGTGAGGAGTGGGCCCCATGACGCAACGTAAACCCGAGTGGCTCAAAATTAACCTGGTATCCGGCCCGGAGCTTGCCACATTTAAGGAATTGAAACAAACCATGCGCAGCCAGACGCTGCATACGGTATGCGAAGAAGCAAAATGCCCCAACATCCATGAATGCTGGGCAAATCGTACGGCCACCTTCATGATCCTGGGAGATATCTGCACCCGTGCCTGCCGGTTTTGCGCTGTCAAGACAGGCTTGCCTACGGAGCTTGATCTGGCAGAGCCGGAGCGCGTAGCGGAGGCTGCCGAACAGATGGGCCTTAACTATGTCGTGGTTACCTCTGTAGCCCGTGATGATCTGGCGGACGGGGGAGCCCAGATTTTTGCCGAAACCATCCGGGCGATTCGGCGCAGATTGCCGCTTGCTTCCGTAGAGGTATTGATTCCTGACTTTTTGGGGAATTGGGATTCGCTCAAAACGGTTATGGATGCGCGTCCTGATGTTCTGAACCATAATATCGAGACGGTGCGTCGCATGTCTGATCGCGTCCGGGCTAGGGCGAAGTACGATCGTACGCTTGCCCTGCTGAAAAAAGCCAAGGAGCTTCAGCCAGACATTCCGACCAAATCCAGCCTGATGATCGGGGTTGGGGAGACAGTGGAGGAAATCATCGAAACCATGGATGATTTGCGCTCCGTTGACGTGAATATCATGACGATCGGCCAGTACCTGCAGCCGACGAAAAAACATCTTAAGGTGGAGCATTATTACCATCCCGATGAATTCGCCAGGCTGAAAGAAGAAGGAATGAAACGAGGGTTTAGCCACGTAGAAGCAGGGCCGTTGGTGCGCAGCTCGTACCACGCCCACGAACAAGCGGATGCAGCGAAGGAAGGCATCGCGCAAGCACAATAATCGGCACATGCACAAACCACCTGTCACAAGTGAACAGGTGGTTTGTTTTGCCATTTGATCGTTAACGGTTGGAGATGCCTACAGGCGAATTCGTGCCTTTGTTTCTTTTGCTAGCTGTCCCAGCCTTGCCGCCTCTTGTGGTCTCTGCATCTGTTTTGCCACCCATGCGCTTGATCAGCGAATTCAATTGGTTCCCATCGACTGAACGTACACCCATGGTATTGTTGGTGCGGCTGGCAACACGAGTGATTTCCTGAATATCACGCGCGTTGTCGGTTACATATACCTTGTAGTAGCGAGGAGAGACAGACATGGCATTCATTCTCGCCTGTTTTTTCGCTTCCGCAGCGTTTTGGCCATTTGTGTTCAGCCCGACAAAGATCTCTTCATCGGTTACCAAGACAGTAGAGCGTTGTACTCCTGGGCAGCTTGCAGTTACATTTCCGACCGCACGAGCCAATGCATCACGGTCTACATAAACCTGATTCGCATTGTTTGTAGCGCGGAGTACGTTGCGATCGGTCGTGGCATAGCCCATATGAGGCATTCCATTGCCCGTCGCTCCCATTGTTCCCATGCCTGTCCGGGTTCCCGTGTTTTGGTAAATGGATTGGTTTCTCGCACCATCGGGGAAGGCGGTGTAAGGGCGGGTTCCATTGGTGTAGGCGTTGAAGTTATTGTTGCGCCCATCTGTTCCGAAACCACGGAAACCATTGTTGCGTCCATCCATCCCGAAGCCGCGGAAGCCATCGTTGCCTCCATTGGTCCCAAAGCCGAGGAAACCATCATTGCCTCCATTTGTCCCGAAGCCGCGGAAGCCATCTCCCATCCCGGCGCCAGTGCCCGTGGTGCCAGTGCCTGTATACCCGTTGGTCCCATAGGTGCTGGTTCCAGTGCCAGTGTAATTTCCGAACCCAGTTGCCCTTGTACCATACCCAGTAGTATTGGTCCCGTAATTTGTTCCATTCATCGTGCCTGCACCTGTGCCAAACGTGGTGCCTCGGCCTACTCCATCGTAGTTGCGAACATGCAGACCATCAGTCCCGGTATAGTTTCGTGTGGACTGGGTAGTGGTTTTGTTCGGCGTCGTGTAGTTCGGGGCAGCGTTGTTGCCACATGCGGAAGCCATCAAAGCGATACCTGCGATTGCTGGAATGAGCCATTTCTTATTCATTGGAACACCTCCTACACGATAGAATGTCCACACTGCGACCGGCGTTTTCGTGGGAATTTTAGCTCTTATTGCTTGAAATATGGTAAGATGGTCGTAGTATGCACGAGTGAGGAGGGAGCGGACTTGATTCGCACGCAAGCCGGTACTTATGAAGTCATGGAAGAAAATCGCGATGGCTGGAATCCAGAAGCATTCAAAGAGCGCTATAGCGACATTCTCGACAAATACGACTACATCGTAGGCGATTGGGGCTATGGTCAACTCCGTCTGCGGGGATTTTATTCCGATGCGAATCGCAAAGTGCCGTTCGAGCAGCGAATTTCCGCTCTGGATGAATACCTGCAGGAGTTCTGCAATTTCGGGTGCCCCTATTTCGTTTTGCAAAAGGTAAAAGGGGCATTTGGTTCGGATGAAACCCAGAGCCAGGACCTGGCTGCTTACGATGCAGAGGGGGAAGAACGGCAGGAACTCGTTCGGGACGATGTGATTCACACAGAGCGCAAGGATCGCCGTCGGTTCAATCCCCGCCAGAACAAGCAGGATCGGTCAGAACGAGGCAACGCAGCAGCAGGGCAAGAGCAGCGCGCAGGCTCCGGTCGCGGTGAGCGATCAGACAAGCCCAGATTGAACAAGGATAAAATGGAGAAAGGTCGGGACAACGGGAAAGACCGTCGACCGCATCAAGCACGTCCGAACCGTGAGCGCGACAAGGTCTCAAGCAGCCCCAACACGAATCCGCCCAAACGTGAAGGATAGAAAAGGATAAAAAAGCAAACAGCCCTTTCCGAAACAGGAGGGGCTGTTTATCATTTGATTGGTGACCAGCTTAAAATCCGTCGTATCCTCCATATCCTCCGTACGGATAGAAGGGATAAGGCTGGTAAGGATAGGGATAAGGATAGGGGTAAGGGTAGGGGTAAGGATAGGTGCCAAAGGGAATTACGATTGGAAAAATAAAATCGATGTCTCTTCTGCGGCGACGCCAAAATACAGGGTGCGCTTGGTCTTCCGGAATGGATTGGTAGTCTTCCTCAGTGCTATATTGCGCATGATGGTCATGTTGATAAGGTTGCATTGTGCGATCTGCACTCCTCTCCATGTCTGTATGTGCAGTAGCAGTATACGGGATAGATGCCCTGCTTGAGCGTTGTCCGGACAGAATTGGGCTCTTGGGCAAAAGCAAAGAGGGAAGAGCATCATGGGCTCTTCCCTCAAACGGAGTCGGCTGGAATATTAAATAACGGTTTCCAAAAAGGAGTGCAGTTCCTGCGCTTCTGCTTCGCTGATGTTGAAGGCGTACTCGAGATAGCCTTCCTCCTTCAAGTCATCATGTCCGATGATGGCAGAACGGCCATTTTGAATATTGATCACCAGTTTTTTTCCGTAAAAGCGATTTGTCGTCGTGATCGCCAGGTCGAAGCGCGTCGACTCAGCCATGAAACTGACGAAGCGGGTTTTGGTTTCCTCTGTGTCGTCGTACAGGTAAAACAAATCGTGGGCCATGTGTATCCCCCTATCTCAATGGTAAATGTGGTTTATGCTCTGTGTTGTGCAGGGCACGCACAAAGCGGATCGTCTTGGTCTGTGCGCGCATGACGATGGAGTGGGTTTCCACCATGTCGTCGCCCAAAAAGCGGACGCCTTGCAGCAATTCGCCGTCAGACACGCCAGTTGCCGCAAAAATGGCGTCATCACCCCGAACAAGATCATGTAGGTGAAGAAGCTGCTCGGGGTTGGCAAGCCCCATCCGAATGCAGCGTTCACGCTCGCTGTCGTTTTGCGGCTTGAGCTGGGCTTGCATGTCTCCTCCAAGACATTTAATCGCAGCTGCGCTGATGACACCTTCTGGAGCGCCGCCAATCCCTAAGAAGAGATCGATTCCGGTATGAGGGAGGCAGGCAGCGATTGCAGCCCCTACATCTCCGTCTCCGAACAGTTTGACGCGGGCTCCTTTTTCCCGGATTGCATCGATGATGGCCTGGTGGCGTTCCCGCTCCTGGATAATGACAGTTACATCCTGAATCCGTTTGTTGTTGGCTTCCGCGACGATTTCGATCATTTGGTCGACAGGATCGTGGAGCTTGATTTTTCCCGCTGCGCGTTTTCCGACTGCCATTTTCATCATATACATGTCGGGTGCGTGGAGCAACGTGCCGCGGTCCCCGATGGCGATGACAGACATGGCATTGTTATGCCCCTTGGCTACGATGGTCGTGCCTTCGAGCGGATCTACCGCCACGTCCACTTCTGGACCTGTTGCATCCGCATGTCCCAGTTTTTCTCCAATATAGAGCATGGGGGCTTCATCCAGTTCTCCTTCACCAATGACAACCGTTCCCCGCATGTTGATGGTATCAAACATGGCCCGCATGGCCTCGGTCGCCGCTCCATCTGCCTCGTTTTTATTCCCCCGTCCCAACCAGTGGGACGAGGCGAGTGCTGCCATTTCTGTTACACGCACGATTTCCAGTGCCAGTTCGCGTTCCAAAAGTCTTCCTCCCTTGATCCCAGCAAAATACCTCCATCATTGTAACATAAAGTACAAGGGGAATCGTGACAGCGTGTACAAATTTGGTATACTGATGGTTGAAAAGAGGTGACAGCCGGTGAGCAATTCCTACCTGCAGGAAGGGGAATTGGTTCTTCTCGTCCTTGTTCTCACATTCGCAATTACCATTTTTTACGCAAAGCGAAAAGCAAAAAAGCGGAAATAGGTGAAATCACATGTATGATGTAAATACAAAACGTATCGATCAAGTTTTTACCCATATGAATAAGATGATAAATTTGTTGGAAAAGCTGAGTGGCCGCGGCAAGGATGCGGTACTGGCAGACGAGGTGGCGACGGCTGCGATGGAGCGCGGTCTGCATCTGTCAATTGAAGCGGTCATCGATGTCGGCAATGCGTTGATCGACGGATTTATCATGCGCGACCCTGGAAGCTACAGCGATATTGTCGAAATTCTGCGCGATGAGCAGGTCATTACCGAGCAGCAAGCCCGAATTCTAACCCGTGTCACTGACTTCCGCAAGCATCTGGTCAACGATTACACGACTGTGCCTGCCGGCGAGATGTATGAGGTTGTACAGGATTCGCTTTCCACTCTGCGTGAATTCGAACCAGCAGTCCGTACTTATCTTGAAAAAGAGCTATTCTAAGCAGGTAAGCGGATTTTTTATACAAAACCCTTTCATTAGTTTACTAACGTGTCGAAATCCGCTACAATAAAGAGAAAGGGCGGTGATACGTATGACAAATGAAGGAACGTCCACCCGCGATCAGATCTTGCACATGCTAAAGGTCAGAGGGTCGCTCTCAGTCAGCGACATGGCAGTCGATCTTGGCATCACGGAGATGGCGGTGAGACGTCATCTAAATACATTGGAACGGGATAGCTTGATCAAGTCTACCTTGGTTCGGCAAGCGATGGGACGCCCAACAAACGTTTATTCCTTGTCGCAGGAAGCAGATGAATTGTTTCCGCGCAATTATTCTCATTTGACGCTAGATTTTCTTCGGGATTTGCAAGACATGGACGGCATGGGAAAAGTGGAAATGCTTTTTCGCCGCCGTGAGAATCGTCTGGAGGAAACCTACCGGCCGCAGATTCAGGGAGATTTGGAAGAACGTGTAGCCAAGTTGGCCGAGCTGCAAAATGACAAAGGCTATATGGTGGAATGGGAAAAGGTCGAATCCGGAGACGGCTACCGCATCCAAGAATTTAACTGTCCCATTTCGCAAGTTGCCCGTGAGTACAATCAGGCATGCAGCTGCGAGCTTTCGCTGTTCCGCCGCGTGCTCAAAGCCAATGTCGAGCAGACCTCGTGCATGGCCAAAGGCGGCGAAAAATGCGTGTTCGAGATCAAAGAAGCAAAGTAAAGCTGGAACCGGGAAAGCCAAAATCCACTTGATGGTTGAGTGGATTTTGGCTTTTTTTGTCCTTTTGGGGAATTCTACACAATACGTGCAGGGAAAATGCAAAGTATAAGGATGGATAAAAGTGACGGACAAAAATGGGAACAAGACGGCCCGCAACGCTCAGGCGACGCTGCGAGGGGAGAGTTGGGGCATCAGAAGGCTCCTTCCTTTTTTGGGTCCCGCATTTATAGCAGCGGTAGCCTATATCGATCCCGGCAATTTCGCAACAAACATTACGGCGGGGTCCAAGTACGGATATCTCTTGCTATGGGTGATCGTCGTCTCCAATGTCATGGCCGTTCTGATTCAAAGCTTGTCCGCAAAGCTGGGCATCGCCACGAGAAAAAACTTGCCTGAGGTGGCAAGGGAAAGGCTGCCTAGATCCGTAGCCATCTTCTTGTGGGCTCAGGCCGAACTGGTCATCATTGCGACGGATTTGGCAGAGTTCATCGGAGCAGCACTCGGATTGCACCTATTGTTTCACCTTGACCTCGTGCTGGCTGCCATCGTTACTGCGATTGCTTCTTTTGCCATTCTGGAGGTTCAACGACGAGGATTCCGCTCCTTCGAGGCAGTGATTGTGGTCATGGTCTTTGCCGTCGTGCTGGCGTTTGCAGTCCAAACCTTTCTGGTAAAGCCTGATCTGGCAGCCATGGCGAAAAGCATCTTCGTTCCGCGCTTTCAGGGTACGGACAGCATCCTCTTGGCTGCCGGGATCCTGGGTGCTACTGTTATGCCGCACGCCATTTATCTGCACTCTTCCTTGACGCAAAATCGCGTGGTGGGAAAGAATGATGAAGAAAGCAAACAAATATTCAAATTCGAATTTATCGATATTATAATAGCAATGATTATCGCTGGAGCTATCAACATGAGCATGCTGGTCGTATCAGCAGCATTGTTTTACAAGCATGGCTTGTTCGTGGAGGATTTGCAGCAAGCCTTTTACGAACTGCAACATTATGTCGGTCCGGTCGCTTCCATCTCATTCGGGCTGGGACTGCTGATAGCCGGATTGTCAAGCTCTGCAGTCGGTACATTGTCCGGCGACATCGTCATGCAAGGGTTTATCAAGAAAAAGATCAATTTGTACATTCGCCGGGCCATTACCATGATCCCGCCATTGCTCATCATGATTTGGGGCGTCAATCCGACGAATGCCCTGGTAATGAGTCAGGTGATCCTGTCCTTCGGCATTGCGTTTGCACTGGTGCCGTTGATCCTTTTCACCAGCAGTCAAAAGATTATGGGCGCCTTGGTGAACCACCGTGTAACGACGTTCTTTGCTTGGATTGTTGCCTCTCTGGTGGTCTTCTTGAACGTTTTTTTGCTGTGGGAGACCTTGTTTCCCGACGTGTGAGGACAAGCCTATCGGTATTACAGATTCCTACTTAAAAAGGAGTACCCAAATGAATAGTAAAAACTACAAGGGCTATTTGCTCGATCTGGATGGCACCATCTACCGCGGGACGGAAGCGGTGCCAGGGGCAGAAGCCTTTCTTGCACATTTGCGAGAAGAGCAGATCCCGTATTTGTTTTTGACCAATAATTCGTCGGCGACACCGCAGCAAGTGGCGAAGCGTCTTCAGCAAATGGGCATTGAGGCGACAGCGGATGAGGTATACACGTCCAGCATGGCGACTGCCCAGTATTTGTCCGAGCAAGCAGATCAAGCCGAAGTGTACGTCATCGGGGAAGAGGGGCTGCGTACGGAGCTGCTCAGTCGCGGATTTATCCTGACTGAAGAGGAGCCGAAATTCGTGGTGGTCGGGATCGACAAGGAATTTTCCTATGAGAAGCTGGCGATTGCGGCACGCGCGGTGCGAAACGGTGCCGCCCTGATCGCCACGAATGGAGATGCCGCATTGCCGTCGAATCATGGGCTGATCCCAGGCAACGGATCATTGGTAGCGGCGGTAGAGGTAGCCTCCGGTGCCAAAGCGACATTCATCGGCAAGCCGGAGCCGATCATCGTCCGCTACGCCTTGGGCAAGCTGGGCACTCATACAGGAGACACGCTGATCGTCGGGGATAATCTGCATACGGATATCGAAGCAGGCGCCAACAGCGGGCTGGACAGCCTGCTCGTCTTGACCGGTTATTCCACGCGAGAGGATGCCCAGCGCCATGCTGTCCGGCCTACGCATGTGGCAGAGGATTTAGCCGAGTGGCTGCTGCGAATCAAGGCTTAAGCATTCTTCTTCCTGCTTTTGACGATGAGCGATACGGCTGCGGCGACTGCGCCGACCAGATCGTCAAGGAAGGTATGGACTCCTGCTCGCTTGTCATTGAGCTGCGCCAGCTTTCCGTACTTCAGCTTGTCTACATAGCCAAAATTCGTGAAGCCGATGCTTCCGTACAGGTTGACGATCGCGAGTGCCAGTACCTCGTCTACGCCATACAGAGGCTCATCCGTCTCGATGATGGCCTGCAACGGTGGAAGCAGCTTTTTTTCTTCTCCCAGTATATCCAGTTGGATGCCGGTGAGCAGCGCGTTCTGCACTTCCCTTTTATTCAGGACGGAATAGACGCTCTCCTTGCAATAGTCCAGAGAGAGGTCCGGAATGTAGTCTTTTTGCAGAAACATCACGATGTCGGCAATATCATCCAGCGTTACGCCGCGCTGCTGCATGAGGTCGATGACAATCTGCAGGCAGGATGAGCTGTTTAAGGCGTGGTCTCCCATAGATGAGATTTTCCTCCTCTTAAAAAAAAGCCAATTCTTTTCACATGCGGATAGTATCTGCATCGAGATAGGCACCTATCCGGTCGCCTGCACATACACTTTCACAGGGAAAGAATGCGCGATGCGAAACAAAGCTTCGCTGAGCGCGGTGAGATGGTGTGTGAGGAGGTCGACATTTCATGGACGAGAAGGAGTTCTTGCAAGAGGAGTACGGATTCACCATCAATGGATGGCGGGAATCCGGAGCCCAGAAGGTACTGGAGACGGACCAGGGACTGTTCTATCTGTATACAGCACCGGCAGGTTACAAATATAAAAGCAAGCTTGTCGAGCGGGTTCGCAAGCATCTGACCCAGCAGCAGGAGATCGGGATGCTGAAGCTGGTCAAGACAAAAGAAGGGCATCCCCATACATTTTATGAAGATGCGATGTGCTATCTCTATCGCGGAGTGAGAGAAGGACAGCTGGATGACCCGGTGTACGCCTGCGGTCAGTCGCTGGCTCGCTTTCACAAGGCCACAGCATCTTTTACCGGGGACAAACTATTTCTTCCGTACAGCTCGTTGGGAAGCTGGCCGAGCATGTGGCGCCGCAAGCTTCGCCGCTACAACGAATACCGCGATGAACTGGACGAAGTGAGCGGAGAGCTGACCCCGATGGACGAATTTTTGCTTACCAGCTATACGTACGTCCATCAATTAGGCGAGACTGCCGTCCAATATTTGAGCGCGGCAGGCTATGATCGGGTGGTCAAGGAGACTGCATCTTTTGGAAAAGTAGCCTACCAAAACTTTGAGCAAGGGTATATGCTATGGAATGAACAGGAAGTCAGGCTGATGGGCGGCGAGTGGAACTGGGTGTTGGATATGCGCGCTCGCGACATTGGCCAGTGGCTCAAGGCAGAGAGCAGACGCAATGGATGGAAGGATGAGTCGGCCATCCGTTTTATAGAGGGATACAACAGCGTCTCACCCCTGCTGGAGAGCGAGTATCCGATCATTTATGGCCTGATGCTGTATCCGGGAAGATTTCTCAAGCTGGTGGAGACGTACCAGGAGCTGCCGGATGAGGAGCGGGAGGCTGTAGATGCGAAGATCTGGCATACACACTTGGAAGACGAGCTTGTTCATATGGAAGAGGCACTCCGTCGGTATCCGCAGGTGATTGAACAACAGTACGGGACGTCCATTCCACAAATTGACTGGTTGTGGAGGCGGGAAAATGAAAAAGCCTTGGATCGTCGTGACGAGAAAAGTAGCGAATGAAGCCATCGAATTGCTGGAATCGGCGGGGGAGGTAGATGTCTGGCAGGAGGATGCTCCGATGCCGCGCGCGGTTTTTCTGGAAAAAGCGCAGCGTGCAGATGCGATTCTGACCATGCTGACGGAGAAGGTGGATGAAGAGCTGTTGGCGCATGCCTCCCATCTGCGGATCGTCGCCAATATGGCAGTCGGGTACGACAATCTGGACGTGGAAGCCTGCAAAAAGCACGGAGTAATCGCCACGAATACGCCTGACGTGTTGACGGAAGCAACGGCGGATCTGACTTTTGCCCTGTTGATGGCGACGGCTCGCCGCTTGACGGAAGCGAACCGCTTTATACTGGCCGGGGAGTGGACCTCCTGGAGTCCGTCCTTGCTGGCAGGGCAAAGCGTATACGGAACGACTTTGGGCATCATTGGAATGGGCAGGATCGGCGAGGCGGTTGCGCGCAGGGCGAATGGCTTCGGAATGAAGATTCTGTACCATAACCGCCGTCCGAGACCAGAGGCGGAAGCGAAAACAGGGGCGGTACATGTCGATCTGGATACATTGTTGCGGGAGTCGGACCATGTCGTAGTGCTGACCCCTTTGACGGATGAAACGCGGATGCTCATCGGCGAGCGAGAGTTTTCTTTGATGAAGCCGACAGCCGTGTTTGTCAATGCGTCCAGGGGAGGCACGGTGGATGAAAATGCGCTGTATCAAGCTTTGGTGACCAAGCAGATCTGGGCTGCCGGACTGGATGTCTTTTCACAGGAGCCTGTCAGCCCGGACCATCCGCTGCTTCGTTTGCCCAATCTCACAGCACTTCCGCATATCGGCAGTGCGACCCTGCAAGCCCGTGCAGAGATGGCACGATTGGCAGCAGCCAATATCGTCGAGGTGCTAGGCGGAAGGGAGCCGTTGACACCTCTATGGTAACGGTTCTTTGCAGCATTGCAGCGGGATTGCTGGTGGTTGCCATTGTGATCGGCTTGATTTCGTTTCAGGTGACGTGGAAGCTGACACATCCCCGAAGAAAGCCCATCGATATGGAGCCGAAGGACTTCGGCTTGGATCAGGTGGAGGATGTGCGCTTTCCCAGTCGGGAAGCGGGCATTTCGCTGGCGGGCTGGTATTTTTCGGCGGAAAAGGAGACGGGCCGTTCTCGTGGGAAAACCATTATATTTTCCCATGGCTACAGTCAAAACAGGCAGGAGCCGCACTTGCCCGCCTTGTCGCTGGCAGCCAGGCTGGTGCGTGACGGTTATGATGTCCTGATGTTCGATTTTCGCAACGCGGGTGAATCCAGTGATGCCTTGACGACGATCGGGCTTCGCGAACAGCAGGATTTGCTAGGGGCGATTGACTTTGTTGCGTCTACCAGACCGGGACATGCTTTGGGGCTGATCGGTTTTTCGATGGGGTCGGCCACTTCTTTGCTCGTGGGGGGAGTCGATCCGCGCATTGTGGCGATTGTAGCCGATTCGCCTTTTTACTCCCTGCAAGAGTATTTGCAAGAGAATTTGCCGCAATGGACGGGCCTGCCGCGTTTTCCCTTCAATTGGTTTATCCTCACGTTGACACCTGTGCTGATGCGGGCCAATCCGGGTGATGTGAAGCCGTATGACGCGGTGAGGCAGGCCGGCAAACCGATATTTTTCATCCACGGGACAGCAGATGCTACAGTACCAGCAGTGAACAGTGAGCGCCTGTACGCTCTGGCGGGCGATCCGGGCTCGCGGCTGTGGCTGGTGCCGGGCGCAGGACATGTGCGCAGCTATGCGATGCACCCTGAAGAATACGGGCTTAAGGTGATAGAGTTTTTGAATGAGGTTTTGGATATGAAAAAAGCAGCTACGGATTCGTAGCTGCTTCTACGCCTGTATCGGCTTAGAATACTTGTTGTACTTCCTTGATGCCAGGGATTTCTTCGATCAGTGCGCGTTCAATCCCGGCTTTCAGGGTGATGGTGGACGAAGGGCAGCTTCCGCATGCACCCATCAGGCGCAGTTTCACGACGCCATCTTCGACATCGACGAGTTGTACGTCGCCGCCGTCGCGTTGCAGGTACGGACGCAGTTTATCGAGAACTTCTTGTACTTGATCCATAACTTCCATGCTTCATTCACTCCTTTCCCAGCTTCTCTTTATTATAATCATTACGCGAGGAGAAATCCATTGCTTCCGCGCCTGGTCTGCACTTTGCACAAGGATGGGCTTTGCATGTGCAGTGTATCCCCTTTTTACAGAAATGACATGTTATAATAGACCTGAAATTACTACGTGATAAGGAGTCAGATTGACGTGAATGTATATCGCAACGTAAAAGAACTGATCGGAAACACGCCGATCGTGGAAATCACGCAGTTTGAGCTGCCGCAGGGCGTCCGGTTGTTTGCCAAACTGGAGTATTTCAATCCAGGGGGAAGCGTCAAGGACAGACTCGGGATGGAGCTGATCCGAGCGGCTGAGGAGAGCGGCGAGCTCAAGCCGGGCGGGACCATCATCGAGCCGACTGCAGGAAATACCGGGATCGGGGTGGCGCTTGCGGCTGTTGGCACGGGCTACAAGGTGATTTTCTGCGTTCCTGAAAAGTTTTCCGAGGAAAAGCAGGAGTTGATGCGCGCGCTCGGGGCAGAAGTCATCAATACGCCGACTGAGCTGGGTATCAAAGGGGCCATTGCAAAGGCGAAAGAGCTGGCGGAATCGATTCCGGGCTCGTTTGTTCCCCAGCAATTCGCAAATCCTGCCAACCCGGATGCGCATTACAAGACCACAGGACCGGAGATTTGGAAACAAATGGAAGGTAATGTGCAGGTCTTTGTAGCCGGAGCAGGATCAGGCGGAACCTTCATGGGGGCGGCTCGCTATCTCAAGGAGCAGAACCCGAACGTCAAGACAGTGATTGTCGAGCCAGAGGGGTCCATTCTGAACGGCGGCGAATCCGGGCCGCACAAGACAGAAGGGATCGGGATGGAGTTTTTGCCGCCATTCATGGACACCAGCTATTTCGACGCGATTCACACGATCCTGGATGTCGAGGCGTTTGATCTGGTGAAACAACTGGCTGCCAAGGAAGGCATGCTGGTGGGCAGCTCTGCAGGCGCCGCGATGGCAGCAGCTTTGCGGGAAGCCAAGGAAGCCGCACCGGGAACCAACATCGTCGTATTGTTCGCCGACAGCAGCGAGCGCTATCTCAGCAAAAAAATCTACCAAGGGGGCATATAAAATGAGAATCAAGACGCGTCTTATTCATGGCGGAATCGAGGGAGATCCCCATACTGGAGCCGTATCGGTTCCGATTTATCAGGTAAGCACCTACAAGCAAGAGGCGATTGGCGTACACAAAGGCTTTGAGTACTCCCGCACCGGGAACCCGACGCGCCATGCTCTGGAGACCTATATTGCGGAACTGGAGGGCGGAGCGCGCGGTTTTGCGTTTGGTTCCGGCATGGCTGCCCTTTCGACAATCCTTTCCCTGTTCAATAAAGGCGATCATCTGGTTGTCGGCGACGACGTATACGGCGGTACCTACCGGGTCGTGACACGCGTTTTCTCCAGACTGGGCCTGGATGCGACCTATGTCGATACTAGCGATCTGAAGGCGGTCGAGGCTGCGATTCGCCCGGAAACGAAAGCGATCGTCATGGAAACGCCGACCAACCCATTGCTGAAAGTAAGCGATATTGGCGCACTGGCTGAGATCGCCAAGGCTAAAGGCGTGCTGCTGGTCGTCGACAATACCTTTATGACACCGTACTGGCAAAACCCGCTGGATCTGGGAGCCGATATCGTATTCCATAGCGCGACCAAATACCTGGGAGGACACAGCGACGTCGTAGCAGGTCTGGTCGTGGTAAAAGACGCACAACTGGGTGAAGAGCTTCACTACGTGCAAAACGCAATCGGCGGCATCCTCGGTCCTCAGGACTCCTGGATTTTGCTGCGCGGGATGAAAACACTGGGAATTCGCATGGAAGAGCATGAACAAAATGCTCGCACCCTGGCAAAATGGCTGTCGGAGCGCAGCGACATCAAGCGTGTGATTTACCCGGGACTGGCTGGTCATTCCGGTCATGAGCTGATCCAAAAACAAGCACGCGGCTTTGGCGGCATGATCTCCTTCGACGTGGGAAGTGCGGAACGCGCCGATGAAGTGCTGGCAAAAGTGAAGTACTTCACGCTGGCTGAATCGCTGGGAGCAGTCGAAAGTCTGATCAGCGTGCCTGCCCGGATGACTCACGCTTCTATTCCGGCAGAACGTCGCGCTGAGCTGGGAATTACCGACGGCTTGATTCGCATCTCTGTCGGAATCGAGGACGTACAGGATCTGATCGAGGACCTGGAACAAGCGCTCTCCTAAGAAAAGGCAGCGCACGAATAGGCAGGTGGCAAAAGCGATGAGTGTCGAAGTCAAAGTATACGGGACGGAGCAGTTATGCGCGAGCTGCGTCAATCTCCCTTCCGCCAAGGAGACGGCGGAATGGCTTGAAGCGGCGCTTTCCCGCAAGTACGGAGCAGACAGCATTACGATCGCCTACAGTGATTTTCAACAACCGCAGACAGAGGAAGACAAAAACTGGGCCAAGCGCATCATCGAGGAAGATTTATGGTATCCGCTTGTCGTAATTTCCGGGGAAATTGTCGGCGAGGGCAATCCCAAGCTGAAGGATATTTACGCGAAGCTGGAGGATATGGGTCTGGACCCAGTTGCTGCAACTGCGGAAAGTGAATAAGTATAGAGCATGCAAAAAGCGACCAGATGCAAGCCGTCTGGTCGTTTTTTTACTTTCCGATTACTTAACTACAGTAACGCAATAAATTCCGGAAGTTCATGCGATAAACCAAGCAATTCTAGGGGTGACGGTTATATAAACGAAGCGTTTATGCGGCCTACAACCAATGGTTGATTGATCATTTTGCTCAGAATCAGATAAAGTTGTGGGTAAAAGGAAAGGAGAACAATATGAACTTTCATGAGAAAATAAAAAGCTTGAGAGCAAAAGAAAAGCAATCACAAAGTGAATTGGCAGAATTGCTACATGTAACTCCGCAAGCAGTCTCCAAATGGGAAAACAATAAAAGCGTCCCTGATCTGATGACCTTGGTGGCAATCAGTGATTTGTATGGTGTCAGTTTAGACTATTTAATCAAGGGGGATCAAAAATTGCAGGAAAAATTAAGCGCTGGTTTAAAAGTAAAGCATTTCTTTATAAGCTTTGGGATTGGAGGTACCGCAACAATATTGTTGTTCTTTGTGATGGGGATTATTTCAATGGTAACAGGCATAGAGTTTTTTATTCATTACTGGGCTGCACCTGGGGTTTTCTTCCTTTTTTTCTTTTCCATTCTGCTATCTCCTTTTATACAAAGTAAAAAGGCGATAGAAGAAAGTCGTTAATTGATCTGGTGCTTGGTTATCCGGAAAGTATGGCATTCCACAGCGAAACTTCACTGAACTTTTTTCGTCTAATCGATTAAATGCGAAAAAAAGGAAGGTTTTATTATGCTTGGGAAAAAGTTACTCAAGGCAGCGCTTGCAAGTACCATTTGCATGTCGACCTTTATCAGCATGGTTCCCGTTACGGACATTGCCAAAGCGGAAGCTTCGAGTTATCGGATCACGTACCAGCTTCCGCCAAATCCGGAAAAATACCTGTTTTTGAATGTGGAAATGGTCGACATCCTCAATCCGCAAACGCCTGCGCAAAAACTGGATTACGCTCAGAAAGATTATCTGATGGATCGCGAGGGCGACACGTATCACAAACTGTCGTATGACCTCAATCTTAAATTCCAATCCTACAAAAAAGGATTCCTCTGGAACATGTATCATTTCATCGCTGTTCTTCCACCGCATTTCCCGGCGAATTCCGATTTGGACGAACTCAACAAGCGCATAGCCGATCCGAACATCTCTTGGGAGGAAAGACGCGAGCTGGAGCAAAAAAGAGCAGAGATCCAGATGAATGCGCGTCTGCAGCCACTCGTCGATGCGGGATACGTCAAGTGGGAGGAAATCGATGACGGAATCGCGACGAAGGAATTTGTGGCGACAGTCCTTTACCGGATGTTCAATCAGGTTCGTCCTTATCATGGAGGAATCGACTTGAAAGACTCGGAGGATACGGCTGTACGCTGGGCCGTGGAGGTAGGGCTGCCGGGATTTGTGGTAGACAGAGAGGGGTATCTGTATCCGCAGTCTCCACTGAGAAAAGACCCTGGACCGACAGAGTACGTGGAAGAGTATGCGTACGATCGCCTATTACCCTTTCTCATGCTGATTATGCCCGGGAAAAAGACCTCGACCGGATGGGAATATTATCAGATCAAGCTGAAGCCAGGCATGGTTCCGGTGCGCATCCCGGACGTGATCCAGGCGAATGGCGAGCCTGTCGATCCCTATTCCAATGCTGTGCGCTATACGCCCGCCTATCAACAAGCACGGAAAAAGGTAGATGCGTATTTCATTTCCCGGTTTGCTCAAATGCTGGATCAAGCACGAAAGGATGCGAAAAAACCTCGTGCATGGGACTGGAGCCGCGATCTGATTCATCATCCCAAGTTTGCGAAGGAAGTAGCTGCCTATCGCAAAAACAAAAGCAGCAAGAACCTGAATGCTGTTTACCAGGCGGTCAGAGCGCATTATAATCTGAGTCTGCGACAAGACTCGGCGGCGAATATCAAAAGCGTGCTGGATAACGTGAAATAGACGTTTGTTACCATTTTGTTTTCAGTTCGTAAACCGTTTGTAACGAAAGCAAAGGGGTTTCGTCTTATAGTTGTCTATGTAACGAAGACAACTGGGAGGAAATAACGATGAAGAACAAATGGATGAAGCCTGTTACATTCTTGCTGCTGGCAGGTGTTGTAGGAGCGGCGGGATTGACTGTAGGGAATACAAAAGTGGCGCACGCCGACTCGGAGAAAGGGAAGCTGTTCGCGGCTGCAGCTCAAGTCGGATTGGAGAAAAACACGTACGTCATCGACAAAAAATCTGCGGATGTAAACGGTGATCAAGTAGAGGACATCGTATATCTGGTCGGAGAAAAGGAAAAGGCAGAAGACATTTACGCCTCCCATATGAATCTCGTTGTACAGGATGGCAAATCCAAAGCCTACGTCAAAACGAACATCAAGGATCTGGGCGGTTATGAAGGTGAGCTTACACTTGTAGACTTTACCGGCGATAAAGTCGCCGATGCGTTCGTGAAAACTGCGACAGGCGGAAGCGGCGGCATTTACAACCACGTCATTGCCACTTTCGAGAACAACAAGCCGGCAGTCATCTTCGGTGAAGAGGAGAACGAAGGAATTCGTTATGAGGGCAAGTTCGTGGACGGCTTCAAGGTAGAGGGCAAAGGCTCCAAGCTGGAAAAGCCGCTGACGATTGATGTGAGCGCCAACAAGGATGTCTACGTCGCGGCCAAGCTGTACGATCAAGCCGGCAAAATCCAGAAAGGCAACGAAGAGACAACCGTCTACTCGTATCCTTTCGGTGCCTTGGCCCCCATCGACATGGACGGCAACGGAACCTTTGAATTGGTAGGGGAACAACGAATCGTCGGAATCAACAACACCGATACGGTTTCACACATCAACAGCGTCTGGGGCTACCAAGGCGAAGGGAAATGGAATCCTTGGGAAGTCGAGTATTCCACCTTCCTGGTGAAGCATCCAGGTGAAGCGATCAACACGATGATCCAAAAGTAAGCCTGATGGCATAACATAAGACAGCCTCTTTTCCTACATGAACATGGAAGGGAGGCTGTCTTTTTGTTCATATCAAGATTGTATATCCATCATTTGCAGGTAATCTTCCTCTAGTATGTCTTCTTCTGAATCCGGTACGTCCAGGAATCTCTGATATGGCTGCTGTATTTCTTCAGGTTTGATCCGATACCTGTACACTTTTACAAACATCTGACTCCTCCTTGGTTCTACGCTCCTGCCGCTGGTCATATCATCCATGAGGAAGACGCAACCAAATGGAGGGACGAGCGAATGGACAATCATTTGGCCCGATACTATCAATTAAAAGAGACACAAAAGCAGGTCGAGGAAGAGTTAAATCTGCTGCGCAGCGAGCTGTTGGAACAATACGCCGAGGCTGGCAAAGCCGAGACAGAGGAGTACGCCTTGACGATCAGCTACCAGGAACGGCGGGAGTACAACGATGACAAGGTATACAACGCCTTGCCCGACGCCTCGCTCTGGCGTCTCATGTCCAGGGCGGACACAGGGAAAATCGCCAGTTTGCTGAAGCTGAATGTCTTGCAGGAACAATGGCTGACGGGGACCTACGAAGTGCGAAAGGTTCCGGTCGTGAGGGTGCAAAAGCGGTGATGGCAGATTCCTTCCTTATTCAGCGCTCTTGCTGACGACAGGCACCCACAGCTCGTTTTTATTTTCTTCGGGCGGCAAATAGCATTCGATCGCAGGCAAATAAGCTGGATCATAGGCAGAGGCTGGCAGCCAATCCGCGTAGAATTGCTGCCAGGCCTTTTGCATTTCCATCGGGTTCCCACCCACGTCAAAGACTACCCAGGTCGATTCGGGAAAGGCAAGCTTCGTCATGCCTTCAGGCGGATTCTGATCGGACACGATTGATAGCACGTAGTCAAACGCTTCATTCTTGCCGAAGTCACCGTCTGCGCATACGCCCAGAATCCCGCGGACGGGATGTCCCTCACGGCGAACGTTCCACAGCGTTTCAAAGGTTCCCTGCTCCCGAGCGCGTCCCCAAAGCTGCGGCACGATGTGAAAAGCTTCTTTCATGTTGACCCTTTCTTTGACCCCGACGACCTGGAAGGCATCCAATTTTTCCAATCGGTAATTCATTTCGACAGCTCCTTTGATACTGAATTGAAAGGTCAGGCGAGGATAGTCTTTGAGATTCACTCCGGCCTGTCTCGCGGCTGACGGCGTGACGCCATGCAAGCTGTGGAAGGCGCGGGTGAATGCTTCGGGGGACTCATAACCGTACTTGAGCGCGAGATCTACCACTTTGATCGGGCTGCTCTGAAGCTCGTAGGCGGCGAGAGTGAGGCGTCGTCGTCTGATGTACTCCGCCAGCGAAATCTCCGTAATCGAAGAGAACATGCGCTGGAAGTGGTAAATCGAGCAACAGGCAATTTTAGCTATTTGCGAATAGACGATCTCCTCTGCAAGATTTTCCTCGATATAATCGATCACTTGGTTCATTCTCGTGCCCCAATTCATTGTCCCTGTCTTCCTTTCTCATTAACAATAACGGTTAGCTCTGCGTGTAGCCGTGCATTTTTTGCCGGATTATGCTAGGGAAATCTTTTATTCTTAGTGGAAGCCAAGCGCTCATTGCCTCTTTTGAAGTTTCCTGTAATCTTTGCCAGGAGGAGCTGTACCTCCTTGCTATCCTGCGCGGCGTTGATTTTTTGGAGAAATTTTTCGGCTTCGGTACCTTTCAGCGATTTTATCGGCTTGCCTTGATAGTCGATAAAAACCGAATTGTTTTTGGCGATGCGGGAGCCAAAAGGCTCTTCATCAAGACGATTTCGCTTGTCAATCGGACCCATGCTTCCTCACTCTTTTCTTATATTTTGAAATATTGCTGTTACAAAAGGAAAGAGGGTGTATATTCAGGAGAGAGAATAACCCCATCCTTTGAATCGGAAAAGGAGATGTACCCTATGAGTCCAGCTACAAGTCTGCAACAAGCCTATGATCGCGCTGCATACCCTTTAACCGGACACCGGGCGAGAAATCTGCAAGTCTTGAAAGATGCCTTGAGCGAGTGGGAGGACCATCAAGACAGCGACATCTACGGTTCTGGTCCACTGATTGAAGATTTTCAAGCGAAAATGGCAACGTTTCTCGGAAAAGAAACGGCGGTGTTTTTTCCGAGCGGCACGATGGCCCAGCAAATTGCCATGAGAATTTGGTCTGACCAGCTCGGAGTGAAGAGGGTCGCCTACCATCCCTTGTGCCATCTGGAGATTCATGAGGAAGATGGCTTGAAAAAGCTGCACGGGATCGAAGCCGTTCTTTTGGCAGATAAAGAGAGAGTGATTACTCTAGAAGATGTAAGGAGCATGAAGGAAGAGATTGCCTGCCTGTTGATTGAACTCCCCCAGCGCGAGATTGGCGGGCAGTTGCCTGATTATGAGGAGCTGGTAGCGATCTCCCGGTACTGTCGCGACAAGGGAATCAAGATCCATCTGGATGGAGCCCGTCTCTTGGAGGTTCTCCCGTATTATCAAAAAACAGCAGCCGAGGTTTGCGCCTTGTTTGATAGTGTCTACCTGTCCTTTTACAAAGGGATCGGAGGGATCGCCGGAGCTATTCTCGCCGGCGACGAAGCTTTTACCAAGGAATCGAAGGTATGGAAAAGACGCCATGGAGGCGATTTGATCAGTTTGTATCCATATATCGTAAGCGCAGATTACTATTTTGAACAGAGAAAAGACCAGTTTCCAAAGTACTGTGAAGACGCCAAAGAACTTGCGCGTTATTATAATGAATGCCGTTTCTTTGCGACCAGACCGGTGGAGCCCGTCTCCAATATGTTCCACGTCCATGTGCAGATGCCAAAAGAGAAGCTGGAGCCGCTTTTGCTTTCCGTCTGTGAAGCGACAGGTGTTGCCCTGACCCATTATCTCCGGGATGATCACAACGGGGCAGGCTGTTATTTTGAGGTCAGCATCGGCGATCGATATGCGCAGGTACCCAAGGAATCGTTGAAGCAAGCCTTTCACATATTGATGAATGAGCTTATCTGACGATGGGGGTCTCTTTTCCTTGCGCCCAGTCTAGGATAAATTCTGATCCTTCCGACGCTGAAGCAGGATACGGCCATGCTCATCTTCGATAATCGCTCCACAGCCCACGGTAATCAAGGTTTCTTGTCCGATGAGGCGGCGCATGCTTTGTATGTAGTCGTTCATTACCATTTCCCCCCAATTTCTTCATTCCTCATCATACAAAAAAGAAACCCTATCTGACTAGAGTGCCAGATAGGGTTATCGGGTTAGCCCATATGTTTTTTGTACATCCACAACTGTCCGCTCTTGATGACGCGTGCCATTTGACCGACCAACGAGACTTTGCCCATGCTGGCAAAGCCTTCTTTTTTGCCAAGCGACCCCAGAAAGCCCTTGTGCTTGAGAGGGGGAAGGGAAGATGGGAACGCTTCGCCCTTGATATCGAGCTTCAGGATCATAGCGATCTGATCTCCCATCAACTCGGCTGTTTGCGCGCTCGGAGCAATAGCCGTGCTGGCGCAATCTCCGACGACGTAGACGTTGGGATGGGATGGAATCTGATGGTATTGGTTCAATTTGGCGCGGCCGATGTTGTCGGTTTCGATCGGCAGATTGCGAACAATGGAGCTGGCCTGGATGCCTGCCGTCCAGACGATGACGTCGCTTTCGACTGGTTCGTTGTGATTGTACACAACTCCTGGCTCGACTTTTGTTACGCTCGCCATCGAGACAAGCTGCACCTCATGCTCAATGAACCATTGAGACGCATACTCCTGCAATTTTTTCGGGAACGGGCTCAATATGCTTTGTCCGCGGTCTATGATCCGTATGTTCAGGTCAGGACGGCTCTCGCGCAGCTCGGCGGCAAGCTCTACGCCGCTCAGTCCGCCTCCAACGACGCTGACCGTAGCATAGGGGTTCAGATCGTTGATGGCTGTGTATGTGTTGCGAGTGGAACGCATGGATTGGATCGAGCAAGTGTATTGATCAGCGCCAGGAATATCGTGGTAGCGATCCTCACAGCCCAGACCGATGACCAGCCAATCGTACGCAAGACTGTCTCCATTGGCAAAACTGACTGATTGCTCATCCAGATGAACTGCCGATACCTCGCCGTATTTTACTGACAGGCGTGGATCGTTGGGAAAGGCGACACGCAGATGGGATTCTGGCTGTGTCCCAGCAGCCAGAGCATAGTACTCTGTCTTCAAACCGTGAAACGGCATCCGGTCTACCAGAGTGATCATCACATCGTCCGGTAAGTCCGAAGACAGGACACGCTCGATAATACGAAGACCCCCGTATCCTCCGCCAAGGATTACAAGTCGTTTCATAGAAGGTCTATTCCTTTCTTATGTCCGTTTTTTACAGCACCCATTCTATTTTTAGTTCTCTTTCGCCAAAATTGCAAGCAGAATCTTTTTCCCGCAATCCCCACTGTATTTTTGCAAAAGACGCGGTACAATAAAGGGCATATGAAGTCAAGGCAATTGGCAGGTGACAAGGTATGAAAGCATTGGTAGAATTTTGCGCGAGCAACGTCGCGTCCTACACCCAGGCCGTCATGGATGCATTGGAGCAAGATCCGGAATTGGATGTGGACGTGCTCGAATACGGGTGTTTGGGGTATTGCGGCGAATGTTATCTGGAGCCGTTCGCACTCGTCAATGGAAAATTGGTTCAAGCGCCAACGGCAGAGGCGCTGCTGGATAAGATCAAGCAGGTATTGAAGGAAGAGGACGACCCCTTCAAGGATCTCCCGTTGTAGCATGAGGGCTCGCCGTATTTCCTCTTACTATGGCAGAAAAAGAAAAAGCTGATTCCATGTATCTCTTCCAAGACATGGATCAGCTTTTTTGCTTGCTAGTGTTCTTTGATTACGTTGTAGAAGGTGTCGCGTTCGAGGGCGCGTTTGCCTGCGCCTTTGATCAGCCAGACCAGCTCATCTACTGTAAGGGCTTGCTGCGTCAAGGCTCCTGCCGAGTGGCTGATGCGTTCCTCGATCAAGGTGCCGTGTGCATCAGAGATCCCCATGGTCAGGGAGATTTGCGTCAGTTGGGTACCAATATTAATGAAGTAGGCTTTGATATGTTGGAAGTTGTCCAGCATCAGACGGCTGATCGCCATGGTTTTCAGGTCGTCAATCGCGGAATTGCGGCGCTTGATGCCTGCAGTCGCCTTGATTGGCTGTACGGCAAGCGGAATAAAGACCATGAAGCCATTGGTGTCGTCTTGCAGCTCACGCAGGCGAAGCATGTGAATCACACGCTCTTCCAAGGTCTCAATCGAGCCGTAAAGCATGGTCGTATGTGTCTTCAGTCCCAACTCGTGAGCAGTCCGGTGTACTTGCAGGTACATATCGGTGCTCGCTTTTTCCGGGCTCATCTTCATCCGGTAGCGTTCGGTCAGGATTTCGGCACCGCCGCCTGTCAGGCTTTGCAGACCGGCCTTCATCAATTCCTGCAGCACCTCGCGGATGGAGAGGCCAGAGATGCGGGAGAAGAATTCGATCTCCGCGCCAGTATACGATTTGAGCGTTACATCGGGATACGCTTTTCGCAGCGTACGCAGGGTATCCAGATAGTAGTCGAACGGCATGTGCTGGTTGTGACCGCCGACGATGTGGAATTCGCGGATGCCTGGATGATAACGCGTCTCTACATAATGGAGCAACTCTTCCATGCTCATGGTGTAGGCGCCATCTTCGCCTTGATCTCGACGGAATCCGCAAAATTTGCAATGCGCTTCGCAAACATTGGTCGGATTGATGTAAAGATTTTGTAAAAAATAAACATTGTCACCATTTTTTTGCTGGTTGACGTAATTGGCGAGCTGGCCAATGGTGAGCAGGTCGTTGGAGTTGAATAGCGTTACGCCATCCTCCAGTGTCAGACGTTCGCCGTGTAGTACTTTTTCAGCAATACCAGCGAGCGATTTGTCTTGGATGGCAATAGTCTCTAGTGCCATTCCAATCACTTCCTTTCTACAAGTCGTAAAAAATCATACGGTCTATCGGACACAAGGGCATCTATATTATAAACTTCTTGTCATGACCGAACAACATCAGATGTCTTGCAAGTGTCGACTGTAAAAAACTAACAAATATCGGCATTTTATGTCCGAAGTAACGAGAATGGTGGTAAATTTTGTTTGCTAAACCAAGGCAATTCTTGTAAAATGTAGGTATGAAAGCCTGATCTATGTATAGGAGGAGCTTCAAAATGCGGGACATTTTACTCGAAAAAATCGAACTCCTTCGACAGCGAATGGTTAACATGGGGTTAGAGTTTGGGTTGGATCATCCAAAAGTCCTGGAATACAGTATCCAAATTGATCAACTGCATAACGAACTGAACCAGATCGATCATAGTCTGTCTAAGGTAGTAGATACTAGCAGTAAAAAATCGTATCGCTTTTATTTGCTGGAAAATAAAGCGCACTTTGCATAGAGAGGGGCACCTCTCTTTTTTATTTGGCTATAGAATGGGCTGCGCAAGTGTAGGGGAACCTTGTGGGAGAGGACGCTTCTTTTGTATACTATATAGAGGAAGCAGGTGCTTCACGGGCCTGGCAAAGGAGGGAACAAAATGATTACATTGACCGAGCAAGCCAGCTTGAAGGTAAAGGAAATGTTGGCCGCAGAAAATGATCCCAACGTGTTTTTGCGTGTCGGCGTTCGCCCAGGCGGTTGCAGCGGCTTCACCTACGGAATCGGCTGGGACAAGGAAATGAAGGAAGGCGACGAGACCTTCACACAGGATGGAATCAAAATTGTTGTCGACCAGGACAGCTATCTATACATCAAAGGCACCGAGATCGACTACAAGGATTCCATGATGGGCGGAGGCTTCTCCATTCATAACCCGAATGCGATCGCTTCCTGCGGCTGCGGTTCGTCGTTCAAGACGGCCTTGGCGAAGGGCAAGGAAGAGAAGTGTGACGATTAATTGGCGTCAGCAATCCCGAAACGAACAAGAACAACCCCACATGTATGCTGTAGGGTTGCGGATAACGACCTTCTTAACGGTGAAGTGCGACACCTCGTTAAGGAGGTCTTTTTCATGGGGTTAAGTAGTGCCAGAAGCGGAACGAGAGGGAAGTCTCGGATTACCAACAAAATGGATAAAAGTACCTTTCCTAGTGACGGATTGAGTCTTGATAAATTCTGAATAAGACCCCATAATAGGAACATGCGTTCGATATATGGGGTGATATGTATGGCGAAGAAAATGGATGATCTATTCGATAGCATGAGGGTGGCATTGCCGGAACAGCGAGCAACTAATCTTGAGAACAATGAAATCCTTGGGTTTGAGCCGCGTCCGGAAATCGACGAAGAGGATTTCGGCGAAATGTGCTTCCGGATCTATGATTCAACCCAGTATAACTACCCGATCAATGTGAAGTGGTTCATTCCACAAAAAGGCGACTTCGGCACGTTCGAGTCCGCATGGGGCGTAGTGCGCGAGATTGATAAGAAGTACGAACAGTTCAAACTCGTCAGCGATTGGGAGTCGCATTGGATAAACGTGCGGGATCTCGTGAGCGTAAAGAAGTGATCAGCGAAGGCCCAACGGCGAGAAATCGCGAATGGGCCGTTTTTATTATTTAGGCATCGCCTCGCAAGTCCTATCTATAGGTTCCTGTCCACCAAACTGGCGGATACCGGCTCGATCCCCAGCTCGCGCATCCAGATGGAAAGCTGTCCGACGTGGTGAATTTCATGTGCAATGAGGTGGCGGAGAATGTCCCCTTGTGAGTAGGGACGGTCGTTCCAGGAAATGTCGACTAACTCATGTTCGAGGTCGCTGGACCAGTTGTCGATGAAGGAGCGGACTTCGTGATGCCAGGAATCAGAAAGCTCCCTGACGAGTGAAAGCGTCTGGACCTGCTCAAAAGGAACCTGTACGTCTGGTTTTCCCGCAATTCCGCGAATCCAGCTGTATTCCACATCCACGATATGATACAGCGTGTAGAGAATGCTGCCCGCACCCCCGACACGGTTGACCAGCAATTCTTCATGGGGGACGAGTCGACAGCGTTCGAACCACTCAGCCCGTATTTGCCAGTTATACAAAAACAGCTTTTTCATGATCGAGTCCTCCAACCTCCTTTTGCCCCCCAGTGTATCCGATTTCTTCCTGCTTGTCTGGTGTATTTTTACATACTGTCTGTATCGGCTTCTGCTTCTTCCACGTATCTACCGTTGAATATGCAAAAGGAGCGACGTGAGATGACGGAAGGTACAGGACAAACAAGGATTTTGGGGTTAGGCGCAGGCTCGTTGGTTCTCGCCGTCTGGGCTGATATTTTGTTCTACGGCAAAGCGCCGGGAATCTCGTATCCTTTGTTTTTACTCAGTCTATACGGGTTGTTCTGGTGGCAAGCGAGAGCGAACGGCAGGATGAATATTGCTCGCCGTCACGCTTTTTCCCTGGGAATGACGGTGCCGATCCTGCTGCTTGCTTTTACATTTCTCTTATTCTCCAACTCCTTGTTCCACATCGCCAATTTTATGCTGGTTCCCTTTTTGTTCATCGTACAAACGATCCTGCTGACCGAGCGGAACCGCAAAAAGTGGTATACATTAGGCTTTCTCGGGAATTTGATTGAAATCGCTTTACTCTACACGCTGCGCCATATCCGCGTGCCTTTTGGCGGGATCAAAGAATGGATCAAAAGCAGGGTCGACCAGAAAAAGTATGGAGTCGGCAAAAAAATCGCGACCGGGATCGGAGTCTCGCTACCTATCTTGTTTGTGGTATTGTCCCTCTTGTCACAGGCAGACGGTGTGTTTGGGTTTTTCCTGGGTGAGATTCCCCGCCTGTTTTGGGAAACCGTTTCCGTGGAGACGCTGTTTCGCCTCTTCCTGATCGGGGCCTTGGCGATAGGCATGTTTGCTTATTTTTTCACGTTAGTGGGCAAGTGGGAGCCCTTCGCAGAAGTTCCTGTACCGAACCAGGAGGAAAAGCCGATCGTCTGGGATGGAATTGTGCTGGCAACGATGTTGACGATTATCAATGTGGTGTACATTGCGTTTACAGCCGTTCAGATCTCGTACTTGTTTACGGGGGAGAAGATGCTTTTGCCCGAGGGCATGACCTATGCAGAGTACGCCAAAAACGGATTTAACGAATTGGTTATGGTCACGCTGATCAATTTTCTTATCCTGATTGCCACGATGCATTTTGCTTCGCGCGCAAAACACGGGGTCTATCGGGTCATTCAGGTCTTGCTCAGCTTGTTGACCGTATGTACAGGCTTCATGCTCTTTTCTGCGTACTTTCGGCTTTCGTTGTACGAAGCGGCTTACGGCTATACCTATTCGCGGTTGTTGGGCCACGCCTTCATGATGTATCTGTTGGTCGTGTTTCTCATCGGGCTGCTCAAAATCTGGCGTGGCGGCTTCTCCCTGGTCAAATACTACGCGATCGTCGGCTTGATCGCATACGTCGTAATCAACTACATCAACATCGATGCGATCATCGTGAAAAACAACCTGGCACGCTATGCCGAGACCGGGAACATCGACCTGGATTATCTCACGAGGCTCTCAGATGACGCGTATCCTTATTTATTGGCTTTGACGAATGATCCGCAGATGGGAGAGCGGGTGAAGAAGAGGCTGGAAATCCGCTTGGAAGAGGAGCGGGAGTCGGAGTGGAACTGGCAATCGTTCAATCTGTCTACGTATCTGGCGATGAAAAAGGTGGAGGAAGCAATAGGGAATTGATAGACAACGGATAGATCGTGTGTGATAGATTTAGAGGGTATGATCCCCATATCTTTTTGCAAAGGGAGGTCATAGACATGAAAATCCTTATTGCCATTATCGCGGTTGCTGGGCTGCTTACTGCTCTAGCAGCGCTCTATGTCAGCTTGAAAAACCGAAGAGATCGTTAGCAATATTCGCGGTCCGCTCGTTATCTGAAAAAAGGGTGTGAAAACAATGAGCCACCTCCTTTTCATATGCATCATGATAGGTATGGCAATGCTGCTGTATCACACCTTTCTGGTACGCACGACCATTGTCGAATGCCGTGCGCCCCGTCTGCCAGCACTCACTCTGATTCACATCACGGATCTTCACGGACGTACGCATTTTTTGAATGGCTCGCTGCATCGTCTCATCAACAAGTGGCAGCCGGATCTCGTCTGTGTGACCGGAGATCTGGTCCAGTTTCGTAGGCAATTGAAACGCGTAATGGGAGAGATCGGCAGAATCGAGGCGAGAGAGGGCATCTTTTTTGTTCCCGGCAATTACGAGCGGGAAGAGAAACGCGTCATCGGCAAATTGCGTTATACCGATCAGGAGTACGAGAGGATGAAGCGGGTGTGGGAAGGGTCCATGCGAGTCTTGGAAAACCAAGGCATCGCGGTTCCTTTTGAAAATAAGATCCTTTATCTTTACGGCTTCGACAATTCCGTCTATGGAAATGAAAAATACGTCCCGCAGCATAGGGAAGAAGAACCGGACTATACGGTTTTCCTGGCCCATTCGCCGAACATCATTTCTTATATAGAAGAAAGAGGATTGCGGGCAGATTTGCTGCTGACTGGTCATACACACGGCGGGCAAGTCAGATTGTTCGGCAAAACATGGGGGGCGTACAAGCATTTTCACGTAGGAGTCAAGCCAGACAATCGCGTTGGTCTTTTTGCGATCAGTCGGGGGCTCGGAACAACCAAATTGCCTGTACGCTTCGGTTGTTTCCCAGAAATCACGGTTTATCGCTTTAATTCCGATCGGATTTCCCTTTAGTTCACCAATCCTTTGCCAGTTTGTCATGGTTCGTTCACAGATTGCCATATATTGGACGACATGAATTCAGTACAATGAATATGTAAAGATCATTATAAGATTTTAGAAAGAAGGGTCTCCTATGAAAAAGAAGTGGGGTTTGCTGGTGTCGGCAGTTGCCGTATCCGCGATGTTAATGACAGCATGTGGTGGGGAAACAAATAACCAGGCTGCCAGTGGCAACGAGGCTGCTCCCGCTGCGGCTTCTTCTGGAACACAGGTAAATATCGAAGCGAGCAACTGGAAATTCAACCAGGATACATTTGAAGTAAAAGCTGGCGAGGAATTCACGATCAACTTCAAATCCACCGAGGGCTTCCACGGAATCGGAATTGAAGGTCTCGATGTAGACCTGCAAAAAGACGGCAGCAAAACATTGAAAGTCGACGAGCCAGGCGAGTATAAAATCTTCTGCAACATTATTTGCGGACCGGACCATGGAAAAATGGTTGCTACACTGGTCGTAAAATAAGCGGCATAACCAAATGACATCAAACCAAGCACTTTGTCCGATTAGCGGGCAGGGTGCTTTTTTCATACATATTTTACCTTGAGATGGTGCATGGTATAGAAGGAAGGTTTACAGGCAACGAACAGGACGCATGTGGCAGGAAAAGGAGATGGATGGTTCTGGAGAAAAAGAAGTATTACGTCACGCTGCAAGCGGGCACGACTGTTGCTGAAATCCGCGACGTAAAAGGAACCTCTGCTTATGATTACGAAATCGAGGCTTCAGAAGTAGAGGTAGGGATGCTGCGGGATTTGTTCAACAACTGCGTCCATGGCGACTTCATGATGTGGATGCACAGTCACACGCTATGGTCCGATATGCCTGATCGGGATAATGATGAGTACGATGACAACCTGCGGTCCATTTACCAAATCATCTACCGTCTTGGAACTCCCAAAACCAGAAGCGATCTGGAGCAGATGGGACTTGTAGAGGCCTTGCGGCTGGATCAGGAAGATTTGCGCCCGTTCTAGGTATTGTTTGCTGTGAGCCTATTCAATCAATTGGAATCAATAAGGAGTGAGCGGGATGAAGCAATGGAAAAAAGGAATCGTCACGACAGCACTTGCAATGGGATTGGTCATGCCGATAGGGGCACAGGCACAATCGATTCAGGCACAGCCTCTATCCAATCCGGGAGCTGTCACAAGCGTACCTGAACAGGAAAGCCAGGATCATCATGGACATCACAAGTTCAAGATGCGGCTGAGTGTACATCAAAAAATGTACATGACGCTGCTGGCCGAAAAATACACTCCAAAGCAAGCGGCTGAGTGGCAATCGGTGTTTAAGGAAAGGGAAAGACTGATCGGGGAGCTGAAGGCAGCTCGGAAGACCTCCAGCCAAGAGGGAAAAATGAACAAGCAGGCAAAAACCGAGAGCGAGGATGCCGATCATCGCGCCCACATGGAGAAGTCCAGACAGGTGTACAAAGAATTCCATGCGGCGATCGAGTCTGGAGAAGAAGCGAAAATCAAGGAAGTGCTGCCGAAGCTGCTGGAGCAGATGAAAGCGAAGAATGAGCGCCTGGCGAAAAAAGTGGCAGAGGCAAAAAAATAAGGTTAACTAGGAGGGGCGTATGGGAAATGCGCCCTTTTTGGTATTCCATTCTTCGATGATGACGGTGCGCTCTGCCGCACAATTGGGGCACCAGCATGCATGCAGGCAGTGATGGTGGAGCAGATCCGAATAGCCATTGTCGAGCTTGGCGTCATCGATCTCCCGGTATGGACTGTATTGGCCGTAATAATCGTAAAGCCGTCCGCCGTCTAGTAACGTGGTTTGGCAAAGGGGGCAATCCTCCTGAAGCGTTTCAAAACCGTTGCATACTGGACAGAGATAACTCATAGCGATGGCGCCTCCCGAGCATGAATTTCCTTTTTACTGTGTGCGAACAGGGAGGAAGGTATGCAGAAGGCAAAAAAGTCCTGCACAGCTCAGTGAGGAGCGGCAGGACTTTTGGCAGTCATTACGATTTGAAATTGTCCATGCTGGAGGAGTGGCCTGGCTGCAATTTTGCGTTGGGATTGATGTAGGCGATGGCGTTGTTTACGGCTGTAGGAGCCTCGCCAAACCCGACGGCGATCAGCTTTACTTTTCCTGGATAGGTGGCAATATCTCCAGCTGCATAGATGCCGGGGATATTCGTCTCCATGCGGGAGTTGACGACGATCGAGCCTTTCTCCAGCTCCAGGCCCCAATTTTTGATCGGGCCAAGGGAAGAGATGAAGCCGAAGTTGACGATCACCGCGTCGACATCCAGTGCAATTTCCTCTTTTGTGGTGCAGTGGGCAAGCGTGATGCGCTCAATTTTGCCGTCGCCTTCCAAGCCTGCTATTTCGTATGGAGTCGTTACTTTTACTTTGGAGGCCATCAGCATCTCTACGCTGTGTTCGTGGGCACGGAACTTGTCGCGGCGGTGAATGAGCGTGACTTCCTTGGCGATCGGCTCAAGCATCAAAGACCAGTCCAGAGCAGAATCGCCGCCGCCGATGACGGCTACACGTTGCCCTTTGAAGGAGTTCAGATCGGTGACGAAGTAGTGCAGATTGGATTTCTCGTAGTTGACGGCATCGGGATGTTCCAGTCTGCGCGGTTCAAATGCGCCTACTCCCGCGGTAATAATCACTGCTTTGGAGTAATGGATGCCCTTATCAGTCGTGATCTCAAACACATCCTGATCATTCTTCACGACGTTTTCCACTTTCTCTTCCAGGCAGATGCTTTGCTGGAATTGGGAAATCTGTTCTTTCAGATTATTGATCAGATCTTGAGCCAAAACTTTGGGGAATCCGGCAACATCGTATATGTACTTCTCCGGATAAAGAGCAGAAAGCTGACCGCCAAGCTGCGGCATGCTTTCGATTATTTTTACACTTGCTTGTCGCATTCCGCCGTAAAATGCTGTAAACAAGCCGGCAGGACCGCCGCCAATAATCGTGATGTCATATACTTGCTCGTCCTTTTGCAGAAGATTCAATCTCAGCACCTCCGAAATATTCTGAACAAACTCCTTCCTCATTATACCTATACTTCCAATTTAAAAAAAGCAGGGAAAAAACAGCTTTTTGCCCCTTTTTTTTCGAGCTTGTGCTGAAACATTGCGAATAGAGAAAAAAGGCTTGCAAAAAGAATGCTCTGTGGAT
This sequence comes from Brevibacillus panacihumi, assembly GCF_003710985.1. GTDB lineage: Bacteria > Bacillota > Bacilli > Brevibacillales > Brevibacillaceae > Brevibacillus > Brevibacillus panacihumi. The sequence goes on from NZ_RHHT01000027.1 coordinate 209,860, forward strand.
ATGATGGGGGTGACTGTTAAAAAATTGTCACATTTTGTATTACGTGAGTTTGTGCTTTTTTTCACAGATAATACCGCATCATGACCCGCACTGATTTTCTTTTATAACGTTCTACGTGAAATTTCGCACAAACTTCGCCCAAATATCACTGTTGATGAATGGAAGGGATACCATGAGCACACCCAAAATCCTCATCCTTGGTGCAGGGTACGGAGGATTGCTGACCACTCTGCAGCTGCAAAAGAAACTGAATTACAATGAAGCGGAAATCACGTTGGTCAACAAGCACAATTACCATTACATCACGACTTGGCTGCACGAACCGGCTGCCGGAACTTCTACGGCAGACCATGCTCGCGTCAATCTGGAAGGCATCCTCAATCAAGACAAGGTCAATTTCGTCAAAGGGACAGTCCAATCCATCCAGTCCGAGGAACAAACTGTCACACTCGAGGATGGAACCGTTCTCTCCTATGATTACCTGGTGATCGGACTTGGCAGCGAGCCGGAAACATTCGGCATTGAGGGCTTGAAAGAGCATGCTTTCAGCATTCGCAGCATCAATGCCGTGCGCCACATTCGCGAGCATATCGAGTACATGTTCGCGAAGTTTAAAGGCGAGCGGGATCGTACGGATTACCTCACGTTTGTCGTTGGCGGAGCCGGATTTACCGGGATCGAGTTCTGCGGCGAGCTGGGGGATCGGATTCCGGAATTGTGCGAGGAGTTCGACGTAGATCCTTCGCTGGTGAAAGTGTATTGCATCGAGGCTGCTCCGACGGCACTTCCTGGCTTCGATCCTGAGCTGATCAAGTATGCGATGGAAGTACTGGAGCGCAAAGGAATCGAATTCAAGATCGGCACTCCGATCCAAAAATGCACTCCGGACGGCGTACTGCTCGCGACGGGTGAAGAAATCAAATCCAAGACCGTGATCTGGGCTGCGGGGGTTCGCGGCAACAGCATCGTGGAAAAAGCAGGCTTCGAGGTCATGCGCGGACGGGTCAAGGTAGACGAATTCCTGCGTGCTCCCGGACATGAGAATGTCTTCGTCGTCGGCGATTGCGCCCTGATTTTCAATGAAGAAGGCCGTCCGTATCCGCCTACCGCACAAATCGCGGTGCAAGAAGGCGAGACGCTCGGCGACAATCTGGTGGCGATGCTGCGCGGAGAGCTTCCGCAAAAATTCGTTCCTCACCTGCAAGGCACGCTGGCTTCCTTGGGCAAAGGGGAAGGCATCGGTCAAGTAGGCTCGAAAAAGCTGTTTGGCAGCACAGCAGCCATGATGAAAAAAGCAAGCGATCTGCGCTATTTGTGGAAGATCGGCGGAGTCGGGCTTGCATTGAAGAAAGTAAAGCTGTAAGCTAGACGACGAAAAAGGACATCGAATGCCCCCGGCTACGCAAGCGCCGGGGGTTTTGCAGTCAGAAGGAGTGCTGGTGGATGCGGGATGGCAAGGTGTGGCTGGGCGCATGCGGCATCGTGATTCGCGGCGACGAGGCATTGGTCGTGAAAAAGGCGTACAGCGGCTTGAAGGGACAGTGGTCGTTTCCTGCCGGGTTTGTGCAGGAGGGCGAGACAGTCGATGAAGCGGCCGTAAGGGAAGTGATGGAGGAGACAGGGGTTAGAGCTGAGATCCGTCAGGTGGCAGCGATCCGCTCCGGGGTGATCCGGGGAACCGTCAGCGACAATATGGTGGTTTTCTGGATGGATTACATCGAAGGAGAGCCGCGTCCGCAGGAAGGCGAGATTGAGGATGCACGGTTCATGCCGATTGAGCAGCTGATCACGGACCCTTTGTCCTCGACGTACCTGAAGATCATTCTTCCTGAATACCGAAAGCGCGAGCAGGGAATGAGCGGCAGCAACTATCCCATCGACCCGGTCTTTTCGTACACGTCCTATAAGATTTTTAAGTAATTCAAAGCATGAAGCAAAAAATCGGCAATGTTATCGCTTACACCGCCGATTTTTTGCCTTTTTTCCGAGATCATTGGATTGTGTTGCGCAGCAAAAGCATGATATTATAAAACTCATCTAAATTATCTGAAAATACATGCAATTGTTTCCAGTGCATGGCAAGGGAAAGGGGAGAGCATCATGAGAGAAACACAAGAAAAATGCCCATACTGCAAAGGAGAAGGTTATTTCCATCTCTTGCTGGGAGGAACGGAGAGTTGCCCCGGCTGTGAGGGGACAGGAGCACATGCGCAAGAGGCCGTCCTCGCAAGCAGAAAATAGAGAATCATGACAAGATCAATCTAAAAATCCTCCCCGCAAAAATTGGGGGAGGATTTGCTGTTAAAATCCGATGTAAAATTTGGCTGCCAGCAGTCCGACGATTGCCAGCCCGAAAAACACGAGGAAACTCTTCAAATCTTTTACCGTTCGCTCGATCAGTTTGCTCACAGGTTCGTTGTTTTTCATCGCGCCTATTGCCCCTCTCTAGAATGTTTTTTATTCTGTCGGGGGCATCAGCCACGAATCTGGTGGACCCATACTTCAATGGCACGAGCAAAAGAAGGATCAATAGAACCTGGATGATGCAAAGAAACATATCGGGCAGGGCCGAAGAGGCATCGGGAATATTCCGGTAGATGTCCGGCAGGCTGGTGAACTGCAGCTTGTGGTCCAAAAACTTGATCAGGACATGAGGGCGAACGCTGACGAAGTGGTAAACACCGGTAAAGGTCGACCAATAGGCAGTCTCCTGCTGTGGTGTAATCGGCTCGTTTACCGAGGCAGGTACAACCGCAAATAGACAGAGACAAGCCACCAAAACGGTTATGATATATGTTTGAGCGGATCGAAAATTGAGCAGTGCCATTTGATTTCCTTTCCGAGCATCTTAAAAAAATTTCTCTTCTTCAATCCTACCCCAACTGTGACAGATTGTCATCAGATGTGCGCCGAAACAAGCAAGTGATCCATTGGATCGGCTTCTTGTATTGACCTGTTTTGCTGATTTCGATACACTTGGATACGAAAACAAGCCAGCTTTTTCCGTCAGGATATCGTTTTCGGAAAAGACAGGCAGGAGGTCTAACGATCCATGAGCATACTGCAATTTGTCGTATCCATCGTCCTATTCTCCGTTCTTGGCTTTGGGATCGGATTTATTTTTAACATGATCTTGCGTACGACCTGGCTCCCGATCATCATCGCGATCGGCGTGGTAATCGGAACACTCATCTACCAACAGATCGTCCCAGGAATTTGGGATGCGGTTATTCTCGGCTGCGGCATGGTCGGCACTGTCGCAAGCGGTTGGACGATTCAAACTTTGCGTAAAAAAGGATATCGGATGTTTTAACAAGACGGCAGGCCAAGAACAGGCCTGTTTTTTTGTTCTTTCAGGTAGCCCACCTAATAAGATGGTACAAACTTCAAGAAAATTGTTTCTGTATGCATCCCCGAATCGTCATTCCAAGTGATTTCAAAAACAAGGTCCCGATAAAAAATACGGTTTATCTCTTCGGTACTCATCCCCGCACGAAATGATATGGAACCATTCCCCGCACTTGATGTAAATATTTGAAGTGGCTTTCCTTCCTTGAAATCTGGTGATTCCCATGTGCCCTTAGGTCGGCCTATAACCAAGTCTGTCTGAACTGTAAATTGGGTGATATTCGAAGAAGTTTTTGGCTTCAGCTTACCCACGAAGAGCACCATACTCTTATCTCTGTTAGGTGTCAAAATACACTGCCCTTCCCAATGGTCGCTGGATCCTTGAAAGTGATAGGACCATGTTTGGGAATGATTGAAAAGAAGAAAAACACCGATGAAAATAATGAGCAATGCACCGAATGACAAAATTCTTTTGACTTTCATCCCTACACCCCTTAGTTAATTTTTTTCGGACAGCGACTGGGGGCTCTTTTAGTGGTTGGTTTTTCCATCTTCTTGACAACAAATAGATGTAACGATTAGATCGAATATTTTGGTAATATTATGTAAATATACCATGTTTGTGTTACATATCGCACTAAGTGGGGGACTTCAATGAAAAATTTGATTAAATCGTACCAACATCCGATCTCGCTGTTATTTGGTTTGGTTGCCTCTGTAGGGACAATGTACCTCTGGGCTCTTTTATTCCTTGACTCTTCGATCTCCGTTTTAACCTCGATCCTTTTGTTACTTCCCGCTTTAATTGGACTCATTGCTTCATTTGTTCGACCACCACTTATCATCATCTCGTTTGTCATTTCATTTCCGTTTAGCGTCTACTTATTTTTAAACGGAAACATGTACAAATTGTTTATGATTCCCTCTCTTTTTTTCCTGATTTCTGCAATTCTGAAGTGTAAGTCATCACAAGGTTTACCTTGGAGCGCGTAGGAGACCTGAGCTGGTCGAGGAAAAAGGAGAAAAAAGCGAAGGCATTTGGGATCTTGACCAAGCCGGGAACGGAAAAGCGGAACACGCTCTTAGCGGC
>NZ_RHHT01000028.1 GCF_003710985.1 Brevibacillus panacihumi
TTCCTGCCACGTAGTAGAACGTCCTTTGGTCATAGCCGATGCTCCCTCGTTAACCGATTTAAAGCTGCTATGACTATTATACTTGGCAATCCAGCTTCTGAGCTGAGTTCGGCTTGCAATTTTGTATGTATCGATGAGTTCATATTGTGAATACTTCCCCGACAAATAATCTTGAACCGCTTGAAGCTTTAATTCAGGGGAATACCGGTTATTCTTGATTCGGATTTCTAACCCTTCCATTCCGTACAATTCATACTGATGCCGCCAAGCTCGCAAGGTCTTCTTATGGAGATTGTACTTGTGGGCGACTTCCACCAGAGTGCCCCCACCTGTTTTCAACTCCTCCAAAATCGCCAATTTCTCCGCGCCACTATACTCATTCTTCTTAGCCAAAAGAAATACTCCCCTCCAAGTAGTAGGTTTGTTTTTTAAACCTGTCTACTTAAAGGGGAGCATATCACTCGAGCAGGAAGGCTGAATCATACCCTATCAGGTCAATAAGAAACGGTCTTCGCTAAACGTCTCGCCGCCACGAGCCGCCTCGAAAGCTTTCAGCAAATCCTGCGGCTTCATGGTGCGTTTTTTCTCATCGGGAATATCCAGGATTATGCCGCCGTCATGAAGCATCAGCAGGCGATTCCCCATATTGAGCGCCTGATCCATGTTATGCGTCACCATGATCGTCGTCAGCTTGTGGCGTTCCACGATCTTTTCGGTCAACTCTACGATCAGTTGCGCGCGTTTGGGGTCCAGCGCTGCCGTATGCTCATCAAGCAAAAGAATCTTCGGCTCCGTAAAGGTCGCCATTAAGAGACTCAAGGCCTGACGCTGACCGCCGGAAAGAAATCCTACTTTGGTTTTCAGGCGGTTCTCCAGCCCTTGGTCCAAAAGCTTCAACTGTTCGCGGAACAGCTCCCGCTTTTGGTTGTTTACGCCAAAAGAGAGCTTGCGCTTTTGTCCCCGGGCCAGGGCAATGGCCAAATTTTCTTCGATGGTCATATTGGGTGCGGTGCCCGCCATGGGATCCTGGAACACGCGGCCGATCAATCCTGCGCGTTGATGCTCTCCCCAACGGGTGACATCTTTTCCATCGATGCTGATGCTTCCTGTATCGGGGAGCATTCCCCCGGAGATGATGTTCATCAGCGTCGATTTCCCTGCACCATTACTCCCGATGACCGTGATGAATTCGCCGCTTTTCACCTGCAGCCGGACGTTGTTCAAGGCAATTTTTTCGTTGACTGTTCCAGCGTTAAAAACTTTGTGTACTCCTGCGATGTTAAGCACCGTCACTACCTCCCTTCACCGTACGAACCATTTGCTTTTTCCAGACGCCTTTGGCAAATGTCGGTACGGTGAGTGCCACAATCACGATCAAAGCCGTGATCAGCTTCAAGTCGGACGGATCGAGCCCCGCCTGCAAGGCCAATGCAATAACCAGCCGATAGACGATGGAACCGCCAATCACAGCCAGCGTCACACGGAAAATAGACGAGCTTCCAAACAGGACTTCTCCGACAATGACTGAGGCAAGACCAATCACGATCATCCCGATCCCCATACCTACATCGGCAAAGCCCTGGAACTGGGCAAGCCAAGCTCCCGATACTGCGACGAGTCCATTGGACAGTGACAGACCGATGATAGTCGTAGAATCTGTATTGACGCCAAAGCTGCGAATCATCTTCGGATTGTCGCCGGTAGCACGCAGATCAAGACCTAAATCGGTATGCAGGAACCAGTCGATGATCAGCTTGAGGATCAAGACCCCCACAGCGAAAACGATGGCCACCCCTGTCAACAGTGTCACGCCGCTAATCACGAGATTGGGAATCCCCAAAGCCTTGGTATACGTAAGCAGCGTCTCTTCCCGCAAGAGAGGCAGATTTGCTTTGCCCATGATGCGCAGATTGACGGAATACAGTGCGATCATGGTGAGAATCCCTGCGAGCAACGCGTTTACTTTCCCTTTGGTATGCAGGACTCCGGTAAAAGCCCCGGCCAAACAGCCGACAACGAATGCAATCGCTGTGGCTATAAATGGATTGTAGCCGCCGATGATCAGTTTGGCTGCCACCGCTCCGCCGAGGGCAAAGCTGCCGTCTACAGTCAGGTCAGGTACATTTAGGATGCGAAAGGTCAGGTACACGCCGAGGGCCAGTATGCCAAACAACAGGCCCTGCTCGATTGCACCCATTAATGCCAGATTCATGAAGGAGTCCCCCTGTTGCTTTTATTGCTCAAATACTTCCCCAGCTCGGTCGAGCATGCTTTGCGGAAGGGTAACACCCATTTTTTCCGCTGCTTTTTTATTGATGACGAGCTTCATTTCAGCTTGCGTCTCTACTGGCATATCCCCTGGCTTCGCTTCGCCTTTCAGGATTTTGGTTGCCATATCTGCTGTTTGCGCACCCAATTTGGTGTAATCGATACCGTATGTTGCAATCGCTCCGCTCTTCACGGAGTTTTCTTCACCTGCGATGACCGGGATTTTTTGGTCTTCGCCTACACTAAGTACTGCTGCGATGGAGGAAACAACCAGGTTGTCTGTCGGTACGTAGAACGCATCTACCTTTCCAACCATCGATTCAGCTGCCTGCTTCACTTCCGTCGCGCTGGAAACCGCTGCTTCGCGGATGGTCAGGCCTACCTTGTCTGCTACAGCCTTTGCTGCGTCTACCTGCACCTTGGAGTTTACTTCACCGGAGCTATAGATAATTCCTACAGAAGCCGCGTTCGGATTGATTTCCTTGATCAGCTTCAACTGCTCTTCCACCGGGTTCATGTCGGATGTACCTGTGACGTTGCCCTCAGGTTTGTCCATGGATTTGACCAGACCCGCTTCGACAGGATCTGTCACCGCTGTAAAAACAATCGGAATTTCCTTACTAGTCTGAACTGCAGCTTGAGCGGTCGGTGTTGCGATGGCGAGGATCAAATCCACCTTGTCTGTCTCGAATTTTTGTGCGATGGAAATGGCTGTGTCCATGCTCGCCTGAGCGGATTTGTGGTCAAATACAACCTGCTTGTCCTGCTCATAACCATTTTTCGCCATTTGCGCAATAAATCCTTCTCGCGCTGCATCCAAAGCTGGATGTTCTACAAATTGCGCAATCCCGATGGTAAGCTTTTTCTCTTCCGGAGCTGGAGCCGGAGCGTTGGCTGCTGGGGCCTCTGGTTGTTGCGAATTGGTGTTCGCTGGAGCGCCGCTTTGCTGTCCACATGCGGTAGCGGACAAAAGTAAGAGAGGAATAAAAAAGCGCCCTACCATTTTCATCGGATTTTTTCTCTGTTTTACCATTTTTCCATAACCCCCACTTCTCAAATTTAGTTAATCGTATCATGACAAAAACGATTTTAAAAGATGTAAAAAAAAGAGAGCACAAGGCTCTCTTTACTTTATGAGTTCTTTCGCTTGTTGTTTAAGCGCGTCTGTAATAGTGAGTCCGAATTTTTCCGCTGCCGTTTCATTGATGTAGAGGTCCGCGGTTTTGGAAATTTCGACTGGTGTTTCGGCAACTGTCTGCCCTTTGAGGACGCGAGCAGCCATTTCACCCGTTTGCACTCCCATTTTGTAGTAATCAATTCCGTACGTCGCGACAGCACCGCGTTTGACGGTATCTGTATCAGAAGCGAAGACCGGAACCTTGTTCGCTTCAGCAGCACCAAGCACAGCTTCAAAAGAAGAGACCACCGAGTTGTCGATCGGAATGAAAATCGCGTCTACCTTCCCGACCAATCCCTGGGCCGCGATCTGAATTTCGGACATTTGCGAGGTTCCCGCCTTGACCAGCTCTACCCCGGCCTTTTTGGTCGCTTCCTCCAGATCCTTCACCTGCACTTCAGCGTTTACCTCTGAAGTAGTATAGATGACGCCCAGCTTTTTCAGCTCAGGCAGGAATGTCTTGATCAATTCAAGCTGCTGTTCCATCGACACTTTGTCGGATGTTCCCGTCACATTGCCCTCAGGCTTTTCCAGGCTGCTCACCAGCTGTGCGGAGAGCGGATCTGTCACCGCGCTGAATACGACTGGCTTGTCTGTAATCGCTTTGGCCGCCGCTTGTGCGGATGGCGTCGCAATCGCGATCACGATATCTTTATGATCACCCGAGTACTTCTGGGCAATCGTAACGGCATTGTTCATATCGGCATGCGCATTTTGGTAATCGACGGCTAAGTTCTTGCCGTCTTCATAGCCTGATTCCTTCAGTCCGTCCAGAATCCCTTGACGAATGCTATCCAAGGCCGGATGCTCGACAAATTGGGTCAAGCCCAGCTTTACAGTCTTTGTCTCCCCTGCTGCAGGTGTTTCAGTTTGAGTTTGAGTTGGCGTTTGCGGTTGGGCTGCCGGCTGTGATCCACCGTTCGATCCCGCTCCACATGCTGCCAAAGTCAACGACAGCAATGCTGCCATTACAAAACTGCTTGCTCTTCTCATCTCTGGTTCCTCCTCTAGTCTCTGCTCCACTCTTTTATCTACAAAAGCTTTGTCCTATTATAGCACACTGTGCAACTTTGAAAAGAATTTTTGCAAACTTTCTTCTCTCGTACCCTACTGCTCCTCGGTCGCTTCTGCGGTATCCGGCTTCGGCGCCAAGCGTGTGACCTGAACGCGTGTAATCCGGTAGTGATCGACTTCCTCGACCATAAATTGCCAATTCCCCTCGCGGATCAGATCGCCTACCTTCGGGGTATGATCGATCTGCGTGTAGATCCAACCGGCCAGCGTGTCCACTTCGTTGGAGGTCAGTTCGATGTCCAAGTAATCGCTGACCTCCTCCAGCAGCATCCGTCCGTCCAGGGAGAGAATCCCGTCCTTTCGTTCCACTTCAGGACGCTCATCGTCGAATTCATCCTGGATGTCTCCCACGATCTCTTCCATTATATCTTCCAGTGTGACCAGTCCGGCCGTTCCGCCGTATTCGTCAATGATGATCGCCATCTGTCCGCGCTGCTTTTGCAGCATTGTCAGCAGGCGGCTGATGGAAATCGTCTCAGGGACGCTGAGAATCGGGCGCATCAGCGTTTTGATATCCGTTTTCTCCCCCTGCAGCACTCCAGTCAGCAAATCCTTGATATGCAGGCTTCCGACCACATGATCCTTGTCTCCGTCTACCACCGGGTAGCGGGTGAAATGTCCAGTCTGCACCAGTCGGACATTTTCCTCAAAGGAATCGTGGATATTCAGCACGATCATATCGGTGCGCGGAACCATGATCTCCCGGGCCATTGTTTCCGAGAAATCGAAAATATTGTCTACCAGCATCAGCTCCGTCTGGTCGATCAAACCGCTTTTATGGCTTTCGTTGACCAGAATCCGGATTTCCTCCTCGGTATGCGCTTCCTGATGGGGCTCCATAGAAAGATGAAAGAGGGAGAGAAAGCGAAAGGCCGACCAGTTCAAAAATACGATAAACGGATACATGACCTTGTGAAAAAGCTGGATGGGTCTGGCTACGTTCATGGCCACCCACTCCGTCCGCTGAATCGCAAACGTTTTGGGAGCCAGCTCGCCCAAGACGATATGTAAAAAGGTAATGACGGAAAACGCCAGTATAAAGGAAATGCTGCCAACCAAGGTCTCGTTCAGGCCAAAGTAATGAAAGACCGGGTGCAGCAGGTGAGCGACAGCCGGTTCACCCAGCCAACCAAGTCCCAAGGAAGCCAGCGTGATCCCCAATTGACATGCTGACAAATAGGCGTCCAAATTTTGGAGAACCTTCTCTACGCTGCGCGCCCGAACTTCTCCCTCTGCCACTAATTGGGCGATCCTCGACTCCCGTACCTTGACGATCGCGAACTCTGTGGCGACAAAAAAGCCGTTGAGAAGCACGAGGACTATCACCATGAAGAGATTGAACAATGTCCCCCACCATTCCATGATCTGCCTCCTCCTTTCCACGGGACTTTGGTTATTGTTTCCCACCATGGGACAAATGTTACCGCTTCGTTTTTCTTTCTTTTCCCGATTGTGTTACCATCAGACTGAGTATATATGTCCTTTTTTGAGGTGAGTCTCTTGTCTTACCGTCCGGATATGCCCATGATCGTGCAAAGTGACCGTACTATCCTGCTGGAAGCGCAGCATCCTTCCTATGAGGAAGCGAAGCAGGCAATCAGCGGTTTTGCGGAGCTGATCAAAAGTCCTGAATACATCCATACCTACCGCATTACTCCGCTTTCCCTGTGGAATGCAGCTGCAAGCGGAGGCACATCCGAGGAGATCTGCGCTGCTCTTGGCAGGTACAGCAAATACGGGGTGCCGCCCTCAATCATCAGTGAGATCACGGAAACGATGCGTCGCTACGGCTTGATCCGCCTGGAAAAGTCGGGTGAGGACCTGCTTTTGACCTCTGAGGAGTCTTGGCTGCTGGAGGAGCTGACTGGCTACAAAGCCATTCGGCAGCTGCTGACCGAGCAAATCGATGAAGGCAAAAAAAGCTATGTGGTGAAGCCCTTTTACCGCGGGCTGATCAAGCAGGAGCTGATCCGCCTTGGCTATCCCGTAGAGGATCTTGCCGGCTATGCTCCCGGGGAGCCTTGTCCGCTCAGTCTGCGTGAGACGACGCGGCAAAATAAGCCCTTTTCGCTTCGTTCCTATCAAAAAGAAGCCGTCGACGCTTTTTACGCAGACGGCAGTCCGACTGGTGGCAGCGGGGTGCTGGTTCTCCCCTGCGGGGCAGGAAAAACGGTGATTGGTTTGGGGGCCATCCATCAGCTCCAGACGGCTACTCTCATTCTGACTACCAATACGACATCTGTGCGGCAGTGGATTGCCGAAATTTTGGACAAAACAAGTCTTGATCCTTCGCTGATTGGCGAATACACTGGTGATCGCAAGGAAGTGAAGCCGATCACAGTCGCAACCTATCAAATCTTGACCTATCGACCCAGCGCCAGCGAAGATTTCCCCCACCTGACACTCTTTTCTAAGCGTGATTGGGGGCTTATTATATACGATGAGGTGCATTTGCTGCCCGCGCCTATTTTTCGTGTCACCTCCGGAATTCAAGCGACTCGGCGTCTCGGTTTGACTGCCACGCTGGTGCGCGAGGACGGCCGGGAGGAAGATGTCTTTACTTTGATTGGGCCGAAAAAATACGAGGTTCCATGGAAGGAACTGGAGAAAAGAGGCTGGATCGCAGAAGCGTGCTGCCGGGAAATCCGGCTGCCTTTTGAACCAAAGTGGCGGGAAGCCTATGCCCGTGCCACAACTCGGCAAAAGTTCCGGATTGCGGCGGAAAATCCCCGCAAGCTGGAGGTGGTTCGCCACTTGCTGGAGCAACACGCCGACGACCAGGTGCTGATCATCGGCCAATACGTAGACCAGCTGCACGAAATGGCGGATGCTCTCTCGCTGCCGCTGATCACCGGGAAGGTTCCGGAAAAAGAGCGAATCCTTTTGTACGAGCAATTCAAAAAAGGGGAATTGAAGCGTCTTATCGTCTCCAAGGTTGCCAATTTCGCTGTAGACTTGCCGGATGCGAACGTCGCGATCCAGATTTCCGGTACGTTTGGCTCCAGGCAGGAGGAGGCACAAAGATTGGGGCGAATCCTGCGTCCCAAAGCGGATGCGAACCAGGCACATTTTTACACGCTGGTGACCCGCAACACGCGGGAGCAGGAGTTCTCTATGCACCGTCAGCTTTTTCTCGCAGAACAAGGATATCCATATGAAATTATAGAAATGGAAACGCTGGTATGAAACGTTTAAAAGCAGCCAGCGTCTCATAGAGGGAAGGGAGGCCGGAGATTCAATGCAATCCGACGCCGAAATCATTCAACGGATTCTGCAAGGCGACATCGAGGGGTATCGGGATCTGATCCAGCGGTACCAGCATATGATCTACGTATTTATCTACAAAATGGTGAATAACCGCACGGATGCGGAAGATCTCACGCAGGAAGTGTTTGTCAAAGCGTATGAAAAGCTTTCAACCTTCCGCGGCGACAGCCAGTTCTCTTCCTGGCTGCATACACTCGCTCGCAACAAGAGCATCGACTTTCTGCGCCGCCGCAAATTTCATGACTCTGATGAGCAATTGGCTTTCGTCCCTTCACAGACCCGTGATGAATCTCCGCAAGAGTCATTGATGAACAAGGAACAGCGGCGAGAGATCGAAGAAGCGTTTGCCCTTTTGTCAGATTCCTATCGTGAGGTGATCGTGCTTCGTTGTACGCATGAATATCCGTTTGAAAAGATTGCTTCACTGCTCGGCATTGCCGAGTCTACCGCCCGTGTTCGCTATTTGCGTGCTCGCCAGGAACTAGCAAAACTGTTAACCCGCAAGGAAGGGGGGCTCGTACATGAACTGCCAGGCATTTAGAAACGCATGGATAAACGATACAGACAACGACGACTTGTTCTCGCATATTGAAACCTGTGAGGCGTGCATCACGTGGATTGAAACGCAGATGGCAAGCGATGAGGAGGTGCAGTTCTTGAAAGAGATACCGTCACCGCCTGCGAACCTGGAAGAGAGGATCATGCAAGCGATCTATCAGGCCTCCGATCAAACTGCGCCACCGTTAGCGGCAACCATACCGCTCCCATCGGCGGCTCCTGCTGCCAATGCAAAAGGCAAAAAGCGCACAAAAGGCTTCCCTTCATACGCCTGGGTGAGCGCAGCAGCCGTCCTGCTCGCAGTCGGCGTGGTCGGCTACCAGCAATTGTCTGTACCCGATCAGTTCCAGACAGCGGCGGAACCGGTCAACAATCAGGCTGAAAGCAGTGCCCAAATCGCCATGAGCGCTCCGCAAGCAAGCCCCGCTGCAGATGCAGCGCCGGAAAATACAGAGACTCAAGCAAGCGGAGGCAGTGAGCCGCAGCAACAAGTCCAGGAAATGCTAAAGGAAAATGGAGATCAACCACCTGAATCGGCAGCATCAGTCGGGATTGCAGCCGCACCTCCTGTGCAAGAAAAGCAGGTCCAAGCTCCAGCAGCAGCCAAAAACGGACTGGAAGCCGGAATCGCGATGGCTGGTCCCGGACGCGGCACGCCAAAAGAAAACCGCGGCTTGATGGCACGAGACGGAACACCGAAACCAGTTGCTGAGCCTGTGGTCAAAAAAGAGGCAGCACCATCCCAAAGTGAAGCCGCCATGACCCAAATGGAAGACAGGCAAGCTGTAATGGAACATTCGGAGATGAGCTTGGCTGCCGCCGCATTCGTCCATGAGCCCGTCTATGCAAGGACTGGCGATCCAGATGCGGACATGAGCATGATGATGGAAGCAGATACAGGGACAGCGAAATCTTTGGTCGGCCCTCCTTCTCCTGCAGCTGAAAGCACTCCCATCACGCTGTCCACTTTTACGGACGTGGAGACAGCCGTACAAGCATCGGATATGCCGGTGCCCGTCCTGGCTGAAGCACCAGAAGGATTTGCCATGAGCGGCATCTCCATTCGCTACGAATCGGAAACTAGTCAACATGTAGCGCTTCTTCTGGCGGATTACCAGCGCAACCAGGACTGGATCAAAATCGAAGTAGTCCGAAATAAGGATGGAAAGCGAAGCCTCTCCATTCCGGGAACCTTCACGGCTACGCACCTGTTCTCTGTGAACAACGAGCAGGCCATCGGCGTCTCGTATGAAAAACAGCCAAAGCAAGAAACCACAGCACAGCACGCTGTTCACTTTAACGCTTCGGCTGGAGACCAGTCGCTGTACGTCGTCCTGACTGCTCATGGCATCTCTCTGGATGAGTTGATGGAGCTGTCCAAAAAGATGACCTGGAAGCCGTAAACGCGAGAAAATAAACAAAGGACACGCTCTGCTTTTGGATGAAGCAGTGACGTGTCCTTCTTTTTTCTTGAAGACAAAGCGGTTAGGGCATGAGGGTCAGCAGACCGTAAGCGACAGCGGCTGTCAATATCGCACTCCAGATGATGATTCCAATCGCCATCCAGAGCATCAGCCTGCCTGTCGGCGCTCCCAGGGAAATCCCGATGGCAGCCCCCAAAGGCGCACCTGTCAACAGTGGTGATAGCAGCCCCAGTCCGATCACACCGTACTTTTCCCAAATGCGTGCCATGCGACCTTTTTGGCCTTCCTTCTGCGCGACCCGCTTGAGCAGCCAAGCACGCAGCGAGCCTCCCAAATAGATGACGATCGCCCCGCTGGCAATAGCCCCCGCTCCACTCAACACCCCCGTTGTGACAGGGGATAACTGCAGGACAAATCCAAGTGGAATGCCTGCCCACAACTCGAGCATCCCCGTCCCGAAGACACTCCCCCACTTCCATAGCACATCCAACAAAACAACGCTCTCCTCTCGTTGCCGATTCCTATTCCTCCCTAAGAGAGTACGATTCATATGGAAAAGAGTTTCCCTTTTCGCTAGGAAGTGACGTCGCGGCGGATAAACACCGTATAGGCTACAACGAGTGAGGCAACAGCCCATACACTAAGGACGGTCAGCGAGAATGGGAGCGTCATGCCCGCGATCGGAGGCAGTGTGCCATTGAGATAGTCGGTCAGCTCCAGATTGACGATAAACAGGTATTTGGACGCTTCCCAGGATGATGCCATCTGCGTCAGGATCATGCCGCTGATCAAGGCCGCCATCATGATTCCCATCCCTGCGGCAGCGCTTCTCACCAGCACGGAGACCATGAAAGTCACCGTCCCGACGACCACGCAGACAAACCACCCCAGCCCGTATTGCAGCAGCAGGAACTGCCACTGGGGAAGCATAAACACATTTGAGGTATCCAGCTCGCTTCCCTGCACCTGAAAACCGGTCAGGATCGGCAGGTTCCAGCCCGAGTACCCAAAGACGATTCCAGAGATCAGATACGCCAGAATCAACGTCATAAGGACCGTCAGCGAAGTGAACAGGACCATGGTAATATATTTGCTGGTCAACACCTTCCAGCGCCGCACAGGACGAGTCAGAAGCAGCTTGATCGTCCCTTCGCTGAATTCTGCCGAGACGAGATCGACAGCCAAGACGACGATAATCATAGGCAAAAACATGGTGATGGCCTGATCCATAAATCCTCTGGCGAAGGTCGGCCCTCCCGGAGCCATCGGATCGATATCGTGATCCAGATAATACTGCTGCTGCTGGATTCGTATCTTGATCAAGTCCCGCCATTCCTCGGGCAGGCGGCTGGAGGCAAGACGGTTTTGCATATCCACGATCTGCTGGGTCAGCAAGGGCCTCCAATCGCTCGTGCCCATCCGCTCCTGTGCTGTTACCACAGAACGGTACTGAGCATACGTAAAGATCGGGATGAGGATGGCCAGAATCAGCACGACGACCAAAAAACGGCGTCGACGCAGCAATTTGATCGTCTCGTTTTGGACGAGGCCCAGCATGCTAGGATTCATCCGCTCCACCTCCTCCCGTCACCGTCAAGAACAGATCCTCGAGTGACATGGTTTTGGTCGCGATCCCCCGAACGGGGACGCCCGCTTCGACGAGAGCCTGGTTCACTTCGCTGACCCGCTCTGCCTGCATGCGGCATTTCAAACGCTCTTCACCGATCTGCCAGACCTGCGTGACGACTGGCAAGCCGCGAAGGACATCCATCCCTTTTTTCAAATAGTCCGGGTGAAGCGTCCAATCCACCTGATCCGCAAATTGTGCCATCAGCTCCGTTACCAGACCCACAGAGATGACTTTTCCCTGATTGATGATCGCCACACGGTCGCACATCATCTCGATCTCGCTCAACAGATGGCTGGAAATAAAGACAGCCAATCCTTCTTCCTCGGCGAGACGTCGGATGAACTGACGCAACTCGCGTATGCCCGCCGGGTCCAGTCCATTGGTCGGCTCGTCAAGAATGAGGATCTTGGGCTGATGCAGCAAGGCTTGGGCGATTCCCAGCCGTTGCCGCATGCCCAAGGAGTACGTTCTGACCTTGTCGTCGATCGCTCGCTCCAGATCGACGAAGCGGATGATCTCTTCGATCCGCTCCTTGGGTATCCCGCCGCTCATGCGGGCGAATTGCTCCAGATTTTCTCTTCCTGTCATAAACTTGTACAGCTCCGGATTTTCTACGATGCAGCCTACCTGTGCGATCGCTTGCGGGAATTGGTCGCGGATGGAAATGCCGCCAATGCGTATATCTCCTCCATCGGCAGACGCCAGTCCGACGAGCATTCGAATGGTTGTCGTTTTTCCTGCTCCATTGGGCCCGAGAAATCCGAACACCTCTCCCGCATAAACATCAAAGGTCATATCGTGAATGATCGGTTTGCCTCCGATCTTCTTTTGCAAATGATTGACGGATAGCACTACCTCAGCCAAAATGCGTCCTCCTGTCCAGGCTGTATCGGGTCAACTGCCGCCAGACAGCCTGATTGTGGTACACTGAAAGAAAGTAGATGTCCACCCATATTATAACATGTACGATCAGCAAATACGTGAACAGGAGGTTACGTGATGCGCATATCCGGACAGCTCCTGTGGCGTACAGCAGGCTTCTTTTCTCTCCTATCCTTCCTGCTTTTGGCCACAGGCTTTTTCCTCGCGCTCCAGCCGCAGGTCTTGGCACCTTCCAAAGCCCCATCTCCCTCGCAAGCTGTTATACCCGCTGCTCCGCCAGCAGCTGAAGGCATACATAAAGTCGTGGCGCTCGGGGATTCCCTCACGCGCGGGGCAGGAGATGCCAATGGCCAAGGCTATGCAGGTCTTGTTCGGCAGGCGCTGGAGAAAAAAAGCAAGCAACCCGTCACCTTTACCAATCTGGCGATCAATGGACAAGAATCCCCGGATCTGCTCAAGCAACTCTCCAAGGATCAGGTGAAATCCCTGCTTGCAGAAGCGGATCTGATCCTGTTTACCATTGGCGGCAATGATCTCTTCAAGCAAACGGGCGGCCTATATATGATAGAGAAAGAAAAATTGGCCGCAGCTACGAAGGAGCTCACGGCCAACTATCAAGAAATTCTCCGGCAGATTCGCGCCCTGAACAAAAAAGCGCCGATCATCTACACATCTTTGTACAATCCATTTGGCAATACAGAAGCAGCTGCCGAGACGATTATGCCCGTACTTGACTGGAATGCAGCGGCGGTGCAGATCTCGGCTGACTATTCACAAGTATTCGTGGTCCCGACCTACGACCTTTTCCAGAACAAGGAAAGCGAATACCTGTTTACCGACCATTTCCATCCGAACGCCGCCGGATACGCTCGGATCGCGGAGCGGATCATGCAGGCACTAGAGTGATTCGCTGCGGGAGTAATTGATCGATCTTCCGGTGCTCAGGAGAAAAGCGCGCTGACCCGCCCAGTGAAACACGCTGCTGACCAGCGAGAAGGCAGCGACGACCAGGAAAAGCACGGTGCCGTCATAGGCAGCGAGCAGCAGGCCGCCAAGCCACGGCCCGATAAACTGCCCGAGATTGCTGAAGCTTTTGGCACCGTAGTAGCTGCCGCGCATCTCCTCCGGTGCCATCCGGTCGATCAGGACGTCCCCCGAGGTAAAGGTCAAAATCTCCCCGAAGGTGAACAGGATCATCGCAATAATAAAAATCCACCCTGTGGCGGCGAATGCAAAGCCAATGTCCCCGAGCGCGTACATGATGTTCCCCACCACGATTGCTGTGAGTGGGGTTCGTTTTTCAGCCCACGACGTCAGCGGCATTTGCAGCAGCACTACGACAATGGCATTGACGCTCATTAAAATGGCAAACAGCTCGACGCCGTTCGGAATGCTCAGCTCGACGTACTTGGCGAGAGTCGTGGACATCTGCGAGTACCCGATGGCCCCGAGCACCCCGGCAATCATGTAGAAACGGAAAGCCTTGTCATGAACGACGACCCGAAACGCGTGTCCAAAGGTGACGTGCTCTTTCTTCTGACCTTCAATGGTCTTGATGCCGAACCGGTTGAGCAAGCCCTGCAGGCTGATCACATAGATCAAGTAGATCGCCGCTGTACAAAGGAAAGGCAATGCTACAGAGGATTTTGCCAGTACCGCGCCTGCAATCGGCCCTACTGCCACTCCCACGTTGATCGCTGTATAACGCAGACCGAATACACGAAAGCGTTTTTCCTGTGGCGTCACATCAGCCATCAACGCCTGAGAGACAGGCTCATAGAAAGAGCGGCAAAGTCCTCCCGCCATGTTGAAAAGAAGCAGCAAAAGCGGATTTTTCGTCACCGCAAAGCCGATAAAGACGAGTGTCCAGACATAGAGCGCGCCGATCATGACGCGCCTGCGGCCGATCCTGTCTGACAAGGTTCCCGCGATAAAGCCCCCTACGGTTCCCGCCAAGGCTCCGGCACCGATCATCATGCCAATCGTCGCCAGGTCCAAATCCGTATTGTTGGACAGGTATAAAAACAAAAAGGGCATGCTCATCGAACTGGCCGCCCGGACAAAAACGGTACCGACTACGAGCGACCAGACAATGGGGTGGAACTCCTGAATCATTTCTTTGATCTTGCGCATGGAATCTCTCTCCTCACAACTGTACTGCTGAATGCTCCCAGCAGAACAGATGCTCTGCATTTAACCCATTGTAGTGAGGGGAGAAGGTTTCGTCAATCACCATTCAAACTTTTTTGAATGTTAAATATCTATTTTTCCAATTTGTTCTCCCTGTTCATTCCATTTGACTGCCCGGTAGCAGTTGTCATGATAAAACGTAAACCAGGCTCCTCGCTGCATCCCTTCCTTGATCCACTTCTCTTTGGCGAAGATGGAGTCCATCGGGTAGTCGTCGTACGCCATCACCCAGAGCGGGTTCTGGTGGGCATGCGTCGGCATGATGTCCGCCAAATGCAAGATCAACTGCCCCTCGCTCTCCATCCGCACGATGGCATGTCCCTGGCTGTGGCCGCCAGTATGAATCAGCGTAATCATGCCGGGAATCAATTCATGGCTCTCCCCGTATGTTTTCACCTGGTGTTCGATAGGACGCCAGTTATCCTCCCAGTAGGTGTTGCGCGAGCGGATATTGGGCTCCCGCATCTCCGCCCACTCCAGCTCCTGCACGTAGATCTCGGCATTCGGGAAGGTAGAGACCAGCTTGTCATCCTGCCATTTTACCAGGCCGTTTACATGGTCGTAGTGCATATGGGTCATGATCACGATGTCGATGTCTTCCGGGCTCAATCCCTTCTTGGCGAGACATTCGATCACCTGGGATTCCTCGATCAGTCCGAAGTTCCGTTTTTGCTTTTCAGTCAACCTGCCGTTGCCCAGCCCTGCTTCAATCAAGAGACGCTTTCCATCCACCTCGATCAAGATCGGGTCCGAACGCAACGGAATCTGGTTCAGCTCGTTGGCAGGATAACGCTTGCTCCACAATGGTTTTGGCACTACGCCAAACATAGCTCCGCCATCCAATTGGGTCATGCCGCCATTCAGCCAGGTAAATTTCAGCTTGCCTACTTGCCATTCTGTCAATTTCATCTTCTTTCCCCTCGCTTTTACTCTTTTTTCTTTTTCCCATTATGGTTGTCCAGCGTGAAAGCTTCAATAGAAAAAAGCACCCCGAATGAGGTGCTACCCTTTTTCTTCCACACATACCCTTCTTGCGGCCGGGGCGATCTCCAGCAAAAGATCGCTTGATACGGCCTGCACGGTCACATCTGAATCGGATTTCCTGTGGTGCAAATATAGTTGTGCCACCTTTTCACTCTCACGATATATGCTGATCAGGGTTTTCAATGGGTCTGCGCTTCCACCAGCGATGATTTTAAAGCCTGGGGCAATCGAAAACGTCCAGCCCTCCACCTCAACCACTGAAGCAGTCGAGTACAGGAAGTGGCGTTTTCCCAAAAGTATGCCGTTATGATTCATCAAGGCGAGTGCCCCCAATCACATGATTTTTCATGATACTCTACTCCTATATTGCAAGAATCAAAGGAAGATGAAAAGTCTTTCGACAAAAGATCTTATTAAATGACACGACCTATGGATGATCCTTCCAAAATAGCCCGTTTGGCATCCAATTCACCCGCTTCTTTCGCCCCACCGATCAGATGGACCGGGAGACGCCCGATCAATTCATGAAAGAGACGGTCGTTGGACGTTGCACCTGCCGCAATCACGACGGTGTCCGCTGGTATCAGCCGTTCTTCTTCGCCCTGCTTGATGACCACGCCATCCCGAGTAATTTCACGATACTCGATCTGCGTCAGCATGTCTACACCATGCTGTTTCAGATTGGCCAATACAGCCCAGCGTGTGGTTTTTCCAAGTCCTGTGCCGACGTGTTTTCCACGGCGCAGCATGATTACCTTGCGTCCGCTCTGCTGCATTCGCTGTAGTGCTCGAGCGTCGAGAATGCGGTAGTCCAGCAGGTATTGTGCCGCTTGCGGGCTGATGGATTCGTCCTGAACGAGCAGATGGGACAGATCGCAGGCAATGCCTCCAGCGCCTACGATCGCTACGCGCTTGCCCGCTTTGGCTTGCTTTTCAAATACTTGCGCATAGCTGACCACATGCGGCAGATCGATTCCGGAGATGTCGGGACGTCGTGGAATGACCCCCGTCGCGATGACAGCTTCATCAAATCCTTCGGCGAGAAGAGCATCAGCCGAGGCCTTAACCCCAAGGCGCAATTCGACGCCCAGCCGGTCAAGCTGCGTCCGGTAATAGCGCAAGGTCTCGTTGAATTCCTCCTTGCCTGGGACCTGCCTGGCGTAGTTGAGCTGCCCGCCGATCTGTTGCTGCTTTTCGAAGACCACCACCTGATGCCCTCGCTCCGCCAGCACCCGCGCCGCCTCCAGTCCTGCTGGCCCTGCGCCGACCACTGCCACCTTTTTCTTTACTGCCGTCGGCACCAGCGCCCATTCCTTCTCCCGTCCCACCTCGGGATTGACGAGACAGGAAGCCACTCTGCCGTCAAAGATATGATCGAGACAAGCCTGATTGCAGGCGATGCAGGTATTGACCTCATCAAAACGTCCCTCGGCGCTCTTGCTCACAATCTGCGGGTCGGCAAGGAACGGCCGTGCCATCGAGACCAGATCGCACCGCCCTTCCTCGAGAATCTTCTCAGCCTGTCGCAGGTCGTTGATCCGGTTGCTCGCAATGACGGGGATGGTGACGGCCTGCTTCACCTGCTGGGCCACCCAGACGTATGCGCCGCGCGGAACCATCATGGCAATTGTCGGAACCTTGGACTCATGCCAGCCGATTCCGACATTCAGCGCGTCCATGCCCGCCTCCTCAAGCATCGCAGCAAATCGCAGCGTCTCCTCCATGGACGTGCTCTCCGGCATCAAATCAAGACCTGACATGCGGAAAATGACAGGATACCCTTCGCCTACGGCTTGCCGTACTCGCTTAGCTACCTCCACTCCAAAGCGGGCGCGTCGCTCAAAATCTCCACCCCAGGCGTCTTCGCGATGGTTGGTGACCGGGGATAAAAACTGATTGATCAGATAACCCTCCGATCCCATAATCTCAACGGCGTCAAAGCCAGCCTTTTGCGCTCGAACAGCACCATCCGCAAAAGCCTGAATCGTCATTTCGATCTCATCTGCCGTCAATTCGCGTGGAGCCCAGCGGTTGATTGGCGCTTGCAAGGGAGAGGGAGCCACCGGGTCCAGGCCCGTCGCATCTTTGTATGCATAACGGCCCGCATGGAAGAGCTGCAGCGCGATTTTGCCGCCCTCCTGGTGAACCGCCTCAGTAATCAGCGCCCAGGAAGGGATTTGGTCATCCCCATAGACATGGCAATACTCATCGCCCATTCCACCTTCCGGCAGCACTGCTGCGCCGCCCGTGACAATCAAGCCAGCCCCGCCTCGCGCCCGCTGCGCGTAAAAGGCTGCCAATCTTTCTACTCCAGCCTCCAATTTTTCCATTCCAACGTGCATCGAGCCCATCATGATGCGATTGCGCAGCTCCATACTTCCAAGATAGACGGGTTCCAATGCCTTAGCGAGTTTCATCGTCATGACCCCCAATTACGAATGAATGTTCATTCATTCCTCTTTCCTTTCTTTTTTCTCTGCATCACGCCGAAATTCCTTCCCCCTTTCTTCCCTACCGAGAAATAAACGGCATTTCCAGTATCTATATACATGAACACACGAAAAAAAGCCGAGAATTCTCTCCCTCGGCTTTATCCCCATCAACTTCCGTATTCAGGCAGGCAAGCGAACCAGCTTCCCCAGATCTTTCGCGAAACGATCAAGCAGGTCATTCCACTCCTGTACGGCTTCTTCAGACCCGCTCGCTGGCATTTGTACAAGAAAGTGATAGTCCAGCACGATCGATTGTTCTGCCAGTTGCTCCCGTTCCAGGAAGCGCTTTTTTTCGCTTAAGGAAATTTCGGGAACGATGCATTTGGCTTGCTCCCAGATGTGAAACTTCGCTTCGTCAGACAATGCGCCGCTCCATTCCATCTCCACTTCTACCTCGCAGCTTTCTTCATCTGGCATCAGGAACAGATGGATCGTCGCAGCTGGCTTGCCTTCCGTTTCTTCTTCCATAAAAGTCAGCATAATTTCCCTAATCTCCGTATCCTCCAAAAGGGAGCGCTCGGAGCGCAGCACAATGTCCGTAATCACACCCTGCTCGGACAAGAGCCCGTTTAGTTGCTCAGTCAGGTATTGCAGCATCCATAAATCCGCCTCTCCTATGTTCCTTCGCCCTTCAGTATACCACGAGCAAGATGCAGAAAGCAGAAAAAAACCCCTTTCAGGAAGGGGTTGGCGTATTATTGACATTCTTCTTGTTCATGAATTCAGACAGCCATGCACGGCGCACTTCTTTATTGGGACAGTATCCGAGCACATAGCTTTCTCCCCGCATATATTTTTCCTTGATCCATTCTTTGTGTTTTCTAAAAAATGCGTGCTGGAAATCGATTGGCATCTGCTGATATTCTTCCAATGCTGAGGGATTCTGGAGAAAGAAATCTTCGTCATACACGAATTCTTCATTTTGCTGGCGGCTGATGAAATAAACAAAGGCTATCACCAGGAACAGATTCACCAAAAAAATCGTCATCCTAATCCCTCCAGTCAGATAAACAGTTGTCAGATTAATCTGTCTTGTCGTTATAGTATTATTGTATCACGTCTTTGGTGTTTTCTAAACCTCTCATTCACATGAAACAAGACAAAAAAACACCCGTTCATTAAAAACGGGTGTCTGTCTGTGCCTTGTCTTGGTTTGGCGTCGGTGTTTGGGTAATATCCTGACCTACCGGAGAGATAATATCCGGCGGCGGCAATACTTCGCCTTGTGGTGCCTGCGCGGGTGCCGTAGCATCTTGCGGGACTGTCTGTCCTTGAGCAGGCACGCCCTGCTCAGCTGACTCATCCACGTCTGGAGGAGGTGCCTGTTCAGTGGTCCCTTCCGCATTTGGAGAATCCGTTAGATTCGGATCTTGCTGAGGCATCTCGGCCGTATCATTCTTTTCTTTCTTCGGCTCTTGAGGCACAGTCTGTTTCTTTGTTGTTGCCGGCTTGTTCTTGGAGGATGCGGCCACCGCTTCCTCATTTTTGCCCAAAATCGGAGAATTGTTCAATGACGCCACGATCTTGCCCGACACGCCCATCTCCGTCTGAAGCGAGTTGCGAACGGCTTCCAGCTTTTCTTTTTCGAGGTATGTATATCCGCCGCTCCAGAAAGCTCCATTTTCAAGTGCAGTGACGGTATTGGCGTTGAATCCTTTGAAGTCGTATGCCAACCCTTTGATCTGATCCTTGGAGAGGTCTGTATGGATATGCTTGGCTCCGACATCCATGACAGTGAATACCTTCGTCAATCCTTCCAACGATCCTACCTTGTCCACAATTGCGCGGATGACTTCCTGCTGGCGCCGATTGCGGTCAAAGTCACTGGAGTAGTATTTCGTCCCGCGGTTGTCATGGCGATGTCTCACATAGCCCAACGCCTGCTCCCCGTTCAACAGCTGAACGCCTGGGTTGAGGTTGATATGGGTGTCGTCTGTCGGGTCGTCATAGACCAGCTTGCGGTCGACGTTGACCTCGACGCCGCCCAGCTCATCGATGACAGCCTTGAATCCATCAAAATCGATGGCGACATAGTGATCGATGGGAATGCCCAGAATCTCGCTCAATGTCTTTTTGGTCAAAGAAACCCCGTCTTCAGTAGGAATCTTGTTGTTTCGCTCAGCTTTGCGACGGTCAGCCTCGCCATTTGCATATACGGAGTTGATCTTGTGGTAATCGCGATACCCCGGGATTTTCACCCGTGTATCACGCGGTATGGAGACCATCGTGACCTTTTTTGTCTCCGGGTTCGCTACAGCCACGATCATTACGTCCGTGTTCATAGAGCCAGTCTCCGGGCGTGAGTCCATCCCGAGAACGACAAATGACAAAGGTTTGGTGGAAGAATAAGTAGGGTCGACATTTTGCGATACAGGAGAGGTAAACTGGTCATTCGGTTTTGTCACGGTATCCAGTGTGTTGTCAATTTTCCAATAAACAGCTCCGGCCACTCCACCGACCAGAAGCAGAACAAACAAGCTAAGAAAAACAAACCATCTGCGCAGCTTTCCACTGCGTCCCCTTTTCTTTTTTGGGGGAGCGGAAGCGCGTGTTCGAGTCATTCCTTGAGGTTGAGGCATGCGTATCAGTCTCCTTGTTCACGACGCTTTATCACCAAAAGAGTGGGAGGCACAAACGATTTGCAAGGTTGCCAATCGACAGGATGTACTAATTTTTTCTTCTGATGGTAAAACTCTGACTCCGGTATTGTACCACATCATTGTCTTCATTTGTAGAAAAATGTTCCTCCTGTTTACAAAATCCCTCGAAATTTCGGTCGATCAGCGTTGTGATCATAACTCTTCAACTACGTTATGAATAAACTGTATATTCCGGAATTAGAGGGATGACGTTGCGCTTTTCTAATGCTAGAGTAAGGAAAAAAACAAATACGGAGATGAAACCAGATGAGCGCCCCTGTAACCCATGCAACACCAGCAGCGAGCGCAGCTCCAACAGTCTACAGGATGTTGTTCGCAATCAGCCTTGCCCACCTGCTGAATGACGCCCTGCAGGCAGTTGTTCCTGCCCTCTTGCCCATTTTGGAGAAAAATCTCACTCTTTCTTTTACGCAAATCGGCATTATTATGCTTGTCATGAACTTCACGGCTTCTGTATTGCAGCCGGTCGTCGGTTATTTTACAGACCGCAAGCCACAGCCTTTTTTGACTCCTGTTGCTCTGTTGGTCTCAGGACTGGGCATGTTCTGCCTTGCTTTTGCCGGCCATTACGCCCTGGTTCTGCTAGCCGTCGCTTGCGTAGGGATCGGTTCGGCCGTTTTCCACCCGGAAGCTTCGCGCTTCGCCCATAAAGCCTCCGGCCCCCGCAGAGGTTTGGGACAGTCAATCTTTCAAGTTGGCGGCAACGCCGGGCAAGCCCTTGCGCCACTCATGACCATCCTCATCTTCGCCAACCTCGGCCAGGTCGGCGCTTCTTGGTTTTTGGTCCCGGCCGGGCTGGCAAGCGTCGTTCTCTTTTATGTCGCCACCTGGTACCGCGGCCAGGAGCGCTTGGTCAAAACGCCTGCGGCTCCTGCCAAGTACAGCCAAGGCAGCAAACGCATGCTGGCACTGGGCTTGCTCGTTCTGATCGTCAGTGTCCGTTCCTGGATGCATGTGGGGTATCAAAGTTTTTATCAGTTTTATTTGATGGATTTGAAAAATATGGCATATGCACAGGCGCAATTGGTCCTCTTCGGCTTCTTGCTCGCAGGGGCAGTCGGGACATTTCTCGGAGGACCGCTCGCCGACCGTTTTGGAAAACGGAATGTCCTGATCTTCTCCATGTTGGGCTCCTTGCCGCTGACGCTTCTGACACCGTATGTCAACGGAATTTGGACGTATCCGCTGCTCTTTCTTACCGGCTTCATCATGCTTTCCAGCTTTTCTGTTGCGGTTGTCTATGCCCAGGAGCTGCTCCCAGGCCGTATCGGGATGGTGTCCGGGCTGATTATCGGTCTCGCCTTTGGAATGGGAGGAATGGGCGCCCTGGCGTTGGGCTACCTCGCCGATCATTCCGGCATCAGCAGCGTCATCACGCTCTGCTCTCTGCTTCCGTTGGTCGGACTGCTGGGCTTGATGCTTCCCTCAGACCAGACTGTCCGCAATTGGACGAACGGCTAAAACATTAGCATAAAAAAAGAAGCTGGAGAAAAACGAACGTTTTTCCCCAGCTTTCTTTTTTATCCCTTAAATCAGGATGCCGACGGGCGCTCCCAGCAATTGCGCTACAACAGGCGGATAGAGCTCTGCGGAGCTGTATAGGCGCCAGCTTCCATCCTCTGTTTGGCCAAACAGCCCGAAAACAACCCAATCTGCTCCCAGCACCTGATTTGCATCGGCGTCAAGCATCAGTTTGATTTTCTCGCCATTTTGCCTTCTTGCCACCCAGCCATCCTTTTCGGTTCCGAGCAAGAGCAAGCCTTCCTCACAAACCTCCGCAAGCCCTGGAGACGGAGTCGCGTACAGATGCTGGTACGCTTCTTTTTCCAGGATCCCGCGCAGTCGATAAATCTCCGGCAAGGACTCCTTCAGTTCTGTAAACAATGGCTGCATCACGGCCGACAGCGAAGTGCCATTCTGCTTGTCCAGCCACTTGAAGAAGGCGGACAGGACCGACAGAAGATTGGTCGCCAACGTCTTCGTAACGGCGTCAGTGCGCGAATAAATATCATGAACGAGGAAGAAGGACAGATCCTCGCGCCGCAAGTGATCCCACTCAAAGGAAGGTCCAAATGCTCCTCTGACGAATGAACGGAAGTTGTTCATCACTTCATCGTACTTTTTGACAGTCGCTTCGGATTTGCCTTCTGTCATTTCATGAACAAAGCGGTTCATCTCTGCCAGTCGCTCCGGAAGAATCGTGTAGACACTTTCCGGCAACCCCTCGATCAGCGGGCGGCGCAGCAGATTGAATACATGCAGACTGTCGTTGTCCATAGTCAAACGTGGTCGCAGCAGATCCATCCGCATATAACGGGCGATTCCCTGCCCCAGCTTGCTGTCTTGCTCCATTTGGGACAGAAGGGACTCCAGCATCCCCTTCAGCTCCTGATTGTCTGATGCCGCCACCAGAACAGGGGCAAGCTCATCCAAAGCATCATGTCCGGTGACAAGCCACTTCTCTGCAAAATAGGTTTGGACAGCCCACTGAAGCACTTTCGGCGGCAACGTTGGCTCGCTGGTGATAAACAGGGTTCCTTGAGTCAGCTTGGAGCCTGTCGAGGTCAATACAGAGATCGTTTTTTCTTCCATCAGCCCATGAAGCTGCAACAGGCCTGCGATCTCCTCCAGCTCTTCTGGATACCCCTCCAAAAGAACCTGCCCATCCTGCACTAGGACTTCTGCCTGGACCTCGTACAGCTCCAGCAGGGCATCCTTCAGCCCGCGGAACAAATGCTCTTCCTTGCGACGGGCATACACCCAGATTTCCTTGCCGCTATCGCGCTTTTTCAATTCAAAGCTGCGCTTGGACTCAATCAGTTTGCGAAACTCCTCTGCATCCGCCAAAGGGAAACGGCGCTGCAGCAGGCTATTGGAGCCATGAGACTGGCGATCGGCTTCATTGCCAAACTGGACAATAAAACGGTATAACGACGGGGTGTAGATCCGTTTGGAGGCATCATCTGCAGCTTGCTGCACTTCAGGATGCTGCTGCAGCCACTCCATCAGCGGCTCCTTGATATGGGGCTGCAAAATGATGCTGCCCGAGAACAGCATATTCCGAAGCCCGAGATTCAGCAGGCGGCCGACGACAATTTGCCCTGGCTGAACCTGCAAATTGTTGGAGCGCAACAAATAATGCACTTCTCCGCTCTGCGGCTGACGCACAGTCAGGACATCGCGGTCTACCTCGACAATTTCATACGTATTCAGATGCAGACGGGCAAAAGCACGCCGCAGATCAGGCTCCATTCGACGTCCGTGCTGCTTGATGTAATTCTCAAGCAACGTCGTGTTGCCCGTTTTTTCATCGAGTACAAACCAGTTGAAGAAATGGGCAGCCCATTCGGGACGCATCACACTTTCTTCCGGCAGACCAATCTGTTCGGCAAAGCGGTTCCGAGCCTCGGAAATCGCTTCATTGGTCACATGACCGCCGACAAAATGATTGAGCCGCTCTACCCAGCCCGCGTACTCCTTTTGCAGCTTCTGCTCGTGGCGACTACGCAGCTCGGTAATGGGCGTGACGACACCGCAGCATTTTTTGTATTTTTTCCCGCTCCCGCAGGGGCACAGTTCATTTCTACCAACAGACATAAGGGAATTGGATCTCCTTTCCAGCCCACGCGGCTTGCGTGGGGAATCCTGCACAATCCCCCAATCTTACCGCATTATTCGTCAGGTGTTCAAGTATTCACGTTTATTTTCATGAGTGATTCCTACATCTCCGCGTTGTTCCCACTGTTCGATAAAGGTCTCCAGTCGGTTGATCCGCGTCTGGATGCGCTGTTTTTCACTCATGCATGCAGAAATTGCGGTGAGCTGGTTCGCAGTGAAGAGTTCCACCACTTCCTGCTCCATAACTTCAAGGCGAATCCGATAGCATGCGACAATCTCCCGCAGCAAGGCAAATCTTTGCTCCAACCGGATCGTAGCGCCCTGGTTACTCATTGCTGTTCACTTGCAGCCAGCACTTGTCGGATGCCAAGCGCGATTTGTTCGTTCTTATGTTTCTCTTTCATCAGGACTTCTATAGCTTGCATATTGCTTTGCTGAAAATGAGCGACGACTTCCTGGGACATTTCTGCATGGCGCAGCTCCAGGCGGTTGACCGCTTCTTCCAGCAGTTGTTGTACTTCCTGAAATACGGATTGGCTTTGAACATTATTCATGGTATGATCCTCCTTCATCTCTTTTAATACCTGGTGTTTTTTCTCATGCTGATTGATTTCCTCTGCAGAAACAAGATCAGGAACTGCGGCAGCCGCAACCTCCTGAGCAGCTAGGTCTGGTTCTGCTTCGTTGCCTGTGACCGTGATGTACAATGTGTCTCCATCGATTCGGAAGCGATCATCCAATCCTGGCAGAAAGGCAGCATCCACAGCCACCCCTACTTCCTGTTCCAAAAAATGGACAAGTGAGCGTGACGTCACCTGAGTGATGCCATTTTTTTCACAAAAGGCGAAAACCTGATCATTCGCCAGCGTCCATTCCGCCAAAAACCAGCGAGAGTCCCCTTGAAACTGGACAAATCTGGGGTCCCGCTCCAACTGCAACAGCCGTAACGTCTGATTCCAGCCAAACTGAGTATGCCTGCGAAGTTCTGCAACAATCTGTTCGACAAGCTTCGGAGTTTGGGTATCACGCAAGAAACGGTATGCCAAATCGTACAATTGGTGGGGCTGGTATGTAAGTTCCACGATTGCCTCTGAACTTCCAACCCGCACTGGTGTCTGTTCCATTTTCAGCACTGTATCAAGCAACGACCCGCTATCCAGATCTGTATAAGCCGTAAGCTCATTCTCTTCCATCCGGGCGCAAATCTCCATGCGGGGAAGGGAGCGTTCGCCGGACCGGAATACCTTCTTGACAATACTTGGTAGGGTATAGGTTGGACGTTTCATGAACTTCTCCTTCTTGTGATCGGCATATTGGGAAGCCAATCAAATGGGAATCAAATTCTGTTATTCTACAAAAAGAGAAAAAATCCTACCAGATGAAAAGTGTTAGGCAATTCCGATAAATAGGACAGGCCAACTTGCTGCTCACTCTCGCAGCCGTGTTAACCTGCCCACGCGCCAAGACGCTTGATTTCTAGTATCCTCTCCACACCTTGCGCCTGAGGACATTGGCGTAAGACCATTCCTCTTCTCCCATATCGGACAAGGTTTGGCCCAAGGCATTCATCTTGCTGTCGATCTGATCGAGGTAGTGGAACAAGACGGCGGTAGGCGTTTTTCCAGATACTGCGCTCCCCCATCCGTTCTCCACTTCACCATGGTGACTGAGGATACAATGCTTCAAGTGCAAGACTTCCGCATCCCCGAGCGGGATCTCCAGCTTGCGGCAGATTCCCGTGACGATCTCTACGCCCATCACCAGGTGGCCGATGAGCTGGCCCGGCGTGGTATAATCGGGCGCGATCGGGTCAGACAGCTCGTACAGCTTGCCGATGTCGTGCAGGATGCAGGTGGCATACAGGACGTCCCGGTCCACCTGCGGATAGAGCGGCAACAAGCGCTCGGCTGCCGTCAGCAGGGAAACGATATGTTCCAGAAGGCCGTGGTAGTAGTTGTGATGCATCCTCACACCTGCCGGATATTGACGCAGACGTTCGGCGATTTCACTGTCGCTGATCGCTTCAAGCAGAATGGCCTGCAGCGTCTTGCTCTGCAGGCTGTGGATCACAGACTCCAGCTTCCCCCATAGCTCCTCTGGAGGAATCGGGGAAATCGGGATCAGAGACTCCATCGCTACTTCGTCTGCTTGCGAGGCTGGCCGGATCCGCTGGATGACCAATTGTTTTTTGCCCCGATAGCTTTGAACGACGGCATCAATTTTGACCACCGCTTTGACCTGTATCGCCTCTTTGATCTCTGCGCTTACGTCCCATAATTTTGCCATGATTGTCCCGGAGCGATCCCCCAGCTCCAGGTTGAGGTACTCGCTTTGGTTGCTTGCTACGCCTGCTTCCTTGCTTTTGACCAGACAAAACCCGACAACCCGCTCTCCCTCTTGGTAATCCAGTAAATATCTCATCTTTTTCCCATCCTATATGCGTTATTTGCGCCGTAGTACCTCTTTCAATTTGGCAACGATTTTCTGCCCGACCAGATTGTCTGCTTCCGTGATGACCTTGGTAATGACACCCAAGACATCCTGTTCGCCGTTCCAATGCTCGCGCACGATCGACTCGTCCACGTCAGCCAGAATCCGCCGCAATGCGTAAACAGAAAGGATGACGTCATCGAGCAATCCCATCCCGCCAATAAATGCCTCGGGAAGAAAATCGACCGGCGAGATGAAGTAGGCGACAGCCAAGCCCGCTACGGCCTTGGACTGTACTCCGACCCTTTTGTCCAGCATCAACCGGGCCAGCAGCACGAACAAGTCTGGAGCCAGGAGGATGTAGCCTGCCGCTTTCTCATTGACGCCTTTTTCACGAATGAAAGCCTCAATTTTTGCCCGCAGTTTGTCGTAGAAACGCTGATGTTTTTCCGGAAGCTCAATGGCAATCACTTCCGTAACAGGACGCACCACAGGCAATGATTCTTGTTTTTGTTCTTCTTCCTTCATGATGTTTCCTCCCTTTTTCCTTTTTTCATCCAACCTTTTTGGTACAGGTGCAAACCAAGCAACAAGAAAAACAAAGCGCTCAGAATAAACAGGGCGAGATTGTGAGAGATCCAGGTGAACACGACTTCCCATCGCTCTCCCAGCTGCCACCCCAGGGTTACAAACAGCAAGCTCCATACAAGACCGCCCGTGTAGGTGTACAGAATGAAGGTGGGAAATGGAAGGCGGGTAATCCCGGCAAAATACGCAGTGAATTGCCGCACACCTGTAATGAAATAACCAATCGGCAACGCCCACTTCCCGAAGCGCTCAAACCAGTATCTAGTCTTTTGATAGACCTGATAGACGATATCAAAGCGTTTTCCCACTCGTTCAATCAGGGAATGCCCCAATGTGCGCCCGATCCAATACGCGATGGTCATCGCCAGGATCGATCCCGAAAAGCAAACCAGGAAAGTAGGCCAAAAATCCAATTTTCCGGTCGATACGAGAAAGCCTGAAAAAACGAGCAGTGTCTCTTCCGGCAACGGCATCCCTAATATGCCGAGAAAAAACAAGCCAAACAAGGCAAAGTATCCATAGTTGCTGATGTACGTGCCAAATACAGAAGAGATCTCTTCCAAAATGGAGTCACCACATTTCCCGCATTTGTCATCTGCCTTTTATTATGCCAAAAGAACATCCTGACAACAAACCGACTCCAGACGGAGAAATGCTCCGCCGCTTGGCAGAGTAAAAAAGACCGGTTGCGACTTCAGAAGTCACACCGGTCTTTTTTACGCAACATCTCACAAACTAGGCAAAGAAGCCTTTATCGCGCAGTTGCTCCATGATTTCAGCAACAGTCAGTTCTTGTTTCAGCAAATCCATGGTAACCTCTACTTGCTCCGGGGACAGGCCGTTCGCACCCAAGCTTTCTTGAACCAATACCAAGTTGGGACGTCGGAAGTATGTTTGCAGAGTGCGCTTCACACGTCCTTCCAGACTTGTTTTCAGCATCAATTCAGTCGTCGACATCTGTTCCACCTCTTTCTTCCGTAAGGTCTATGTGCATAACCTTTATTATCATACAAAAACGTTCAAGAATCAACCTTTGCCGGGAAAGACTTCCTGATTAAATTCCTGGCATCAGGTTTCTTTTGTGCTCTGAGATCCGGTGCAGGTATTCAATGCGTTCCAACGCCTCCGGCCGCGTCTCCCCAGTAATCAGAAAACGATCCAGATCCTCATAAGTGAAGCCCATTTCCTGCTCGTCTGTCTGGCCTTCCCATAGATCGGCGGATGGCGCCTTTGTGATGATGGATTCGGGAACACCCAGCTCTTTCGCCAGAATTCTCATTTCGTGCTTGGTCAGGCTTGCTACTGGATTGAAGTCCGCGAGTCCATCTCCGCCTTTGGTCATGTAGCCGACATACACCTCGCTGCGGTTGCAGGTATCTGCGACGAGACAGCCTTTTTGGTTGGCGACAGCGTACAGAACCGTCATGCGCAGACGTGCCTTGGTGTTGCCCTTCGTCTTGTCATCGAGGGGAAGAACGCTCTGGATGGCGGGAACCAGTGCGTCAAAGGCAGAGCCGACGTCTACAGTGACTAGGTTCAGTCCGATCGCATCTGCCAGTTGCTTGGCATCTGCTTCATGGACCGGCAGGGAATAGGCTGGCATCCATACTCCAATGACTCGCTCGCTTCCAAGTGCCCGTACGCACAATGCCGCTGTCACGGCGCTGTCGATGCCTCCCGAGATCCCGACTACCGCCCCGTTTAGTCCGGGTCCGTCGATCTGCTCTCGGATAAACGCCAACCGCTTCTCCACGTCCTCTTTTATATGCGCCTGGTAATTCGCTAGATGCTCATGAAACTTGTCCACGCTACCTACCCCCAGTTGATTTTTTCCTCCTCATCCTACCACGCGTTTTTGACGGTGGCAATTGGCCCCAAACCAGTCTACACTATATACTATACCGTGTAGCGAACCTATGCGAGAACAAGGAGAGAGACCATGATCATCCTCAAAACACCTGAAGAGATTGAATTGATGCGGGCGGCGGGAAAGATCCTGGCTGCCTGCCACCGCGAGATCGCCAAGATGATTCGTCCCGGTATCTCCACATGGGAGATCGACCAGTTCGTAGAAGCGTTTCTGGCCAAGCACGGCGCGACACCGGAGCAAAAAGGCTATTCGGGCTATCCGTATGCCACCTGCGGCTCCGTCAATGACGTCATCTGCCACGGCTTCCCCAAAAAGGAACCGTTGCAGGATGGAGATATCGTCACGATTGATATGGTGGTACGAAAAGACGGCTGGCTAGCCGACTCCGCCTGGTCCTATGCTGTGGGGAATATTTCCGCCGAAGCGAAAAGACTGTTGGAAGTGACTGAAAAAGCCTTGTATTTGGGTATTGAGCAAGCGGTCGTGGGCAACCGGGTCGGTGACATTTCCCACGCGATCCAGTCGTATGCCGAATCGGAAGGATATTCGGTCGTACGCGATTTTACCGGCCACGGGATCGGACAGAAGATGCATGAAGAGCCGTATGTTCCCCACTTCGGTCCTCCAGGCCGCGGGCCACGCCTGAAAGAAGGCATGGTTCTGACGATCGAACCGATGCTCAACATCGGCACCTACCACGCCAAGATCGACGAAGACGGTTGGACGGCTCGCACGCGAGACGGCAAGCTGTCGGCGCAGTATGAGCACACATTGGCGATTACAGCGGATGGCCCAGTGATTTTGACCAAACAATAAGTCCGGAAGGGAATGCGAAAAGGCCCCTGACCGGGCTTTTTTCTATGGAAGTGCAAGGCCAAAGCATCGAAGCATTGACACAAATTCACGTCATCTTTACCATGCAAAGTACCAACTATCACCCAAAACGTCTCATATCAAGCCCGCTTTTCAATAAAGGAGGAAGCAAAGATGGCCCATTCGAACATAGATCAAGGCGCAGGCAAGCAATTGCGCGATATTCCCCTATCCGTGCTGGATCTTTCCCCCATTGTCGAGGGAAGCACGCCTGCCGATTCATTTCGCAAAAGTCTCGATCTCGCCCAGCATGTGGAAAAATGGGGTTTTATGCGCTACTGGGTCGCTGAGCATCACGGAATGCCGAGTGTCGCCAGTTCCGCCACCTCGGTTTTGATCGGATACATCGCGGCTGGCACTTCCACGATTCGGGTCGGGTCCGGCGGAATCATGCTGCCCAATCACGCGCCACTTGTCATCGCGGAGCAGTTCGGCACACTCGAATCGCTGTATCCAGGGCGCATCGACCTTGGGTTGGGACGGGCGCCTGGTACCGATCAACGGACCGCCCGTGCCTTGCGACGCCATCAAAACGTCGGCGGAGCTGACTTTCCAGAACTTCTAACCGAGCTGCGCGGGTACTTTAAGCCCGCTTCAGAAGCATCCGCGTCAGGAATTCGCGCCATACCGGGTGAGGGCTTGTCCATCCCTATCTGGCTGTTGGGCTCCAGTGATTTCAGCGCCCAATTGGCCGGTATGCTGGGTCTGCCCTTTGCCTTCGCAGGGCACTTTTCCCCCAACTACATCCTGCCGGCCCTGGACGTCTACCGCCATCACTTCCGTCCCTCTGAGGTGCTGGAGGAGCCGTATGCCATGGTAGGGGTCAACGTCATGGCTGCCGACACGGACGAGCGTGCACAATACCTGTCAACCTCGCATTTTCAGTCGTTTTTGCAAATTATTCGCGATGACCGAAAGCCCGTCCAGCCACCGGTAGAAAATATGGATGAGCTGTGGTCGGAGTTCGAGAAGCTCACTGTACTCTCCCAACTCGGCTCCTCGATCATTGGCAGCCCTTCGACAGTAAAGCAGAAGCTGCAAGAGCTGCTCGATGCCACACAAGCCGACGAGCTGATGATCACCACTTCCATGTACGATCACGCGGATCGGCTCCGTTCGTTTGAGATCGTGGCGGATATTTGGAAATTGGAATAGCCGTAAATTGGAAAGTGGCAGCTGGAATCAACCCAGTCTGCCACTTTTTTACATGTTATGACCGCTGCAAGGTAGGCTGACATTGGTTCAAAATTTCTTCCAAGTCCTGCACGTCCCGTTCCAGCTCACGGATGTCTTCTTCGATCAGTTTTTTCAGGTGCTGCTTCTCGCGCAGGATTTTGCGGGTCTTTTCCAAGCGCTGATTCATATCGAACACGCCGACATACACTCTCTTTCCCTCCCTATGTAGGTTTTCCACCTTACATGATATGCAGGAGGTTCCATATGTTTCCTGTTTCTTCGCCTGATCTCCTCGTACTTTCCGCTTATTCCTCTAATCTGCGGATCAAGTCATACGGTCTGACTCGAAATGCTTCATAAGGAACGCATCGAGAGTTCCGGGCATCGAGCAAACGGACGCGCAAATGAGGTCTCGTGATGTAGTCCTCCAGATTCTCCTCGGTAATTTGAGCAAAAGCCGCCTCGGTCGTTTCACCTTCCGCTGTCTGCAATTGACCCGAAGCGTACTCACCGCGAAACATGACACAAATGCCACCGCTCGTCATGTTTTGATAGACACCTGTCACGCCAAACACTTTCACTGTGATCCCGGTCTCTTCGAATATTTCCCGTATAACAGCCTCTTCCAGGCTCTCCCCCTCTTCCACCATCCCTCCTGGCAGCTCCATCGTGTCTGAGCGATGAAGATTGCGGACGAGCAAAACTTCTCCTGTCTCATTAGTGATATAGCCGCTGACTGCAACGATGTGCTTCGGAGGATGATAGGTTTCAGGTTCTGCCGTCGAAGTCCAAAAATCTTGCTTACTTTCGCTGTACAGAGCTCCGAGCGATGTTCTGATTCCCTGAGCCTGTTGGTGCAGCTCACTGCTCCTGATTTCCTGCTCGATTTTTTCGTAATGCTCCATACTGTCATACTGCCAAATCGCGAATACTTCATCCTCCGCTTCATTCACCCACCGTCCCACCAGCCTTGCACCATGCTTGATCTGGTTCGGGTACAAGTAGGTGTGGAAAAAACGATCAAATTCCGTCCGTTTTCCCGGATGCAGCTTGTATGTTTTTCTACGGAATAGCATTTGTGGATCGCTCCTTACGAATGATGACCAGTATTTCCACACCGAGACAGCGGACTCCTCTCCATGCAAAAAGGACGGCGCAGATTTCGCCATCCTTTTTCATTCCTATATCCCTTTATATTTCAGCAATTCTTCCCGCAAGCGCTGCACTTCCATGACCAATGCCCGCTTTTCCAAGCGTTCAAGCTGGCTGTCCACATCCGGCTCGGTGTGGTAATCGTAGAAATCAGCCTCGCGGTCATATCTGCCATGTCTCTTGTATTCATGGGACCAATGCGGTTCCTTGGGCATGATCAAAGCGAGCAGAAAATAGATCAGGATCGGAATACCGGTACAGACGGTCAAAATGACTACTCCGATCCGTACCAGCGTGGCATCTATGCGTAAAAATTCAGCGATTCCTCCACACACCCCAAACAGACGCCGATCTGTGCGCGAACGATATAAACGATTTTCTCTCATGACTTCCCTTCCTCTCTACGATTCCGTGTTTTCCTTGTATCCTCAGGATACCCGACGGAAAGTGACGGCAAAATGGCCCGTAGAGGGATTTGTCCTCCGCCCCTGGACGGAGATTGTTCCTCATGCATGAATGGAGCCGTTTGTGCTCACGCTACCGTTGAGGTGATTTCCATGCCGTTCCTGCTCGCGCTCCTCGCCATCTCCCTGTGGATTGGCGGATGCTCCGCGAAAACCGTACAAGATGAAAGCCATATCCAAGGCCAGCAGCAGTACTACTACCAGCAAAACGTTGTTCGACCGGACGGATCGGAGCCGAACGTAACGCCCTACGGCCCTCCCGTCAACGCTACGATCTCTTCGGAGTACGACCGCTGGATACGCCCTGACGCCGTTTCGCGCTACCCCGGGCTGGAATAATCCAGCCCATTTCCTGTTATTTGTCCGCGAGCGGGGCCTTGTATTCGGGACGAGGGCGGTCGAACATCTCGCCCAGGGTAGCATAGGTGTGCCCTGCAAGCCTGCTGACAGGCGAGAACGCGGCAGCGTCGATGCGTCCAGCCTCATAGAGTTCGTCTGCGACATGGACGTGCACGACTTCACCAATGATCAAATCTGAAGTCACAGGGGAGCCCAATTCGACGATCTGGTGCAGCTTGCATTCAAAATGGATGCGCGATGCCGTGAGTCGCGGGACCTCGATCATGGAGGATGGCGATGTCGCAAGCCCCAGCGCCTCTACCTCGCTGACATCCGCAGGATAATCTGCAGAAGTCTGGTTTACCGCATCTACATTATGGACATCTACCATGTTTACGACGAACTGTCCGTTCGCAGCAATGTTGCGAGCGGTATCCTTGGGCACGCTGCCAGGCTTGCGCATGACGGCGACAGACACCATCATCGGCTCGATGCTCGCGACGTTGAAATAGCTGAAGGGTGCGGCGTTTACGATTCCGTTTCCCCCCAGAGATGTGACCCAAGCGATCGGACGCGGCACGATGCATCCGATCAGCAGCTTGTATTTTTCCTGTCTGGCCAGTTCACTTACCTGCAACTCCATGCTAGCCCTCCTGTTCTCTACTCGCGCGGCGGCAGCCAGCTCGCCATGTACTCCTGATCCTCCACCTGCAAAGCCTGACGCGTCACACGCAACGGCCGGAAGGTGTCCAGCATGACAGCAAGCTCCTTCGTCTCGGTCTTGCCGATGCTCGCTTCGATCTTGCCGGGATGCGGTCCGTGGGGGATCCCCATGGGATGCAGCGTGATCGAGCCTTCGAAGACCCCTTTGCGGCTCATAAAGTTGCCATCGACATAATACAGCACCTCGTCGCTCTCGACATTGCTGTGGAAATACGGTGCCGGAATCGACTGCGGATGGTAATCGTACATTCGCGGCACAAAGGAGCAAATGACGAAGTTTTGTCCGGCAAAGGTCTGGTGGACTGGCGGCGGCTGATGAACCCGGCCGGTAATCGGTTCAAAATCATGTATGCTCAGTGCATATGGGTAAAGATAACCGTCCCAGCCCACGACGTCAAATGGATGGAAGTCAAAAAAGTAACTGTACACCACAGACTGCCTTTTGACGCGCACTTCAAAATTGCCTGACTCTACATGAGTGTCCAACCGCTCCGGCAAACGAATATCCCGTTCGCAAAAAGGAGAATGCTCCAGCAATTGGCCATGCTCATTGCGATAGCGCTTTGGCGGCACGATTTCGTTTTGGGACTCGATCACAAGAAAGCGGCTTTGCTCGGCGGGAACGATCCGATACGTAGTCCCGATGGGAATCACGAGATAATCTCCCGGCTGATAGGTCAATGTGCCAAAAATGCTTTGCAGCTCTCCTGTCCCCTGATGCACGAACAACACTTCGTCGCCGTCCGCATTGCGATAAAAGTAGTTCATCGGTTCTGTCGGTGCGCAAACACCCAACACGACATCACTGTTTCCGAGCAGATACTGACGGCCAAACACCGGGTCGCCGCCCTCTTTGAGATCAAATGTCTTAAAATGCTGATGCTTGAGATCCTCCTGCTCCACAAATTCCAGACGAACATCTGCGTACTTGCGCGTCTCGCGCACTTGCGTCGGGGGATTGTGATGATACAGAATCGACTGAATGCCGGAAAACCCTTTGGTGCCCATAACCTGCTCGCGGTACAATTCGCCATTCGGCTTGTAGAAGGTAGTATGCCTTTTATGCGGAATTTCTCCCATGCGATGATAGAATGCCATCGTTTTCCCCTCTTTCCGTTTTATTTTTTGATCGAATTGCGCAACACGCCGAGCCGTTCTACCTCCAGCTCGATCACATCCCCCGGATTAAGCCAGCCTCCCTTTTCCTCACCCAGCTCCAAGATGCAGCCCGTCCCCACGGTGCCCGAGCCGATCACATCTCCCGGATAAAGGGGACAATCTGCCGAAGCGCGAGCGATCATTTCGGCAAACGTATAGTGAATATCGCGGAAGTTCCCTCGCGAGTACTCCACGCCATTCACTCGTGCGACCATCGTCATATCGTAGCGATCGCCTTTAGCGCCTGTAATCTTGACGTCCTCCAACTCATCGGGTGTGACCAGCCATGGCCCCATCGAGGTTGCGAAATCCTTTCCTTTAGCCGGTCCGAGTCCGACTTTTACCTCCTCAAGCTGCAGGTCGCGGGCGCTCCAGTCATTGAGGATCGCGAAGCCTGCGATATGTTCGGCTGCCCGTTCGACAGGAATATCGACACCCGCTTTTCCGATCACACAAGCGATTTCCAGCTCGTAGTCAAGCCGAACAGTAGCTTTGGGCCTGTGTATCTCAGCCTTGTGCCCCGAGAACGCTGCCGCATTGGAAAAGTAAAAGACGGGAAAGTCGTACCACTCCGGG
This sequence comes from Brevibacillus panacihumi, assembly GCF_003710985.1. GTDB lineage: Bacteria > Bacillota > Bacilli > Brevibacillales > Brevibacillaceae > Brevibacillus > Brevibacillus panacihumi. Next base: position 35,574 of record NZ_RHHT01000028.1, read on the forward strand.
ATCATTGCCAAGCCTCGCCGGGAGCGCGCTGTTTTGACATGCTCCTCAAAAGCGTAGAAATCCCGAAAACTGCGTGGTCTGGGAACGGGAGGACCGAGGAGCAAACCCTCCAGCTTTAGGCTGGCGCGGCTGTTCAGCTTCTTCTCCTGCTCCATCTTGTGCAGCAGGGCGAGCCAATGCTCCCAGTTCTCCAATAGCCCTTCCACCGTGTCGGGGGCATCGGTCAGGAGCTGTGCCACATCCCATACCCATTCCCCATCAGTAAGCCCAGCTCGATACTGTTCTTCCTCGCGATGCCGATACGATAGCAACTTCATCGGATCTCCTCCTCCACTTACTGGCCCTCCTCTATGGCAGACGAATGCAAAAAGCCCAGCTTACCCCCAAGCTTGCATCGGAGGCATGACAAATCAGGGGGTACCCCCAGCGTCAATCATTCCGAAACAAAGCCTCAGGCGCAAGCTGGGCCAAGTCTGCTAACATGAAGAAGATCCTTGCGGGATTTCCCCCACAGACAGCCAGCTATTGTCGAGTGTTTCATTCGTTATGGTCTATATGATGATCTTACCGAAAACGCTTCCATTTTTCCAGAGGGAAATTGGCACTCGGGCTTCTCATGCAAAAAATAGTTTCAACAGGTGCTGCATATCAGCAGGCAACGGTTCGCTCCACTTCATTTCCATGCCAGTGCGAGGGTGGACAAAGGCGAGCTGGATTGCGTGAAGCGCTTGTCTGCCGATATAGGTCCTCGCCCCTCCGTAGAGGTCATCTCCTGCCAAAGGATGCCCTTCATGGCTCATATGCACCCGAATCTGATGCGTCCTTCCTGTCTCCAGACTCAGCTCGACATGGCTCATGCCGTCACCCCGCGCCAATACGCGAAAATGCGTGACCGCTGTCTGACCATCCTCCCGCACCTGCCGCGTGATGAACGAATTCTCTGCCAGGCCGATTGGGTGATCCAACACACCTGCATCCGGTATGACAATCCCCTCCGCGATCGCCTGATAGATGCGCGTGAGGCGGCGCTCTTGCTGCATACGGCTGAACTGCTCATGCGCCCACTGATTTTTTGCGACGATCAGCAAGCCGGAGGTATCCTTGTCCAATCGGTTGACGGCCCTGAATCTGCGTTTCTCCCCGCGCTTTTGCCAGTATGCGACCACACCGTTGGCGAGAGTGCCTGCAGGATGATTTCCTGTCGGGTGGACGACGAGCCCTGCCGGCTTGGCAATTACCATCAGGTCCTCATCTTCATAGCGTATCGTGAGCGGCATCTCCTCCGGCAGCACCGCTTCCGTCTCTTCTTCATCGACCAGCACGGCGATCTCATCTCCGGTCTGGACCTGTTCATTGACAAAAACAAGCGCTCCGTTGCGCGTGATCAGTCCGTTGAATTTCGCGCGAACCAGCAGACGCCTCGAGACTCCGTAACGCTTTTGCAGGACGTCACGGACTGTCTGTCCCGCATCCGCATCATCTGCCGTAAAACGTATCAATTCTTCCCGCATGCTGTCTCTCCTTTACGGTCATCCCTGAACCTCAGTATAGTAAAGAAAACCTGGCTATGCCAAGTCTTGGCGGGCCAGGTTGGGTTTTCACAAACGCAAATGATTCTGATCGTACAAAAAAAGCAGCCTAACGTCACCTTTACAGGAGCTGGCTGCTGGCGTTGCTTTTCACTTCAATCACAAAGGCGTGACCGGCGTCCCCCTGGTCCCACTGGGCACGTACGTCATACAAATACCATCCCGGCTGATCGGGAGCCTTCCATTGGTTTCCGTTTTCTACAACTTGCTCGATTTGACTGGAACCGATCCATTGGTAGACACTCAATGATGCTTCTACGGGGGGGAGATCATACGAAATGGTGATGACAGCGCCTGGCTTCACCTGCATCGGTGCAGGTTTCTTTTCTGCTATGACTTCCGGGGGAGCGGCAGTATCCACACAGGTTCCCGTATTTTCATAGGTCCAGCAATAAGACGTCGGAACGGAGACAGCCGACTTGTCCTTCCAGGAAATCAATGGCATCGGCGGTGTGTGGAAAGCCTGCTGGGTTGGTTTATTTCCCAAAATATTACATCCCGCTAAAAGAAGAACAGATGCCAGAAAAACACAAAGCGCCGACTGAATTCTGTACATGCCATCACCTCTATCGTAAGACGCAAAAAAGGTCGAATTCGTTTCATTCGACCCGATTCCTTTTTCTCACTTTCCTTACATGTTCGTGGAGATTGAGGGTGATGCTCCCATCTTTTCCAGGTAAGCGTCCAATTGCTCCCCCGGATTTTTCACAGGCTTGCCGTGGCAGACCTCCAGATGCAATACATGCAATTCTCGCAGAATTTCACTGCTTCTCAAGGCTTCTCCCATATCGGCGGTAAACATCGGCATCGGCCTGTGCAGCTTCCCGGTTTTTGACGTGAATAAATCACCGCCAAGCAAGACGCGATCCTGTTCATGGTAGTAGACGACGTGCCCAGGGGAATGGCCCGGTGTAAAATAAGGACGCAATCCCCCAAAAGCGGTCAACTCACCCTGTTCGTTCTGCGGCAGTGGACGCGCCAATCCCTGAGCGACGTTTTGTTCCGCCTTTTTCCGCCGTGGATAGATCCGTTCCCCTACCATATAGGGAATTTCGATCTCATGGGCATAGACCGGGACTTGATGCTGCTTCAGAATGTGTTTGATCGAGCCCACATGGTCGCTGTGTCCATGGGTCAGCAGGATTTGCTTCAGTCTCCCCAACTGCAGCCTTTCGAGATTTGCAATAATTCCTTTTGCCATAAAAGGCATTCCCGCATCGACCAGCGTCACTCCATCCGGCTCAGCCACAAGCCAGACTCGGCATGGCACCAACAGCCAGGATTGAAGACTCCAAATATGCTCAGATACTTGTTCTGCTTTCAAATACGCTTCCACCTCCCTGAATAAATACTCCAACTAAAACGAATCGTTTCGCTGCATGATGAAGAACGTGTAGCCATAATATTCGGAGTATTTGCGGTACATATCTATTTCCTGTTCAGTCTGATCCAGGCATTCGACCATCAACTGAGTAATCGGGGTCCTTGTCCTCAAGTCAGCTACCCTTGCCTCCAGCGGGGTATAGTAATGGGTCCACCAATCCGCTTCCGGGAGAGTAAAGCTATGGAGCAGGGTATACCCCTCGTCTTGTACAACTTGCTCGGATTCTCGCACACTTTTCATCGCTGGATAATGATTTGCCCAAAATTGTGCGATCTCTTCAGGCGGATCATCCTTCAGCCAGGTCAGCTCCGATACGACCAAGTATCCATTTGGCTTCAGGAAAGCCTTCCACTCGCGCAAGCCTCGTTCAAACCCGATGATGTAGATCGCCCCTTCAGACCAGATCAAATCAAAGCTCTCGCGCGCAAACGGCAACGCAAACATGTCCCCGCTCACCGTAAGGATTTTCTCGCCAATCCCTGCAGCCTGCTTCCTCTTTTCCAACTCTTGCAAAAATGCCTCTGTCTTGTCGAGCGCCGTGATCTTCCCGTCTGTCAGCTCCGCGATTTGCAGTGTTTGCATGCCGGGTCCACAGCCGATATCCAGAATCTGCGGAAAAGCCGGAAGCTCTTTCAGCAGGCGGAATGCTTTAGACGTGCTCTCATTGCTGCCTGGCGCTTCGCGTGGCAGATCTTGATGGATTACAAAAAATGGATGTTGACTCAATGCAACTCCCCCCACTATCATGGCGAACCGAAAAAACCCTCTTCACTCACTTTAGAAGAGGGTTCTCGTGGATCGATCATCGTTGCGCGCCTTATTTCGCTGCTTTTGCAGCCTCGATCGCAGCTTCGTAGTTCGGATGCTCACCAGCAGCCGGTACATACTCGGCATATACTACTTTGTCGTTTGCATCTACTACGAATACAGCACGGGACAGCAGACGGAATTCCTTGATCGCTACGCCGTAAGCAGTACCGAAGGAGAGGTCCTTGTGGTCGGACAGGGTTTTTACCTTGTCGATACCAGCAGCACCGCACCAGCGGTTTTGGGCAAATGGCAGGTCCACGGACACAGTCAGGACAGTCACGCCATCCAGCTTCGCTGCTTCTTCATTGAAACGGCGAGTTTGTGCATCGCACACGCCAGTATCCAGGGAAGGAACGACGGAGATAATGCGCACGCTTCCTTTGGTGTCTGCAAATGTTACAGGAGACAGGTCGCCGCCTACTACTGTGAAATCTGGAGCTGTATCTCCAACCTTGATTTCAGGGCCCAGCAGAGTTACAGGACCGCCTTTGAAAGTAAATGCACCTTGACGTTCTACTACAGTTGACATGATTTCTTCCTCCTCGCCAATCATTTCATATGTACTCATTTATCATACCCTATCAAACACAATTTTTCACTATGCCAATAGGTGAAATTACAGATTTGCTTGCAGTTTGTCGGAGCTTTGCGGCTCTACCTTGACAATCCGTTTTACTTCATGCTCGTGTTCCCAGTCTGTTTTCTCATTCAGCTTGTGGCAGCGCATCAACGCATGATAGAGCGCAAAGACAAACTGGACATTTTTCAATTCGTACCGGTGGCCATGTGCTTTGGGCAAAACGGTATTGACGATCTCGATCTGATAGGTCGCCCTCTCCCGTTTTCTGCGCGTGGGCACCACATACCCCATTTGCTTGAGGACAAAACCGATATCAAACGCGCCCTCATCATCAAAATCAATCGTATCGTCGGATGTAGCCAGATATTCCAGCAAGGTGCCCAAATCCAGCAGATCGTAGCAAACAGGCTTCGGCATCGCCAGCACGGAACCATCATGATTGACAAAGTAGATATGGTCGCGGTAGTGGAAAATCAATTCGTCTTCCGGCACTTCTGAGGCAAACATCCAGGATGCCGATGGGATCAGCAAGCGCCAGATCTGGGCTGGGGTCATTTGCAAGATTTCCATGACAGGCACCACTCCTTTCCCCTACCAGTCTTGGCATCTTCCTCCTTCCCTATTCAGATCGTCTCTGACGGCAATCACATGAAAAATGCGGCGCTTTGTTACATCGTTAACACCTTGGCGATGAAATTTTGAAAAGGACTGTCTTCTGTAACCTTTATTTTGTATATTTACACTATATAAAAAATTCAAAAGTGTCTGGAGAGAAGAAAGGAGAGAAATACATGCTTGCCAAAAAAATCAATCGTTTGCTCGTAGCCAACCGCGGCGAGATCGCCATCCGCATTTTCCGTGCGGCTACAGAATTGGGAATACGCACTGTTGCTGTTTATTCGGAGCAGGACAATGTATCAATCCATCGCTTCAAAGCTGATGAGTCATATCTGGTAGGAGCCGGAAAAGGTCCGATCGAAGCGTACCTGGACATCGACAGCATCATCGAAATCGCCAAACGCAACGACATCGACGCGATCCATCCCGGCTATGGCTTCCTGGCTGAAAATGCGGAGTTCGCCAAGCGCTGTCAAGAAGAAGGGATCATCTTTATCGGCCCTTCTCCCGATCTGATTGACAAATTTGGGGACAAGGTAGAAGCGCGCGCCATGGCAGTGGAAGCCGGCATCCCGGTCATCCCTGGTACTCCTGAGCCCATTGAAACCTTGCAGGAAGCACTGCTTTTCGCCAAAGAATACGGCTACCCGATCATCATCAAAGGGGTCTCGGGCGGAGGCGGACGCGGCATGCGGATCGTGCGCGGCCAGGAGGAGCTGCAGGATGCTCTGGATCGGGCCCGCTCGGAAGCCCGCTCTTCTTTTGGCAATGCCAAAGTCTATCTGGAGCGTTACCTGGAGAAGCCCAAGCATATCGAGGTGCAGATTCTCGGCGACCAACACGGCCAGATCGTCCATTTGTTCGAGCGCGACTGCTCGGTGCAAAGACGCCACCAAAAAGTGGTCGAGGTAGCGCCAAGCCTCTCCCTCGATGACAAGCTGCGCGAGGAGATTTGCCAGGCAGCCCTGACCTTGATGAGCAAGGCAGGCTACTCCAACGCAGGGACAGTCGAATTCCTGCTGACGCCGGATAAGCAATTCTATTTTATCGAAGTGAATCCGCGGATTCAGGTGGAACATACCATTACAGAACTGATCACGGGCATCGACATCGTTCAGGCACAGATTCGCGTGGCGGAGGGGCATCGCCTCTCAGATCCGGAGATCGGCATCGCCTCGCAAGAAGACATTCACATGAGCGGCTATGCCATCCAGTGCCGCGTCACCACGGAAGATGCGGAAAACAACTTCCTGCCTGATGCCGGCCGACTGTCTGCGTGGCGCTCGGGCGGAGGCTTCGGTGTTCGCCTGGATGGAGGCAACGGTTATCCCGGCGCGATCATTACACCGTTCTACGATTCCTTGCTGGTGAAAATCTCGACCTACGGCACCAGCTTTGATCAGGCAGCGCGGAAAATGCTGCGCACCTTGCGGGAATTCCGCATCCGCGGCGTCAAAACCAACCTGCCCTTCCTGGAAAATGTCGTGACGCACCCCGATTTTCTCAGCGGAGAATACGATACCTCCTTTATCGATACGAAGCCGGAGCTGTTCGTTTTTCCAAGCCGTCAGGACCGCGGCACCAAGCTGCTCTCCTACATCGGGGACACCATCGTCAACGGCTATCCCGGACTTGGCAACCCGGGGAAAAAGCCGCACTTTGACTCCCCGCGCATACCGCGAACACCGTTTGCCCAGCCATATCCGGATGGCACCAAACAAATTCTGGATCAACAAGGGGCAGATGGGCTGGTCCGCTGGATCCAGGAGCAAAAGCAAGTCCTGTTGACCGACACCACGTTCCGCGATGCACATCAGTCCTTGTTCGCGACCCGAGTGCGCACGTACGATCTGGCCTCCGTGGCCGAAGCGACCGGCAAACTGGGAGCAGGTTTGTTCTCCCTGGAGATGTGGGGCGGCGCGACATTTGATACCTCGATGCGCTTTTTGCAGGAGTCGCCATGGGAAAGATTACAGATCCTGCGCGAGCGCATCCCGAATATTTTGTTCCAGATGCTGCTGCGCGGTGCAAACGGGGTCGGCTACACCAACTACCCGGACAACGTGATTCACGCGTTTGTCAAAGCGTCGGCGGAAAATGGCATTGACGTCTTCCGCATCTTTGACAGCCTGAACTGGCTGCCCGGGATGCAAACAGCCATCGAAGCAGTCCGCAATACAGGCAAGATCGCCGAAGCCGCCATCTGCTACACCGGAGATATTCTTGATCCTTCGAAGACCAAATACAACCTGGCTTACTATGTCAACCTCGCGAAGGAGCTGGAGAAGGCAGGCGCTCACATCCTGGCGATCAAGGATATGGCCGGATTGTTGAAGCCGTATGCCGCATACGAGCTGGTCAGCGCATTGAAACAGGAGATCGGCATCCCGATCCATCTGCACACTCACGACACCTCCGGCAACGGTTCCGCCATGCTGCTCAAAGCCATTGAAGCAGGCGTAGACATCGTGGATGCGTGCGTCAGCTCCATGTCGGGGCTCACTTCCCAGCCGAGCCTCAACGGACTGATCGCCAGCCTGGCCCATACGAAAAGAGACACCGGCCTTCCCCTCGATGCCTTCAACAAGCTGTCGGATTACTGGGAAGATATCCGCCCTTACTACCAAGGCTTCGAAAGCGGCATGAAAGCGAGCAATACGGAAGTTTATGTGCACGAAATGCCCGGCGGACAGTACACCAATCTGGAGCAGCAAGCCAAGGCGGTAGGACTGGAGGGGCGTTGGGATGAGGTCAAACAGATGTACGCTGTGGTCAACAAAATGTGCGGGGACATCGTAAAAGTAACGCCTTCCTCCAAGGTGGTCGGCGACCTGGCATTGTTCATGGTGCAAAACAACCTGACGGAAGAAAATATTTGGGAAAAAGGAGAACGGCTCGACTTCCCGGACTCCGTGATCCAGTTCTTCCAAGGATACCTCGGACAGCCGCCTGGTGGATTCCCCAAGCGTTTGCAGGAGTTGGTCCTCAAAGGCCGCGATGCCTTTACGGCCCGTCCGGGCGAATTGCTGCCTCCGGTCGACTTTGACAAGGTAGCGCAGGAGTTGGAAGAGAAAATCGGCCGTGCGCCAAGCGAGCTGGACGTACTCTCCTACATCATGTATCCGCAGGTCTTCCTGCAGTTCGAGCAGCGTGCCAAGGAATACGGCGACCTGTCTGTCTTGAATACTCCTACATTCTTCTACGGTCTGCGGCCGGGCGAAGAAACCGCGATCACGATCGAGCGAGGCAAAACCTTGATCATCAAGCTGGTCGCTGTCGGTGAACTGCATCCGGACGGCAGAAGGATCATCTATTTTGAACTGAACGGACAGCCTCGCGAAGTATTCATCCGCGATCACGCCGCAAAGGTATCTGATAAAATCCGCCGCAAAGCAGACGCACAAGATGCAGGGAATCTGGGCGCTTCCATGCCAGGAAAGGTGCTGAAGGTGCTGGTGGCCGCAGGAGACAAGGTTCGTCGCGGTGAGCACCTGCTGGTCAGCGAAGCCATGAAAATGGAGACGACCATCCAGGCTCCGATGGATGGCAAGATCAAAGCCGTCCACGTCAAGGCCGGAGATGCGATCGAGACCGGAGATTTGCTCATTGAAATGGAATAACTTTCTTCTATAATGGATAATAACCATTTATCCGTTTAGGAGGTGACTGGTATGCGGTTCACCCGGGTCACTCATACCCCGTTCAGCCATCGCGTTGGCCGTTACCATTTTCAAATGGCGCAGGCGAAGCTGAATACACCCGTACAACCCGTCTTTACGTACAGTCTGCAGCCTTTTTATGCCAGACAACAGGAATGGGTGACCGAGCTTTCGCACTCGCTTTCACGTCTATACCGTTTTTCTGCGGAACTGGATCAAAGCGCTCGTGAGTTTGATCCGGATCGGAAAATCAGTGCCATCAACGGGAGGATCGCAACCAGCTCACATCCTGAAGCCGTAACGGCGGAAGCCTTGCCCGGTGCCGAGCCTGCCAACTGTGAGCTTACTGTATACAGCTTGGCATCCAGTCAAGCCAACAGGAGTCTTGGGGCGCTGCCGGGCGAGCCTTCCCCAGTGCGTCCGGGTCACCATACTTTTACGCTATCCATCGATGAACAGGAAAAAGAGCTGACATTCTACTCTGACCCTGCTTACTCCTTTGCCGATTCCTTGAGGAGGATGGCCGGCGTCATCAATCGAAGCAAGCTGGGCGTGTCAGCCCGTGTGGAAGCCTCAGGCGAACATTCGCCTTGGTCCCTGGTGATGGAAAGCATCCGTCCCGGGGCCAAACAGGCCTTCACCTTGCGCGATACCTCAGGTCACTGTATCCGGGCCTTGCGCCTGGACCAGACAGAGACAGCAGCAAGGGATGCAGAGCTGTTATTGAATCACCAGCATGTACAGTTGGAACAGAACCAGCTTTCGGTAGACAACCGTGGGGTGCGTCTGACTTTGCTCCAAGCAGATCGGAGCCAGCCGATTCACATTGCGGTCGTGAAGGATACAGAACGCCTTCTGGAACAAACCAAAACACTCGTCCATCGGTACAACAGACTTCTGGCTTTTTTGCGTGAACATCAGGATGTGCTCAGCACACAAAAGCTCGAGACCTTTACACGCATTTCCCGTGCAGCGGATCAGGAGCTTCTGCCTTTTGGCATCAAGCGATCTGACAACGGAGAATTGCAACTGGACGAATCCCATTGGCGAAGGGCTGTTGACGCTGATTTCACTGCATTTGCAGAAGCGATGAAGGGGTTGGGACGACAATTTCGCGAAGAAACGATGAAAATCCAGGCCACCCCGCTTGGCAGCTTCTCGCACTCTTATACAGAGTCTCAAAGCGCAAACCCGTATGCATCCCGATCTTGGTCCAGCTTTCAATACAACTATGCGACGGCTGCCGGGATGTTCATCGATATGCGCTGGTGACGAAAAGATAAAAAACAGGTAGCCGTGTGTACATCGCGGCCTACCTGTTTTTTCTGTGATGCGGGACCCGAGGAGTTCAGCTTCGCTCGATCAAATCTTCCAGATCCTGATCATCCATGTTCGTCACGACTGTTGTAGTGGAAACAGTCGGTTCTTCCTTCTTGCCAAACACGCCCTGCATTTTTTCAACAAACTGCGGGACGGAATCGAGAATGCGGTCATACAGATGAGTGGTGTTTTCCAGAGGAATGGAGCGGATTCCCTGCTTTCCAACCACCAGAAAAGCGACAGGTGTAATCGAAACCCCTCCGCCGCTACCTCCGCCAAACGGATAACCAATCGACGCAGGATGATTATGCTCGTATTGAAACTCACTCCCACCTGCTGCAAAACCAAACCCCACTTTGGAAATGGGAAGTATGACACTGCCGTCCGGTGTTTCTACCGGGTCTCCGATGATGGTATTCACATCAATCATTTGCTTGATGTTCTCCATCGCTGTTCGCATCAAGCCTTGGATGGGATGATCTGCCATATACCGTTCCCTCCTTTTTGTGCAGCGCAAAAGACCTATCCTGCTCCCTTTACATTGCCCCAAACCATTAAGGAGTATGTAGCACGATCATGCTTTGCCAGCCGCCGTCTGCCATTTTCGCCTTCTGTTCAACTGAGTGCGCAGCAGAATCTTTATCCCGGCGAGAAGAGCATCTCCGACGTAAAGCCTTAGGTTGCACTGTATTTGAGTCTGCAGCAAAGACTGATTCCATACTGGTTGTACGCTTATTCGAGGCATTGTGCGAAACGAAAGTGTATGGGAGGCGACCCCAACAATCACGCTTTTGATACTCCAAACCATTCCGGTCAACGCACCTGTTTCATCTGCCTGCCCTGTCCCCATGGCCGTATGCCACTCCAGCTTCGTACAGCGAATGCGCTTGAAAAAATGCTTGAATACGGGCTGGACGTCCCTGAAGCGTCTCAGAAAGTCCTGATAGCGTCGATACCAGGTCTGGACTTGACGATGCGTTACATCGTCGACCTTTTCCTTTTTCTTTTTTTCCTGCTGAAGGGTTTCCATTTTGTACACCATTTCTGGGCCTTTTTCGGTAGGCTTGATTGCCAGCTTCGGGATCTCATATTTCCGGCGAATCAAGCGAAACCATGCAGACAGCTCCAGTACAAGATGGTCATTCGCATCGACCCGGCCGTAATAAACATGAATGTGCACGGGAGTAAAGACGATGACTAGAAACAGCACGAACAATGACAAAAAGAACCAACTCCACAAAAAAACCCCACCCTTTCCACCTTAGTATGGGTGGAGCGAGTGGGAATTATGACCATTTTTTGGCTCAATCCAGAATGTATACCTTCACATCTTGCTGAATACCGTGATCTTTGGCCTGATCCAGCGAAGAAAGGAATAGATCGAGGTGATTTTCTTTTACAGCTCCTCCTATATCGGCCGCCACCGCATAACCATAGCCTTCGATGTACAGGTGGGTACCCAATGGGATCACATTTGGATCTACTGCGACGATGCCCTCGTGCAGCGGATACTCGATATAGGTGAGTCCCTCGTTCTGATGGTAGCTGTACGCCGTCGTTTTTACAGTCATCACCTGGCTGTACGGCGTTCCATTGTCATTTAGCTTTTGCTTGTCTGTGCGGTCGGCCAGAAGGTGCAAGGAAGCGTAGGTTGCTGCCTCTGCTCGCGTCATTGGCTGCTGTGGGCGAAGGGTACCGTCGTCGTACGCACTGATCAGCCCGTGCTGCAACGCGTATACCATCGGACGCTGATAAGGATGCTGGACGTTGTCTCCATCGCTGTAGGCCGCCAGAGTGTGGACGGTGGTCGACCAAGGAAACTGGTTGACGGCTCCACTCTCCCCTCTTGCCCGGATCAGGATAGAGACAAGCTCTTCCCGGGTAATGGTGTCATCGGGCTGGAAATAGACTTGTCCATCCTTTTTTTGTCCATGGATCAGACCGAGTCTGTAGGCTGTCTCCGCATACGGTACAAGCCAGCTGTCATGCGGTATATCCGCAAATGAAAAAGAATTGTCTGCCACAGGCTGAATATGCTTCGCCTGGATAAACATGGTAATCAATTCCTGGCGGGTCACCAGGTCGTTGGGACGAAACGCGTCTGCGGGTTCCAGCGCCCCGCCTATGTATAGTTGTTCGATCTCTTTTTTTGCCCAATGTCCAGAAATGTCAGTGAAAGGGGTAGGTACTTCTGCTGTCGTATTCGCCTCTGCTTTCGGCGTACCTGTCAGTAGCAGGATTGCCGTTGAAGCTAGAATGAGCAACTTCTTCATCATCATCCTCCATGTTGTTCGAATAGTGGAAAAACCTTTTCTCTTCATTGTAAAGGATTGTCCATGGAAAACAACTATCAAAATTTCCTATCTTCCTGCTCCTTCATTCCTGTCTAAAAAATCCCTGAACACAAGAATTTCTTCTTGCCGTTCAGGGTCGCACTCTACTTGGAAAAAATATGGCTTCCGATTTTTTTGATTTGCGGTCTCGACCAGATCCATTTTGATGTAGCTGTGTCCGGATTGAAATAATAAAGCGCATTGTTCGTCGGATCCCACCCGCGAACGGCATCCCATGCAGCTTTGTATGCCGTTTTATCAGGAGTCAACCAGTATTGGCCATCATCGATCGCTGTAAAAGCACGCGGCTCGAAGATAATGCTTTTTACCGTATTGGGGAACAGATTGGATTGCAGACGGTTCATAACGACTGCCGCTACTGCGACTTGGCCGATATAGGGCTCTCCACGAGCTTCGGAATATACGATCTGAGCAAGCATCTGCATTTCCGTCTGGTTCACCGAGACTGTTTTCAATTTTTTCCAAGTATCCTTGCCTGCTATTCCATCAGCAGCCAGTCCGTAATCCTTTTGAAATTTCGTAACTGCCTGGACTGTGTTAGCTCCATAACGGCCATCCAGGGCCTTGTTGTAATACCCTAATACCTGCAAACGATACTGCAAGTCCCAAACATCTCCGTTGCTGCTCCCCCATTTCAGGAGTGGGGCGGCCATTGATTGCGTAGGCAGCGCCACAGTGAGGAAGAGCATCAGGAACGCTATTAGCAGGGTTCGAGTCTTTTGTTGCAACAACATGTACTTCCCCTCCTGATTCCTCATTTTACTGAATCGGGAAGCACAGGTTCAATTTAAGCTTTTTGGCAGTTCTTCCAATAGATACATTGTTTCAGGAAAAAGAAAACAAAGCGAGAGCCTCTGGTTTTCCAGAGGCTCTCTTCATCCAGCTATTCATTTCTCCATTAACCGCGGCCAGCCAGTTGCTGTTCAGCAAAGGAGACGAGGCGCTTGGTGATCTCTCCCCCAACCGAACCGTTTTGGCGGGAAGTAGTGTCAGCACCAAGGTTAACACCAAATTCTGCAGCGATTTCGTACTTCAGTTGGTCCAGAGCTTGGTTAGCTTGAGGAACCAGAAGGTTGTTGGATCCGCTGTTGTTGTTTGCCATCTTGTTTCACCCCCTCGTTTGTTGGTAGCCTTAATATGTGTGAAGCGTAGTCGATTCATTCTTTTTTGCTGTTGATTTTCACTTCCAATTTATAGCCTTACAGCCTGAGCAGATATTCAACGGTTTGCTGAGTAGAATAGGGACGCCGAATTGCCTCCATCCTTTGTACTGTGCTTGTCCACTTTTGTTTGTTCCTACTTTCTTGGATCAGTTCTCCGACCTGTCTTGGGTGATTTGCCAGGACGCCTGCCCCATGCTGAAGCAAGAAAGCGGTGTTGTGCCGTTCTTGTCCCGGCAATGGCTGATAGACGATCAAGGGCGTGGAGAGGGCCAGGGCTTCCGCACAGCTAATCCCGCCCGGCTTGGTGACGTATACGTCTGCTGCGGCAATCCAGTTCCACATCTGCTCCTCGTAGCCTTTTACCAATATCGTGTGTGGAGAGCTTGTCCTTGCCAATCGCTGCTCCAATTGCTGGAACAAGGCATGATTAGTGCCTGTAACGACGATGATCTGCAACGGCTCCTCGGATCCCAATAGCTCGTCCACGACTACATCCATCCGCCCGTAGCCGCCCTCTCCCCCGCTGATCAAAACCGTAAACAGGTCCGGACAAAGACCGAGTTGTTTCCTTTCCTCTATTCGATTCATGCGGGCAGCGGTTTGGGCAAAGGCTTTTCGGATCGGGATACCAAACACATGGATTTGGCTCTCCTTCACACCGTAGCGTTGAACGAGCCTGTTCGCCACGCTTTCATGTCCTACAATATAGGTGTCAATCAGCGGGTGTACCCAGAAACGGTTGACATGGTAATCCGTGGGGATACTCACCAGATGAAACGGATGCTTGCGCTTTCGTTTTGCTTCTGCCAAGGCAGTCAGGCAATAAGCGTGAGTCGCTATTACCACGTCCGGATTCCCAGCATCGAGAAGCCCGTGTTCCAAGCGCTTGGACAGCCACTTGCCCAATGGCTTTTTCAGCGTAGTCCCCCATAGCCGTTCCTGTTCGTACATATGCTGCCAGATCGACTGACCATACCGCAGCATGTTCCGATAAAAAAAACAAGACAGTTCCCGCAATGCAGGACTAGCTGTCTCCAAACCTCCCACCAATCTAACCCATTCTACTTCTTTTTGTTCCAAAAGGGCTTCTTTCAGAGCGACTGCGGCCATTTTGTGTCCACTTCCCGCCCATTCCTCTGTGACCAATAAAAACCGTTTTCCCATTAGAGTCCTTCTCCTGTCGGTTGATGTGCCCCTGAACCATATCGGTATAATAATTGCTCTTTTGACATATAGACGCGTTTGAGGGGCATTTCCTGATTCAATCGTTGGACCCTTTCCTTTCCATCCGGATGAATAAGCCGCAGCATGAGACGCAAATACCAACGCTTATAACGGAAAAACCAGTTCATTGGCACATCGGATATGGAGAAGCCCAATGGCTCTACACCCTTGTGCAGCATCGTAGTTCCCACAATCCCTTTTACTTCCTCCCAGCGATCCAGCTTTTCCAGGTAAGCCGCCAATTTGGGCATGGAATGCATAATGTGTCGCCGCAGCAGCAGGACCAATCGCAGTTCGTCCTTTACGCCTTTGCACAAGCTGGCAAAATAGTAGTTGTGTATATGCAGCTTTACGATGAGATCACCTGGGCAAATCGTGTGCTGGTCGGAGGTAACGAGCGGTTCACCCCGGTATCTCAAAACCACGATGCGAAAAATGTTGTTCCCCTTATCCACATACTGCAACCGGGTGCAACGCTGATAGATCGAATCCCAGTGTCCCCATAGCCACAGAAGGCCTGCATTCATTTGCCATCGGATCCTTTCCTATCCTGTTTTCTATGTAGTATTCCCCAGTCTGTCTCTCTCATTACCTAGACTCGCTTTAAACGCCCCCATGCCACTACACTGACTGCGACCGTAATGGCTAGCCAGGTATGATTGAGCAGGAGCGGATTCACCCACTTCCAAATGTACGGATCATCCAGACACATATCTACCGCCGTGTAGACCAATATCCCCCCGCCGACGAGCACGAGACTTGGAAATCGGTTCATCAGTCGTGCCACACCTGCGCTTCCCCACATCAAAAGCGGAATGCTCATCAAAAGCCCTAAAACCACCAGCAAAAGATCGCCATGAGCCGCTCCCCCTACAGCCAATACATTGTCCAGGCTCATGATCAAATCGGCCACGAGTATGGTTTTAATGGCTTGCCCTACATTGTGGCCTTGTGACACCTGATGGATCTCGATATCTTTTGCAAACATCAATTTTACGGCAATCCATAAAAGCAAGAATCCTCCGATTGCTTTAACCAGCGGAATTTCCAGCATCCAGGTGGTCAACCCTGTCAAAGCAACCCGAAGCGCGATAGCCCCCAACGTCCCGTATAAAATGGCTTTGCCCCTGTCTTTGGCCGGCAAGCCTTTGCAAGCCATTCCAATGACGACAGCATTGTCACTGCTCAGGACCAAATCAATGAAAAAAATATGAATCAGGCCCAACCAAAAGTGGTCCTCCATTGCCTCCTCCTCGTCCATGAAACGTGTCCATTCTACCTTATGCGACTCGATTCGGACTCATGCTCGATAAAATTACCGAATTTAGGCGTTTTTTAGCGAATTTTGGTGACAAAAAATACTCATAAAATACATTTTAATGCGAATTTAGGAGAAAAATACCTTGTCATTCCTTGCCTTCATCCCTTACGATTTGATATGGGGTGGTTCTATGGTGGAGACTGTAACATATAACTTTCAAGAAGTATCTCGAAAAATTTTAGATTTGGCACCAAGTATCACAACCTTGTGGCTTCAAGAAATTGTCTCCAGCATGGAGACCGCCGTTACAATCCCCCGCGATTTCGCGGAAAAAAGAACGGTTCTTCTTGCTCGTTACTTAGTCGAAGATGTAAATATGGATATGCAGACTTATGCACTCGATCTGGGTGAATGGCTGCGCTCGCAGGAATTTCCTTTTTCCTCCATATTGCGTACGTATCAATTGTACCGCAATGTTTTTTGGCGCATCCTCAAACCAGAGATTCAAAGTTGGTCCCTTTCGCAAGACGATATTCACAAGATTGAATTAGAGCTCGGCAAAGCGATGGATGAAAGTGTATTCTGGGCTGTTTACCATTTTGAGCAAACCATGAACCGGGAATTGGTACAAAAGGAAGAAACGATCTCCTATCTGCACAATGACAAACTCACCATGCTCGGCAAAATAGCGGCCAATATGGCTCATGAATTGCGCAATCCGCTATGTGCGATTGAAGGGTTTCTCAAGCTGATTGGTGAATCTACGCGAGATCAGGAAAAACTGCAGTCCTATATCAAGGTTGTCATGCATGAATTTGAGAGCCTGCATCGGCAGCTTACGGGATTTCTCAGTTTTTCCAAAAAGCCGATTTTGGATGAAATTTTCAAGGAAGTAAAGCTGGAGAATTTGCTCGCGGAGGTCGAACTGTTAATCACTCCCCGTTTGCTGGGAGAAAATGTCCTGTTTGAAAAGCGAATTCAGCCCTGCTCCATCACCTGCTATGAGGAAGGGTTGAAGCAGGTCCTGGTTAATCTTTTGAACAACGCGATCGACGCTGTCCAAAATAATGGTGGTGATAAATTGATTCGCATCATATCCACCATCTCCGAGGGGAAACTATTGCTCAGTGTTGAAAACAATGGAGAAATGATCCCAGCGGAAATTGTCGAGAATTTGTTTCAACCCTTTTTTACTACCAAGCAAAATGGGACAGGCATTGGTCTATCCATCTGCAAAAACCTGATCGAAAAGCACAATGGCAGCATTCAGTGCGAATCAAACGAACGACGGACACGCTTTCTGATCTCCCTGCCTTTGGATTTTACTGGGGAGCCTCTTCCTGCATTGCACAAGCAATGAATGATTTGCCTAATTGGCTGTGCATTCGGAGATGATGCACGCACGCCCCTTTATGAAAAGGCGGAAAATTCCGCTTTTTTATTTTTTCTGCGACGCCCTCAAGTCAAAAAACGCCTCCTGCCAATCAGCAGGAGGCAATGCAAGAGATTCATTACCGTGGGGTAAGGGATCCTATGTTCTACTCTACACGAAAACATATGTTTCTACTACTTATAAAATCAGACATGGTTCGACATGTCTGCGGCTCTTTTCACGAATAGGATGGTACAAAAAAAAGGCAGAGATCCACGAGATCTGCTGCCTTTTTCTATGGAGCGGGTGATGGGAATCGAACCCACGCGACCAGCTTGGAAGGCTGGGGTTCTACCATTGAACTACACCCGCATAAGGGAATGGTTGGTGCCGAGGACCGGACTTGAACCGGTACGGGAGAAACTCCCGACAGATTTTAAGTCTGTTGCGTCTGCCCATTCCGCCACCCCGGCAAATACGGTCTCACATGGGCATTTCATGGTCGGGAAGACAGGATTCGAACCTGCGACCCCTTGGTCCCAAGCCAAGTACTCTACCAAGCTGAGCTACTTCCCGATTTTTCTTCACTTTTATACGTAAAGAAGCGTGCCCTGAGAGATTCGAACTCCCGACCTTTTGATTCGTAGTCAAACGCTCTATCCAGCTGAGCTAAGGGCACATGATGATATGGAGCGGACGACGGGTCTCGAACCCGCGACCTTCGCCTTGGCAAGGCGACGCTCTACCAATTGAGCTACATCCGCATGCTTTTTTGTTTTGGTGCGGTCGAGAGGACTTGAACCTCCACGGTGTTGCCACCACTAGAACCTGAATCTAGCGCGTCTGCCAATTCCGCCACGACCGCATTATTTCATTCACCTGCAAGCTCTGTTGCTGTTCGCTTCCTTCGCTCCTGGTGGGTAAAAACTGGTGAGCCATGAAGGACTCGAACCTTCGACCCTCTGATTAAAAGTCAGATGCTCTACCAACTGAGCTAATGGCTCATACATACTGGTGGGGAGAGACGGATTCGAACCGCCGAACCCAGAGGGAGCAGATTTACAGTCTGCCGCGTTTAGCCACTTCGCTATCTCCCCAGTATTCGTGGTGCCGGCGATAGGAATCGAACCCACAACCCCCTGATTACAAGTCAGGTGCTCTACCAATTGAGCTACACCGGCGCGCTTTATTATTTTACCAAATCTTTCACGATAAATCAACGTTTTTAATTTGCACTAAACTTTATTACGGCAATTACTTCGTCATTCCTGTGAAAGAATGGCGGAGCTGACGGGACTCGAACCCGCGACCTCCGGTGTGACAGACCGGCGTGAACTCCAACTTCACCACAGCTCCATGTATGATTGGTTGCGCCTAAAGGCACTCCCATCTCACTTGAACAAGATGAAAATTCAATGTAGTACAAGTGAAAAATTTGGTTGCGGGAGCAGGATTTGAACCTGCGACCTTCGGGTTATGAGCCCGACGAGCTACCGAGCTGCTCCATCCCGCGACGACTAGGACATGGTCCTTAAGATTACTATCCACTTTTTTAAAGGTGGTGGAGGCTGACGGGATCGAACCGCCGACCCTCTGCTTGTAAGGCAGATGCTCTCCCAGCTGAGCTAAGCCTCCGCATTCCCCACAAAGTGACGTTTATGCTCTGAAGCATATTCCGAGTACTTTGCGGGGCCCCAACAACTAGTGAAGGGTTTTGTATGGTGACCCGTAGGGGATTCGAACCCCTGTATGACAGCGTGAAAGGCTGCTGTGTTAAACCGCTTCACCAACGGGCCATTTCTAGAGAGAAATCATGGTGCTCCCGACAGGAATCGAACCTGCGACCTCTTCCTTACCATGGAAACGCTCTACCGACTGAGCTACAGGAGCATGGCTCCTCGGGACGGACTCGAACCGCCGACCGATCGGTTAACAGCCGATTGCTCTACCGACTGAGCTACCGAGGAACAATGAAGGGATTTATTCCTTCAAAACTGAATCTGCATGAATGCTATTGTGGATGTGTGTGGATAAGTCC
>NZ_RHHT01000029.1 GCF_003710985.1 Brevibacillus panacihumi
CGGTCATGACCGTTTTGTATGACCGCAAGCGGTCATATCGAGTTTTATGAAAAACGTCGAGATGTTTCGATCCCCCGATGAGAGGGGACGTTTTTCACACAAATATAGCCAGGTTGCGTGTGTTGATGGTCGTCTGGTCGATCAGGAAGAAGCGTTTGGAAAGCTTCCACTCGCCGTCTACATACGTGAATTCATCCGTTCTCTCGCCCGAAACAATATCGTGGAAAATATCGGTGGAACGGCTGCGGTACAGCATCAAATAGCTTTTTACCACCGCTTTTTCATTCGGCTTGAATTCCATCACGCGCACGTTGTTGACGTTGCGGCGCGTACGCGAAGGCGGCATTTCCGCCCAGGCGTAGTCGGTTTTCAGACGCTCGACACGCAGCTTCAACAGCTCGTAATCGTCGTTGAAGGCAAACATGTCCGTCGCATAGTCAGGACGTTCCATCCCTTCCTTGTTTACGCGCACCGGCATGACGTACTTGAGATCCTTGTGCATCAGGGCAAACCAGCCGTCGAAGTCGATCTCGTCCAAGAGACTCGCCTCGCGGTACAGCCATTGCTGAAATTCATGTGTTGCCAGCATCATTTCCATGCTCATCGTGTCCATCCTCCTCCACAAATTACGAGTTCATCAGGTCGAGCCAGTACCGGTAGAAGTTGCGGGAGCCAGCTTCGGAGAATTTGTCCGGATAAGCTACACCTGGACCCGGGAAGTCTTTCACGGGCTCGCGATGCATGCCCATCGTGTAGTTGTAGGTCAGTTGCTTGGTGTATGGCATTGTGCCGCTGGCAGCAGCTGTAATATCGGTAAATACCTCTGTGTCATCCTGTTCAAAGATCCCCGATGGACTGAATGTCAGGATGTACGCTTCACGAGAACGCTCTTTCCAGTCCTCTGTCGCGCCTTTTTCTACCAGGAACCAGGTCATGACTTCCATCTTGTCTGGTCCGACTGGCTTCCACAGGCGCATCGTGGTATTGGAGATCAATTGGTCTTTGATTTTGGTATGGGACACCAGGATCGACAGGTTCGGGAAAACGGTACCAATCAGATTTTTCAGATTGGACATCATCTCGAATTGAGCGGCCGACAGATTCGCCTTGTACTCGTCGATCAGGTTTTCCGGGAACGCGAAGTCCGGGTTCGGCATTCCGATGTTGCAGCCATGGCCGTTGTTGGTATGAACCTGATAGCCGCGCTTGGAATAGGTTGCGCTTGGCACCATGCCCAATGCTGCGATCGATCCATGAGTCACCATGGTGTGGTAGGAGTCGCTGACGAAGTTGTCAGAACCGATTTTCCAGTTCGAGTGAACGATAAATTTCTGCGGAGGTCCTACGACTTCCATTTCGGTGCGGCCGAACACCATGTCCAGATACCATTTGTAGTCGCCAAGGAAGTCTTCCAGCGGCTGCGGATTGTCGTTCCAGGTACCGAAGATCAAGCCTTTGTAGGTGGCGATGGTGACCTTGTTCAGGCTCATTTTGGATTTGTCCATTTTGTCGCCGTAGATGTCGTTTTGCAGCGGCACCCCGATCAGTTCCCCGGTATTTTTGAAGTTGAAGCCATGGTACGGACAGGTGAAGTTGGCCTTGTTCCCTTTGTCCGCACGGCAGAGCTTCATGCCGCGGTGTGTGCACATGTTGTAGAAAGCGCGGAGTTCTCCGTCCGAAGAGCGAGTGATAATGACGGAATAGCCCGCCAGATCACGAGTCAGATAGTCGTTTTTCTGGGAAAGCTCGGACTCATGGCCCAAGAGAATCCAGGTTTTCATAAAGATTTTTTCATGCTCCAATTTATAAATGGTAGGGTCCGCCAGGATATAGGCAGGAATGACGCCTTCCTCCGGCCGTACCGTTTCATTCAGGTATTGAAGGGTCTCTTCACGGGTCATTTCGTCAAGAAGCACTTCTGGCTTACTCATTCGTGATCACTCCGTTTCTAGCATTTTGATCTTTCTGTATCTTCCATTTACAGTGATGCTTTCTTATACAGGAGCACTTCTGCCCCTTCTTTCTTCAGGGTGGTGATATACGCCAGGAAACCGATGATCGCGACTACGATTAGCATGATGATGGATGTGCCGAAGTCGCCGCCTGCCGCATCACGCAGCCAGCCCATGATGTAGCTGGAAAAACCGCCGAGAATATTCGTGAAGCCCATCAAGCCTGCTGCGCGGCCTGCTGTCTCAGGAGTGGAGAATTTGACGATAAACAGATTGCTCAATTGGAACACGCCGCCCTGCGTCCCCATCGCCAGCCCCAGACATACACCCGCCAGAACCGGGTTCGATGCATTGGAGGCAATGGTCAGGAAGATCGCACAAAGCGCGAACAAGATAGTGGCCAGCAGAGAAGGTCGCTGTGTTTTGTCCGCCAGATAACCGCAAATCAGAACGAAGATCAAGGCGAACAGCCAGGACAAGGAAGTGATTCCAGCCATCTCTTCGATCGCGAATCCTTTCCCTTGTGTCAGGTAGGTCGGCAGCCAGATACTGATCCCGAAGAACAGGAAGGAGGATGCGAGCATTCCGATCCAAACCATCCAG
The DNA here is from genome assembly GCF_003710985.1 of Brevibacillus panacihumi. Classification (GTDB taxonomy): domain Bacteria; phylum Bacillota; class Bacilli; order Brevibacillales; family Brevibacillaceae; genus Brevibacillus; species Brevibacillus panacihumi. The sequence goes on from NZ_RHHT01000029.1 coordinate 2,556, forward strand.
TAGCGGAAGTCTTGCGCAAAGTTTTGACGGTCTTCCGCTTTGCTCACGACGTCTTCCTGACGGATGAAAGCCAATTCTTCCTTGCTCATTTTCGGATGTTCTTCCGGTGTTTCACGAGTCAAATACAGGAACATCGGGATGTTGATCAGCAGGTTGAACGCTGCCAGCAAGAAAAAGGCGCTATGCCAGGTAAAGTTGGCAATAATGGCAGTCAAGGCAAGTGCCCCGATCGCTGGTCCCAGATAGTTGCCTGAAATCCAGGAGGATTGGGCACGGCCAATCTCCTTGCGATTAAACCAGTTCGCAATAAATTTGCCGGATACCGGAATCATGATCCCTTCGCCGATCCCCAGAATAATCCGGGAGACTAAAAACGTTTCATAAGAGGTTGCCAAGCCCGCCATAATCATCGTAATTCCCCAGATGACCAAGCCGAGGATCGCTGTCTTGCGGGCGCCGAGCTTATCGATGACGATGCCCCAAAACAGGTTGGACAATGCATACGCGACTGTGAAGATAAAGGTCAGAAAGCCAATCTTTGCGTTCTTGTCATCGCCAGTCAGGCCCATGTCTGCCAAAAATGCTGGATCCGTCTGGATAACAGAGATGCCAAGCTTGTCAATTTGCCCAAAGAACCAGAAGAAGAAAATTGGGATTGAAATATAAACCCATCGCATGTTTTTGCTTAGCATAATCTGCGCCTCCTGATGTAAGATGCACTAGTTGAGTGTGGGCGTAAAGCTGTTAATTGGCAAATCCGTATTTGTCTGCAAACAAATCAATGCTGCACCATTCGGTTTCGCGGCTCAGTCCACTCTCTTTCAGGCCTGGGAAGTCATAATGCAAGTCTTGGAAAATCGTATGGTTGTTAAAGAACACAGCTCCCGCTTCCAGGCGGTCGGCAATTCCTTCAGCCTTTTCCTGATCGGCTGTCCAGACGGAAGCGCGCAATCCGAATTCGGTGTCATTCGCCATCGCAATGGCTTCATCCAGATCGGAGAATTTCAATACAGGAATGATCGGCCCGAACTGTTCTGCGCGAACCAGCTCGCTGTCTTGTGTTACACCAGTGGCAATCGAAGGGAGCATGAAGTAGCCTTTGTCCCAGGATTCTTCATCCAGCTTGATTCCAAGTGTTTCGACATGAGCGCCTTCACTCTTGGTGCGCTCGATCAAGCCTTTTACATAATCGTACTGGGCTTTGTTGTTGATCGGACCCATCATGGCATCCGGCTGAATGCCGTTGCCGACGATCATGCGTTGGAATTCCTTGGTCAGCTTCTCGAGGAACTCGTCATAGCGGGATTCATGCACGTACACGCGCTTGATCGCGGAGCATACCTGACCGGCTGCTCGGAGGATTCCCATGCGAATGCGCTGCATCGCTGTTTCGTCCAGCACGGCATCTTCGAGTATGAGCGCCGGGTCATTGCCACCCAGCTCCATGTACAGCTTTTTCACGGTTCCCGAAGACATTTTCATGATTTGTTTTCCTGTCTCGGTGCTGCCTGTAAACGCAATCGTGCGGACGCGTGGATCATGGCAGACCACGTCTCCCACCAAAGCACCCGAGCCTGTAACGATATTGATGACGCCTGGCGGCAACTGGGCGGCTACCACCTTGAGGGTTTCGAGAACAGTCAAAGGGCAGTCGGTCGCCGGCTTGACAACGACGCTGTTTCCTGCCAATACGGCTGGAATGACGCGTTTGTAAGTCAGAATCATCGGTGAGTTCCACGGGGAGATGACGGCCGTTACACCGCGGGGACGACGGCGGATTTGCACCATCTGACCGCCTGGGAGCGTTTCTGTTTTCCAAAATTTCACAAGTGCATCTGCGCCCTTGCTCATGATCTCGACACAGCGCATGATGTCTTTTTTGGCTTCGACAAGCGGTTTTCCGTTTTCGCGGACGAACAGCGGCACAGTGGACTCGATCACTTCCGCCAGTTTTTCGGAGGCTGCTTTTACCAGCTCCGCTCTTTTCTCTACCGGCGTGCTTGCCCATGCGGGGAACGAGCGCTCAGCCGCATCGATCGCTTGAATCACTTCTTCTCTTGTGCAAAGAGCCACCTGTCCAACCACTTCGGAAATGTCAGCGGGGTTGGTCACATCTGTGACCTTCCCCCCCTGAATCCATTCGCCGTTGATCAGAAATTGGCCGGAGATGCTTGGATATCGTGTCGTCATGTTTGTTCGGCCTCCTTACAGTTTTTTCGGCTTAAAGGCGTCTGCCGCTCCTGGAGGGCCTCCAAACGGCTTGGCCATCGGACCTACGGCATTCATATCTACTACGATCATGGTCGGCTTTCTGCGCGCTACTGCTGCTTCCAGCTCATTGACCAGTTCTTCGGGGGAACCGACGCGGTTGGATTCATAGCCCATCGATTTCGCCAGCATCACGAAGTCCGGGCTGACCAGATCGACGGCTACCTGACGTCCGTAAGCTGCATCCTGGATGTTGCGCAGGACGCCGTAGCCTGCATCGTCGAACAAGAGAACGATCAGCGGCAGATTTTCCTGTACAGCAACTGGCATTTCACCCACGTTCAGCATGTAGCCGCCGTCTCCCGCCATCAATACGACCACGCGATCCTGCTGTCCCATCTGGGCACCGAGCGCAGTCGGCAAACCTTGTCCGATACCGCCTCCGGAAGCGTGGATGGAAGTGCGAGGCTCGTAGATTTCGAACAAGCGGCTGCCCCATACGTTGGCTGGAACGGTTACATCACGCACGAGAATGGCGTCTTTCGGCAGCACTCTGCGCATGCCGTCGACAATTGCTTCGTAAGGTCCAAGCGTCTCGCGCAGGATTGCACGGACTTTTTCACGGACAGATTTTACTTCATCTACGTAGGCTGCCTCAGGAGCAGCACCTTTTGCTTGCAAGGCTTCGTTCAGGGCGGCCAGGATCGGCTTCGCTTCGCCCAAGAGGCCATGCGTCACTTCGTAGTTGCGGTTGAACGCACTCAGGTCGGCGTCGATGCTGATATGTGCTTCAGGAGCCGTCACTTTCCAGTTGGCCGTCTCGTTGCCGCGGAAACGAACCCCTACGCTAACCAGCAGATCCGCATTTTTCAGCAGTTCTTTAACTGCCTCATAAGCTGCGAAGTGACCGATGCATTGCGGATGATCCTCTGGGATCGAGCCTTTGCCGGATTGGCTGGTAATCACAGCTGCTCCAGTCAGTTCAGCCAGCTTGGTCAGCTCTTGGGAAGCGCCTGCAGAAATGACGCCTCCGCCTGCCCAAATCACCGGGCGACGGGAATTCGCCAGCATATCGACAACCTCTGCCGGAATCACAGGTGCTGCCGGTGTCGCACAGGCCACCTGCACGGATTCGATCTTGCTTTGCGGGATGATCGCGGATTGGAAATCAATCGGGATTTCCAGCGATACCGGACCTGCAGGAGCCGTCGTCGCAGTGACGATCGCCTGACGCACGACCGAAGCCGCTTGCTCAGGCTTGCGCAGACGGTACGCTTCTTTACAGCAGCCCTTCATCATGGAAAGCTGGTCTTTGCATTCGTGGATGTAGCCTCTGCCTGTGCCCAAGTATTTCGAACCGACTTCACCAGTCAGGTGCAAGACAGGCGTCCCTGCTGCCCATGCTTCTACCAGTGAACCGGCTGCGTTTCCTGCGCCGCTTCCTGTACTCGTAATCACGACGCCCAGCTTGCCTGTCGCTCTTGCGTATCCATCCGCCATATTGGCTGCACCGCTCTCGCCACGGGAGCAGACGATACGGATGCTCCCCTCGCGGAGCAATGCGTCATAAATCGGCATATTGTGAATGCTGACGACACCAAAAACGACTTCTACCCCGGCGCGTACAAGCTCGGCTACTACCGCGTCTGCTGTCGTAAATTCCATTTGTCCATTCGTAGTCATGATGTACCCCTTTCAGACTCTTTCGTTATTAAAGCGCTTTCCCCAAAGCTCCGGCTACTTCAATCGTCGATCCCGATACGTAGCTTGCTTGCGCGGAGGCGAGGAACAGAATCGCACTTGCCACTTCTTCGGGTTGGCCGACTCTGCCCATTGGAATATTGCGTTTTTTCGCCAAGTCGTTGTAATACTCTGCCGGATCCATCTCAGGCGCATTTTTCAGGCGTCTGCGTTCCCATTGATCCGTCGCTATCAAGCCGAGACTTACCGAGTTTACCGTGATGTTGTGGGGAGCCAGCTCCTGGGAAAGAGTCTTGCTCAGGTTCAGCAGCCCTGCTCGTGTCGCAGCAGTCGCTACCATATGGCGCTCCGGTTCTTTTGCCAGCGTCGCATTGATGTTGATGATGCGGCCGCCGCCCTGCTTGAGCAGATGCGGATAAGCAGCACGCACGGCGTGAATGATCGCAAAGTACTTCAAGTCAATTTGTTGTCTCCACTGCTCATCCGTGATGTCGAAGAAATAGCCCATGACGCTTTGGCCCGCTGCGTTGACCAGAATATCGACAGCGCCGAAGTGTTCCGCAGTGCCGTCGATAAAGCTGTGCACGTCTTCTTTGCTTGTCACGTCACAGGTTTTCGCAAAAACCTGCTCGGCAGGAGCAAACTGCTCCAGATGCTTGCAAGCGTTTTCCATTCTCTGTTGGTCTCGCCCGCAAATCGCGACGCGGGCCCCTTCCTGCAGGAACATTTCTGCCGTCTTCAAGCCGACGCCGGAAGTTCCGCCCATGACAATCGCCACTTTATTTTTCAGACCCAGATCCATCTTTTTCAACACTCCTTCTTCAGCGCTGGCTGGTTGTCGTCGATGCTAGTCTTTCTTGGCCAGTTTGGTCGCCCAGCCTTCGTCCGGATCGCCTTTCATGGATGCGCGGGCTCCTGGCGGCGGCGGACCTGCGATGCCCCATTGGTCCATCAGATGAGGTACGCGTTTCCAAACCAATGCTTGCCACTTGTCATCATCCTCTACCGTAGTCAGGTAGCAAGTGTATTCCATGACGTATCCAGCTGGATCGCGGAAGTAGCAGAAGATGTTGTTTCCCGGGCCGTGACGTCCTGGTCCCCACATCGGTTCGACGTCTGCTTTGCGGACATTGGCGATCCCGCGCATCACTTCGTCGACGCTCTCTACCTCGTAGGCGATGTGGTTCACAGAAGCGTGTTCGTCCTGGTTAAACGCAAGCGAGTGGTGGTTCTTGTTGCAGCGCAGGAAGACCATTTGATGCTCGCTCCAGTCCGTAACCTTGAAGCCCAGCACTCTTGTATAAAATTCCGTAATCATGTCGATGTCTTTGGTGTTCATGACGACATGGTTCAATTTGATCGGATCGACGTTTTTCTTGCTCCAATCCTTTGTATGAATCTCTACCCAGCAGCTCAGCTCGATGCATCTGCCTTCCGGATCGAGAAAGCGAAGCCCGTATCCTGCTCCCGCTTCGTCCAGATAGCCTGGTTCTTGAATGACGGGAATGCCCAATTCCTTCAGTTTTTCCGCAGCCGAATCGACAGCATGCTTGTCGACGACACCGAACGCGATATGGTGCAAGCCTCTTTTTTCCCCTTTTTGCAGATGCAAAATGTGGTTCTCTGAGCCAGCGCCGCGGAAGTACACATTGTTCTCGTCCTCTTGCAGCTTATCGAGTCCCCATATTTTTTCGTAAAAATCTGCTTGTTCTTGCAACACCGGCGTAAATAAGCTGATGTGACGCAGATGGGTAATGCCCAACATAGGAAATCACCTCTTGTGGAATAATGTAGTTTGGAGCAAGCAATGCCGATGAAACATATTCAGTTTGTTCATAATGTTTCAAATATAAAACGATGTTTCCGAATATGACTAAAAAAAAGAGGCTCTTACAACCTGTTGCTCTTTCCTAAGCAGCTTTGCCTTTCCTTTCTCTCATAAATCTGCACATCGTTTCATATACAAAACAAAGTTTATTTTTTCATGTCTTTATTTTAGTTTTTTCGCAACTATGGTGTCAATACTAAAGATTTAGATAATTTCACACTTATATGGAACCCCCATGCCTGACAGACATAGAGGGGCTTATTGCTAAGGCATCACAGCTATTGTTTGGATTATTTTACTATCAAGACCGAGAGCGGTATGTACCATGCACACGATGGCAACCCGGCATCCACCCGGCTCTTCCCGGTGTGCAAGGGCAAGGCGCGGCCGATCAGACCCAGCCGGGGACTCCCCCCCACCCTGGTTCCTTCCCCGGTGGTAAAACTGGAGCGTACAGCCAAAGGCATGTGGTCGACCGACCGCCGTCATGCAGCGAAATACCGCGCGCCGGCGCCAGCCGCCACATCGATGCGCCGTCTTCTTCTGTCGGCGAACGCAGGCTGATCTGCCCTGTACGAATCTTCTCGCTCGTCTTGATCTGTATCACCTCCTTTCAAAGCGCTGCTACACGGTGCGTCATCCGGCGCGAAAACGGCTTAGGAACGTCTGCAGGCGCGGGCTTTCTGGCTTGTAAAAAATTTGTTCGGGCGTCCCCTGCTCCACAATCCGGCCTCCGTCGGTGAAAATGATCCGGTCTGCCACATCACGGGCGAAATCCATCTCGTGGGTAATCAAAAGCATCGCCATCTCGCCTTCTGCCGCAATCTCCCGAATGACCGCCAGCACTTCTCCGACCAGCTCCGGGTCGAGCGCAGAGGTCACCTCGTCAAACAGCATGACCTTCGGACGCATGACCAAGGCACGCGCGATCGCGACACGCTGTTTTTGACCGCCGGAAAGCTGTGCGGGATAATGGTCCAGCTTGTCGGCGAGTCCTACCTTTCCCAGCATGGTGATCGCCCGATCGACCGCTTCATCCTTATCGAGACCCAGAACGTGTATCGGAGCCTCCGTTACATTTCGCAGAATGCTCATGTGCGGAAACAGATTGAAGTGCTGAAACACCATCCCGATCTTGCCGCGGATGCTGTGCAGGTGCTTTTCATCCGCCCGCACCAGTTTGCCATTCACCGTTTTATGCCAGAGATGCTCTCCATCCACCTCAATCGTTCCCGAGCTCGGCTCCTCCAAGGTCATCAGCAGACGGGCCATCGTGGTCTTGCCTGAGCCGCTGGGGCCAATCACGGCGATCTTTTCGCCGGATGCGATGTCCAGATCAATTTCCCTTAAAATGGTCAGGTCTCCAAACGACTTGCTCACCTTCCGATAACGAACGACGGGAGCATCCTTACTTGCAAAGTTCATGATTGCTTCCTCCTTTTTTACGTGCGGTTCCATTTCAGTTCCAGCCTTCTGATCAACAGCGATGAGGCGTAGCTGAGAAGCAGGAAAAGAATCCCTACGAGCGTGAATGCTTCCAGATAGCGGAAGGATTCTGCCCCGATCATCTTGGCTGCCATGAGCATTTCGACCAGCGTAATGGCGGACAGGACGGGCGTTTCTTTAAACATGACGATCAAATAATTGCCGAGAACCGGGACTACCGGACGGATCGCCTGGGGAAGAATGATGCGCCGCCACATCGTCCACCGCGTAAAGTTCAAGGCCTTGGCAGCTTCCCACTGACCGCGCGGCACGGCGTCAATCCCGGAGCGGTATACCTCTGACAGATAGGCGCTGTAGTGGATGCCAAGCCCCAGCACTCCGGCGGCAAAAGGGCCCAAAGAAATGCCGATCGCCGGCAAGCCGTAGAAAAGGAAGTACAACTGCACCAGGAGCGGCGTACTGCGGACGAATTCGATCACTCCGGTGGCAACCAGCGAAATCAGGCGATTCTTGGAACGACGCCCCATCGCCAGGAGCAAACCTCCTGCCAATGCGATGGCAAAACCGACGATCGTCGCCAGGATGGTCATTTTCATCGCGTCCAGAATGTGCGGCAAGGTACTCCAGGTAAAATTCCAATTCCACATCGCCTACACCCTCCCCGCGGAAAGACGTCGTTCCAGCCAACGCATCATCAGCGTCAACGGATACGCCATGACAAAGTACAGCAACAAAATGAGACCGAATATTTCAAATGTTCTGGAAGCATCGAATGTGCGCAAAATCATTCCTTGGTACGTCAGATCGGCCATCGTAATCAGCGAGACCAGGGATGTCCCTTTCAGCAGCTCGATCGCTAAGTTGCTGAAGGACGGCAGCATGATGACCATCGCTTGCGGCAAAATCACGCGTCTCATCCGCAGCATCGGGCTCATGTTCAACGCAATCGCCGCTTCCGTCTGTCCTTTTGGGACTGCAAGAATGGCGCTTCGCACTACTTCCGATCCATACGCCCCGTAGTTGAGGCCCAATGCTGCGACCCCGGCAGCCAGCGCAGTCAGCTCGATCCCCAGCAGCGGCAGCGCGTAGAACAGCCAGAACAACTGGACGATCAGCGAGGTGCCGCGAAATACCTCCACGTAGACCGAACTGACCAGACGAATGCTTTTTCGGCGGGAAAGTCGGGCGAATCCCGCCACAAACGAGAGCAGAAACGCTACGCCCATCGACAGTACGGTGACCTTGAGAGTCGTAACGGCTCCCTGATAAAGCAGCGGCAATAAATCGACAGACACCATGATCCTTCATTCCTCTCCTAAGCGGATTGCCTTATTCCTTGACTAATTCCTCTGCTGTCATCTCACCCGGCAATTCCTGCTCGGTAAAACCGAACGGCTCCAAAATTTTCAGCAGTTCTCCTGACTCCTTCAGCTTTTGCAACTCCGCGTTGTAGGCCGCGACAAAATCTGCATCCTCTTTGCGGAAGGCGGCTGCGCCATAGCCACGGACACTTTTGCCGTCGATCTCAGGCTGAACAAAGTCCATCACTCGCTCCAGGCTGTCGTCCTTCGCACTATCCAGCACGGCTTGGAGAGAGGGTCCTGTCATCGTGATCGCATCCGCACGTCCGGATTGCAGAGCCGAGACTGCAGACGGCTGGTCGGGAACGAGCACCATCTGTTCCTTTTTCACACCGCTTTTCTCCAGGTATTCGATCTCGATCGCTCCGCCCATCACCGCTATTTTGGCAGCAGGATTGGCTGCAATGTCCGCGTAGCTTTTCAGGTTCAGCGGATTCCCCTTCTTCACCGCAATCGCTTCTCCAATGCTGTACTCGGGATTGGCAAAAGCGACTTCCTGCGCTCGTTTGGGTGTGATGTACATGCCGGCTGTAATAATGTCAAAACGGTTTGCCTTCAAGCCGGGTATCAGCGAGCCGAACTCGGTCAGAACGCCGTTCATTTCCGGGATGCCCATGCGCTCCAGAACGACACGCGCCACCTCTACGGCCTCTCCCGTCAGCTTTCCGTCCGGTGTCGCATAGGCGTATGGCACTTCATTGGCGAAGCCTACTGTGACAACGCCCTGCTGTTTCGCTTTTTCCAGCGTCGATCCTCCTGACGCCTGCTCTCCTCCCGGCGCTCCTATCTGCGCCGTGTCTGCAGAACATCCCGCAAACAACAGGCTGCTGGACAAAATTGCCGTACATACGAAACTCATCATGCTTTTTTTCATTCCTTGCTCCCCCTTGTCAAAAATGGATACCAAAAAAATTGGATAGAACAAAAAAACGGCGCATTGCTTCTTCCAGCCGAGGGCCATCCCGGGGGGCAAAAGCAAATGCACCGATCGTTCTTCATAAAGCAGGCAGCGCAAAAGAAACCTCCTTGTTTGGAGCTCTTTCCAAACAAACAAGTGCTGCGATTCCCTGCGAAAAGGTGTTCATACATGATCTGCTTTAGCCGACGAGGTTAGCTGACGGGTAGGATGGCAGTTTGGCATCCCTTCTGCTCGATGCAGAATTAACCCCAGAGGTGGTTCCCCCGCTTCCGTCCTGAACGGAACTAGGCCCTTATTTGATTGGCAGGTGGATCTGTACTCCTTTCATGAAGCCGTTATGGTTAACACGCGTTTTATGTTAGCACAGGCTCGACGGGGACTCATCCTTGATAATCCACGATATGCGGCCTTCAGGTCCCCTCAGGCAGAGTTAACCGTAATTACCGGATGTATCCAAAAAGTTCCTCCCTGATCCTGCCCTGTCCAATCTGGTTGAAAATGTTTAGGGGGGTGTCGTCGAGCTGCAGTGGTGGGGAGGAAAAAGAGGAGAACGCTCCGGCGGGTTGGGATCTTTGCCGGGGGTCATCCCTGGACGCCTTCATTGCAAAGGCGGAACCGCGGCCAAAAGCAGCCCACTTCGAAGAAGTGATTCAGGGTTGGCCGCTGAATGCGTGTTCCGCCTTTTCCATTACGGCTTGGTCAAGATCCCAAATGCCTTCGCTTTTCTTCCCTTTTTCCTCGGCCAGCTTCACTCGATCTTCGAGCTGATAGCGTGTGGGTTTCTCAGGGGGTAGTGCAGAACGCTCCGGCGGGTTGGGATCTTTGCCGGGGGTCATCCCTGGACGCCTTCATTGCAAAGGCGGAACCGCGGCCAAAAGCAGCCCACTTCGAAGAAGTGATTCAGGGTTGGCCGCTGAATGCGTGTTCCGCCTTTTCCATTACGGCTTGGTCAAGATCCCAAATGCCTTCGCTTTTCTCCTCTTTTTCCTTGGCCGGCTTCACTCGATCTCCAATGCTAATGGTGTGTGGGTTTCTCAGGGTGTCTTTCTTATTTCTTGGTCACGACTCCGTCCGCATCTACCTTGGCATCAAATGAAATCTGGTTCAGCTTTTCGATCATCCGCTTTTTGCCCGCTGCATCCATGGGTACGGGCTGGCCGTTGACGATTTTCACGGGGATGACGCTGGTCTTTATACCTTGATCCTGATCGGCAAATGCCAGCTTGACCATGATCGCCTCGCGACCTTTTGGGTTGTAGGATGTCGTGAACACGAAATTGCCGACACTGTAGTAGATGGGAGCATCCTTGTAGAACTCAATGCCCATCACCGAGTGCGGATGCGAACCGACGACGGCATCTACGCCGCTGTCGATCAGCTTGCGGGCCATCGCACGCGCATAAGGTTCGGGCACATCCTTGTATTCCAGGTTCCAATGCATGACGGCGATGGTGATGTCTGCGACCTCTGCCGCCTTTTTGACATAGGTCAGCATCGGTTCATCCGTGTAGGCATGCGCAAGTCCCGGCTTGTTTTTCCCTGCGAACCACTGGCGATTGGGCAAAACGCGGCTCAACCCAAGCACGGCGATCCGTTTGCCTTTGATTGTCGTCAGATAAGGGGCGAACGCCTCCGCCTCGTTTTTTCCCGCTCCCACCCAGGCGATCTGATTTGTCTGCAGATGTTGGATCGTGTCAAACAGCGCATCCATTCCGTAATCCAGCGAGTGGTTGTTCGCCAGGTTGACGACATCGAATCCAGCATTCACCAAGCCTTTGAGCGTTTCCGGCTTGGAGCGGTAGGCAAATTCTTTTGGCTCTGCTTTTCCCCGCGTGCTCACGGATGTTTCCAGATTCCCGATCGTCAAATCCGCCTGCTGCAAGATAGCTGCTGTCTTTTGAAACGGGTAGTCCACCCCATGCTTGGCGATCTGTGCACCGACGCTTTTGTCCAGCATGATATCCCCAACAAAGACGATCTGGAGCTCTTCCGCCTGCATCTGCTGCTGCGCAGGCTGGTTCGTCTGTTCCGTAGCCATGACGAGTCCGGGTGCACCTCCGGCTACAGTCAACAGGCATGTGAGGCCCCATGCTGCCAGCGTTTTTTGAAGACTTCCGATCTTGCTTCACCTCATTCCTTTCCCTATTTGCCTTCATTCTAGGAAAAGGAGCGTGTGAAGCCTGTTGAAGGATGTCCGGCGCGAGAAGAAATTTATCGTGCCAAACCGACGCAAAAGGTGGATTTTTTTCCCATTTCCCGATCAGGACAGCAAAGCCGCGATTTGATCGATATCGACGTTGCCTCCCGAAATGACGGAGACGACTCTCTTGTCCCGCAGAGTCGTTTTTGCAAACAAGGCTGCCGCTACCGTCGTCGCACTGGATGGCTCGATCACTTGCTTCATGCGTTCCAGCACCAGGCGAAATGCCTCGCGAATCTCTTCTTCGCTGACCAGAACGAGGTCGTCCAGGTACTTCTGCAGCACGGGGAAGGTAAGATCACCTGGCTGCGAGGTGCGCAGGCCATCGGCGATTGTCGCGGTTCCCGGGATGGAGACAAGCTGGTTTTTTTGCAAGGAGAGGTACGTGTCGTTGGCTAGCTGCGGCTCTACCCCGATGACCTGGACCGCGGGCTTCGTTTCCTTGATCGCGGTCAGGATCCCGGAGATGAGCCCTCCTCCGCCGATGGGAACCAGGATCGCATCGACATCCTCCAATTGTTCGAGGACCTCCAGGCCGATCGTCCCTTGGCCTGCCATAATCAACGGATCGTCGTAAGGAGGGATGTACACGCCATTCTCCTCTTTGGCAATCACCTTGGCCTTGGGCAGGCGCTCGGCTGATGTCAGTCCGCATTTCACCACTTTGCCGTTGTAGGCCTGGATGGCTTCCATCTTGCACGTCGCTACATCTTCCGGGACTACGATCGTCGCGGGGATCCCCAGCCTATTGGCAATATAGGCGACTGCCTGTCCGTGATTGCCGGAGGAAGCCGCCGTGACGGAAGTGGCTCCTTGTGCAACCGCCTGCTTCACCTTGTTGGTTGCCCCTCGTATTTTGAAGGAACCTGTCTTCTGCAGATGCTCGGCTTTGAAAAACAGCTTGTTGCCGCATTGTTTGGACAACTGGTCGGAATGAAGCAAAGGAGTGAAGTGAACGGTGTCGGCAATCGCCTCTCGTGCTGCAATGATGTTTTCTAGACTGATCATGGACGTCTCTCCCCCGTTTACGATTTTACAGCGATAATAAAATCAATTTCGACCGGCGTATTGCCAGGCAGCTCCGCTACGCCGACAGCTGTCCTGGCATGGCGCCCTTTCTCCCCGAAAATCTGCATTAGCAGCTCGGATGCGGCATCCATCACCTGCGGCTGTTGGGAAAATCCAGTGCCCGACTGCACGTAACCGTTGATCTTCAGCACCCGCTCTACCCGATCGAGGCTGCCGATTTCCGCTTCCAGACAGCTCAAGCCCCTGAGGACACAGACCCGCGCCAGCTCCTGCGCCTGTTCGATCGTGACGTCCTGCCCAACCTTTCCTACATACGGAATTTTGCCGTCGACTCTCAGCACTTGGCCGCTGATGTAGGCGATCCCCTGGTGCACGACTACGGGCACATACTGGTAAAGCGAGGGGACAGCTTGTGGCAATTCCAAACCCAATTCACGCAATCGTTCTTTGATCATGGCTACCTCCATAATGAAAACCTCTGCTTTGCATGCAGAGGTCTCTTATTTACACAAATATACCAAATTTTCATGCCATTGATCCAGTTGGCTTGACGCACAAGCTCCTCACTTCGGCTGCATGCGGATGGCCCCGTCCAAGCGTATCGTCTCGCCGTTCAGCATGGTGTTTTCGATGATATGGCCCACAAGGCTGGCGTATTCCCGCGGCTCTCCCAGGCGCGGTGGAAAAGGAGCCATCGCTCCCATGGCATCCTTGGCAGCGCGCGGCAGCGTATCGAAAAGCGGCGTGTCGAACAATCCGGGAGCAATCGTCATGACGCGAATGCCGTAAGGGGCGAGATCACGCGCAATCGGGAGTGTCATTCCCACAATGCCGCCTTTGGAGGCACTGTAGGCTGCCTGACCGACCTGTCCTTCATAGGCGGCGACCGAGGCTGTGTTGATGATGACACCTCTTTCTCCCTGCTCGTTTGGTTCATTGCCGGCCATCTGTTCTGCCACCAGCCGAATGACGTTGAAGGAGCCGATCAAATTGACAGAGATGACTTTGGAAAAGGCATCCATGCGATGCGGGCCGTTGCGAGACAAGGTTTTTTGGGCGATTCCGATGCCTGCACAGTTGACGGCAGCGTGAATGGTCCCGAAGGTTCCGGCGACCTGATCGACGGCATCCCGTACACTCTCTTCGCTCGTCACGTCAGCATGGACGTAGGTGGCATAATCTCTTCCCAGCTCCTGAGCAAGCGCAATCCCCTTTTCCCGGGAAACATCCAGGATGGCCGCCTTCCCGCCACGTTCTACCACGTATCTCACTGTTGCTTCGCCTAGACCGGATGCTCCGCCTGTGACCGCGACGACAGTGTTTCGAATATCCAAGCCATCCTCTCCTTCCTCTTTTCAGTTCCCAGAAAAAGGAATGCAAGTTGGATACCAGTCGAGCATTTCGTTGATCCTGTGCGTCTTTACACCGTTGTACTGTGTCCGGTTATGGCATGAAGCGTACAGTTTTTGGACAGAAATGGTTTTTTGCCGGACAATTGCCTTTTTACAGGTAATCCTCCAGGTTGATACCATCGTATTGTGGAATTTTGATCCGAAGATAGCGCATCGGCTCGCTGTCGAGTGGAATCGTACAATCGAATCCCAGCTTGGAGCCTACTCCTTCATCCGTAGAGGGATCCAGCTTCGAACCCTGGGCGCCATGGACAACTACCAGATCGCGCTCTGCCTGAAAACGTGTGGCGATCGCCCATTCGACTTCCTCCATATTAAAGATGTCGACGTCTTCATCCACTACGACGACATGCTTGATGTCGAAGCTGTTTGCCAGTGCGGCCAATATCGCGTTTTTTCCCTCGCCTTCATTTCGCTTGAGAATGGACACGATGGCATGATAACGACAGGTGCCGCCCAGGCTCATATGCACCGCCTTCACACCCGGTACCGTTTGTTTGATCGATTGCAGCAAACTGGCCTCCCGCGGAATACCCCCGAGCAGAAGATGCTCATAGCCCGCTGGCACGATGGTATAGAAGATCGGCTGATGACGATGCGTAATCGCCATGATTTCCACAACCTCTTTATCGCTTCTCGGTCCGTAGTATTTCGGAAACTCTCCAAACGGTCCCTCTGGCTCACGTACATGCGGCAGGATTTTTCCTTCCAGCACGATTTCGGCAAAAGCAGGCACGTCGATGTCCACAGTCTCACAGCGAACGACCTCAAGCGGTTCACCTCGCAGCGCTCCCGCAATCTCCAGTTCATCTACCCCAAAGGGCGTACTTGCTTGCGAGGCCAGTAGGGTCAAGGGATCGACACCGATGACAATCGCACACTCCAGCGCCCTCCCTGCACTCTCCGCCTGTTTGTAGAGATGATAAGTATGTCTGGGGAGAAGCAACGCGCCGAGGCGATTCTTGCCCGTTACCTGCAGCCGATGAATGGAGACATTTTGCTTGCGCGTGACAGGGTCCCTGACGATGAAGAGTGCTGCAGTCAAATAGTTGCCCGCGTCCTTTTCATGATGAACCGGAATCGGCAACAACCGCATTAGATCGATGTCCTCCCTAATGATGTTCTCCTTTACAAGAGCCTCATCATTTCCGACCTGCTTGCAGGGGAGCGGAGATGCGACCGCCTCCGTGAACCTCCTGATGACGTCATAAGGATCGGTCTCCATCGCCTCGGCAAACTGCTCCCGCGTCGAGCAGATGCCGGAGACCACAGGGATGCTGTAGTCTTCTACTTGTTTAAAAAAGGCCGCCT
The DNA here is from genome assembly GCF_003710985.1 of Brevibacillus panacihumi. Classification (GTDB taxonomy): domain Bacteria; phylum Bacillota; class Bacilli; order Brevibacillales; family Brevibacillaceae; genus Brevibacillus; species Brevibacillus panacihumi. Next base: position 17,971 of record NZ_RHHT01000029.1, read on the forward strand.
TCACACCATCAAGCTTTTTTGTGACTGCTGCCAGCTCGTACTGAAGGCTGACCTGCTTCTCGATGGTCGCAAGGCGTTCTGTCTGTCGCAAATACTCCAGCCAAGTGCGTAATGTCTGCGCTCTTCGCATGGCTTCTCCCCCCTCCTTCGATTAAACACTTGCTTGTTTCCCAAAAATATCCCGGTATCTGCGCTGATACATTCTCGTCAATCGCTCGCGCCCCCTCACCTCTGGCGGGGTCGGATACTCTTTTCCGTCCACGATGATCGGCTGGTCGTAGCGAATGAGGATATGCGGCAGGTATTCGTTGAGCAACGCATCGATACGCTTGGCGTGCAAGGGATTTCGAGCCAGCAGTTTCAGCATGCGCAACCCGAAGCCCACATGACGTCCTTCGTCTTCCTTGATGCGGGCGAATCCTTCTGCCAATCCGGGGAGCAAGCCTTTGCTGCCGTATACGGCTTCAAAGACTTCATACCCCGTCATGGCCTGGACTCCCTCGATCACGCCCTGATAGTGGGTCAAGCCTTCCACCAAGGCAGCCTCCCGCTCTTCTTCCCCCAGTTCCAACGCTGCAAGCATGGTCTTTACCCGATCATCCAGCTTTTGTTGGACCACATTCTTGACTCCGGATATGCGCTCCCGGCCAAATACCTCCTGAAAATAACGCATGAAAAATTGCGTATGCTTGAATTCCTCCAGCAATTGCGTGCTTAAGAACGCCTGCTGCTCCGTCGAGGAACCCAGCATGATCCACGGACAGAATTTGAGAGCGACATTCTCCTCCGCATCCAAAAAACCGGTGCAGAAATGGATCAGATAACCCTTGAGATCCTCATCCAGCTCTGCAAAATCCTTTTTGTCCTGCGTCAGATCTATGGAGGCAGGGTCCCAGGTGCCAAAACGGATCGCTTTTCGATACAAATCCCATGCCACCTCATCCGTGGTTTTGTCGAGACCTGGAATCAGATCGTCAGAAGTCGTCATATTGACTTGCTCCTTCATTTTTCATTCCTCCTCAACGAAATGAAATGATTAAAACGCTTTTTGCAAAAGCTCCAGGACTTCCTGCTCGGTCGGCAGCCGGGGATTCCATTTCATCATGCCGCTTTTAAAGGAGTCTTTGGCGATGTCGACCAGCTTAGCTTCTGGAACACCCACTTCCTGCAGTCTTTGCGGGAGACCAATATCACGGACAAGCTGACCAACCAATTCAGCTGCCGTTCCCGTTTCTTTCTGAACGCTGCCCAGAACATCTGCGATCAACTCCGCTTTTTCCGGACGCACCGGGGTATTGAACGCCACCACATGCGGCAGCAGCAAGCCGATAGCCACCCCGTGCGGAACGTGGCAATGTCCAGAGAGCGCGCTACCGATGGCATGAGCAAGGCCTAAGAAGCCGTTGTTAAATGCCATCCCGGCCAGAACGCTGCCCTGGGACATTCCGATCCGGGCTTCCATGTCTGCTCCGTCTCGAACCGCTCGGCGCAAATGCGGCGCAATCATCTTCATCGCATGGATGGCGAGGGCATCGGAAGCCGGGCTGGAACGCAGGGAAAAAAACGTCTCGATCCCGTGGGCCAGCGCGTCAATTCCAGTCGCAGCCGTCATTTTTGCCGGCAAGCTCAACGTCAGGGCAGGATCGATCAAGGCGGTCGATGGAGCCATATGCTGGCTTGTTACGGTTATCTTGACGTGGTTCTCCCAGTCGGAATAAACTCCAAAGATCGTCACCTCGCTCCCCGTGCCGGAAGTGGTCGGAATTGCAATCAACGGGATCGCGGATGCTGCAGGGACGCGATTGACGCCCGCATACTGGCCGATGCCGCCGCCATTTGCCGCCAACACGCGAATTCCCTTGGCCGTATCGATCGGACTGCCTCCCCCGATCGCCACCATGCAGTCGAAGGACTGCTGCTGGAACATGGCTGCGCCCGCTTGGATGGTCTCCAGACTGGGGTCAGGCTCGACATCGGCGTAGATCTGGTAATGAAGCCCTTTTTCTTCCAGTGAGTGTATCACTCCATCCAAAAGTCCCGCCTGTCGCACTCCTTGATCTGTGACGAGGAAGACGCGGCGTACGCCCATCGACAAAAGCATCTCTCCAAGACGGGATGCGCTGCCCACCCCGAACTGGACGTTGGTGGGCAAGTGAAAGGAAAAAGGGGATTCGATTCCCTGCACGCTTTGATTCGCACTCATCGGTCTTCTCTCCCCTCTTCGCTCGGCAATTCATCGATTTCAAAATGAATATGCTTCGTCTCGCAGTACTCCATCAGTCCATCCACGCCCCGGGTGCGGCCTAATCCGCTCTGCTTGTATCCCCCGAACTCTGCCTCCGGGAAATTTTTATTGTACGTATTGATCCAGACCGTCCCCGCGCGGATTCCTTTCGACATGCGCATCGCCCGATTCAGGTCACGAGTCCACACCCCTGCTGACAGGCCGAAGTCTGAGTCATTCGCCATCTCGAGTGCCTCTTCTTCACTCGCAAAGCTTTGAACGGCGAGCACCGGACCAAATATTTCCTCGCGCACGACGCGGCAATGCGAAGGCAACTCATCGATGATTGTCGGTGCAAAAAAGCTTCCCTGATCAAATGCTCCGCCTGTAATCCGCTGGCCCCCTGTGACGATTTTTCCTTCCTTCCGCCCAATTTCACAGTAATTGGCGATTAGCTCCAACTGAGCCTGATTGACGACCGGTCCCATGTCGGTCGACTCTTCCAATCCATTGCCGACACGCAGATTCTCCGCGTATCGCTTCATGCGCGACAAGACCTCGCCTTTTACGGATTCATGTACAAGCAGCCGTGAACCAGCCATGCAGATCTGCCCCGCAGAGATGAAAATGGAACGGCCGATCACGGGAATGGCCTTGTCAAGATCGGCATCTGCAAATACCACATTGGGAGATTTTCCGCCCAATTCCAGCGCCAGCTTCTTGATATTGCTGGTGGCCATCTCCATGATCTGTTTACCTGTTGATGTATCCCCCGTGAAACTGATCATATCCATCTTCTTGCTCGTCCCCATTGCAGCCCCAATACTTCGGCCGGGACCTGTCACGATACTGACAATACCCTTGGTGAACTGCGGCACCTGATCAATCAGTTTGAATATTTCAACAGATATAGCTGGCGTGAGGCTAGCCGGTTTTACCAGCACCGCATTGCCCGCCGCGAGTGCCGGAGCAAGCTCCCGAATCATCAAAAGCGCAGGCCAATTCCACGGCGATATGATCCCGACTACGCCGATCGGCTCCTTGGTGATGACGCCAAAATTATGCGGCTCCAGTTGCACAGAGCGGCCAAACACCGTCCGTGCCGCACCTGCGAAATACTTTAGCGTATCGACACAGCCGGCCAGCTCCTGGCGGGATTCCTTGATCGTCTTTCCCTGCTCGCGGGTTAGAATGACAGCGAGGCGTTCGAGCTGCTCCTCCATTTTTTGCGCCAAGCCAAGCAATGCTTCATAACGCCTCTTGGGATTGTATCCCCAATCGCTTCTCTGAAAGACTTCGTACATTTTGTCTATCGCTTGCTCCACGTCCTGAACTGCAGAGTTCTGTGCGTATCCTACCAGCTCCCCCGTAGCGGGATTAAAAGATTCCAACCACTCTCCCGAAACGGAGGACGTCCACTCTCCGCCAATGTAATTGTAATATCGGGTCACCTGTACCCCTCCCTCTTTTTTTCTCCTTGCTCCATACCCTGCCATCTCTCAAACAGATGGGCTTCCAGACGAAATTGGTCGAGAGCCTTCTGCACGCTTTGATTCACGATGTCGTCGATGCTTTGCGGAAGATGGTAAAAAGACGGGACCGGGGGGAGAATGATTCCTCCCATCTGCGTGACCGCGAGCATCTGCTGGATATGGCCGAGGTGGAGCGGCGTCTCACGCAGCATCAGCACCAGCTTTCTGCGTTCCTTCAATTGCACATCCGCGGCTCTCGTCAACAGCTCGCTATTGTAGCTGTTGGCGATTCCGGAGAGGGTTTTGATGGAACATGGCGCAACGATCATGCCGTCGACCAGATACGAGCCGCTGGAAATCGCAGCCCCCAGATCCTGGTTGTCGTATACCTTGCTCGCCATCCTCCGCAAATCTTCCATCCGGTAATTCGTTTCGTACTCGATCGTGCGAATCGCTGTGTTGCTTACCACCAGATGAACCTCCACGCCCAATTTGCAGCATTGCTCTACGATCCGCACGCCATAAATGGCTCCGCTCGCCCCCGAAATCCCTACCACGAGTCGCATGACAACCTCCTCTCGTTATTCAAAATTGCCCTTGGTCTCCGGTATCACCAAGCTGCCGATGACATACACCACAAACACGGCGATTGAAAAGCCCATTAGCGAGTAAGGAATATTTTCGGTCGTTCCGCTCGCCAGCGTGACAAAGGTAGGCATCATGCCCCCGACCGCAAAGCCCATGTTCCAGGAAAGACCTGTTCCGCTCGACCGGATCGATGTCGGGAAGCGTTCATTGAGAAAAATCAGGATCGGGGCATAAGCTGCATTGCCCAAAAATGCCAGCGCGAGGGCGTAGAAGGTGATCATCGGGATTGAGGTTGCGCTTCCCAATTGAATGAAGAGAACAGGCAACAGAATCAGATTGATGAAGCCAATGAGCAAAAAGGTCTTTTTCCTGCCGATTACATCACTGAGATAGCCAAACAAGACGGCCGAAATGATGGCGCTTACACTTGCTCCCATGAGAATCAGAGAAGCGGTACCGCTGTACACCTTATTGATGACATTCAGGAAAGTAGGCAAATAACCGGATGTGAGATAGTAAGCCGTTCCGCCGCCGGTCACGAGCATGAGATTGACCAAAAGCACATTCCGGTATTGCGTGAAAATCATTTTGACAGGCGACCCCTCCGGTTTTTTCGCCGCTTCCTTTTTTTGCTGGGCTTGCAGCCACAACGGGGATTCTTCCAGCGATTTGAAAACAAACACGCCTAGCACAGCGCTGAGGATGCCGGCAAAAAACATAAATCTCCAGCCCCATGCATCAAACGCTTCGCCGGGAAATGCTTCAGAGACAATAAAGTAGACGATGGAAGCGAGCAAAGCGCCCAGACCTGCACCTCCGCCCCCGACAAACCCGGACATGAATCCGCGCCATTTCGGCGGGACCGATTCTGTACCGATCGTATGCGTCGAGGCAACCACGCCGCCTACAAAAATGCCCTGCACCAGCCTGAGAATCAAAAAGATGATCGATGCGCCGACACCAATCTGATGTACCGTCGGCAATGCTCCAAACAAGGCCGTGGCTACGCCGACACCGATGACAGCCACAATCATGGCTTTTTTGCGCCCTTTTCGGTCCGCGTACGAACCAAACAAAGCGGAGCCGATCGGCCGCATCAGAAGTGTGACGGCGAAGGAAGCATAGACAGCTGCCAGGGAAAGCGTAGGCAGCTCGGTGGGAAAAAAGAGCTTGCCAATTACGGGTGCCACATAAAGAAGGACAAAGAGATCAAACAAATCAAGAGCCCATCCCAGAAGAGATGCGATCGATGCATTTACCATCTGGCGGCGGCTGATCTCTACCTTCGGCGGCTGATTGCTGGAAAGCACCGTCGTACTGTTTGTCATGGACATGTTCATAACCTCCAATCATCTATTGTTGAAGCGGAGCGCAGGCTCGGGTATTCGCTTTGTCAGCCCCGAGCCTCCCCTCTCTTACTTCCCGGTAAAATTCGGCTTCCTTTTTTCGTTGAAGGCTTCTACTCCTTCACGGAAGTCGTCCGTGCTGCGCAGCATGCCATAGGCATAGCCTTCGATCTCCAGTCCCGCGCTCAATGATCCCTCTTGGGAGGCGTTCAGCACCTGCTTCAAGACGCGCAGGGCAAGCGGCGAGTATTCCAGCAGCTCGTCGACGAGATCTGCTACAGCCTGCTCCAGTTTTTCCTGCGGCACGACTGTAGTGAGCAGCCCCCATTGATACGCTTCTGCGGCTGGAATTCGTCTTCCGCGCATGATCATATCCTTGGCGCGTCCCAAGCCTGCCAGTCTGGCGATTCGTTGGGTGCCGCCGCTTCCTGGAATCATGCCGAGCTTGATCTCCGGCAGGGCGAGCAATGTCGTATCGGAAGCGACGCGGAAGTCACACGCCATGGCGATCTCCAGCCCCACGCCGAAGGTATAGCCTTGCAGTTGAGCAATCACCGGCTTTGGCGAGCGTTCCGGAGCGGCGACATTTTTATGGAGAACAGACAGTTCCTCGGGGTGGCGTTCCATGAACTGTGCAATCGTGCCCCCCGAAGAAAAAGCCTGGGTTCCCTCCCCTTTCAGCACGATGACACGCACATCATCGTCTTCGTTCAGCTCCTGGAAAATCCGGTTCAACTGGGAGCGTCCTATAAAGCTGAGCGTATTCATTTTTTCCGGACGATCCAGGATGATGGTCGCGGTCTTTTTTTCCGCGTTTTTCTCGACGCGAATGTGATCCCACTGCGTAGCTGCGAGGCTGCTTGTTTGTTTTTCCATTACGAAACACTCTCCTTTTTTGTTGTGCTTGGTTGAGCGTAGCCATCCCGAAGCATCCGCCGCAGGATTTTACCGACGGGACTTTTGGGGATCGAATCTACCAATACGTACTTTCTCGGTCTCTTGAAATTGGACAAATGCTTGCTTTGTCGGCAGAATTCGTCCAGCTCCTCAGCGGTTAACTGGGGATCATGGGCGACGATAAAGGCCGTTACGACTTCTCCCCAACGCTGATCGGGCAACCCCACCACAGCTACCTCTGCAACCTTGGGATGCTTGGCGATGACATCCTCCACCTCCAACGGGTGGATGTTTTCTCCCCCGGAGATAATCATGTCGTCCACGCGCCCCAGGACATACAGGTCGCCGTCTTCATCGAAGCTCCCCATGTCTCCCGTGAAGTACCAGCCCTCACGAATGGCCTTGCGCGTAGCGTCGGGACGATTCCAATATCCCTGAAAGGCTTCCTGGGAACGCAAATCCACGATGATCTCTCCCGGAACCCCTGTCTGGACCACATCCTCAGGAGTGGAACCTCCATCCGGGTCTGCCACGACGACGCGCAATCGCTGGTGAAAGCCCGGCTTCCCCGCACACCCCGGCTTGCGGTCGAGATAATCACAGATGGAAAAGGTGTATACCTCTGATGAGCCGTAGTGGTTGACGAACACCTTGGGCTTTAGCTTGGCGAAGATTTCCTCTGTCAGGGCCTTGGTCATCGCTGCTCCGGCATAGCCCAGTTTTTTGAGAGAAGAGAGATCGTATTGTGAGAACTTAGGATGATAGACAAGATCATGAAAAATAGTAGGAACGAGATACACGCATGAGAGCTTTTCTTTTTCCAGCGTCTCCAGGACCGTCTCCGCATCGTAATCAGGCGTCATGACCATCTTGCCGTTCAGCAATGCGATGGAGAGGAGGGAGCGCATGCCCATGGTGTGGTATAGCGGCATGACGCCAATCGTGCTTTCCTGAAAGACATACTGATTTTGAATGATGTGGGCGACTGCGGCGCTGTACTCATTGCGATGGGTTCGCGGCACGCCCTTGGGCCTTCCGGTCGTGCCGGAGGTGTACAGCATCAGGCACAGGTCATCTCCGTCGCTTTCGCTTCGCACGAGCGGTTGCTTGCTCTTGTGCCGCAGCTCCTCGTACTGGATGTCTGCTCCCCTCGCTTGCAGGACGGCCACTTTGACCGTATCCATCCCATGCACGGCCGCAAGAACGGCATACTCGCTGACCGGTTCATAGATGACAGCCTTTGCCTGCGCATCTTTGACGCAATATTCAATCTCTTCTGCCGTCAATCGGAAGTTGATCGGAGTGAACACGGCGCCGATCTTTTGAATCGCCCAGTACAGGATGACCATTTCCAGGCGATTTTTGAGTACGAGGACGACGCGGTCATGTCTTTTAATTCCGAGGGACTGCAGACCAGCTGCGGCATGGTCGACCTCCTGATTCAGTTCCGCGTAAGTAAATCGTTTTTCGCCTTGTACGAGTGCTTCATACTGTGGGTGCCGTTCGACTGCAAATTGAAACAGGGTCCCCAGATTCATGTTTTTCACCTTCCTTCCTACGATCGGCCACTTGCTGCACAGCCTCTACGATTCCCTTGTAGCCCGTGCATCTGCACAAGTGACCGGACAACATATCGGCAATTTCCTCCTTGCCCGGATCGGCATGAGTCTGCAAAAACTCGACGGAGGACATCAGGATGCCTGGCGTGCAAAATCCGCATTGCAGGGCGTGACATTCCGAGAACGCTTCCTGCAGGGGGTGGGGCTTGCCCCCCTGCGCCAATCCCTCTACTGTCGTGATGTCGGCGCCTTCCGCCTGAATCGCCAGGATCAGACAGCTGCGAACCGCTCTGCCGTCCACCAGCACTGTGCAAGCTCCGCATACGCCGTGTTCGCAGCCGACATGCGTGCCCGTCAAGCCGCAGTCCTCCCGCAGAAAATCGCTCAACAGCTTTCGGGGTTCGACCTGTTCCTCATAGCGCTTGCCGTTTACCTGCAAGCGCAGGCTGTATCGTTCCTCGCGCTTTACCTGCATCACGTCGCACTCCCCTTTCCCAATACCGCGCGATGGTAGGCGGTCTCCAACACCCGTGCCGCAAATACCTCGGCCAGGTGGAGGCGGTACTCCCTGCTGGCGTGCAGATCCCCTTCCGGATCGATATCGGCTGCCGCTGCACGGCCCGCTTCCAGCAGCAGCGAATCCGTCAGCTTTTCGCCGAGGATGAGACCCTCCACCTCGCGGGCCAGCACCGGAACCGCATCTACTCCGCCCAAAGTCAGCCTGACGGAAGCGATCCGCTCCTGTTCGTCGACATCGAGTACGCATGCCGCCGCTACCAGCGCGAAATCTCCATGTTTGCGGCTGTACTCCTGGAACGAGTAGCCTTTGGGAATACTCCCTGTGGGAATTTTCACCTCGCGCAGCATCTCGTTCGGCATGAGATCCGTCGTCAGATACGTGATGAAGAAATCCTCCACATTCACTTCCCTGGTTTCCTCCGCGCTTTGGATGACCACGGCGGCTTGCAAAGCCAACAAGGACAAGGGAATCTCGGCCGTCGGATCGGCGTGGACGAGGCTGCCCCCGAAAGTGCCGCGATTGCGCGTCTGCATATGCCCGATGTAGGGCAAGGCCTCCGCAAGCAGCGGTGTTTTTTCTCTGACAAGAGCGGACCTCTCTACGTCCCTTTGCCTGGTCAACGCTCCGATGTGCAACCAGTCCCCTTCCTCCCGGATGTACTTCAATTCTTCCAGTCCGCTGATATCGATCAGGCACTCGGGCGTGGACAGGCGCATGTTGAGGATCGGGACCAGACTCTGCCCTCCGGCGATCAGCTTCCCTTCCTCGCCGTACTCCTGCAAGTATTGGCACGCCTCCTCCACCGTGGAGGGACGAAGATAATCAAATGCTGCCGGTTTCATCTCTATCCCCTCCGAATTTTTTGTCAGGCTGTTTTTTGTTCCTTTTCCACATGCTTCTTCAGCTTTTTGAAAAAATCCGTAATCAGCAGCTTGGCGACGCCGCCCAGCATCCGTTGACCGATCGAGGCCACCTTTCCCCCTACCTCGGCTGTGTAGGTATAAGTGAGCGTCGTGCTGCCATCCTCTCCGGGGGCCAGTTCGATCAGCCCTTCCGCCTCGACAAAGCCTGGCGCTCCTTCGCCCCGTACAATCAGCTTGTAGCTTTTTCGCTCGATCACATCTGCCAATTGAATCGTGGCATCGTATTTTCCTTTGACCGCCGCTACTCCGACAGCCAGATCCGCACGGTATTTGCCATCCTCCACAAGCACCAGCTCCTTGCAGCCCATCATGCACTCGGCCAGCACTTCCGGATCCAGGATCTTCGCCCATACCTGCTCCACTGTCGCGTTCAGCTCGACAGAACCATTGCCGTTCATGCGTATTCCTCCTTCTTTTTCTTCGATTGCTGGATCCATGACCAGACGCGGTTCGGCGACAGGGGAAGCGTGTCGACCGTTACATCCCATTCAGCGAGCGCATCCGCTACCGCATTGGCGATGACGACCGGAGCGCTCATCGTATTACCTTCTCCCAGCCCTTTTGCCCCGAGCGGTGTCAGCGGGGACGGCGTCTCGATATGCCCGATGGTGACAGGAGGCATCTCGGTAGCAGTCGGACATAAGTAGTCCATGAAGCTGCCGGAGAGAAATTGGCCGTTTTTGTCATAGGCAAGCTCCTCATAGAGCGCGCCGCCCAAGCCGTGAGCCAGACCGCCCATGATCTGTCCGTCGGCAATCAGGGGATTCAGCAGCACGCCAGCGTCATGCACCGTGCAGTAATTCAGGATTTTCACATCCCCCGTGGCTGCATCTACCTCGACGACAACTGCATCCGCGACGAATCCGTAGGCAGCCGAACCGTTGACCCGATCCTGCTCGTCCGGGGGCTGTGCCGTAGGAATCGTATAAAAGGCGGTCTCGTGTATGCCCGGCTCTGTTCCTGCCGGCAGGCCTTGCGGATTCCAGTGGGCAGAACCAACCAGTCTTCTGAGCGAGGCCTGCTTGGCAGGATCATTTCTCAGTGCGACTTTTCCGCCTTTCATCTCCAGTTGATCCGGCGAGCACCCGAGCTGATCGGCCGCTATCCGCAGCAGCTTTTCCCGCACCTTGCCTGCCGCCTGATAGACCGCGCTCGACCCGATGGGAGCAAATCGGCTCGAATAGCTGCCCGATGCCACAGACCAGGGACTGGTCAAGGTGTCCATCTCAGCGATGACTTTGACCGTGCGGGGATCGACGCCCAATACCTCTGCTACGATCTGCGCTGCCACCGTCTCATGCCCCTGCCCTGTCGGCGCCGTGCTGATGCGGACGCTGATGCCGCCCATCGGATCGATGGACACGGTCGCTCCTTCTGCACATCCTGATTTGGGCAATGATTTTGACCGCTCCTCGGGAGTCAATGCGACAGTGATATAGCCCATATTGGAGCCAGAGGGCTCGACGATGCAGGCTAGGCCGATTCCCAACAGCTTCCCTTTTTGTCGGGCTTCCTTTTGACGTTGGCGAAACTCCTCGTATCCGACCATTCCGATCAGCTTGTCAAACGCACTCTTGTAATCGCCGCTGTCGTAGATGCCGCCTGAAGGCGTTTGGTAGGGAAACTCTTCTTTCCCCAACAGATTTTTGCGAAGGACCTCTGCAGGATCGAGTCCCAGCTTCGTCGCCACCATCTGCATGATGCGCTCGAGCGGAAAATAGAGCTGCTGTCCGCCATAGCCCCGTATCAGCCCCGTCGGACTTTTGTTGGTCATGACCGCGATGGTCTCCATCTGCAAATGCTCGATCCGATACGCGCCGGTAGTGTTGGAATGCGTCCGGTACAGGCAGGCGGGCTCCGGCGCTCGCACGTAGGCCCCTACGCTGTCTACCATTTTCATTCGCAATCCCGTAACCGTACCGTCCCGCTTCACCGCCGCCTCGATCCATGTCACCCGATCGGTGCCGCTCGAGCTCGCCATGAGATGCTCCTGGCGATCCTCGATCCACTTGACTGGCAAGCCCAGTTTTTTCGAGACTACGCCCATCAGCACCATATAGGGGTAGACACCGGACTTGATCCCGTAGCTGCCTCCCACATCCTTGGGAATCAGAATGCGGAGCCGGTTGCTGTCGATCCGCAGGGCTGCGGCCATGACGGACTGCAAGGTAAACGGCCCGTGAAAATTGGACCAGATCGTCAGGCTGTCATCACTCGACTGATAAGAAGCAATCACTCCATAGGTCTCGACAGGCGTGGCGCTGTATTTGGGAAAGGCAAACTTGTGCTTGATTACGACATCGGCTTCGCGGAAGGCCTTGTCAGGATCCCCGTAGGAAAAATGCCGGTGGTTGGCGATGTTGGAGCCAACCTGCTCATGCAGCAGCGGGGATTCCGGGTGCAATGCCTGCTCGATCTCAACCACTGCGGGAAGGGGCTCGTATTCTACCTCGATCTTCTCCAGCGCATCCTCTGCCAGATAGCGGTTCTTGGCGACTACGACCGCTACCGGCTCCCCGACATACCGCACCTTGTCTACCGCCAGAGAGTAATAGTGCACGGAAGCCGTCACACCTACCGGAAAAGGATTCGTGCAGGCCGCCACATCCTGTCCGGTCACCACGCCCTTCACACCTGGCATCTCTTCGGCCGCCTGCGTGCGGATCGCCTTGATTCGCGCATGGGGATACGGGCTTCGCAGGATGGCGGCGTGATGAATATGGGGCAAGGGACTCATGTCCTCAATGAAGCTTCCTTGCCCGGAAGTGAGTCGCGCGTCTTCTACGCGCTTCATCGGTTTTCCGATCTGTTTCGTCTCCACTCGCTGCTTCCTCCTCTCTTTTATCTGGTAAAATTTGTAGTTTTCGCATGTGAATACTGAGGTTTTTGAGCAACAGACTCCACAAGCCATATCCAGCCTGGGATGGTTATGACTTCGCTGCCAGAAGAGGTTCCTTGCGCCGCTCATGCAAGGGCTCGCTTCTTCCTTTCAGGGATAGCCCGCTGCGTCCGCTGCGGCAACTGCTGATCTCTGCCAAAATGCTCAGCGCGATCTCCTCGGGGGAATCAGCACCGATGTCCAGTCCTACAGGAGCATGCAGCTTGTTTCGCTCATCCTGATCGAATCTTCCCCGCTCTTCGCTGATCTCCCGCAGGATCTGCTCCGTGCGTCTGCGCGGACCAAGCACGCCCAGATACGGAATCGGCGACTCCATCAATCGTCTGAGCAGCATCAGATCCAGCTCATACTGATGGGTCATCACGACGACATAGGCATCCTCCCTCACGGAGATGGATCCATACTCCTGCCGAGCAACCAGCACCACCTCGTCCGCATCGGCAATGACCGGATGCCGGAGGGACAGCTGGCGATGATCGATCACCGTCACATGCCAGCCTAGCGCTCGCGCTCCCCGCACGAGCGGTACGGCGTCCGGCCCAGCGCCGCAGATGACCAGCGGCGTACGCGGCTGTATCGTTTCTGCAAAAAGGGTAATCTCCACTTCGTCCCTGATCACTTGGTACAGCCCTTTCGCCTGCGCAGGCAGTCCGAGTTTTTGCTGTTCATCCTGATCGAGGAAAAACACACTCCCCACAGGCTGCTTGGCTGGATCACCTGTCTGGATGATGACGCCGCTCATGCACACCTCTCGGGTCATCGCCTTTGCCTCATAGATGTGAAAAAGCTGTTCGGCTTGGTGGGGAGCGTGCTTGGGATCATAGGGCTGAAGCAGGATTTGCATCGCACCGTTGCAGCCGACCCCAAGTCCCCAGAGCAGATCCTCTTCCGCGCGGAAATCGTAGCGATGCACCGCAGGTCTTCCTGTCTGCAGCACATGCCTGGCATGCTCAAGCAAGTCACTTTCGACGCAGCCCGCGCTCAGTGTCCCGATCACTTCCCCGTGTTCCAGGAGGAGACACGCTGCTCCCTCCCTCCTGTACGTAGAACCCTCGACATGAATGATCGTCGCCACGACTCCGCGCTCCCGGCTTTGCAGACAACGCTTCAATCCGCGGTATACTTCCATCACCTCTGCATCACCTCACATCGGGAAGTAGCGTGCTTGAAACTATAATAGGAATATTTCGAATTATGCGGTTTTAAATTCTTCGCATCCTCATCTTGAGATTTTTGCTTTTTACTCACTCTTGGCGAGCAGGCTGGAAAACATCTGCCTGTATTCGGTTGGCGTGATATTTTCCAAGCGTTTAAACGTTGTGGCGAAGTATCCTGCATTCGTAAAGCCTGCATGATTCGCGATCACTTCGACCGGCAGCGCCGTCATTTTCAACAGCTTTTTCGCCTGCTCGACGCGGTATTTGGTCAGATACTCCACAAACGTCACCCGCATCTCCGCTTTGAAGAGGCGGCTGAAATGGGAACTGCTCAGGTACACCCGATCCGCCACATCGTGCAGCGTGATCGGCTCATGATAATGGCCATGGATGTACTGCAGCGAGCTTTGAATGGGATTTCCGTAATCGATCTTGTCCGATTCCGGAGAATGAGCGTTTTTTCTGACCGATGTGGTCTCCCTCCACAGCTGCGGCATGAGAAGCCGATCACAGGCGGCCAGGAATTCCAATCGGGCCACGGGCTTTAACAAATATCCGGAAAACCCTGCATTGATAGCAGCCTGAACCACTTCGAACATCTGCAGTTGTGTCAGGACGACAATGGAGATGTACGGATACTGCTCCAGGATGCGCTTGCCGCACTCGATCCCGTCCATGTCTGGAAGAGACAAATCGAGGATGACCATGTTCGGCTGGTAGTCTCGAACCATCGCCAATCCCTTCTGCGCGTTGTCGCACTCGTACACGGGAAGGTAATTGTACTGGCTTCCCGCCAGAATCGATCGAATTTCTTCACCGGTTTCTATTTCATCGTCGATAATGAGCAGCCCAGCCAACAGGATCCCCTCTTTCCTACGTGTTGTTTCTCTGCGCCAACAGGTGGTTCAGCTCCCGGCGAAGTATCTTGCCAGACGCATTTCTCGGAAGCTCGTCTACGAACAGGTATTTGCGCGGCCGCTTGCTATTGGACAGCTTCGCGTGCTGCTTGCAATACTGGTCTAGCTCCTGTACCGTCAGGCTGGCATCCGGCTCCCGCGGGACAATGCAGGCTACCACAATCTGTCCCCAGCGATCATCTTCCTCGCCGATGACCACGGCTTCTGCTACCTTCGGATGACTGGACAACACTTCTTCGATCTCCACCGGAGAGATGTTTTCCCCGCCGGAAATCAGCATCTCATCTATTCTGCCGACGATGTAGAGATCTCCCTCATCATCCAAAACGCCGAGATCACCCGTGTAGTACCAGTCGTGGCGGATCGCCCTGCGGGTAGCATCCGGGCGATTCCAGTAGCCTTTGAAGGCTTCGTCTGACCCAGCGTGAATGATGATTTCCCCGATCTGGCCGCTCGGCACCACGTCTTGTGGCGTAGCGCCTCCAGATGGATCAGGGACAATCAGCCGCATGCGCTGATGAAATCCAGGCTTGCCGGCACAGCCCGGTTTTTTGTCCAGCGCAGAGCAGGTAGTAAATGTGTAGATTTCGGTGCTGCCGTAATGATTGACGAAATGCTTGGGTTTGAAAAAAGAGAAGCATTTTTGCGTCAGGACTTCGGACATGGGAGCGCCTGCATAGCCGATCTTTTGCAATGCCGACAGATCGTAGTCCGCTCCGTTCCCGTTTTCCAGCAGCTCATGGTATAGGCGGGGGATCATGTACAAGCAAGTGATTTTTTCTTTTTCCAACAAGGACAGCATGGAGACCGGGTCGGATTGTACCGGTATGACGTACTTGCCATTGAGCATGCACATGGATAACAGGGAATGAATTCCCATCGTGTGGTACAGCGGCATGGCTCCCAGCGTATTTTCAAAAGGCTCGTACGCGTTTTGAATGATGTGCGCGATGGTGGAAGCGTATTCATTTTTATGGGAGCGCGGCACGCCTTTCGGGAATCCAGTCGTTCCCGATGTGTACAGCATCAAGGCAATCTCTTCCTCGTCGAAAACGGAGCTCTCGAACGAAGAAGTCCCTCTTTGCACCAATTCGTCGTAGCTGACATCGCCCTCCCCACGATCCACTCCGATAAAAACAGGACGATCGCTGAATTTTGCTGACATCACTGCGCGTCGGCTGCTGCTTTCAAAGATGACTGCCTTTGGCTCCGAATCACTGATGCAGTACTGGGTATCCTCTGGAGACAAGCGCATGTTGATGGGCGTAAAGATCGCGCCCAGCTTCTGGGTAGCCCAGAATACACATACTGCTTCACGCCGATTTTTCAGCAAAACCATCACGCGGTCCCTGCGGGCCACGCCCAGCTTCATCAAGGATGTCGCCAGACGATTTACTTCCTCGTTCAATTGCGTAAAGGTATACCTCACTTCATTCTCAACAAGCGCGACACGGTCCGGATAGCGACTGATTGCACATTCAAAGACGGTCCCGAGATTCATATTCGTTTCCCTCCAGATCTTCTGTCCAATCCTCCTATAATGGTACCAAAAAGATCTTTTTGAAAAATCATACTATACGCATTTCCGGCTTCTCTTTGTAATTTTGATCTTTGCGCTTTTAAAATTTGATCATCCTTCGACTAGGACCAGCCAGCTCTATATGGGTGTTTCGGGGGATAACAAAAGCGCTTCGAGCCTATGGATCGAAACGCTTTTTCGCTGCATGTTGGGGAACGAGGGCCAAAACGGAGGTAGATCCAGTCATTTTCTCATTTTCGCCAGATTCCTGCACTCAGGAGATATATTCGATAAATAAAAGCAGGGCGTCATTGCGATCACCCTGCTCATTGCGAAAATGCTCTTATTTGCCGATCACCGCAGTCATCTGCGCCAACTCCGCGATCGTCTCCTCGTCCACCGACAGCCCCAGGCCCGGGAGATTCGGCAGGACAATCCGCTTTCCTTCATACGGAAAGGCGGCGACGTCTCGTGAAAACATCAGCGGACCTACCAGCTCGTTGGAGATTATGTTCTTTTTGGCTGCGCTCAGATGCGCGCCTGCTGCCGATGCGACGGCGGACTCGACCATCGAGCCCACCTGGCACTCCATCCCTGCCATCTCGGCTTGCGCCACCAGCTTCAGGGCCGGATAGATGCCGCCGCATTTCATCAGCTTGATATTGAGCTTGTCGGCTGCCTGCTTGATGATTGTCTCGCGCATCTCACGGTCACCGTGGACACCTTCATCGATCATCACCGACAGATAGGTTTGCCGGCGTATTTCCGCCAGTGCGGAGATGTCGTCCGCGATGACGGGCTGCTCGATCCAATCGATGTTGCACGATTTTACCTGCTCCAGGACCCACATCGTCGTGGCTTTGTTTCTCCAGCCCTGATTGGCATCGACGCGCAATTGCACGTGGTCGCCGATCGCCTGACGGACAGCCTGGATTCGTTTGACATCGACAACTGGATTGTTGCCCACTTTGATCTTGATCGATTCGTACCCTTGCCGGATGGCTTCCTTCGCTTCCTCTGCCATGACGTCAGGGTCGAGAATGCTCACCACGTAGGGAACCGGCATTTGATCGTAATAGCGTCCCCCGAGCAGATTGTAGACTGGCTGGTTGGTCGCCTTTCCCATGATATCGTAGCAGGCGATATCAATCGCTGCCTTCGCAGACGGGCAGCCGTACACGGTTCCCGCCATTTTCTCGTGAATCCGCTCGATCTGGAAAGGATCTTCTCCGATGACGAGCGGGCCAAGCTGGTGGACCAGCAAGCTGTAGGTACTCTCCCATGTCTCTCCCGTCACGTGCTGGTCTGGTGTCGCTTCGCCGTACCCGGTGATCCCGGCGTCTGTCTCCACTTTTACCAGCAGCGTCGGCATATCTGCGTAAGTCTCGTATGCCACGATAAACGGGCGAATCAGCGGAAGCCTGATCCCCGTGACTGTGATCGAAGTAATCTGCATGCTGCTCCTCCTCGGGGGCGTTTACGCATTCCCCCCTATTATTGATAGCCGATCAGATGGGCAATCGTGACAAAGACTGCTCCCAGCACATAGTGAATGAGAATCAACGGCCAAATCCATTTTACCCACTTGATCCAGGAGATTCCCGCCAGAGCCAGACCTGCCATGAAATAGCCGGAAGTAGGCGTAAAGATGTTGGAGATTCCGTCGCCGAGCTGGAAGGCGAGAACGGCCGTCTGACGAGTCACGCCGACCAGATCCCCCAGCGGAGCCATGATCGGCATCGTCACAGCCGCTTGCCCGCTGCCGGACGGGATGATGTAGTTGACCATGCATTGGACGATGTACATCCCGATGGCTGTCAAAGCCGCCGGCAAGGAACCTACCGCATTGGCCAATCCGTAGAGAATGGTGTCCAAAATCTTGCCATCCTGCAAAATAACCAGAATCCCGCGGGCAACCCCGACCACCAATGCCCCCATGACCAGTGTGCGACAGCCCTCGATAAACGCTTCGGCGATCTGATTGAACGACAATCGGGACACAATTCCAGTCAGAATTCCCATCAGCAGGAACAATCCCGCGATTTCCTTCAGATACCAGCCCAGCTGCGTAACGCCGATCGCCAGCATGACAATGGCTGCTGCCAGGATGAGCAGCACCAGCTTTTGTTTTCCAGTCAAGCCCGCCACTTGTTCGACGGGATCTTGTTTTTCGCGGAGAACCGCATCTGTGTCATACGTAGCACTCTGTTTGGGGTCCTTTTTGATCTTGCCCGCATACCGCATCACGTACCAAATGCTGATGATGAGAAAAACCACCCACATGACAATCCGGAAGGTCATCCCGGAAAACAGCGGGATCTGGGCAATTCCCTGCGCCACTCCTACTGTAAACGGGTTCATAAACGCAGTCGTAAATCCGACAGAGGTACCGACCAGCACCACAGCCGCGCCTGTCATCGAGTCAAAGCCCAGGCGAAGCATCAATGGAATCAGGATGGTGATATAGGCGATCGTCTCTTCCGCCAATCCCAGCATTGCCCCAGCCAAAGCAAAAAAGATCATCAGTACAGGAATAATCAGCTTTTCCCTGCCTTCCATCTGCCTGGAGATGCTGCCTACAGCACCTTGCACGACATTGGTCGACAAAAGGATACCGAACGAACCACCTACGATAAAAATGTAAAAAATAATGTCCGCTGCTGCATTCATCCCTGTGTACAGCGACTCAAACACAGCCATGAAACCGATGTTGTCCGCTTCTACAGTATGATAGGTGCCATCTACTGCAATCATGCGTCCAGAGGCATCCTCGGCACGATCGTATTCGCCAGGTGGTACGACATAGGTGGCGATTGCTGCGAGCAAAATGACAGAAAACAAGATGACAAACACGTGAGGCACTCTCGAAGCCATCTTCCAACCCCCTTATCCATTTTTTGGCGACAATTGTCGTTATACTGTCGCTAATTTACGGACTAATATACGGAAAATTGCATCAACCGTCAAGGGAATTTTCTAAAAATTGATACGATACAAAGCACGCGGCCGCCCCTGCTGATACGGCTGTTCTTCGCCTACTGCCCGAACAAATTCCTTGTCTGCCAATTTTTTCAGTATCCGCTCCGCACTTCGTCTGCTGACTTGCAAGTAGGCTGCCAGGTCGGTTGCGGTAAAACGATTGTCCCGCCGAAGACGGATAAACGCGACCAGCTTGTTGATCGTCGCGACACTGATGCCGGTCTCTTCTGCCACGTGCAGGACGGTGCGATCCTCGCTTTTGAGATGAAACGCTTTCAAATCTTCATTCAGCGGACCAATCACTTCCTTGTCCTTCGTAACCAAAAATGCGCTGCTCACTCCCACCTGCTTGCGGGCATGAAACAATCCGATCCTCGCATTCGATTCCGCCTCTTTTGCCGTCATGCCAAATCCAAATCCCATGCTGATCGTGACGCCAAACAGCTTTTCCAGATTCCCGAAGACAGGCATATGCAAAAAATTGCCGGTCATCTTCTCGACGCTGCCTCGCGTCCCATAGAGAATAAACTGGTCCAGTCCAAGCTGTTGGATCGAAGCATCCGTCTCCTTGCCCAGCTCCAGAAGCATCTGCTGCAGCATGATTCCCGCATCGGTCCCGTTTTCCTGGAACGTCCCCTCTCTGGGATCGATCGCCGCTAAGCCGACAGCGATCTGCGCGTTTTCACTGATCATCATCTGACCGATGGAAGTCGCTCGCGCCACCGTCTCCCGAATGCTTTTTTCGGGCACGAGCATGCTGATGCAGGGGATGCCTGCACGGGTCAACTGGTCGTAGACGTAATCCACGCTGGTCAGGGCGAGCTTGCTCTTCCCGCTCACCACATTCTCCCGGTGAAAGCGAATCAAGGCCTCAGGGTCGAAAGGAGTCCCCTCCTCATCGATAATCTGGCTAAAGTCTTGGACCATCCAGCGGGAGGCATCAAGGGAAAGCTCGTTTACAGCCTGTTCGATGTATTCCTTTTTGGGAATATCGATGGACAATTCGCGCAGCCCTTCCTTGCGATTCAGCAAAATATGGGCCAAAGTAAGCGTCAGCGTATACTCATCGGATGGGATGTAGACGGACGGTATCCTTTTGCTGCGCGCCTGCTTGCGGGCAAAGTACGAAGGCAAGGGTCCCGCAAACAGCCACACGTCGCATTCGTCCAGCTCAGCCGGCAGTGAATCGCATTCCATCGGGTTTTGATAAGGAAAAACGCTGAAATGAATGCCGGGATACGTATCAGCATAAGCCGTAATCCGGAGAGAAAACGGTTCAGGAGTAATAACGGCTATTCGGATTAACACCTTGCTTTCCTCCATTCTGCTTCCAAGCATCTCTTGTTTGGGTATCCCCACCCAGCCCCAGCAGACAGGCGGGTGGGGATGGCTTCGTCACTTACGCGAGTGCTGTTCGCTTCGGCTCCCTGGTCTCTTTTCCCAGGAAAAGCAGGGTCCCCGTGCCCAGCAGCAGAACGACGGTGAACATCCCGAAGATAAAGGGATAACCGTAGTGCAAACCGGAGAAGTAACCTACGAGGTACGGCGCGATGATGCTTCCGACACGGCCTACCCCAGCGGCAAAGCCCGAGCCGGTCCCGCGCAAGGGAGTCGGATAGTTTTCCGGCGTGTAGGCATAGAGCGCACCCCAGGCACCCAGGTTGAAAAAGGATAGCAAAGCGCCTGTGATGAGCAGACTGGCTGTTCCGCTGCTTTCCCCAAACGCGTAAGCCAGGACCGCCGTCATGAACAAAAATGTGGCGAGCGTCTGTTTGCGTCCCCAGTTCTCCACCAGATAGGCCGCTGCAAAATAGCCCGGCAATTGCGCCAAGGTCATGATCAGAACGTACTGGAAGCTTTGAATCATCGTGAAGCCTTTGTCTACCAGCACAGACGGCATCCAAAGGAACATCCCGTAGTAGGAAAAGGCGATGGCAAACCAGACGACCCAAAGCGTGATGGTCTCGCGTTTATGCTCCGTCAGCAGTTTTTGCACCGGGATGCGTTCGGTTTGCGGCTTGTATTGCGGCGATTCCGGGATGTTTTTGCGGACAAAAAAGGCGTAAAGGATCGGAAGCGCTCCGAGAATGACGGCCATCCGCCAGCCATAATCCGGGATGATAAAATACGCGATCACAGCCGCAATCAGCCAGCCGACAGCCCAAAAGCTCTCCAGCAGCACGACCGTTCTTCCCCGTTTTTCCGGAGGCGCGAACTCATTGACCAGCGTAGACGCGACTGGAAGTTCGGCTCCCAGCCCCAATCCCATGCAGAACCGCAGCAGCAGCATGGCGAGGAAGCCCGTTGCGAATGCACTCGCCAGACTGGCTGCCCCAAACAAAATGAGCGTATACAAAAAGACAGGCTTGCGGCCGATCCTGTCAGCCAGATAGCCGCCCAGCATGGCGCCGATTGCCATTCCGACAAGATTGCCGGTCCCGAGCAATCCCGCCTCCTCTCCGGTCAGTCCCCATTCCTGCCGAAGCGCTACCATGATAAAGGAGAGGAGAGCCACGTCCATGGCATCAAACATCCAGCCAAATCCCGCTGCCCAAAACACTTTTTTATAAGTTGTCGTCATGATGTGTCCCTTCCTTCTTTTCAGTTCTTAAAACAGCAATGAGAGGAAGGATTCCCGGTCCAGATCGCCAAAAAACGGCTTTAGGTCCACCTCAGCGAGCAATTCCATCAGCGCAGCACGGTCATAAAGCTGGTCGTGCAGCAGCGCTTCCAGCTCCGCCACCTCCCGGACGCCAAAAAAGTCGCCGTATATATGTACTTCCTTCATTCTGCCCTTTTCAATCTCGAGCCGCACCTCAATCGTTCCGACGGGAAAACGCTTGGATTGGCGGAAATTGCTCTTCGGCGACTTCCCGTAATTCCACTCCCATGTCTGGTAACGCTCCCGGGACAATTCGTGAATGTTCTTCCAGTCCTCTTCGGTCAGCTTGTATTCCTCTACTTCTTTCCCGCCAAAAATGGATCGCAGGATCGCCTGGCGGAACTCTTCGATGGTCATTTTCTGCTCCAAAAACTCGGAAATATTGGCTACCCGGCTGCGAATCGATTTGATCCCTTTCGACTGGATCTTCTCCGCATTCACCTTCAACGCAGAGACGATGTGCTCCATCTCGGAATCAAACAACAGCGTGCCGTGGCTGTACATTCGCCCCTTGGTCGAATACTGGGCATTGCCGGAGATTTTGCGCTCCCCCACCTGAATGTCGTTGCGGCCAGTCAGCTCTGCGTCTACCCCCAACTGTTTCAGGGCCTGCACGACCGGCTTGGTAAACTTGCTGAAATTATGAAAGGATTGCCCGTCATCATTGGTAATAAAGCTGAAATTCAGATTGCCCAAATCGTGGTACACCGCTCCGCCGCCCGACAGTCGGCGCACGACGTGAATGCCCTTTTCCTGCACGTACTCCGCATTGATCTCCTCGATCGTGTTCTGGTTCTTGCCGATGATGATGGACGGCTCATTGATGTAGAACAACAGATAGTCATCTGTAGCAGGCAGATGCTTGAGCGCGTATTCCTCAATCGCCAAATTGATCCGTGGGTCTGTGATGCCTTGATTGTCTATGAACAGCATAGGAGTTCCTCCAATTGTTTACATATTCTCTCCTATCATACCATGTTCAACCAGCGAGGAAAGAAGGAGTTGCTTGCCATGTAGTGAACATTCAAAATTTGAAAAAAGGAAGTTTTTTCATATTGTTTTTTACTCATTATTCCTCAGTGTTTTGTCGATATAACCGTTAGGTATCAGAAATTATCCTTATTTACCGAATGAAAACCCTTGTAAAAATATGTGATAGACAAAAGGATATTCGACATTTTGGCTGATACACTACTTTACCTGATATCGAGGTGTGTTCAAGAGTGAAAGCGACAACCATTTTTTCCCGGTTCCAATCCTTGCGACCAAAGCTCATGACGATCATCCTCTTGCTGTTGATCGTGCCCAGTACCTTGATTGGAAATCACACCTATCAGACGGCCACGGAAAGTTTGGATCAATTGGGAGAACGCGCTCTCAAAAACAACGTTCGGCTTACCATCGAGATGATTGCCTCCCTTCACCCCTTTGTGGAACAGGGGAAAATCTCTCTGGAGGATGCACAGGAAATGGTCAAAAGCCGGATCCTGGGACCCAAACAGGCAGACGGCACTCGCCCTATCAACAAAAACATCGATGTCGGCGAAGCCGGCTATATATTTGTACTCGATCAAAAAGGGGTCATGCTCGCTTCTCCCAAGATCGAAGGGCAAAATACATGGGATACAGCCGGACCGGACGGCAGTCTGTTCACGCAGGAAATGATAGCCAAGGCAGGGAATGGCGGCGGCTTTACCTATTATCTCTGGCCGATTGAGCCGGGATCCGACATACTGGCGCCTAAAGTTACCTACACCGAGCAAGACCCTCATTGGGGCTGGATCATCTGTGCGGGGACCTATACATCCGACTTTAACAAACCGGCCCAGGCCTTGCTGACCGAGGCTATCATCTGGACAACGATTCTTCTCGCATTCGGTGCGGCCTTCTCCTGGTATATGACCGGCCGGATCACCAAACCTGTAACAGCCATTGCCGCACGCGTCAGACTGGTGGCAGATGGAGATTTGTCAGGCGAGCCGATCAAAGTGGCAAGCAAGGATGAGATCGGACAGCTCACCGATGACTTCAACATGATGACACGCAATCTGCGCGAGTTGATTCAGCAGGTAGGCGCCAGCTCTGACCATGTCGCGGCTACTGCCGAGCAATTGACAGCAAGCGCCCAGCAGACCAGCCAAGCAACGGAACAAATCGCTGTCACCATGCAGGAGGTCGCGATGGGCACGGAAGGCCAGGTGCGTGCCATCGACGAAGCCTCCCGCACGATCACAAGCATGTCCGCAAGCCTGCAAGAAATCGCAGCCAACACCGAACATGTGACAGTTACCGTGAATCAGGCTTCCAACGTCGTCCAATCCGGCAACGAGTCGGTCCATAAAGCCATCTCACAGATGGAGTCGATCAGCCGTACTGTAAATGGATTGGCTGATTCCATCAAATCGTTGGGCCATCGCTCGCAGGAGATTGGAAAAATCGTAGAGGTCATTACGGCCATCGCCGAACAAACCAACCTATTGTCTTTAAACGCAGCCATCGAGGCTGCACGCGCCGGGGAGCATGGCAGAGGTTTTGCGGTGGTTGCAGATGAAGTGAGAAAGCTTGCCGAGCAGTCCTCGCAATCGACGAAGCAAATCATCAGCCTGATCGCTGCCATCCAAGAAGAGACGAATTCCGCCATCGACTCGATGGAAACAACCACGGCTGAAGTAGCTGCCGGGATTGAAGTCGTGCATCAGGCAGGACAATCCTTCCGCGAGATTCACGAGGGAATCGAACAAGTCGCCGTTCAGACCAGGGAAGTCTCGCACAATACCTCCCAGCTGAGCGCGGGTACCCAGCAAATCGTCCAATCGATCGATGTCATCGGCGAAAAAGCCGACACGACAGCTTCGGGCACCCAAAACATCTCAGCGGCCGCCGAAGAGCAATTGGCTTCGATGGAAGAGATCTCCTCCTCCGCTGAATCGCTCTCCCATATGGCGGAAGAGCTGCAAGCCCTGATCCAGAGATTCAAAGTGTAGACCGGGTTGTCCAACCTTTTTCCAACGCAGCAAGGCTGTCACGCTGATCGATACAGATCGGGCGCTGACAGCCTTTTTTTAGCAGCTTGTATGTTATCCTCTGAGAAAACGCATGGCTTCGCTGATCAGCGGATGAAGCACCGAGACATGTCCTTCCCGTTCTAATTTGCGGAAAGAAGCCTGGAAATTCTCTGTTTGGCAGGGCACCATCCACCGATAGAGTTCTTCGGCATCTGCGACCATGTTGGGCTTTTCCTCCGCTCCGATCGCGATCAATAGTTTGGCGTCGATTTCGCCCTTTTGCAAGCGCTGCTCGAAGGCCGCCCATCTCTTGTGAAGGCTGTGTTCTTTCCACCAGATAGAAGGGCTTGCGGCAATATAGCTATGGAAGGCTTCGGGTCGGGTAAACAGCATATACAGCGCAAAGTATCCTCCTAACGAGTGTCCGAACAGACCTTGACGTCTCCGATCGATCGGGCACACCGCTTCCACAGCGGGCTTCAAATCCTCCTCGATGAAGGCGATAAAATCCTCTATGCCTCCCGTCTTCGGCCATGCGGAACCATCTGGCCGTTCCGGCAGCTCGGAAGTCTTCGCAGCCTCTGTATAATCATAGAAACGCTCGTCAGTTACGATCGGCACCTCGGCGTCATAGCCAATGCCGACGATCACCTGCGGCTCGATCCCATGCGGCTTCCTTCCTTGCAAGCACATGGCCTCAGCCATGGATCCAAATACGGCATTGCCATCCAGCACGTACAACACAGGGTACCCGTTCTTGGGAGACTGCTCTTGCGGAATCGATAAAAAGATGCGGTATTCCCGACCGGAGCGTTTGGCACGCAAGCTGAAGTGATGGGTATTGGGGATCTCGAAGCCGCTCGTCATGCGCCTGAACGGCACCAGCTCGTCTGCTTGATTCCGCGAATAGTCCGACTCCTTCTTTTCTTCGAACAGCCATCGGAGAGCGCACGGGAATTGCTGCGCCATAAAAAACAAATCATGCGTACCGCCTGCGATTTTCTCAAACTGCAGCTGCTGCACAGGAAAGCCTTTTTCCAGCCAAATCGCATGGGCTTCCAGCGTATTTTCCACCATGTGTCTCTGGCGATTGGATTTATAGATTCCTTCGCAGTCCCCGACAGACATGTAAATCCGTTGATTCGGTGAAAGGACTGGCTGATCGCGAAGGAATTCCAGCACCCCCTCGTACCAGAACGATGTCGACAAGAGCCCCAGCCTGCCAAAAGTCTCGGGACGCCAATAGCCGGCGAACATGGCGATGAGCGCGCCAAGAGAGCCTCCGATGATTCCCGTATGCGCAGGTTCGGGCATCGTCCGGTACTTCCTGTCTATCGCTGGCTTGATCACGTCTGCCAGCTCATCGATGTACTGCCGTCCTCTCCCTTCAAACGGCGGCTTGCCTGCAGCCAATGACGCTGCTGGCCAGGGCGTGTACTCGCTATTGCGCTCATGGGAAGGGATCCCGACCAGAATCACCTCGGTCAATTGGCCCGTCGTGCACAGATGATCGAGGTAATTGATGCAGCTCGTAAATGCTTCCCCCTCATCCTGAACATAGGCGACTGGATACCGCCTGTCAGAGGTTGGATAGGATGGAGGAAGATAGATTTGAAGCGCGCGATCAGATATGTTCAGGCTGTGATATCGATTCATGTTTCTCCCTTTCTGCATCCCGGACCGGAGTGGCTACCGTTTCATTTTCATCAGCAAATAGATAAAGTAAGGGACCCCGATGATCGAGATGACGATCCCTGCTGCAAGCTCGGCAGGAGCAAAAATCGTCTTGCCGATAAAATCCGCCCATACGACCAAGGCAGCCCCGATCAGCCCGCTAACCGGCAGGATGGCGCCGTGGTTCACTCCTGTCAGCCTTCTTGCTATTTGCGGAGCGATCAGGCCTACGAAGCTAACACTTCCCGATACCGCGACACTGGCGGCTACCAGGCCGATGCTGCAGCCGAGCAAAACCTTCTTTTCCCTCTCGACATGCACCCCCAGGCTGAGGGCGCTGTCTTCCCCCAGCTGAAAGAGATCCAGGACTCGTCCCTTCCACCAGAGAATCGGGGGCATCAGGATCAGCCAAGGCAGCAGGGTCACCACGAATTTCCAGTTGGCGTTGTATATGCTCCCTGCCAGCCACACCACAGCCATTTCAAAATCATTCGGATTCATTTTCAAGGAGACATACAGCGTCACCGCCCCAAAACCGGAAGCAGCAGCGATCCCCACCAGGATCATTCTCTGCGGATCCAGCCTGCCGTGCTGCTGGGAAAACAAATAAATCAAGACGACCGCCAGAAAGCCGCCAACCAGCCCAAACATCGGCATCATCATGACAGCGAGCCAGCCTTGGATCTGCACACTTCCTTGAAAAAAGAACATGAACAAAACGACTGCCATGCCAGCCCCCGCATTGATGCCCAGGATGCCGGGATCTGCCAGGCCGTTGCGCGTCACTCCCTGAAAGACCGTCCCCGCCATCCCAAGCGCCGCTCCCACCAGGACACTCAACACGATTCGCGGCAACCGAAAATCAAAGATGACCAGATCATGCTCCCGGACAGGATCGATCCGCAGCAAGGTCTGCACAATCTCTCGAAGGGACAAATCGAACATTCCGCTCGTCAGGCTCAGATAGGCTCCTCCCGCAATCACCACAATCAGAACCGCGCAGATCGACCAGACTCTGGGTGGAGAAACATCAGGCATGCTTGCCCCCTCCTCTCGTCTTGATGAGATAGAGGAAAAACGGGACGCCAAACAAAGCTGTGATCACACCGATCGGGGTCTCGAAGGGGTAATTGACAAATCGAGCCAGAATATCGCAAAACGCCAGAAACAAGCCCCCGAGAACCCCCGAAACGGGGATGAGGCGCTGATAATCCTCTCCGCAGAGGAATCGGGCGATATGGGGGATGATCAGACCGATAAAGGCGATCTTCCCTGCCAACGCGACCGACACACCAGTCAGGATCACGACGGCCAGAAGGATCAACACTTTGATCAGATCTGTCCGCTGTCCAAGGCCCGCCGCTACATCATCGCCCAGCGACATCACCGTGACGGATTTCGCAAGCAATAGAGCAAGCGTCAAGCCCACGATGGCAAAAGGCAGCGCCAGCTTGAGCATTGCCGGGTCCATGGCATGCAGCTTGGCGTTGTACCAGAAGCTGACGCCCTGCGAGATTTGAAAATAGCTAGCTGCCGCCGCAGAGATACCGCTCAAGAACGTGCCGACAATCGTTCCGAGAATCGCCAATCGCACTGGCGTCAAACCGCCGGGGATCAACCTGCCAAGACCAAAGACAAGCGCTGCCCCCAAGGCAGATCCGAGCATCGATAGGGCGATCAGGCTTGCCGAATTCGTGCCGGGCAAAAGGATCATCGCAAACGTGACGAGAAACGCCGAGCCGTCTACGACGCCCATAATGGACGGTGAAGCCAGGTAATTGCGCGTCATCCCCTGCATCAAAGCTCCGGAAATCGCCAGAAATGCCCCGATGAGCAAAGCGCCGATCGCTCGGGGAAGCCGGGATGCCATGACAATCTGATGGTCCACATTTTCCGCGTCAAAATGGAAGAGCGCATTCCAGATCTCTTCCGTCGGGATGCTTTTGGAACCGTACAGGACAGACAAATACAGGAGAAAAAGTGCGGCTACCGGCGCCATCAGCAGGATAGCAGCCGGTACAATACGTTGGGATCGCATACTAGCAACACGCCTTATCGAAATTGATTCATTCGCAGAAAGGATTCAACTACTTGGACAATTGCTCCACGGCTGCCTTCAAGAAGGCAATCTTACTGTACGCCGTTCCGCCTTGTGCCAGCGGATCTACGATATTGATGTAGACATTGCCGTTTTTCACCGCATTGCTGCTCTTGATAATGGGATTGTTCTTCCATTCTTCCAAAGCATTGGGTGCGTCATGGTTTTCTTCCGCCGCAAATTGGAGAAACACATAATCCGGGTTCATTTCAGCGAATTTCTCGATCGGGAGTGCTTCCTGGGCCTTGGCTGCCTGGATCTCGGCCGGGGTGTGCAAGCCAAGCTCGTGATACAAGATCGGGTTGAAATAGACGCCCGCGGGATACACATACATCAGCCCCTCGCGAACGCGGATCACGACTACTTTTTTATCCTTCAGCTTGTCGGCCAGCTTGACCTTTGCATCTTCCAAATCCGCTTTGTACTGTCCGATTACTTCTTCTGCCTGCTTTTCCTTGCCGGCGAGCTCCCCTAGCAGCAAGAGATTGGATTCCCAATTGGTCGATACATGAGAGTAAAGAATCGTCGGAGCGATCGATTCCAGCTTTTCGGAGACTTCAGGCTTGAACTTCGTGCTTCCCAGAATCACATCCGGCTTCAGCCCCAGGATCGCTTCGAAGTTCGGCTCTGTCTTTTCGCCAATCGAGACGGCATTTTTCGTGATCGACTCGAACATTGGCGGGAAAACGCCCGCGAATGAGATCGCTCCGACCGGATTCACGCCGAGCACGATGGCATCCTCCATCGCCTCTACGGCACCTGCCATGACGATGCGTTCTGTCGTGGCAGGCAATGTATACTCTTTGTCCAGATAGGTGATGGTCTTCGTCGCTGCAGCCTCCCCTGACTTTTGCCCGTCGGTACTCGCCTGTACCGGCTGTCCGGCGACACCGTTGCCATTGGCTGTCTGGTTGCTTGCCTGTTCGTTGCTTCCGTTCCCGCAAGCTGTCACTAATAGAGAAATTGCGAGAATTACGCTGACACCCGCTCTGGTCCTCTTCATCCTTCTTCCGTGCCCCTTTCATAATCGCTGTAAATGATAATGAGTCTCATTAGCAATTATAGTAGTGGGACCCGCTTTCCTCCATGTACAATATCCAGAATAATCATGGACATTTTCCGGTAAAAATCCGCATCGCTTCATCGACGATCCGATCCAGCGCGATAGGCGAATACTCCCTCCAAGGCTCGGAAGCGATCTGACACACCTTATTTTCGCGAACCATGCGAAGCGACATCCAGGACGGTGATTGCTGCAGTTTTTTCCACTCTGCCAGCGTCTCCGAATCCCGGCAAATCAACAGCAGGACGACATCCGCTTCGATACCGTCGAGCTCCTCCAGACTGATCGGGATATTGCGATCCACTCCCATGTTTTCGCAGGCAGACCTGACTCCCAATCCGTCATAGAGTACATCCTGCATACCTTGGTTGCGGTATAGATAAAAATGATGACGTACTCGTTTCAGCGTCAACACACGCGGACGAACTCCGCTTTCCAAGAGCCTTTTCTTTTCCCTCTCTATTTTCGATTCAAAGGAGGCTATCCAGCTTCGGGCTTCAGATGGTTCACCCAGAGCTTCCCCCAAAGCTAGCAATCCTTGCTTCCAGCCTGCCTTCTCATCAGGAAGCTCCACGATTGGGGCGATCCCCGCCAATCTCTCCCTCTCCCACGGCTCCAAATCCCGGTGAGTGATAATCAGCTCAGGCTTTGACTGTGCGACGAGGTCCAAATTGTGGCTATTCTGGTATTTCTGCCTGGCAATGTGGAGGTGGTAGGGGATATCGCTGCCGTATTTTGTGAAGTACAGGTTGGACCACATCGGATGCAGAGGGGCTGCATGAGGAATGACCTTCAGCGTCAGCAGATAACCGAGTATTGATGTTCGTCCGTATACAGCCACCCTTCGGCTTCGTTGCTTCATGTACTGGGATGGGGACAAGCCATAGGTTTGCTTGAATTTGCGGCTGAAGTAAAAAGGGTCCGTGTAGCCTACCTCGTGGGCAATGTCTTTTAGCAGCCTCTCCGATTGGTTCATGAGATGCTTGGCTTTTTCCATTCTCACCTTTGTCAGATGATCAAGGGCGCTGGCACCATAGGTTTTTTTGAATAGATCCACATAGTATTTGGGACTCAGCTCCGCAATGGCCGCCAGCTGAGTGATCGTAATTTCCTCGACATATCGCTCCTCCATGTACGCCTTGGAACGTTCAAGCGCTTGTCGCGTATCGACTGCCCGCTCGGAGTGTACCGCTGCCGCCGCATAGAGCAATTCCGCGCAATCGATTTGAGCCCGCCAAACCTTCATTCTGTCCTTGCTGTTGAAATGGGCGTGGATGGCGCGACACAGCTTTTCCAAGCGTCCCGCTGGCGTGACCGGGATTCCCTTGCGCAGGGCAATTGCTGAATCCAGTCGTTCTGCACTTGCGGCGGCAAAGAGGCCAGCTCTTTCCTCAAAAATATCCAACCGCAGCACCATCGCTGACAGCTCTCCGCTTCCGTCTCCGCTCCAACCGAATGTGCTCTCAGGAGGAATCAGATAGACATGATCCTTTTTCATTGCCACCTGCCTATCTCCCAACTCCAGCACCCCGCTGCCTCCGAGATGAACAATGAGCGCGTACGTTTCGGTGAGCTGTTGCTCCAGCTTCAATTTGCTTGCTCCCTCCGCAATGAATACGTCCCGCAGCCGGATGTAGCAGCGTCCAGGATCAAATGAATCCTCTTGCTCTTGCCCTGGCGCAGGGCTTTCGCTCCAATCTTGTTCGAGTCGATCTATTTTCATTCTCCACCCTCATTTGATAACGATTATCATTCTCCTTTGAGTATAGCAGGGAAAGGAAGCGGAATACATTGTTTTTCCCTAAAGGATAAAAAAGCATGCAGGAATGTTCCCGCATGCTTCGTTTTTCATCGAAATATGGATGTGAGATAATGAAGATGGAGGTGCATGCATATGAACAACAGTCCGGATATGATCGAAGTCGCCAGCTTGATCGGCGAACCGTCCCGCATTGCCATTCTGCTCAGTCTGCTGGGAGGAAAATCCCTGCCGGCAAGCGAGCTTGCCAGAGCCGCACGAATCACTCCGCAGACCGCCAGCGCCCATCTGTCCAAGCTGGTAGAAGGCGGTTTGCTCGTCCATGAATCCTATGGCCGCCATCGGTACTATCGCTTGGCACGTGCGGAAGTGGCACAGGCGCTGGAAGCCCTGAGCGTCATCGCCAGGCCCAAGCCCATTCGCTCCCTGCGCGAATCAGATCAAGTAAAAGCGATGCGCTATGCCCGTACCTGCTACGATCATCTGGCAGGAGAGATCGGCGTCGCGTTGACAGACCGCATGCTCGAACTGAGGATGCTCGAGGAAAGTGGAAAGGATTTTTTGCTAACAGATGTAGGGAAAAACAAGCTTCTGGAGCTTGGCGTCGACATCGAGCCCGCGGCCAAAAGCCGCCGCAGCTTTGCCCGCCAATGCCTCGATTGGAGCGAGCGTCGGCATCATCTGGCAGGCAGTCTGGGAGCGGCCGTAACCAAGCGGCTTTTTGAACTGGGCTGGATCGAACGATTTCAGGACAATCGCGCGGTACGCGTCACCAAAACCGGGATCAAAGGCTTCGCTGACGAATTTGGCCTTCAGCTCTAACCTCTTCTTGCTCCATCGAAATGGGCAGCTTTTCGTCGTCGCGCCTTTTGGAAAATGTCCAATTCACCAGGAAAATGCCTGCAAAGATGAATACACCACCCAGGTACACATGCCATTGAATCTCTTCCCCCAGCAGGAGCCACCCGGAGAGGACGCCAAAAAACGGCGCGAGAAAAAGAAACGCGCTGGTTCTGCCGGGGTCTCCTTTTTGCAAAAGGGTAAACCAAGTGGCGAATTGCACGATGGAGGCCATCACGGCAAGCCATAGCACGATCAGGACGGACTCCGGGGTAATGATCATCTGCGGTGTCTCCAGCGTTACCCCCATGAGCAGGAGCAGCAATCCCCCGAACAGCATTTGATACGCCGTCATTACCCATAGATGGAAGGCGGCCCCCCATTTTTTCACCAAAATCGTGGCTGCTGACCACGCGACAGCCGAACCGATCCCAAACCATGTTCCCGCCTCTACCTGCACCTGCGAGCCGAGTGTAATGACAACTCCGATGATTCCGATCAAGACGCCCAGCCACTGTGCCAATCGATATTTCATGCCGAGAAACACGGTCCCCCAGATCACGACCAGGAGCGGATTCATGAATGTCAGGATGGAGGATTCGCCTGCTGTAATCGTCCGCAAGCTGAGAAAAATGCAGCCCATCACGCTGGCGGTCTGAAGAAAACCGATCAACAGCAGCTTGCCCCAATCCTGAACGGAGGACGGAAGCGGCTTTCTCCACACCCACAGCGCCATGAGAATACCTGCAAGCGTAAAGCGAAATCCGACTAAAAGCAGCGGAGAAAAATACGTTAAACCCATTTTTCCCACAGCAAATGACGAGCCCATCAAAGACGTGGTAATGACGACAAGACTTGCGAACATGAGAGGATGCACGGTTCCACTCCCCATTTCCTGGTTTTTCCACCATTACTCATGAGGTAAGTGTAATCGATGATGGTTACGATGGAGAACGAATCGTCGTTGTTCGAGCTGTAGAGGAGGAGAGGAAAAAGGGGAGAGCGCTCAGGCGGGTTGGGATCTTCGCTGGGGGTCATCCCTGTACGCCTCCATTCCAAAGGCGGAACCGCGGCCAAAAGCAGCCCCTTCGAAGAAGTGATTCAGGGTTGGCCGCTGAGTGCGTGTTCCGCCTTTTCCATTGCGTCTTGGTCAAGATCCCGAATACCTTCGCTTTTCTCCCCTTTTTCCTCGACCAGCTTTTCAGGTTACCCTGCTTATTTATGTAGGCTTCTCAGGGTGTCTTCACAGTTCTCTTACGCCGACTCTCTCTCGACCAAGAGTTGCTTCTCCTTCCTTGCGAGACGCCCACCGTATAGAAAGATCCATACGCTGATCAGGCATATGACAGCACTCAAAGCAAAGCCACCGCTGTAATCGGTGATTTGTCCGCCATCGCCCGCCCCCTTCAGCATTCCCAATCCCATCGCCGCACCGAATACCATGCCGACATTGCGGATCATCCCGACCATCCCGCTGATGCTGGCGGATTCATGGGCTGGCACATGCTTCATGATCAGGCTCAGGTTCGGCGAAGCCGTAAGTCCCATGCCCGCTCCAACCATTCCAATCATGATGGCAATCAGTACGAGGGAGCTTTGCTCATAGAACAGCGCGAACAGCAGCGTGCCCAATCCCATCAATCCCAAACCGGCCAAGGTCAAGCGTTTCGGACCATAGCGATCTGACAATCTTCCTGCCATCGGTCCGGACAAGGCCAAGACGAGCGGATAGGCAATCATGATATAGCCTGCCAGTGCAGTCGGCATTTTTTGAAAGCCGGTCAGGTAAAAGGGGGTGACAGCCAATGTCGTATTGGCGGCTGCATACGAGGCAAAGGTAACAGCCATCCCGCTCGCCACCATCGGATTTTTACAGGTTTGCAACGGGAGAAACGGCTTTTGCTGCCGTCTCTCCCAAAGGGTCAGCACCAGCAGACTGGCGACGCTTCCCGCCAGAACCAGCGTGGTCGGTGCGGACAGCCAGCCGTATTGGTTGCCGTTGGACATGCCGTATATCAAGGAGCCGATCAACAGCATGAACATCATAATGCTGACTAGCGGAAACGGTTCTTTTGTTTTTGCCACCGCATCTTTTGGGATGTATCGGAATGCCAAAAACGTACCCGCGATGGAGACGGGCACATGAATCAAAAACAGCCAGCGCCATCCCAGCCACTCCGCCACCATCCCCCCGATGACCGGACCCGACATGGCCCCCAATGCCACTGCCGTACTGACCAGCCCCAGCGCTCTCCCCATTTTGTTTTTGGGAAAATGGACGGCGATCATCGCGACGTTGGTGGCTTGGTACATCGCGGCACCGATGGCTTGTACCACGCGCAGCACAAGCAAAACAGCAAAACCCGGAGACAGGGCCAAGAGGATCGAGCTGATCAAAAAGAGCAGGTACCCCATGTTATGGATCAGGCGAAGTCCGACCCGGTCCCCCAGCTTGCCCATCAGCGGCAGGAATGAAGCAATCACCAGGAGATACCCCACCGTAATCCATTGAATGCTTCCCAGACCTACTTGAAAAACGTTCATCAGCTCGGGCAAGGCTACATTCATGACGCCTGCCGTAAAATGAGAGACGAAGATTCCCAGCAGCACCGCAATCAACACCATGCGCTGCTGGCGCAAGTCGATCGACATGTTCCCACCTCCAATGCTTGACCGAACACGAGATTATGCGTTTAGTTTGCTAGACTTTGACAGGGGTGTCAAGAAAGAAGGGGCAGGGTGTGGACATGCAGAAGAGGGTATCTGACGACGCGGATACCCTCCTTGATTCGCGATTATCGAGATGATCAGAATGCAGGCAAAACTCTTCGCTTCAGAAAGCTGATGACAGCGGCCAGATATTTTTCATACTCGTCCTTGATCACACTGTGGCTGCTGTTCTCAAAGATAACCAGCTCGCTGTTGGGAATGCGCTGTGCGATTTCTACCGACTCCTCCACGGGTGTGATCCAGTCGTGGCGCGCCC
The DNA here is from genome assembly GCF_003710985.1 of Brevibacillus panacihumi. Taxonomy (GTDB): domain Bacteria; phylum Bacillota; class Bacilli; order Brevibacillales; family Brevibacillaceae; genus Brevibacillus; species Brevibacillus panacihumi. The sequence goes on from NZ_RHHT01000029.1 coordinate 53,058, forward strand.
CCATAATGAGAGTAGGAGCGGTGATGTTCGGGAGTTCATCCCGCAGGTCGAAGGTTTTCAAAAAGCCGCCGAAGCCTTGATTTAAAGCATGGTACGAACGATTGGAGCGAGCCCTGGCATCGAGCGTTCGCTGCTTTTCTTCTTCGCTCGGCTGTGCGTTATGCGTGACCGAGTACATCGGCGCCATGATTTCATAGAAGCGATTCAACTGCTCCTGGGACTCGAATTGTCCCTCCCAGAGAACGGCCGTGATTTCTTTCATCTCCGGTGTTCCCTTTTCCTCGACGATCTTGCGTGCCTTGTGTAAAAACTCGTAGCTCGGCGAAGTCGTCAACAGCAGCAGCCCGGCTACGTGATCGGGGTAGCGCAAGGCGTACTCCTGGGCCACCATTCCGCCGTAGGAATGCCCGTGCAGCACGACCTTTTCCAGCCCCAAATGCCTGCGCAGCGCATCAATGTCCGCTACATTGTTTTCCAGGGTATAGCTCTCCTGCGGTCCATGGTCCGAATGTCCGCTGCCGCGATTGTCGATGTAGACGAGCTGCATGTGCTCGGATAGCGGTGTCAGGCCCGGCTTGTAACCCGTGTGATCGCCGCCCGGTCCTCCGTGCAGGACGAAGCAGACCGGCTTTTCCCGCAGGATCGGCCCGTCCGGCACCCACCCCATCCCCTCTACATCGAAAAAAATGCGTGTTCCATTAATGTGTGCGTACATATTCTATCTCTCCTTTTTCTCGTCGTAGAGATGGCAGCGAACCATCTGTCCTGCGATGAACGTCTCCTTGGGCACCTCTGTCTTGCAGATGTCCATGCAAGCGTGACAGCGCGGATGAAAGCGGCAGCCCGACGGCGGATTGGCCGGCGACGGCAAATCTCCCTGCAAGATGATCCGCTCCTTTTTCTCATCCGGGTCCGTTACGGGTATTGCGGAGATCAAGGCTCGGGTATACGGATGAAGCGGCGATTGAAACAGCTCTTCCTTGCGCCCCAGCTCGACGATCTCGCCCAGATACATGACCGCCACCCGGTCTGAGATGTGCTCCACGACACCCAAATCGTGGGAAATGAAGATATAAGTCATGCCGAACTGCTCTTGCAGATCCTGCAGCAGATTCAGGATTTGCGACTGAATCGACACGTCCAAGGCGGACACAGGCTCATCAGCCACAATGAGCTGTGGCCGAAGCATGATGGCCCGGGCAATGCCGATGCGCTGGCGCTGCCCGCCGGAGAACTGATGCGGATACCGATCCAGATGAGCCAAAGTCAGTCCGACGATCTGAATGGTCTCCTCGATAATCTGCGTGCGCTTCTCCTTCGGGACCTTTTGGGCGATCAACGGCTCCTCCAGGATGCGGCGGATCGTCAGCTTGGGATTGAGCGTGGCAAAAGGGTCCTGAAAGACGATTTGCAGCTCACTGCGCATCGCCCGCATTTCCTTGCCCGACAATTTGGTCAGATCCTGACCGCGATACCGCACCTCTCCTGCCGTCGGCTCCAGCAGGCGCAACAGGCAGCGCCCGGTCGTAGATTTGCCGCAGCCGGACTCTCCGACAATGCTGAGCGTCTCACCCTCGTAGACGGTCAGATCAATTCCATTTACCGCCTGAACGTAAGAGGGGGGCTGAAACCAGCCTTTTTTGCTGGCAAAATGCTTCTTCAGCCCTTTGACCTCCAGAATGGGTTGGCTCATGTCCGCTCACTTCCTTCCGTACCGGCATCCGGAGCATGCAGCCAGCATCTGCACTCCGATCCGTCAGCCATCTTCAACAAGTTCGGGCTTTGCTGCTGACAGATCGGCATGGCCTCGCTGCATCGGGGAGCAAATCGGCAGCCCTGCGGCCATTCACCAGGGGACGGGACATTGCCCGGAATGGCGTACAGCCTCTTCACGCCTTTTGCCCGATGCGGGACCGAGCGTATCAGTCCCATCGTGTAGGGATGCTTGGGTGCTCGCAACAAGGTGCGCACATCGGCGGATTCAATGACTTGACCGGCATACATCACAAGCACCCGGTCGCACATCTCGGCGACGACCCCCAGATCGTGGGTGATGAGCATGACGGACATCCCGGTGTTGTCACGCATCTCGCGGATCAGTCCCAGCATCTGCGCCTGGATCGTCACATCCAAGGCCGTCGTCGGCTCATCCGCGATCAGAAGCTGGGGCTGGCAGGCCATCGCCATCGCGATCATGACGCGCTGTCTCATTCCTCCTGACAGGCGGTGCGGATACTCCGCATAGATGTCTTTTGCCCGAGGGATTCCGACGAGGGTCAAAAGCTCTATCACCCGCTGCTTTCGCGCTTCCGGTCCGAGCGAGGTGTGCAGATGCAGGACCTCTCCGATCTGCCTGCCGATTGTGAGCACCGGATTAAGCGAGGTCATCGGCTCCTGAAAAATCATCGCCATCCGGTTTCCCCGCAGCTTGCGCATCTCGGCTTCAGACAAGTGCAACGTCTCCTGGCCTTCAAAGCGAACACTTCCGCTCACTGCGCCGTTCTTGCCGAGCAGCCGCATAATCGACAGCGAGGTCACGCTTTTTCCACAGCCCGACTCTCCGACGATCCCCAAGGTCTCCCCCTTTTTCACTGTAAAATCGACGCCATCCACGACGGTTACCGCCCTGTTTTGACGATTGGAAAATTGTGTGGTCAGTCCATTTACTTCCAGAACAGACGGTCGGCCATTCATAGGGCACCTCCTCGACAAGCTAGCCTGCATGTTGTGATATACTGCTCATAATCCAAAGATTCAAAACCTTCAGAAGGGGGCTTGCGACATGAATATGGATCATATTGAGGCGTTTCTATACGCATTTCAACTCGGGAGTTTCAACAAGGCGGCTGAGGCGCTGTATCTTACCCAACCTTCCGTGACCGCCAGAATTCAATCTTTGGAGCGGGAGCTGGGAGGCCCCCTTTTTCATCGCGACAACAAACACATCTCTTTGACGGAGCGCGGCAAACAATTCCTGCCGTACGCCCAGAAGATTCTCCATGCGTACCAGGAGATTTCCACTACATTGCGGGAACAGCCCCAATCCAGCAATAATTTGACGATCGGCTGCACCCTCTTGATGTCCACCCACATTCTCCCTGAAATCCTGCCGCTCTATCGCGAAAAATACCCCGGAGTCAACATTCGCATCCTTGTGGGCTCCTCCGCTTTTGTGCTGGAAAAGGTGTTGAACAAAGATGTCGATTTCGGACTGGCCAGGACGGTTTCCCACCCCTTGATCGACTCCTATCATCTGCACACCGACACCATGCGCCTCGTGGTGCCTGCCTCGCACCCGTTCTGTTCCATGCCGCCGCACAAGCTCACATGGGATCTGGTCGGACGTGAACCGCATATCGTGCTTGCACACGGGACACTGGAATGGCTCATGATCCAGCGCCACTATCATCGCAACGAAATCCTCCCGAACATCATCATGGAGGTCCCGAACTTCGAAGCTGCCAAAAAGATGGTGATGCGCGGCGTCGGAATCAGCTTTTTGCCGGAGCTTTGCGTTCTGGAGGAGCTTGCCAGCGGGCAGCTTGTTGAAATCTCCCCCAAGCCTATGGCGCAGCTTGCCCGCAAGAGCGATATTATCTGCTTGCGCGAGTCCAAGCGGGATCTCGTCGAGTTTTTCATCCATGCGGTCAAAGGAATCGAACGGAAATGGGCAGCCGTCAAATCCCATTAATTGGATTTTGGATCCAGAATGTCACGCAGAGCATCCCCGAGAATATTGACTGAAAAGACGACGATGCTGATCGACAGCCCCGGAAACGTAGCCAGCCACCAGGCATCCGTAATATACTCCTTGCCCTCGCTGAGCATCGTTCCCCATTCGGGTGTCGGTGGCTGCGCTCCAAGTCCGATGAAGCTGAGCGCTGCCGTATCCAGAATGGCGATGCCAATCTGCAAGGTGGTGTAGACCAGCAAGGTGCTCATGATGTTTGGCATGATCTGAAACAGCAGGATACGCGCCTGAGAGGTTCCCATCGCACGGCTCGCCTCTACATAACCGGATGACTTGACGCCAAGCGTCGAGCCTCGCGTCAGCCGGGCGTACTTGGGAATCCCGGCGATCCCGACCGCAATCATGGCATTGGTCAGGCTGGGACCAAGGATTGCCACAATCGCCATCGCCATGATGATATTGGGAATCGCCAGCAAAATATCCATGATCCGCATCAGGACCGAATCGACGACACCGCCGACGAAGGCGCTTGTCACCCCGATAAAGGTCCCCGTAATAAAGGTGATCGAGACGGCCATCACCGCTACCATCAACGTGACCCGCGTGCCGTGCAGCAGCCTGGAAAAAACGTCGCGGCCAATCGAATCCGTCCCCAGCAGATGCTCTGCCGACGGTTCCGCCAGCAATGCCTCGTAGTACGGCTTGGTCGGATCATGCGGCGCAAACCAGGGACCCGCGATGCCGACTGCGATCACCATCAGGAGGATCAGCATGCTGTATCTCGATTTTGGATTGTTCCACAGCTTGCGCAAGAGCCCGTCTTCATGGGCGGAAATCTTTTGCTGCGGCGCAGAAAGTACGGCTGGATTCACTTGGCTCACGATGTCCCCTCCTTCGTCTGCCCGACTTCAATGCGCGGATCGATGAGGCTGTAGACGATATCGACCAGCATGTTGACCAAGACAAAGATGACGCCAATGAACAGGATGATCCCTTGTACGAGTGGAAAGTCGCGGGATGCGATCGAGCTGATCGCCAAGGACCCCAGCCCCGGCCAGTCGAAAACCCGCTCGATGATCACAGTTCCGCCCAATAGCGAGGCAATCTGCAATCCGATGATCGTGACGACCGGAATCATCGCATTGCGGAAGGCATGGACGAACAGCACGGCGCGCTCTCCCAAGCCTTTGGCCCGCGCAGTCCGGATATAGTCAAAGGACAGGACCTCTACCATCCCAGCACGCGTCAATCGGCTGATTACCGTCGAGGCCAGAACACCGAGTGTGACAGCAGGCAGGATCAGGTCGCGAAAGCCGGTCCCGCCTGCGATCGGAAGCCAGCCCAGCTTCACGGTAAACAGCATGATCAGCAGAATGCCCAGCCAAAAGCTCGGGACAGAAACACCCAAGGTCGCAATGCTCATGGCGGAGAAATCAATAAACGTATCCTTGAAGCGTGCGGCGAGCACCCCCATCGTAATCCCGATGCAGATCGCCAGAAACATGCCGCTCGGCGCCAGCTTGACGGTAGCGGGAAAACGCTCCAGGATCTCGGAGAGGACAGGACGTCCCGTCTTGAAGGACGTCCCCAAATCTCCTTGCAGCACACCCGCTATATACTGAAAATATTGCGTGACCAAGGGCTGGTTCAGCCCAAGCTGCTCTCGCAATGCATGGACCTGCTCGGCTGTTGCATTTTCGCCCAGCATGATCCGGATGGGATCGCCGGGAATCAGATGGATCAGCGCAAAGGAAAAGATCGAGATCCCGAGCAGGACGATCAGTCCAGACGCAAGTCGTTGGAGAATGTACTGTTTCATTGGTTTACCCAGCTATCGTGGTACATCAAGCCGCGCAGCGGATGGATGCCGACGCCTTCAACGGGCTTGCGGACCACGTTGAATTGTTTCTCGGTGTAGATCGGCACCCACCAGGCCTGGTCTACCACGTATTTTTGGATCTCTTTATACACGTCCTTGCGTGCTGCGCTGTCCACCGTCGTTCTGCCTTTCACCAGCAGTTCGTCCATTTTTGCGTCTTTGACATAGCTGAAGTTCAAGCCGTTGTCCGCTTGGCTGGAGTGCAGGAAGAGATAGAGCACATCCGGATCATTCAGCGTGTAGCCCATCAGCGTCATATCGAAACTTCCCTTGGTGGCGGTATCCACCAGCGCGCCCCATTCCAGCGTCACGATATTCACCTCGACGCCGATGTCCTTGAGCATGGCCTGAATCAACTGGGAAGCCTGCGCCCATGTTCCCGTCTGCGTCAGAAGATCCAGCTTGAGCGGCTTGCCTCCTTTTTCATACAGTCCTTGCGCGTTTTTCGTATAGCCCGCTTTTTCCAACAACGCCTTGGCTTCTTCGACCTGGTATTTCAGACCGTAATCCATGACCCCTTCATCATAGCCGAACAAGGATGGCGGCAATGGCCCATAGGACACGACGCCCTCGCCCTGGATGACCGCCTTCATAATCGCTTCCTTGTTGATTGCTTTGTTCAAGGCCTGTCTCACTTCGATTTCCTGGAACGCCGGCCTGCGCGTGTTCAGCATGACGAACAGCCCCAAGCCGTTGCGCAGCATTTCTTTGACTTCGAACTGCGGATTGTCCCGGTACTTGGCGACATCCTTGGCTACGACGCCTCGGGCGATGTCGATCGAACCGCTGTCCAGAGCCGCGAGCAAGGTTTGGTTCTCGCTGATAAAGCGATAGACGAGCCTGTCCGCGTATGGCGCCCCCTGATTTTTGAAAATCGGATCTGCCCAGGCGAACTCTTCGTTGCGTGTGAAAGAGATGGATTGACCGTTTTCCCATTTTTCGAATTTCCACGGCCCCACCCCGACTGGCTGGCGTCCGTATTTGTCGCCCGCCTGTGCAATGGCCTGCATCGACAACGGCTGCAGCCATCCTGGATCGCTGAGGAATTGCAGCAGCGGCGCAAACGGCTGCTTCAGATTCAGGACGAGGGTCGTATCATCCGGGGCTTCTACGGACTCTACCTCGGACAGATTGCTGCCTGCCACTTTTGCTGCCGTCGCCGGATCGAGCGCGCGTTGGTACGTCTCTGCGATCGACTTGGCGGTCATGTCTGTCCCATCGTGAAACTTCACGCCTGTACGAATCTTGAACGTCCAGGTTTTGCCGTCCTCCGAAACTTCCCAGCTTTCCGCCAGATAGGGCTTGAATTCCAAGGTATCCGGGTCCTGCGTGACAAGACTCGCGCCCAGATTTCCAGCGATCTGGTTCGCCACGGCCATCCCCGTCTTGTGGATGTCCAGCTGGTCAGGTTCATTGGCGATGCCGATCGTGATCGTTCCGCCTTTTTTCGGTTGGAGGTTGGCTGTCGCTGCCGGCGCTTCCGTGGACGTAGACGTGGTCGGCGTTCCCGATTCAGATGCTGGCGAACTGGCTGGCGGTGTACTGCACCCGGCGATCAGCGAGAGCGACAGGGACACCATCGTTGCCGTGGAGAAAAGCTTTTTCAGGTGAGCTTTGGGTACCATGTGTCATCCTCCTACTAAAGAAAGTATCGTTATCATTTACAGTACCACTTTTCTAAAAATTTCGATTATTGAACATTTCTATAGGGTATAGACAACGACCAAGCTCCTGCTGTAGTGGTGGGGAGGAAAAAGGGGAGAACGCTCCAGGCGGGTTGGGATCTTCGCAGGGGGTCATCCCTGTTCGGCTCCATTCCAAAGGCGGAACCGCGGCCAAAAGCAGCCACTTTGAAGAAGTGGATCAGGGTTGGCCGCTGAATGCGTGTTCCGCCTTTTCCATTGCGCCTGGGTCAAGATCCCAAATGCCTTCGCTTTTCTCCCCTTTTTCCTCGACCAGCCGTCGTATGTCGCCAGGCCTTTAATAAAAGACAGTTTCTCAAGAGGATTGCCACATAACACAAAAGAGCTGCCCCTCAGGACAGCTCCTTGTAACACCCTTATTTCTGCGCCTTCGCCGTCTGCAAGCGGAAATTGGCGCGCTTTTCGATTTTGCCGAGAATCAGATCGACCAGAATCACGAGCAGCGCGGCTGGGATTGCCCCAGCCAGCACCTTCTGATCGTCTGTCGTGACGATTCCGCGCATGATCATTTCTCCGAGTCCGCCGGCGCCGACGAAGGTAGCCATTGTCGCAGCCCCGATGGAGACCACCGTAGCGACACGAATTCCCGTCAGAATGATCGGCATAGCCAACGGTATTTTCACCTTGGTCAAAAGCTGCAGCTTGGTCATGCCCATTCCGGTACCTGCTTCTATCAAATTCTTGTTGACGTTCTCCAGCCCGGCGTACGTGTTCTGGACGATAGGCAGCAGCGAATAGAGAGCCAATGCCGTAATCGCCGTCCCATAGCCGAGACCTAAAAAAATCATGACGATCAGCAAAAGTGAGATCGTAGGGATGGTCTGGATTGCGTTAATCGTAGTCTGGATCAGAAACGCGACACGCTGATTGCGGGTCATCCATACAGCCAGCGGGACTCCCGCTGCGATCGCAATCAGTATCGCACTGGCGCTCATGAAGAGATGTTCTCCCGTAAAAGCCAGCAGCTGTTTCCAGGAGCTCGCAAATACTCCCAAGGTCCCGATCAAGAGATCCATCGCATCTGCCTCCTTTCCATCAAGCCTTCTCTTACTTCTGGATCAATCCGTGTTCCAGCAAAAATTCGCGGGCGATTGCCGCCGGGTCTTTCTTTTCGATATCCGCCTGATAGTTCAAGGCAGTCATGGTCTGGGTATCAATCTTGCCTGTCAGCTTGTTGATGACCTCTTCCAACTGCGGATACTTCTTCAACGTGTCATTGCGAACGACAGGAGAAGCGCCGTATGGCGGGAAGAAATGCTTGTCATCCTCCAGGGTAACGAGATTGTACTCCTTCAGCCGCGAATCAGTCGAATACGCAAGAACAATATCTACTTCTTTCGTGTCTACTGCCTTGTATACCAATCCGATATCCATCGGCGTTGTTTTGCCAAACTGGAAGCCGTATTCCTGGATAAACGCCTGGTAACCGTCATTGGGCCGCTCGAGCCAGCTTGAATCCGTACCCAGGCTCAGCTCCTTGGCATGCGCTGCCAGATCCGAGATTTTTTGCAGATTGTACTTGTCAGCCAATTCCTTGCGCACCGTGAAGACGTAGGTGTTTTCAAAGCCATACGACGGGAACCAAAGCTGGTCGAATTTTTCGGCCACGCCGTTCTTCACCAGATCAAATGCTTCCTGCGGGTCCTTGCTGAACTCCTCCAACCCGAGGCTGCTCGTGATGTCCGTCCCCACATAGCGGACAGCGGAGATCTGGATGTCGTTATTTTGCATGGCCTTCAATACAACCGGTGTAGCTCCCAGGCCGCCTACCAGCTCTGTTTTCAGGTCGGAGTTGCCCTCGATTACCTGCTTGAGCATATGCGCCAGAATCGTCTGCTCCGAGGTGGGCTGATGCCCGATTTTGACGACGTCGCCGGAGCTGCATCCCGTCGCCAGCAGTAGAGATAATCCTGTTATGATCAGTGCTTTTATCCAATTGCCTTTTATCATCCTGAACGTTTCCCCCTCAATTGGCACGCTTTATCTTTAAACCTTTCGGCGTGCACATCTTCTGAATATTTCGTGTAAGCAAGTCAGCAATCGTCGCCAGCATTGCGGTTGCAAGCGCACCTGTAATCATCATATTGTCGTTTGCAAGCCCAAGTCCGGTAAATACCAGGTAGCCGAGTCCGCCGCCGCCGATGACAGCCGCCAGCGTGGCCCAACTGATGGTATAGATCGTTGCTGTTCGAAACCCTCCCATAATAATCGAGATCGCCATCGGCAACTCGATCTTCCACAGTATTTGAAAACTGGTCATGCCCATGCCGCGTGCCGCTTCGATCAAAGCCGGGTCTACTTCGCGGATCCCCGTATACGTGTTGCGAAGCATCGGCAAAAGCGAATAGAGAAACAAGGCGACAATCGCAGGAACAGCCCCGATCCCGAGCAACGGAATCATCAGACCCAGCAGGGCAAGGCTCGGAATGGTCTGTAAAATATTCACAAACCCGATGACATAGGTATTGATCTTTTCCGTTCGTGTCAGCAGAATGCCGAGCGGTACAGCGATCAAAAAGCCTCCAGCTACCGCGATCAAGGAGATGTAGCTGTGTTCCCAGAGCAGTTTGAGCACCAGATCATATCTGTCTGTCAAAAATTGAATAAATTCACTCATCCCCTCACCCCATTTCTATGAAATACTCCATTTGGGGAGCGTCGCCGCTTTTTTGGACACGTTTGGATGAAGCTCCTTCACCTTGCGCAGGCGCTTGGCCCCGATAAAGTTCACCACGAACTCGTTGGCTGGATGCTGCAGCAATTGTTCGGGAGTATCCAGCTGGACGACCTCCCCGTCGTTCATCAGGCAGATGCGATCCGCGATTTTGATCGCCTCGTCCATATCATGCGTGACGAACACAATGGTTTTGTTGATCGTCTTTTGCAAACGCACGAACTCGTCTTGCAATTGCTCTCTGCTGATCGGGTCCAACGCGCTGAATGGCTCATCCATCAGGATAATCGGAGGATCGGCTGCCATCGCGCGTATTACCCCTACACGCTGCTGCTGGCCGCCGCTCAGCTCAGCCGGATAGCGGTTTTTGAACACCTTGGGATCGAGCCCCACCATGTCCAGCAGCTCATCTACCTTTTGCTCGATTTTGGCTCGATCCTGCTTTTTCAGCTTGGGGACCAGGGCCACATTTTCTCCGATGGTCATATGCGGGAATAGCGCGATCTGCTGGATCACATACCCGATGCTGCGGCGCAGCTCCACGGGATCAGCCAAAGAGATGTCCTCTCCGTTGATCTCGATTTTGCCTGCTGTCGGCTCGATCAGGCGATTGATCATTTTCATGGTCGTCGTCTTCCCGCAGCCGCTGGGGCCGATCAGGACAAACAGCTCGCCTGCTTTGATCTGAAGATCCAGACTTTTGATAATGGAGGTATTGCCAATGCTTTTTTCCACATGGTGAAAGGAAATCATAAGCACCACTCCTTCGATAAAATTTATGGAAAGAAAAAGAGTCGAACCACTGCGCGCGCCAGGAAAGGCCATCCCGGCGAAAGCAGTATTTCGACTCTTTTCTCACATACAAATATGAGGAAATAAGCTTGCATATTCACTGAATGAAAGCCCAAATAGAGCTGCCAATCATGCGATGAAAAAGCAAGCAAACAAACGTAGATTGTATGCAAATTTCTGCTTTAGCCGACGAGGTTAGCTGACGGGTAGGATGGCAGTTAGCATCCCTTCTGCTTGCACAGAATTAACCCCAAAGATGGTTCCCCCGTTTTCGTCTGGAGACGAAACTAGGCCCGATATGAAATTAGTGAAGGTTTTCGTATTGCTAATGTCTTTCAGTTTACCATAATGCGATCGTCGCCTCAATTTTCAAAAAACGCCGTATAACTCCCTCTGACTCTCTCAAAGGGAGTTAACCGTAATCAGTTGACTCTTTCTTCCGAATACTCGGGAATCCTTCCAAATCCTTCCCGGACTCGTCGAACTTTTGCCGACATGTTAAGCCTCATTGTAAAAGATGCAGCAAAAATGTCAGGGTCCCGACGCTCATCACTGTCGTGATCAGCACGCTGCTGGAGACAAACTGCGGTCTGGCGTTGAACTGGATGGCGTACATCGCCGTGGTGGCCGCTGACGGCATGGCTGCCAGAATGACCAGAACCTTCTGCAAAAGAGGATCAATCGGAAACAGCAGACAGATCAAATAAGCGAGCACAGGCGAGGCGATCAAGCGAATGACGCTGGCGATACTCAGGCCCTTCCACTCCAGCCCCTTCGCTGATACATTGGCAAGCTGCATGCCAAGGATGAGCATGACGACGGGGATGGCTGCCTGTGCGACCAGGTCTATCGCCTGATAATAGCTCTCCGGGATCACGATTTGGAATTGTTGAAACAAAATCGCGACGATGACAGCGTGGTTGGAGGGCTGCTTGAGGACCATCTTGATCGCGTCCTTGGCGCCGCCCTTGCCGCGAGAGGCGAAATAGACGCCAAACACGCCCATGATAATCGCGTGAAAGACCATGATCTGCACCGCGTAGTTGAATCCTGCCTCGCCATAGGCGAACAGGATGATCGGCGTACCGTAGTTTCCGCTGTTCATGAATGCGGTGGACAGCATCATCGCGCTCTCCTGCTGCTTGTCGTACTTGAAGCATTTTGCCGTGATTTGCGTGATCACGATCAGCCCGATGGTCAACAGCATGGAGATGATCACGATGTAGAACAACTGCAGGTCAAGCGGTGTTTTGTAAAAGGTGCGAAATACAAGAGCCGTAGACAGCACGTATATGGCAAGTGTCGAGATGGGCTTGAGATCCAGCTTGTAGACCCGCTGCAGGATGTAGCCACTGAGGAAAATCAGCAATACCGGTAAAATGACTTGAAAAAAAATCATATGAGTTCCCTACTTCCGCTTCGATTCACATCCATGCTTTAGTATACCAGAGCGAAAGCAAAAAAGGCCGATCACGCCCCATTTTTTGTGGAGCGAAATCAGCCTGAACAGGTCTTTTATTCCTTCCATTCCACCGCTGCAATGCTTTCCGAACCCGTCGGATGCAACACGTACCCAGACAGTCCTGCCCTTGCCGCCATCATCGGCTTGGCATGGGCGAGCGGAATCATCGGCGCGTCTTCAAACAGCAATTCCTGTGCTTTTTTGTACATGTCGATCCGTTTTTGATGATCGACCGTCGACGCCGCCTCTACCAGAATGTCTTGAACCTCCTTGTTTTTGTAGCGCATCCGATTCTCATTGGGATTGAACAAGACGTTCAGGAAGTTGTCCGGATCGCCATTGTCCCCTGTCCAGCCCAAGAGGTACATATCCTGCTCCCCTTGCCTGATCTTCGCCAGATAGGTCGCCCACTCCATCGTGACAATCTGGGCGTCGATGCCGATCTTGGCGAAATCCTGCTGCAGCGCCTCAGCGATCTTCTGCCCTTCCGTCATGTATTGACGCGGAACAGGCATCGCCCACAAGGTTGTTTTAAATCCATTGGGGTAGCCTGCCTCTGCAAGGAGCTGCTTCGCTTTTTCCAAATCATAAGGGCGATCCTGAATAGCATCATTATAGCCCCATACAGATGGCGGCGTCGCGTTGACGGCTGGCTCTGCGCTGCCGCCGTAAAAAGCATCCACTATCCCCTGCTTGTCGACGGCATAGGCAACGGCCTGACGCACCTTTTGGTTGTCAAACGGCTTTTTCTCCACGTTAAACGCGAGATACGCCACGTTCATAGGCGGACGATCCAGAAGTTGCAGCTCGGCGTTTCCTTTTACAGACTCGGCGTCATCAGGGTTTAGTCCGTCCATCAGGTCGATCTCGCCGGAGACGAGCGCAGTCAGACGGGCTGTATTGTCGGGAATCACCTTGAATACCGCTTCTTCCAGCTTCGGCACTCCCGGCTGCCAGTACTGCTCATTCTTTTTCAATGTAATGGTCTCATTGCGCTTCCACTCTACAAAGACAAACGGTCCGGTCCCGACCGGATTTTCCTTGAAGCCCAATCCGTGCTTTTGCAGGGCGGCAGGAGAAGCGATGGCGAACGCAGGCATGGCCAGGTTGTTGAGGAACGGAGAGAGCGGTTTTTTCAGTTTGAACTCGACGGTGTGCGGGTCGATAGCTTTGACGCTTTCAATGATGTGTCCTTCCTCTCCCTTAAACCCGCCAAACATGTCGTTGTAATAGGAAAAGCTGACTTCGCCGTGCAACGGATGATTTTTGTCCATCCAGCGCTCGAAGTTGAATACGACAGCGTCGGCGTTGAAATCCGTACCGTCGTGGAATTTGATTCCCTGGCGAAGCTGGAAGGTATACGTAAGCCCGTCCGGAGCGATCTCCCACTTCTCTGCCAGTCCCGGACGGATATTGGTATTGTCCGGTTCAAAATTGAGCAGCGTCTCCAGCACATTGACAGTCACCTTGAACGATTCGCTGTCCGTGGCAGCGATCGCATCCAGCGTCACGGAATCCCCGCCCCGTCCGATAATCAGTTTTTGCTCTTTGACAGGCTGGTTCGCAGCAGGCTGTGCCTGTTCAGACGTCTGTGCTGCCTCTCCTGTTGGAGGGCTGGCGCTGTTTGGCGGTGCCGAAGGAGAACATCCCGCAGCAAACAGTCCAACTGCCAGCGTTAGCGAGTACCAAACATTTCGATTCCATTTCATCATGGGCCGTTGTCTCCTTTCCTGGTTCATGAAGTAAATGGTAGCCGAAGTATTTGTAAAATACAATATATTCAGTAAATTTTACCCAAATTCCTGAAGCATGTCTTCAGGAATAATCGCGTTACTCAGGGAAGTAGCCTTTTGAGGCATCAAGCAGCCCTTCCAGTTGCGTGACGGCGGAAAAAAACTCAGGATGTGCATCCTGGTTCTGCTCTGCCAGATCCTTCAGGTCGCTATATGCTTCCGACAGACGGAAAAAAGGGGCGTCTAGGTTGGGCTTTCTCTCGTGGGGAAGCTCTGTCATCACCATATTGGTTTCCAGGTAAAAAGTATCCGCCGAAACATGCTCAATGTCGTTTTTGACTTCTTGCAGTACATTTTGAAGTTCGCTGGGGAGGATCTCCTGATGCTTCAGCAAATTGTCAACAACAGTGAGGACGTACTCTTTTTTGGTCAAGGCAGCTCGTCATCCTTTCGTCTTTCCTGTCTCCTTACTTTGCCCAGAGCTGCTTCCATTTACTCCTAGTGAGACTTGAGTACAAAAAGAGAATGCCGTTGGTCAGACTGCAGTGGAGACGAGGAAAAAGGGGAGAACGCTCCAGCGGGTTGGGATCTTCTCTGGGGGGCATCCCTGGCCGGCTGCACTCCAAAGGCGGAACCGCGTCCAAAAGCAGCCACTTCGAAGAAGTGGTTCAAGGTTGGACGCTAAAAGCGTGTTCCGCCTTTTCCGCTGCGCCTGGGTCAAGATCCCAAATGCCTTCGCTTTTCTCCCCTTTTTCCTCAACCAGCGTCCATTGGTCCTCGATACTCCTTGAGGGCTGCTCAGGATGTTTTTGTACTACTGCTGTGAAAGAAACAGTTGTGGAACGGTGTACAATGCTGGAGTGCCGCCTGTATGCAAAAACAGCAGGCGGTCCTCTCGGGTAAACTCTCCCTTGCGAATCTTCCCGATGAGTCCTGCCATCGCTTTGCCCGTGTACACAGGGTCCAGTAAAATTCCCTCGGTGCGAGCGACGAGCTTCACTGCCTCGACCATCCCTTCTGTGGGAATGGCATAACCCGCCCCGACATATTGGTCGTCGCAGCGTACGGCATCGTCCGGGATTTTTCCTTGCAGTCCTGTCAGTGCAGCGGTACGATGCAGCAAATCCCGCACCTGCGCCTCTTTTCCTTCCTGCGTACCGCTGACATTGATTCCGATGACTTTGGTGTTCGACTGCCGGGCAAGAAAGCCTCCGACCAATCCTGCTTGTGTGCCTCCGCTCCCCGTACCTGTTACGACATAGTCAAAGGGCGTCCTGTCTGCCATCGCCTGCTGCTCGATTTCATCCGCGCAAGCCATATAGCCGAGCGAGCCGATCTGGTTGGAACCGCCAAGCGGGATGATATACGCCTTTCGTCCCTCTTTTTCCGCAGCTTGAGCCAGATGTTCCATGGCCACTTGCATATCGGCGTCTGCCGGAACCAGCTCGATTTTTTCTACGCCCATGAGATGGAACAAAAGATGATTGCCGCTCGCCAACGGATCGTACTCTCCTACCTCGGGTCTGGAGAGAACCAACTGGCAGCGCAAGCCTTCCCGCACTGCTGCCGCCAGAGTGAGACGGCAGTGATTGGACTGCACCGCTCCGCAGGTGATCAGCGTATCGGCCCCCTGTCGAATGGCATCAGCTACGAGATACTCCAATTTGCGCGTCTTGTTTCCCCCTGCCGTCAAACCCAACATATCGTCGCGTTTGATCCAGATGGACGGTCCCCCCAATGCTTCTGAAAGCCGTTCCAGCTTTTGAATCGGCGTCGGTCCCGTCGTATACGTCCTGCGATGATAGCGGATCTCGTTCATGTGCGGCTCGCCTCTTTTCTTGGTATGGTCTTTATTCCATACTACATACCCGCAGAAAATTCCTTTCACAACGTAAGATCAGGCAAGGCATAGCTTGGGGCAAAATGCGAAACGAGGCTGCACAGTCGCAACCTCGTTGTTTCGAAATCACTTCGTCAACTGCAGAAGCCAGTCCTTCAAATCTACAATGCGCAGCGTTTTCGGGCGCGTATCGGTCCCTGAAACAAGCAGTGGAACCAGCGAATCCTTTTCATGCAACGAACCGTGAGCCGCTCCGCCGATGTGAGTCGGAGAGCTCTCACTGACCAGCTCATAGCCGGGCTTACTGGTTACGACCACGTATCTTCCTTCGTGAGAATGCATGGCACCGTACAATCTCGCCAAAACATCGGGATACTTTCCGTATCTGATCCGCTTGTTCTGGATGTCAAGGTCTACCAGTTCAGAATTGCCTTTTATGTGCCAAGACTGTCCATATTCATCTATGTACTTTCCCTCGGGACGATAGGAGAAGGCTTGCGTGGTATTCCCCGCCGTAACCACAATATCTTGACCGGCTTTTCTTGCGATGATATCTAGCTTGTCTTCTCTCTGCAATTTCTTTACGAGCTCAGGCAACCCAATGTTGGAATCGATGGCGTAGATGTAAGCCATGCGTTCATTCGGCATAATCACTACCTGATCTTCCTTTGAAACAGGCTCGCTCAATTTCGCGATACGATAAGGTTGCAAAAGCGGACGAAGATCAATTTTGGCTTCCTGGCGGTCATCCAGAACGGTGGTTTGCCCGCTGTCTCCCATGACGATCCATACCGCCTGCTTTACGGCCTGATCCCACGACCCAAAGGCGTTCAGCGCCTCTTGCAGCGCTTGATCCGCTTTGACAATTCCATCTGTCTCGGCAGGTCCCTTTCTATGAACAGTCATATCGTTCTCCGGAAAATAGGCGATGGTGAGCGCAGGAAGCTTTTTATGGCGAATCAGAAAAGCCAGGTCTTGAGCAGTAAATGTATTGTTCAGTCCATATTTTTTCCACACTTGGGTGTTGCGGTTATTCTTCGGGTCCAATTGGGCAAAAGCCGCGTAGGAAAGCAGGGATGGCCCGGTCACTTTGATTTGTTCCGGCAGGCTCGTCCCTTTTGCGGTCATAGGCGGTACTCGCAGGCTGTGTTCCGTTTTGCCGCGAAATACAATCGCATTAATCGAAGCCGATTCTTTGCCTTGTTCCGCCAGTTCTTCATGAATGGTTTTCGTACGTTTGTTCAGTTGAACCTGATTTAAATGATATACAGCATCCATCACAACTTGCGGTTGATTGATTTTCAAAGCTTCCTTAGGACCGTTCCCGTAGAAAATCATACGTTTTTCCTTGTCGCTGTACCAGACTAAACCAGGAACATGGTGATGGTCCGTATAGGTGCCTGTCAAAAACGTGCTATCAATGGTTACGGACATCGTAGGAAAAGAACTCACCATTTGCGGGAAGTAGCGCCCGTTGTCGTACAGATGCTTCAATGCAGGCGCGCGTCCTTGTTGCATGACTTTGCGCAAAGGCTCGTCCATTAAGGAGTCAATGAGGATGACAATGACAGGTTTGGCAGAGCGGGGGGTGACGGATTGGATGCTTTGCTGATTTGCCTGATCACGTGGAGGGCTGCTGCAACTCAGGACGATTCCCGCGAGCAGCATGATCCAAAGAAAGGGGGTTCCCTTTTTCAGCAGATTTCTCACTTCTATCACCCCTTCGGACGAAATACAAGCGCCACGAGAAAGCCAAAGACAATTGCCGATGAAATCCCGGCACTCGTCACCTCAAAAATACCGGTGATAACGCCGACCAGACCGCTCTTCTCCGCTTCAGCCATCGCCCCATGCACAAGCGCGTTGCCAAAAGACGTGATCGGCACGGTCGCGCCCGCTCCCGCAAATTTGATCAATGGATCGTACAAGCCGACACCATCGAGGACAGCACCTGCTACGACCAGGGAGGACATGGTGTGCGCCGGTGTCAATTTCACTACGTCCAGGAGAAACTGCCCGATCAGGCAAATCACTCCGCCAACCAGAAATGCCCACAAAAACGTCATGATCCCCCTCCTTACAACGTATCCGCTTCAATAGCTACAGCGTGCGCGATGCAAGGGATGCTCTCCCCTTGCTGATACGATATCGGCGACAGCAGCGCCCCAGTAGCTACGACCAAAATCCGCTTCCACTCTCCTTCTTGCATGCGGCGCAGCAGATGTCCATAGGTAACAGTAGCGCAGCAACCGCATCCGCTGCCCCCTGACCAGACTGTCGGATTGTCGCCGTAGATCAGCATGCCGCAATCCACATAGCGCTCCAATGGCACATTGACATTGTGCTTGGGCAATAGCTCGGAGAGAATGGAATGACCCACCTTTCCCAGATCCCCCGTCACGATCAGGTCGTAGTGGTCATGGGGAAGCTTCAGGTCGCGAAAATGGGTTTCGATCGTCGCCAGCGCAGCAGGTGCCATCGCTCCCCCCATATTGAACGGGTCAGACATGCCCATATCGACGATTTTGCCGATTGTGGCGGCTGCCACGCGCAATCCATTCCCTTGATTCGCCACGACGGCAGCCCCCGCTCCGGTCACGGTCCACTGCGCTGTCGGCGGCTTTTGCGAGCCGTATTCCGTAGGATAGCGATACTGCTTTTCTGCGGCAGCATTGTGACTGCCTGTAGCGGCCAACACATAGTCTGCGGCTTGGCTGTCCACCATCAGGGCAGCAAGCGCCAGACCTTCCATGGATGTGGAGCAGGCGCCGAAAATCCCCAGAAAAGGGATGGAGAGCGTACGGGCAGAAAAATTGGCAGAGATGCACTGATTCATCAAATCGCCCGCCAGCATGAATTGCACCTGCTCTTTTCGCAATCCCGCCTTTTCAATCGCCTTGTCGCATGCTTCCTCGAGCAAGACTTTTTCCGCCTTCTCCCAGCTGTCCTGACCGATCATCAGATGACCGTGCAGGATATCAAAATCATTCGCCAACGGTCCCTGTGCCTCAAAGGGTCCGCCAATCGCAGCCCTTCCGGCAATCACCGGCCTTGATGGAAACACCCATGACTGGTAGCCCTGGCGCATCTTTCATCCCCCCATTTTGATCAGTGTTTTGATGAGTCCGATGACAAACGCCGAAGCTACACCGAAGACGATGACCGAGCCTGCCAGCTTGAACATGTTGCCGCCTACTCCCAGCACAAAGCCTTCACTTCGGTGTTCGAGGGCCGCAGACGTGATCGAATTGGCAAAACCAGTCACAGGTACGCTGGTTCCCGCTCCCGCCCATTGCGCGATGCGATCGTACCACCCCAATCCAGTTAACAAGGCAGAGAGGAAGATCAAAACCGCTACCGTCGGGTTGCCTGCCGTTTTTTCGGTGAAATCAAAAAAGTGGATAAACATCTCCTGAATCCCCTGCCCGATCAGACAGATCACTCCCCCTACCAAAAAGGCGCGAAGGAAATTGCGGGCGAGGGGACGGGCAGGCTCGTGGCGCTTCGCAAGCTCCTGGTATTCCTGCTGAGTCAAGGTCAATTTTTTCTTTTTCTGATCAGCCATCAATTTCGCTCCCTATTAACGCATTAACAGCGGTTTCACTGTATCAATCACCTTTTGCAGTTCCTGCGAGTCGCCTTGGTAGGTCCGCTTCACTCGCTGATCCTGCGTTCCCAAAGCATAGAGCTCAAGATCTGCCTGGCATTTTTTCAAGGTGGCGAACGTCAGCTTCATCTCGATCGGCTGGGCAACCTTCAGCTTGTCATCATACAAGTCGAGATAGAGCTGCCCGCCTTTGTCCACTTGTCCCAGGAACACATTTTCCAGAGCGACGCCTGCCTTTTCCAACTCAGCCCGGACCCAATTGCGGTTCAATCCGTTGTTCGCCAGGGGCTCATCCAAAATCACGCCATCCATAATGACGGTCTGCGGTTCTTCGGCAGGAGAGACTTTCAGCCCGAGATGCTGCGGTGTCACCGGCTGATGCTGCGACTTGAGCAGCACACTCAAGTCTCCGCTCGCTTCCATCAGGGCAAATTCAACGTCAGCCACGCGAAAAACATCTTTCATGCGCAGATGCTCCAACAAGTCTTCGGTTGTCATCCGCTCACTTTTGAGATTGTCCTCCAGAATTTTTCCATCCTTGATCAGGATCGTGGCATTTCCTTGCACGATGTTGCGAACTTTTTTGCTTTTCAGCGACAGCCATTCCAGCAAGACGGGGAACAACGCGAAAATGGTGAGTGCAATCAAGCTATGATAGATAGGTCCATCCATTTCTGTTGCCATAAATGCTGCGATAGAACCGATGGATATTCCGACGATGTATTCAATATAAGTAATTTGCCGAATCTGCCTCTTTCCAATGATTTTGGTGAGTATAAACAGATAGGCAAAAGCAACGAACGACCGTATGACGATATCTAGCCAATCCGGCATATCCTACCTCCACTTTCCTCCAGGAAAGGAAGAGAGGCTCGAATCCCCTCCCCGTCTCCTGTTTGGAAGCCTTAGAATCCTTTGTATTGCGGTTCTTCGTTTTCCAGCTCAGTCACACGCTGTTCCAGGTTCGTAATGATGGACTGTGTTTGTTCAGCAGCCTGGGTGTACAATTGCTTGGCTTGTTGGTTCTGTGTGCCCAGTGCGAATGTTTCCAGATTCGCCTGTGCACCTTTCAAGCTGGCCAGCGTTTGTTTTACTTGCGCTCCAACTGTCATTTCCTCTCACCTCCTGCAACTATAGAATCAACCAAAAGGAAAGAAATTATCCCCAGTCGATCATCGAGCTTCACCCTCACCTTTCTGGAATTAAAAACAATTAATGAAAAACAAAAAAAGTACCATCTACATGTAGACGGTACGATTCGAAACATTATTTTTTTCTTCGTTACGAAGACAGCGGCTTATATGCGGCTGCTAGTCTGATCAGGTCTTGATCTGAAAGATTTCCGATGATTTGTAGCCGGATGACCTTCCCCTGCGGATCGAGAATGTGAACGGTAAGACGCTGTATTTCGCTGTTTTGAAAAGGGGTAAGGGTAGCTACATTGTCGCTGCCGGGAATCTGCATCACTTTCATATAGCCGGGATATTCGTCGCGGACTCGTGTTTTGTTGTCCAGGATGGCCTGTGTGTACGTATCCCGATCCTGAATGACGACTGCCCACTCCCCCTCCTTCTGGTAGATGTCCCAATGATTCAATTTCAGGACTGGGGCTCCCATCTTCCCATCCTTGAGGGTGAAATACTGCGTGTACAGACCATTTGACGAGAGGAGCGGCAGCCTGAATGGTGCCGGGCGATAAAGAGGCGCTTCAAACACTTTTTGCGTCTCCTCGGTCGTGATGACCTTTCCCCCTTTGCTCATCCGCTGGTAGTCCTCCAACGTAGACGTAAGCGCATCCGGCTTCTCCGTCTCCGATGTTTTTTTGATCGTGATCTCTAGGTTGTGCCAAATCACATTTTGAGAGGCTTCCTCCGCATATATGGTTACGGGACCGCTTAGGGCCGCAGTTAGAAAAAAGGTGGCATAGACAGATCGAAGGTTCATTCCCATCATCAGGATCTCCTCTCCAGAATGTCATTGGCAATTTCCAGTAATTTTTCTTTGGTCATGCTGCTGTCCGTCGAATTGATGGATAGCGACCAGTCCTGATCCATCCATCTTACTTCCCTGCGCATTTTTCCATACGGATCTTCTCTTTCGATATACAGGCCTTCCGAGCCGCCAATCGATACTTCCTCTACAATCTGATTGGCGCCTGGGACCGTCATCATGCTATTTCCTACCCAAAATTGCTTCAGCATATTGACCCGAAGCTGGTTCCCGGCAGCATCCTCATAAGCGGCAGAAGCATGATAGACCGTCGGCAATACTGTGACGGGTTCGACCATCAGCGCCTGATTGGTTTCGTCAGCCTTGCGTTTCAGATTCTCTTCCAAAGCCTCGTCTTTTTGGTAATCATAGCTGACCATTCCTTCTTTAAACTTGTATGCTGTAGCGATTTCCGCAGGATAGTCGAGGATATTCTTGAGATGAGTGTTCAGCTCCACCAGTTCGTTCAACATATACGGCTTGGCGATATAGCTGACCTCGCCCTGGCCCGCTTCGTTCTTCTGATAGACGGCAGCAGCCGTGCCGGGAGCAAGCTTGCTTCTTACTTCATCCAGTTTGGCCTGCGCCGCCTGCAATTCGGCCAGCCTTTCCTTGGACAGAGGAGGAGCCGCCTGATATTCCATGACCGTTTCCCCCTGCTGATTCTGGATCTTGTACCAGGTAATCGAGGCAAAACCTGACGCAAAGATAAAAACAAGCGTAGCCACTAATAGCCATTTTGTCCTGCCTGCCTGCCGCATGGGCGATCTGCTTTGGCTCTCTTGTTTGACAGAAAGAAGAATTCTTTCCCGCAAGTCTGGCGACAGTTGAACTGTCTCCTCGACTGCACGCAATGCTTCCATGGCATATCTCATTTTGTGATCCATGCTTACTGCTCCCTCCCCAAGGTTAAAGACTGCTGGCTGACAATCTCCCGTGCTTTCATCAATGCGTGGTGCAAGCGCGACTTTACTGTCCCTATAGGCAATTGCAGGATTTCGGCGATCTCTTCTTGGGTGCAACCATGCCAGTATTTCAATACCAGGACACTGCGAAATTTGAACGGAAGCTGCTGAATTTGCTCCATCAGTTGCTGTTGTTCCAACTGTTCAACAACTTCTTTGGAGATGTCCGGTACAGTCTGTACAGGCGAAAGCAGTTGTACCTTGTTGAAAAGCCGGACGATTTTCCAACCGCGCCGACGGTAATTCTGGATTTGTCGTACGGCTACGCCTGTCAACCAGGAGGAAAAGGTTCGAGCATGATCATAATTGTGCAACGACCTGTATACCTCCAGATAAATGTCGTGAATCACATCCTCTGCATCCTGCTTGTTGTCCAGTAGAAACAGCACGGTCTTCTTGACCTCATGAATGGTCAAATCATACAGTTCACCGAAAGCGTCCCGATTTCCGGCAAGCGTCTGCCTGATGGATGCATGAAGTCTTTCCTCGGCTGACCGATCCACATTCCCACCCTCTTTCCGTTGATTTACACCTCATATTGGTCACTCGCGATTATTTCGTTCAAAAAAACAAGCTCTCCCCTGATCCTACCAAATTTTGTGTTCAACGGGCTTTACTCGGCTACGCAAAAAAGCCAGTGAGCCTCGCCTTTTCCGTCGAGTGCCACTGGCTTTCACCATGCTGTGGACAAATTGGTTTACGTTGCTGTCTCGCTGATCTTGAGCACCGGTTTTATCGTGATCCCAGTTTTGGAATCTTCGAAAGCCTGATTGATCTCCTGGAATTGATAGAACTTCACGAGCCTGTCGAAGGGGAACAGCCCTTTCTTGTAATACTCCACGAGCTGCGGAATGAACAACTGTGGAACGGCGTCTCCTTCGATGACCCCGACCATGGTTTTTCCTTCTGCCATGATGTCGTTGTGAACATCAAAGTTCATTTCCGGCGTAACCCCGACGATCGCGGAAATGCCGAGCGGGCGCAGCGCATGCAGTGATTGGCGAACGACTGGCGGAACTCCTGTCGTTTCTACCGCATAATGCGTACCGCCACCCGTAGCTTCTTTAATCTCTTGCACGACATCGACCTTCTTCCCGTTCAGCGCCAATGTCGCCCCAAGCTCCTTCGCCAGCTCCAACCGATTGTCATGCACGTCGATCGCAATAATCTCTTTGCAGCCGGCAATTTTGGCAGCCATGATGGCACTTAATCCTACAGCCCCGCAGCCATATACGGCGATGGAGGTGCCAAAAGCAGGACGCAATTTATTCAGGACGGTACCGCTGCCTGTTTGAATACCGCAGCCCAATGGCCCAAGAAGAGCCAGATCCACGTCCTTGTCTACTTTTACGACGTTGCGCTCATGGGCAATCGCATAGGTCGCAAAGGAAGATTGGCCGAAGAACGTGGACAGCTCTTTATCATGCTGATGCAGGCGATGAGACCCGTCTTCCATTTCTCCGCCAAAATTCAACAGATTGAAATCCACACATGCTGACGGATGGCCTGTAAGACAATTTTCGCAGTGGCCGCATGAAGCATAGGAGATGACCACATGATCGCCTGGTTCCACATGCTTCACCCCAGCTCCTACCTTCTCTACAATTCCGGCTCCTTCATGCCCCAGCACCACTGGATACGGCGTTAGCCCCAGGTCTCTGGCTACCGCATCGGTATGGCACACGCCTGTCGCGAGATTCGAATCAGGACTTCGTTTGCTTGAGGCTCGGCCAGCTCTACCTGCTCGATCTGGAAGTCTTCTCCTTGCTGATGAGTGACAGCTGCAGAAATTTTCAAAGGGGTGCCTCCTTGGTTCCTTTTTCCAAGCTTATATTTCCCGCTAGGTAAGGGTTTATTCCAGAGGCTCGTCATGGACGAGGGGACGATTGCTTCTCCAGATACGGGTCCCGATCCAGCGGTCCTCTGCTCGACATGCGGGTCAATTGCATGGCCATGTGTCTGGGCGTATACGGCATATGATTTTCCAGCCACCAGCCGATGACCCCCATATACGCCATGGTAAAATAGCGGATGGCTATGTCCGTGGAGACGACGAAGCCAATCCCGTCTGCCTGGATTTGAGAGACGCCGGACGTAATGAATTGCTCCATGATCTTCGTCATTCTTCTCGTCAGATGCTGCAGCTTGTCCTCCATCATGATCGTCCGGTAAAAGGATGCATGTATCGCGATCTGTTCGAAGAGGCGAACCAAAATGGGATGAGGTTCGTCAATCTCGTAATTAAACTCCTCAGGCGTCATCGCAATGGAATGGATCAGCTCACTCATAATCTCCTCGAAGCATTGATTCAATAGATCCTCTTTGCTGTTGAAATGCAAATAAAAGGTCGTGCGGTTCAACGTTGCCCGCTCAGCGATTTCATTAACCCGGATCTTGTTGTAGTCCTTTTCATACAGCAAAGCGATCAGGGCGTTCCACAGCATCTCCCGTGTGCGCCGAACCCGGGGGTCCATCCTTGCCTTTTCCCTCGACATTTCCTTTCCTCCTGTCTATCTTTATCTCAAAAATCTACACCCAAAGAAAAAGTGTCGAGTAGTCGACATCCTCAAAAACACTGTTCATTGCCTATTTTCCGATCTCCGATAAGATTATCTTACATCAACATGTCGATTAAGCAATGATTCCAAAAATATCGACACGATTGATTGAAACCGCTTTCTTATCATGCATGGCAAGGAGGAAAAGGCATGACAACAAAACGACCACAAAAATGGGATCGCGAAGTAGATGTTCTCGTTCTCGGTACGGGAGGAGCGGCACTGACAGCAGCCATCCTCGCTCATGACCAGGGCGCACAGGTCCTCGTATTGGAAAAGGCCTCGCAGATTGGCGGAACCACTGCCTTCTCTGGCGGAATACCGTGGATTCCCCTCAACCGCTACATGAAAGAGCTGGGAATCGAAGACACTCGCGAAGAGGCTCTCCAGTACATAAAGCGTCTCACAGGCGGCAAAGAACCGGATGCCGAGCTGCTCGAGGTCTACGTCGACAACGGCTGGAAAATGATTGACTATTTGCACGAGAATACGCCGCTTCGCTTCAAAGTCCCACGCGGATACGGCGATTATTATGGAGATTTGCCGGGCGGAAAAAGAGAAGGACGTTCGATTGACCCGAAACCGTTTGAATTGAATCAACTGGGCGAATGGGCAGCGTACGTTCGGGCCAACCCCATTTTTCCGCCGCTTACGCTTGAAGAAGGCGGAGCCACGGATCCGACGCAGATCGACTTCAACATCGTTGCTGAGCGCATGGAGAACAATATCGTGACCATGGGCCGCTCCCTGATCGGGTCTTTGTTCAAAGGTCTCCTGGACCGCGGAATTGAGGTACTGCGGGAAACTCCAGGCAAGGAGCTCGTCATGAACGACGAGGGCGAAGTGATCGGCGTTCGCGCAGAACAAGAAGGAAAAGACCTGTTTGTCGGGGCACGCAAGGGTGTCATCCTCGCTTCTGGCGGTTTCGAGTGGAATCAGGAGCTGGTCCGTGCCTTCCTGAAAGGACATGTGACTCACCCGCTCTCTCCTCCTTCCAACGAGGGCGATGCGCTAATCATGGCGATGGAAGCAGGTGCAGCGCTCGGGAACATGAGCGAAGCCTGGTGGTACCCAGCGATGCAGGACCCGACGATCGAGTATGAAGGCCATGTCCTTAATCAGATCGGCAGCGGCCGCAATCTGGCGCACAGCATCATCGTGAACCGTTCCGGCAAGCGTTTTGTCAATGAGGGAACGACCTACATGGATATGCCGAAAGCCTTTTATACCTATGACCAGGTGACCCAGACCTGGCCGAATGAACCGCCTGTCTGGATGGTTTTTGACAGCAATCTGAAGGATTCTGCCCTCATTCTCACCATGATGCCTGGAGAGCCTGCCCCTGATTGGATCGCGCAAGCCGATACGATCCGAGAGCTGGCGGAGAAGATTGAAGTCGATGCAGACGGTCTGGAAGAGACCGTCAAGCGCTTTAACGGCTACGCGGAAAAGGGCGAAGATCCCGACTTCCACCGCGGTACGGTCTATTTTGAAAACTTCGCGGCTGGCGGCGGTTCGCCGGAATTCAACCTGGGTCCCATCGAGAAAGCTCCCTTCTATGCCCTGCCGATCTATTACGGAACACTCGGGACCAACGGCGGGCCGCGCATCAACGCAGACGGTCAGGTGATCAGCCTGCGCGGCAAACCAATCAGCGGTCTGTATGCGGCGGGCAACGCAGCCATGGGTATTCTCGGTCAAACCTATCCGGGCGCTGGCGGAACCATCGGTCCTGCCATGACATTCGGCTATCTCGCCGGACAAGCAGCAGGAAAAGCGGCTTCCCGGAACATCTAAGGGCTGCCGCCATATCCAGCAAAAAATACAAGAAGGACGAGAGGGAAAGGAATGAGCGACTATGCCTCATGGAATACACGAGATTGAACTGGATCTTCCCATTTCGACGATCTGGGAATTTGTCAGCGACATGGATAAATGGGCACCACTGGTCCCAGGCTACATCAGCCACGAGATTATCAATGAACGCCAGTCCACCTGGACCTTCCTGGGCGATATCGGCATCATGAAGAAAAAAGTCAGCCTGAAAATTGACATAACCGAGTGGACCGAACCAAGCACCGTGAAGTTCAATCTGACCGGAATCAATGAAAACTTTGCGGGCGAAGGCTACTTCATCGCAGAAATGCTTGGCGAGCAGCGCACCAAAATGACGGGCTGCCTCGACATCACGGCAAAAGGCGTCATGGGTCCGATGATCAATACCATCCTCAAGACTTTCGTTCCGCAGACGACGACCGATTTGGCGGAAGCCATCGCCAATCGAATCAAGGAAACAGCAGCCATCAAGTCCTGACGAAAAAAGGCCCCGAGTATGGGGCCTTTTTTTCGTGCAACAAAAAATAAATTCCGAAATATCCTGCTGCCCGATGCCATACACATATCAAGATAACGAAACGCATCTGGGAAAGGAATGAAGACCATGCCTCAAGGAATACACGATGTTGATCTGGACCTCCCCGTCCAAGCGATCTGGGAGTTTGTCAGTGTCATGGATTTCTGGATTCCGCTGGTACCGGGCTACATCAGCCACGAAATTATCCATGATCGCCAATCTACGTGGAATTTTAACGGAGATATCGGGATCATGAAGAAAAAGATCAATCTTCAGGTAGACATCACAGAGTGGACACCGCCGACCGAGGTGAGGTTTACCTTGACGGGGATCAACGAAAATTTCACAGGGGAAGGGTACTTCCGGGCCCAGGCACTGGGAGAGCATCGCACGAAAATGACGGGGTCTCTCGATATCACAGCAAAAGGCGTCAAGGCCCCCATGATCAATTCGGTATTGAAAACCTTGATCCCCAAGACAACCGCTGAAATGGTAGAAGCCATCGCCAATCGAATGATTGAAACTGCCCCCGTACCGCGAATGCGAGAGTGAACATGCCCCGCAGCAGGTCCCATAGGATCTGGCTGCGGGTTTTTATTTGAAATATTCATTGCTTTTCCAACCTCAAAACTGGTATACCTATTCTTGAAATCGAATCAACAACGAGGAAAGGAATTGTCTATGAAAATGCGATTTAGGAAGCTGCTGCTCTCTCTTGCTATCGGATGCGTTTCCCTGATCAGCATCCAACAACCCGCTGTCGCCGCAACACCTGGCACAACCATCATGCTCGACGGCTATCCCCTTCCCTTTCCGACTCCGCCTGCAAATGTGAACGGAACAACGATGGTTCCTTTCCGAGCTATTTCAGAGGCAATGGGCATTCAAGTGAATTGGGATGCCCAGACCCAGTCCATTACCGCCGTTCAGTCTACCGCCCAAGGTGACAAAACCGTCAAGATGCAGGTAAACAATCCGCTCGTCACCGTAAATGGGAAGACCGTCACTCTGCCGGTCGCGCCTTATGTAAACAACGGAAGCACCCTGATCCCGCTCCGTTTTTTCAGCGAGCAATTTGGTGCGCAAGTAGGCTGGGACCCTAACACCAGAACGGTGTCGATCGTCTCACCGCTGCGCGACATGTACGGCCTGGCCTTCTATGCGATCTCTTCCTTTTCGCAGCGGGAGTTGATGCCGTTCTTTGACTCGGTAGCCTTTGGCTGGAGCAGAATCGATCAGGACGGCAATCTGACACTGACTGGCAATGATTTTTACTGGCCGAAGCCTGCCGGCGAAACCACCCCGGAATCGATCATTGCGGATGTCAAGCTGGCTGGCTCCTCCCCCTACCTGATGGTATTTGCCGGGGACGGGAACGGAGAGCTGACCAAGCTGCTCGAAGATGCAAGCTTGCGAGAAAAGGCAATCGCGCAAATGCTCACACTTGCTCAAGAAAAAGGGATGACAGGAATCGCCTTGGATTTTGAAGGATTGGGCATGAACGGTGATGTCACCGGGGTCAAAGAGAAATACAATGAATTCGTTCGCCTGCTCTCTGCGGAAACCAGACAGCGGGGAATCCAGCTGACCTTGATCCTTCATCCCCTGAACGGCGCTTACAAGGGCTACGACTATGCCGCCTTAGGTCAGTTGGCCGACGATCTTGTCATCATGGCCTACGCATACGAAGGGGAAAAAGGTCCGGAGCCGATGAACCGAGTGGACGAAGCCATTCGCATGGCCTTGGTCCACGTGCCCAAGGAAAAACTGATTCTGGGCATTTCGATGGGAAGCGAAAATGAATCGTCTGTGAATCAGAAAATCGGGCTTGCCAAGAGATACAACCTCAAAGGCTACGCCATCTGGCGGCTGGGACTGATCAACCAAGCGTCGATGGAGCAAATCAAGCAAAGCGTTCACTAAAGGACCCAATCGTAAGCAAGGAGACGAGCCTGTTAAATGAAGCTGATATCGTGGAATGTAAATGGATTGCGCGCATGCGTAAACAAAGGCTTTAGCGACTATTTTGCGAGAATGGATGCCGATATTTTTTGCATCCAGGAAACGAAATTGCAGGAAGGGCAGATTACGGCTGATTTCGCCGAGAATTACCTGCAATATTGGAATTATGCCGAGAAAAAAGGCTATTCCGGCACCGCCGTCTTTACCAAGCGCGAGCCGTTGTCTGTCAGATTCGGCCTGGAAGAGAACCATGAGCCGGAGGGGCGCGCGCTCACACTGGAATTCGATTCATTCTACCTGGTCAATGTCTACACGCCAAATGCCAAACGAGATTTGTCCCGACTGGATTACAGACTGGAATGGGAAGATCGCTTCCGCCGTTATCTTTTGGAGCTGGATGCCCAAAAGCCGGTTATCATCTGTGGCGACCTCAATGTGGCGCATCAGGAAATTGACATCCGCAACGCCAAATCCAACCGCGGAAACTCCGGCTTCACCGATGAGGAGCGGGAAAAAATGACCCAGTTGCTCCAATCCGGGTTTCTGGACACGTTCCGGCATTTCTATCCGGACCGCGCCGATGCTTACACCTGGTGGTCGTATATGCCCAAGGTTAGGGAACGTAACATCGGGTGGAGAATCGACTACTTCCTCGCCTCCGCCAGACTGGCTCCATCTCTGCTAGACGCCCGGATCGATGCCGAAGTGACGGGCAGCGATCATTGTCCCATCATCCTGGAGGTGGCCGATCACCTTCTGGGCAGTGAAGACACCAACTGATATCTCCTGTCAGCGTGTTCTCAGATTGACAAAAATGGCATCCGGACTAGTCGGCGTGAAGCTGCCTCCTTTTGGCTCGACGCTTACGGCAATATTCTCTACCAGACCCAGCTCGCCTCCCTGGAAATACAGCTGGGCGATGCCGTTTTCCCAGCGCAGCAGGCCGACTCGTGAACGTCTGTCCTCGGTGATAAACCATACCTGATAGTCCGTTTCCGGGAGAGGAGCCAGTCCTTTTGTGAGGATCAGCATTTCATTGGATGTGTTGTTCACCCAAACATAGCTTTTGGCATGACTCGGGACAACAGATGCGACGTGCAAGACCGTGTGCGGGTCCATCACGATATTCATGTTGGGCAGGCTTGCAGCCAACATTCTTTCATCAGGGAGTCCGCTGTCCCTTTGGAAGAAGAACAAGCTCATCAGGAATAGGAAAAGAACGGCTGCTCTCTTCA
Source organism: Brevibacillus panacihumi (assembly GCF_003710985.1). GTDB lineage: Bacteria > Bacillota > Bacilli > Brevibacillales > Brevibacillaceae > Brevibacillus > Brevibacillus panacihumi. Next base: position 83,501 of record NZ_RHHT01000029.1, read on the forward strand.
CAGCAAAGGCAGCTCCAATATCCTTCTTCCTCCAGGAGAGCCAACGCTCAAAAGCAATACGGCGCAAGAGGCGGCGTTTGAGTGTTGGGGATGGCGTCGGCATAGGCATCGCTTCTGACGGTTCGAGAATAGCCGACCATTCACGGTGCAGCTCCGCGCATCGCGTACAGGATAGGAGGTGAAGCTGCAAATCTCTGCGCTTCCCTTCCGCCATCCTGCCCAGCAGATAATCAGCGATCTCCTCCTCCCGCCATATGCAGCTTGCATTACTCATGCTTCCTCTCACCTCCCAGCGATTCCAGCCACCCCGATTGACTCAATTGCTTGCGTATATTGTCCAGCCCATAACGAATCAAAGACTTGACGGTCCCAAGCGGCCGATTCATGTTTGCGGCCAGCTCGCGTTGTGTCTTGGCCTCATAGTACATCCCCTGCAGAGCACGAGCCTGAGCTTGAGGGATCCTGCTCAATGCCTGCCCCAGCACTTCCCGATCCAGCCTGGAGAGGACCTTCTCTTCCGCAGCCGCAACAGTGGAAGCCTGCTCCAGAGTGACGCTCTCCCCAGGAGCGATTGGCAGCCGCTGCTTTTTCCGCATCCGATCCAACGAGCGGCTTCGCGCCATGACGGCCAGCCAGGCCTCTATACTTCCGCGCTTGGGATCGTACTGACCCGCTTTTTTCCATACTTCCAAAAAAAGATCGTGACATATATCCTCTGCTTCCATGCGGTCTTTTACAATGCGCAAAGCAATATGCAAGACCAGCGAAGCGTATTTCTCGTAAAACTGTTCAAAGGCTGTAATCGATCCATTTGCCATGTCACGAAGCAGCCGCTCTTCGTCAACATCTGGATGGGCCAACGTCTTCCACCTCCGCTGAAATATCCCCTTTTCCATACTACTAGCAAAATTTCCGGCAATTTTAAAGTCTTTCAAAAAATTTTTATTGACTTCTGTAAATCCAAATTTCCCACTTGTTCGTACCCTTGGTGAGTGACCAAAAATGAGAAACAGGGGGAAAGAAAAAGATGATCAGAAGTTGGGGAAAATCATTGTCACTCTTCGTTGCATTCATCGTCGGAGTGATGACCCTGGGGCTTGTCCCCTCTTTGGCTGCGGGGGAAATCACCCTGTACACGCCGTACACCAGCATTTCGGTGACGCCGGGAGAATCGATCCATTACAACGTTGAGATCATCAACAACAGTAGTCAGGTTCAAGACGCGGAGCTTACGGTGCAAGGGCTGCCGGAGAACTGGGAGTATCAGCTCACCTCCGGGGGCTGGAGTTTGCAGCAGATCTCCGTTCGTCCCGATCAATCGCAGCAAGTGTCGCTGCAAGTGGATGTGCCGCTGGAAATTGACAAAGGGAGCTACCGTTTTCAGCTCGTGGCTGCCGGCAAAGCAACCCTGCCATTGCAAGTGACTGTAACCGAGCAAGGAACCTTTAAAACAGAGCTGACGTCAGAGCAGCCAAACATGGAGGGTCATGCCAGTTCTTCCTTCCACTATAAAATGACATTGCGCAACCGTACCGCGGAGAAGCAGCTTTATTCCTTGACCGCAGATGTACCGTCCGGATGGGATGTTCAGTTCAAGGTGGACGGCAAATCGGTTACCTCCGTCAATGTCGACGCCAATACCACAAAGGACATCGATGTGGAGGCAGATCCTCCGGAGGGCATCAAGCAAGGATCTTACAAGATCCCGGTAAAAGCCGCGACCAGCGCTACAGCGGCCAGCACCGAGCTGGAGGCCGTGATCACAGGATCCTACGCTGTCAAACTGAGCACGCCGACAGGATTGTTAAGTACCGATGTGACAGCAGGCAGCCAGCGCAATTTGACGCTGACAGTCGCCAACACGGGCTCGGCAGATTTGCGAGACATCGAGCTTCGGGCAGATACCCCGCTGAATTGGGAGGTAACCTTTGAACCAAAGCAAATCGCAAAGCTGGAAGCGGGAAAGACGACAGAAGTGACAGCAACCATCAAAGCGGATGAGCAGGCGATCGCCGGGGATTACGTGGTCAGCATGACAGCCAGAGCAGCGGAAGCTTCCTCGGAAGCTCAGTTTCGCGTGGCAGTGAAAACCTCGATGCTGTGGGGATGGCTCGGTGTTCTAATCATTCTCGGCGTCATGGGAGGCGTGTACTACCTCTTCCGTACCTACGGAAGGAGGTAAGCCGAGTTGGAGCCCATTATCGAACTGAACGAACTGACCAAGCAATACGGGGAACAGACTGCCGTCGACCGATTGACGCTGAACGTCAACCGCGGTGAAATCTTTGGGCTGCTCGGCCCCAATGGCGCTGGCAAGTCGACGACGATTTTGATGATGCTCGGTCTGGCTGAGCCGACATCCGGCACCGTGACGGTTTGCGGGATTGATTCAACGCGGCAGCCGATCCACGTAAAGCGCAAAGTAGGCTATTTGCCTGACGATGTAGGGTTTTACGAGGAGCTGACCGGAACCGAGAATCTGCTCTACACCGCACGGCTCAACGGCTTCTCCCGCAAAGAAGCGGTCTCGAGAGTCGAATACCTGCTGGATCGGGTCGGGCTTGGCGAGGCCGCTCATAAAAAGGCTGGCGCCTACTCTCGCGGCATGCGTCAACGCTTGGGTCTTGCAGAGGTATTGATCAAGCAGCCGGAAGTGATCATTCTGGACGAACCAACCTTGGGGCTTGATCCCGAGGGGGTGCGCGAGCTTCTCCAACTGATCCGGCAGCTCAGCCGCGACGAAGGTATGACGGTGCTTCTCTCCTCCCACCACCTGCATCAGGTGCAGCAAATCTGTGACAGGGTCGGACTGTTTGTCGCCGGCCGCCTGCTGGCTCAAGGAGACGTCCACAGCTTGTCGCAGCAGCTGTTCCAGGAGGAATCGATCGTGATCGAAGTGCAGGTGAACCACTTCCCCGGTGGCCTGCTGGATGCCCTGCAGCAGGTGGACGGAGTAAGCCGGATTGAAACCCATGACGATGGCAGGCTGGTGATTCATTGCACCCAGCATGTCACGTCTGAAATCTCTCGCATGATCGTGGAAAGCGGCACTTCGCTGCTCCATTTGACCCAGCGGCAATACGGTCTGGATGAAATCTACCATCGTTATTTCGAAGGGAGGGAAGCAGATGAGAAGCGATGACAAACGACTCCATCCGTTCTGGGTGATCGTCCAAAAGGAAGTGGCGGATCATCTGAACAGCTGGCGTTTTTATATCCTGCTGCTCTTGCTCGTGCTGACTTGCTTCGGCTCCCTGTATACCGCGATGATGTCGATCCGGGATGCGGCTCCTTCCGAGGATGCGCTTGTCTCGCATCTCTTTCTGAAGCTGTTTACGGTCTCAGACGGAACATTGCCTGCGTTTATGACCTTTATTTCCTTTCTCGGACCGCTCCTTGGCATCGGCATGGGGTTTGACGCCATCAATTCGGAGCGAACCAAGGGGACGCTAAGCCGTTTGCTTGCCCAACCCATCCATCGCGATTACGTCCTGCACGCCAAATTCGTCGCAGCGCTGTTTGTCATCAGCGTCATGTTTTTTGCGCTCGGCTTCCTTGTAATGGGACTGGGGCTGTTGATGCTCGGCATTCCGCCTTCTCCGGAAGAATTCTGGCGGATGGTCATCTTTTTGCTGCTCAGCATCTGCTATGTCGCCTTCTGGCTGAACCTAGCCATTCTGTTTTCGGTTCGATTCCGGCAGGCTGCCACCTCGGCTCTGGCAAGCATCGCAGTGTGGATTTTTTTCAGCGTCTTTTTTACCATGATTGTCCGGCTGATTGCTGCGGCGACCTTGCCGACACAAGCAGCTGACATGAACGGGTGGCTCAGTCACCAGCAATTTGTCCAAATCCTGCTGCGATTCTCGCCAAGCCAACTGTTCAGTGAAGCGACGACCATTATGCTCACGCCTTCGATCCGAAGTCTGGGGCCCCTGACGATGGAGCAAATCTACGGCGCCATCCCCAGTCCGTTGCCCTTGGGACAAAGCGTGCTGTTGATCTGGCCGCATATCATCGGGTTGATCGCAGCCACGACCGTATGCTTCGGATTATCCTATCTGTTGTTTATGCGCCAGGAAGTACGCTCTCGTTAATCTTTTTTCGCCTGTGAACGGCTCATGGAAGGAATTCGGGCCATTCACAGGCATTTTTTATGCTTTGTCGCTCTGATCCATTCCCTTTTTCAGGAATATTTTCAGATGACCCGTGAAATTCTAAACTATTATGTCGGACCATTCGCTTTGGAGGAATCCCATGACCTTCCTGATCTCGCTCATCATTGTGATTTGCTTTGTTTTATTTGGCGTCATTTCTCCGGAACTATTCGCAAAATCGGCTACAAAGGTGCTCGGCTTGACCACCACCAATTTTGGCTGGTTTTATCTGATCGTCGCCTTCGCCTTTTTGATTTTTTGCATCTATCTCGCTTTCAGCAAATACGGCCAGATCACTTTGGGGCAGGATGATGACGAACCCGAGTATTCCCTCCCGACCTGGTTTAGCATGCTTTTTAGCGCAGGAATGGGAATTGGACTAGTATTTTGGGGCGTTGCCGAGCCGGTATCCCACTACTTTGCCCCACCCGCGGGAGTGACCGGACAAACCACAGAAGCAGCCTCGGTTGCGATGCGGTACGTCTTTTTTCACTGGGGTCTGCATCCCTGGGGGATCTACGCGATCATTGCCCTTTCGCTTGCCTATTTCCAATACCGGAAAGGTGCGAAGGGATTGATTTCCTCCACGTTCGCCCCTTTGCTTGGCGAGAAAGTAAACGGCCCCATCGGACGGACGATCGACGTACTCGCCATCATCGCCACAGCTTTTGGCGTCGCTACCTCGCTTGGTTTGGGGACATTGCAAATCAACGGCGGCTTGTCCCACCTATTCGGTCTGGCATCCAGCACCACTGTCCAGATCGGGATTATCGCGGTGATCACCGTCATCTTTCTGCTCTCCGCCACCACGGGGCTGGATAAAGGAATCAAGCTTCTCAGCAATACCAATCTCGTAGTGGCGCTGCTCCTGCTGCTGCTGACCCTGATTCTCGGGCCGACTGCGTTTTTGTTCGATACCTTCACCAGCACGCTCGGCAGCTATCTGAACAACCTCGTCTCCATGAGCTTGCGGCTTACTCCCTTCACCCATGGAAACTGGGTTGCCAATTGGACGCTGTTTTATTGGGCCTGGTGGATTGCCTGGGCTCCTTTTGTCGGCACGTTTATCGCGCGTGTATCCAAGGGAAGGACGATTAAAGAATTCGTGGTCTGTGTGATTCTCATCCCCAGCATACTCAGCTTCATCTGGTTCTCCGTCTTTGGCGGGACCGCCTTGCATCTGGAGATTTTTGATCAGGCCCCGATTGGTGAAGCTGTGCAAAAGGATATTTCCACCGCCTTGTTTCTCGCGCTGGAACATCTCCCCTGGGGAACGATACTCGCCGTCGTTGCTCTGATTTTGATCATCACCTTTTTCATCACATCGGCAGATTCCGCTACTTTTGTCCTCGGGATGCTGAGCTCGGACGGTTCCCTCGACCCGTCCAATCGCGTCAAAATCATCTGGGGCATCCTCCAGTCTACCATCGCTGTCGTCCTCCTTCTCAGCGGCGGGCTGGAGGGATTGCAGACGGCTTCGATTGTGGCTGCCCTCCCGTTCGCGATTATCATGGTATTCATGTGCTTCTCCTTGTTGCGCGCCTTGCGTGAAGAGGAGCGCTTAGCGAAAAAACGGCGGAGGGAACAAGCCAAAAAGCTTGAAAGACTGTTGAAGGATGTGTGACAGGAATAAAAAAACCTTAGTCCGGTTGCGCATTGGACTAAGGTTTTCCTGTGTTTGGATTAATCGTCCCAATCTACGTCAAGCACTTCGCCTGTCGTTGCGGAGATTTCGATGTCGACTTCTTGCCATTTGTCCGTTCGGATTTCCACTTCGTACAAATATTGCCCGTCATCTTCATCCAGTTTCGCTTTCGTAATAGTTCCTTTTACTTGATTCAGGGCTATTTTTTTCGCTTCTTCCAGACTGATTTTCACCTTTTGTTTCATACGCTCCGGATCATTCTCGCGCCAGGCTTCACCAGTCATGGCGTCGACATAGACGTCTACTTTGCGATAGCCGCTCTTAATCTCGATTTTGTAATAGAGCGTGCCTCGCTCCATTTCCAGCTCCATTTCCCGAATCGTTCCCGGCTGAACACCAAGCGCCAGCTTCTGGGCTTCTTCCTGAGAAATGCGCACCGTTTGCAAAATGTCTCCACGCAGATCATCATCGATCTCCAGATATACAGGATGCTTCTGGCTATTCTGCGGGGATGTATTCAAATGACCCGCGTTTTCCGCGTTAGCTGTCAGGCTGACACTTACTGCGAGCAGCGCCACCATCATAGTTGCCATTGCCTTCTTCATGGGAAATCTCTCCTCTCTGTTTCCCTCATGATAGTCCCTGAAAATGAAACAGAAATAAGAAAGAGATTAAAAAATGATGAGAGAACCCCTAATCTTCCCAAACAACGGACAGCACCATGCCTGTATAGGCGTCTACTTGAACCTTCACTTCTTGATGATCGGGCGTCTCCAATTCCACTTCATAGGCCAACGCCCCGTTTACTTCCTCTACTTCTATGCTTTCAAACCTGCCTTCAACTTGCTGCAGGGCGATCGCTCTTGCTTGATCCAGAGAAATTCCTGCGCTTTGGTCGGCTTGGGCATGAGGTGGCTGCTCTGACTTCGTCGGCTCCTCCACCTGTGTTTCCTGTGCACGATCCACCTTCAAGGGAATGATATGCAAAACCTGGCCGGAATAAGCGTCCGTACCGATTTGATAAACCCCGTTGCTTCCCTGCAACGTACTGGAGTAGAGATCCTGGCTTCCATTCTCAACCAGCGTAATCAAGCCAACCTCCCCCGCATATCGGGACTCAAGCATTTTTTTCATCTCTTCAGCTGGGATGATCTCTTTTTCCTTGCCCACTACCAGTTGCGAAACGCCCAATACGGCAAGCGCCACCAGCACCACGCCAAGAAGAAGTCCTTTTTTTCGATTCATCGCTGCTCCCCTCCTGTCGCTCGTATCGAATTGGGAAACGACACCGTAAAAGTAGTTCCTTTTCCTACTTCACTCCAGACATCGATTGTCCCGCCATGAGCATCCACAATGCGTTTTGCAATGGACAGGCCCAGTCCGGCTCCGCCTGTTTCCCTTGCCCTCGCTTTGTCAACCCGATAAAACCGGTCAAAAATATGCGGCAGATCTTCCTTGGGAATTCCAACCCCGCGATCCACTACGGAGATGCTCACCGCTCCGCTTCGTTCGGTTATCTCGATGCGGATTGGCTCTGAACTGTAGGACAACGCATTGTCGAGCAGAATCACGAGCAACTGTTTCAGTTTAGACTCATCGGCATGGACCCGAATATCGCTTGCCTCGGCATGGACGGTAATCTGTTGGTCATAGGTTCTCTTCATCCACTTGCTCGTCTCTTCACTTAGCGCGACCAGATCCACTTCCTGAATGGTTAAGTGTGATTCTTCATGAGGATTGGCCAGCGTCAGCATTTGCCTGGTCATTTTCTTCATCCGGACAGCTTCGGCGTAGATGGCTTCGACCGCTTCCTCCAGCACCTCCGGCTTTTTCATCCCCCAGCGCTTCAGCATGGTTGCATAACCTTCAATCACGGTTAAAGGGGTTTTCAGCTCATGCGAAGCATCCGAGACAAACTGCTGCTGCTTGTCAAAGTTCTGCTGCAAAATGTCTATCATTTTGTTAAAGGTATTCCCCAACTGGTATAATTCGTCTTTTGACTGATGCTGTACATCCAGTTTCTTGAAGATGCCCCGCTTCTGAATTTCTTCCATCGTACGAATCATCGAGTGGATCGGGCCCAGTATCACCTTCCCCAGTACTCTGCCAGCCAGAAAGGAAGGCAGCAGCACAACAAGCGAGGCAATGATCAGCACGACTCGCAACATCCGCATCGTTTCCTGTACATCTGCCAGGCTGGTCGTCACTTCCAGGGATACAACCGATCCGTCTTTCCAGATGATCGGCATTTGCGCGATCGCATAGGCGACACCGTCCTGTTCCGTGATCCGGTACGTTTCCGAAGCGCTGTAAGACGGGGGCAAGTCGCCGAATTTCTTGTCCTTCGCAGCCGTGATGATCGCACGTGACTCTTCATTGACTACCCTGATCATTCCGATCGGTGCCAAAAAGGCTTGCAGCAACTCTGCGGGCTCTACTTGATTGGCGGATGAATGAAGCGTTTCCGCTATATTCCGGGCCTGCGACTGGAGCCTTTCCAATTCCTGGTCCGTCATTTGCTTGTGGAATAGCCAATAAATGGAGGTGTTGATGAGACAGACGATCAACACCAGCCAAACCGTCGAAAACAGATGGATCTTGTTGCGGATATTCATCTGATCCTACCCCTTTATGGTGTAACCGATTCCCCGTACGGTATGAATAAGCGGGGCATGAGGCGAAGTATCCAGCTTCTTGCGCAAATAGCGGATGTACACGTCTACTATGTTCGTATCGCCATGGTAATCATATCCCCATACCTTCGTCAAAATTTGCTCTCTGTTCAGAACCTGGTTTGCATTTTTCACCATATAGATCAGCAAATCGAACTCGCGCGGCGTCAGCTCTACCTGATTTTCGCCACGCGTGACGATACGTTGCTTCTCATCCACACAGAGATCCGCAATCGTGAATCGTCCATTCTCCTCTTCCTTTTTCAAAACATTCGCCATGCGCATGCACGCACGAATCCTGGCCAGCAATTCCTCAATCGCAAATGGCTTGGTAATATAGTCATTGGCACCTAAATCCAATCCGCTCACCTTGTCCGGCAGCGAATCTCTTGCCGTGACCAAAATGACAGGCGTGATGCTTCCGGAAGCACGTATGCGCCGCAGCACCTCCATGCCGTTCAGTTTCGGAATCATCACGTCCAGCAAAACCAGGTCCCACTCTTCTTGTAAAAAACGTTCAAGCCCGATGGCCCCATCTTCTACCGAATATACTTCGTATCCTTCATATTCCAGCTCCAGCTTCAAGAAGCCGGTGATCTTCTTCTCATCTTCTATCAATAGAATTTTTGCCTGACTCATGGAACGGCCTCCTCTTTCCTAACACCGTAACAAAGGCTGCTGGTTGGAGTCTACTTCAAATTCTGCTTTTCGTCTACTTGCACCCGCTCCTCGGACAGAAGGCTTGCAATATCGTGCATCAAAAGTCGGATAGGGTACTGAATTTCTTGCTATTCTGTGTACAGAGAGGAGGTGGTGGAAATGAATTCCCTCGCAAATATGAATGCAGCCTTGCAGTATATCGAAGCAAACCTCACAGACGAGATCGACTTTCACGAAGTGGCAAGACTGGCCTGTTCATCCGAGTATCACTTCACCCGAATGTTTTCATTTTTGGCGGGGGTTACACTGTCCGAGTACATTCGCCGCAGACGCCTTACGCTGGCGGCCTTTGAACTTCAAGAATCGCAAGCCAAGATCATCGATGTAGCCGTCAAATACGGCTACAGCTCTGCAGATGCTTTCTCTCGCGCTTTTCAGGAGCTGCACGGGGTCACGCCGTCAAAAGCGAGAAACCGGGAGCAGGCTCTCAAAGCATTTCCACGCATGACTTTTCAATTAACCATTCAAGGAGGAGAAGAAATGAACTATCGTATCGAAGAAAAAGAAGCTTTTCGCATCATCGGAATTACGAAAAGGGTCCCCATTGTTTTCAACGGCGTGAATCCGGAGATTGCCGCTATGTGGGGACAGCTTAACGCGGAGACCATCCAGATGCTCAAGCAGCAATCCAATATCGAGCCAAAAGGAATCATCAGTGCGTCGACGAATTTTTCCGAAGTCAGAATGGAGGAAAAAGGGGAATTGGACCATTACATCGGCGTGGCAACGACAAACGATTGTCCGCCTGGTCTCGCCGCGCTTGAAGTAGCGGCGTCCACCTGGGCCGTATTTGAGGCAGTCGGGCCTTTCCCCCAGACGCTCCAGAATACGTGGGGACGCATCTATTCCGAGTGGTTTCCTACTTCCAGCTACGAGCTGGCGAAAGGGCCGGAAATCTTGTGGAATGCGCATAAAGATACAACTTCCCCTACGTTTCAAAGCGAGATCTGGATACCGGTCGTCAAACGCCTTCCCTGATCAGCGTGAGACGAAGTAAAACGCAAGAAAGCAAAACCCCTGCCTTCATAGAAACTGGCAGGGGTTGCTGTTGCTTATACCTGTAATTCGAACTGCTTGGAATACAGATGTGCATACGCTCCGTCGCGTCTAAGTAACTCTTCGTGTGTGCCCTGCTCTGCAATTCCGTCTTTGGTTAATACGATTATCCGGTCTGCATTGCGGATCGTAGACAGGCGGGGCAATGACGATCGTTGTACGCCCTTTTGCTAACCGTTCCAGCGATTCCTTGATAATACTCTCACTTTCGTTATCCAGAGCGCTCGTTGCCTCATCCAAAATGAGGACAGGCGGATTCTTCAAGAAGACGCGGGCGATACTTAGTCGCTGCTTTTGGCCTCCAGACAGCTTCACACCGCGTTGCCCAATCTCGGAGTTGTAGCCGTCTGGCAAGCTCATGATAAAGTCATGGGCATTTGCGTGCCTGGCTGCCGCAATAATTTCTTCATCGCTCGCCTCCGGATTCCCGTAGCGGATATTTTCCATCACCGTTCCGGCAAAGAGGTAGACATCCTGCTGTACGACGCCGATGTTTTTCCTGAGCGACTGCAGATCGATATCCCGAACGTCGGTCCCATCTAGCAACACGTTGCCAGTTGTCACATCATATGAGCGGGGAATAAGCGAACATATTGTCGTTTTTCCCGCACCGGACGGGCCGACTAGCGCAACATACTCTCCCGGCCTTACTGTCAGCGAGAGGTTTGTGAAGACATCGTCCAAATGGTCTTCATAGCGGAAGGAAACTTGCTGAAACACAATTTCGCCATGTACCTCTCGCAGGATGATGGCGTTTTCTTTGCTTTCGATTGCCGGCTTCAGATTCATGATTTCCATAAAGCGCTGAAAGCCCGTGATCCCTTCCTGAAAAAGTGTGCTCATTTGGGTCAGCCGTTGAATCGGCTCTACCAAAAAGCTGATATACAATAAAAACGTGATCAAATCCGCTAAGTCCAACGTTTGGTTGACGATACTGGCACTGCCACAAATAATCAGGGTGATGGTAATCAGCTGGATAAACGTCTCAACACCATTGTAGAAATACGCTTCAGCCTTGTACGTATTCTTGCGACTGTCGAGAAAACGATTATTTTCTCGGTTAAATTTCTCGATCTCGACGTGTTCGTTCGCAAATGATTTTACGACTCGAATTCCAGCTAAACTATCCTCCACCTGGGCGTTCACGTCCCCGATCCGCTCTTTGTTTCTTCTTAATGCCCGATTCAGCTTCTTATTAAAATACATGACGAAGATCGTTAAGAATGGGAAAAAACAGAAAACCGCAATCGTCAAAGGAGCGTTTATAGAAAACAAAATGACAATTGCCCCAATAAAGCGGATGAAATATTTCAGGTAGTCTTCCGGTCCGTGATGATACAGCTCGGCAAGCATCAACAGGTCGTTCGTGATGCGCGACATGAGCTGTCCCGTCTTTTCCTTATCGTAAAAGCTGGTAGAGAGCTTTTGCATATGCGCAAACAGCTCGCTTCGCAAGTCTCTTTCCATGCGAGCACCGATCTCATGACCTTTATAGTCCACAAAAAAATTCCCGATATTCTGGATCGCGACCAAAACGAGCATCAGCGCTCCAATCCAATACACTTCACTGAGGGCAGTGGACAAATCTCCTTCGAGAACATCCTTCGTAATGTATCGAACGAGCAGCGGAAATGCCAACGTCACAGCAGATACGAGAACAGCACACCCCAATACCGCAAGAAACAGCATTGCATACGGCCTGTAATAAGATAAAAATTTTTTTATTGGAAAATGCATGAGTTACCCCTCTTTAGTGTTTTTTTCATAAACACAATATAAGGGGGTACAACGTTTAGAAATTAAGAACGTGTTCCACCCTTATCTCTTTTCACGGGTTGATTTTTCATGTTTTTCATATAAATTGCCTCCCTATTGGTTGATATTCCCAGTATAATCGATTTCATTTAAAAAAAGATCCCAATTTCTCATGTGATCACTGAGAAATTGGGATCTGACACTACCTCAAATAAGCCAACGCCAAGGCGATATAGTAGCGAATGGAATCCAGGTACTTCTCAACCTCTACCCATTCATCCGGCTGATGCGCCATGCTGGGCTCGCCCGGGCCGTAGATCAGAACGGGAATGCCGCTCAGATTCGGCTGATAGATAGAAGCATCTGTGTAGTAATTGACCCCGCGAGGCGCAGCATCCTCCGCCATTCCCGCCACCTTCATGGCAGTGCGAATGAAGGGATCATCAGACGGCGTATCGACATAAGACATGTCATTCAAGATTTTGAGCTGATAAGACGCCGCCAGGGACGCTTTTTGGGCGAGCCGCCCGATATCTTCGAGAATCCGCTCATGGCTTTGCCCCGGAACGGTGCGTATATCGAGGGTCACGCTGCACTGATCGGGCACGACGTTGGGGCTGACGCCGCCGCGAATCATTCCGATGTTCAGCGTAGAGCCGCCGAGGATGGCATGAGGCTCATGCTCCAGCCGATAAGCATTCAGCTCCGCGATGAAACGATGAATCGCCTGGATCGCGTTGATGCCGTGATCCGGCATGGAGCCGTGCGCCGTCTTGCCGTACATGGTCACCTCAAGCCAGAGCGCGCCTTTATGGGCGACGATGACCTGATTGGCGGTAGGTTCGCTGACCACGATCGCAGAAGCATGATCGATCTGGCCTTTCTTCACCACTTCCTTGGCTCCCAGACAGTCTACTTCTTCTCCTACTGTCCCTGCAAAAAGCAGATTTCCAGGCAGCGAGATCCCCGACTTGGCGAGGCATTCCATAGCGATGATCATCGCTGCGACACCGCTTTTCATGTCCGTCGTGCCGCGGCCGTAGATGCGGTCGCCTACTCGTTGACCCGCAAACGGGGGATACGTCCATTCCACCCCTCCGACGGGAACGGTATCAAAATGCCCGCTGAAAACCAGGGTTTTCCCCTGATCCCTGACTGCTTTCTCTGAAGGCTTGCCATACAGGGAAATGAGCAGATTGGCCCGATCCTCTGTCACCAAGTCCATCTCCATGTGCAGCCCGCTGTCCTGCAGCCGCTTCTGAATCGCTTCTGCTACGGCCCGCTCCGCTCCAGGCGGATTCACACTGTTGATCTGGAGGAGCGACTGCAAAAAAGCGACTGCATCTGCTTGATCCACTTGTGCAAACAGATCATTGGCATTCATTTTTCCAAGACCTCCCCTTCCCAGGCATGCGGCAATCCCGTCCTCGCTCCGACCTGCTGTACCACGCGCGCGCCCAGGGTAATGCCTGCCCGCAAGATTTTTTCCTTCTCCCAACCTCGTAGAAAACCATACAGCACGCCGACGGCAAAAGCATCTCCCGAACCAGTAGAATCTACCGCTTTGACTGGCAGAGAGGGAAGGAAGATGCTTGTCCTTGCTGAGTCCGTACCGGATACAGCAGAGCTGTACAGCGCTCCCTCTCCGCCCATTTTCACAAAGATCTCCTTCGCGCCACGTCGATGCAAATCCTGCAAGGCATCTTCCAACTCCTGATCGCCAACCAAATCCTGCAGCTCCGATCGGTTTACAAACAGGATGTCCGTCCGGGAAAGCAGCGGTTCGAGCGGCTTCAGCCCTTTTTTGGTCAACAGGGAGCTGGGGTCAAAGGATATGCGCAGACGCGGGTTTCGTTCTTTCCAGGCGAAAAGCTGATCCGCAATCGGCAGATGCGGGCTGCTCAGATGCAGGAAGTCAAGCTCTTGGCAAAAGTCCTCGGGGATCCGGTTCACCTCGTACTGCACATTGGCTCCCGGATACGTATACATGGTGCGCAGCCCTTCTTGGTCCACCAGCACCATCACCATTCCGGACGAAACGTCGTCGACGATCTGGATGTGGTCCAGGCGCACCTTTTCCATGCTGTCCAACAAAAAGGAGGTGTAGGCATGCTGACCGACCGCTCCGAGAAAATACACTTCTTCCCCCAAACGCGAAAGACCAACAGCGACATTCGCTGCTGATCCTCCAGGCAAAAATTGCAGGTTGCTCACTTCGGTCTCCTGATCAACTTCTGCGAAGGCGTCAACCTGACAGATGATATCTGTATTGACGAAACCATGTACGGCGATTTTACCCATGATCGGCCCCCAACCTATCGCAAGGAATGAACCTGATCCATGAAGCGTTTCACCTTTTCGGTGTCCACGCGCTCCCACCAGTTGCCGTTCTCTTTCAAATAGCTGCCGACAATCGCGCCATCTGCGACAGACAGGATCTTCTTCGCGTTCTCAGCGGTCATCCCGCTGCCGATGATCACCGGGAGGGAGGCGTTTTCCTTGATTCCCGTAATCTCATCCAACGAAGTTTCATCCCCGGTGCGGTTTCCGGTCGCGATCAAAATATCTGCATCGAAGAATTCATTGTCCCGCGTCTGCTCCGACAAGCTGCGATCCGCGACAATCGCGTGACTGCCATGCTTCACATGGACGTCCGCGAGAATTTTGATGTCGTCTCCGAAAAGGCGCGCCTTGTAGCGCATCGCTTTGGCTGAAGCGCCTTCGACAAAGCCCTCATTGGCGATATAGGCGTTCACCCACTGGTTGGAGCGAACCCATCTGGCCTGGATCGCCTTTGCGATCGCGATGGCAGGCACGACAGCATTCGCCAGACAGTTTACGCCGATCGGCACTGTGGACATCTTTTTCAGCTCGACGCCGACTGCCGTCATCGCGGCGACTGTCTCGTAACCGAAGTCTTCCGGCTTGGGAAAAGGAAGATCCCAGGCGTTCTCGATTTGCAGGCCGTCAATACCGCCTTCAATCAATCGGCGGGCATCCTCAAGCGCAAAGTCGATCATTTCCTGAACAGACTCCCCTTTGTAGTGGGGCGAGCCTGGCAATGGCTTGAGATGGATCATCCCGATAATCGGTTTTTTTACAGGAAGGATTTCGAGTAATGCATTCTTTTTTGGGGGGAATATTCCTCCGCTCATTCCAATCACCTACACGCTCATTTTTTTTCTTGCCTTGATCGAATTCAGCCATACAGCCAGCAAGATCACGACACCCTTGATCATGAGCTGATTGTAAGAAGACACATCCAAAAGGTTTAATCCGTTGTTGAGAATCGAGATGATGGCGACACCCATCAAGGTGCCGACGATCTTCCCTTCCCCGCCGAACAGGTTGGCGCCGCCCAGAACTACGGCTGCGATGGCGTCCAGCTCAGATCCGGTACCGGAGTTGGGCGAGCCTGTAGAGAGACGGGAAGCGAGGATAATCCCGGCAATCGACATGATCGCTCCGCCGAGGACGTACACACCGGTTTTGACCCAGTTGACATTGATCCCGCATAGTCTCGCTGCTTCTTCGTTGTCTCCGATCATGTAGACATAGCGTCCAAACCGGGTATGGGACAAGAGGATATGGCCGATGATGACGACGATCACCATGATAATGACCGGAATCGGAATCGGTCCGATGTAGCCGCGTCCCAGCGCCCGAAAAGTCGCGTCGCTTACCGCAATCGGATTCCCTTGCGTATACACGAAGGCAAGACCGGAGAGAATCGTCGTCATCCCCAGAGTCACGATGAACGGCGGGATTTTTTGCGTCGAGACAACTCCCCCGATGAACAATCCGATAAGTCCGCCGATCATGATCGCGAGAAGCACCGCGAGCGGAATTGGCACTCCCGCCACAATCAGCCCGCTGACGGCCACGCCGCTGACAGCGATTTGCGAGCCGGCACTCAGGTCGATCCCCCCGGTAATGATGATGAACGTCATCGCCACCGCCATGATGCACAGCACCGTAGCTTGACGGGTCACATTGATCAGGTTGTCAACCGTTAAAAAATCAGTCGTCACGATGGACAAGATGACGAAAAGCAACACAAGGCCAATCATGGTGCTGCCCTTGTCGAAGATGAGATACAGCGTTTGCTTCCAGTTGTTTGGCTTATTTTGGGTGATTTCCAGCTCAGTTGACGTTCCTTTAGGCACTTACTCCACCCCCAAATGCGAGTTTCAGTATGTTGTCAGGTGTAATGGATGACTTCTCCAAAAAGCCGGCGATGGAGCCTTCGCGCATGACGAGAACCCGGTCGCTCATCCCGACGATTTCCGGGATTTCCGATGAGATCATGATAATGGCGACGCCCTGTTGGGCAAGCTGGCTGATCTGGGCGAAAATCTCTGCCTTCGCCCCGACGTCCACCCCGCGGCACGGCTCGTCCAGGATGAGAATGCGCGGCTCCTGGATAATCCAGCGGGAGAGAATGGCTTTTTGCTGATTGCCTCCGCTCAGACTGGAGATCGGCTGTTCCAGTGTAGCTGTCTTGATGTTCAGCTTCTGCCGGTATTCCTCCGCGACTTTTTTCTCGGCGGTTTGCTGGACCAGCAGGTATTTCACATATTTTTTCAGGTTGGACATCGTGATGTTGGCACGTACGCTCTGCTTCAGCGCCAAACCTGTTTCCTTGCGATTTTCTGTTACAAACCCCAGTCCCAGCCTGATTGCGTCGGACGGATTGCGAATCTCTACCTTCTGATCCTCGATGAATACGTCTCCGGTATCCTTCGCCAGCATGCCGAACAAGGCTTTGGCGATCTCGGAACGGCCTGCACCGACCAGTCCGGCAATCCCCAGAATTTCCCCTTTGCGCACTTCAAAGCTGATGTCCTTCAATACACCTTGTTTGGAAAGGTTCTCGACACGAAGGATGGGCTTGCCCAATTCTACTTCCACTTTGTTGAAGTAGTCCGTCACTTTGCGATTGACCATCAACTCTACCAAGGAGTCGACATTTTTTACCTCGCTCAATGGAATCGTTTTGATATGAGTCCCATCGCGCAGGACTGTTACCGTATCACAGATTCGGAATATTTCGTCCATGCGGTGCGAAATGTACAGAATGCTGACGCCCTTTTTCTTCAATTCCTCAACCAGGGATAGCAGCACTTCTGTCTCCCTCTCGGAGAGTGAAGACGTCGGTTCGTCCATAATCAAGATTTTGGCTTGCTGAGAAATCGCGCGTGCGATCTCCACCATTTGTTTTTGTGCAATGCTCAGTTCTTTGACAAGCTGTTTCGGATTGATCTCAAGCTGCAAGGAAGCAAAAATTTCCGCGGCTGCTTTATTCATCTGTTTCCAATCGATCAATCCGAGCTTGGTGACTGGCTGAGCTCCGATAAACACATTTTCCGCTACTGTCATGTTCTTCATGACATTCAGCTCTTGATAGATACAGTGGATTCCCAGTTTTTTGGAGAGCTTCGGGTCCATCTGATCGATTTCCTGTCCCTCGAAGAAAATGCGGCCGCTGGTTTTGCTGTAAGCCCCGGTCAAGATTTTCATCAAGGTGGATTTCCCGGCTCCGTTTTCGCCGACGAGGGCATGCACGCTTCCGGGATAGACGGTTAAGGAAACATCGGAAAGTGCTTTAACCCCGGAAAATTCCTTGCTGATGTTTTGCAGCTCCAGTATGGGTGATTGCAAACAGATCCCTCCCTCCGCATGATGTGGAGTATTTCGTATGGAGTGGGGGCTCGCCTTGCCTCACGCCGGTCGAGCCCCGATTCTTGCTTACTTTTTGAAGTATTCGTCTACGTTGGACTTGTCCATCAGAATAACTGGGATGCTGATGTTTTTCTCAAGCTGTTTGCCGTTGATCGCTTCGATCGCAGCTTTGACTGCTTCTTCCCCGATTTTTTCCGGCTGTTGCTGAATCATCGCCAGGATCTTGTCGTTGCGGATGCCTTCTGCCGCTTCCGGAGTCACGTCGAAGCCGACGATTTTGGTTTTGGTGTTGTTCGCGGATTCGAGAGCTGCCAACGCACCGAGGACGCTGTTTTCAGCAGTAGCGTAGATGTAGTCTACGTCAGGGTTCGCCTGCAGGATGTTCTCTACGGTAGCCATGGATTTTTCACGGTCGTAGCCAGGCTGGTCGTTCAGGATTTCCACGCCTTTTGCATCAGCGAGAACTTCCTTGAAGCCGTTCAGACGCTCTTTTTGCACGAAGGATTGCACGTGCGTCACAACTGCGATTTTTACATCTTTTCCGTTTGCTTCAATCTGTTTTTTCAGATGCTCGCCGAGTTGCTTGCCCGCTTCGTAGTTTTCTGTCCCGATGAAGGTATCTACCTTGTCGCTTGGCACCACAGAGTCAGCCGTGATGACAGGAATTCCTTTGTCCTTGGCTTCTTCCACGACCGGAACCACACCTGCGTTGTCTACCGCAAGCAGAATCAGACCATCGACGCCTTTTTGCATGTAATCCTCGACGGCGGATACTTGTTTGGCGAGATCCAGGTTCGGATCGTTGACCAGAAGCTTCACGCCTGCTTCTTCTGCTGCTTTTTTCATGCCGTTGTCGATGTCGATGAAGAATTGGTGACGCAGAGTTGCCGTCGATACCCCAATCGTAATCTCCTTTTTATCGGCAGGCGCCTCAGCGGAAGGAGTTTGAGCAGCAGGCTGTTCTCCTCCTCCTGTGCTTCCACATCCAGCCATGATGGAGACCAATGCAGCCATTGCCAAAAGCGATACTTTTTTTACCATTTCTTTTTACCCCCTATTTTTCTATGCATTTTGGATAGAATCTACTCCACACCAGGAAACGATGAAACGGGCGTATACCTCAATCAGCTTCAAGAATTGGTCGACTGGCACCGATTCGTCGATGCAGTGGCATTGACGCGGATCGCCGCAGCCGAGAATGATGGTCGGGATATTGGCGAATCCGGCCAACAGACGGGCATCACAGCCAGCAGGCATGCCTTCGATGATCACCTCATCCTCCAGCACCTCACCGAGAACCTGCTTCGCTTCCTGGATCAAAGGATGCGTCACAGGGGTTTCAAACGGAAAGCCCTCCTGGTACACGGTCACCTGCGGCGGATGCTCCCGAAGCCATTCGTCTCCGCGAACGACCCGATCGATCGCATCCAGCACCTGCTGGTGTACGCGGTCGCGTGTCACTTGATACGGCTCTCCCTGCCGCGGCTGGTAGTGAAGGCAGGTCTTCAACGTGCAGGAACCCGGAACGACAGAGCCCGCGATGCCGCCATTGATCTCTCCCAGATTAATCGTAGGTCCCGGCAGCAGCGGATGTCTTTGCGTCATCAGCCAGTGATGCTCCAGCTCCTTGATTGACTGATAGATCTTGATCGCCTTGTCGATGGCATTGACGCCTTCCCATAGTTGACTGGAGTGCAGGCTTTTCCCATCCACCTTGATCTCGTGGAACAAAAAGCCCATATGCGCCGGCTGGATGTGCAGTTGCGTAGGCTCCCCGACAATCGCCGCATCGGCTGTGTAGCCGCGCTCGACGCAAGCCAGGGTCCCGTTCCCGCCGCCCTCCTCGTCCACCACAGACTGGATGATCAGATCTCCCTTGAGCTTTACGCCCATGGTGTGGAGCACTTCTGCCGCCATGATCATCGCGGCCAGAGAAGCTTTCATGTCAGTCGATCCCAGACCGTACAAGACGTCACCCTTCACCTCGCCGGAGAAAGGATCGTCCTTCCATTTGTCCCGGTCGCCATACGGCATCGTATCGATGTGGCCGTTCAGAATCAGCGATCTTCCGTTTCCAGTGCCTTTCAGCGTGCCGACGATGTTGGGGCGGCCTTCGTTGTTGTGTCCCAGATTGGCCCCAGGGTACTTCTTGATCTTTTCATCCTCTACGCAAAACTCGTCAATCACAAAGCCCAGCTGCTCCAAGCGTTTCTTGATGATGGCTTGTCCGGCCTGCTCGTTTCCGCCCAGAACTCCGTGGCCGATCACCTGCGTATCTGTCTGGACCAGCTCGGAGAGGAAACGAATGTAGGCATCCTTGTTTTGCCGCACGATCTCGTTCACTTGCACGTGAACACCTTCTCCCTCTTGTGTACTTGCCTTCTCTTAGCGTTTGATTTGCTCCAGAATCCGTGCCCAGAGCTTTTGGTAATGCTCCCATTCCATGAATTCTTTCGGGCCCCAGTGCGGAGCGCAGTCGCTGGCGAAGCAGGCTGTCTTGCCTTTGCCATAGCTGCCCAGCACGACGAATGGATCTTCACCGATTTTGACCAGTACGTCCGCATCCGACTTGGCTGCGAAGCGGTTGTAGCCGAGGAAGCGCGGCCATTCGCCCAAGCCTGCTGTGATGGCATGCTCTTTTACCGTTTGCGGCTGCACGCCCTGCGGCGCTTCCACGCGGTCATCTCCATCCATCATGACGATTGGCATGACGTCTGCGAGAACCGTGTTTTTAAAGTTGGCTTTCCCTTCGATCCCCATGAAGGAAAGGTAGCCGCCAATCATCATGAAGCCGCCGCCGTCTGCGACATAATCGCGGATGAGCTCCAGGCTGTTGGGGATGATCTCCATGTTGTAAAAGGTTGCGTTTTGCAGCAGGAAGGTGTTGGCCCCTACGTCGCTCAGCACGATGGCATCGTACTTATCCAGCTCTTCCCGCTTTTTCGGGAATCGCACCTGAACCTCGTGCGCAGGCATGTAGTCGATTTCGACACCGGCATCACGCAAGCATTGCAGCAGATAGGTTGCGCCCTCCTCATACTTGGTTGATGTAAAGCTGTCATACCCTTTTGTATGGATCATATGAACGACCCAGGATTCCCCAATAAACAATACTTTCATTTCTAAGCACCTCTTTATATTGTAAATAGTATCAACATTAGTATGATGATTCTGAAAACTGGACCACTTCGTCTAGCGACGGCATCCCTTCCTGGGCACCGAAGCGTCCCACCGATATGGCAGCCACCTTGTTGGCAAAAGCAATCGCTTCTCCAAGGGATTGGCCGCTGCCCAGCGCGTAGGCAAAGCCGGCGTTGAAAGCATCACCCGCACCTGTGGTGTCGACCACCGGGACGCGATAACCCGCGATGCGCTGCAACGTTTTGCCCTCCTCTTTGAACGCCACTCCTTGAGAGCCGAGCGTCGCGATGACCTTGCGAACCCCTTGGGCCAGCAAAGCGTCCATCTGTTCCTCCAGACTGCCTTGTCCCTCTGCCAGCAGGGAAAGCTCCGTCTCGTTCGGGGTAATCGCATCCACGCAGGCGAGCAGTTCGGGAGGCAGCTGTTGAGCGGGTGCGGGATTGAGGATGACCGTCTTCTGCAGCCGCTTGGCGACCTTTGCAGCATAGGTCACTGTCTCCAATGGAATCTCCATCTGCATCAGAACGATGTCCGCTTTCTCGATCAACGCCATCTGCGCATCGATGTCAGCCGGGGTGCAGTGCGCATTCGCACCTGGCACGACGATAATGCTGTTGTCTCCCTGTGCCAACACGATGAAGGCAGCTCCCGTATCGCTGGATGCTGTTTTCTTCACACCTGCGCTGTCGACTCCCCCCGCCTGCAGAGAGCTGAGCAATTCCCCTCCGAAAAGGTCTTCTCCTACGCGTCCGATCATGGCTACCTGCGCGCCGAGACGAGCCAGACCGATCGCCTGATTCGCCCCCTTCCCTCCCGGAACGAATTGTACGCTTTGTCCCAGAATCGTCTCTCCCTTGGCGGGCAGACGCGGAGCCTGGACAACCATGTCCATGTTCAAACTTCCAATCACGACGATGTTTGGTTTCACTCTTCCATTACTCCTTACTATACGAACGTTCCGACTCGTTCTTATCTACGATCACTGAAGTTTCTCTCATCCCCGTCTTTGTCTTGCCGGTCGGAATGTTGTCTGAAACAGCGCTCAGGATTTCTTCGTCGAATCCCTGACGATCAGGGAAACTCCCAACTCCACCGTTTCATAATGGCTGCTGGACTGATCGATTCTTTCAATCAGCTTCTTCGCTGCAAGCTCGCCGATCTGGTAAATGGGCTGCGCGATCGTGGACAGCTCCGGCTGTGTGATCTCCGTCAGATTGACGCCGTCAAACCCGCATACCGCCACTTCTCCCGGTACCGAAATACCTCTGCGATTCAATGCTTTCAGCGCGCCAACCGCCATCAAGTCGTTCCCTGCAAAAATCCCGTCTACATCAGGATGATTGCGGAGCAAAGCTTCCACTGCTTTTGCTCCTCCGTCGATGGTGAAATCCCCCGGGACCAGCAAGGTTGGCGTGTACCACGGTTGTTTTCGCGCGACTTCTTCAAAGCCTTCCAAACGTTCTTTCGCCGTGACCAGCTCTTTGGGGCCGTAGATATGGGCGATTTTTTTGCAGCCCGCATCCAGCAAATGCTCCACAGCGGCCTTCGCGCCCCCGAAGTTGTCTACCGTGATGACGCATCCTGATTTCATATCCGGAGCCCGGTCCAGCATGACAAAGGGAATCTGCGCTTCCTCCAGCCGCTCCAGGTCTTCTCGCACCAGATTGTTGGTCGCGAAAATAATCCCGTCTACGTACTTCTTTTTCAGTACCTCGATATAGGATCGCTCTTTTACCCCGAGGTCGTCGGAATTGCACAAAATGACTGTATATCCGTTGTTTTGCGCAATATCCTCCACTCCCCTCGCCAACCCGGGGAAGAATGGATTGGAAATATCAGGCAATATCAGCGCGATCGTCTTCGTCCGCTTTCCCGCCAATCCCCTTGCCATCTGGTTGGGTACATATTGCAACTGCTTCATGGCTCTGTTTACCTTTTGTTCGGTCTCGCTGTTGACATAACCATTTTGATTCATCACCCGGGATACTGTAGCCACGGAAACACCCGCCAGCTTGGCGACGTCTCTGATTGTTGCTTTCATCTTTACCTTCACCACCGACTATGTGTAACCGGTTTACACAACCCTTTTCCTGTTACATGATGTTTTTTCCAATCGACATGTAACCGGTTACTATAAAAATAATCTGAATTTGCCAGCTAGTCAATATGAAAAAAAAATGGGCTTCTTCAGCCTCTTCCTCTGCGCCTCGCTCAACATCGTGATCGATAATTGGTGGAGAGAAAATTTTGAAGCTTCCGGCTTGCGGGGATTCGTCACCTTTATGCACGACCAGCGCTTGGAAAATTGTTGTCGAATTTCCTGTGTGTGAATAGTCAGAAAGTTGTGCTATTCTGAATGAAATGTGGATAAAAGGAGGATAAAAGATTCATGAAAATGAAGTGGACCTCATTCTTTCTTGTTTTCTTTCTTTTCATCGGGGTCGTGCCGCAAGTGTTCGCAGCCGATATCTGGTCCGACGGCGATTTTGAATTAGGACCGCCCAGTACGCAACAACAGCCTTTGCCACCCAACAACAATGGCCTTTGGTCTGAAAATCTCTGGCAGGATCCCCCACCGACTACGAGTCCCGCTCCTTCACCCTCACCTGCTCCTGTACCCGCTCCCATACCTGGCAACGCATCCCCCCCATCTCCCACAGCACCGTCGCCGCAACCGCCCTCCCTGCTCACTTTCTCCGCACCCCCAGTTACAGAAAACGGAAAAACGCTGATTCCCGCTCGTGAAGTGCTTGATGCACTCGGAGCAGAATTGCAGTGGGACGCGATCAAGCAATTGGTCACGGTTCGCAAAGGCACTACCACCGCTCACGTCATTCTCAACAACAATATGGCCATGACAAACGGCAGCATGGTGAAGCTGGAAGCCAGCGTAAGAATGAACCAGGATCGCATATACATTCCCATCGACTTTCTCTCGCAAGCTCTCGGCTGCAAGGTTCAGGTAGACCCTTCGACTACGAGAGTAATCGTTGATGATTGGTTGGTTTTCTACCTCGACCCGACGAAAATTCCCGCAACAGGAAAAGAACAGCCACTTCCTGCTCCCAACTCGTTCGTTGGAAACTGGTCGATCTGGATTCCAGGCGGTTATGCTACCACAAACACGACGGTGAACGGAGATGGCTCGAAAACCGTTACGCAGGAATACGTGCCGGGTGCAGCGGGATACACGCTGAGCATTCTGGCCAATGGCACCTATTCCTGGCAAACCACTGGAGGGACCATTACCGGGACCTGGCAAGCGCTCCCTGATGGACGAATCGTACTCTTGAAGGCAAAATACGAGTTTGATTGGTATGTAACGAAGATCAACGATAACGAGATCAAGTTCTACTCCTATGGCATGGAGGAGTACGGCAAACGGGTGAAGTAACACTCTGGAACACGAAAACACCGCCTGAAACGGGCGGCGGATCGGTGTCATGTCATGATCTTGATGAACTGTAGAATCAAGGGTACACCCTTTGCAGGTACGTCACTGAGCACCAGAACGCCAGTTTGAACGGCGTAGAGATTGGGAGATTGCAAAATTCCGTTGATAAAAAGATTTGTCACAGTCACATCATTCGGGCCGAGTATGCCGGAAGTACTAAACGACCCTGCCGCATCACTGTCGGTATACACGTTTTTCATTCCATCTGAAAAGGCTGTAAACTGATACGTCTCCGCCTTCAAGAGGCCGGGAGTGCATGGACAAGGAGGACAGGGAGGACAGGATTGTACGGGAAAGATTGTAGGGCATCCGTACGGGGGGATTAATTGGTACCTTGCCATTCTACTTATGCTGACACGCTCCGCTTTTGGCTTCATTCCATCCCCTCTTCTTTTTTAAAGGTATACCCCAGGTCCTTTTTCGCTCCTGGGGTATACCTTTTTTCTTTTTCCTCAGTTAATCACGAATTCAACACAGACTGGTGTACCACCGTTTTCAGCATCGCCATCTGGAATCGTAATACTTGTAGTTGTAATCGTCGAGGTATTCCCTGGCTGAATGACCCCATTCACATACAGATTATAGTAAGCGAATGTGCTGGGAAATGCGGTAGCAGCAGCGCCTGCGTCATCATTGAATGCTGTAGCAGCAATAGCAAAGGTAGCGCCTGTCCCAGTCCCAGCTCCCATTGTTGAGTTGAATCTCACTGAGGTTACAAATGGTTTAATAATCGCCATTTTCACACCTCCCCATTTGGTAATATAAGGGGATCCCTTATTCTGTATTAATTAATGATTCCAGGAGTTCCCTTGAAACGGACAAACATCATCGAGCACTTCGCATATTTTCAAATCTTCAAGTTTCTAAACTAAGTCAGCGTGTTACGCATTCAATAGCCATCCTTCGCCAGAGTTGGACAATGTCAGTAGACGATCGGCGAAGCTTGTCTATAATTACGAAAAATATTCTTGATGTATATAAAGGATTTGATCGGAGGAAGAGTGAATCCATTGTTTATCAAATAGTAGAAAGGGGTCTTCGATGTGAAACGCAAAATCGCTTTCGCTGTTTTGAGTGGGTTGCTGACAGCCAGTCTATTTATCGCTCCCGGAAGCTTCGTTTCTGCCAAGAGTTCCTCGAATCCGTATCTGGTCGTATTCAAAAACGATCTGCCCTCAGATTATGAGGATCTGATCGAGGAAGCCGGTGGAGAAGTAGTACGTGCATTGCCGGAGATTGGCGCCGTTGAAATCAAGTCGAACGAACGCGGCTTCCTGAAGAACCTGAAAGGGGTTCGCGGAATCCAGGCGGCCAATCTCGCATTCACCCATAAGCTAGGTTACAAAAAAATCGACCGTTCCGCAGCGGATGGCCAGCCTGTCACGGATATCCCCCAGCCAGAGGATATTGACAGCTACTGGGAATATCAGTGGGATATGCAGCGTATCACAAACGATGGAAAATCCTATGACATCGAAACAGGCGGCACCAATCGTAGGCATAAAGCCGTCGTAGGCGTCATTGATTCCGGAATCGATCCGGACCATCCGGATTTAAGGGACAACCTGCTCGGCGGCATGAACTTTGTGCCTGCCGGCATCGACTCGAGCGAAACGGGTGATCCGGACGATATCCGAGACCGTGACGGACATGGCACACACGTCGCCGGTTCCATCGCGGGCAACGGCAAGATCAAAGGAGTCGGGCCAAATCTGGGACTGAGGGTGTACCGCGTGTTCCCGGAAAATGATGGGGCTCCTACCTCCTGGATCGCCGCCGCTATCATTCAAGCTGCGGACGATGAGGTCGATGTCATCAATATGTCGATTGGCGGCTTCGATGCCATCTCCCGGTACACGTTCCAAGGAGAGGGCTCCTATAGCGATGTAGCCGACATCCTGATCTGGAAACGGGCGATTGATTATGCTGTGAAAAAAGGAGTAACGGTCGTAGTAGCAGCTGGCAACGAATCGTTGAACTTGAACAATCCTACAGAGATCACCCGATATATGAACGAGACTTACGGCGATCTCGGCTTCGAATTCAAAGGCGCTTCCAAGGAGGTCCCCGGACAGGTTCCGGGAGTCATCACTGTCTCCTCGTCGACCGAATGGTCAGAAGATGAGATCGCGTTCTACTCCAATTACGGAACCCGCTCCATCGATGTTGCTGCTCCCGGAGGGGATAACGGTCCCATCTATGCAGAGACAGGCGATTTGGACCAGAGAGATTTCCACTACCGAACACTCAGCACTTGGCCAACCTATCTGGACCCGTATTTCACTTCCAATCTGCATGACTACGCTCTGCTTCATGGCACCTCGATGGCTGCTCCCAAAGTGGCGGGAATTGCTGGGGTAATCAAGGCAGCCAATCCAGATTTGAAACCATCTCAGGTGGCCAATTTGATTAAGAAAACCGCGATTGACATGGGCAAAAGAGGGACAGACCAATACTTCGGAGCAGGCGAGGCCAATGCTTACAAGGCTCTGAAACAATAGCTTTTCAAAAGAAAAATCCTGTAAAGGGCAAAAACGGACGCCTCCTTAAGCCAAGGTGTCCGTTTTTATTCTTTGTCTCCCAGCAAGGGGGCAGATTTAGATCAGAGGTTTTTGAATTAATGTTGCAAATTTAAATCGATGGACATGACCATCGTTAAATGTTGTGGTTCCTTTTACGAAATGCACATGCTTGCCATTGCCAACAGGTATTGCTGGACCAGTAATAATTCTGACTCTATGAAGATGATTGAAGAAGTCTGTATTCGTTCTAATTACATGCACATGACTATTTCCTCTAGGTATCGCTTGTCCAGTCACTCCAGCAAAACGGTGATTATGTCTATCCTCCCCTTCTTCTGCAAGCTGTGTGCTCCCCAGAAACTCATGAACATGTCTTTGGATTTGCGATGTACGTCTGTGTTTTAATCTCCATTTGTACCTTTTTTTCTTAGCCACTGGTACCACCCTTCCATCCTTTACTTGATCCCATCGTATTAATGGAGACAAGGATGTGAACTGGTCAACGGCTTACACAACTCCAAAATCCATATTTCCCCAACTACTCATAACTAGTATCGCGATCCTCCTCTTTCTATACTTTTTCATCAAAATTAAAACTTGTTACCCAATCTTGTCTCTCTTATCGCACGGGCGGACAACTTTTTACATAGCAATGTTTTAGCGAGAGAACAAGTTTTGTTTGTACACACTTGTTAATCGCTAGTCATTTGTAAAGGAGGGAGCGAGTATGGGAAACAGAGAAAATAATGAAGCTAGACAAATTCGACAAGTGGAACGCATTCTCGAAGAAGTAATTCGAGAGCTGCGGGAAGCACTGCGCAGACTCAGAGAAATTCGGGAAGATATTGAAGACTAAAACGAAGTAAGCTGATTTGGCGGGTCCATCTGAGCATGTTGAGATGGACCCCTACATAACAATGGTTGAAACATGCAACATTTTTTCTTTTTTTACGTTTTATTTGTATACACCGAACAAAGAAGGAGCGAGATTCGTGTTGAATATTTCGAAAAAAATCGTCATTGGAAGTGTTGCGGGGGCGTTATTGTTTACGGGAGGAATGATGGCCGGTAGCAACAGCGCACTGGCAAAAAAAGCAACGGAAACCATACGCGCTAATTTTGCAAATATCAAATTAATTGTCAATGGCCAGGAGATTCAAACCAAGGCAGAACCATTCAGCTACAACGGCAACGTGTATGTTCCTGCCGCTACCATTGCCAATATGTTCGGCATCGGTCAAACATGGGATAACGACACTCCTGCTGTCCGTTTTGAAAGTGCTGATCGAGCCAAAACTGCACCACAGTATGCCGGCATGCAAGGTCAGCAAAATTATCCACATCCCCTGGATTATGTGTACGCTCTACGTCCCTATTACGAAAAGGTAGTTAATATTGTAAACAACCAAGAGCTTGTTATTCCCAAGATGGAAAGCACCGGGACCTTGACTCCGATTTCCCGCATGGTTCATGCCAACATGTTCTATATGCTCGAAAAAAATTCCCAAGGTTCCTTCATCAACGGCTATCAAATTGATAAGGTGAAAATTTCTATCTCCAAGGTGTTCTCCCGTCAGATTGATCCTGTTCAAGGTTCTCTTTCATTCAATGAGGATACAAGAGAGTTCACCGAGAAAATTTATACGCAAGCTGGCGACAAATATAAACTAGCAGGGGTAAAAGTGTATCTGATTGACTGGGATAATGTGATCACCAAAAGAGAGGAATTACTGACTCAATAGATACGTGGAAACAACACAAGCGGCATACTGGATCCTTTTCTTCCAGCATGCCGCTTTTTCATGGCTAATAGATATCCACAGATTTGTTTGACTTTTGTGGATTTTTTGTGAGTAAATGTTGGACTGGGTCTTGGGAAACAGATCGGAATGTTCGGGTCAGCCTATGCGGCGGGAGCGGGCCAGAGTTAGCCCAGCAAGGACCATGCTGGTCAGCCCCATCACGATGGCAATGATGGCCCCTGCTCTCCCGTCGCCTGTGCCGAAATCACCAGTGTATATGGTCAGATGCAGCATAGCGTAGGCTATGACGATAATCCCTACCACCACGGCAACAATGGCCCCGCGTCGCCCGCTGCCAGTGCCGAAACGACCGGCGGAGCGAGCCAGAGACAGCCCAGCGAGGCTCGCGCTGATCAGCCCCACAAACGCGTCTACCGTGGCCCAGATTCTCCCGGAGGTTGTTAGTCCATATCCGACATTAGCGGTGGTCACTTCAGCAAAGGCAATCGTCGGTACAAGTAGAAGTGTACAAAGAATTACGAATGAAACTAGCTTCATTTTCATTTGTTCATTTCCCCTTTTTTCGCTTTCGATAAGGTAGGAGCTTTTTGAAATCGTTCCCCTGATCCGGCAGTATCGGGTTTCTCAAATGTAATTGTTCAATCGATTGCGGATTTGCTGGATATCCCCTCCCCTTGGCCCGCGCTTTCCATTACGCCTTACTTTCCCGGTTCGAATCTTCTTTCTTGGCTTCCGCTATTTTCTCAACCTTCACAGCCACTTTACACAATAAATGTCGAGAACTTATGCAGATCCTCCTCTCATCGTGTGGATTTCTTCAAGTCCCGAAGAAATCACGGTATAATCTCGGTAAGCGGTATCATTTCGTCAAGGAAGCACACTCCATATAGAAACGATGTGATTGAGATGGATGCAAAACTGTTGGTCGTGGAGGACGAACCGGGCATGCTTGATGAGATGCAAACCTATCTGCAACGCGAAGGGTTCCGCGTATTGACAGCTCGTACCGGCAAGGAAGCGCTTGCGATAGCCCGGTCTGAACGGCCCGAACTTGTCGTGCTGGATTGGATGCTCCCTGAGAAAAGCGGCATCGACGTATGCCGTGAAATCAGGCAAACGTCACAATGCGGCATTATTATGGTCACTGCACGATCGGATGAATCGGATAAAATCGTCGGACTGGAAATCGGTGCGGACGATTATTTGACGAAACCGTTCAGCTTGCGCGAACTGGCTTCACGTATCCGAGCGTTGCTTCGCCGCTTGCGTGGATCTGAGGACAGGTCCATGTTCTTGGAAAGGGATAACTTGAGCATTTCCGAGGCCAAATGCCAGGTATTAAAAGACGGCCAGGAGATCCAACTGACTCCGACCGAATTCAAAATTTTGTACACGCTGGCCGCTCGTCCCGGCATTGTCTTCAGCCGTTTGCAATTGTTAAAGGTGGCTTTGCAGGATGAGTACATGGGATACGAACGAACAATGGATTCCCATATCCGGAATCTTCGCCGCAAGCTGGAAGACGATCCAGCCAATCCCCGCTATATTCAAACCGTATACGGTTTCGGCTACCGATTCGGTGAACCATCATGACGTTGACCGTACTCCAAAAAATATTTGTCTGCATGGGACTGCTCGTTCTTATCCTTGGCGGCTCTCATGCCGTAACCAATCTGGTTTACATGGAGTCCTTGTTCGATCAATTTCGAAATGAAGAAATCAACGCAGTTTTTTTGAACGCTCCACCCGAAGAACAAATTGAAATCTTGAAAACGTATGTTACTGCAAAGATGGAGTTTTTTTGGCTTGGAAAATGGGGATTTTTCATAGCGACTGGCCTTTTCTTCAGTCTCTGGATTTCAGGGGTACTGACTCTCCCGCTTCGCAAGCTCATTGCCGCTATCGAACGCGTGGCAAAGGGGGATCTGGAGGTAAATGTTCCTGTACAATCAAAAGACGAATACGGGAAAGTAATCCAGACATTCAACGATATGACGCATCGCCTACGGGAAGCGGAGGACGCTCGCAGGCGGTTGGTGGCTGATGTCACCCACGAGCTTCGTACTCCGCTGTCCATTATGCAGTTGAAGCTGGAAAATTATCAGCAGGCTGGTCATCCTGTCCCGCCGGAAATGCTTCGGATCCATGATGAAGTGATCCGATTGAGCCTGCTTGTAGAAGATCTTCATGTCT
Organism: Brevibacillus panacihumi; assembly: GCF_003710985.1. Classification (GTDB taxonomy): domain Bacteria; phylum Bacillota; class Bacilli; order Brevibacillales; family Brevibacillaceae; genus Brevibacillus; species Brevibacillus panacihumi. Next base: position 114,258 of record NZ_RHHT01000029.1, read on the forward strand.
TGTCGTTGGCAGAGGCAGGCCGTTTGACGCTCGATTGCAAACCGCTCGATCTGACGGCACACCTGGAACGGATCGTGGAGCAGAATGCGCTATTTGCACGCGTCTCGGTGATTGACACCGGCATCGGTATACCGGAAGAAGACCTGCTTCACCTATTCGATCGATTTTACCGCGTAGAAGAAGCGCGCTCGCGTCATTCAGGCGGTACAGGCCTTGGATTATCCATCGCCCACCATTTTGTAAGAGCCCACGGCGGTTTCATCCACGTTTCAAGTCAGCCTGATGAAGGGACTATTTTTACTGTTTATCTGCCTCTAAGCAATCCCTGAACAAATCAAAAACCTCATCAACAAAGGATGAGGTTTCAGCATGTTTTACAGACGACGCTATTCTTTATAAATCAAGGATTTCAACGATTCTGCCTGATCTTTGTCCTGTTGGCTGATAATTCCCTCAAATTGATACACGTACGTGCCATTGTTCGTTATCTTGAGGTAGGCTACGTTCTGCTTCGTAAAACTCTCCAACACTTCATTCGCCTGCGTAATCGACAGCTTGGAATTCATCGCAAGCTCGGTAGCGGTTAATTTTCCGCCGTAACGTGCAGCAATCTGAAGCACCAAATTTTCCATTGCGTCTAACCTTCGGAGCCTGGTATTTTTTCTTGCCGCGAACAATAGCCAGCCACCGAACACAGCTGGAAGAACCCCGAGCAGAAGAAAGAGTACCAGATCGCTCGTTTCGGACAACTTTGTCTTCTCGGAAGCCATTGCCCCAGCGATCATAATCACCCCAAATACCAAAATAATGACTCCCGCGACATACTGAATTACTTCCGCAACAAGTCCCCTGCTTGTCGTTTTTGGGTTCATGCACAATCAGCCTTTCATCTATCGTTAGTTTCCAGTTTATCATATCCTTTCCATTGGCTCATCAGCGGAATTGCGAAGCTCAACGTAAAACGGGTCATGTATTGCCGAAACTGTGTGGTACCAAAAGTAATTAAGGGAGACAGTGAAAGTGGATGAACTTCAAAGATGTGAGCATTGTCAAAACCGCAACGAGATATGGCAACTGGAGACACTAACTCCAAAAAGATGCTCCATTCTAAACGAAGACGAAGTTTATCATATTTGCGATTTTTGCATTGAAGTTATCGAGGGTGTTAAAGAAAAGAAGACTATCAAAAAAATAGTAATAAGCTGCCCTCCTTTTAGAAGTATAAAAAGGAGGGCTAAACTTTTGTTTCCGAGCGAAACCAAGGATCGCCGTAGTTATCCCAATCTCACGGTTATGTCACCACTATCACTGCTTTGCCAGAGGCTGAGAATTATTCGGTCATGGGTGCATCCGTATCTTTCATAAAATTTCGCAACAATAAAATTCCTTTATAGATTTCGTCCGGTTCCAGATGACCATAGCCAAACAAAAGCTTGTTCACGTGTTCCCCCTTTCGGATACAGTGATATTCCACTGGCGTAATGCGAATCTTGTGGCGCCTGGAAGCTTCCACAAACGCATCATCAAAAGACATGCCTGGAAACTCTACAGCAAGATGCAGCCCGGCGGCATCTCCCCAGGATTGCCATGTGTCTTTGAACTGCTCTTTCAGTGTTGTAAGCAGTACCTGTCGACGCGCTCCGTATAGCTTTCTCATTCTTCCGATATGTCGGTCAAATTTTCTCGTATGCAAAAATTCAGCCATTGCTGCTTGTTCAAAAGGCGGATTCTGCACATCCGTATAGGTGCGCAAACGGCGCCAGCGTTTATGTAACTTGTCTGGCAGAATAACATAGCCAATGCGAAGCGCCGGGAACATAACTTTGCTGAATGTGCCGACGTAAATAACCCGCTCTGGATCCATGGCATAAAGCGGTGCTACCGGATCGCCGTAATACCGGAACTCGCTGTCATAATCATCTTCCACAATATAGCTTTCATTTTCTCTAGCATATCGAATCAATTGGGCGCGACGGCCTGCTGGCAGAATCCCTCCCAGAGGGAATTGATGTGATGGCGTAACATAAACGGCACAGGCGCGTTTTCCATACAGGTATTCTGGCTGCAGTCCCCAAGCATCTACAGGAATAGGCGTGATCGGGTATCCTTTATTTGCCAATGTACCTAACATGCCGGCATTGCACGGATCCTCAACCAGGATTTCCTTCCCTTCCTTATACAACAAGTCGGCAATCAAATGCAGGGCATGGGTGGCTCCCGCCGTAATGAAGATTTTTTTAGCATCAACCGAAAGGCCCTTGCTGCGAAAAAGCCATCCGGAAATTTCTTCACGCAGCCTCGGCAATCCCTCGGGGCCGGTATATCCCAAGAGACTTGGAGGCATCTCTTGCATCGTTTTCTGCGAGATCTGCTGCCAAACATGTCGTGGGAATTGCCGCAAATCCGGCTGCCCCGTCCGGAAATCAGCCAAGAATGGCAGTGTCGGTTTTTCCTGCGCAGGCGATCCAACTTCAGGCTTCTTCTCCAAATACAACCCTTCTGCCACCCGTGTGGGTGCTCCCTGGCGGCTCAAGACAAAACCTTCAACAATGAGCATTTCGTATGCCTCATTCACGGTATTGCGGGATACTTTCAGTTCGTTTGCCAATTCCCGGGTAGAAGGCAATGCCTCGCCTGCATGTAGTCTGCCGTTCAAAATCTGGTCCCTCAGAACCTGATAAATCTGACGTTTCAGTGGCACTTCGCTTTGCCGCTGCAGTTCAATCCCCCACATATAGCCTCCAACTGGTCTGCATAAACTTGTGTCAAACTGGTTCTTTTCCCATACCAGTTTATTCATTACGATTGTAGCATGATTTTCCATCCATTTTTCTATAGACTTGCGGGGGATGTGATTTTTTGGAACGCATGAAAGGAATGTATTACCTGTTTTGCGCTTTTTCGCTTGCTGGCACCTCTGTTATTGCAGCACGGTTCTTAGACGAAAATCTGGGGATCTTTACAATAACAGCGGTCAGTTTGTTTTTTGCCTTACTGTGCCTGCTACCATTGGGCTGGCGGGAACTCGTGAAAACGGTCCGTCGTTTATCTTTGAGAGACTGGATTCTTCTATCCATTCAGGCGTTGTTTGGTGTTTTTTTGTTTCGCATGTTTTTGCTGAACGGTCTTTTACATACAAGCGCTGGCGAGGCCGGGATCATAACCGGCGCAACTCCTGCCGTCACCGTTCTGCTCGCCATGCTTCTATTGAAAGAAACAGTAAATCGAACCGCGCTCCTCGGTATTGTTAGTACCGTTGCAGGTATTCTTCTGATACAAAACCTGCTCGCACCAGGATCAATCAGCACATTCTCAATCAATCATTTTGCCGGCAATGTACTGGTGCTCTGCGCTGCGGTGAGTGAATCCTTGTTTAATATATTTTCACGCATCGCTGTTAAAACCGAAGCCTCACACAGAGAACCGCTTCATCCTATTGCTCAAACCGCGCTCGTAACGGCCATGGCATTGACTTTATGCCTGATTCCTGCCATTTTTGAGCAGCCAGTATCCACTCTTTTTGCAATTGATTGGAAACAATGGCTGGCACTGGTATGGTACGGACCGTTTGTCACGGCTATTGCCTTCATTTTTTGGTATGCAGGCATAAAACGATGTGATGCGCAGACGGCCGCTGCTTTATCTGGCATGATGCCTTTTAGTGCATTATTGCTGTCTGTCATCGTACTGGGGGAGCGTGCCGGGTGGCAGCAATGGTCAGGTGGTCTTCTTGTTATCCTCGGCATGATCCTGATCGGGGGTAATCAACCATCAGAGCTGAAAGCTGATCGTGCAGAAAGCTTTTAATAAAAGAAGGGGAGATTTGTATCCTCATGCGGATCGGATTGTTTATTCTAAAATAGCTATGAAGTTCAGCATTACAGGGCGTCATCGGCTTTTGCCTTTCCTTTGGCGTGGGCGGAGCAATACATCCTTATAGACAAAATGAAGAGGCGGTTTCCTGCCTCTTCATTCTATTGTTCAATCCCAAGCGAAACGTTGCTCTTTCCAGGGATCCCCATACATATTATACCCATTCTTCTCCCAAAAGCCCTGCCGATCCTTCTCCATAAACTCGATGCCGCGCACCCATTTGGCGCTTTTCCAGAAATACAGATGCGGCACCACGAAACGAAGCGGCCAGCCGTGTTCAGGAGTCAGTTCCTCCCCGTTGTGCTTGTAGGCAAAGAGATTCCCCGGGGCAAGAAAGTCTGCAAGCGGCAGGTTGGCCGTCCATCCGTGCTCCGCGTGCAGCATGACGTATTTGGCTTCCGGCTTGATGCGGACGAGCTTGGTGATTTCTTCGACGGGAATCCCTTCCCAGACGTTGTCCAGCTTGCTCCATCCTGTCACGCAGTGAATGTCATTGGTGGAATTCCCTTTGGGCAGCGCCATGACCTGTTCATAGGATAATGTGGCTTCTTCCTCGACCAGACCGAAAATGCGCAGATCCCATTGCGTTGCCAGATCGGTATATTCTGGCACGTCTCCGTAGTGAAGGACAGGAAAGCCAGTGGTTTGCCTTTGGTTAGGAGGAATGCGGTCCCGTTTTGTTTCTGCAGTGTTGATTGGCATGTTGACCAACTCCTATTTCCCAATGCGCAGCAGCGCGTGATCTACTTTGATGCAAAGGTCGCTGACGACCTCAATCCCGGCTTCGCGGACCTTCTTCGCCGCTTCATCGTTGGAAATTCCCTGCTGCATCCAGAACACTTTCGGCTTCTGCTTCATGGCCAGCGTGTCCTCGGCTACTGGCGGAATGTCTTCACTCCTGCGAAATACGTTGACAATATCGACTGGCGTATCGATCTCGGCAAGCGTAGCCACTGCCTTTTCACCCAGAACTGTTTCACCTGCGATGATTGGATTGACGGGAATAATCGTATAGCCGGCGTTTTGCATGGCTGCCGCAACCATGTAGCTCGTGCGGTCAGGCTTGTTGGACAAGCCGACGACGGCAATCGTTTTGGCCTCTTCCAGCAGTTGGCGGCGGGTTTCATTACTTGGATTTTGTACCATGAATTCCACTCTCCTATTGATCATGTCTGATTTGATGATGGTTGATTTATGCTTGTGCGCGCCGCATCACAAATTGCGTGATCGTGCGCGTCATAACACCTGTTGCGCCTGCGGGCTGCATGTCGCCCTGATTGACATTGTACGCGGTTCCCGCGATGTCCAGATGCACCCATGGCGTATCTTCCGCAAACTCCTGCAAAAAGACGCCGCCGATGATCGCATGGCCGTTGCGGCCACCTGAATTTTTCAAGTCTGCAAAGTGGCTTTTGTTCAGTTCCCGATATTCGTCAAAGGTAGGCAGCTGCCACAGGCGCTCGCCTGCCGCTTCTGCTGCTGCCAGCACTTCTTCCACCATCTCCTGGTCGTTCGTCATCGCACCGGAGCACACATTGCCCAATGCCACGACAATGCCGCCAGTCAAGGTAGCCGCGTCCACCAGGCAGGAGACGCCCTGCTGCTTCGCGTATGTGATGCAATCGGCCAGAACCAGGCGTCCCTCTGCGTCTGTGGTGATGATCTCTACGGTTTTGCCGCTCATCGTCGTGATGACATCTCCAGGACGATAAGCGCTGCCAGAAGGCATGTTTTCCACAGTGCCGATGACTGCCAGCACATTTACTTTCGGCTTGAGCTGGCCCAGCGCCTCCAGTGCGCCGATCATAGCTCCCGCGCCGCCCATGTCCGACTTCATGTTTTCCATCCCCGCCACCGGTTTGATGGAGATGCCTCCCGTGTCAAAAGTTACCCCTTTTCCGATCAGTCCGATCACATCGTCCCAGGTCTCGCGCCCCTGATAGCGAACCACGACGACGTAAGGCTCCTCTACGCTTCCCTGCGCGACGCTGAGGACACCGCCCATGCCGAGTTCCTCCAGCTTTGCCTTTTCCAGCACTTCGACCTGCATCCCATGGCGGCGCGCTACATCCACCGCGGCATCCTTGAGAGCGCGGGGCGGCAGGTAGTTGCCAGGCTCATTCACCAGCGTTCGCGCCAGATTGGTTCCTTGTGCAAGAGCCATTCCTCGCTGCACTCCTTCACGGACTGCATCCTGGGCGTCCTCCGCTGCCAAAATCCGCACTGTCGCTACCGGATCGTTTTCCCGCTTCGGCTTGTGGCGATAGCCTTCGTAATGATAGTCAGCCAGACCAAAGGCTTCGGTCACAGCCTGTGCCAATCGATCCGTTTCCAGCCTGTCTGTCGTCGGCAAGTCGATGGCTACGGTTTTTTGGCTTCCCTTTCCAAGCACCGTTTTCGCTGCTCGGCCCCATGCATTGCGAGCGGAGACGAAATCGAACTTATCAGGGTCGCCCATTCCGATGACAATCAGTTTTTTGGCTGCGATCTTGCCCATGCAGTGAACGATGCCTATCGCTTTAGCCTCTCCGCTAATTTCCTTATTTGCCTGAAGCACATCCAGACCGCCATCAAAAGCATGGTCCAGCTCCGGATAGATCTGGGCAAGAGCCTCTCCCTTCCAGAGCGGGACGATCAATTCATCACAATCAACCTCTGGAAGCTGCGGACGTTTTTCGACGTTAACTTGCATTTACTCTTCCCTCTTTTCGTGACTTAGGATACAATTATGAACACATTTGTGTTTGGTTTTATCTGTGGATGATTTGCAAACGATAAAGAGGAAACGCTTCGTTTTTTGCCTCTGCATACGAGATGGTATCTGACTCGGGCAGGGCAGCCTCGCATTTTGCTATGTAAGCGATCACTTCCGAAACGTCTAAGCCCCAATGTACGGGCTGGTAGCGGCTCAAGTACTTGCGCGCATTGCCGAACATCCAGCGAGCCCCCTTGATGTTGCCGTATTCACGATGATACAGACCGACGGAAAGCTGCAGAAGTCCTTGGAGAAATTTGTCGCTTTTGTCTTCCATCCAGATTTCCTCCAGCAAATCGTGGCACTCGTAGTATTCTCCGGCATTGAATTTTTCGATGAACTGAAGATATTGATCGGGCAAAGGCACCGAATGCACCCCTTCCTTTTCTCCCGTCCACTTTCATCGTATCACAGTTTGCCATTCACTGACATCCAACAATCTGGTCTGCAAACACTTTTGGTCTTTTCCTGGATTTGTCCAATTGTGCCGGGAAAATTGAGCGACATTTTTCGCAATCTTAACGGATGAGCCTTATCTCCATCTGTTACAATAAACTCAGATGTGTACATAGAAAGGAATGGATTTCTGTGGCAAATGACATTTTCGATAACTTTCCCTTGTGGGCTGCGCTTCTTGCCATAGGAATTGCGCAATTCATTAAAATTCCGCTGCATTTTTTCACGACCAGGACGTGGATGTGGTCCTTGATGTTCAGCACAGGCGGCATGCCAAGCTCCCACTCCTCCGCCGTCACTGCACTCTCTACTGCAGTAGGGTTGCGGGAGGGCTTCGGCAGCAATATGTTCGCGATCTCCGCGATTTTAGGCGTCATCGTCATGTTTGATGCCGCTGGCGTTCGCCGTCACGCAGGGATGCAGGCCGTCGTGCTCAACAAGCTCGTAGAGGAATTCAATCATCTGCTGGAAGGCATGAAGACATTCAAAACACGTCCCAAGCAGGAAAAAGCCAAAAAGCTGAAGGAGCTTCTCGGTCATCAACCAATTGAAGTTTTGATCGGCGGCACACTGGGTGTCGTCATTGCTCTATTGGTCCACCCGCTTTTCTAGGATATGCCGATTGGAGGGAGACTCATGCGCATTGTATCGATCTGCCCCAGCAATACGGAGATCTTGTATTACTTGGGATTGGGCGAGCAAATTGTCGGGCTGGACGACCATTCCGATTGGCCCCAGTCCCTGCAGCATTTGCCCCGTGTAGGTCCTGATCTGACGATTGATATGAACCGCGTCGAAGCTTTGCGGCCCGATCTGGTGGTAGCTTCTCTCAGCGTTCCCGGCATGGAAGCTAATATTGCAGCCCTTCGCGAGCGGAATCTCCCTCACATCGTTCTCAATCCTTCCCGCATCTCCGAAATCACGGGAGATATCAGGCTTGTCGGGGAAGCGACAGGAACGGTGCAACGAGCGGAACTTTTAGCTCGTCAATTTGACGAAAAAATCGCAAACATTCGGCAACGCTCCGCTACCTATGAAGAAAAACCAAAGCTGTACTGGGAGTGGTGGCCCAATCCGATCTACACACCCGGCGGCGAAAACTGGCTGACCGATGTCAGCGAGATCGTAGGCGCTGTAAATATCTTTGCCGACTATCCTGTAGCCAATGTCAAAGCGACCCGCGAGATGGTCCGGGATCGCGATCCGGATCACATCTGTGTCGTCTGGTGCGGCATCGAGCTTCGGCGCATCAAGCCAATGATGATTACAGAGCGGACAGAGTGGCAGGAAATGACCGCGATACGCAATAGCCGTGTTCATCTTCTGGAGGAAGGCCTCTACTGCCGTCCCTCTCCCCGAATTCTGGACGGGTTGGAAAAGCTTGAAGCCCTGATCCGGCATCCCCATGCGACATGAAAAAACGTTCAAGGCCCGTAGCTCGGGTTCCCTGAACGTTTTTTTTGCTCTGCCTTATTCGACCGGATCGGCCATGGCGGCTACGCCTTTCTCATTGAGGGAATTGAGGAAGGCTTCCGTTACTTTGCCTTCTCCTCGTTTCACGACGTAGACGTCCACTGACTTTTTGCCCCACTGCTTGAATACATCCTGCTTCGTTTCAAAGTACAGGTCGATCTTGTTTCCTCGAATCGCTCCGCCTTTATCCGCAACGACACCATACCCATAGCCTGGTATGTACAGGATCGTACCCAGCGGGAAGACCCGCAGGTCAGCAGCGATGGTGGAGTAATCATCCCTTCTTACTTTGACACCTGAATAGGTAATCCCGTAGGACGGGTGTGACGGCGTTTTGCCGGTAGATTCAAAACCGGCGTAATACCCTGTCGCCACTACGCGCACTTTCGGATACTGTTCAAGCATCGTTTCTGTTTTATCTATCACCTGTGTAAGTGAGCTGGCGGATACTGTGCGCTTCTTGACGACCCGCTGACCTTCCTTGATTTCCTTGATTCCAAATGCAGAGTTGGCCCTCAATCCATCTCCGACTGCGTTATAGCCGTATCCGTCGCTGGCAAATCCGGTTAAAACCATGATTACGAGCACCAGGATACTGCTTATTCGCTTTCCATTCATTTTTTGATAAACCTCCTCTCGGTTCTAGTCATGTCCCGAGGAAGAGGAAAATATACACAAATTTTGATCTGTTATAGAAATATTCCGTTTTTTGTGGTCGATTGTGGGCTTCGTATAGGCTTTGGTGGTGGGGAGGAAAAAGGAGAAAACGCTCCGGGCGGGGTGGGATCTTTGCTGGGGGCGTCACTGGCCGCCTCCCACTCCAAAGGCGGAACCGCGGCCAAAAGCAGCCGGTTCGAAGAAGCGCATCAAGGTGTAGAGTAGAGAACTGACGCTTTCTGGCGACCGTTTGGTCGCCTTACTCCTATCAGTTCCCCCTCATCAAACCGTACGTGAGGTTCTCCCTCATACGGCTTTCCGATGTTCTTCTTTCCTTGGCATTCGGTTATCGCGTACGGCAAGCTTCACAAGAATTCCTCTTGTAGCTTTTGCTATCT
>NZ_RHHT01000003.1 GCF_003710985.1 Brevibacillus panacihumi
TCGGTCGAGGACTTATCCACAGACATCCATAAGCATTCGTGCAGATTCAGTTTTGAAGGAATAAATTCCTTCCTTGTTCCTCGGTAGCTCAGTCGGTAGAGCAATCGGCTGTTAACCGATCGGTCGGCGGTTCGAGTCCGTCCCGAGGAGCCATATATGGATGGATGTCCGAGCGGCCGAAGGAGCACGATTGGAAATCGTGTAGGCGGGGTCAACTCGTCTCGTGGGTTCAAATCCCACTCCATCCGCCATCTGGCCCGTTGGTGAAGCGGTTTAACACAGCAGCCTTTCACGCTGTCATACAGGGGTTCGAATCCCCTACGGGTCACCATACAAAACCCTTCACTAGTTGTTGGGGCCCCCGCAAAGTACTCGGAATATGCTTCAGAGCATAAATGTCACTTTGTGGGGAATGCGGAGGCTTAGCTCAGCTGGGAGAGCATCTGCCTTACAAGCAGAGGGTCGGCGGTTCGATCCCGTCAGCCTCCACCACTTTTTAAAAGTGGATAGTAACTTTATCAGGACATTGTCCTAGTCGTCGCGGGATGGAGCAGCTCGGTAGCTCGTCGGGCTCATAACCCGAAGGTCGCAGGTTCAAATCCTGCTCCCGCAACCAAATTTTTGGAGCTGTGGTGAAGTTGGAGTTCACGCCGGTCTGTCACACCGGAGGTCGCGGGTTCGAGTCCCGTCAGCTCCGCCATTCTTTTTAAATGGCGAGTAAGAAGTACATTATGGCTCGGTAGCTCAGTCGGTAGAGCAGAGGACTGAAAATCCTCGTGTCGGCGGTTCGATTCCGTCCCGAGCCACCATGTAGGGGCATAGTTTAACGGTAGAACGAAGGTCTCCAAAACCTTTGGTGTGGGTTCGATTCCTACTGCCCCTGCCAATTTCTCCAAATAGATTCATAGTATGGCGGTCGTGGCGAAGGGGTTAACGCACCGGATTGTGGCTCCGGCATTCGTGGGTTCGAGTCCCATCGATCGCCCCATTTTCATCCTTGGGGTATAGCCAAGCGGTAAGGCAACGGACTTTGACTCCGTCATTCCCAGGTTCGAATCCTGGTACCCCAGCCATTTATGCGGATGTAGCTCAATTGGTAGAGCGTCGCCTTGCCAAGGCGAAGGTCGCGGGTTCGAGACCCGTCGTCCGCTCCATAGAAGTTCTTCAGGTCTCTCACCCGTTCCGGGTTCACCCTTGAAGAAATACAGGAAGCAGGTTGCTCGGGTACTACCGATCTGGCTTGTCTCGGAAGCGTATCGACGCAGAGGCGCCAGAGAAGCGAGACCCGTCGTCCGCTCCATATCTGGAGGCATAGCCAAGTGGTAAGGCACGGGTCTGCAAAACCCTTATCCCCGGTTCAAATCCGGGTGCCTCCTCCAAGTAAATAGGCCGGTGTGGCGGAATGGCAGACGCGCGCGACTCAAAATCGTGAGGGAAACCGTGGGGGTTCAAGTCCCTTCACCGGCACCATAAGAAAAACAAGAAGTTCTTTAGGAGTAAAATCCTAAAGGACTTTTTTTATTTTGAAAGTGATGAACTGTTTGCTCCTATCATTCGCCCAAATGCCCGAATGATAGGAAATGAAGCACTAACGCAATGTATTTGTGGGCACATACGATTGCAGTCTTGAAACAGGCTTATCCGGCTTTTGACGAGCAGGCCGTGCTTAGTCATGCCGTGGAGGATATATCAGGCGACTCGTTGATCGCTGCGTTCGTCAACGGGGTTCATCGTGTATCGCAAAGGACTGTACTCTTATGGGATGATTTTCATCATTTTCATCATAATCAAAGAGCCATCGATCTTAGAGAAAGTGGTTTATTTACTGGAGCGCTTGCCATCCCGCGCTCATCACCTTATCGCAAGCCGAACTCCCCCGTTGCGTTCTCTATCCAGAATAAGGACAGAGAACGCGTTGAGCCGATTGGATGCGAGTGCTCTGCGCTTCGGCGGGAATAGGTTCATGCCGAATGATACTGCAACTCGCGCAGAAGCAACGGTAATGCTGCTTCGAATCTTTGAACTCAATCGATAGATAAGCAAATTCACAGGCGAAGACGGCTCTGAAGGGGTCTCTTCGCATTTTTGTGATATCTATTCCATTTCTATTTTTTAACTTCTACTAAGATGTTTCCTGCCAAAATGACAAAACCTAACAAATAATGAGAAATTCCTACAAAATTGGGTCAATCGTACCTAACTGAAAGAATTTTATCAATATATACTAAAAACTTTAATTTTAGTATAAAACTTATATTCACCCTCGTAACGATAATAGCAAACCCATTGAAAGATGGAGACGCAAAGCTAAAGGGGCTAACGGATTTGCAGAAGACGCAAATACCTATGCCAGCCAGTTGCCGAAAACGACGGAAACCTCCGTCTATTAGCGCATGTCCGCTTATGACGGAGGTTTTTTTATTAATGGCTTGAGGAGGAAGGAATCAGGAGGTGAGGGTAGTAAACGCAGAATGTCTATTTTTATGGTTGCATCTACTAGAAGACAAATCCTCCCCTCACAGTCAAACTGGAAAATAAAAGGAGGAGGTACATTGAAAACAAAATACTTAATCAAGCAAGCTTTGAAAGTTTTAATGGCTATTCTACTTGTTGTAGCGAACTTCCCTTTATACCATCAAAATGCAAAGGCGGCTGATGCTGGTAATCGGTTGACCTATAAATTTGAGGGATTCTCTAATAATGAGATAAATGATTTTTCCTTTAATGGTGATGCTGAAATTCCCACAGGGATGAATCTTTTACGCTTGACACCGGCAGTTGCATTAAAAAGCGGAGCAGTCTTTCACAAAACTCCGGTTTATCTTCAAAATGATTATTCATTCAGTACAGTCTTTTCATTTAGAATGAGTAATTCAAATCCTGTTGATGGTATAAGCGACGGGTTGACTTTTACGATCCAGACCAAAACATCCAGTGCACGGGCAGATGGAGGGGGATTGGGGTATTACGATATTAAGCCCAGTTTTACTGTAAAATATGATACTTTTAAAAATGATGTTTATCAGGATCCCTCTGCAAACTACATAGGAATCGCGCAAAATGGGGAGTTGGGCAATAAGCAAGCATCCTGGTATACGGATCTGGATCAGTACAATACGGCTAATAGCACCAATTATGTTTTATCAGATGGAACCCTGTATTATACATGGATCGATTATGATGGACGAAACAAGAATATTCAGGTTCATCTCGGTACTTCGCCGGATCGGGCAAACTCCCATCAAATATTGGATGTAAATGGTATAGATCTTGGTGCGCTATTCAATGGAAGTCCTATTCATGCCGGTTTTACGGCAGCAACAGGATACCCAAATTATGAGACTCATGATATCTATCGTTGGTATTTTGCGGATGATTACGCACCGATTGATTATGCCCAGAACCGGCCGCCAACGGCTTCAGAGGACAACGTAACAACGGAAGAAGATACTCCAGTGTCAGGTGCTGTTAACGGCACGGACCCGGATGGGGATCCATTAGCATATACAAAAGGCGAGGATCCGAAGCACGGGGTTGTTACGCTCAATCCGGACGGAACTTGGACCTACACTCCGGAGAAAGGCTTTGTTGGTGAAGATAGTTTCACCGTAATCGTGGATGACGGCTATGGCGGTACAACAGAGGTTACGATTACTGTTGATGTGACAGAATCAAATACTCCGTCTCCACCTAATGCATGTGGACCAAGAGTGGCATTGATTAACGGCAGCTTCGAGCAACCGTTAGCAAGAAATGTTGGCGATAAAGGTTCTCCTGGAGCTGAGCACGCTTGGATGTATTTTTACGATTACGAAGTTCCGGCTTGGGAGACTACAGCAACAGATCATTTTATACAAATAATGCAAAACTCCAATGAATTTCTGGGGCCAAATCTAGGAGGGAATGGTCAGACAATCCCCGTTGTTGCAGCTGACGGAACACAATATGCCGAATTGAACGCAAATCAAGTATCCATGTTGTATCAAGACGTGGAAACCACCCCGGGGCAAATCATTTATTGGCGGCTGGCTCATCGTGGTGAATATGGTGTTGATACGATGCAACTTAGAATAGGTTCTCCTGACATCCCGCCGCTAACTATGCCAGTTATTCAACAAATGAGCAGTACCAATAATAAATGGACGTATTATTCAGGAACCTATACGGTACCGCAAGGGCAAACTGTAACAAGGTTTGGGTTTGAAGGTGTCACAAGTTCAAATGGGGATCCAACATTTGGTAATTTGTTGGACGACATCTTCCTGGGTACAGAACCATGCGGAATCGTTACCAAGTCTGTGGACAAATCGGAAAATGTTCAATCAGGGGACAACCTCACTTACACGGTAAACTTCAAAAATGAGGGTGGAGATGTCGCTGAACACGTTGTATTGGAAGACCAAATTCCTGAAGGAACCGAGTATGTTCCTGATTCTCTGGAGATCATCGACGGCCCGAATACAGGACCATTAACAGATGAAAGTGGCGACGATCAAGGCGAATTTGATGAAGATGCTAACAAAATAATCGTTCGTTTAGGAAGTGGAGCAACAGAACAAGAAGGTGGAAGAGTCCCTAATACAGATATTCTGCCTGAAGGAACGACCATTCAATTTAAGGTCAAGGTACTTCCCGAATCTAGTGGAAAACAGGTCATCAACAAAGCTGTCGCCAATTATGATAATTTGTTAGAAAACAAAAACGAGACTCTCGAATCTAATGAAGTCGACAGTTCAGTAAATCTGAATCAACCTCCGATCGTATCGGATGACAACGTAACGACGGAAAAAGATACACCCGTGTCTGGTAAGGTCAATGGTACGGACCCGGATGGAGATCCGCTGACGTATACAAAAGGCAAGGATCCTGAGCACGGGAATGTTACGGTGAATCCCGACGGAACCTGGACCTATACTCCAGAGACAGGCTTTGTCGGTGAGGATAGCTTTACCGTCATCGTAGATGATGGCAAGGGCGGCAAAACGGAGGTTACGATTACCGTTGATGTGACGGAATCAAATACACCACCCCCGCCAACGAACCAAAAGCCAACCGTGCCGGACTACAACTTGTCGACTAGGAAAAACTCCCCGTTAGAAGGAACTGTGGAGGGAAGGGATCCGGATGAGGATTCGCTGACGTACAGAAAGGGAGAGGATCCGGAACACGGAACAGTGACGGTGAACCCGGACGGAACGTGGACGTATGAGCCAGATCCCGACTATGTCGGCCCAGACAGTTTTACCGTCATCGTGGATGATGGAAAGGGCGGCACGACCACGTCAACGATCACGATTGAAGTAGAGGAGCCGAGTACGCCCCCTCCGGTGAACCGACCGCCAACCGCACCGGACTACAGCGAGACGACAGATAATGAAACACCTGCAACCGGAAAGGTGAGGGGAACAGATCCGGACGGCGATCCGCTGACGTATACGAAGGGCGAGGATCCGAAACACGGAACCGTGACGGTGAACCCGGAC
Organism: Brevibacillus panacihumi; assembly: GCF_003710985.1. GTDB lineage: Bacteria > Bacillota > Bacilli > Brevibacillales > Brevibacillaceae > Brevibacillus > Brevibacillus panacihumi. Next base: position 5,484 of record NZ_RHHT01000003.1, read on the forward strand.
GGAACGTGGACATATGAGCCGGACCCAGGCTATGTAGGCGAGGACAGCTTCACGGTCATCGTAGATGACGGGAATGGCGGTACAACGGAAGTGACGATCACGATTGACGTAACGGATCCAGTCACGTCGAATCCGCCGCCAGATCCAGAGGAGAACCGACCGCCGACGGCACCGGACTACAGCGAGACGACAGATAATGAAACACCTGCAACCGGAAAGGTGAGGGGAACAGATCCGGACGGCGATCCGCTGACGTATACGAAGGGCGAGGATCCGGAACATGGAACCGTGACGGTGAACCCGGACGGAACGTGGACATATGAGCCAGACCCTGGTTATGTGGGAGAGGACAGCTTCACGGTCATCGTAGATGACGGGAATGGCGGCACAACGGAAGTGACGATCACGATTGACGTAACGGATCCAGTCACGTCGAATCCGCCGCCAGATCCAGAGGAGAACCGACCACCGACGGCACCGGACTACAGCGAGACGACAGACAACGAAACACCGGCAACCGGAAAGGTGAGGGGAACAGATCCGGACGACGACCCGCTGACGTATACGAAGGGCGAGGATCCGAAACACGGAACCGTGACGGTGAACCCGGACGGAACGTGGACGTATGAACCGGACCCAGGCTATGTGGGCGAGGACAGCTTCACGGTCATCGTAGATGACGGGAATGGCGGCACAACGGAAGTGACGATTACGATTGACGTAACGGATCCAGTAACGTCGAATCCGCCGCCAGATCCAGAGGAGAACCGACCGCCGACGGCACCGGACTACAGCGAGACGACAGACAACGAAACGCCGGCAACCGGAAAGGTGAAGGGAACGGATCCGGACGGCGATCCGCTCACGTACACGAAGGGCGAGGATCCGAAACACGGAACCGTGACGGTGAACCCGGACGGAACGTGGACGTATGAACCGGACCCAGGCTATGTGGGCGAGGACAGCTTTACCGTTATCGTAGATGACGGCAATGGCGGCACAACAGAGGTGACGATCACGATTGATGTGAAGGAGCCGAGTACGCCGCCCCCAACCCCGACCCCGGACCCAGAGGAGAACCGACCGCCGACCGCACCGGACTACAGCGAGACGACAGATAATGAAACACCTGCAACCGGAAAGGTGAAGGGAACGGATCCGGACGGCGATCCGCTCACGTACACGAAGGGCGAGGATCCGAAACACGGAACCGTGACGGTGAACCCGGACGGAACGTGGACATATGAGCCGGACCCAGGCTATGTAGGCGAGGACAGCTTTACTGTTATCGTAGATGACGGCAATGGCGGCACAACAGAGGTGACAATCACGATCGAAGTGAAGAAGCCGAGTACGCCGACTACACCACCGGGCTCGTCAACCGAAGGACGGGACCGGGATAGGGACAGGGACAGACCAAGCACGTCAAACGGACAGCAGGGCACGCCTCCGGAAGTTACTACACCGCCGTCGAGCATGCCAGATCAGCCGTCAAGTACACCTCACCAACCAAGCATGCCAGATCAGCCGTCAAGTACACCTGACCAACCGCCGAGCATGCCAGATCAGCCGTCGAGTACACCTGACCAACCGCCTGGCATGCCGACTCCACCGCAAACTACATCGACCCCGCCACAAGCAGGGCATGTAGCAGGAGCTCAATCGGAACAAGGAACAGAGCTTCCATCGGTTGAACCCAAAGGTGGTAAAAAGCCGCAAGCGAAGGATGGAGAGCAGCCTCCGAATAGGTTGCCTAACACCTCGACTAATCTGTATAACCTGGGATTCACAGGAGCGATTGCAATGTTGGCAGGCTGGTTGCTACGAAGAAAAAAAAGCAAGCCGCAATAGATCAGCAGCCATAACAAAGAAGAAAACACTTTTCTTGGGAAAGGTGTTTTCTTCTGTTTCAAAAACCGGTATGGCCAAAAAGCCAAGACTATATTTGGAGGGAACTGTGGATGCAGAGGAAAGCAGGGACACTCTTGATGGCGATTGGTATGATCGTCGTTGCGATCGCCATTTTTCAATATATTGAACATCAGGTCAAGATGAAACAGGCATTGGCGAAGGCAGAGGCATTAGTCGAGTCTTCACCACTGAAGGATGCTTCTGCAACGAAACCGTCCGCTTCCTCTGTTGCAGCTTCCGAACTCCTTTCCGAGCGTCCCAAATTTAGCCCGAAAGAGAATGATGTGATTGGAACGCTGCACATTCCGAAGATAGAGGCTGAGCTGCCAATTATCGAAGGTACGGAGGAAGAGATGCTCCAGCAAGGCGTCGGACATTATCTCACAAGCGCGTTTCCGTCTGATGGGGAACAGATCGTATTATCCGGTCATCGCGATACCGTTTTTCGGGATTTTGCGAAGCTGGAATTAGGGGACCGATTCATCGTCAAGATGCCGTATGGTACGTTTCATTACGAAATATCGAGTACGGAAATTGTCGATCAGGACGACACCTCAGTGATTCGTTCAATGGGGGAGGAGGTACTCGTTGTAACGACATGCTATCCTTTTCGTTACGTAGGAGATGCTCCCGAGCGGTATATTGTTTACGCCCTGCCGGTTTTGGATGGCGAGAACTCTTGAATATAAGCATCGAGATAGGATTCCCTATATTGTACTTATAGGGAAAAAGAGATTCTGATCGTCAATTCCTTGATGATCAGAATTTTTTTGTTTTGGATCAAAAACACATGAAAATCTAGAAAAGAAACCGCATTTCGTGCATAGTAAGTACGTAGGTCGAAAAAAGGCGTTCGCCCAAGCCCAAACGAAATGCTGAAAGAAAAAAGAGGTGGTTGAGATGAGATACGGGATACATGACAAGCCGCCTATGGGCACAACGCTGCTTTCAGCCCTGCAATGGATGATTGTGACAGTGTCAAGCAGTGTGGCAGTTCCCTTGATGATTGGAGATATATACGGACTGCAGCCTGATGAGATTGGCAAGCTGATGCAGCAAACGATGTTTTTTATTGGTTTGGCCTCGATTCTGCAAGTCTGGATCGGGCATCGCTATCCCATGATGGAAGGGCCTGCGGGGCTTTGGTGGGGAATATTTATCATTCTGGCCCAGATTGGAACCAGCGTCGGGCTGCATCCGCAGGAAATCGGACAATCCTTCCAGCTTGGTCTGATCATAGCAGGGATTCTCTTTCTGATCTTTGGTGGATTAGGCTGGGTCGGGAAGCTGCAAAAATGGTTCACCCCGATTGTTTCAGGCACATATATGATTTTGCTTGCGATCTCGCTCTGCAGCAACATCCTGACAGGTATGATGGGGATTGGATTTCAGCACTCCCATGAGGTGCAGCCAGGAGTCGCAATCACCTCTGTTGGGATCGTCGCGTTGGTCATCTGGTTGACAAGATTGGAGCGTTTCTCCAGTTTCGCAGTCTTGTTCGGCATGGTTGCGGGCTGGGTATTATACGCAGTCATGGGTTGGACGGAACCGGTGCGCCCTTCGCATCAAGTGTTTGAATGGCCGTCGCTGTTTTTCTGGGGAGCGCCCAAGTGGGATTGGGGAATCGTTCTGACAAGCGTGCTGACGGGATTTGTCCTTTTGACCAATCTGGTGACCAGTATTGTTGTGATGGGAAAAGCGACGCAGACAGAACCGACGGCGAAGCAGTACAATCGCGGCGGCGTCTTTACAGGGGTATCCCACATTCTCTCCGGGCTGTCCGGGGTAGTGGGGATGATACCGCTCTCTCTGGCAGCGGCGGTGATTCAAACTACACGCATGGCTTCCCGCTTGCCATTCATGCTGGCCATGGTGGGGATCATGGTCATCGGCCTTTTCCCTGCGATCTCTCATTTCCTGTCCGCCTTGCCTACACCAGTCGCATACGCGGCGATGTTCATCACTTACACCAAGCTGCTGGGTTTTGGCTTGAAGGATTACGCCAGCCTGAAAATGGACGAACGGACGCTTACAGTTGGGGGCAGCTCCTTGCTTGTCGGGATCGGCATCATGTTTGTTCCCGCCAGCGCTTGGCAGCAGATGCCGCCGATGATCAGCTTCCTGTTTGGCAATGGACTCTTGCTCGGGGTTCTGGTCTGTTTGGCTCTCGAGCACATCGTGTTTCGCAAACCGAAGGAATCGAATGAACAAAAAGACGGCCAAGCTGCATGACGGCCGTCTTTTGTTATAGTGATGGATGGGATTATTTGAAAAATGGCAATGAACGGCAATATACCGATGACACCCATTTCGGTATTTAGAATGCCAAATACACCTAACATCAAAATAATTCATGCTTATGGTCACCAATCTACTCGTCTTCCATCTCTGAAGAATTCCCCGTTTGGTCCATCAGGTCCAAGCGTCGCTAACCAAAGGATTGACTCGGCAGCTTGCCTAGGCGTTCTCGGAGCAGATGGGCCACCCATATCTGAGCTCACCCATCCCGGATCAACTGCGTTTATTTTGATGTCACCATTGATTTCTGCTGCTACCAATCGCGTCAATCCATTTAGGGCAAGTTTGGACAACTTGTAAGCGCCGGCCCCCCTGTAGGACATCTCCCTTATCGCCCCATACTCGGAGGAAACATTGATAACTCTCCCATAGCCATGTTTTTGCATGAGGGGAATAAAGGAACGGATCACGTGATAAGCGCCGAAGAAATTCGTTGCCATCGTTTGCTCTAGAATGGAAGGGTCCATCGTTAAAATACTACCATTTTCTCCCAAATAAACTCCGGCATTATTAATCAGTACGTCTAATCTTCCAAATCGCTCATTTACTGTAAGTGCCGCTTGACGGATACTTTCTTGATGATCGACATCCATCAGCACAAATGACACGTCCAATGCGGACTCTTGCAGTTTTTGCGCAGCTTCCTGACCTTTTTCCGGATCCCGGCTTGTTAAAATGACCTGATAACCACTCAAAGCCAAAAGCTTGACCAGCTCATATCCAACTCCTCGGTTCCCGCCGGTGACAAGCGCAACTTTTGTATTCTCCGACATCGTTATCCTCCTTCTCTCGGCTATTAATCAGTTTGGGGCTGAGTTGCCACTATGGAAAGAGGCACGCCGTGTTGGCATGCCCCCATCCTATTCTGCAAGGATCAATCGCTATTCATTCTCCATCGTGCTGATGTCGATCACAAATCGATATCGGACATCTGAAGCTAATACGCGCTCCCATGCCTCATCAATTTGCTTGGCTGAAATAACCTCGATCTCAGGAGCAATGCCGTTTTCAGCGCAAAAATCGAGCATTTCCTGCGTTTCGCGGATACCGCCGATCGTCGACCCAGCAAATGAGCGACGATGAAGGATAAGGGGAAATGCGTTAACGGACATCGGTTCCGCCGGTGCACCGACATTGACTAGTGTACCGTCCAGCGCCAGCAACGAAAGGTAGGCATTAATATCAATCGTCGCGCTCACTGTATTTACGATAAGGTCGAACGAACCGGCCAGTTGCGTAAACGTCTCTGGATCGTTCGTGGCATAATAATGATCCGCTCCAAGCCGCAAACCGTCCTCTATCTTTTTCAATGATTGTGATAAAACAGTAACCTCTGCCCCCATGGCATGAGCGAGCTTCACAGCCATGTGTCCAAGCCCGCCAAGTCCTACTAATGGCGAAACAAGTCGGGGCTTTGTTAGGGAGAAGTCTATAGTTCATGAAAAAAGAGCGTCCTAAATCCACTGCCGGGACGCTCTCTATTTTTACTTGCACGTTTTCTTTTCATCGGCAAATTCAGGGCGGGGGCTACTCCAGCCCGGCGGCGGCTAAAAGTCCGTCCAGATCGGTAATCCTGATTTGCCGATTCACGATTCGAATATAACCTTTGTTCTGCATGTCTGACAAAACCTTGGTTACGGTCTCTCGGGCAGTAGCCGTCATATCGGCCATTTGATGGTGGGTGAGCTTCAATCCGATGACGCGGTCTGCTCCAGGGGTCTGCGTCAGGCGGACCAACAGCCGTGCAATACGCGCATAGGCGGAGGTCATGGAGAGGTTGGCGATTTGCTCGTTTGCTTGGCGGAGGCGTTCCAGTGCCGTATTGAGGATCTTGATGAAGATGTTCGGATTCTTGTTGAGAAGCTGCAGGAAGTGTTCCTTTTTCAGGATGTAGACGGTTGTCTTTTCCAACGTGTTGGCGGAAGCTGAGCGTACCTTCTCGTCGCCAAACAGGACCATTTCGCCAAAAAAGTCTCCTTGGCGAAACAAAGCCAATATAATTTCTCTCCCTTCCTGATGACGGAAGATTTTGACCGCCCCGGACTGAATGATGAAGAGCTCGTTGCCCTCTTCATTTTCCCAGAAAAGGTTGACGCCCTTGTTGTAAACCTTCGTCGTAATGACGGAGGCAATATCTTCGAGTTCCTGTCCGTCCAAATGCTCAAAGAAAGGGAAATTTTTCAAAAACTCCATGTCTGGCATGATAGTGGCTCCTTCCCAACAACCTGCAATGCAATGCCCGAAAAGAAGGACAGCCGAAGTCAGGCTATCCTTCTTGCGCAGATACGATGCCGGAATGCACCAGCTCTCCACCGTTGATCTCTGTAAACATGCGTCCTACTGAGCCGAGGATCTCATCTTGTTTGGCGGAATCAAACTGGTCGTGAAAAAAGATGACGTGCAGCAAATCACGGCTTTGCTCGGTGACACAGGTGCGCTTGGAGTCTACGATCGGGCTGCCAAAAGCGCCGAGACCATCTGCCAGCAGTGGTTTGTTTTCCATGCTCACTTCGCGGCCGTTCAAGCCCTCGTAGCGATCGTCGGCAGTTCCGAGCCGGAAAGACACATCGCCTTCTATCTGTGCGGCATCATATATACCGAGAGGCAGGGCGTGCAGCACGGAGAAAAAATTATTGACGTCTACAGCGCTGTTTACCCAAAAGAACGGGTTGCCCTGTAGCAATCGGCGCAGCAAGGCTTCCGCTGACGGTCGATAGCGCGAAGGATCAGTACCCGCTTGCTTCAAGCAAGCACGCCATTCGCGGATACCCGGAATCTCTGTCAAACGGGCAAGTTCATTCTCGAGGCGCAGATTTTCCACAAATAAATTGATGCGTCCCTGGAGCATTTTGGGCGAGTCGCTCACAGTCACATCACGATATTGCAAAACGCCAAGGGATATATTCGGCAAACGTTTTGTGATGGATGAATCCATATGTACTTGTACCAACACTCATTCCCCCGAACCTATTTTTGGTAGTATACCAAATTTTTTTTGTGGAAGCGACTAACCTTCGTTACAATAGAAGAGAACAGGAGGGATTCCCTGGAGATGACGATGCGAGAAGTGACTATTTATACTGACGGGGCTTGTTCCGGCAATCCAGGACCTGGCGGTTGGGGAGCAGTCCTCATGTACGGACAGCACATCAAGGAAATGTCCGGAGCCGAGCCTAACACGACGAATAATCGCATGGAGCTACAAGCTGCGATCGAGGCCCTGTCTCAATTAAAAGAGCCCTGCAAGGTTACGCTATACAGTGACAGCGCTTATCTGGTCAATTGTTTTAAGCAGGGCTGGTATAAAGGCTGGCTGAAGAACGGTTGGAAGAACAGCAAGGGACAGCCGGTGGAGAACCAGGATTTATGGAAGGAACTGCTTCGTTTGATGGATATTCACAAGGTAGAGTACGTCAAAGTAAAAGGCCATGCCGACAACAAGTGGAACAACCGCTGTGACGAGTTGGCGACAGGAGCGATCAGACAGCTGTGAGCGACCGGCAATACTGGGAACAGACGAAGCAGGCCATCAAGGATTATGCCAGCAAGATCGGAATCGACAAGATTGGCTTTGCCAGTGCCGACCCGTTCGTGGAGCTTCGCGAGCGGCTGGTCGAGCATCGGGAGAAGGGATACGAATCTGGCTTTGAGGAGCCGGATCTCGAGAAAAGGACGCAACCACAGCGCATTATGGAGGGCGCAAGATCGCTCATCTCTATTGCTTTGGCATATCCGTCCAAACTGGAGAACCCGCCAAAATCGGAGCCAGGTGCTTACCGCGGCATACTGTGCCGAGCGGCATGGGGCACGGATTACCACCATGTTCTGCGCGACCGGATGGACAAGCTGAGCCGTTTTATTCAGGAGCTGGAGCCGGGAGTGAAAATCGAGTCCATGGTCGATACGGGTGCGCTCTCCGATCGGGCCGTAGCCGAGAGGGCCGGGTTGGGCTGGGTAGGGAAGAACTGCGCGTTGATTACACCTGAATTCGGCTCTTGGGTCTATCTGGGGGAATTGGTGACCAACCTGCCGTTGCCTCCCGATCAACCCGTAGAAGAGGGCTGCGGAGACTGCAACATCTGTGTAGACGCATGTCCTACAGGCGCTTTGGTGCAGGGCGGTCAATTAAACGCGCAGCGCTGTGTCGCATACCTGACACAGGTCAAGGACTTCATCCCCGACGAATTTCGGGCCAAGATCGGCAATCGGCTCTATGGATGCGACACATGCCAGACCGTATGCCCGAAAAATCGCGGCATTCACTTCCAGAACCACGAAGAGTTTAGGCCCGATCCGGAGGTAGCCAAGCCGCTGCTCATTCCGCTGCTGGAGATGAGCAACAAGGAATTCAAAGAGAAGTTCGGAATCTCTTCCTCGTCGTGGCGGGGGAAAAAGCCGATCCAGCGCAATGCGATCCTGGCACTTGCCCACTTCAAGGACCGCACGGCTGTACCGCACCTCGTCCGTTTGCTGGAAAACGACCCGCGACCTGTTATTCGCGGGACGGCTGCCTGGGCTTTGGGCAAAATCGGGGGAGAAGATGCCCATGCCTCGCTGCTTCAGGCAAAAGATCGGGAAGAATCCCCAGAGGTCTTGCAGGAGATCGACAAGGGATTGGACATGCTGAAAGCTGCGCTCTGATTGTACGGATAGCGTGTGACAAGGAGAAGGAATCTACGGGAGCAGGAGGTAGGTTGGATGACGAATACATTGCGTTATACCATGATGGACTCGCCCATTGGACCGTTGTTGCTGGCTTCTACGGCAGAGGGATTATGCTTTATCGAATTTGGAGCAGAGCAGGATAGCCTGCCGTCTCTGCAGAGTTGGAGCAAAAAGCACTTTCTCGGCATGCCGATCGCACGTGACGATGAAGCGAACGAGCAGGTAAAAAAGCAGCTTCATGAGTACTTTGCAGGAGAAAGGGAAACGTTTGACCTGCCTTATGTCTTGCACGGAACGCCTTTTCAAAAAGCGGTCTGGATGGAGTTGAGCCGCATCCCGTATGGAGAGACGCGCTCCTACAAGGATATTGCCTTGGCGATCGGAGCATCGAAAGCGGTCAGAGCGATTGGCGGTGCGAACAACCGCAACCCGATACCCGTCATTATTCCGTGCCACCGGGTTATTGGGTCCAACGGAGCTCTGGTTGGGTATGGAGGAGGCCTGTCGATCAAAGAACATCTGCTCGCTTTGGAAAAGGTACTGCTCACATTGCCCCATACTTCCAATCAAGCCACTCGTTAATTCGGGTGGCTTTTTCTTCTGAAAGGCTTTTCCCTTACATATTCTGCTATGAAAGCAGACGGAAGCCGCATGATTCACGGCAAAAGACAGGCGGAATGCGAATCAGAAAGGAGAGGGGAAGCAGAAGATGGACTGGAAGGGATTTATCCAAAAGTATTTCGATGCTGTTCATTGGTCGTGGATGGACGGCAAAATAGAACGATTAGCATCATTTTTTAGCAAAGAGGGACAAGACAAGACGGGAGAGTGGGAGCGTCTGACACGAGAATACAGTCAGACAGTAAGCCGAGGGGCGCAAATCTATGCTGTGAGCGGACGGGTTATACCATTGTGCTGGATGGAGACGGAAAAAACGCTGGAGATCAGTCTGGTCTGGCGGGGAGCGCGCCATTACCGGATCGGAAATCAGCGGCATGAAGAGGCAAGCTCCCGTGTGATGACGCTGCGCTTGAACAAGGTAGACCATGATTCGTGGGTCATCGCCGAAACGCGTGAATGGGAGGGGGACGTAAAAGCAGCGAGTAGGGAGGCAAATAAAGAGGAGCGGGAAGCAGCTGTCCAGGAAGAGGAGACAGCCGCCAAACCGCTCATGGTAGTGTATGGTGCCAAAGGGTACAATGCCCGCAAAGCGGTAGAGTACGCTGAGCGATACTGGAATACGACCAATCCGGTCTATCCCCGTTTCAATGACGACTGCACCAACTTTATCTCGCAATGTCTGCATGCCGGGGGAATCCCGATGCTTTTTTCCAAAGAGAAGACCAAGGGCTGGTGGATTCGGACGGGAAAAGGCAGCGAGTGGAGCTATAGCTGGTCGGTAGCGCACAGCTTGTATCTGCTGCTCAAATCAGGCAGAGAGCCGATGCGGGCAGTTACAGTCAACTCGCCTGAAGAACTGGTGCCAGGTGATATCATTTGCTATGACTTCAACGGAGACGGACGCTTCCAGCACAATACGATTGTTGTCGCCAAGGATTGGGACAACATGCCGCTGGTCAATGCCCATACGACGGACAGCAGGTTGCGTTACTGGGCTTATGAGGATTCGACCGCCTACACCCCTCAGATTCGCTATGCGTTTTTTCATATCCAAGGGGTATAGGGCCTGCAAAGTCAGCGTCTACGGTTCCACACCGCGCGCCAGAACGTGATGACGCGGACGATCCAGACCGCGAAGGCAAAAAGCAGGATGTCGGATAGGGTGTGTGGCTCGCCTTTGATGGATTGGATATAGATCAATCCATGTACGACAACGAGAATGAAGATGAACGGATTCGCCAAATGGAGCCGTTTCCACGTGGAGCCACCCAACCATTTTTTCGCTGCATCCGAAGAGGTGAAAAGCAAGCTGATGACGTACAAAACCGAAATCAGTCCCAGATAGTTCGCTACCCCAATCAGCGACAAGCGAGGCATTGGCCACCCGTAGAAGGATTCGTAATTCTGGAAAAAGAGGCCAAGCCAGCCTGAACGGGGGCTATCCGCATTGCTCTGCAGGATCATCAGCCGAGGCACTCCCGAGAAAAGAATCAAGACCAAAATGACGTGGGTTATTGCGGTGATTCCAGCCCAGATTCCCAGATCGCGGCGAATGGACAGGCAAGCTGCGCCAAAGCGGGAGGGCAGCCATGCGGACAAGGGACCGATCAAAAGCGTCAAGCCGATTAAGAGAAAAGAGACGTACCCCATGATCATACTGGTGGCCTCCATGGGGGGAAATGATGCGTAATCACCCCACATCCAACGCATGGTCAAAGCTATGAAGATCAGACTGACCAGATGTGTGACAAGACGAAAGGCAAGCGATCGTGCCATCTGCCATTCAACTCCTCATTCAACCCGAAGGCATTTTCCCTTAGATGCAGCAGCGAGCCTTTTCGTTACAGCACTATTGGTCAAAAAATAAAAAGACCTGCCGCATCCATTCGCTTTACCGAAGGACGGCAGGTTTTTTAGCCTTATTTACGCAATGCTTGTCTGCATGACATCCAACACTTCATCGGCAGAAGACGCTCCTAGTACCTTTTGCAATCGCTCGGTATCGCTCAAGATTTCCATGAGACGCTTGAGCAGAGCCAAATGTTCGCGAGGATCCGCAACGGCGAGCAAAAAGACCAGGGAAACGTCAACCAGTTTGTCAGGATCGCTCATCAAGCCAAAACGTACAGGAGTCTGCAGGGTTGCAACGGCAATGCCGGATTCGAGCACATGGCTGCTGTCTGTATGGGGAATAGCCACAAAGAATCCTTTGCCAGGCAGTGCCGTAGGATATTCCCGTTCGCGATTTAGTACGGCTTCAGGATAGCTTTCTTTTACGATCTGGTGGCGGAGAAAAAGCTCGCTCAACTCGCGAATGACTTCTTCTGCACTGCTTGCTTGCGATTGAAGTACGACAAATTCAGGACGGATCATGAAAAACGCTCCTTTTTTGCAGATCGAAGGAAAAGCGGCGACCAGAGCTACTGACCGATGGCGCTGACAGTCCCTTTTTCCGGATTCTCGTCTTTTTTCGTGCGGTCGCCATCCAGTAAAGCGCTGCGCTCGATGTAGTCGGTGATGGCGCCTTTATTCTTCTTGAACAGGATATAAGCTGCAAAATAGATCACCAGTACAAGCCCGATCCACAGCCAGGACTGGGAAAGGAACGCCAGGAAGATCAAGGCGGATACGGGAGAGGTCAAAATGCCGAAGCTCGTGATCAACAAGGTCTCGGCAGGGATCGTCACGCCGACGCCCTTCGCTACTTCAGTAAAGAGAGGGGCGGTGAACGTAATCACATACAGTCCGATGCTGAACCAAACTGCGCCGATAATGACCGATTTGAAAATATTCCCGTTGGTAATCGCCACGGTAGCTTGAATCATGAACGGCAGGGCAATCAAGTCGACCAGCGGCAATGCTTCGTTGCCGGGAAGAATGAGCGCCAGAACAACCATGATGGGAATCAGCAAAATTCCTGTTGTAAGCGTCGCGGTTTCCCCATACCCCATCGCGTCATTGACACCCAGGTACCATTCCCGGGATTTGTCCGTTGACGCAGAATTGGATTTCTTCAGACTTTTCTTGGCTGTCTCGGTGAGCGGCAGGAACGCTTGGGCAAAGATCCCGGATACCTTGGGGAAGATCACCATAACGGCACTTGTGGCGATCCCTACCGTGGCTATTTGCCCCCAGGCTGCCATCGTCCCGAGATTGTTCAGGTTCCCCAGCAGGCCGAGCAAGAGGCCCAGGATCAAGCCCAGAGAGATGGGCTCCCCGAAGATTCCCAGTCTTTTTTGCAGCGCTTCCGGGCTGAGGTTGATTTTATTGCCAACCAGCTTGTTCAGCACCCAGTTTCCCGCGAGAGCAAAAGGAACGCTTCCCACGTGGTGAAGCTGGACAATCGTCACGCGCGGATACTGGAAATAGGTAGACCATCTTTTTGCAAACAGTTCCGAAAACAAAAGGCTGTAAAGATTCAGTACGATCATGCAGGAGATGGACAGGAACATGCTGTCTGTGATCAGATAGACCATCGAACCCCACACCATGTACGAGTAGTTGTTCCACAAATCACCGGGCTGGAAGATGTTCGTCCATTTGACGAAGAACAGAAAAATTTGCAGGACCAGCGCCAGTCCAAGAAAAATCATGCCGACTTTGGTGGAGTAAGCGACGATTGCCGTAGCTTGCCACCCGATGTCAAAGACGGGCAGGCTGACCCCTGTGCTTTTCACCATATTTTCGACGACGGGCATAATGATCGGGATAAAGGCATTAATCAACAGGTTGAATCCGAATAAACCGATACCGGCATACAGCGCGGAGTACAATGCTTTTTTGATCTCAACTTTCAACGCCAGGGAGATGATGAAGATGACGACCGGAACAAATATGGGGGCGCCAAACGTATCAAAAATCTCCTTCAAGGTTTGAAGAAACATGAGGTCTGCTCCTCTCGAGAGAAAAATTAGTTCGCTTCGTTGTTCAGAATCCGGGAGATGACCTGACGCACCTCTTCCAAAAATTCTTCTTCTTCCAAACCGGTCAGAAAGCCGACGCCATTAATCACCGGGATCGGAATATTGCCGGAAACGGGCGTAGTATTGACCACAAAATCATAGTTGCCTTGCTCCACATGTCCCAACACTTGCGTCGGCTTTACTTCTGTGGTGGTGATGCTGATTCCGTCTGCTGCCAGAGCCTCCTTTAATTTTTGCGCCACCATTGTGGAGCTGATCGTGCCTGAACCGCAAACTGTCAAGATATTCAGTGTTCTCACAGGTATCATCCCTTTCTTTTGACTGTGTACATATTAAAACAAATAAATCCGATCAGTCAAATATGAATTATATGATTTACAGGATAAATGATTTGTGGTTACAATGTGTGAACAGATTTGGTTTGAAAAAGGAGAGGAGTTAATCACATGCTGGAGAGAAAAGTAGTCGTTGCGTTGCAGCAGGGTCTTCACGCCAGACCGGCTAGCCAATTTGTAAAGTCGGCGTCTTCCTTTGAGAGTGATATCCGAATCGGGAAGGGCGAAAACCTGGTAAACGCCAAAAGCATTATCAACGTTCTGACCTTGGCAGTAGAAGAAGGCGAAGAAGTTGTGTTGATTGCAGAGGGGCCGGATGAGCAGCAAGGGATCGAAGCACTGGAACGCTATCTGGTCGGACAGGAGTGAGCACAGCATGCGAATTCTTGTCACAGCCCCGTATCCCGTTGCCAGGTTGACTGAGCTGGAAAGCTGGTTCGGAACGGTCATCTACCAGCCTTGGATCGACCGTGGCGCTGCTTATACGGCAGCTGAACTGACAGCGTTGATCAAAGAAACACAGGCGGATGCGCTCATCACCGAATTGGATGAATTAACCCAGGATGTAATCAATGTCTGGGAACCCAAGCCGCGATTTGTGGCCATCTGCCGGGCTACCCCTTCGAATATTGATGTTCAAGCGTTGCGAGAACAGGGTATCCCGCTCATTACTGCACCAACACGCAATATTCAGGCAGTGGCTGAGCTATTGATCGGGAATGTCATCAGCTTTTACCGGCATGCGAGCCGAAGTGAAAAATGGCTGAAAGAAGGCAATTGGACGGACTGGCTCTACCCGTACAAGGAATTCCGCGGCCAGCAGCTCTCTGAAAAGAAGGTCGGCATTGTAGGATTGGGCGCAGTTGGTCGACGTGCAGCTAGACTTTTTGAGGCATTCTCCTGCGATATTTCGTATTTTGACCCGTATGTATCGGCCGAGGATTTTCCGCAATACAAGCCTGCATCTTTGCAAGAGATCTTTTCGGCAAACGAGATCGTGTCGGTCCATCTGCCTTCCACGCCCGAGACGAAACGCTTGATCAGCAGAGAGTTGGTTGAGCTGCTTCCACAGGATTCACTATTTGTGAACACATCTCGGGCATCTGTCGTCGATACCGAAGCGCTAATTGACATCCTTGAAAGCAAAAAAATACGCGGTGCTGTACTCGATGTATTTGATCATGAGCCGCCAGAAGAACAAGACATGCGCCTGATCCGCCTGGAAAATGTCCTGGCTACGCCTCATATCGCAGGCTCCACGGAGGAAGTAGTCCACAATCATGCCGCCTTGATCAACAATGCCTTGGCGGAGTGGAAAGGGACTTGGGCAGCCAGATAGCTATTAGACTATGTAATGCTTCCCCGTGTATGCGGGGATTTTTTATTTGAAAACACCAAGATTTAAGTCATTTTTTTATAAAAACCTCTCGAGAAGCCCGCAAATAAAGCGGGAGGACCAGTAGTAGCTGGCTGAGGAAAAAGGGGACTGAAGCGTGTCCTCTTTTTCCTCCTCTCCACTGCAGCTGGTGGACCACAATGTTCTAAGGTGGCTTTTCAAAGCTGCGTTTAGGTATAATAGAGGTTGTTTACCAGCTCGGATACCAAGGAGATAGTGCTGACATGCCGCTACATATTGTTTTGCATGAGCCGCTCATCCCTGCCAATACGGGAAATATCGCTCGTTCCTGCGCAGCGACAGGGGCTCACCTACACTTGATTCACCCGTTGGGCTTTTCGACGGAAGACCGTTATCTGAAACGGGCAGGCCTGGATTATTGGCACGCCGTGCAGGTTCACCATTACGATTCTTTTGAGCATTTTGCCGAGGTGCAGGGAAGCGAAGCGGGGACATTTTACTTCGTGGAGACCTGGGGAGAGAAGCTGTATACAGACGTTACGTTCCGGGACGGCGACTACATCATCCTGGGCAAAGAGACGACAGGCTTGCCCGAGGAATTGACGAACCGTTATCGGGAGCAGACTATTCGCATCCCGATGAGCGGCGCTACTCGCTCCGTCAATTTATCGAACTGTGCGGCGATTGTATTGTTCGAGGGCTTGCGGCAACTGGGATTTCCCGGATTATCGTAGCCAATGACCAGGACAAGTCCTGACATGAAAGGGGAAACGAACATGAGCGTCAATACGATTTTGTTTGATTTGGACGGCACTTTGCTGGAGATGCAGACGGAG
Organism: Brevibacillus panacihumi; assembly: GCF_003710985.1. Taxonomy (GTDB): domain Bacteria; phylum Bacillota; class Bacilli; order Brevibacillales; family Brevibacillaceae; genus Brevibacillus; species Brevibacillus panacihumi. Next base: position 21,430 of record NZ_RHHT01000003.1, read on the forward strand.
CCTTTTATTGAACAGTATTTGAGAGCCCTGGGCCGCTACGTAGGAGATGCCTGTGACACGAAAAAGCTGATCGCCCTGATCTGGGACGCGACCAAAGCGATGATCACAAGCCAAGAAGCAGACAAGACAAATGAGCAGGTATTTATCGAGTATTTCAGGGAGCATGGCGAATGGAATATCGAGGAGATCTGGCCCATTTTCGACGCCTTTTATCGCGACGAGTTCCCCAAGCTGGTCGAGCATACGCATCCGTCGCCATGGGCGAAGCAAATCATAGCAGGAGCCAAGGCACAAGGCTTCCGCGTCGCGGTCGCCACCAATCCGGTTTTCCCGCGCGATGCCATCCACCATCGACTGGCCTGGATCGGAATGGATCCTGAGGAATTTGAATTGGTGACGGTGTACGAGGAATCGCATTTTACCAAACCAAATCCGGGCTACTACCTAGAGATTTGTAAAAAACTGGGTGTTGAGCCGTCCGAGTGTGTCATGGTCGGCAATCACATGCAGGAGGATATGGTTGCGTCGAAGGTAGGCATGAAAACCTTCCTCGTCACCAACTGGATGGAGGATCGCGGAGAGCCTTCGTACCCGGTGGATCAAAAGGGAACGCTGGAGGAGCTGCATCAGGCGATCAGTGGAAGAAGCGGGGTTTTTGCCGGCTGAGCCGACACAAAGAATAAATGAAAAAAGCAGGTTGCCCGATGAGGCAGCCTGCTTTTTTACTGGGAGCGATGCAAGCCGGTTGCGCTTGCGCCCGTCTTACAGGTTCCAGGTTTTGTCTTTGTTATAACCTGCTGTAAGAATGAAGAACAAAAACGCGGCAAAGACCAACCCTACGATAAACGTACCCATGTTGGACTGCTCCTTTCGTAAAAACTCCCTCCCATTATAGCGTAGCTTGCCCTGTTTGCAAACGGGCTAACAAGGCGTCCTAAGCAAAGTTCGACAAAACTCCATACAAGATTCAGAGAAGTAATCCGAAACTTGCGACGACGGCTTGCATACACATATGAAAAGGCTAGATGGCCTGAAGCGTGCAAGAAAACAGGTGTAAGTGAATGTGCAACCGCCAGCGGACATATACATGAAAGTACATTGTCGTTTGGGGGAAGAGAGAGGGGCTTATGAGGGAGGAGTGACGAGCATGGATATTTTAAAACGAATAGCGCAACACCGGGCCCGAGAAGAAAAGCTCATGTGGAGAGGGACTTTTGCCGAATATCTGGAATTGGTGCGCCAGAATCCACAAATAGCCCAGACTGCTCACTCACGCGTCTACAACATGATTAAAAGCGCCGGCGTCGAGGAAAATGAAGACGGCTCTCGTTCGTATCAATTCTTCAGTCGAGAAATTTATGGATTGGATCGCTCTATTGAACGACTGGTGGAGGAGTATTTTCACTCCGCTGCCCGCCGGCTCGATGTGCGCAAGCGAATTCTGCTTTTGATGGGACCAGTAAGCGGCGGTAAATCGACGCTGGTCACCATGCTGAAGCGGGGGTTGGAGGAATACTCGCGGACGGATGAGGGAGCGATCTATGCGCTGGACGGCTGCCCGATGCAGGAAGAGCCGCTGCATTTGATCCCTCATGATCTGAGGCCGGAGATAGAGGAAGAGCTGGGTGTCAAAATCGAGGGTGAGCTGACGCCCTACAACCGGATGAGACTGGAGCAGGAGTTCGGCGGCTGCATTGAGAATTTCCCTGTTCGCCGCATCTTGTTCTCCGAGTCCCAGCGTGTCGGGATCGGGACGTTCAGTCCGTCCGATCCGAAGTCGCAGGACATCGCCGATCTGACGGGGAGCATCGACTTTTCTACCATTACCAAGTACGGTTCCGAATCCGACCCGCGTGCCTACCGCTTCGATGGCGAGTTGAACAAGGCAAACCGCGGGTTGATGGAGTTCCAGGAGATGCTGAAGTGCGATGAGAAGTTCCTCTGGCACCTTTTGTCGCTTACCCAGGAAGGAAATTTCAAGGCGGGCCGATTTGCCTTGATTTCCGCAGATGAGCTGATCGTCGCGCATACGAACGAATCGGAGTACAAAGCCTTTATCGCCAATAAAAAGAACGAAGCCCTGCAGTCGCGGATTATCGTCATGCCGATCCCGTACAACCTGCGGGTCAGCGACGAGGAAAAAATCTACTCCAAGCTGATCAAGCAATCCGATCTGGGACATGTGCATATCGCGCCGCACGCGCTTCGCTCCGCAGCCATTTTCTCAATCCTGACGCGGCTGAAGGAGTCGAAGAAGCAAGGGGCGGATCTGTTGAAAAAGATGCGCCTCTACGATGGGGAATCGGTAGAGGGCTTCAAAGGTTCGGATCTGGAAGAGCTGCGCAACGAGCACGCGGATGAAGGCATGTCGGGAATCGACCCGCGCTATGTCATCAACCGCATTTCCAGTGCCTTGATTCGCCGGGATACGGAGTGCATCAATGCGCTGGATATCCTGCGCGCACTCAAGGAAGGCTTCGACCAGCATCCATCGATTACCAAGGAACAGCGCGAGCGCTATATGAATTTCATCTCCATCGCGCGCAAGGAGTACGACGAGCTGGCCAAGAAGGAAGTGCAGAAGGCATTTGTCTACAGCTACGAGGAATCCGCCAAGACGCTCATGGATAACTATCTGGACAACGTCGAGGCGTACTGCAATATGAACAAACTCCGCGATCCGGTGACTGGCGAGGAGATGGACCCAGACGAGCGCCTGATGAGGTCCATCGAGGAGCAGATCGGCATCTCGGAAAACGCCAAGCGCGCCTTCCGCGAAGAAATCCTCATCCGCATCTCGGCCTATGCGCGCAAAGGCAAGCGTTTTGATTACAGCACACACGACCGTCTGCGTGAAGCGATCGAGAAAAAGCTGTTCGCCGATCTCAAAGACGTGGTCAAAATCACGACCTCCAACAAAACGCCGGATGAGCATCAGCTGAAGAAAATCAACGAGGTGACCAAACGCCTCATGGAAGAGCATCATTATTGCCCAGTCTGCGCCAACGAGCTGCTTCGCTACGTCGGCAGTCTGCTGAACCGTTAAACATATTCGGCGCAGGTTGCGCCAGTTACTAGGAGGAGACGCCATGAAAGATGAGACATCATTCATTGTCTCCCGGGAAGACTGGTCGCTGCACCGCAAAGGGTACCAGGACCAAACGCGGCACCAGGAAAAAGTAAAGGAAGCGATCAAAAAGAACCTGCCAGATCTGGTAAGTGAAGAAAACATCATCATGTCGAACGGTCGGGAAGTCATCAAAATCCCGATCCGTTCGCTGGATGAGTATCGCCTTCGTTTCAATTTTTCCAAAGGGAAGCACGGCGGCCAGGGCAAAGGCAACAGCAAAGTGGGAGACGTAATCGCCCAGGACGGCGACCCGGCGCAGGGAGCCGGCAAAGGGCAGGGAGCCGGGGATCAGCCGGGGATCGATTACTACGAGGCAGAGATCAGTGTAGAGGAATTGCAGGAGATGCTGTTCGCCGAGCTGGAGCTGCCCAATCTGGAGCAGAAGGATGAACAGCAGATCATCGTCGAGGAGACGCGCTTCAACGATATTCGCAAAAAGGGTTTGATGGGCAACATCGACAAAAAGCGCACCCTGATCGCCGCGATCCGCCGCAACGGACTGGCCGGCTACAGCGATCTGGAGCTGGGCATCAGCGAAGATGATTTGCGCTTCAAGACCTGGGAGGAGATCATCAAGCCCCATTCCAATGCCGTCATCATTGCAATGATGGATACTTCAGGGTCGATGGGCGTTTTTGAGAAATACATCGCCCGCAGCTTTTTCTTCTGGATGGTCCGCTTCTTGCGCACGAAGTACGAAAAGGTAGAGATTGTGTTCATCGCCCACCATACGGATGCCAAGGAAGTGAATGAAGACACCTTTTTTTCAAAAGGAGAGAGCGGGGGGACGATCTGCTCGTCTGCTTACAAAAAAGCGCTGGAGATCATCGACAGCCGCTATCCGACCTCGCAGTACAATATTTACCCGTTCCATTTTTCAGACGGCGACAACCTCACCTCCGACAACGAGCGCTGCGTCAAGCTGGTGAGGGAATTGATGGAGCGCTGCAATATGTTCGGATATGGAGAGGTCAATCAGTATAATCGCCATTCGACCCTCATGTCCGCCTACCGCCATATCCGGGAGCCCAAATTCATGCATTGCGTGATTCGGGAAAAGGGTGAGGTGTATAAGGCGTTGAAGACGTTTTTTGGGAAGAAGGAAGCGGTAACGTGAAGGCGAGAAGGGAATAGAAGGATACATGTGCCCCTTAAAGTTCCTTGGGTCAACCGCAGTGGTTGTCCGGGAGAACATTAAGGGGAGTTTTTTGGCTTTTCCCGTTCGTGCTTGGGCTTTTTGTGAAAAGGGCCGTGTGATCAGAGCAATTGTCCGGTTGATTTATGCAACGAAAGACCTGGAACGAAAGGCCTTGTTGTGTAAAAAATGGGAAAATATTAAAATGTAAGAATGTGGAGTTTTCGTTCTTAATAAGAAATAAATCATAAGGAGGTTTACGATGTATCCACAAAAGCATCGCAAGCGCAACACCGCAGCCTTCACATTCTTGGCATATTTTACTTTAGGTGCAGGCGTACTTCTGTTTTCAATCGGTCTTTACAATGCGAGCTCACTTCAATTGAATGAGAAAGGGTACTATATCGCATGCATGCTGCTTGTCGCAGTCGGGGCGATTCTGACGCAAAAGGTAGTAAGGGATAACGAAGAAGATAAAGCCATTATCGAGGAGCAGGAAAGAGAATTCAACTTGAAGGTATCGAAAGTGGAGAAGGAGACTTCGAAATAGCAATCATTCCGGTTACGAATGGATAGATATGGGAGCATTCATATGGGAACACCAGAAAAAAGCAACGATGAACGTTATATTGTAAAGACTTTTCGATTTCTTTCACCATGGAATGATGATCATGTGCAAGATTTTGAATGGCAAACGGATTCCCTAGAGGAAGCGATGCAAGCGGCCCATCAACAAGCTGAATTATATAAAGATGATAAAGATAAATATGTAGTTTGCATTCATGCTTTGGTAGCTGATGAGCGGTGTGGATATGTACATGTTGACGGCCAGCGAAAGAAGGAAATTCAAAACTGGGTAGAAGTGTTATAAAAAACGCCTGAAACCGCTTGGCTGCCTCAAAGCCCAAGCGGTTTTTCTGTTATTCCACCAGTCCAAACTCCCGGTACATCCTCAGTGAAACCACTCCATTCTCCGGCAGTCCGTGGTCGCGTTGAAATTTTTTGAGGGCAGCCGTGGTACTGGCACGAAATTTTCCATCGCAATCTCCATGGAAATATCCTGCGCTTTTCAAACGAGATTGGATCAGCTGCACATCTCCGCCGACGTCCCCTTCAGCCAAATTCCTCGGGTGATGGCTGGGATGTCCCAAAATATGCCCGTAGATCGTTACTTTTGTTCCGACCGGAACCATATCGAACAGTTCGAGGACATCCCGGTTGTACATGCGGATGCAGCCATGGCTGAGGTGCTGTCCGATGGAGTAGGGCTTGTTGGTTCCGTGTATGCCGTAAATTCCCCACGGAACATTTAATCCCAACCATCGCGGACCAAAGGAAGGACCCCAATCCTTCCCTTTGTAGATGATTTTGTATTCCCCGACAGGTGTAGGCGTGGACAGGTTGCCGACCGCGACCGTATACGTTTTTACCTTTTGACCATGCTTTAGCACGATTAATTGGTGTTTTAAAGGATAAATCTCTATGGAGAAGGTCCCCTGCTCATCGACGATCGGCAACGCCGTATCCGCATAAGCGGGTCCCGGACCTATGCCAAATAGCAGCAAAAAAATGGTGGCAGCCCAAAAGGTAAGGAAATGCAGCCTGCGATATAGATTCATTTTTTCATACCCGCGATCCTCTATTTTTCCTTTAGTGTGCGCTGGTAAGGGCAACTTATTCCTTTTGGCGGCAGCAGGTGAAAACCGCGGCGAACCCATTGGGAGCTTACTTGGAGGGCATGTGGGCAAGAATGTTGACGAGCTTGCCGAATGGATCGCGAACGAAGAATCGTCGAACTCCCCAAGGTTCGTCGGCTGGTCCGTATTCGATCGGATATCCGGCATTTTTCACGTGTTCGAGGGCAGTATCGACATCATCCACTTCAATGGATAGATCAGGAGTAGGTGTATCAGACCCTCCTTGTGAAGCGAAGCTGATCTGGACATCCATCTTTTCGTTCGTGCCGTAGGTAGCAATCCAGCCGTGATCCATGAGGAGCTGCATGCCAAGCACATCCTGATAAAAATGTTTTGCTGCATCGATTTTATGTGTCTCGATATTGGCGACGATTCGTTTGACTTTCATGGAAATCCTCCATTTATTGGGATTTCGCTCCATTATATGGTTGCTTTCTTCAGGCGTCAATAATAAGCCCTCCGGAAGAGGGCTTATCCTTTTTAGCTTCTGGCTACATCTTTTACGATTGAACCGGGCTGTATTTGCCGTAATCGGGAACGGCGACCTCATCAAAATGCTCGGTAAGCCAACGAAGGCCTGAAGAGAGCTGCTCGCCAGACAGAGGGGGCCCATGGCCAGTCACGGCAACAGAGGGGTGCAAGGCTTCCAGTTTGCGTACCGACTCTCGCGCCGCCTGCCAATCAGTCGTCAAGTATCTCGGTGGACCATTGATCTCCTGGGCCTGCAGGAGAACATTGAACAGGGAATCCTGCTTAACGTTGATAAACGCGTCTCCGGCGATGAGGGTACGGTCGGAGTCTCGGAAAAACGAGACATGTCCGGGGGAATGTCCCGGAGTATGGATCCAGCGCCATCCGGGCAAGGCCGGAATGCTGCCGTCTGAGGGCAATGTTTTCACACGATCCCCTAGATCGATCGCTTCATTCGGGAACATGCGGGACATTTTGGCGACGAGGCCACCTTCTACAGTGGGGTCGGGTTCGGGATAAGGGGATCTACCCGTCAAGTAGGGGAGTTCCCTTTCGTGAGCATAAACCGGTACATCCCAGTGCCGCGACAGCTCGAGGACGGCTCCTACATGGTCAAAATGTCCATGGGTCAAAAGGATGGCGGCAGGGGGATGGTCGGCACCGAATCGCTGTTCCGCTTCCGATAAAATAACATCGGCGGATTTCGGCATCCCGGTATCCACGAGGAACCACCCCGTCCTTTCTCCCGGATTGCCTACAAAACAGACGTTGACGACCTGAATGCAAAAGCAGTAAATGTCGGGCTTGACCTCCTGCCCAACACCGCTGTCGATTGAAGTGACGGGAATATAATCTTGATGCTCCATCTGTGTCCTCCAGTCCATTCAAAAATAGGTGGGGTAGCGAGAATACGATCCATGATTTTGGGCAAAAATGACAGCTGTACACTGTTCATAACCTTTTTCAACCCTCGCAGCCACGAGGGCTTTTTTTCTGTACGGGACCAACCATAAAATGATAGACTCGAATGATACTACCATTTCTCAAAACGTGGAGGATATCATGAGAGCAGCGATACCCTTGGCCGTACTCTTCTTTGTCTTTTTCACGATAGGATGTGTAAAGCAAGGGGCGGATATTCAAGAAACAGCGCCTTCTCCAAGTCCCGCAGCAGAGGAGCGGCCTGCACCTGTCCCGGTATATGAGGAAAAAAGCGCGGAGTGGGCAGCCAATCGATTGCTTGAGATCTCGAACCGCTATTTCGAACGGTTGGAAGCGGCTCAAGCCGCCGGACTCCCTTTTGAAAAATTTCGCATTCAATTGTCCGGCGATATGACAGACCATTTTATTGCTCAGGAGCAATTGGAGGAATTCTATCAGGTGCGGGTCGGATTGACAGCCTTGTACCTGTTTCACTATGAGCCCGGGGCGCTGGATGCGCGTACGACCATCCTGGAGCAGAACGCAGAGCGGATCGTGGTGAAAACGATGTGGTTCGCAAATGAATTAAACAGCGGCTATTACGAAATCAGCACGCTCGTCAATCAAGAGGGAAAATGGCTGCTGGATGAAAGGCAGCGTGAAGAATTGACGGAGCAAGGCTTCCAGCTCTCCATCGAGGAAGCGGCAGTTTACATGAAGGCCTTTCCGTATTATGAAAAGCCGGTAACCACTGTCGAATATGTCGACACGATCCAATTGGAGGATGCGCCAGGAGAGTATGGGCGATTTTACCAGTTCATGTGTGAAGGTAGCCCCTACTATATCTCTCCCGTCGATGGTTATGTGTTGCATGAAAAAATGGAAAATGTCCGCTGAAAGAAACCAAAACCAGCCAAAGCATGGCTGGTTTTTTCGTCAAGGAGCGAAGCCTTTCTGGCTGACAAGCACTTGCCCTGGTGCAAAAACCTCTGTCAGCCTGTCGTACACGAGCCGATAGGCGGACGGATCATACCAATCAGTCAAGCCCAGCTTCTCATAGAGAGAGGAGATGCCGAGCTTCTTGGTTCTTTTGCCGCCGCTGCCGTCGCCCATGAAATAGTCATCGATGCACACCCGGTCGACCACAGCCCGCAGCTTGTGCGCAAAGGCTTCGCTGCTCGGCAGCACCGGAGCAATGGTGGCTTGTGTCGGAATGTCCGCGGCTGCCAGAAGTTCAAGAGTCTTGAGGCGAGCGGCAATCGGAGGGGCATTTGGCGTGAACGCTCTCTTGATCTCCTCCAGATCCGTCTCTACGGTCAAACTGACTCGCACACGGTCCCTCATCTCCCGCAGCAGGTCTATGTCGCGGCGAACGAGCGGACTGCGGGTTTGGACGAGTAGAAAATCAGGCGGGTCTTCTGCCATGACCGCCAATAGGGAGCGTGTCACCTCCTCGGAGTATTCAACGGGCTGATAAGGGTCCGTGCTGGAAGACATAAAAATCGTGACGGGTCCTTTCGCCTTGGCGCGCGCAAGTTCCTTTCGCAGCAAGGATGCTGCCTCCTGCTTGATGTTGACCCAGGTTCCCCATTCTTTTTTATGAAAAAGCGATACGGGCATCTGGCGCACATAACAGTAGGAACAGCCAAACGAGCAACCGGTATAAGGATTCAGGGAGTGGGTATAATCGGTCAGAAATCCCGTACCTTTATTCAGAAGGGACTTCGGGTATGTGGCGAAGCGTTCATAACCCATCTTATTGTCCTCGCTAGCTTCAATGATTTGTAGAGACAGCAGGCTGCTCCCGATGGTTTTGACGAAACGCGGTAGGAGTTAGCCCGGTGCTTTTGCGAAACAGCGTGATGAAATAAGGGGTGTTGGGGATGCCGACAGAGCGGGCGATTTCGGCGACAGGTGCATCGGTATGAGCCAAACACGCCATGGCTTTGCTTATTCTCTTCTGCTGGATGTAGGCAACCGGAGTAATTCCAGTGATCCGTTTGAATGTCCGGTGCAGGTGATACATGCTGCCATGGCACATCTCTGCCAGCTTATCCAGGGTCAGTCTCTCGGAATAGTGGGCATCGATGAAGCGGGTGATCTGCTCAACCCAGTCGCTGTCCGGCAATAGCTGACCAGTCGGTTTGCAGCGCTTGCAAGGGCGAAAGCCGGATGCCAACGCTTGATTTGCATCTGAAAAGATCCGCACATTTTCGATGTTGGGCGGTTTGGATTTGCATGAGGGTTTGCAAAAAATGCGCGTCGTTTTGACAGCGTAAAAAAACTGATTGTCATAGCTGGGATCGTTATGAAGGATCGCCTGCCATTTTTCGTTCGTCAATTCCATCTGCCTCACCTCTACGAACAGTATACCTCGCCGGGCGCCCCACTGTACGGAAGGGGGAATAAAAAAGCAAGATTGCGAAAAAATCTGTGTTTTTCCATACCTATCGACTCTTTTGAAATCATGTGCTATCATGATACCTTGTTAACGTACTACCACTTTAATAAGATAAAAAGAGATTTGAGGGGGATATTTATGAAAAAACTGGCAGCACTCTGTCTGATGGTAGGAACCGTATTTTCACTCGTAGTCGGCTGTTCCAGCGCGCCTCCTGCTTCCGGTGGTTCCGAAGCAAATGCGCCTGCCGAAGCCGGGAAGAGCCAGGAAGCAGCAAAACTGGTGATTGGAATTGATGACAAATTCGCGCCGATGGGATTCCGCGATGACAACAACGAATTGGTCGGCTTTGATATTGACTACGCCAAAGCGGCTGGAGAGAAAATGGGACGCGAAATCGTCTTCCAGCCTATCGATTGGAGCTCCAAGGAGTCCGAGTTGAACAGCGGACGCATCGACTTGATCTGGAATGGATACACGATTACGGATGAACGCAAAGAAAAAGTCTTGTTCACCAAGCCATACCTGGAAAACGCACAGGTAATCGTGACGTTGGCGAACTCCGATCTGCACAAAATCGACGATCTGGCTGACAAGACAGTGGGTCTGCAAAAGCTGTCCTCCGCACTGGACGCGCTGAATGCACATCCAATCAAAGACAAGGTCAAAACCATCTCTGAATTCGCTGACAACGTGCTTGCTCTGAATGACCTGAAAATTGGCCGCGTCGACGCTGTTGTCATTGACAAGGTCGTAGCAGACTATTACATGGCAAAAGATCAAGGCACCTTCAAATTCCTCGAAGATTCGCTTGCGCCTGAACAGTACGGCATCGGCGTGAAAAAAGGCAATGAAGCGCTGCTGGAAGAATTGCAAAAAGCACTGGACGCGCTGAATGCTGACGGCACTGCCGCGAAAATCTCGGAAAAATGGTTTGGCGAAGATCGTGTGTTAAAATAAGACAATGAGTACATCGTAAGCAAAACCGGATGGTGGGCAAAGCCGGTTTTGCTTTCGGCTTTTAGAAGAGGGCTCCCGGCTGTCGCGAGAGCTGTCCAGCAGTCAAGCAAGCCCAAGTTTTTGAAATAGGAGATGCGAGGATGAGCATTGATTATCTGATCAAAATAACCATACCCATGCTGCAAGGGGCGCAGATGACTGTTCTTTTGTTTTTCATCGCGATCATCGCCTCGATTCCCCTGGGCTTTCTGATTACGCTGATGGCAAAAAGCAGCAACAAGGGACTGGCTGCAATCGCCCACACCTACATCTATGTGATGCGCGGTACGCCTTTGCTGCTGCAATTGCTGTTCATCTGTTTTGGCCTGCCGCTGCTGCCTGTCGTCGGGGAGTACCTGGTCATGGATCGCTTCGTCGCTGCCTGCGTCGGGTTTATCCTCAACTACGCGGCTTACTTCGCAGAGATTTTCCGCGGGGGACTGCTGGCAATCGACAAGGGTCAGTATGAAGCAGCGCAGGTATTGGGCTTTAGCAAATGGCAGACGACCCGCAAGATCATTCTGCCTCAGATGTTTCGCGTAGCCCTCCCTGCAGTGGCGAATGAATCGATTACACTCGTGAAGGATACAGCCTTGCTGTACGCCGTAGCGGTGCCGGAGCTGTTGCACTTCGCCCAGACAGCTGTGAATCGTGACTTTACGATCATGCCTTTCTTTGTGGCGGGGGTCATCTACTTGCTGATGACGCTATTGTTGACGCTCTTCTTTAAGTGGCTGGAGAGAAGATCCAAATTCGAATAGAGGGAATGGCAAATATGGCGATCATGCGTGTTTCAAATCTGAAAAAGTCCTATGGCAATCTGGAAGTTTTGAAAAAAGTGACCTTTGAGATCGAGAAAAACGATGTGGTTGCGGTCATTGGCCCCTCTGGCTCGGGTAAAAGCACCATGCTGCGCAGTCTTGTTCACCTGGAGCAGATCGACGCAGGGAGCATCCAAATCGGAGACGAGTATCTGGTGAAGGACGGCAAGTATGCCAGCGTGCAGGAGATCAAACAGATTACAGCCCGGATGGGAATGGTGTTTCAGCACTTCAATCTCTTTCCTCATCTCACAGTAAAAGAAAATCTCGAATTGGCGCCGCGGATCGTCAAAGGAGAAGCGGAAGCCGAGGTAGACAAAAGAAGCAAAGAGCTTTTGGCGAAAGTCGGGTTGTCGGACAAAGCAGACGCGTATCCGTCCAAGCTGTCCGGCGGTCAAAAACAGCGTGTGGCGATCGCGCGTGCCCTGATGATGAAGCCGGACATCCTGCTGTTTGACGAGCCTACCTCCGCTCTCGATCCGGAATTGACCGGCGAGGTGCTGCAGGTAATCAAGCAATTGGCGGAGGAGCATATGACCATGATCGTGGTTACGCACGAGATGGGATTTGCTCGTGAGGTCGCCAATCAGGTGATGTTTATGGACAATGGAGAGTTCATTGAGTCTGGCGAACCAGAGTCCTTTTTCCGCAACCCGCAATCGGATCGGGCTAAGGCGTTCCTGCAACGCGTCTTGACTTGAATGCATGTTGTATGAAAAAAAGCAACCAACTTCTGCTGCTGCAGCCGAGGTTGGTTGCTTTTTTAGACCCGTTTGGTTATCCAAACAGAGCCTGTAAGTTCATTGTTTTATTGAATCCATTTATGGAACAGCTCTTCGAATTTTCCTTGCAGCTTCATTTCATCCATCCATACATCCAGGTAGCTTGCGAAAATGAAATCTCCGCGCGGGATCATATAGGCTTTTTCACTCTTGGTAAAGGGATTGTCTGTCAGAGCCGCATACAGGCGGGAATCTGCCTTGGAGTACACCATAGCCTCGATCGTATCGGTAATCATGACGTCATAGGTACCGTTTGCGACCAGCCCCGGGATGTCGAGATTGTTTTCGACGACCGTGACCGTTGCGTCGGTCAGATGCTCACGCACGAACTTTTCGTTGGTTCCGCCCGGATTTACGCCAATGCGAACGGATGGCTTGTTGATATCCTCGATGCTTTTGTACTTGTCCTTGTCTGCTGCACGGATCAGCGGCGCTTTTCCGAATTGGATGTAAGGATCGCCCATGTGAGCCGTTTTTTCGCGGTCGGTGTTGCGGGTCACGCCGCCGACGGCAATATCAAATTTGTCAGCCAGGAGATCGTTCATCATTGTCGACCATGAGGTTTGCACAAAGCGCACCTCGACACCCAGGCTTTTCGCAAATTCTTTCATGGCATCGATATCGTATCCTTCATATTCGTTCGTTTTCGGATTCAAATATGTGAACGGTTTGTAGTCCCCTGTCGTACCCACGAGAATGTACCCCCGCGCGATGATGGCGTCCAAACGGGACTCAAACTTTTTGTTTTCCTGTTTTTTGGCGGCTTCTGCAGCCGCAGTCGGAGCTGCTTGGTTCGTTGCGGCAAAAGCTCCTGTTCCTGTCATCAGCATAGTAGCAGCGAGCGTGCTCGCCATGATGGTTTTTACGTATTTTTTCATTGGTTTCTCCTCCTGGTTGTAGATAAGAAGTTATTTCTGACAAACAAACGACTTCATCCCTTGCATCGCATCCCCCCTTTCACAAGGGAATGGTCTTACAGCGTGAACTTGCCAACTCCGTGCCGCAGCTCTTCCGCCACCGCATTCAACCGTTCGGCCGAGGCAGCGATGTCCTGAATGGCCTGGAGCTGCTCTGCTGCAGCTTCCACTACGGTCTGGGAATCCTCGGAAGCGCGCTTGGCGATCTGGTGCATTTCATCTACAGATGCGCTGACCTGCTGGGAGCCTGCAGACATCTGTTCGGATGCCGCCGACACTTCCAGGATGTGTCCAGCGACATTGCGGGACGACTCGAGGATATGGTCAAAGATGTTCCGCACTTCCTGAATCAGTTGAATGCCATCCTGCGCATTATGATTGCTCTCGTTCATCACGTCGACCGCATGTCGGGTATCCTCCTGAATTTCTCCGATCAACTGCGCGATTTTGGATGCCGACTCTTCGGACTGGTTCGCCAGATTTTTTACTTCACCAGCTACTACGGCGAATCCGCGCCCGTGCTCGCCCGCCCGTGCGGCCTCGATCGATGCGTTCAACGCAAGCAAATTGATTTGCGAAGTCAACTGACTGATGGTATCGAGAATTCCCTCAATTTCTTTGGAACGGCCGTTCAGACGCTCGATTGCCTCTGCCGCTTTGCTCGTCCCTTCGCCGATGCTGCCCATTTGATGGACGGCTTGCTCTACGACAGCCGTTCCCTGCTCTGCCTGTTGGGCTGCCTCCCGAGCCGATTCAGAGACGTGAGAGGAAGTTTCCGCGATTTTTACAATTCCTGTGGCCATTTCGTTCATGGACAGGGCCACTTCCTGGGAACTGCTCGATTGTGCCTGTGCCCCTTTGGATATCTGGGCAATGGAAGCGCCAATCCGGTTTACGTGTTCGGTCGCATGCTCAATTCCGGCCGAGACTTCCCGCGTAAACAGCAGCACCTGCTCGGACGACAAAGAGACGCCCTCGATCAGGTTCTTCAAGTGGGACACGGTTTGGTTGAAGTCGCGAGATAATACGGCAATCTCGTCTTTTCCTTCCACGGTCACCGTCTCAGTCAGATTGCCTTGTGCCACGATATTGACCGCTTGATTCAGACGCTGGATCGGTTTGACCAGACGGCTCGCCAGGAAATACACCAGCAAAATTCCGATGATCAATACAGCGGCCGAGATGGCAATCAGATTGATCGACAGCTCATTGACAGGAGCATGCAGCTCTGTGGCCGGAGCAGTAATGAATACGCCCCAGTTCAGCCTGGTGCTCGCAAACGAGGCAAAGTGGGCGGTCTGGTCCTGCTGGTATTGGATGATGCCATGGTTGCCCTGCTGGATCGCTTCAAACGCCTTTTGCAGCTCGGGAACATTCGCATTCATCACCGACTCTTTCAGGATCAGCTCTTCGTTCGGATGCCAGATATACGTCCCTTTTTTGCTGACCAGCAAGGCGTATCCGCTTTGGCCGAATGTTTCTTCGGAAACGGTTTTTTGGATTTCGTTGATGGGGATGGTGGAACCAATATAGCCGTACTGGCGGTTGTCCTTCATCAACGGCACGATGACCGTCACGATGTTGTTGCCCGTCCGCTGGGAAACCACGGGCTCGGAGACGATGATTTTCCCTTCTCCCTTGCCGGCTTCCTGAAAATGCGGACGATCAGAAGGATTGGTCACCTCTCCTTTGAAATTGATGACCTTTTTTCCGCTTAAATCATAGGAAAAAAAGAACGTTTCAAACTCCGGATTTTTCTTCTGGGCTTCCTGGATCAACTTCAGGTCATGCTCAAAATCGTTATCCGCCGACATGATTTCTCCAATAGTTTCGATAACGCCAATTTTCTCCAGAAAGAAACTGTCGATACGGATGGATAGGTTGTTCGCTGCCAATTCCGCTTCCTTATCCAAGCTGGAAGCCAACAGCCTCGAAGAGCTCCAGTAGCTGGCGCCGCAGACAACAGCCAAACTGATAACCAGGAGCAGACACATGACGACAATCAACTTTCTTCGCAAGCTAGCTTTCATCGATAAATCGTTCCTCCAATCCTTTTGGTGCAACAAAAACGACTGCCATCCAACAGCCTCTGCGCTTGCGGTATGGCAACCCGGCTATCTTAGCAGCGGTCATACACGTCTGCGCTGCCTTAGACCCGTGGTTTTGCGTCCCTGTTTTTCAACAGGTTTGCCTTTGTCATTTTTTGTCGTTCTCGATGTGCAGTATGGGCATGAGCCTGATCGGTCTTGTCCACCGATTTTTTTTGTACCCGCATTTCTATAGTAGTAAACATTTTTCATTAAAACGGAAAATTCCGTTTTTTCAAGCAATGTGTACGCGTCATGATAGACAGCATGCAGGCGGAATCATTTAGCAGTGAAGTATAAAAAAGATTAGTGCAATTCCAACAGAGAGGTGTAACATGAAGTGGATAAGGAATGCAATATCGATGAGGAAGAAAAGGAGTTGTCACATATGTCTTTTGTCGAGAATAAGGAATCCCTCTTGTTTACCAAGGTAGATAAATCGACGGAGTCTCTTCCTATCTCCTATGAAGACTGGGAAAGACTGGCGCGTGAACGGGTTCCTGCTGGACCATTTGATTATACGGCCGGGGGGTCTGTGGAGGAGCAGACGCTGGCTGCCAATCGCGCTGCTTTTTCCCGCTGGGCGATTGTACCGCGGATGCTGCGTGACGTGACGAACCGATCGATGGCGATCACTCTGTTTAACCAGCAGCTGAAAACCCCGGTCTTGCTGGCGCCAGTAGGCATGCAGGCCATCTCCCACCCTGAAGGAGAGCTGGCGACAGCACGTGCTGCAGCGCAAGCAGGTGTGCCACTCGTGGTGAGCACGGTCTCCTCCCACTCAATGGAGCAGATCGCAGAGGTAATGGGCGATGCACCCCGCTGGTATCAGCTCTACTGGTCGACAGATCGTGAAGTGAGTGCCAGCATGGTCAGACGAGCTGAAGCGGCTGGTTATTCCGCCATCGTCTTGACCGTCGACACCATCATGCTGGGCTGGAAGCGGCGCGATTTCAAAAACGGCTATTCTCCGCTGCGGGAAGGCAAGGGAATGGCGAACTACATCAGCGATCCCGTTTTCTGCTCCCGCCTGCCGGAAGTGACGCCCGAGAATGCCGTAGAGGAAATCCTCCGCACGATCTATACCCCGGCTTTGACCTGGAGCGATATCGATTATTTGCGCGAGCATACTTCCCTGCCGATTCTGGTCAAGGGCATCCTGCATCCTGAGGACGCCAAGCTGGCAGTGGAGCACGGCGTGGACGGCATTATTGTTTCCAATCACGGCGGACGTCAGGTGGACGGAGCGATTGCTACCCTCGATGCCCTGCCAGCGATCGCCGAAGTGGTGCAGGGACGGATTCCGGTATTGCTGGACAGCGGCGTTCGGACGGGCCCAGATGTCGTGAAGGCTATTGCGCTCGGGGCGAATGCCGTCCTGATCGGTCGCCCGTTTGTCTATGGGCTGGCAGTGGCAGGGGAAAAAGGTGTGGCAAGTGTAGTGGATACGCTGCTTAATGAGCTGGATGTGACGTTGGCTCTGTCGGGCTGCGCTTCCCTTGCCGATGTGAACCGAAGCATCCTGACACGCCAATAATACTATGGGGAGTCTGCAGGGGGATCATCGCTTAGTTGCACGTGGTCAGCGGAAGGGTGGTATATGATGGATATTCGATTCTTGCCGGTGACAAGGGGCAATTGGGAAGAGGCGCTGCTGCTTCGGGTGACGAAGGAGCAGGCGGGGTTTGTGCCGACAGTTGCGGTATCGCTGGCGAAAGTGTCCATCAAGCCGGACGGGGAGCAGGTCGAGTATTTGCCGTTTGCCATTTATGACGGAGAGTGCATGGTTGGGTTTATCATGCATGCTTTTGAAGCGGATACACGCGACAGCTATTGGATCAACGGCTTTCTTATCGATGCTCGTTTTCAAGGGAGGGGATATGGAAAGGCGGCTTTTGCCGCCATGCTCCGCGATATTCAAAAGCGGTCGCCTCACTGCGAGGAAATTCGTTTGACGGTGCATCCAGCCAATGCCACAGCGAGAAGACTCTATGAAGGCTTCGGCTTTCGGGATACGGGCAAGCTTTTCGGGGATGAGATGCTGTATCGGCTCCCACTGAAAAAAGAGCAGCCATTCTGCTTGGAGCGTGTAGGTGAGCTGTTCACGACTGAAATCCAGCATCTTGTGACGGAAGCGACTGCGGAGGGGCATCTGTTCATGCAGCGGCTTGTCGAAGAATATGAAAGCGGGCAAAATCGTTTTGACAAGTCTGGCGAAGCGCTGTTTGTCGCACGCTTGGGAGAGCGGGTCGTGGGGGTCTGTGGGCTCAATCTCGATCCGTACGAGAGGGATCCGGCTGTAGGGCGCGTTCGCCATCTGTTTGTTGAACAGTCCGTCCGGAAAATGGGGATTGCCCGAGCCTTGGTCTCGGAGGTGGTCAGGGAAGCGGCAAATCACTATCGGGTACTTTTGCTGCGCACGAAAAACCCTGCAGTCGACCAGTTGTACCGTTCGCTTGGCTTCTCTACCGCTACCGTTTATCACCATGCGACTCACCAGATGTGGTTCACAAGATAGAAAGCAACAAGGTTATGATGTGAGGGGCCACTCTGAAAAAGGGTGGCTTTTTTGCCCTCCAGGGAACTGGTAAAATGGAAAGGAAAAAAAGCCCAAGAGCAAGGAGTATCTCATGAAAACCGGAAAAACAAATGCCATGCGGATTTTGGACAAGGAAAAAATCACATATAACATGCTGACCTATAGCGCCGATGACGGCAAGATCGATGGCGTTTCCGTGGCAGAAAAAATCGGCAGAGAGCCGGGAGTCGTATACAAAACCTTGATCGCCCAAGGCGCCGGAAAGGGATATTACGTCTTTGTCATCCCTGTCGAAGCAGAACTTGATCTGAAGAAGGCTGCCAAGGCTGTCAGCGAGAAAAAAATCGAAATGATTCCGGTTAAAGAAATCACAGCAGTCACGGGCTACATACGCGGCGGCTGCTCGCCGATCGGGATGAAAAAGCAGTTTCCCACGATGATCGATCAGCATGCGCAAGCACTGGATATGATGATTGTCAGCGGAGGACAAATCGGTGTCCAGATCGAAATTCAGCCAGAAGCGCTCAGGAAAGCTACTAAAGCAGTTTGGGCAGACCTTTCTCAGGGGTGAGTAAATGAAATATTTGGTTGTATGGCTAGCCATTTCGTTATCCCTATTTGGAGTTTCATCGAGTCATGAGGAAAACCCAGCAGGAGCTGATGCAGCTATCCAAGAACAAGCAAGAAACATCCCGCTTCAGTTCGAACCGGCAGTCAATGAAAACGAAAAAATCACTTTCGTTCAGGGACAGGACAAGGGAGAAATCATAGAGAGAAGGAAGAGTGCCGACGGTGAATTTTTCATCTATAAAATACCGAATGATCCGTACGAGGAATTATACGGCGGGCTCCGGATCGGTGAAAAACACTATCACTTCGGACAAATTGGCTACGGAAAAGACACAAGCGCCATCACGATCGCATCCGTAGAAGCCATGGGAAGGAAACTCCTGAAAGTAAATGGATTCAGGGGAGCTAATTATCGGGTGACGTATTATATTCAGGTGCAAAATCAAGTCCCAAGCGTGTTTCTTTTCGTTGACGGCGGTGCCCACTATGAGGGGAACATGGACGGGGACCCGGTAATCATCGGTTCATACGCGGCGAGCACCTCCTTTCAAACGATCCTGTACAGGATGGAAGGCGAGAAACTGGTTTTCGCCGATCTTAACAAACAACTACATGAAGCTGACAGCGTGCGTGTTACGGACGACCTGCTTTTTGAAGTACGCCAAAAAGCAGACTCAGTCCCCAGACTGTACACGTATCAGAATAAAACCCTCATTCCGTTGAATCGGACAGCACCTGTATCCGAATAACAGCTTTTCTCCACCCGTTTTGCCAACGTTTGCAAAACTGTCAGCAATTATCGGATGGCTTGCGTTTCACCTCTCCTTTTCCGTGATACAATCGAATCGAAAGTTCTTTCGGATCATACATAAGGAAAAATGCAAATTCACCAGTATTTTCGGGAAAGGATCTCAAAATGGCTAATGATATGATCGTTCAACTTTCTGACCAGGACTGGGAAGAGTTGCTGCACGAAAAAGATGAAAAGCTGAAGCGGGCATTGCGGGAGTTGGCTGATGTCAGGTACGCGCTGGATCAATCCACCATCGTCGCCATTACCGATCAACGCGGCAAGATTCTCTTTGCCAACGACCAGTTTTGCCGCATGTCCGGGTACGAGCGGAAGGAACTGATCGGAGAAGACCATCGGCTGCTCAACTCCGGCACACATCCGAAAAGTTTTTTCAAACAAATGTGGGCGACTATTGGAGCTGGGCAAATCTGGCGCGGGGAAATTCGCAATCGCGCAAAAGACGGCACTTTTTACTGGGTGGATACGACAATCGTCCCTTTCATCAACCAGCAGGGAAGCATCTATCAGTACGTCTCCATCCGCAATGACATCACGGACCGCAAGCTGATGGAAGAAGAACTGAGAAAAAGCGAGGAGCAGTACCGCATCATTGCTGAAAATACGTCCGACATCATTTCCATGATCGATCGAGCAGGAAATTGCCTGTATCTTTCTCCGTCTCATCGAACTGTCCTCGACCACGATGTCCCGGAAGAGAAGATCCGGAATCTGTTGGATTGGGTGACCAAGGAGGATCGCGACATCATGGAGTACGCGATCGAGCATGTGTGCAGCACGCGCAAGGAATATACGGCTGAATGCAGGCTTACATCCGGCGGCAAACAGATTTGGACAGAGACCAAGCTCAATCCGGTTCTCGATGAGAGCGGGGAAGTACATACTCTTCTCCTGGTGACGCGCGACATCACCGAGCGCAAGCATTCGGAAGAGACGATCCACCATTTGGCCTACCATGACGCTTTGACGGATTTGCCGAATCGGCGCATGTACATCCAGCATCTAGGGCGCGAGATCGTTTCGGCCAAGCGCTTTCAGTCCAATCTGGCGGTTCTTTTCCTCGATCTGGACCGGTTCAAGGATGTCAACGATTCCTTCGGCCACGATGTGGGGGACCTGCTTTTGATCGAAACGGCGCGGAGGTTGAAGTCTTGCGTCAGACAAGGCGATGTAGTCGCCAGACTGGGCGGAGATGAGTTTACGGTTCTGTTGAGTCAGCTATCTGGCAGGCAGCATGCGGAAGACGTCGCCAACCGCATCATCCAAGAGCTGCAAAAGCCTTTTGTTTGGAACGGTCATGAATTTAATATTTCCTGCAGCATCGGGATATCGCTGTTCCCGGACGACGGGGAGCAGGCAGAGGATTTGTTGAAGCGGGCTGACACCGCCTTGTATACAGTCAAGTCACGCGGGCGCAACGGCTACGATTTCTTTGATCCGACGATGGAAACGAAATCGCTTGAGCGGATTCTGATGGAAAACGAGCTGCGCAAAGCGATCGAGCAGAAGCATTTTGAAATCTACTACCAACCGAAGATGGATATCGGTTCGAAGCAGCTTGTCGGTATGGAAGCACTCGTCCGCTGGATTCATCCCGAGCTGGGAATGATCCCACCGAATCGCTTCATTCCGATTGCAGAGGAGACCGGCATGATCCTGCCGCTCGGCGAGTGGATCTTGCGGGAGGCTTGCAGGCAGAACAAGGAGTGGCATGAGCAGGGATACGAGCTGAAGGTGTCCGTCAATCTGTCGGCAAGACAAATCTATCAAAAGGATCTGGTAGAGAACATCCGGCAGATTCTAAACGATACGGGACTGGATCCGAAATGGCTGGAGCTGGAAATCACCGAAAGCATTTTCGTCAAAATAGAGGAAGCAACGCCCGTCCTGCAGGAAATCAGGGATGAAGGCATTCATATCTCTATCGACGACTTCGGTACGGGCTACAGCTCCTTCAGCTACATCAAGAGCCTGCCCGTCGATACCATCAAAATCGACGCCTCGTTCATCCGCGATGTGCACCATAATCAGGAGAGCCAGGCCATCGTGAAGGCGATTGTGACCATTGCGGAAAGCCTCAATATGAACGTTGTCGCCGAGGGAATCGAACTGACGGATCAGGCAGAGGCTTTGCAGCTGAACGGCTGTGATCAGGGACAGGGATATTTGTTCAGCAAACCGTTGGCAAGGCAAGACTTTGACTCTTACTTAAAAATGAAATAGTCCAGAAAAAAACAGAGTGCTCCAGCGGCAGCGTAGCGGCAGCGTTGCTACATGGGGGCACTCTGTTTTAATTCAACTATCCACAATGCTTTGATAAAGTCCGTGTTCATAAATGTATTGCAGGCAGGCATCCGGCAGTAAAAAGCTGGGATCCCCTCCTTTGCGAATCTCATCCCGAATGTAGGTGGAGCTGATCCCCATATTGATGCCCTTGCTCATGATGAGAAAATGCTCGTCATTGTTGCGCAAAAGCGGATCGTCTGCGATCAGGTCAGCAGAAGGATAGCCTTCCCGAGACATGACGATGAAGTTGAACTGCGAGATCAGCTTCTGGGCATTCCCCCAGTTGGACATCCCTCGCAACAGGTCCGATCCCATGATGAAGAACAGTTCGTCGTTCGGGTATTTTTTGCGCATGTGGACCATCGTGTCGTAGGTATACGTCTCGCCAGGCAGCGCATCCATCTCGACAGTCGAGATCTCGAACAGCGGGTCGCCGAAGCGATTTTTTTTGTGCTGGGATGTCGAAAGCGCAATACGCAGCATTTCCAGGCGGTGATGATCCTGGGTTTGCAGCTTTTTGTCGTGGCGCAGGGAGGAGCAGGGAACAAAAATCACCTTGTCGAGACGCTTTCGATGCGCCACCGTAGCTGCTGTAAAAAGATGGCTGTATGTGATCGGGTCAAAGCTGCTCCCGTAGATGCCGATCCGCATGGGATTCATTCCTTTCCTACCATCTGTAGTCCGTGCTTCGGGTCACTGTAATCTCATAGGCCTGCTGCCAGGCAGCAAAAGTTTCTTCCGTCGAAGCCTCGAAACCGGGAATGCTGCTCATGCAATCCTCAAGAACCACGATCCGCGAGGTCATGTCTTTATCTTCGCCAAAATACTCCAGGATCTGTCGCAGAGATTCCAGCACACAATGGGATTTCGCTTCCCCTGCGATAAAGATTCTCTCATACTGCCTGAGGCTTTCCAGGAAAGCGAGCTGAGTCTCGTCGCCGGGACCGTATTCCGGTTTGATGATGCCGTACATTTCCGTGAGCGGGTCCTTGCCCTTGACGATTCGGATGGGCGCTGACTGACGCACGACAGAATGGAAGTAGACCATATTGGCAAATTGCCCTTCCAAGGCAGCGCCGAAGCTTCCCTCCAGGCAATGGTACGGCCAGATGCAAAGCTCCTTTTTGCTGTGTTGGTCCAAGTGGCTTACATAAGCCAGGCTTTCTTCCGAATGGCGAACCGCCCGCCATTTTCCGCTTCGGACGTCTTCCTCCGTAATGATGGTGAAAGGTGCGGGATTTTGTCCGCTCTCGTCGATCCACCAGCCCGGATGGAAAATCTGCTGCGGCTGGTGGGTGTCCAGGGAGACCGCAATCTGCGTGATTTTTTCCAGATGGTCATACAAAAAACGGGCCGTACGCAGGACGTCCTGATGAGAGCCCGGGACCCCCAGTTCTCCATGCTCCATGAAATCATTTTGCATATCGATGGCGAGAAACAAAGTTTTGCTCTTATCGTGTTCGGCAGCAGGGATGCTCTCCTCTGCGGCATGCGCCAACAGCTGGTTGAGACGCACTTGCGACACCTGCCCGATCGCTGAATCTGCGCATATCTCATGAAAAAGCGTCTTCATGCTATTGCACTCCTTTCGATGAAGCTGCTCTTACTATGTATTTAAGCCAAAATGGGCGAAACATTCAATACACTGTCCCATAAGTTCTCCAGAAGTTCCAAAATAGTAACAGAAAAAACCATTGTAATGACCATTAGATATGATAGATTGATACAATGAAAGAAAGTGAAAAGGCGTGAACAAGGTGAAATCAATTCGCATGCTGACTATCGTATTCGGTCTGCTCGTCCTGCTGATAACGGGGTGTATTTGGCCGGGCCTGCCATTTGCCCAAAAAGGCAATGAGCTGGCAGACGACACAACCGGCTATGCCAGGCTACTGCCAGGAGAGCTTTTTATCCGGGAGCATTTGACGAATAAAGACCATACCCTGAAGACCAATCTGCAGCCTGCTGCACCAGACGACGCCAATATTGCCCAAGGCGAGGAATCCCTCTCGGAGTCGCTCGGCTTGTGGATGCTGTACGCATTGGAAAAAGGGGACTCCGGCTTGTTTGCGCAAAATGTGCAAGTCCTTCAGAAGCATTTTTACCAGAATGGCTGGATCGTCTGGAAAACGGGCGGCGATCATCCCCAGGTAACGACGAACGCTCTGGTAGATGATCTTCGGATCGCCGAGGCTTTGTATCTCGCCGGAGAAAAGTGGAACGAGAAGTCGTATGTCCAAATGGCGAATGAAATAGCAGCAAGCATCGAGAAGCATCAGATCCGCGACGGGATGCCGGTTGACTTTTACGATCGGCAGCACGGCGTGAACAGCGATACATTGACCCTTTCTTACCTGAATGCTGCGACTCTTCACAAGATGCGTGAACAGGGAAAGATTGCGGAAGAACTGGACGGGCAGGCATCTGCCTTTTTGCAAAATCTCCCGACGGAGAACGGCTTTTTCCCCTTCTCCTATCATCTTCCCAGCAAGCATTTCACGTACCGGCGTGAAGTCAATCTGATCGACCAATTGTATGTCGCCCTGCATCGGGCGCAGGCAGGCATTGCCTCGCCGGAATTGTGGACGTTTTTGAAGGAGGAATTTGCCCGCCACAAGCTTTTGTACGGCCGATATGACGCTGTTACCAAGCAGCCTCTGGTCCAGTACGAATCTCCTGCCGTGTACGGCTTGGCGATCCAGACCGCGGTAGAACTGGGAGATGCTGATTTCGCTGTGGAATTGTACGAGCGGATGATCCGCAAGCAGATTCGCCGTCCGGAGAGCCAGCTTTACGGCGGCTATATCGATATGAGCCGGATGGATACCCACTCCTTCGACAACCTGATACCGCTTTTGGCGGAAAGGAGGCTCTTCAATGAGGGGATTCTCCAATAGAAATGGAAGATTCATTGCGTATCAGACGCTCTTCCTGTTTTTTCTTCTGTTTCTGTCTTGGTATGCATTAGACCTGCCAGCCATTCCTCTCGTACAAGCCGTTCTGATGGGCATCGCGCTCATCATTGGCTTGATCGGCATTTTCTTCGGGCTGCTTGCCAGTTTGGGTCTCAGCCTGTTGGCCTTGTTTCTGTTTGGCAGCTTGTTGATCTGGGGGATGGTAGCAAACTGGACCTTCCCGTTGTCTGTCCTTGAGATTGCCGTATGGATGCTGATCTTTCTGGCGGCTGCCATCATCACGGGATTGATTCATCGGCTGGTCGCCCAGACAGTCGAGGAACATCAGGAGATGGTAGGAAAATTCGATGATCTAGTCACCATTGATGAGGTGACGGGTTTTTCCAATGAGAAAAGGCTGCTGTTTGATCTGGAAGAAGAACTGAGCCGTTCACGACGGACAGGGGTTCCTTTTTCCCTGATGCTGATCGAGGTCAAATATATGGATTCCTTCTCTCAACTGTATGGCCGAAATGAGACGGATTACCTGCTCAGCTCACTGGCGAACATCCTTCGGGAGCACACGAGGCTGACGGACCGCAAGTTTCGCTTGGATCAGGGGGACCAGGGGTCGGGCACCTTCGCTGTGATACTCAACAACAGCCTGGAAGAAGGCGCGGAAGTGGTACACGCGAAGCTGGAAAAACTGATGCAGACTCATGTCTTGGAAAACAAGAAAAAACAGGTCACACTGACGATTGCTTTTGGTATCAGTCAGTATGCTGACGATGTGAGTGACCATATGGAGCTGGTGAAACGTGCCAAGCAAGAGCTTGATCAGTACATACAATAAATGGGTGCGAATCTCGGTAGCGCTGATCATGCTGCTGACCTTGCTGACCGGGACAATGGACAAGCTTCATGCCGCCGGGGGAAATAGCGGGCAGGAGCCGAAGATACTGGTGGTCTATACGACAGACACCGGCACGGTGAACGAGGATGTTCGCATGCTGGACCTGGTGTTGGGCCATTTCAGTTCACGTCTTCACTATGTGGCGGATGGCGAATTGACGGTACGTGATCTGGACGGAGTCGACTATCTGGTCTATTACGGCGCTGTTTCCCAAAAACTGCCGGACGATACAAAAGAAGTCATGCGCAGCTTTACAGGTACGCTGTTGGCGATGGGCAAGAATGCCGAGCAATTGGGGGCGCGTTTTTCATTTTTGACCTGGAAGGAACAAGTAAACATCCAGATGGTCTCGAAACCACAAGGAATCGATCCGATGCTGCTCGAAATCAAT
This sequence comes from Brevibacillus panacihumi, assembly GCF_003710985.1. Lineage (GTDB taxonomy): Bacteria > Bacillota > Bacilli > Brevibacillales > Brevibacillaceae > Brevibacillus > Brevibacillus panacihumi. The sequence goes on from NZ_RHHT01000003.1 coordinate 47,195, forward strand.
ATGCCAATCGAGGGCGTATCGCTAGCGCAAGGAGAGGTGCTGCTGGAGGGATGGAAGGGAATCTACGCCTATCCACTGATGATGAAGCATGGGAATACGGCGTATTTTGCCAGTGCCAGCTTCTCTTCTCCTCTCTCCATGTTCGCAGCGGAGGCCTTACATGACGTATTCGGAATCCCTCATCAGACGGGGCACTTGGCGCTGATTCGTCTGGAGGATGTGCATCCGCAATCGGACCCCAAGCTGGTGCTGGAAGCAGGAAGCTATTTGGCAGACAAGGGAATTCCTTATGTAATTGCGCTTATTCCTGTCTACACCAATTCCGAGACCAAAGAATTGGTTCACCTGAAGGACCGGCCGGAGTTGGTCAAGGTCCTGCGTACGCTGCAGCAGAGAGGGGCAAGCATTGCCTTGCACGGGTACATGCATTACTATCGGGATTCCGAGACAGGCGAAGGTTCGGAATTCTGGGATATGGAGCGCAATACGCCGATTTCAAAACCGCCGGAGGATACGACTCCTATAAAAGAGCGCCATGAATGGTCTTCACAGGAGGAGTATGAGCAGTACCGGGCTTCGCTTGCGCAGTATGAAGAAACGTATATCAAATCGCGCATCGAGAGCGGAATCAAGGAATTGACGGAGCTGGGATTGATCCCTGTGGCCTTTGAAGCGCCGCACTACAATATGAGCCAGACAGGGTACCAGATTACATCCCGCTATTTTTCTTACCTGTTGGGACAAGTGCAGTTCAACCAGACGGACTGGCACCAGATGGGGGCTCCTCCGACGATTTCCAAACCTGGTTTTCTTCACGGCATGACCCTTTTGCCGGAGACGGTCGGCTACTATGATCCCAATTCACTTACGCCCTTGCAGGACATTCGGGACAACGCCCGGCAAATCAGCTTTGTCCGCGACGGTGTGATCGGCATGTTCTTCCACCCTTATCTGGGGGTGGAGCCGTTGAAGGAAATGATCACCTACGTGGAAACACTGCCCGACGTGACCTGGATCGATGTCCGCAAAATGGCCGGATTAGATGCCGTAGAAGAAGCCCATGATACGGCGGTCGCACGACAAGAGGAGGAACCAGCCCAATCAATCGAGGCTGAACTCGTGGAGAAGACCGTGACCTTCCTGCAAGAAGACAGTTGGACCCAGCGCATCCTATGGGGCATCGTGGCACTTGTGACATGCATGGTTCTGCTGTTTTCGCTCTACACCTGGCGAAATCGCGCCAATTTGCGCAAACAACTTTTCATGGAGCGTGATCTCGATGGCTAATCTGTTGTTCTATCTATCCTTGACCGTCATTTGGATCATGCTTCTGTACCATATGTTCTTGATGCAAGGCGGCTATTTTCATTACCTGCGCTATGCCAGATCCATCCCGGACTGGGAAAAAAACGAGCAGCCCAAGCCGACGGTGAGCATTTTGGTCCCGGCACACAATGAAGAAGTGGTGATTGAACGGACCATCAAGGCGATGCTGCGGCTGGAGTACCCCAAGGATAAGCTGGAGATTATTGTCATCAACGACAATTCCAGCGACCGGACGGGAGAGATCTGTGATTATTATGCAGCCAAATATCCGTATGTGAAAGTCGTCCATACCAAGCCGCCCCACGCTGGAAAAGGAAAATCGGGCGCGCTTAACCAGGGCTTGGCCCACTCAACAGGGGAGATCATCGTCGTCTATGACGCGGACAACACCCCGGAGCGCAAAGCCGTCCATTATCTCGTTCTGGCCCTGCAAAACGATCCTCAGGCCGGTGCGGCAGTCGGCAAATTTCGTGTCGTGAACGCGGCCAAAAATCTGCTGACGCGCTTTATCAATATTGAGACAATCTGTTTTCAGTGGATGGCGCAGGCCGGGAGGTTCTTCTGGTTTCGGGTGACGACAATTCCCGGCACGAACTTTGCCATCCGCCGCTCGATCCTCGAGGAGCTGGGCGGCTGGGATGAAAAAGCGTTGGCGGAAGATACGGAATTGACGATTCGCGTCTACAATGCAGGCCACTACATCCGCTTTTTTCCGGCCGCCATTACCTGGGAGCAGGAGCCGGAGAACTGGAAGGTATGGTGGAAGCAGCGGACACGGTGGGCGAGGGGCAATCAGTACGTCGTCCTCAAATTTATGGGACGGTTGTTTTCCTTGCGCAAGAAAAGCATCATGTTTGATCTCGTCTACTTTTTCTTCACGTACTTCCTGTTTTTTCTGGGCGTGATCGTGTCGGATGCTTTGTTCGTCACCAATCTGTTCGTTGATCTGCATCTCGAGGTAGGCATTGTCGCCATGATTTTATGGATTCTTGCCTACTTTTTGTACGTGACTGAAGTGATGATTGCCTTGAGTATTGAGCGAACAGAACTGAACGCCAAAAATTTCTGGATCGTTCTGCTGATGTATTTTACCTACTCGCAGCTGTGGATCGTCCTCGTGCTCTATGCATTGTATCTGGAGATCAAGCGAGTTGTTTTTCGACAAGAATTGAAATGGTATAAGACCGAGCGTTTTGCAGCAGAAAAAAAGTCGGTCCCGCCAACAGAAAGACAGGTGTAGAAAACCATGAACAAAAACTGGAAACCAGCCTTCGCGGTCCTGACGATCACGGCTCTGCTTTTTGGTGAAGGAATCGGACATGCGTATGCCCAAGGTGCAATGGCAGCGCCAGCCAGCCAAACCCAAACAGCGGCAGCAAGTGCGCCAGTCTACAGCTTTGCGAGCCTGGCAAAGCAGAAAAATGCGATCTACACATCGAATGGATTGGGGCAGACTCCGGGGACAGTCGTCCGGTTTATCAATGAATCCATCACGCTTGGCGGCGTACAGGGAGCGGCGGATTATTATTACAGTGTGCCTCGGACATCGATTGGGGCCAACAGCTATCTGGAGATCAATTTTAGCCACTCAGAGCTGCTGCTGGCTGCACGGTCCACCCTAACGATCAGTGTGGATGACAAGCCGCTCAAGAGTATTTTTTTGACCAAGGAGACGGCGGCGGCAGGCAGTATCCGGATTCCGCTTGGAGCAGAAGAGACGTCCTCGGGCTTCCATAAACTGACGATTTCCAAACAGAGCGAGCTGACGGACGATCTCTGTGATGACCAGTCCAATCCTGCCAACTGGGTGAAGATCGGGAGAAGCTCGCATGTATTTATTGACTCGCATGCAACCGCCTCTTCTGCCGATCTTTTGCAGGACTTTCCATTGCCATTCGTAGAGCCGGGCAATCTGACCGAGGTCTACAGCACGATTGTCGTCCCCGACGCAGCTGATGCGGATGTCGTGGCGGCAGCTTTGCGAGTCGCCACTTCCCTGTCCGCACAAACAGCGACACATGCTTCGATCCCCATCCTGACAGAAAGCGAATGGAGTTCAAAAGGCACCCTGACACACGTGATTGCGATCGGCGGCCCGGAGGCATGGAACGGCCCGCTCAAGACATTGGTCGCAGAACAGGGAATCGCCGCCCGTGATCAAAAGCTTGGCATCGACACCTTCCAGATGCGGATCAACCAGTCCGCGACGGCCAAACTGCTGATGCTCGTCAGCCGGGGGAAGGATGCCAATCTGGAGCAATCCATCCACGTACTGACCGATCCTGCTTTGAACAAGCAATTGGCAGGCAATCAGATCGTCTTGCAAAACGTGCCTGCACTTCCCGGAAATCAGAACAAAGTAGGCGGGCAAAAGCTCACACTGGAGTCTGCGGGCTATTCGGATATCTTGCTGAAGCAGGGGGAGGACAGCGAGCAGCAGGTCGTAATGAGCCTGCCATCCCACTGGAAAGTGACGGGAGACGTCACCCTGGATCTGAAGCTGAGAGTCTCGCCATTGCTCATGCAGACGGAAGGAAGCGAAAAAGAGAAGAAACCGCAGCAGCATTTGACCGTCATGATCAATGGCGTCCCGCATACCGTTCTCCTACAGGAGTTAAAGGCAATAGACAAGAACGACGGCTACCTGCTTCGCCTACCGATCGACCCCTCCTTGCTGGAGGAAGGAAATCGTACGCTGAATCTCGCCTTTTCGGCTTCGCTTGAAGGGAAGGAAGCTGCGTGCTTGCCTGTGAGAGATTCGGGCAAATGGGTGTTTGTAGATAAAGCGAGCGCCTTGAACGTGCCGCATGAAACACCGTCGCTGCGCAGCTTCCAGTACTGGCCCTCCCCCTTGGTGCAGGAGCAAGGGCTGTCACAGACGGCATTCCTGCTCCCGGAGAAGCTGACTGGAACCTATCTGTCCCATCTTTCCCTTTTGCTCAATGAAATGGTAGACGGGAAAGAACTGCAAGCCAATGCGTTCACGATCTTCCGAGAGCCCTTGCAGCCGCAGGATCTGCAAAAAATGGCGGCATACCATGTGGTCGCAATGGGAGATTTGCAGCAGTATCCGACCTTGAAAGCGGCCCAGGGGCAACTGCTCATCCATCAGCCCAAGACGTTGGAACGCTACCATGTCATCAACGAAACGACCCGATTCGTCGCCTGGATTCAGCCTTCGCTGTGGAATCAGCAGCGGACATTGACCGTCTTTCAATCGGCCGAGGAAGGGGAGGCCGCTTTCGTTCATCCCACCTTGTTGTCCCACCTCAAAAGCGCACATGACGACGGTCAAATCGTCGTGATGAGCAAATCGAACGAGGTATTCACGATCCGGGTGGACGACGAGGGGGAAGAAACAGGCTTGGACAAGGCTGTCGGCAATATTCCCGTGTGGCTGATTGGAGTCGTACTGCTCGTTTTCTTGATCCTTCTCGGCATTTATATCCGGATGTTGAAAATCGAGAAGAAGAAGGCCAAAAGAAGAGGATAAGATGTGAAAGGCGTCAGACTGTCGAGTTGATCTTGACAGTCTGATTTGCCATAGAAAAAAAGATCGCCTACAATAGGTCAAATACAGATAGAGGTTAGTAGGAGAGGAGCTTGGAAAAACCATGCATGCAGAAGGAATCAGTCTCGAGAAAGAGGCAGATGCGGCGAACAGAAACGAGGAAATCAGAACGGTTCCGATTTTGATTTCGTTTTTGATCGCCGGTTTTGTCGGTTTGTTTGGTGAAACAGCGCTCAATATGGCTTTGAGCGACCTGATTCAAATCTTTGCCGTATCCCCGTCGACCATTCAGTGGCTGACAACCGGATTTTTATTGACACTAGGCATTTTGGTACCCGTTTCCGGGTTTTTGCTGCAATGGTTTACCACCCGGCAGCTGTTTGTAGGTGCGCTTTTATTCTCCATCGTCGGGACGTTTATTGCAGCCATCGCCCCATCCTTTAGCGTATTATTGCTGGCTCGCTGTATTCAGGCCATGGGGACTGCGCTGCTTCTTCCCTTGATGTTCAACACGATTCTCGTCATTATTCCTCCGAGCAGACGGGGAGCGACGATGGGACTGATTGGGCTCGTCATCATGTTTGCTCCGGCAGTAGGTCCGACCTTGTCCGGGCTCATTATCCAATCGCTGTCCTGGCACTGGATCTTTTGGATCTCCCTGCCGTTTTTCATTCTTGCACTGGTGTACGGCATGGTTTACATGCAAAACGTCACCACGCCGACCAGACCGAAAATCGACTTGCTTTCTGTCCTGCTGTCCACGCTAGGCTTTGGCGGAATCGTCTTTGGATTCAGCAATGCCGGCGAAGAGGGCGGCTGGGGCAATCCGGTGGTACTGACATCGCTGGTGATTGGCGGGATCGGTCTGCTCCTGTTTGTTCTTCGCCAGTTGAAGATGGAGCAGCCAATGCTGAACATGCGGGCATTTACCTATCCGATGTTTGTCATTGGCCTGCTGTTGGTTTTCGTCGGCTTCATGGTGATCCTCTCTTCGGTGATCCTGCTGCCGCTGTACTTGCAAAACTCGCTGCTGCTGACGACGTTCGCCGCCGGACTGATCCTGCTTCCGGGCGGGTTGATCAACGGGCTTTTATCCCCGCTGATGGGACGCCTGTTTGACAAATACGGTCCCAAGTGGCTGGTGATCCCTGGCCTGGTCGTAGCGGTTATTACGATGTTTTTCTTCCACGGCTTATCTACCGAGACTCCGATCTGGCTGATTGTGGCTTTGCACATCGCGCTGATGGTCGGAATAGCGATGGTGATGATGCCGGGACAGACGAACGGTCTCAACCAATTGCCGCCGGAGCTGTACCCGGATGGTACCGCGATCATGAACACCCTGCAGCAGGTGGCAGGCGCGATCGGAACGGCAGTCGCAATTTCGATCATGGCTGCCGGACAAAATCACTACCTGTCTGCGGTTGCGGATCCGCAGAACCCGGTGCATACGCCTTTTGCCTATGCCGCAGGTGTGCAGGAAGCCTTTCTGTTCGGTTTGGCCGCAGCGATTTTTGGCCTGATTATCTCGCTTTTTATCAAAAGAGTGAGGGTGTAGCCAGAAGGTTTCAGATGACAAGCGGGCAAAAGCAACCGTGACTGCGATCGATCGCCTCGGCGATCGGAACTGGGAGTATGCCCGGTCCGATTGCCGGGGCGATTTTCCTTGGAATCTTTGCTATGATAGGATTATCATTTATAATCCCATCAGATCAGGAGCTTCGAACTATGTATAAAATAGGTGTCGTTGGACCGCCGCCTTCCGTAGAGCGGATACTGGAAGTTGCAGATGAATTTGAGCACGAAATCGAATTTGTTCCGATTCCGTACGATGATGCCAAGTCTGTAAGCAGCATCGTCCTTGAATACAGCCGGGAATGTGACGGGTGGTTTTTTTCTGGGCCGATCCCGTACACGATTGCGAAAAGCGTACTGAGTCCCGATGCGAATATTGTCTATTGTCCGCCAACGGGATCCAATTTGTATCGGTGCTTTATCCGGATGTCCATCGATTGCGGCGAGGTTGTAAAGTGCGTTTCTGTCGACATGATCGACTCCGAGCGAAAATACTTGCACGAATCCTTGCATGAGCTCGATATTCCTTTAGAGGATCATCACATCCTGACGTATGATGAAAATTACGATGCCCAGAAAATTACACAGTATCATCTCGACCTATGGAAAGCCGGGAAAACACAAGGAGTATTTACAACCCTTTCTTCTGTAGAACGCGCACTGAAAGCCGAAGGTATCCCTGTCTATCGTGTCTTGATGACGAAAATGGAAATCAAGCAAGTGATGAAGATTGTGATAGAGAAGGCGAAAAGCTCTTATTTCAAGGATACGCAGATCGGTGTGGAAATCATTGAGCTTGAGGAAATGGACAAGATCGCGGAGAGGTCGAAAACGCGGTTTCATCTGCAGCATCTCGAATTGAAAATCAGGCAGACTTTGCTGCTTTTGTGCGAAAAGCTGGATGGATCGCTTCTGGCCAACGGGAACGGACGATACCAGATCTTCAGCACGCGCGGCGCGATTCAACGGGAAATCGAGATGCTTCGTAACACGGTCCGGCAGCTGTCGCTCGATGCGGATGTACCCGTGGCAGTCGGGGTCGGATTCGGGGAAACGGCGTTCTCTGCTGAGAACAACGCACGAAAAGCGATCCAGCACGCGAAGGAGAGGCCAGAATCCGGGATCGTCATCGTCCAGGATGACGGGGTCATTTTGGAAGCAGTCGGGGAAGCGGACCAGCTGTCGTATTCTTTCCGTTCCAATGACAAAGAGTTGTTGGAAAAACTGAACAAGGCCAATGTTAGCATCAAAACGTACAATAAGATCGAGGCGTTGGTTCAGCGAATGGGCTGGGGTGCGTTTACGACGACAGACATCGCGGAGTATTTGTCCATGACTGTACGGAATGCCCAGCGAATCATGGGCAGCTTGTGCGAATACGGCCTGGCCGAATTAATTGGCGAAGAACAGCAGGGAGTTCGAGGCAGGCCGAAAAAAATGTATATGCTAAAGAATTGAGGAGCACCCGAAATTATTCGGGTGTTTTTTCTATTTCATAAAGTCGAAGACGAATGAAGCATTTGTATTTTGCAAGAAGTCTAACAATTGTATTGAAATGTTTTTAACTATACTATATAATCCAATTAAACGAAATTGTCTTTTTATGTTCGTAAAATGACGAACGAACTTTACGGGAGGAAAGGGGAGCGTTTTTCAGTCAAAACTGAAACAGAAATGAAAGGGCTTTCAATTTGTGATTGAAAAAGACTGATCACTCACTCAGCGCTGTATTATTTCCCGAAAGAATAATACGACGGCATGAGGAAAAGAGGTATAAAACGACGCTAAGGGGGGTTCTCATATGAGTGCACATCCAATCCGAACAGACCAAATCGATCAGCAGTCAGAAGGAAGGGGCCTTTTGAAGTGGGTCGAGCGAATCGGGAACAAGCTGCCCAACCCATTCATGCTTTTCCTTTACCTGATCGCCATTTTGATGGTCGCCACCGCCCTCTTGTCCTGGTTCCACGTAACAGCGATGGATCCGATCAAAAATGAACAAGTAGCGGTGAAAAATCTGCTTAGCCAAGAGGGCCTCCAATGGCTGCTGCCCAACATCATCAAAAACTTCTCCGGATTCCTGCCGCTCGGGGCGATTCTGACCTTGATGCTTGGGGTCGGGTTGGCTGAAAAGGTAGGGCTTTTGGAAGCGGTTATCCGCAAAATGTCCCTGAAAGTAAGCGCCCGCTATGCCAGCTATCTGGTAGCATTTATCGCCTTTTTTAGTCATGTGTCTTCTGACGCAGCTTTCGTGATTATGCCTCCACTGGGAGCCATGATCTTCATGGCAGTAGGGCGTAACCCGATCGCCGGTCTTTTGGCTGCGATCGCGGGTGTTGGGTCCGGTTTTACCGCGAATATCCTGATCGTGACGACAGACGTCTTGCTTTCCGGTATCAGCTCGGAGATTTCAAAAGGCGTTGATCCGAACGTAACGGTCAGCGTTTTGGACAACTGGTTCTTCATGGCGGCTTCCGTATTCTTGCTGTCCGCAATCATCGGCTTTATCACCGATAAATACATCGAACCGAGGCTGGGTGTCTACAAAGGGGATAAGGTCGGCAAACTGGAAGATCTAAGCGATATCCAAAAGAAAGGTCTTCGCGCTGCAGGTGTGGCGGCATTGGTGTTCATTGCTGTCATCGCAGCATTAGTGGTTCCTGCCAACGGTATTCTTCGCGATCCGAAACTGGGCACTGTCGTTCCATCTCCTTTCATTTCGGGAATTGTACCTGTTATTTTGCTGTTCTTCTTCACGGTTGCGATTACGTACGGCTTGAAAGTCGGGGTAATCAAAAAGCAAAATGACATTCCTGCCTTGCTGACTGATCCGATCAAAGGAATGGCTGGTTTTATCGTCATGGTGTTCCCGCTGTCGCAATTCGTCGCGATGTTCAACTGGAGCAACATGGGCAGCTTCCTCGCCCTGTCTATTACAGACGTGCTGGAAAAAATGAACATGACAGGCGCTCCAGTCTTCATCGGCTTGATGTTTTTGTCCGCGTTCCTCTGTATGTTTATCGCCAGTGGTTCTGCGATCTGGTCGCTTTTGGCACCGGTGTTCATTCCGATGTTCATGGCGTTGGGCTTCCACCCCGCATTCGCGCAAATTGCATTCCGGATTGCCGACTCGTCCGTCATTCCGTTCGCGATTGTGTCACCCTTCATCCCGTTGTTCCTGGGCTTCCTGCAGGAATACAATAAGGATGCCAAGCTGGGAACCTACTATTCCCTGATTCTGCCTTACCCGATCGCGATCTTCATCTTGTGGACGCTGCTCTTTATTGCTTGGTATTTCCTTGGCTTGCCAATCGGTCCTGGGGTTTATCCTCATATGTAAGGATAAAGCTGCCCCAAAGAGAATAAGGAGGTATAAGTAATGATGGATTTGGTTTCTTTACGAAGAGATTTTCATATGCATCCAGAAGTAGGCTTCACTGAATTTCGCACTGCTGCCAAAGTGGTGGAAATTCTGACTTCGCTTGGATACGACGTGATTTACGGACAAGATGCGTTGGACGGGCCCTCTCGCAGGGGCCTGCCTGCGCAGGAAGTCCTGGACCAAGCATATGAACGGGCGCTGCGTGACGGTGCCAATCCCGCCATCGCAGCAAAAATGCGCGGCGGCTACACAGCTGTAATCGGTGTGAAAAAGGGAAAGGCGGACGGACCTACGGTGGCGTTTCGCTTTGATATGGATTCCCTGCCCGTATTGGAGAGTCAAGAAGAAGATCACTTCCCTACGGCAAATGGCTTTCGATCCCGCTATGAAGGCAATATGCACGCATGTGCCCATGATGGACATACCACCATCGGTCTGGGGCTGGCGGAAAAGCTTGCAGACGGAGACTTTTCCGGCACCGTCAAACTGATATTCCAACCCGCAGAGGAAGGCGTGCGCGGCGCTTATTCGATCGTGCAAAAAGGACTTTTGGACGATGTGGATTACATTTTCTGCCATCATCTCGGAGTCAATGTCCCGCTGGGTGAAATCCACGGCGGTTCCCACGGGTTTCTCGCGACGACGAAAATGCTGGCTCATTTCCACGGTGTCTCCTCCCATGCAGGCGCATCGCCTGAGGTAGGGAAAAATGCTTTGCTGGGAGCAGCTACCGCTTTGCTTAACATTCATGCAATTACCCGATTTAGCTCCTCCGATACCCGCATCAACGTCGGCGTGCTGGAAGGTGGAACGGCAGCAAACATCATCCCTGCCTATGCGAAAATGATCGTGGAGACCCGCTCCGCGACGGAAGAGGTCAATGCCGAGCTCGAAAAACGAGTTCGCAACATTATCGCCAGCAGCGCTGCCATGCACGATCTCAATTATGAAATTGAAGTCATCGGAGGAGCCATTCCGATTGACTATGACGATGAGATGGCCGATCTGGCTTTGGAAGAGGCAAAAAAGGTCGAAGGCTTCCATTCTTTTAAAAAGGGTGAACAAAACTCGATGGGCAGCGAGGATGCCAGCTTTATGATCAAGCGCGTGCAGGATCGCGGGGGCAAAGGGACGTACATGTCGATTGGAACGGATATTCCGGCACCCCACCATCATCCGAAGTTCGACATTCAGGAGGAAATTCTTCCGCGCAGCGTAGAGTTGCTGAATCGAATTGCGAGACGGCTTCTTGCGTAAAGACTCTTCTATCGGTCACAGGCGAAGCTTCATACTGCAAAATAGAGAGGATGTTCCGATATGCATACACAACGGATTGCAGACATGATCGAAAGCAAAAGAGAGACGTTTATCAAGGTGAGCGACCGCATCTGGGAGTTTGCAGAGACTCGTTTCGAAGAATTCCAGTCGGCCGAACTGCTCGCGAGCACCCTGGAGAGCGAAGGGTTTACGGTAGAGAAAGGCGTCGGCGGAATCAAGACGGCTTTTATCGGAAGTTTCGGAAGCGGCGGTCCGATTGTCGCGATTTTGGGAGAATATGACGCCCTTTCCGGCATGAGTCAAAAGAAAGGTCAGGCGAAACAGGAAGCCGAGGTGCCAGGCGCAAACGGACATGGCTGCGGCCACAATCTGCTCGGCACCGCTTCCCTGGCGGCAGCGGTCGCGGTAAAACAATACATGGAAGAAAACAATCTGCCCGGCACGGTTCGCTACTACGGCTGCCCAGGGGAAGAAGGCGGCTCCGGTAAAACCTTCATGGCACGTGCGGGATTGTTCGATGACGTAGATTTTGCACTCTGCTGGCACCCGATGGGCTACAACAGCATCATGGCGATGAATTCACTTGCCAACTACCAAGTGTATTTCAAATTCCACGGGAAAAGCTCCCACGCTGCCGCCAGCCCGCATCTCGGACGCAGTGCCCTGGATGCCGTCGAGCTGATGAATGTCGGCGTGAACTACCTGCGCGAGCACATCATCCCGGAAGCACGTATACACTACGCAGTTACCAACACAGGCGGCTTTTCGCCGAACGTTGTGCAGTCGTACGCAGAAGTTCTTTACCTGGTGCGCGCTCCAAAAGTGGATCTCGTACAGGAAATTTACGAGCGTGTCTGCAAAATCGCCCGAGGCGCTGCGCTCATGACCGAAACCGAAGTGGAGATCGTCTTTGACAAAGCATGCTCCAACCTGGTGCAAAATCAAACGCTGGAAGAAGTCATGTACCGTAATTTCCAGCAACTGGGTGTTCCGGTCCACGACGAGGCAGAACTGGCTTTGGCCAAAGAGGTACGTTCCACGTTGACTGAGTCAGAATTGCGCACGTCGGAAAAAGAGACGCCAGACGGCCCGGACGCAGATATGGTTACCTGGCTGAATTCGTATACTGGCGAGCAAAGACCGCTCAACGGCTCCTCCGATGTAGGGGACGTAAGCTGGATCACACCAACCGCCCAATGCACGACAGCTTGCTTCATCAATGGCTCGACGCTGCACTCCTGGCAATGGGTCACGCTCGGTGCAACTTCCATTGGTCATAAAGGAATGCTGCATGCCGGTAAAGTAATGGCTGCAACAGCCGTGGATATGCTGAAAAATCCAGAGCTGATCGAAAAAGCCAAAGTCGAATTGAAACAACGTCTGGGCAAAGAGAAGTATGTATGCCCGATTCCGGATGATGTCATGCCTTCCGTGAAAAAATAGAAGGGTGTGACCAGCAGGTTTCAGTTGACAAGCGGGCAAAAGCTTTTTATAATCTGAGTCATTCAAGCAAAGCCATAACAGACAACGCTGTGAAAAGGAAAGTAGAAGAGAGCTTTGACGCAAAGAGAGCGGCCTGCATGCTGAAAGGGCCGTCGCAAACTCTTTTTGAACGCCACCTTGGAGCACTGCCTTTGAACCTGTTTCGTTTTTCGTAGAAGGCAGCGACTGGCCCTCGTTATTGGGCGCACGTCTTATTTGACTGCATGAGTTTGTCTTTTGTGAGAGGGACAAAAAAGCTGAGTGGTACCGCGATCGTTCGCCTCAGCAATCGGAACCAGGTGTATGCCCGGTCCCGGTTGCTGGGGCGTTTTTGATTTTACAAAGAGAATGGAGTGGTGAGAATGAACCGTCAAAAACAGATGGAGCTGCTGCGTCTTTTGGAAGAGGACAGCAGACAGGATGTAGAACAACTGGCGAAGATGCTGGCGGAGCCGAAAGAAGAGATAGAGAAGGCGATCGCCGCTTTGGAAGAGGAAAACATCATTGTGAAATATCCCGCGCTGATCAACTGGGAGCGGGTTGACGATCATCCGTATGTGACGGCCATGATCGATGTAAAAGTAACGCCGAAGCGCGATGTGGGCTTTGATGAGGTGGCCAAGCGCATCTGCCGTTTTCCCGAAGTGCAGGCAGTCTATCTGATGTCGGGAGCCAGCTACGATCTCTCGGTAGTGCTGGAAGGGAAAACGATGCGCGAGGTGGCGTCGTTCGTCTCGCAAAAGCTGGCGACGATCGACTCTGTCGTATCGACAGCAACGCATTTTATCCTGCAGCGCTACAAGCATGACGGCATCGAGTTGGAAGATCGTGATGAAGATCGCAGGATGGTGGTAACCCCATGAGTACACAATCAACCTTGACTGCAAAACGTCGTTTGTCTTCTACAGTCGCGTCTTTGAAGCCATCGGGAATCCGCCGCTTTTTTGACCTGGCGGCATCGATGGAAGGCGTCATCTCGCTCGGGGTCGGGGAGCCGGATTTCGTCACGCCGTGGCGGATGCGGGAAGCGTCGATCTCGTCGCTGGAGCGCGGCTATACCGCCTACACCTCCAATGCCGGGATGCTGGAGCTGCGTGTAGAGATTCAAAAGTATCTGGAGGAGCGCTTTTCCGTCAGCTATCATCCCGAGAAGGAAATCCTCGTGACAGTCGGGGCCAGTGAAGCGATTGACATCGCCTTGCGGGCGATCCTCGATCCGGGCGATGAGGTATTGGTCGTTGAGCCTTGCTACGTATCCTACGAGCCGGTGATCCGTCTGGCTGGCGGGGTGCCCGTCTTTTTGAAGACGACGATGGAGAACCAGTTCAAGCTGACACCACAGGAACTGGAATCACATATTACCGCTCGGACCAAAGCCATTATCTTCTGCTATCCGAACAACCCGACGGGAAGCACGATGAGCGCTGCGGAATGGCAAGCCTTGCTGCCGATCCTCGAAAAGCATGATCTGCTGGTCATCTCCGACGAAATTTACGGGGAGCTGACATACGGACGCATGCACGACAGCATCGCCGCATTGCCTGGGATGAAGGAGCGGACGATCCTGATCTCCGGTTTCTCGAAAGCCTTTGCCATGACAGGCTGGCGTCTCGGCTACGTCTGTGCAGAGCCAGAGCTGCTCGCGGGGATGCTGAAGATTCATCAGTACACCATGCTGTGCGCCCCCACGATGGCACAGATGGCGGCGCTGGAAGCCCTGCGTCATGGACGCGGCGACATGGAGCGGATGGTGGAGAGCTATCGGCAGCGGCGCAATTACGTCGTAGACGGCTTCCGTCAGATCGGACTTGCCTGCCATGAGCCGGAGGGCGCGTTTTACGCTTTCCCTTCCATTGCCTCGACAGGGCTCACAGCCGCAGACTTCGCGGAAAAGCTGCTGATGGAAGAAAAAGTGGCCGTGGTTCCAGGAGATGTGTTCGGAGAGAGCGGGCATGGGCATATCCGCTGCTCCTACGCGACCTCAATGGAGCAGTTGAAAAAGGCGCTGGATCGGATGGAGCGTTTTGTGAGCAAGTTGTCTTAGGTGTTGCCAAGGGGGCGTCAAGACGATCATTGGCGTGCCTCAGCTACAACTACGTCACCCCGGTGAAGCTTCAGGATGGCAGAGAAGCCGTCCTGTAGCTGGGTGTGCCGGGCATAAAGATTCAATCAGAGCTCGCAGCTCTGGACGTGTACGCGGGGATTCCCTAGTCCCCCAATATCTTCCTTTTGAGAACTTGCCGATAAGGCAAGTTTTTTCTTTTTGCAAAAAGTATGAACCGAACTGCTCTCTCGTTGTGTCTATCATATGAGAGACTTCAAACAGGATGTGAAGAATCAAATGAGAGAAGCGATGAATTACAGCGACGAAGAGCTTGCTTGTTCAGGAGATGTGGAGGCTTTTACGAGGTTGATCAAGAAAAACGAGCGAAGCTTGTATCGAGTAGCCCGTACCATATTACAATCCGAAAACGAGTGCCTGGACGCTGCGCAGGAAGCAATTTTAAAAGCGTATCATTCATTGTCTACATTACGTGAGCCCCGTTTGTTCCATTCATGGCTTATGCGTATCCTTGTGAATGAATGCCACCGTCTGGCCCGCAAAACCAGCAAACTTATGTTACTAGACGATTGGCAAGAGCCAGCATCACCCTACCGTTTTGAAGAGAACGTCGAGCTGCAAGAAGCGGTTCAGTTCTTGGAGAAAGAACTTCGACTCTGTATCGTTCTTTACTACTTTGAAGATATTGCGATTAAAGATATGGCGCTCATTCTGAGCCAACCAGAGGGAACCATCAAATCTCGATTGAGTCGCGCTAGAAAAAAGTTGGCTGCCTATTTCACTTCGGAGTCTACGGAATGGAGGAAAGGTTATGAATGAAAGACAAGTGGATAAAGAGCTTCGACAAATTGCCAAGAGAGCGACTGGAGAAGTTCCGGCACATTTCTCCGCTGGAATTGATCAAGTCCTAGAATCGCTCCCACTTCCCAATCGCCATGTACAAAAAAAGTCATACGTACGAAAGAACAATTGGCTGATCCCAGTTGCTTGCCTCATAGTAGGTATGTTTCTGTTGGTCAGTACGGGGTTTGTTTCCCCAACCATGGCCCATATGCTCAAAACATTGCCGTATGTGGGCTCAATCTTCGGATTTATAGGGGATTCCGGGGTAAAAGAAGCGAATCAGCAAGGGCTGACTCAACCACTGGATCAAACGGAGACAGACCAGGGGATCACCGTCGCACTCAAAGAAGCCTATCACGATCGTCTGAACCTCTCTATCGGCTTTACAGTTACATTCCCGCCGAATGTGGATGGGTTTCAACATATAGAAAAATTGAGTTACAACTGGGGAGGGCAGTCAACCACAAGAACGTTCACGGCAGAGGAAGCCAAAAAGAACTATCTACTGCATTGGCGTCACGTTGGAGGAAATACGTACTACGGAACATTCCAGCCGTTTTTCATGGAGGAATTGCCTCAAGAATTCACGCTGCAATTGGGGTTGCAGAAGATGGGGGGCGTTGAAGGCAACTGGTCATTTGAGATTCCGCTTTCCCGAACGTCGGCAGATGAGGTTACGAAAGTAATGGAGCCAAACGTCTCAGGTCAATCTAGAGGGTACACTCTAACGGTTGAACAAATTGTTCGAACCCCTAGTGCAACTAGAATTGTTTTTGGGGTACAGGGTGAAGGCGGGTCTTTCAACTTGAGCGATGACGAAAAGTGGTATCAGATCATGCTTTTGTCGGATGCGATTCGCGTTTTCGATTCAAATGGTGTTCCTCTTTCCAGCATTACTGACGAAAAGGGAAATAGACGAGGCGGCATTGTCGGGGAATCCCGGTTTACGAAGGATTTTCATCCCATTTCGGCGAACTCAAGCTCCATTACGATCGTTGTTGACCAACAATTGCGGTTTGAAATCCCCCTAGACTGACTAGGACATAATATCTGGAGTACAGATTCAGGCGTGACAAGTATCTTTCATTCAAGATCGGTTTGAATTGAAGGAACAGTCAGGATCATTCATGGAAGGGGGAAGTCTATGCCTGATATTGAAGCCAAAATTACTTTAATAAAAAGTAATGGTAGTGAAGCTGGAAGACATAGTGTGGCTTATTCAGGTTATCGTCCTGCACATTTGATTACAGATGATTATTTAACGACTGGAGAGCATGATTACTACGGCGATGCTGTAGCCGAGCCAGGTAAGACTGTTATGGGCACAATTACTTTTCTTTCACCCGAAGCTTATCCTCGAACTTTATGGATTGGAAAAAAGATCAGAATTCAGGAAGGATCAAGAATTGTCGGCTATGCTGAAGTAACACAGATTTTCAATGAATTGTTAAGAAAACAAGATTAAGATAACGGGTTCGCTAGTAAACGGGTGACTTATTATTGGCTAAAACCACGAAGGTATTTGATCCATAATCATGAAAATATGTATGTATTGATAGAGGAGGGGATCGGATGGAAAAGTTGATCGAGGAGTACAGTCAAGACTATGCGCTGCTGCGAGAAGCCATCGAAGGGTTGTCTGAGGAACAGCTGCGTTTCCAACCTGCACCGGACAAATGGAGCATCCATCAGATTGTGATTCATGTGGCCGATGCCGAAATCCTGGCGACACACCGGCTGAGAAAAGTCTTGGCGGAGGAAGAACCGCTTCTGCTGTCATTCGATCAGGAAGCTTGGACGGATAACCTGGATTATGAACGATTGGACCGCGAGCAGCATCTCCTCCTGTTCCAATTGCTGCGGGCCAGCATGCTGCCGCTTCTGGAAAATCTGACCCCCGAGCAGCTTGAGCGGGTCGGGAAATATCCCGATGGAGTGCAGTATACGTTCAAAGAACTGCTGGAATTGCGGGTTCAGCACGTCCGTGTTCACCTCGCCCAGATCGAGCGGGTAAAGCAGGCATTTCGCTAAAATAGGAATGTGGATTGAATGAAAAGCACGTTTATTATAAAGCCCCCCTAACTAGAGGGGGCCGATCTAAAGCAATCTTATGAATCTGGGAGCTTACCTTCCACTTTCCAGCCGTTTGAAGATAAATGGAAAAGGTATTTTATCAGCTTGCCATCGGGATTCTCGATGGCGACCAATAAACCATCTGGCCTAGGCAGTATATGAAGGATTTCGCTATCTGGGACGAGGCTGGTGGCTATAGGGGTTAATATCGGTACCAACATATTTTCCAACCATATTCTCTCTCGATACCAAAGTGGGGCGGGCATGGGCGGAGGATACCCGGTGAGAGGTACTCCGAGGTCATTTGCCATTTGTTTGGGATTACATGAAAGCTTGCGTCCTGCACCAACGGCTGCAACGAAGCGAAGACAAAATTCGACGGTAGTGATTACTTCATCGTATTTCAAAGTGCCGTTAGCATAACGAATTTCTACTGTCCTGTTATCGAACCATGCAGCAAGGTTGATGCCACACCGATGGGATTGAGGACGCCCTCTATGTCGAAGAGCGGCATCCCCTGGGGCGGAAAGAAACTGATCCCGCATTTCCCTGGTGACAGGAGGGCAGTATACCAGCCGATCTTCACTAGTATTTAAAACGTATTTCACTGATTCTTGATATTGCAATGCAGCATCGATAAAATCGGGAATTGCTTCTTCCCCCCAAGGCTCCATGCTAGCGTGGACGTGAAGTCCGCAATTCCAATTTACCCTCGCTCCTGTCGCAATGAGCCTTTTCAACATCGCTTTGATTTGTTCCCGATCTTTCCACTGAATGGGGGGAGTTTGAAGCTCGCTGCCGGACTCTTCGCCTGTATCATCAATTTGCCGTTCATCCAACGCCATTGTCCAGCCTGGCAAAAGCTCGACAACCTCGGGGTTCCCCCCAACAAATTCAATCTCGACGCCAAAATAAAGGTTTTTCCAATCCATAATAATAGGCTTCATCATTCGCCATCCTCCCTGGTTGTGATTGTCACGTTATTTAGGGGGGAAGGCGGCGGAGCACGGGATTAACGAGGGACTTTTTTTCTTGTCAAGAAAAACGCCTCCTGATTAACAGTTTGTAATATATAGATATTATAATCCGAAAAGAATTGGAATCACAAACCTATCAAGAAGCCCGGGATTCCTTGATCGATAAGGAGTCCCGGTTTCATGTTAAGTAGTCCTTTGATTACTATGATTTTCGATTATGATAAAATAAGCAACGAACCTTTCATTTCTAACGGAAGTAGATGATATCATTAACAAAATAATCGTAAACCGGCTTCGCGCTGCTGGTTGTGTTTTTGCTGAAGATGAGGCCCAATTGCTTATCTCCGAAGCACAGACAACAGCTGAGCTCGATGACATGGTAAACCGACGAGTCGCAGGCTTGCCACTCGAACATATTCTTGGCTGGGCCGAGTTCTGTGGTCTGAGGATAGCCGTGGACACTGGGGTTTTCGTACCACGTCAACGTACCGAGTTTTTAGTCCGCCAAGCTATTGCCCTAGCACGTTCAGAAGCCGTAGTGGTGGACCTGTGTTGCGGTTCGGGTGCGTTGGGTGCCGTGTTAGCCGGAAATGTAGAGCGGATCGAGTTGCACGCAGTGGACATCGACCCTGTCGCAGTAAGGTGCGCTCAAAGGAACATCACTACCGCGGGTGGTCACGTCTATGAAGGTGATCTTTATGAACCTCTGCCCTCCACATTGAGGAACCGTGTCGAAATCCTAGTCGCTAATGTACCCTACGTACCGACCGAGTCTATCAGGCTACTTCCCTCAGAGGCCAGAATATATGAAGCCCCCGTGGCACTTAATGGAGGCGAGGATGGACTTGACGTGATGCGGCGAGTAGCGACTGAGGCGGCACTCTGGCTGATTCCAGGTGGTCACTTATTGGTCGAGACTAGTGAGCGACAGCTGCCACTAGCCGTCGAAATCTTCGCACGCAACGGGTTAACCCCGCAAGTTGCAACTGACCAGGAACTAGACGCTACCATCGTTATCGGAACAAGAACCTAGCTCGTTTCGAAGGTAAACGAACGGGTTCGATCGTTGTTTCATAAAAAGAGGTATTCAGGAATGTATTTTGTCTGCTCCTGAATACCTTTATTTATTTTCCAATTAGATTTTCACTGAAAACTTGCAATCATGCCTTTTGCCATCTCCCTGTCGGATTCCTTCCCTGTAACAAGGGCGAATTTGGCGACAAGGGCCGGATAGGCAGCCCACTGCTCGATGATATGCTCATGCATGACAAATTTTGGTGTACACGAAAATAAGCACCATTTGACATCATGGACATCTGAATGGATAGAAAGATAAATCTATAACTAATGAAACTTGAAAATAAAGAGCAAGGGGCTCTCTCCTCCTTCATCATTTCTTTTTATTTTTAAAAATAATCTTGAATATGAACGGTGAAAAAATAATTAATAGAGGAATTAATGCCACTACTCCCATAACTATCTTTTCCAATTAATTCTCCTCCTTCTGTTTACATTATTGGGAATATATTGCAATATTATAACAAAATTCTAGGAGGTGTTTTTGTGAAAGGATTTCGTTTTCTGCTATTTTTTGCAGCAATGAGCCTTCTTTTAATGACAACACCGATCTTTGCAAACAGTAATGAAAGCCATCAGTTTGGAGTATCGATTCCAACAACTCAAGAATTCAAGGATGAAGACTCAGATAAAAAAGTTCAGCTTAGAGAAAAGAGAGATTTCAAAGTAGATGAAGAGCTGGAGAGAGAACTAAAAAAACTAACAAATGATATTACTGAAAAAAATGGAGAAGTTCAGTTCGATGAAAATAAGTATATATCGCTTAAAGATAAAAAAGGGAAAAGCTTCATAGTAGATAAAAAATATTTAAAATACCTTGAAGATGTATCCGATATTGATTTGTCCGAATCAAGAGCAACAATTCCAAATATCTTTGAAAATATCACCAAAAATGAACCAGCCGAAGAACAGCAACCTACTAAAGAAAAAATTTTAAAAGATATTAATTCCCCAGATGCGATTATAAACAGTTGGTGTGATGGGACAGGCCCCATAGGGGACTGCAGAGTTGAAACATATAAAGAAGAGCGCATAGTTACTAAAAAACAATACCTTTATTCAGAATGGAGACCTGATATTGAGATTATTGGAGATATCCCGGTACCTATTTTTAAAAAGGTTGACATTTGCTATATTTTATTTGACAAATATAGAACTCCAAGATACCGTTGTGATTATCAAGGTTGTGTAACTTATGTAACAGGACCAAAAGAATATGTTGGTGAATTCGCAAGTCCAGATATGGATTGCGATGATTTGCCTGATGTTGGGCAAAAATTCTAAGTTTATAGTTAAACGTCCGAATTGATTTTCGGGCGTTTTCGCTTTTTTCAGCGATACCCCGGTTACTACGAAATGTCTATGTAGAGAGGAGAATTCTCCCTCTGTCACCCCAAATCACGGTCTCGTCCCTGTTCCGATTAACTTCCCAATTCTCTTAGTTCGGATTCTACGAAAAAAAGATGTACTGTAACTCAATTGCCAACTAAGAATGGGATGATTCGATTTGATTTTTTCCGTGGATGTTGGACAAAACCTTAGTATCCACACATAACCCTTTAATCATTTGAGATAAATACAGAGTAACATTGTTCTGTCCCCCACGCAAAAGAGACATGGAATGCAAGCGCACCCCATGTCTTTTTCTATTCCTGACGCAAGTCTACTTGCTCCAATTCGACCACTTTCGTCTTTTTGCTCCATTTATACCCCAGCCAGACGATCAGGAAGAGCGGAAGGCCGATGTAGGAGACAGCCACGCCGTACCAGTCGATGGTGTCGCCGAGGAACGCCCCATAGTTCTGACCGATAATGACGATCAGACAGATGATGAAGGCAAAGATCGGGCCAAACGGGAACCACTTCGCCTTGTACGGCAATTCCCGCAGGTCGCGTCCTTGCACCAGAAAAGCCTTGCGGAAGCGGTAGTGGCTGATGGCGATTCCCAGCCAGGCGATGAAGCCGGACATCCCGGAGGCGTTCAGCAGCCAGACGTAGACCACGCCATCTCCGAACAGGGAAGACAAGAAAGCAAATGCGCCGATCAGGGCCGTCAAGATCAAAGCGTTGATCGGTACGCCGTGGCGTGTCAGCTTGGCAAACATCTTCGGTGCCTTGCCTTCCTTCGCGAGATTCCAGAGCATCCGTGTAGAAGCGTACATCCCCGAGTTCCCCGCAGAGAGGACGGAGGTAAGAATGACTGCGTTCATGACGGAAGCCGCGAAGGCAAAGCCTGCTTTTTCAAAGACGATGGTAAACGGACTGATGGCGATGTCGGTCAGATCCCCGCTGATCAGATTCGGATTGTCATATGGGACGAGCAGTCCGATAATGAAAATCGCCAAAATGTAAAACAGCAGGATGCGCCAAAAAATCTGGCGGATGGCACGCGGAATGTTGCGGGCAGGATCTTCGCTCTCCCCGGCCGCGATCCCCACCAGCTCGGTCCCCTGGAAGGAGAAGCCGGCGATCATGAAGACGCCGAGCATCGCCATGAATCCGCCGCTGAAAGGAGCGTCACCCTTGGTGAAGTTTTGGAAACCGACTGCTTCGCCGCCCATGATGCCAAAAATCATCAGAATCCCAAAGATGATGAAAAGAATGACAGTCACTACTTTAATCAGGGAGAACCAGTATTCTGATTCACCGTAACCTTTTACGGATAACATATTTAGTCCGAACATGAGCAGCAGGAACAATGCGCTCCAAATCATCGACGGCACATCTGGCAGCCAGTATTTCATGATCAGCGCGGCGGCGGATAGCTCTACCGCAATCGTGATGGCCCAGTTGTACCAATAATTCCAGCCCAATGCAAAGCCGAGAGATGGATCGACGAACCGGGTGGCATAGGTGCTGAAGGAGCCGGAAACCGGCATAAAGGCAGCCATTTCCCCCAGGCTGGTCATCAAAAAGTACACCATGATGCTGATCGCGATGTAAGCGACCAAGGCACCGCCCGGACCTGCGGAATGAATCGAGCCGCCACTGGCGAGAAACAATCCTGTACCGATCGATCCGCCGATGGCAATCATCGTCAGGTGGCGGGCTTTCAGACCGCGCTTGAGTTGCTGTTGGTTAGACATGATGCGTAAGCACGACCTTTCATAAGAGATATTTTTGGTGAAAGGAAGGTCGGAGAAACGAAAAAACCGCCCTTAGCCCAAATATAGGCCAAGAGCGGTATATTCAATCCCCACCAAGCCTTCACGGAAGATAGCACAACACGTCAGCGCAGGCTCGCCAACGTGACAGTTCTGTCCCTTTCGAGTACAGCCCCAGCCCGTTTGCACAAAAGATGCAGTGCGGGCTTCGGCAGCTTTTCCCTCTTCTGTAGTCCTCGATATCTTTTGTATCTCGTACAGATTCCTATAAAAGCCGCGACCTCTATCCTCATCGTGAAAGATGAGGATAACATGTATGAGATTATGTTACTCATCAAGTATAGTAAAAATTTGATCGAAATCAAGTATTTTGTCCTATTTATGTTGGATCAAACCGATGCCAAGTCCTACCGGATCCACGAGATACGCGAGATAGAAGGCATCGAACTCCATTTTATCGCGTACGATTTGCGCGCCGTTTTCAACCGCTGCCTTGATGGTTTCATCAATCGATTCCACTTCAATCACAACCCGCGTGCCATGGGGATAATCAGCTGGCCCCAGCGAAATCCCGCCATTGATTCCCGGCTGGTTGTCAGAGCCTGTCGCCACCTCCCGATAGCCCCAATTCGGCGCTGCCACCTGCCAGCCAAAGACAGAAGAATAAAAAGATGATGCCCGCTCCGGGTCCTGGCTGTTCATTTCAAATAGTACCACCCTCGACATACGATCGCCTCCTAGCAAAATTTGGATCCGAATTGATAGGAATATTCGCGAGAGTGGGGTTCATGTCCTGCAAAAAAATCAGGAACGTTGCGCGGGCCAGGTTCCCCGGAGCTTGCGCAATTGCACGATTTGACCGGTGTGAAAAGCATCGTGCATCACCAGGCTCATGGCGCTTTGCTGTACCGAGACCTGAGGCAAGGGCTGCTGAAGCTCCTCCATGGTCAGGGAGCGCAGTTTTTCATAGAGGAGATGATGAACTTCTTCCAGACGCTGGACGGTTCGTTTCCAGGCTTCTTCGTCGTCGCTGCTTCCCTGCGGGATAAAGGTATCTTCATTGCTCTGCGCATCGGAGACAAATTCTGTGCCCGACAGACGATGGAGGAAGCGTTCTTTGTAGTACAGCAGATGGCTGACGGTCTCCCAGATGGTATTGGCTGCCGCTCCGTCTGCCCTCCAGCTTGCTTCCTTCGCATCTACGCCAGTTAAGGCAGCACGCAAAGGCGGATACCAGTCCTCCTCGTCATACGTCCATCTCCACTCCTGCAGCAACAACTCTTTCACATCCATGCGAATCCTCCTCGTCTATTCAAGCTTATTTAAGTTGCACCTGTAACCAACGTAAATTAATTTGTTGGTTACAAGTTGGAATGTACCATATGTTGGTATATCATGCAAGATACAGATACGTTTTTTTGCATTGGACAAATGGAGGAATGTGAGTGGAGTGGCTCTGTGTAGACTTTTTAAATAGTGATTGGAGAGATTGGCGCGGCTCCGGCCGTTCGGAAAATCGTTTGGAGAAAACCGAATGGATGGAAGCTTTTCTGCATAAATGGAATCTGACCGCGCCGCTGCCTGCCCCGCAATCGGAGCTTGCATCGTTGCTCTCCTTGCGCCATTTGCTGCGGCAGATGGTCGAAGCTGTGGTCGAGGGCAAGGCCATCTCTGTAAAGGATTTGGATGCGCTGAATCAAGTCCTGGCTTTGTCGCCGTCACATCTGCGCCTGTCCCTAGCAGAACAGGATTATCGGCTGGAGCAGGTAAGTGCGGCAGGGGGCTGGGACAACGTCATGGGAAGGATTGCGGAGTCTTTTGCCGATCTGCTGGTTCATCAGGATCGTCGGAGGCTGAAAATATGCGACAACCGGGATTGTCAGTGGGTCTTTTTTGATGAGAGCCGCAACCGGGTGCGCCGCTGGTGTGATGACAAGGCGTGCGGGAATCTCATGAAAGTGCGCCGGTTTCGAGAGAGGCAAAAAGAGAAGGGAGAAGCGTAGAAAAAGCGCTTCTCCCTTTTTTGCAAGGGGGAATGATTAGCCTCAAGCCGCTATCAGCTTGAGCAACTGGGGATGAAGGGATGTCCCTGAAGCCAGAATTCCTGCGGAGCTCCAGCCGAATTCCTCTCCTGAAGCCGCCGTGACCCGTCCGCCAGCCTCTTGCACCAAAAGAGAACCTGCCAGCCAATCGTAGAGACCTGTCCCGTATTCCCAGTATCCGTCCAGCCGACCGCAAGCTACGTAAGCCAATTGCAGGGAACCCGCTCCCAGTACGCGTGTCGCAAATACTTCCGGCATCACACGAGAGACGGATTCTGCCGTCTGCTTGCCAATCTCCTCATTCATCGGAAAAGAAGAGGCGTACAAGGTCCCGGCTATCGACTGCGAGAGGTCGGTTTTTTTGCTTGCGTGTATCCTTTCGCCATTTCTCCACGCACCTTGACCTGCGCATGCAGTAAACAGCTCGTCTCGGCAAGGATCGTAGATGAAGGAGACGACCGCCTTTCCGTTTTTCACCAGGCAGAGTGTACTCGCCCACATCGTGACGCCATTTAGAAAATGGACCGCCCCATCGATCGGATCAGCAACCCAGTATGGCTGTTCAAACTCTGGCTGCTGTTGCATGGAGACGTCGAATTCGGCATCGGACCAGGCGTAATCGGGAAAATGCTGTGCCAGGGCCATTCGCAGCTGGTCTTGCGCCGCATCGTTCACATGCTGGAAGCGCTCCGTCATTTCCGCAGTAGTCGCGCAGGGATCGAAGGTATGGAAGTGCCGCAGCAGCTCTTTTCCCACCCGACGAATGAGTTCCTCGCAAAAACGCAATTCTGTTCCGTTCATCACAGTTTCCATCCTTTCTCATGTACAAAATGGTGTAGGAGCTTTTCGTAGTGCTCGCCGTATTTCTCTGTCAGCTCGTCTTTGAAATCGGCTTCGATTCTCTGCATCAGCATGTCGTGATAGAAAGCATTTTTCAGCATGGCTACGACGGCGGGATGTGTCGTCTCCAGGGCAGCAGGCTTGATCGCGCCGCCAAAGCTCCCGAGCATGGCCGTCTGCGAGTCGCACAGGAGCGAGAATTTCCGGGCCTCGGCATCTGGCCAATCGTCTCCGCGCTTGTGCACGAATAATTGGGTAAGCCGGGTCGCCACCTCGCCCAAAGAGATCAGGACGACTGTGACACCGCGCTCTTCCGCTTGCAGCAAGGCTTGCTCTACTACGGGTACATCCTCCGCAAAAAAGTCGGCGATCACCATTTCCCGGGCGTTGGCGATCATGCGGTGCAGCGCAGTCTGCAAGGCGTCGGCTCCCTGCCAGTTGTAAAAGGACGGGTTGCTGCGCGGCGGAGCGGAGAGCTCCTTGATCAATGTTTTGGCAGTCAGATCAAACGAGCTTTGCAAATAGCGAACCACCTCTTGGATCGGGACGGCATCATAGAGGACGGGATCAGCCTCGGTTTGCCGGATGATTCCCTTTTCCAGCAAGGAACGAAGTGCGGCATACACGTTGGTCCGGGAGACGGAGACGCGCTTGGCTACTTCATATCCCGAGATGCCTGCTTCATCGTGCAAGGCTAGATAGCAGCGTGCCTCCAAATCGGACAGACCGAGTAGCTTCAGATGTTCGATCATGGGCAAACCCCTCATTTCACAGTAGTAGTATGATTAAATACTACTATTGTGAAAGCAAGACGTCAAGGACCGTTAAACTTCCTGAAAGGACGAGGAAAATAGAGGCATACTAAGAAAACGTGCAACAGGATAGAGGGAGGGTTGACGATGAGTGACAGAAGGCGCAGATTCAAAAGAGGGCTTTTCCTGTTGTTGTTGATTGCTGCCTGTACGGCGATCTGGTTCCTGCGTCCGTTTCCGCCAAATGAGACGGCATTGAAGGCGATGCAGGGAGGAGAAGGCATCACTGTGACGGACTACGGAGAGTGGGTTGTTTTTGAAGGGGGCCGATCTTTTGATCCTTCCGTGATTTTGTACCCGGGAGCGAGAGTCACGCCTGAGAGTTATGCGCCGCTTGCCCGCCTGCTCGCGGGATACGGTCATCGCGTCTTTATCGCCCGAATGCCGTTCAATCTGGCAGTCACTGACATACAGCGTGCGGATGAATTATTGAAAAACTTTCCTGATCAGCCCTTTGTCATTGGAGGGCATTCGATGGGGGGCGCGATGGCTGCTCGCTATGCCGCGCTTCATCCGGACCGGTTCAGCGGTGTGTTTTTTCTCGCTGCTTATCCGGACAAGCGCGGCGATCTCAGCCTGACGAAGCTCCCGGTCCTGTCCTTGCTTGGGACGCGGGATGGCATCGTTAATCAACAGAAATTCGAAGCCGGCAAAAGCTTCCTTCCCACCCAGGCGGTCTATATGAGTATAGAGGGAGGAAACCACTCCCAGTTCGGCAGTTACGGGATGCAAAAAGGGGATTATCCGGCGATTATTTCGGCGCAGGACCAGTGGCAGCAGACAGCCGCTGCCCTGGAGCAGTGGATGCTCCTGACCATGCTGCGTTGACCTTGAAAAAGACGGAGATATTTGATAGGAGAAAGTGGAAACAGAGCCGTCTTATGTATTATGATGAAAGAAGTATTCTGAATAATAAAGGGGAACAACGCAATGTTTAATGAGCGAAAAGCGTTGCAGATGACATTACAGGCATTATTGGAACAACGAATGGCGTTGCGCAGGCAATATGTGGATCAGGACAAGCAGCTTGGCGGCGAGATCAAGCAGGTGTTGTCGCGGATTCGGGAATTGGATGCGGAGGATGGGGAAGATCCGGGCCAGTTTTTCCAGGAGGCTGCCGCATCCTCCGCAGAGGAGATTCCAAGCGCGATGCTGCAAAAGGTAAAGGTGAGAAAGACGCATATCCGGCATGATTACCAGCAGGTCGCAAATCAAATCAAGGAAATTTTGCGCGAGCGCATGTCTCCGGTGTCGCTGGCGGAATTGTGCGAAGAGTTGAAAGAGCGGCACGGTGTTGAATTTTCAAGTGAGTACATCGGCATTCAAAAGTCGTTAAAGCTGCTTCCAGAGGTGAAGGTAGGGAAATCGGGAAGAAAGCTCACCTTTTCCTTGTAAAGAATAGAAAAAAAGGGCAAAGTGAGGTTTCCCGCTTCGCCCTTTCTTTTTTGGTTTGTTATTGCAGGAATGCTTTCAGCATCCAGTTGTGTTTTTCCAGCTGTGCCCGAATAGCCAAGAGCATATCGTAGGTTTCTTCATCACCAGCTTGCTCGGCGATCTCCATCGCCAGCTTCAGCTCGTCCACCATGATGCCGAAGTCGCGTACAATGGATTCAACCATTTGCTCGGCTGTTTCCTTGCCAGATGCCTCCTGAATGCTGGCAGCCTGCAAACAGCCGGATAGAGTAGCGACAGGTTGACCGCCCAGAGTCAAGACGCGCTCGGCCAGCTCGTCGATATGTGCGGCGGCTTCTGTGTAGAATTCCTCGAATTTGGGATGCAAGGTAAAGAAGTGAGGGCCTTTCACGTACCAGTGATAGTTGTGCAGTTTGGTGTAGAGAACAGTCCAGTTGGCGACTTGTTTATTTAAGGCTTCAAAAAGTTGTTTTTCCATGAGTGTTTCTCTCCTTATTTAGAATTATTATTTGTTTATACTTATTATAAACTAGGTACAGAAAATGTCAACCATCCTGGAGGAAAAGATGAGCATTTTTTCGATTGGCGGTGTCATTCTTGCAGGTGGAAACAGCCGTCGCATGGGTTCGCCCAAGGAACTGCTCCCCTGGAGAGGAGGGACCATGCTCTCTGAACTGGTGGAAGCAATGACCGCTGCGCAGCTGCCCTGTCTGATCGTGTCCAATCACGGGGAGAGACTGCCGGAGGAAGTGAAGCAAAAAGGCGATGTGACCATTATCCCCGACGCAGTTCTCTCTGCCGGTCCTGTCAGCGGCCTGGTCACCGCTTTTCGCATTCGCCAGGAGGAAGCGCTGCTTGTCCTGTCCTGCGACCTTCCCTTTATGGACCGGGAACAGATCGAAAGGCTGATCCGATACGCTCAATGCGTCGAGGATTGGGATGTGATCGCGGCCCATGAGCAAGGCAGGCTTCATCCGCTCGTGGCCCTGTATCATCGGCGCACTCAAAGCCGCTTTGAGACTGCTTTGGAGCGAGGAGAGCTGCGCCTGATGCAGACGCTGGCAGAGTTGCGTGTCCATCCGACTCCCGAAGGTCTGCTGGACCCGTGGGCGGTGTTCAATGCCAATACGCCAGAGGAGTATCAAGCGGCAGTAGAAGAGGAGCAGCGGCGCAGAAAGGGATAACTGTAAACTAAAAACAGAAAGACGCTCCGATCATCTTCGATCTGAGCGTCTTGTTTCTTAAGCGCCGTAGTCTCCGTGCAATGTTTTCACAAATAAGACCCTGTCCTGATTGGGTCCGTCGTAGTCAGCAAAGACAGATATCCCGTCCACTTCTTTGTCGCCTTTTTCGATTTCAAAACCCATCTTCGTATGATACGCAATGGAGCCCTTGTTGACAGGGGAAGTAACCGCACGCACGATGCTCCTGCCGTTCTCTCGCATGACAGCAAAAAAACGATGATACAGCTCCCGGCCGATATGATGCTTGCGATAATCGGGATGAACCCCGACAAAGTGGATGTACCCTTCATCCGCATGCGATGGAGATGAAAAACCGATTAGAAAACCGACCATTTTGCCATCCAGCTCGGCGATGAAGCTGGTCGTTGTGAAATGAACAAAGAACAGCTTCGGCAGCTTGTCCGCCATTGGCCTGCCGCCCCACCATTCGTCGATGATGGGGGAGATGATGTCATAGTCGGAACTTTTGACAGAGCGAATGTTCACTCGTAGCACCCCTTGTGGCTAATTGGCTGTTTCCCGCTCATCCAGCTGAATCCGCTGCGCGTGCGTATAGACATTCATTTTGCCGTTGCGCACAAAGCCAACAGCCGTAATATTCAACTCTTCCGCCAACTGCAAGGCGAGCTCCGTAGGCGCGGATTTGGACAGAATGATGCCCGCCCCGATCTTCGCTGCCTTTAGCAGGACCTCCGAGGAAATGCGGCCGCTGAAGACGAGAATTTTATCCTGCGTGGAGATGCCTTTGCGCAGACATTCCCCGTATATTTTGTCCAGTGCGTTATGGCGTCCGATATCCGAGTATTGCAGCACAGGGCCGTCTGGTGTGCAAAGCGCCGCGTTATGGACACCCCCCGTCTGGCGATGAATCTCTGATGTGGATTGCAGCTCCTGCATCAGGCGTATGCCTTGGGCAGGGGTGATCGTAGTGGCGCCTTCCACGGGCTTGGCTGTGCGCGCATCGCTGAAAAAGTAAAAAGACTGCCTGCTTTTTCCGCAGCAGGAGGTAATGCGCCGCTTGGAAAAAAAGCTCTGCGACAATTGGGTTTTCTGATGCAGGTCCACATAGGCGAAGCCTTGCGCTTCATCGATGGTGAGCTGCTTGATCTCGTCGTATTGCTTGATCGCGCCCTCCGCAGCCAAAAAACCGATTACCATCTCTTCCAAATCCGCCGGAGTGCAGACGATGGTGGCGAACTCTTCGTCGTTCAAGAAGATGGTCAGGGGATATTCCGTAACGATTTCATCCTCTTCCCAGGCGTGCTGGTCAGTCGATATTTTGAGAACGGGTCTGCTGATTGTATGGGTCAGGTCTGCCATGTCTTCCTCCTTGCTCACAGGAAAGCACTGTATTGAGTGGGTTCTTCCCATTTTGATAAAGAATTTTTTTAGTAAGAAATATTGTCGAGTGAACGCTTACATGGTAGTATACTATGTAAGGTTGGGATTGTCACAATACTTTCATGATTTCCCCACTTATTGGACACAAATTGACGCGGGATAGCGTTCCTGTCGCCGGTTCTTTTGTGGCCAATCCGAATTGAATAGGCAACATAACACTTGTCTGTTGATGCTGAGGTAGCGTTCCTGCTGATGATTAACTGCTGTGTTTCACCCCTTTTCACTTTTTTCCTTTGCTTTGGAAAAAAGAAGGGTGAACTCAGCAGTTTTTCTTTTTGCAAGAGAGCCGTAACAGGCTTCTCTTAGAACTTATACAAGGAGATGAATGTTTATGGAGCAAAAAGTGAAAAACCGTTGGCTGATTGCCTTGGCTGCGGTGGGAATTCACCTCTCCATCGGTTCGGTATACGCCTGGAGCGTATTCACCAAACCCATCCAGCAGCAATTTGGCTGGGAATTGCCAGACATCCAGTTTACGTTTAGCATCGCAATTCTGTTCCTGGGATTGTCTGCAGCGTTCCTGGGTCATTACGTAGAAAAACACGGCCCGAGAAAAGCGGGTATTCTGGCTTCGATTTTCTTCGGTACCGGGATTGTGGGTGCCGGGCTGGCGACCAGCATGGGAAGCCTGCCGTTTCTGTACATCACGTACGGGGTCCTTGGCGGGATCGGGCTTGGTGTCGGCTACATCACACCTGTATCGACACTGGTAAAATGGTTCCCTGACCGCCGCGGTTTGGCGACTGGGCTTGCGATCATGGGCTTCGGGTTCGCGTCGATGATTGCCAGTCCGATTATGAATATGCTGATCGATAGCGTAGGGATTGCGAATACATTCTACATTTTGGGTATCATCTATTTTGTTGTGATGTTCGCTTCTGCGCAATACCTCGCTCCGCCTCCAAAAGATTGGGTTCCGGCAGGCTTTTCTGCCGATGCGAACGCGGGCAAAAAGCAAATCAAGAAAGATCTGTGCCAACTGACTGCCAACGAAGCAGTGAAAACACGCCGCTTTTATCTCTTGTGGCTGATGCTGTTCATCAACGTAACCTGTGGGATTGCCGTCATTTCCGTAGCGTCGCCAATGGCGCAGGAGATGGTCGGGATGTCTGTCGCGACTGCAGCTCTCATGGTTGGTCTGAATGGATTGTTCAACGGTGCTGGCCGCATCGGCTGGGCTTCCTTCTCTGACTATATCGGCCGTCCTAATACGTATACGGCATTCTTTATCATCCAGGCAGTTCTGTTCTTCCTGCTTCCTGCGTTGACCAATCCGATCCTGTTCATGGTGGCGATGTTCATCATCATGACTTGCTACGGCGGGGGCTTCTCTTCGATCCCGGCATACATCGGAGACTTGTTCGGCACGAAGCAACTGGGTGCCATTCATGGGTACATCTTGACGGCTTGGGCTGCGGCTGGTCTGGCAGGTCCGATCTTTGCGGCGTGGGTACACAAAACAACGAGCAGCTACACAGGCACATTGTCGATCTTCGCAGCCATGTTCGTGGTAGCGCTAGTGATCTCCCTGATCATCCGACTGGATATCAAAAAACTGCAAGAGGAAGCGAAACGAAACGAAAACGCTGTTGAACTCGCGAGTTGATCAATGGTAAAGTCATAATAAGAATGAAGAAGTAAAGGTGACTTGCCGCGATGAATAAATACGAAGCAGAATTTAGCAATCTGGTCAGAGCGTACCGAAAGCGTCATATGGGAAAGGGACCAAGCAAGATCAATACCACCTTTTGCAAAAACTGGGCTATTTGCGAAATGGAGGGCAACCTCTCACCGGTGGAAAAGTTCATTGCTACTTGGGAAGACGGAAAGCAGACCCTGCGAGCGGCACGGACTGAGATGGTCAAGGAAATGTACCGCAACAATCAGCCAGTAGACATGGAAGAATTCCTTGGAGCAAAATTCGTCGAATTATTCCTCGATATTGACATTGAACGCGACTTTGGGATGTCTATCTTCGTGTTTGATAGGGACATTGAAAAGAAATTTAAGAATGAGCCCTAGAATCTACACGAAGCAGCGGTCCTGTTCACCGGTTAGACAATGGGCTTCGCACAGACAGACACGCTGAGGAGACTAGGTAGCGAACCTGCCGTAGCAACCACCGTGAACGCACTCTTATCCTTTGGACAAGGGACGTCTCATGGTGGTTTTTTCGTCGCCTTAGAACCTTTAGGAGAAGAAGGGTGGAAGAGAAGCCAGGGGAGAGGGGCGTTGCGTTATGGGAAAGACGAGACATCAAGGACCGATCAAACTGGACACTTCATGGAAGCCATCGCTATGGGCGTCGTGGATGCCGATGGGAATGGGCAAAATCAAGCCCCACCACATCCGCGATACGATGAAGGTCGTGTATGAGAACCGGGATAATCTTGGATATGCCTATCGGATTTTGACGCAAGGGGTTTGCGACGGGTGCGCACTCGGCGTATCGGGCTTGTACGACCAGACGTTGACAGGACCTCATCTGTGCTCCACGCGGCTCAATGTACTGCGGCTCAACACCATGCCCGCCATCGAGCCGAAATTGCTGGAGGACGTCGATGCGCTGCGCGAGATGTCCAGCGTGGAGCTTCGCCAGCTGGGACGGATCCCATATCCGCTGTCCCGCAAGCCGGGAGAAAAGAAGTTTACGCGACTTGGCTGGAATGAGGCGCTGGACCGCATCGCCAGCAAAATCAAAGGAATCAACCCCAAACAGCTCGCTTTCTTCCTCACTTCGCGGGGAATCACCAATGAAGTCTACTATACAGCGGCGAAAATGGCCCGCTTTCTCGGCACCAACAACATCGACAACGCGTCCCGCATCTGCCATTCTCCGAGCAAGACAGCCTTGAAGCGCTCGCTGGGGATTGGGGCGTCCAGCTGCAATTATCAGGATTGGATCGGGACCGACGTCCTCGTCTTCTGGGGATCAGTGCCTGCCAATAACCAGCCTGTCTCCACCAAGTACATGTATGCCGCCAAAAAGGCAGGGACGAAAATCATCCTGATCAATCCCTACAGGGAGCCTGCGATGGAGAAGTACTGGATCCCGTCCATCCCGGAGAGCGCCATGTTTGGAACCAAGATCGTGGACGAGTTTTACCAGGTAAACATCGGTGGAGACATCGCATTTATGAACGGTGTCATGAAGATCTGGTTCGAGATGGAGGACGAGAAGCCGGGATCGGCGATTGATCGCGATTTTGTCAGCCAGCACGCCAATGGGCTGAAAGAGTTGAGAGCGCATGTCAAAAGCCTGGAATGGAAGGTGCTGGAGGAATCCTCCGGTCTCAGTCGGGAGCGGATGAAGGACTTCGCTCTGCTGCTGGCACGCTCCAGGTCAGGTGTGTTCGTCTGGAGCATGGGATTGACCCAGCATCGCTTTGGCACGGACAACATCTCACAGGTAGCCAACCTGGCGATTCTGCGCGGTTTTATCGGCAGGAAGCACTGCGGCGTCATGCCGATTCGCGGGCACTCCGGGGTGCAAGGCTCGGGCGAGATGGGAGCAGATCCTTTCAGCTTGCCTGGCGGTGATTTTGACGAGAAAAGCTGGAATCGAATCGAGAAGCTGTGGGGCTTTTCGATTCCGAAGTGGCAGGGAGATATTGTCGGCGTCAGCATTGAAAATGCTTTGCTGCCGGAGGGACACGAGCGCAAGACGAGGCTTTTCTACACCAGCGGGGGCAACTTCCTGGAGACGATGCCCAATCCAGACTTCATCAAGACTTGCCTGGAGAGCGTCGAACTGCGCGTACACCAGGATATTATCTTCAATACCTCTACGCTGGTTGACGCCCGGGAGGAAGTCATCATTCTTCCCGCGATGACACGCTACGAGCAGCCGGGTGGAGGCACTTCTACCAGCACGGAGCGGATGGTTTACTTCAGCGCTGAGGTGGAAGGGCCGCGGATTGAGGAGGCGCGTGCGGAATGGCAGATCTATGTCGATCTCGCAGCGCGCGTCTACCCGCAGAAAAAACATCTGATGCATTTTGACAATGCGCAACAGATTCGCAATGAAATTGCCAAGGCAAATCCCAACTACGACGGCATCCAGCACTTGAAAAATCGCGGCGATGTCTTCCAATGGGGCGGAGCCTGGCTATGCGAAGGCGGGATCTGTCCGACAGCGGACGGCCGCGCTAATCTGCTGCCAATCGAAGTACCGGACCTGAAAAAGCCGCAGGGACATTTCTACGTGACGACGCGTCGCGGCAAGCAGTTCAACTCGATGGTGTACGGCAAGACAGACCCGTTCAACAATGCGGACCGCTACGATGTGCTGATCCACCCGGACGATGCGCGCGAGCTGCGCATTGCGGATGGGGAAAATGTGGTCGTCTACAACGCCCATGGAACCTTCCAGGGACGGGCCAAGTATGAGGCAACAAAACGCGGGAATATCCAGGTATACTGGCCGGAGGGCAACGTGCTGATTCCCAAGGGCGTGTACGAGAAGTACGCTGGAATTCCGGAATACAATACAGCGGTTAAAATAGAGAAGGCCGACAGGTTTCACGCCAACAAAGACCTCCAATACGTCGAAAAACGAATTGAAGATCTGGATGTGAACGTAGGCTGACAGTTGAAATGGACGGACGACCTGGTGACAGACAGAAGGAGGAGCAGCAGATGCGTTTTTCACGACAGATGAAGACGGTGGAGGAAGCCTTGCAGGAGCTATTGGCAAGACTGCAAAAGCTGGATGAGGAGCAGGTAGAGCTCGGGGAGGCGTACGGAAGGATCTTGGCGCATGATGTGATCGCCACCTGCGACATGCCGCCTTTTGACCGCTCCCCACTGGACGGGTTTGCCGTGAAAGCCGCAGACACTGTTCATGCAGCTGTCGATCAGCCCGTATACTTGCGGGTGGTAGAGACGGTCGCCGCCGGTCAGGTGCCTCGCCTCCCGGTCGAGACGGGGTGTGCCACGCGAATCATGACCGGAGCGATGATGCCGGCCGGGGCAGACGCGGTCATCATGTTCGAGCAGACGGAAAATCCGGGAGTCCACTCCGAAGTCGTCGGGATCAAACGCGCCCTGCGCCCCGGAGAAAATCTCTCCCGGCGCGGAGAGGAGATCGCGCAGGGGACTGTTGTGGCTCGTGCGGGCGAACGCGTCAATGCAGGGACGATCGCCGTACTGGCGACGTTTGGCTATTCACAGGTGAGTGTCGTCCGCAAGCCGCGAGTCGGGCTGCTCTCCACCGGGATCGAGCTCGTCGCCGTCCATGAACCGCTTGCACCGGGAAAAATCCGCAACAGCAATACAGCGATGCTGGCGGCTCTGATCACCGAGGCAGGCGGGATTCCCGTGCTGTTTCCGGTTCTTCCCGATGATTTGGCGGAAGCGAAGCAAAAAATGACAGCCTACGTCCGCGAAGTGGATCTGTTGATCAGCAGCGGGGGAGTATCGGTAGGGGATTACGATGTCATCGCCTCCCTGGCAGATGAGCCGGAGGTAACGCTCTTGTTCAATCGGATCGCCATGCGCCCGGGAAGTCCCACGACAGGCTTGCTGATATCGGGCAGACCGGTCCTCGCCTTGTCAGGCAATCCCGGAGCCTGTTTTGTCGGGTATGAATTGTTCGCCCGTCCCGCTCTGCAGCGTCTGGCAGGAAAAAGGCAGGTCTCTCTTGATCCGATCAAGGCAAAGCTTGGCCGCTCCTACGAGAAGCCCTGTCCCCACCCTCGCTATCTGCGCGGCAGACTGCTGCAAAAAGACGGCGTCTTGATCGCACAGCCTGATTTCAACGACAAAGCAGGCAATCTGGGGACGCTCAAAAACAGCGAATGCCTGATCGTCATTCCGGCAGGGGGGCGAGGCAAGCAGGCTGGAGAGCTGGTCGATGTGATTGTACATGCTCAGCCAAGCTGGCGGGAAGAGGTGTAGGACGTGACCGACAAACACAAGAAACCGCTTGTGTTGCAAGTGGTGGGATACGCCAACACGGGCAAAACGACTTTGTTGGCCAAGCTCATTCCGCTGCTGGAGCAGGAGGGCATGCGGGTCGGGGTGATCAAGCATGATGGCGGGCATGATTTTGAGATTGACCAGCCGGGAAAAGACACCTGGCGTTATCGCGAGGCAGGCGCTTCGCTGGTCGCCATCACCTCGCAGACGAAGACAGCCTGGATCGAACAACGTCCCGTACCGCTGGCTTCTCTCATCGACCGCATGGGTCAGGCAGGTGTCGAACTGGTGCTGGTGGAGGGATTCAAACGGGAGGCTTATCCGAAGCTCTTGCTCATCCGGGAATCGGAACACCGGGAGCTGCTGCCGGAACTGACCAACGTGGCAGGCATTGTCCATTGGCAGGACGAGGTATATGCGGATCTGCCGCATTTTTTCATCGATGATGCAAGCGGGCTTGCCGCTTTTATACGAAAGCTGCGCTAAAGAGAACCGCCTTCTACGGAAGGCGGTTTATTAGGCTGACAAACCGCAATGGCTGATCCGAAACCCTTCCTTTCCAGATCATATGATCCGTCCCATTCAAGCACGTTGGCAACTCCCTGTCCTTGAAAATTCGGATGAACAAAAACGGTCCCGATTATTTTCCCGTCATGGAGTGCGAGATAAAAATATCTGTCTCTTCCATTCGTATCTAGATCCATTCGGAGATAATGGCATTTATCTTCGATTTCCTGCTCCCTGTCATGAATCAAGTGGGAGATACCTTCCTTTTCAAAGGTATCCGTGACAACGCAATGGAAGAAACCACGCAGCTCCTCAAAGTCAACAGAACTTGGCCTTCTTAACTCGATCGTGCTTAACCACCATTTTCCTTGCTATAATAATGAACATTGAGACTGAAATAAAGGAGTTCCTCCATGCTGATGACATTCTTAACCTGGGCCGGGGGAGTAATCGGGCTCTTCGCATTGTTGTTCGCAGTGTATGTTCTCTACATGTATAGACGGCATATGGCGAACCGGCCGAAAGCTGCCCGTCAGGAGCTGAAGCATAAACCAAACCCTTCCGATTGGCGAGATACAGAGGTTACGTTTTCCTGGATCGGACATTCCACCATCCTGCTCAATCTGTTCGGGGTCAAAATCATCACCGATCCCGTTCTTTGTGAAGGAATCGGGGTCCGCATCCCGGGCTTCGGGCAGGTTGGTCCCAAGCGATTTACGCCGCCAGCCCTGACGATAGAGGAGGTGCAAGAGGCAGGAATCGATCTGATCCTGTTGTCGCACGCGCATATGGATCATGTGGATTTGCCCACCTTGCGCAAGCTGGCCCGCCTCGAGACGCATGTCATTACGGCAAAAAACACGGCAAGGCTGATCAACGCGCTGCCATTCGGAATGATAGAAGAGCTGGAGCCGGGACAAAGCACGAACACGGCGAAGGATGTGACGATTCATGCCATTCCCGTACGTCATTGGGGCAATCGTTTTCCGTGGAATACGGATTATGGCTACAACGGCTACGTGATCGAGAAAAACGGAGTACGCATCTTGTATCCGGGCGATACGGCCTACATTCCGATGACCGACCTGCCAACGACATTTGGCAGATTTGACCTTGTCTTTATGCCGATTGGCGCGTACAGTCCGGATTCCTACCAGCAAGCTCATTGCACGCCGGAGCAGGCGTGGAAGATGTTCGAGGAGACCGGGGCCGATTGGATGGTGCCGATTCATTGGAATACGTTCGTTCTGTCCAGAGAGCCGATCCATGAGCCGATCCAGCGCTTGCGGGAAGCGGCGGGCGAGCAAAGGAAGCGCATCCTGATGGAAGAAATCGGGGATACCAAGACAATACCCGAGTAATTTGCAGGCAGGAATTGGCTTGCTTGCAAAGAATTATTTGAACGTACAAGAAAATTTCGTAGATTTGAAGTGGAATGAACTGGGGGGATTGACATGACGCAACAACTCGCACAGCGTTGGGATCTGGAAGTGCTGTTTCCCGGAGGAAGTGAATCGCAAGCTTTTGCTGCTTTTCTTGACCGCTTGGAAGCTGACATCTCGGAATGGAAGCGAGAGCTGGATCGCCCAGATCTCGTTTTTGAAGAAAAGGAGACATTTTTGGCGGCTGTCTCTTCTGTGCAGAGCTTGTCTGTGCGCATCAGGGAAGCGGGAGCGTTTATCTCCTGCCTGACCGCACAAGATGTAAAGGATGAGGCAGCGAAGCAGCTGGGCGGACGGGTTAAAAGCATTTCGGCAGCCTTATCTGCTGGATTAAGCGCTTGGGAACAGCGGCTGCTGGCGATTGAGGAAGACGCTTGGCGCCAATTGCTCGCAGAGGAGGAGCTGTCACCGCTCGCCTTTTCGCTCGATGAACGCCGCCGCCGCGCGAAAGATAAGCTGCCGACGGAACAGGAAGTGCTGGCAAGCGACCTGGCTGTAGACGGCTATCACGCCTGGCAAGAGCTGTACAATACGGTGGTCGGGCGCATTACGATTGAAGTGGAGCTGGATGGCGAGACGAAGCAGCTGTCGGTCGGGCAAGCAGCCAATCTGATCGGACATCCAGATCGTCAAGTCCGGGAAAAGGTATACGCCAAGTGGCTGGAGGCATGGGGACGGGAAACGGATTTGTGCGCATTGGCTCTCAACCATTTGGGCGGATTCCGCCTGGCCTTGTACCGTCATCGCGGCTGGGATCAGATTTTGCGGGAGCCGCTCGAAATCGGACGGATGCAGGAAAGCACATTGGATGCGATGTGGCAGGCCATCAACAACCGGCGTGACAAGCTCGTCGCCTATTTGCAGCGAAAAGCCAAGCTGCTCGGCCTGGAGAAGCTGAGCTGGTTCGATGTCGGGGCTCCTGTCGGCAGCCAGACGAAAAAGGTGCCTTATGACGAAGCGGCTGCGATGATCGTCGAGCACTTCGGACGATTCAATCCCAATATGGCTGAGTTTGCCCAAAAAGCTTTCGATGAAGCATGGATCGAGGCAGAGGATCGTCCCGGCAAGCGTCCGGGCGGATTTTGCACCAGCTTCCCGGTGTCCAAGCAATCCCGGATTTTCATGACCTATGCAGGCAACGCAAGCAACGTATCCACACTGGCTCATGAGCTGGGCCACGCCTATCACCAGCATGTCATGTGGGGTCTGCCGCCGCTCGCGCAAAATTACGCGATGAATGTAGCGGAGACAGCTTCCACATTTGCCGAGATGATCTTGGCGGATGCCGGGGTCAAGCAGGCAGCGAATGACGAGGAGCGCCTGGTGCTTCTGGAAGACAAGCTGCAGTCCGTGGTTGCGTTCTTCATGAACATCCAGGCGCGGTTCCTGTTCGAGAAAAACTTCTATGAAAAACGCAAGCAAGGGCTGGTCCGCGCGGCGGAGTTGGATCAGATGATGCTGGAAGCCCAGCGGGAAGCATACGGTGATGCTCTCGCGGATT
The DNA here is from genome assembly GCF_003710985.1 of Brevibacillus panacihumi. Classification (GTDB taxonomy): domain Bacteria; phylum Bacillota; class Bacilli; order Brevibacillales; family Brevibacillaceae; genus Brevibacillus; species Brevibacillus panacihumi. The sequence continues at coordinate 87,006 of NZ_RHHT01000003.1, forward strand.
ATGAGCCGCATTTCTGGGCATCCAAGCTGCACTTCTACATCACCTCGTACCCGTTCTATAACTTCCCGTACACGTTCGGCTATTTGTTCAGCATGAGCGTCTACGCCCGGGCATTGCAGGAAGGCGAAAGCTTTGCCGCCAAATACGATGCCTTGCTCCAGGACACGGGACGGATGCGGGTCGAGGATTTGGCGCAAAAACACCTCGGCGAGGATATGACCAAAGTGGAATTCTGGCAGGCAGCTGTCGATCTGGCCGTCGCCGACATCGACGAGTTCCTGCGTCTGACCGAAAATCAGTAAGGCAATTGCATGATCTTATGCGAAAGGAGCCTGTCCCCGCGTGGCACAGGCTCCATTTTTGTTTCTCAGGATTGTGCCGCAATGGCCCTGCCTGCTACACGTCCGGTAAATAGGCAGCCGCCGACAAAAGTGCCCTCGAGTGCACGGTACCCGTGGATGCCTCCGCCGCCAAATCCGCAAACCTCTCCGGCAGCATAAAGCCCGGGAACGGGATTTCCAGCGGAATTCAGCACTCTTCCCGATAAATCCGTTTGCAATCCTCCCAAGGTTTTGCGGCTCAGGATATTCAGACGAACGGCGATGAGAGGTCCGTTTTTCGGGTCGAGGATTTTATGCGGCTGGGCGACACGGATGAATCGATCTCCCAGGTAATGGCGTGCACCTCGTATCGCCGTGATCTGGTGGTCCTTCGTAAATTTGTTGTCGATTTCGCGGTCTCTGGCTCTGATCTGCCGCTCGATGTCGGCCGGATTCAATAAATGGTCGCCAGTGAGCTCATTCATGCCGGATACCAGTTCTGCCAAGCCGTCTGCGATAATAAAATCTTCTCCCTTGTCCATAAAGGCTTTTACGGGGGCAGGGACGCTTTTTAAAGCCCTGCCGATGACTTGACGGATGCTTTTCCCTGTCAGATCAGGGTTTTGTTCGGAGCCGGAGAGGGCGAATTCCTTTTCAATGATTTTTTGCGTCAGGATAAACCAGGAGTAGTCGTAGCCTGTCTTTTGAATGGCTTCGAGGGTAGCCAATGTATCAAACCCGGGAAAGTTCGGGGGCTGCAAGCGTTGTCCGCGCGCATCCAGCCAAAGGGAGGATGGTCCGGGAAGAATTCGAATTCCATGCTTGTTCCAGATGGGAGCCCAGTTCTTGATTCCTTCCGTGTAATGCCACATCCGATCGCGGTTTACAATTCTTCCGCCTGCTTCCTCGGTGATGGCGAGCATCCGTCCGTCCACATGCGCCGGGACACCAGACAGCATCCGTTGGGGAGGCGGTCCGAGCCGGCTTGGCCAATTTTGCCGAATGAGGTCATGGTTGCCGCCGATGCCGCCGCTTGATACCAGCACCGCCGGAGCATAATACGCGAAGCTGCCCGTAACCTCTCGGCTGCTGGCTTCTCCGCGGGCGGCAGAGCTGGGGACAAGAATGGACCCGCTGACGCCTACTACGACACCATTTTGTGTGATCAACTGGTCGACACGATGACGCGGCCGAAACTCAACCAAGCCGTTCCTCCTATGCTCACGGACTCGGTGCTCGAAGGGCTCTACGATGCCGGGACCCGTACCCCATACGATATGGAATCGGGGTACTGAATTCCCGTGACCCTCTGCCAGGCCACCGCCGCGCTCTGCCCATCCGACTACGGGGAAAAAGCGGATGCCCATTGCAGTCAGCCAGGCCCGTTTCTCCCCAGCCGCGAAATCTACGTATGCTTCCGCCCATTTTCGCCCCCAATAATCCTCGTCATCCCGGTCAAATCCGGCGGCGCCCAGCCAGTCCTGCCAGGCCAATTCTTTGGAATCTTTAATCCCCATCCGCCTCTGCTCAGGCGAATCGACGAGGAACAATCCCCCGAAGGACCACCAGGCCTGACCACCCATGGAGGCTTCCGGTTCTTGATCCAACAGCAATACTTTTTTCCCGGCATCCGCGATTTCTGCTGTTGCGACCAGACCAGCAAGCCCTGCTCCTACCACGATTGCATCGAATTCCATGACCTTCCCCCCGACCGATTGATTTCTAATCTTTTGACAATTATATCACTTGCTCATCAAAATGATCCTCTGTACAGCGCAGGAAGCTTTGTGATACACTTGAAAAAAATCTATGTTCGATGGTGATCGAATGAATAATAAGTATTCAATTTGTATCGAATGGTTTCCTGCCTATGAATGTGTGATAAGTCTTTATGCGTACTTGAATGAAGCGGAAAGAAAGCATCTGCACATGGGGAGTGATTGGAAGGCGAAAACGCAGAGGATGCTGCCTGCGGATTTTGCCGAGGAACTGGAAGATGAACGCTGGGAGGTACTGCACCGGATCGTCTTGTTGGTCGCGCAGTCTCCCGAGAAGGAAAGTGTCGATGCGTTTCTGGACTGGCTTGAGCGCATTCCTCCCGGAGAAATCTACGAGCGTCTGGCACCGTGGGTGGAGAGCATTCCGCTCAATCTGGGAGAAATTCGCGACCACAGCCTGTCTTTGCTGCGGCGCTGGAATGAGCATTACTTTTCCAAGCTGGAGCCGCTCATTTTGGCCAATCTGCAGAAAAGCGCAGAAGAGCTGAAGGGCCTTGTGTCCACGCTGGAACCGCCCGCACTGATCGACTATGCGACTCGCGGGATCTGGATCGAGCCGATGGAAGATTTGCAACAGGTCGTACTCGTGCCGCAATATCATTGCGCATTTTCATCAGTCCTGGACTTTCATCGCGGAATTGCTACCTGCTTGTATCCTGTGCCGGATGCTGCTGTGGAGCAGTCTGAGCCGCTGCGCGAACTCCTGCCGATGACGCAATGCCTGGCGGATGAAAAGCGCCTGCAGATTCTGCGTTGTCTCGCAATCAGGCCCTGCACGCTGGGGGAGCTGCAGCAGCAAGTATCCTTGGCGAAAAGCACCGTGCATCACCACGTTACGGCACTGCGGCGCGCTGGATTGATCCGTGCCCACTATGCCGGCCATCCGACGGTTTCGTACTACAGCCTGCGCGAGTCGTTTGTCGATCGTCTGCCCTTGCTCTTGCGTGACTTTTTGGGGAGGGAAGGGGAGTAAGTGCCGCATGCAAAAGCTGAAACAGGCTTGGCTGGCGTATCATCCGGTCGTCCACCTCTTGATGGGGGGAACGGTCTTCGTCATGCTCACACAGATGATGAGCATGCCCTTTTTGGCGATCTATCTGAGTGAAACAACTACACTTGGCCCGGCGGCAATCGGAGGCATCATCGGCGCTGGACCATTGGCAGGGACGTTCGGCGGATTTTTGGGCGGTGTTTTGTCGGATATGTTCGGCAGAAAAAGGCTGATGATACTTTCCATGCTGACGATGGCGATCTCGTTCATGGTTTTTGTCATGGTTAGCGATCCGTTGGCCTTGCTGCTCATCAGCCTGTTGAAAGGACTGGCAAGCTCGATTTACGGTACTGTTTCCAAGGCCTTGATGGGAGATCTAACGCCGGCGGACAAAAGATTTCGGGTATTTTCCAACCGCTATATGGCGGTGAATATAGGGTTAACCATTGGGCCGGTCTTTGGAGCCTTTCTCGGGATTGCTGGCAGCGGGACCGCATTTTGGATGACCGCATTCTCCTACCTGCTGTTTGCTTTCGTGCTGCATGTGGCTTGCCGCAAGTATGGCGTGGGAGATGGCGTGGCGAAAGAAGGAATGGATGACGCCGAGGAAAAGCCCAGTCTCCGGCAAATGGGGCAGGTATTGTATCGTGATGCCGCTTTGCTCGCGTTCGTAATCGGAGGGATTCTGTTGGTAACGGTTCACGGTCAGATGTCTGTTACACTGTCCCAGTATCTGAGTGGCAACATCGCAGAAGGAGTAGCCTTGTTCGGGGTGATGATGAGTGCCAATGGCCTGACCGTCGTACTCCTGCAAATTCCGCTGACTCGTCTGGTCGAGCGCTACTCGCTGTTCTCACGGATTGTGGCAGGAGCCTTGCTGATGGCTATCGGGGAGATTGGATTTGCTACTTCTGCCGGGTGGAGCTGGTTTGTAGCGGCGATGGTCGTCTTTACACTTGGCGAGATCCTGATCATCCCTGCCGAGTACGCACAGATCGACCAGATCACGCCTGCCCGCATGCGCGGCACGTATTACGGCGCGCAGAGCATCAGCGAACTGGGAAGCTTTCTGGGCCCGTGGGTGGGAGGCATGATCCTGTTCGCTTACGGTGGTCCGGTCATGTTTTCGTTCATGGCGTTTTTGGCGGTATTCAGTCTGCTCTTTTATTGGCTGGGAAGGCAAATTTATGTGAAGCGGCAGGCACAGGCATTCGTGGTCATGAAAAAGTCAGTTGATGCATAAGAGGATCAAAAGGGAGTCTGGTGCCAGGCAAGCAAGCACTCAGACTCCCTTTTTTGTTATCCTGCCATATCTTTTGCAATGCGCTGTAGCCGGTTCGCTACCCATTCTACATCATAACCTGCTTCCTGCAAGATCACAGTATTATACAGCTCTTCGAGACCGATCCGAAGCATGTAGCAATGGAGCGTATTCTCGGTTTCGGGTGAATTCGAATACATGGCTTTCAGGTGAGTGAGTAGCGGTTGAAGCTTATCTTCGTTCCAGAACAGTAGATTGGCTATATCATAGAGATGGTCACCGTACATGGACAGGCTCCAATCGATCATTCCGGAGATGTGTCCCCGGTCGGCAATGACATTAAATGAGCCTAGATCTCCATGGATCAACTGCTTTTTTCTTAGAGTTACGCTACTTACACAACTTTTTAATTTCCTTATGGCCGTATCGATGATCTCAGCATCCAGGCCTTTTTTCTCTGCCGCGGACCAGTTATAGATCTTATCGATATAAATGGCCTCCACAAAATCGAGCCAAGTAGGGTAAGGGGCCTTTCCTGTTTCGTCAAAACGGCCATATCCATCCGAATTGGATACCTCGAGAGATCGGAGGGTAGACAGAATCTGCAGGAAAGAGGGAACGACTTCGGACAGTTCTTGTCTATTCAGGTCGAACACTTTCACTCCCTCGATGAAATCGTATATGGCGTAAGGTGGTTGCCGTTCTGGTTCATGAATCTGGATGACTCGGCGGATGGGGAGTACATGTTGATATTGGTTATACACCCATTGTTCTTTTTCGAACGCTTCTTTGCGAGATCCCGTCTTGAACACGTACTGGTTCCCGTTCGCTTCGAAAAAGAAGGTCTGAGAGGCTAAGCCTCCCGTCAATTCTTTGATTTCGGATGCGGCAGGATAATGGTTGCGAATGATGGCTTCCATCTCAGCTCTCGTACGTCTTGGAAACATGGTGAGCTCTCCTTTGAAATAGATTTTTCCTAGCAACAATTCATCCAAGGAGAGACCGTAAATGTGAGCGAGTGCGATGACGGAGTTGATGTCTGGAATATTTTTACCGACTTCCCAATTGGAAAGCGTTTGCCTCGTAATGTTCATTCTGGTGGCGATTTGTTCCTGAGTGAATCCGGCTTTTTGTCTTCTTAGCTTGAGCTTCTCGCCAATGTTCATGTTCATCCTCTCCTTACTGCCATTTTCTCATGTTGAGTGGAAAAATCTAGCAAGGATCTCTTGCTTTCGTTGTATAGAAAAAAAACAGCAGCAGTCTGGGATTTTCTTCTCTTACCAGACTGCTGCTGTTGTTATGACCCAATCCACTCACAAGCATCAGGCGAAACATCCGCTAAAAACGGACTGACTTCCCCCGAATAAAGAAGATGCAATTCATGCATTGCGCGGGTGCAGGCCGTATAAAACAGCTTTCGCTCCCTCTCATGACCGTAGCTCTCGCGCGACGCATCATAGAGAATCACGGCATCAAATTCCACGCCTTTGGCCAGATAGGAGGGGATGACCAGGATCCCGCTCTCGAACGTAATCGTACCGCTGCCGATCAGACGAAGCGCAAGCGAATCGTGAAGCTGCTCGTAGGCGGCTTTGGCTTCGGCTGCTGTTTTGGTAATGATGGCGATCGTCTGGTGTCCGTTCTCCTGCAGGGTGTGGACCCGGGAGCAAATCCAGTCCTTGCGCGCTGCTTCATCCTGCACGCGAGTGACGCTTGGCTTCAGCCCGTCCCGATTGAACGGCTCAATCCGCTCGCCACCGGGGATCAACTGTCGTGTAAACTCCACGATAGGCCGCGTCGAACGGTAGCTTTTGGTCAGCAGGAAGGTCTCCGTCTCTGCGGGCTCGTACAAGGAAGCGACTGCTTCAAAGCTGTCCTGGTCAAACGCGTGCGCATAGATGGCTTGATTCCAGTCGCCCAGCACCGTCATTTTGGCCCGCGGGAACAATCGCTGGATGAGAGCGAATTGAAAAGGAGAGTAGTCCTGCGCCTCGTCGATGAAGACATGGCGGACAAGATTGTTGGTCTGAAATCCTTCCAGCCGCTCCTGCAGGTAGAGAAAAGATGGCGTATCCTCATAGGACAGCTGATTTTGCTCCAGGCGAAGTAAAGTCTGCTCACAGATAGCAGGCCAGTTCCCGCTCGGTTCCCCTTCCGGCAGGAGGCTCTCGATTTGTTCAGGCTGGCTGAACAACTGACGGTAGATCGCTTGTGTGTCGATAAAGCCCAGCTCGCGAATCATCAGGCGCAGCGGTTTGAAAGCCCGTTTGACCAGCTTGGCAGCCAGCAGGTCGCGCTCCCGGTCAAAGTCATCAAATGACTCTTCGTGAAACTGGTTTTTGCGCCGCAGTTGCTGATACGCCTTGGCGAATTCTTCCTTGTCCAGCAGCTCCAGCTCGTCATCCACCCAGGGCTTTCTGCGCTCGGAACGCTCGCGTTTTTTCAATTCGGTGAGCAGCCATCTGGCGACGAGAACCATCCGATTGGGAATCGGCAAGGAAGTATCCAAGGAATAGAAGAACTCATGAATCTGCCGGGCGTCAATTAGCTTGCGATCCTGGAAAGCGATGTCGCGAAAAATCAAGCCGGATTGCTTGAGGCGTTCTACGTACTGGTCGATGACGTGCATAAACGCAGCCGAAGACTTCCAGCGGATTGCTTCCAGTCTCGTCTCGTATCCCGGCTCCTCCATCGCTCGCAGGACGTACTCCATCTGTTCCAACGGATGCTCCAGATCAAAGAGGGAGCCAAGCCGATGCTCCGCATATTCCTGGAACGTGGTCTGCTGCATGTTTTCCTCGCCCAGCTCCGGGAGGACGGTGGAGACGTAGCTGTTAAATAGGGCGTTGGGGGAGAACAAGACCACCTGCTCCGCTTGCAGCGTTTTGCGATACCGGTAAAGCAGATAAGCGATGCGCTGCATGGCGGCAGAGGTTTTTCCGCTTCCGGCAGCACCGGAAACTACGACCAGCCTGCTTTTTTCGTTGCGGATGATGCGATTCTGGTCCTTCTGGATCGTCGCGACGATGCTTTTCATCTGTGTGTCAGCCTGTTTGCCCAAAACTTCTTGAAGCAGCTCATCCCCGATGGTTACCCCTGTATCGAAGAGATGGAGCAGACGGCCGTCTCGAATCTTGTATTGACGTTTGCAGGTGATTTCTCCGTCCACGCGCCCTGCAGGTGTATCGTAGCTGGCTGGCCCCGGCGTATAGTCGTAATAGAGACTGGAGATAGGAGCGCGCCAATCATAGATGAGAAAGGCTTCGTCCTTTTCGTCCAGCAGGGAGGCAATCCCCAGGTAGACAGGTTCCGCTTGCCTTTCGCCCTCTTCTCGAAAATCGATGCGGCCAAAGTATGGGTTTTGCTCCAGTCGTCTCAAGGTCTTCAATTGCTTCACGGCATGCCGATGAGCACGTTCCCGTTCGGAGAGGACTTCTGCTTGCTGCTTGATGCTGGCATATGTCTCGACAGCTTCTATCGCATCCTCGAAGTTGACGGTCACGTCATCCCAAAAATGCTTGCGGATACTGACGATGTCCGTCGTGACATCACTCACCTGCTCCGTCAAATCATGGATCCGCTTGTGGATCACTTCCACGACCTGCTCAACGCGCTGTGCTTCCTCACGCCAGTCTTGGTCAGTTACGCTCATCGAACCGCTCCTTTTTGATTTTTTTGGTTCCGCTTGTTTTGTTGACAACCAAATGATTGTGTGCTAAGATAATAGTGGAAATACATATCTTAAAATAGCACAGTAAATTCAAAGACCAATTTCCATTGTAACACGGGATAATTGGCTTTTCAACGTGGGAATCTATTTTTATAAATGAAAGCAGCGGAGTGCGAGGGCACTCCGTTTTTTTGCGTTTTCGAGGGGGCCTCCGTATTCACCGAAACAATGGCTGCTCCCACCAGCCGATCGCAGACAGGACCTGTCCTCCTTCCCGCTCAGCATGGGGAAATTGGAACATCAATGCTGTGCCGGGAGCAAGAATCCAGTGGCCGTTTTTCTCCGCGTTGATGGTGGACATCGGAGGAAGAATGCGGGTGGAGGCGATCACGCCGTCAGCAGGAGGAAAGGCACCTCCGGAAGAGTAGTGGATCTGCCCTTGCGAGGAGGGACAGGGGGAGGGCTGCACAAAGCCGGAGGTAATGTGCGAGGAGGTCTTGGCTCCAGTCACGGCACGCGCCTGTCCGAACCAAACCTGCATTTCCACTGGCTGATCCGTGAAGTTGCTGACATACCAATCATTGATATAAAGCTGCATCGTGGAGCGGACGGGATTGACCAATGCGGCATAGCCCTGCGTGCCGCCGCTGATGTCGATCTTCTCCGTCTGCCCCAGATAGTATCTGCACTGCATGGACATCGACATGGCATAAGGAACCAGCACGTTGCCCGTGACAGCTTCGGGTGCAGGCTGGGTGGGAAAAGGGAAATATCCCATCTGCATGTACATGTCCGGCATTCCGTAGTAGTAGGAAGTATGAGTGTAGGAGGACTTTGCCATCGGTTCTTCTCCTTTAAGGAAATGGTAACTCTACAACATATGGCAAATGTCCCGGGGATGTGATTCGCCGGAATGACTCAATCTTTGGGAGCGAACACGTCGATCCCTTTATTTTGCAAAATGGAGATTGCCTCCCGCACAGGCAGACGCGGCAAGCCGAATTCCTCTGCTGCCACGGCCTCAATCTCGTCAAGGGAGTGGAGCAGGATCTTTTCTTCGGTTCCGTTTTCCAGCATGATTTGCAGCGAGTTGTTCAACAGGGAGAGACTGCGCCCCCGGTCCAATTGATAGAGCTGGACGCGCAGGCAGCCCATATAGGTAGCGTCCGGTTGAAAGGTAAGCGCCACGGATTCAGAAAAGTCGTGAATTTCCTTCGCCTCAGAAGGATCAAAATTCCACCTGTCGCTGACCAGTTCACCGCGGCGAAAGCGCAGAAAACGAAAGCGCTCTGGTTGAACGGGGTCCCGTACGATCCGGACAGACTCGAATCCAAAAGCGATTTCCTGCTCGGCTGCAGAGTGAAGGGCGACTGGTGCAAAAACCGGAGCGGCAGCCCCCATGTCGACGTATACGGGTTCATCATTCGGGAGCAGATCCCGGATGAGAATCGCCATATGCGTAGGCGACAACGGCATGAGATGGCCCTGGTAGCCCAAAGCGCGCAGCAGAGCAAGCAGACTTCCGTTGTTGGCGAAGCAGGTTCCGCCCATGTCGTAACGAACCGCGTTGGCGACGTACTCCTCCGGGGTGGGAACGAGCTTGTCGCTGGACTTTTGCTCGAAAAAAATCAGCTTGCTTACATTTTCATAGGGAAATACCTGCATATGTGCCCGACAAATCGCTTGCAAGAAAGGAAAATCCGGTTCTTGCGGCTCCAGGCGCATTCGATGCAGATAGGTGATTGCCCATTCAGGCAGTTGTTTCATGAAGATCCTCCTTGTACGTAGTATGAAAAACGCCCGCATCAGCAGATAGCTTTGGACTGATCGCGGGCGTCTCTTGGATGAAGTTAAGAAGCAATTTTCCAGGCGTGGATCACGAGCAAGGCCCAACCGACAATGAACAAGACTCCGCCGATCGGGGTGATGGCACCCAGTACCTTGATGCCTGACATCGCCAGTGCATACAGGCTGCCAGAGAAGATCAAAGTCCCGACGAGGAAGCTCCAGCCTGCCCATTGGAGGCCACTGGAATCAGGATACCATTTGATCAAAAGCGCGACAATAATCATGGCCAGCGCGTGGGTAGTCTGATAGGTGACACCCGTGTGGAAGATTCCGAGCGAATACTCGTCCAATCGCTCCTTCAACGCATGGGCACCGAACGCTCCCAACGCGACCGATAATAGTCCACTGATACTGCCCAGCATCAGAAACAGTTTCATGAAAGGGACACTCCTTTGGATAAAGCAGGCATATGTGCCGGCTTGTGAATGGGTCATTGAACTGTTTTCATTGTACCCCAAGATGGAAGCCCTTGCCCAATTGCAAATTCATGAACAACTGTATGTACAACGGTACAAACCCTGTCACCGGCCAGTTCATAGTATGAAGCAACGCAGGGAGCATAAATAGCCCTGCTGGCAAGGGAGGTGACAGGAATTATGAACAAACTTCTTTCTCTTGCAGGTGGTCTCTTGGGCGGGTATGGCTTGCTGAAAACGCCGCTGGAGAACTCCTTCCTTTCCGGACTCGATCCGGTAGTGGATGTGGTTGGGATCGTCGCGATGCTTGTCTTCTCCGTTGGTTTGATCTACACCGGCGTACGGGATTGGATTCAACGCTGACGGCAGGAGGAATATTTGGTGTCTCCTCGTGAGACGCCTTTTTCTTAGGTTTTATGAATGACGGTGGAGTCGGGTTAGGAAGACAAAAATGGCAAGCGCTATTCCGACTAGAATTCCACTGACGAGACCAACATAGTCAATCGAACTGAGACTGATTACTCCTCCTCCTACGATTGCCCCTAACCCGATTCCTACATACAAGGCGGAAGCACTAAAAGAAAGAACGAGGGAAGCTTGATTGGGATGCAAGGAAATCAGGTAAGAATGTAATGCAGGATTGAGAGCAAATCCAGGCATCCCCCATAAAAGCGAAACAATCGAGACCAGAACAATCGTCATCATGCCCGGAGTGAGCAAAGGCAATAAAGAAAAAGAGAGGAGAATGAGGCTGAACCCGCCCAGGGACATGCGCAAAGTCTTGGCCGCCCCGATTCGATCTGTACCGTATCCTCCCAGCAGGTTTCCCGCCAAGCTGCCAATTCCAAAAAGCATAAGAAACCAACTGATATTCTGCAAGGCTGTAATTTTGTGTAAAATAGGTGCTATATAGGTATAGGTAGCAAAGCCGCCTACAGTAGCGATAATACTGACGCTCAAGGTCAACCATACATGTGTATGTAAGCCACTGAGACTCGCTTTGATGGATAATTTCTGTTCTCTCTCGACTTTTGGCAACAGGAATAAAATTCCAACAAAGGTGATCAGCGATATGCTCGTAACAAGCAGGAAAGAGAACCGCCAGCCCCATTCTTGACCAACCCATGTTCCGATCGGCGCTCCCAAGATTAACCCGATTGTTATCCCGGCTGTAATCATGGCTAATGCTTTGCCCCTATGCGATTCAGGGACTAGGCTTGCCGATGCGGCCATCGCGATCGGGGTGAACAGGGCTGCGGAGAGAGCGGCTGCGATTCGAGTAGCGAATAGCCATTCAAATGAAGGGACAATGACGGAAAGTCCGTTTGAAATCGCAAACAGCAGCATGGAGAACAGCAGTAATCTTTTGATGGGCAAATGAATCGTCAATGTTCCCAAAAAGGGTGCGCCAATGGCGTAAGCGAAAGCAAAGGCCGTAACCAGTTGTCCTGCGGTAACGATGGAAACATCAAGATCGGCAGCAATGGTGGGTAAAATTCCTGCAATGACAAAATCGTCTGATCCAATAATGAATGTACCTAACACAAGGATCAAAAGGCGGTAGTTCACTTTGTGCCACCACCCTCACCCTGATTTTTCACCTGAGTCCAGAAATGGATAAGGCTTTCCAGCTCAGATTCAATCTTTTGTAAATTTTTGATTTGTTCATGCGTATGTTCCAGCTTCTCCATGTAAAGAGCGAGTGCAAAATCGGCGCATGTAGGATTAATATCGATCGGATGCAAGGGGTCGCAGGAGACTACGGGATGTATCTCCTCGGTATTCAAGCCTAAACCGAGAAACAGCTGAACTGCTTTCACACGCTCTACATCCTGTTCGCTGTAAATTCGGTACCCGTTTTCCAATCGCTTGGGATGAATGAGCTTCTTTTCCTCATAGTAGCGAAGAGAGCGGATGCTGACTCCCGTTTTTTGCGATAATTCACTTATTTTCATCTATGTTTGCCTCCTTGTATTCTGAAGTTATAGACAGAGTAAAGTATGACATCGTGTGAGGGTCAATAAGGCGTATTTTCGCCAAGAGAGGAGTTCATCATGTCTACCTACAGCGTTATCGAGCATCTGCTGTTTCCGCCGACATTGATACATAGCCAGAAGCTGCGGCTCGCGCTGGAAGGAAAGACTGTGCTTATCACGGGGGCGAGCTCGGGAATTGGTGAGCAGCTTTCGTATCTGTTGGCTGATCAGAGGGTTCATCTCATTTTGGTTGCCAGAAGAGAGGACAAGCTCCTGGCCATGAAGAAAGAGCTCGAATCAAGAGGAGCCAGCATCAGTCTGTTTCCGGCCGACCTTCGCCAGAAGCAGGAGATGGAGGGCTTGCTTGCATTTCTCCATCAGCTTCCCAACGGATTGGATATCGTCGTCAGCAATGCCGGTCATTCCATCAGGCGCCCGATCTATGACTCCCTGGGCCGCTTGCATGACTTTACCCGCACGATGGCAATCCATTATTTTGCCCCGGTCCAACTGCTCATGTCTGTGCTTCCCCTGCTCGAGAAAAAGCAAGGCCAGATTCTCAATATCTCGACCGTAAACGCTCTGCTCCTCCCCTTTCCCCATTGGGCGGCGTACCAGGCATCAAAAGCTGCTTTCGACACCTGGTTTCGATCTGCCCAGCCGGAGATGAACAACAGGGGGATTTCCACGACTTCGATCTACTTTCCATTGGTCCGAACTCCCATGATCGAGCCGACGGAAGCGTATCGGACGTTTCCTGCCATGTCTCCCGTGCACGCAGCAAGGATCATTGCAAAGGCAATCTACAAAAAAAGAGCCCTATACAAGCCATGGTGGCTGATTTTTGGCCAGTTGGCCTCCGTCGTTTTCAGAAGGTGGTTGGAGAAGGGCATTCCAAGGGTTTTGCAGAAAGGCAAGGGAAAATAGACGTGCTGAAACTACTTTATATCTTGAACAAAATGAAGCTGCTTTCTCCCTTGACGTTACTTCGTTTAACGGCCGCCGTCTACCGCCATGGAATCAATCTGATGACGCTGCTGAATTTCTCAGCGAGGATGTACGGGGAAAAGCTGGCGTTAGTAGGCGAAGGGGAAAGCTTAACCTATCAACAATTGTATACACAAGCCGAACAGCTTTGTGCTGTACTGCAAAAGAGATATCAACTTACCCGCGGCAAAAAAGCGGGACTAGCTTGCAGCAACCATGCGTCTTTGGTCAGAGCGATCTTTGCTGTTTCGTCGTCGGGAGCGGATGTCTACCTTCTTCCTGCAAAAACAAGCGAGGGGCAGTTTCAACGCCTGTTGCAGAAGCATGATTTCGATCTGTTGGTCTGCGATGAGGAACAGAGCCACTGGCTAGGCGATTTTCCGTCTGGGAAAATGCTGTTGAGTTATCATGAGACATTGCCAGCGATCAACAGCCTTTGCTTTGAACGTGCGAACGAGAAAACAAAGCTGCAACGGATGTCAGCGGGAAAGCTGGTTTTATTAACCGGGGGAACGACCGGAGGGGCCAAGGAAGCCAGGCACAAACCGTCGCTCTTTCATTATTTGGACCCTTTTTTCGCTTTTCTGACCCGCTTGAACATTTTGCCATGTCATACGGCGTATATTGCAACGCCGATTTATCACGGGTACGGGGTAGCGGTCTTGCTCTTATTCATGGCCCTGGGGAAAAAAGTCGTCGTTCAGCAGAGATTCGAACCCGTACAAGCATGCCGTTTGATTCGCGAACACCAGGTAGAGGTCGTCACCGTCGTACCGCTGATGCTGCATAAAATGCTGAGAACCAACGCAGCTGATTTGAAGTCCCTTGCATGTATTGCCTCGGGTGGAGCAGAGCTGAACCCAAAGCTGGTGAAGGAGACGGCTGAGAAGCTGGGAGCGGTCTTGTACAATCTGTACGGCACGTCGGAAGCGGGCTTGAATATCATCGCGACACCACAGGATCTCCGTTATTCTGCCCGGACGATCGGACGAAAGATTGACGGTGTGCGCATCAAAATCGTGGATGAACACAACAAAGAAGTGGCAGTCGGTCAACCCGGCCAATTATGCATCCAAAACAAGTGGTCGATGAAGAATCGCTCCAAAGCCTGGATCGAGACCGGGGATGTCGGCTACCGGGATGAAAAGAGCTACTATTTTCTATGCGGCAGAACAGATAGCATGATTGTTTCAGCAGGTGTGAATGTGTATCCGCTTGAAGTGGAGCAGATTCTTCTTACTCACCCGCATGTAGAGGATGCCGTCGTGATTGGAGTCCCGGACGAATGGTACGGGCAGCGATTGCAAGCCTATATCCTTCTCGCACCGCAGGCAGAGGTGACAACGGAGGAGATGTTCGCGTGGCTGCGCCCCAGGCTGGCACGCAATCAACAGCCGAAGGAGATTCTTTTTGTAGATCGTTTGCCTTATACCCATTTGGGGAAGGTGGACAGGAAAATGCTGTTACGAAATGGAATCAATTGGGGAAGGGAAAGTAACGGATCGTTCAGGAGGTGTTGATTTGTTTGCAATTGGTATACCGGGACTGATACTCATCAGTACACTCGTGTTATTGGTTGTCATCGTCGTGATGATCGTTCAGGCATTAACTAAGAGACCCTAAATCCGGTTAGATTACCCGTCTTTCGCTTACACTACTTTGTGAAAGGCGGGATCTGCATGCATGCACTCATTCGTTTTGTTCTGCTTTTTTTCCTGATCTCATTTTCTGCTTCCGCAATTGCCATGGCTCCAGAGACTCCTTCCTATGCGAAGTGGGGAAGAATGGCCATGCAAGAAACCCAAAAGCGCTACCCCATGGCCGCTATCATTGATTACCTGCATGTTGGGCGGGAGAACTTGCAGACTGATAGGGCGCGGGAGACCTTCAAGCTATGGCTGCGGCAAGACAGTAGAGAGTTCGGGGTATCGGTCATCATTACGTTTGACCCTCGGACAGAGAAAGTGATTTCGATGGAATTCAGAGATGGCCAGGCGCCATAAAATCCAAACTCTAAAATCACGCTTCGCAAATCAGAAAGGAGATCTAGCATGCATACCATCGCCAAAACAAACCACATCTTCTCATTTGCACCCGACCTCAAATCCGTGATGACAGTGGAATCAGGGGCTGAGATCGTGTTTGAGACCTATGACTGCTACCGGGGGCAGTT
The DNA here is from genome assembly GCF_003710985.1 of Brevibacillus panacihumi. Classification (GTDB taxonomy): domain Bacteria; phylum Bacillota; class Bacilli; order Brevibacillales; family Brevibacillaceae; genus Brevibacillus; species Brevibacillus panacihumi. The sequence continues at coordinate 102,426 of NZ_RHHT01000003.1, forward strand.
GACGGAACCGTCCAAAAACAAGATACATGCTCTGCAGGGGGTGAATCCCGCTACGGGGCCAGTTGCCGTCAAGGGGGCCATGCCGGGGGATACTTTGAAAGTGACAGTGATATCCATTGACCTCGAGGAGACGGGAATCATGTACCTGCGACCAGGGGCAGGAGCGCTGCATAAATATGTGCAGGAACCTGAAGTGAAAACCTTTCGCGTAGCTGATGGCTCGATTTATTTTAACGAACGGCATGTATTCCCTGTCAGGAAGATGATCGGCGTCATCGGTGTCGCGCCAAAGACCGAAGATATCCCTACGTTTTCCCCTGGTAATCACGGCGGAAATATGGATACGAAGGAAATTACGGAGGGGGCAGTCGTCTATCTGCCGGTTTCTGTTGCGGGCGCACAATTGGCCATTGGGGATGTCCATGCGTTGATGGGCGACGGAGAGGTAGCTGTTTGTGGACTGGAGATCGGCAGTCGTGTGCGGGTAAAGGTGGAGGTGCTGAAACAACAGCATTTTCACACCCCTGTTGTGGAGGATTCAACGAATTTCTATGTGATTGCTTCTGCCGCTACGCTCGATGAAGCCTGTCAGTCTGCTGTCGAGAGTATGTTTACATTTTTACAAGAGCGCCTGCCCGAATACGAGGCTAACGAGATTGTCTGCATCATGGGGCTGCGTGGAGATTTGCGCGTGTCACAGATCGTCAATCCATTGCGAACGGCTAAATTTGTGATGCCGAAGGAAGGGTTAGAAGTGACCTTTGCCAGGTAAGCATTGAAATAAGGCGAGAATCTTTTAGGCAAATTTTTTACGAAGTCCGAGAAATAATCGTTTCTTTTTTGCGATAACCCGAAACAAGGACGGGCAGTCAGGCAGGAAACACTTCTGCTTTGACTGCTTTTTGTATCTCTAGCTCAAATAACCTGCAGATGGACCGCATACTTCCGTAAAACATAGCGTCTTTTGCCGACAACCTCATATACATATAGCAGGTGCCTGAAAGAGGAGGGGACGTCATGACAAATGAAGAACGCAAAGAGCTGGAGCGGTCCATCGACGAGATCACCGAAATTGCCAAAGGATTCGGTCTCGATTTTTACCCGATGCGCTATGAGATTTGCCCGGCTGACATTATTTATACATTCGGGGCGTACGGGATGCCGACTCGATTTTCGCATTGGAGTTTTGGCAAATCCTTCCATCGGATGAAGCTGCAATACGACCTGAATCTGAGCAAAATTTACGAACTCGTAATCAACTCCAATCCCTGCTACGCCTTCCTGTTGGACGGCAATACGCTGATCCAGAACAAGCTGATCGTCGCACACGTCCTGGCCCACTGCGACTTTTTCAAGAACAATGTACGCTTCTCCAACACGAACCGTGAAATGGTGGAGAGCATGGCCGCGAGCAGCGAGCGGATTCGCCAGTACGAAATCCAATACGGCAAGGAAGCGGTGGAAGATCTGCTGGATGCAGCCTTGGCGATCCAGGAGCATATCGATCCCAGTCTGCTGCGTCCCAAGCTGCGCTGGAAGCGGGAGTCGGAGGAGCCGGTGAACACCAGCAAGGAACGGACCAGCCCGTACGACGATCTGTGGAATCTGGATCGCAAGGAGAAAAAGGAGCAGGATTCCGCCGCCAAGCCTGCTGCCCGCAAGTTCCCGCCGCAGCCGGAAAAAGACCTCCTGCTGTTCATTATGGAATACAGCACGGTGCTGGAAGACTGGCAGCGCGATGTCCTGACCATTATCCGCGATGAGATGCTGTATTTCTGGCCTCAGCTGGAGACGAAGATCATGAACGAAGGATGGGCGACCTACTGGCATATGCGCATCCTACGCGAGATGGATTTGACCGAAGCGGAGACCATTGATTTCGCCAAGCTGCATTCCTCGGTCATCCAGCCGTCCACGACGAGCATTAACCCGTACCACCTCGGCTTGAAAATCTTCGAGGACATCGAGGAACGCTGGAACAATCCGACACAGGAGGAGCAGGAGCGCTTTGGCCGCAAACCGGGAGAGGGACGCGCCAAGATTTTCGAGGTGCGGGAGCTGGAGTCTGACATCAGCTTCATTCGCAACTTCCTGACGCAGGATCTGGTCAACAAACTCGACCTCTACATGTTTGGCAAACAGGGGAACGAATGGGTCGTAACCGACAAGCAATGGGAGCAGGTGCGGGATGGTTTGGCCGCTACGCGCGTCAACGGCGGCTTCCCGTACGTCATGGTGCATGATGGCGACCACCTCCGCTCTGGGGAGCTGTATTTGAAGCATCACTACGAGGGGCTGGAGCTGGATGTCAAATACGTGGAAAAAACCTTGCCATATGTGTACCATCTCTGGGGCAGGGGCGTTCATCTCGAGACCGTGATGGAGGACCGGCAGGCGCTGTTCAGCTATGAAGGGAAAAAGGTGAATCGCCGCTTTTTGTAAGCATACGAAAAGGAATGTAGAAGGAGGAACTGCAAGCTCGGTCCGTGTTGGGGATCGAGCTTGCGTTTTTTATTTATTCCTGATAAATCGTCTATCGATATAGAAGGCTATGAACAAGGCGAGGAAAGCAGTCAAAAGCAGGTTGCCGTAAGTTTCGAGGGGAAATGGCTTGCCTTCCAGCTGGATATCACTCGCACGATACTCAAGCCGCTTGACTGCATGTTTAGCCGTAAGAAGGTCCTCTTGCTTGGCTAAATCTTCGAGTTGAACTTCGAATAGAAAGCGATCCGGTGAATGGCTGTGTACAAATTGCAGCTCCTTGTTGTTCCCCTGTTCGTTCCAGTTTTTGATCTCCTCTGCGGCCAATGATGTAGCCGTTGTACCCGGAACGATCATCTTATGGATTGTGGGTATTTTCGCTATTGGGTGTCGCGCAATCAGGTTTAAACCGTGCTTCGTTACAATGGGTTCGACCGTATTCGATATGGCATAGACTTGGGTCGTCCCGGAGGAAGAATAAATATCGAATACGGAAGCGAGAGCCATCTCCTCTACGCCATCATAGAGCAGCACTCCTGCCTTTTCCTTATTCCATTGAAAAGCAAGGTTCAGGACATACGTAGAATAGTGCCTATCGATATAGAAGGGATCTACCTTTGGATTGTGTACGAAGTGGTAAGCAGGATAATTCATTTCTTTGGCTACCTTGGCCGCCATCGGTTCACCAAGTTTTTGTGAAATCACATAAAGGACTGCATCGATTCCAGATGTAATACCGGCAGAGGACACTATGTTTTGATCAGCAAGAACATATCGCAGATCTCTCTTCCAGTCCACCTGCGGATAGTTTATTTTTCTAGACCAAATCGTTTGCCAATGCGAGGTGGACGATTTTCCATTCAACAAGCCAGTAGAGGCTAGATTGCCCGCGCCACCGCAAATGCTTACGATCGTAGTTTCTTGGTGTTGAAGGATCCATGCTTTAGCCGGTTCGAACGTCTCTTCCTGATCGGTCAAGAAAGGAATGGCGATAATATCCGGGCTCTTCCCTAGCATTTCATCCATTTCCTGAAACGAGTAGTGCGGCACGACATCCAATCCGCCTGACAGCGTCTTGATGCCGGTGTCTGCAGCAACGGCATATACGTTGTAGGCACCTGTCCTCGCGAAAATTTCGTAGGGAATCATGAAGTCCAGTCCCTCAGTAGCTTCGCTTCCCAACATAACCGCTACAGTAGGCTTAGCCGGATCGTGCTTCGGCATCTTTACACTTTGCAAGGAAGGGAGCGGCTCTTGACGAACCGCACCGTAAAAATCTTTTTGCGAATGAACAACCCCGAGAGTTGCAACCCCTCCAACTAGCAGGGTGAATATACAGACAAAAACAATCAAACGCAGGAATAGCCTTTTCATGTCGTTTTCCTCCTGAGGATGGTACATCCCATACAATACCTGTGTAAGGTATTCATTTGAAAAAAGGGCTTCTTGATGATAAATCTTCTGTCAATACAGAAAGCGATGAATAGGGCAAGGAAAGCAGTCAAAAGGAGATTGCCGTAAGTTTCGAGGGGAAACGGTCTGCCTTCCAGCTGTATATCATCCGAACGAAATTCGAGCCGTTTCAGCGCATGCTTGGCGGTGAGCAGATCCTCTTGCTTGGCTAAATCCTCAAGCTGCACTTCAAATAAAAATCGATCTGGGGAATCGCTGTGCACAAGCTGAGGGTTTGTATTGCTCCTCGTATCGTTCCATTGCCTGATTTCCTCAGCAGCCAATGAATTCGCATCTTTTCCCGGAATCATCAATTTATCCAATTGTGGGGCGTTTGCTATCAAGTGTCTGGAAATCAGGTTCAGACCGTGTTTTGTCACAATGGGTTGCTCCGAGCCGGACATGGATAAAACACGAGTCGTTCCGGTGTCTGCATAGATATCGAATACGGAAGCCAGCGCCATTTCCTCCACGCCGTTATAGAGCAAGACGCCTACCTTTTTCTTGTTCCATTGAAACGCATTATTCAAGAGATAGGTTGAAAAGCGAAAATCCATATAAAATGGGTCCACCTTCGGATTTTTTACGAATTGATAAGAAGGATACTTCATTTCTTTCGCTATTTTTTCCGCCACGGGTTCCCCAACCTTTTGCGAAATCACATAGAGAACGGCATCGATTCCTGATGAAACACCGGCCGAGGATATCACGTTTCCGTCATGATAATACCGCTGATCGTCTAACCAGTTCGTCTCAGGAAATTGCTTGGGGAAAACGACAAGATTCTGCCAGTGTGTTGCTGCTGACTTTCCTTTCAATAGACCGGCAGCTGCGAGATTTCCCGATCCTCCGCAAATGCTTACGAATGTGGTTTGGGAATGTTGTTGTATCCACTTTCGGATAGGAGCAAATTTCTCATCGTCATTCGTTACCATAAATGGGATCGTGATGATGTCAGGGCTTTTTCCTAACAGCTGATCCAACTCTGTAAAAGAATAGTGCGGTACCAGATCAAGACCTCCGGTTAATGACTTCACCTGATTGTCTGAAGCAACGGCAAAGACATTGAATGCCCCTGTTCTGGAGAACAATTCATAGGGAATCATAAAATCTGATCCCTCGGTGGTCTCGTTCCCCAACAAAACGGCTACAGTGGGTTTATTCGGATCATATTCGGGTTGCCTCACGCCTTGCAGTGAGGGAATGGGTTCTTGGCGAAGCGCACCGTAAAAGTCCTTGAATGAACGATTATATCCGAGCAACCCTACACCGCCTACAAACACAGCCAAAATCAACACATAAGTAGCCAAGCGCAAGAATAACATCTTCATCTTATTTTCCTCCGATTATAGGCAGCCTTTGCCTGAATGTAATCAGGCTGCCGACGTATCAACAGCCTGATGCCTGTGTGTATTGTCTATAGCGTTTTTCTCGATGACGTATGGGTTGTTTTCTTCGTAATGAACCGTCTGTCGATAAAGAATGCCATCAGCAATGCGACTGCTGTAAGCAAAAGCGGAACACCGAATGATTCGATAGAGAACGGGTTACCCTCGAATTTCAAGTAGTCAGCGCGATACTCCAAACGTTTTGCTCCGTATATCGCTGTCAGAACATCCTCTTGTTTGGACAAATCCTCAAGCGGCGCATCGAACATAAATCTGTCTGCTGAACCGGTATGCAAGTATTCAGGTACTACGCCATTGCCCTTTTCGTTCCACTCTTGTACAACCTTTTCCGCCAAGGATTTTGCATCGGTGCCTGGAACGATCACACGATCAAGCTCTGGAGCATTCTCCACTTGATATTTCGCAATAAGGTTGAGATGATGTTTCGTCACGATCGGCTGTTCCGAATTTGCAAGGGAAATTACCTTAGTCGTCCCGGAAGCGGCATACGTATCATAAATCGATGACAGCTCCCCTTCGTCCATACCGTCATACAGGAGCACGCCAGTCTGTTGCTGGTTCCATTGGAATGATTGATTGAACCAATAAACGATTTCGCTCAAATCAATATAATAGGGATCAATCTTTGGATTTTTGACAAAATGGTATGATGGGTAATTCATTTCTTTTGCGATTTTTTCCGCCATGGACTCGCCCAATTGTTGTGAAATCACATAGAGGGTAGCGTCGATTCCGGATGTGAGACCAGCCGAAGAAACCATATTCTCGCCGCCGACGACATATCGCTGGTCCCTGATCCAGGTCGTTTCAGGAAATGCCATTCTTGTCTGATCAAAGAATTGCCAATGTATGGTTGATGATTTTCCTTGCAATAATCCGGAGTCCGCAAGATTAATTGCTCCGCCACAAATGCTCAGGAGGAACGTTTTGGAATGCTTTTGGATCCATTCACGCACTGGTTTGTACTTTTCCTGGTCGCCTAAAGGCATGTATGGGATCACAATCAGATCAGGGCTTGCTCCCAATAATTGATCCATTTCCTCAAATGAATAGTGAGGCACCAGATCCAGACCGCCCGTTAATGACGTGATATTTTTGGTCGGTGCAACAGCATATACATTGTAGGCGCCAGTCATCGCCAGCATTTGGTATGGGACTACAAAATCAAATACCTCCGTAGTGGGACTGCCCAAAACAACAGCAGCAGTTGGCTTACTCGGATCATGCTCCGGAATTTCAATATTTTGTATCGCGGAAATCGGTTCATTGCGTATGGCGTACCAGTATGCTTTTTGTTCGCTGATAAATCCGAGCAATCCGCTTCCACCGACCACTAATAAGAAAATACCTACATAAACAGCCAGCCGTACTAACAATCTTTTCAATCGAATCTCCTCCTGTTACCTTCCTGATTACCTTTCTTGCGTCTGACTATATTCCACTTTTGTGAACTGAATATGAATGAAAAGCGATTGCTATCGAGCAGTCGTTTTTTTGTTCATATAGAGTTCACAAGATCGGTTTATTGTCTCTACAGGGTCAGTCTGCGTAGGGCTGGACTCCAGAAAAAATGATGAGGAGAAATGAATTATGAAGAAATCGATCATGACTGCCGTTCTATATGTAGCCGCAGTGATGGGCGGGTTTGCCGCCTATGATGAATGGGTAGTGGAAAAGCAACAGGTTGTCGCAGGGAATATGCATGAAACGAATGGGCATGGCGCACAAACCCACGAAAGCAGCCATGAGCATGGAAGCGATAATCTGCACGATGTACAAAGCGAGGTTAACGTGTCGGTCCAAGCAGAAAAAGAAGAAGTAGTCATTTTCTTAAAAGACAAGGAGGGAAATCCCGTCACGGAACTCGAAATAAACCACGAAAAGATCCTTCATTTGATTATGGTAGATGAAAGCTTACAAAAGTATTATCACGTTCACCCGGAGCAGACGGGCAAAGGAGAATTTCGAGTCACACATTCTTTGAAGGAAGGATCCTATAAGGCGTTTGTTGACATAAAGCCAAAACATCTCGCCTACCATGTGACTCCTGTTCCATTTCAAGTCGGCAATCCTGAAGTAGCCGCGGATCATGGACTTTCGCCGGACAGCACGCTCACGAGACAGGTTGACGGGGAGACTGTGACACTCTTGATGAGTTCATTGCAAGCGAATGAACCCGTTATGCTGAATTTTGAGCTAGATCAAACCAATCTGACTCCTTACCTGGGAGCGATGGGGCATGTCGTCATTCTGGATGAAAAGGCGCAGCATTTTCTCCATGTTCATCCTTCCGATGAGAAACAGCCCATTTTCGAGACCAAGTTCAGCCAACCCGGCATCTATAAAATATGGGCGGAATTCAAGCAAAATGGAAAAGTTCGGGCATTTCCATTTGTTGTAGAAATCAAAGGGGAGAAGTAAGTTGCCAAAAGTCGTCGTAGTAGATGATGATGCGAATATTCGTGAATTGGTCAGACTGTATCTGGAAGATGAAGGCTACGAAATCATCCAAAAATCAAACGGTGAGGAAGCATTAGAATACGTAGAGAATCATGTCGTGGATCTGGTTATCATGGACATCATGATGCCCAAAATGGACGGGTGGGATTTGTGTGCGAATCTTCGCGAGTTCGGAGAGATGCCGATCCTGATGATCACAGCGAAGGGTGAATCGACCGACCGGATCAAAGGCTTTAAGCTGGGGACGGACGATTATCTGGTAAAACCTTTCGATCCCGTGGAGCTGGTGCTGCGGGTAAAGGCATTGCTCAAGCGATATCGTATCGCTACCTCCAGCACGATTAAGCTGGGGAGCATCACCCTGGACCAAAAAAGCTATCATGTGATTTACAAAGACGGAAAAACGGCTACCATTCCCATGAAAGAATTCGACTTGCTGTACAAATTGGGAAGCTATTCCGGGCAGCTATTTACACGCGAAAATTTGATTGAGCAGATCTGGGGCATGGATTATGAGGGAGACGAGCGGACCGTGGATGTGCACATCAAGCGGTTGAGAGAACGGTTTGCCGAATTCGAAGCCGATTTCCGCATTGTGACGATTCGCGGTCTTGGGTACCGATTGGAGGTGAACCGCGATTAAATCTCTCTATTTCCGCGTAGTCCTTATCTTCATCGGCATCGTGATGGTTAGCCTGTTCACCGCGTTTTCAATCAGCAACTGGATGTTTCAAACGCGCATCCACGATATTGTATACGACGGCTTGCTTACAGACGGCCAAAAGATCATTCAAGCCTATCAGTCGACTCCTTCTGCCGAGCTGGTACCGTTTATGCAACACTTCTCCGGTTATTCGGGTAACCTTCTCCAACTCTACAAGAAAGACAGGGAGCCCTTGCTTCAAGAAATAGAGCCTATTCATGTGGATCCTCGTGATATAGAGCTCGTGCTTGCGAATAACATTACACGCACATTAGATGCAAATATTCATAGCATTCCGATGGTTGGGATCCCCCTTCAGATCAATGGTGAGCCTTACGCCATGTTTATTTCCCTGCAACATAATCGGGTAGAGGAAGAGCTCATGCACTCGATCCACGTCTTATACATGTTGATTCTGTTTTTTGGCAGCTTCCTCATTCTGATTGCCGCCCGGTATGTGGTGAATCCGATTCGACGTTTGACGGAAGCGACAAAAAAGATGGCAAAAGGGACATTTGATCGCGAAGGCCTCTCTACGAAGCGCAAGGATGAAATTGGCCAATTAAGCATCAGTTTTCATGAAATGGCCGAAGAGCTTACGAAACTTGATCAAATGAGGAATGAATTCGTTTCCAGTGTTTCCCACGAGATTCAGTCGCCGCTGACTTCCATCACAGGGTTCACGAAGGCTTTGAAGCAGAAGAAATTGAGCGAAGAGGTCCGGTTGAAGTATTTGACGATTATTGAAGAAGAAAGTGAGCGATTATCCCGGTTAGGTCAAAATCTGCTCCAACTCTCCTATTTGCAGCAGGATCACCATCCACTGAAGGTACGTGCATACCGGCTGGATGAGCAGCTGCGAAGGATTGTCATCACGTTGGAACCCTTATGGAAGGCCAAGGAAATCGAAATGGATGAGATGGAGGGCATCGCGATTGAAGCGGATCAAGATCAGCTGGATCAAGTGTGGATTAACTTATTGAGCAATGCCATCAAATTCACTCCGCCCCAAGGCATGATTCGTATCCGATCCACAGAAAACGCTCATCACGTCGTCGTATCCATATCGGATAATGGGATCGGAATCCCGGAAGAAGAGATTGCCTACATTTTTAAACCGTTCCATAAAGTAGACAAAGCCCGTAATAGCTCTGTAAAGGGAAACGGTCTTGGATTATCCATCGTCAAGCAAATCATAGATTTGCATCATGGTGACATCCATGTATCCAGCAATCTGGGAACAGGGACAACTTTTTCCGTCACATTGAATAAAAAAAATGTTCTTTCCCGTCAGGAGGATGACAAATGACAACAAGGGCAGCAGTGATCGGTTCCGGCGTCATGGGGCATGGAATCGCCCAGGTATATGCAATGGCAGGTTATTCGGTCTCATTGTACGATATAAAGGATGAGTTGCTGGGCAAAGCCAGACAAGCCATTGAGCGAAGCCTCTCTCTGCAGGTGCGGGAGGACGTACTGACAGAGCAGGCGAAGCAGGAAGCTTTGGCGCGAATCACGTTGACCACCAACTTGCAGGAAGCGGTAGCGGATGCTGATCTGATCACGGAGGCAATCCCCGAAGTAATCGACCTGAAATGGACCTTGTTTGAACAGTTGGAAGCGTACGCCAAGCCAGATGCAATCATTGCGTCCAATACCTCTACGTTTTCCATCGGGCGACTGATTGAAAAAACGAAGACGCCGCAGCGCTTTATCATTACTCACTTTTTCAATCCAGCCCAGCTTGTACCGCTTGTCGAGATCGTGCGCCACGAGAAAACCTCTGAGGATGTTGTGCAAAAAACAGTGGAATGGATCAAGCAGATCGGCAAATCTCCTGTGCTGCTGAAAAAAGACGTGCCAGGCTTCATCGCCAACCGCCTGCAGACCGCATTGATGCGCGAAGCCTTTTCCCTTCTGGCAAATGGTGTTGCGGAAGCACATGAGATCGATACCGTCATGAAAGACGGCATTGGATTCCGCTGGGCATTTGTCGGTCCGATCGAAACCGCTGACTTCGGCGGGCTGGACACCTGGCAGCGCGTCATGGACAATCTCGCTCCGGAGCTGGACAGATCCGAAGCAGCGCCCGCCATCATCCGGGAGCTGGTGGCAAAGGGCGATCTCGGCACCAAGACAGGAGCGGGCATCTATTCCTATGCGGATACCTCCGTCGAAGATCGCTTGCGAAAGCGCGATGAGCAGTTCCTGCGTCTAGCAAAACAAAAACGGGAGCAGTGAGCCTGTTTCTTGTTCAAAAAAGCTTGCATCGCACCCCGCGCAGCCGTATGATAGCACCATGAAATGATTGATGGGAGTGAAATCATATGGCGAAAAGCAATGCACGCAAGCAACGCGAAAAAATGGCTCGTGAAGGCAAACGCAATCCGGAACAAAACAGAAGCATCTTCGCCTTTGCAGACATGAGACAGCGTGTTACCAAAACGAAAGCAGAAAAACTGCATCAGCAAAAGCATAGAAGGTCGTTATCCTGGAACAGTGATGATGACCTTTTTCTATTTGTTGGATAGGAAAATGTTGGAAATAGTAGTGCGCACAAAGAAGGACAACATGATGAAGAGATCAACCTTATGGGGGAGCAACCATGACATCTGATTTTCTGCTTAGTATCCTGCAATTAATTATGGTAGACGTGGTGTTGAGCGGCGACAATGCAGTCGTCATCGCGCTTGCCTGCCGCAATTTGAGTCCGAGCCTGCAAAAGAAGGCGATATTTTGGGGAACCTTTGGGGCTGTCGGGATGCGTATCCTGCTCACCTTTATCGCGATCTGGCTGTTGAAAATTCCCCTGGTGCAAATGATCGGGGGTCTGCTGCTGATCTGGATTGCCGTCAAGCTATTGAAGGGCGAGGAAGAGGACGGTGAGATCGAGAGCAGCTCGTCGATGATGGGGGCACTGAAAACCATTATCTTCGCGGATATGATTATGAGTCTTGACAATGTGATCGCGGTGGCGGGAGCGGCCAAAGGCAACATTCTGCTCGTCGCAGTCGGACTTGCGATCAGCATTCCGCTGATTATCTGGGGGAGCCGATTGCTGATGAAGCTGATGAAGCGTTTTCCCGTCATTGTTTTGCTCGGGGCAGGCATACTGGGCTTCACGGCAGGGCAGATGATCATGGAGGACAAGCTGGTCGGCGTTTGGGTCGAGCGGTATCTTCCCCTCTCGCCTGTCCTAGTACCTGTTGCTCTTGCTCTTGTGATCATTGCACTTGGTACTTACATGAAACGTCACGGCTCCAAGCCTGATCCGCTTCAGCCCAAAAAGACAGGAGAACAGCTGCACTAAATACAAAAGCGTGAAAAGCCTGTGGACTTCCGGTAGGGGAGACCGCAGGCTTTTCACGCTTTTGTCACAGAGGAAACATATGACAACCCCCTCTCCAATAGGACTGCGAAAAAAACTTTGACAATTTTTCAATAAAAATTTGAACAAAACATGAACAACAAGTGAATTTTATGTTACAATCAAAGCATCGATAAGGAAAACGCAATCATACTCAGATGATAAGGGGTTATGCAACATGAATCATGATTATAAAGCTGCCAGCACATTAAAATGGATGGCTTGGACCGCTACAATTGTGGGAATGCTTTTGCTGGTGTTCAATGTAAGCGATCTCAGATCCGAAAACCTTCCGCTCATGGTCTCCATTGGCTGCCTGATTGCAGGGATGAACATTTTCCTGTTAAGCGCTGTATTCCGCCTGATGAGCTTGAAAACACAAAAATTGTAATCAGATAGAATCAACGAATCGCTCTCTTCGCAGGGCGGTTTTTTTTGTTTCTACATAACACTTCCTTCCCGAGAAAAAACTAAGCATTGGCGGATATCATCGAGGAAAAGGTGGATGGGATGACAACAGGAACTCTTTACGAAAAGCTGGGCGGGGAAGAAGTGATTCGCAAGGTTGTGGACTACTTTTACGATCTAGTCCTCAAAGACGAGACCGTGAACCACTTTTTTGCCAACACGGATATGGAAAAGCAACGCCTTCACCAAACCAAATTCATCAGCTTTGCTTTAGGTGGTCCGGGTCGATACACGGGACAATCCATGGAAAAGGTACATACCGGAATGAATCTGCAGCCCGAGCATTTCGATGCGATCGTCCGGTACCTGCATGATGCCTTGGCCCATTTTCAGGTGGACGAAGCGGATATTTCCCAGGCTTTGCAAACAGTGGAGACGTTGCGAGACGATATATTGTATAAATAAACTTCTACAAGCATACATCGATCTCCAAGATTTACAGATTGTGTATTGGTTCGTTCGCTTGTTACAGTGGTTATGGGATGATGCTGGATCCATGCACGGATACAATCCCAAATCATTGAATTCGAGGGAGAAACCATGTTGAATCGATCTCGTTACTGGATATTGACTTCATTGGCAGGACTCATGCTGACTGTGATCAACGCTCCGCTTGCAAGTGCTGCTCAACCAAATGCAGCTGTACAAAGCTTTGATCGGCAGGAGCTGATCGAGAAGCTGGACGTCAAGGAAAAAGACGTCATCGGGCTCTATTACACCTCCATGGAGGGAAGCTCTGAGAATCGCATTCACAACATCAAGAAAGCGGTAAAAAAGATAAATGGCGAAAAGGTAAAACCGGGTGAATTTTTTTCCTTCAATCAGGAGGTAGGCAACTCCAATCTGGCTGAAGATGGTTGGAAGAAAGCGAATGTCATCGCGGACGGCCAGCTTACGGACGGCTACGGCGGAGGAATCTGCCAGGTGTCTTCCACGCTGTTCAACGCCGTTCAGGAAGCGCAGCTGCCGATCCAGGAGCGTCACAGTCACAGCAAGACAGTCGGCTACGTCCCTGTAGGACAGGATGCGACGATTGCGTATGGCTTGCTTGATTTCCGGTTTTCCAACCCGTACGATCATTCGCTAAAAATCAAGGCCAAGACTTATGACGATTCTGATGTCGTGATTGCTATTCTGAAAAAATGAAGCTAGGAAAGACGTGCTGAGCGCGTCTTTTTTTATGTCTGCTATATCCCTCGCTGGAACAATTTCTCCAACGCAGGGGATTCGTAACAATAATATGATCAACTCGTGAATTCGACGTGAACACTTTGTAACAGAAAAGATACGAAAATATGAACGTCCCCAAAAACCAGTACCAATTCTTTTGCGTTCTGATAACATGATAGTGCGCAGATGAGATGTGTTCACATTTACTAAAATTGAGCTTCCAATTAGGTAGGTCTGTTTTGTCAACGAGGAGGGATTGGGAGAATGAGTGGAGGAAAATGGCCGAGACGACTTCAGTTGGCTGTCTTGGCGGCGCTGGCGAGTATCATGCTGGCCGGTTGCGGCAGCGATTATGTAGTCTTGAACCCCAAGGGGCCGGTAGCACAGACGCAATATGATCTCATTATGATTTCCATTATATTGTGCTCGATTATCATTATCCCGGTTATTGCGCTCACCGCGTTTATCGTCTATCGATATCGGGATACACCGAACAACAAAGCGACGTACAAGCCAAATTGGGCGCACAGCACCAAGCTGGAGGTAATCTGGTGGTCGATTCCGATCGTGATTATCGCGATTCTGGGTTACTTCACCGTGCGCGATACTTATGCATTAAAAGAAAATCCGAATAAAGAAGTACAACCGATGGTCATTCAAGTAACCTCTCTGGATTGGAAATGGTTGTTCACTTACCCTGAACAAAACATTGCAACGGTCAACTATTTGCAGATCCCTGCAGGCGTGCCTGTCCAGTTCCAAATCTCTGCTGAGGCACCGATGAACTCCTTCTGGGTACCGGAGCTTGGCGGACAAATCTACGCCATGGCGGGTATGACGACGGAGTTGTATCTGCAGGCTGACCATCCGGGCGAGTTCCAGGGCAGAGGAGCGAACTTCACGGGTGAAGGCTTTGCTCACATGCAATTCAATGTGAAAGCTACTTCGCAGGACGAGTTTGACCAGTGGGTGAAAGAGGTAAAAGGAACCACACCTGCGATGAGCAAGGAAGATTATGAACAGTTGAGAAAGCCGGGTCTGTCGGAAGTGCTGACGTACTCGTCGTTCCCGGAAGGCTTGTTTGAAGAGATCGTATCCAAATACAGTCACGGCCATCCGATGGAGACAGGCGGCAGCATGCATGACTCGATGCATATGGACGGAGACAAAAAAGAGTCTGCACCTGGCTCAGAAGCCGGGGAGAAAAAAGATGAATCCGCACACTCCACTCATCACATGCCCAACACGGCAATGACACCTGTGATGAGTCACTAACGGAAAGGGAGGAGGAATACCTGATGTGGGAGAGCTTAAAAGAGTTTGCATCTTGGTTCTTTGTTACGGGCGATCCGCTGATCTACGGTGCCATGGTCTCCATTGCTTTGACCATGGTGGCGATCGTCTTCGTTTTGACCAAATATAAAAAATGGGGCTGGCTGTGGCGCGAATGGCTGACGACAGTCGACCACAAGCGAATCGGGATCATGTACCTGATCGCATCCCTGCTGATGCTGTTCCGCGGAGGCGTGGACGCCTTGCTGATGCGTGTGCAGCTGGCATTCCCGAATCTGGAGTTCTTGCACTCCGATCACTACAACGCGATCTTTACGACACATGGTACGATCATGATCTTGTTCATGGCGATGCCAATGATGTTCGGTTTGTTCAATATGGTTGTTCCGCTCCAGCTCGGGGCGCGAGATGTAGCGTATCCGTTCCTGAACGCCGTCAGCTTCTGGCTGTTCATGTTTGGTGCGATGCTGTTCAACCTGTCGTTTGTCATCGGGGGTTCTCCTGATGCTGGTTGGTTGTCGTATCCACCGCTTTCGCAAAATGATTTCAGCCCTGGTCCAGGCCAAAACTTCTGGATTTGGGGAATTCAGATTTCCGGTATCGGTAGCTTGGCGACCGGGATCAACTTCATCGTCACCATTTTGAAAATGCGTGCACCTGGCATGAAGCTGATGAAAATGCCGATGTTTAGCTGGTCTGTATTTTCCAGCTGTGTCATGATCATTCTCGCTTTCCCAATCTTGACGGTAACAATCGCTTTGCTTTATCTCGACCGTTTTGCCGGCGCCCACTTCTTCACGATGGATGGCGGCGGTAACCCGATGATGTACCTCAACCTGATCTGGATGTGGGGTCACCCGGAAGTGTATATCGTAGTCGTGCCTGCCTTCGGTATCTTCTCTGAAGTGGTAGCGACATTTGCGAAGAAAAAACTGTTCGGTTATACATCCATGGTCGCAGCCGTTATGGGGATTGCTATTCTGTCCTTCTTTACCTGGGCTCACCACTTCTTCACAATGGGTACGAGTGCGAACGTTATTGCGTTCTTTGCGATCACGACGATGCTGATCGCGATACCGACCGGTGTGAAGATCTTTAACTGGCTGTTTACGATGTATCGAGGCAAGATCTCCTTCAAGCAGCCGATGATGTGGACGATTGCCTTTATCCCTTGCTTCGTCGTAGGGGGGGCTACAGGTGTTATGTTGTCGGTAGCACCTGCTGACTATCAATATCACAACAGTTACTTCCTGATCGCCCACTTCCACCAAGTCTTGATCGGTGGCGTCGTGTTCGGGTATCTTGCAGGGATATACTATTGGTGGCCAAAACTGTTCGGCTTCAAGCTGGATGAAAAACTGGGAGCATGGGGCTTCTGGCTCTGGAACATCGGTTTCTACGTCTGCTTTATGCCGCAGTACGCGCTGGGCTTCATGGGTATGACCCGTCGCTACTACACATACGGCTGGGATCTCGGCTGGGAGCCGCTGAACCTGGTCTCGACCGTAGGTGCGTTCCTGATGGGGGCAGGCTTTGTCTTCCAGGTATGGCAAATCACGTACAGCATCAAGCACGGCGAACGCGACACCACAGGGGACCCATGGAATGGCCGCACGCTCGAATGGTCGATTCCGTCGCCTGCACCGTTCTATAACTTCGCTGTCGTACCACAGGTAAAAGAGCTGGACGACTTCTGGAGAGTGAAAGAGGAGAAGGCGAACGGCACGTACAAGGAAGAGCCTGTACACCTGGAGCCGATTCACATGCCGAAAAACTCCGGTCTTCCGTTCATCATGTCTGTCTGCTGGTTTATCGCAGGCTTCGGGTTCGTCTGGGAATGGACCTGGATGGCTGTCATCGGTATGGTCGGTGTGGCTTTGGTCATGTGGGCCCGTTCGTTCCAATACGATACCGATTACTATGTACCAGTGGATGAAGTGCGTCGTACGGAAGCCTCACTGGGGAGGGTATATTAATGCAACAAGTGGCGAACAACCATGAGCATGGACATGCGCACGACCACGAGCATGGCCATGAAGATCATGAGCAGCTAAAGGTACTTGGTTTTTGGATCTTCCTGGTGACAGACTGTATCTTGTTCGGCTCCCTTTTTGCGACTTATGCAGTTTTGATGCACAGTTATGCAGGGGGACCTACCGGGAAGGAATTGTTTGAGCTCCCGGGTGTCATCGCCTCCACCTTCATCCTGTTGACCAGCAGCTTTACCAGCGGTCTTGCGATTTTGGCGATGAACAAGGGAAAAGTGAAAGAGCTGATCGGATGGCTCGTAGTAACGGCTCTGCTCGGTCTCTCCTTTATCGGACTGGAGATCAGCGAGTTTACCCATCTGGTGCATGAAGGTGCGACGATGTCCACCAGTGCGTTCTGGTCCGCATTCTTCACGCTGGTCGGAACACATGGTGTGCACGTGTCGGTCGGTCTGTTCTGGATGGTCGCGATCATGATGCAGCTTCGTCGCCGCGGACTTACTCCGGTGACACGCCGCAAAGTAACGACACTCAGCCTGTACTGGCACTTCCTGGACGTCGTATGGATCTTCCTCTTTACGGTCGTCTACCTGATGGGGGTGATGTAGGATGGCGAACCACACAAACCATAACAGCCATGCAGAGAGTCATGGTTCACTGAAATCCTATGTGATCGGCTTTATTCTCTCGATCGTGCTGACGATCATCCCGCTCGTGCTGGTGATGAATCCGCTGTTCAGCAAAGCAGGGACCATCATCGCCATCATGATTATGGCAGTCCTGCAGTTTGTGATTCAGCTGTTCTTCTTCATGCATATCCGCGAAGGAGAAAAACCGCGCTGGAACGTGCAGACACTGGTTCTCGGTCTGGTGATTGTATTGACGATCGTTGCCGGTTCGATCTGGATTATGGCGTTCAACGTATAAGAGATGAAAATGAAAGAGGCATGACCCGGGTAGGATGGGGTCATGCCTTTTGATTTTTAGCAGTGTGCTTCAAGAAGAACATCCACCATACCAGAAGATACAAGTAGCTGATCATCGTCAGAATCGGCCATAGGAATCCTTGTTGTAACTGGACTACAAAATGTTCAAATTCATTCATACCTTCTAATCTTCCAATGCTATTGATTATACTAATAATTGGAACTGTCACAGAAAGAACGATGGCGATGATGGACAGACCTCTTAATGTATGTTGGACGAAACAATAAAAAGCAGTTCCGATGGTTGCTAACAAAAAAAGATAGTACATGATCCAAAACCAATTTGGGAGGGTTTCCCAATACATTTGTTCACCTCCTTGCTAGTTCGCATTTTACATGAAATGGTTAAAACTTACAAATCATATCATTGGCTTTGCAAGGATACACTCACATAAAATTGAAGAACTGCAAGCTAGGACTTTCCCTTTAACTATACTAAGTATATAATTATGTTGTTAAAGATGAAGGGAGCGATTTCCATGTATGATATTGTCATTATCGGAGCAGGACCTGCAGGAGGAAGCGCAGCGCTGTTCGCTGCCAAAGCGGGAAAGAAGACACTTCTCATCGACAACGACAAAGGAATGACCAAACGAGCTTGGTTGGAAAACCATTACGGGATCATGGAAATCACGGGCCCGGATCTGATTGAGATCGGGAAAAAGCAAGCGGTTAAATTCGGTGCTGAGCTGCTCGACGCGCAAGTTACCAACGTAACCAAAACAGATCAGGGCTTGAGCGTGGAAACAGAAGGACACGGCAGCTTTGAAGCCAAGCATGTCATTCTGGCAACAGGCGCGGTTGTCGAACTGGCCACCAAGATTGGCGTAAACATCAAGGATGGTACAGAACCAAGAATCAAGAATGTTGTTGACGTTGACGCGCAAGGAAAAACCAATGTGGCGGGCATCTGGGCTGCAGGTACCTGCGCAGGAGTAAGCGTCCATACCATCATTACAGCAGGTGATGGGGCGAAGGTAGCGATCAACGTCATCAGCGAACTGAATGGCGAGCGCTACGTCGATCACGATGTATTGAAAACTACGTAACTGTAGCTTAGAGGGCAGACCAATGACACCTCCCTAAATCAGCAGTAGATGATTTGGCGGAGGTGTCGTGCCTATTGTTGGGGAGGAAATGACGTGAGTGTCAAAGAAAGCAGAGTCAATTTCGTCGTAGCGGGACTTTTACTGGGCCTGCTGATGGCATCGATGGACAATACCATCGTCGCGACGGCGATGGGAACCATTGTGGGGGAAATGGGCGGTATGGACAAATTCGTCTGGGTAACCTCCGCCTATATGGTCACCACAATGGCAGGCATGCCGATCTTTGGAAAGCTGTCGGACATGTACGGACGCAAGCGATTTTACATATTCGGACTCGTCGTATTTCTGCTTGGCTCAATCCTTTGCGGTACTGCGAACAGCATTGTGCAGTTGAGCATCTACCGCGCGATTCAGGGAATTGGCGGCGGGGCGCTGATGCCGATTGCCTTTACGATTATTTTTGATTTGTTCCCTCCGGAGAAACGTGGGAAGATGACGGGATTGTTCGGGGCGGTCTTTGGCACATCAAGCGTCTTCGGACCGCTTTTGGGCGCATACATTACCGAATACATCAGTTGGCAGTGGATCTTTTACATCAATGTGCCGATCGGGATTTTGTCGCTGTGGTTTATCGTGTTCAACTACCGGGAATCTCTGCAGCACCGGAAGCAAAGCATCGACTGGTGGGGGGCGATCACGCTGGTTGGAGCGGTTGTCAGCCTGATGTTTGCGCTGGAGCTGGGCGGAAACCAATACGCCTGGGGATCCGTGCAAATCCTGAGTCTGCTGATTGCCTTCGCTGTGCTGTTTATTGTGTTTTTGCTGGTGGAGCGAAAGGCGGCAGAGCCGATCATTTCGTTCGCCATGTTCCGCAAAAGGCTGTTTGCCGCCTCCAATGCGGTGGCTCTCATGTATGGCGCATCTTTTATCATCGCGACAGTCTACCTGCCGATTTTTATCCAGGGCGTATTCGGCGGCTCTGCGACGAATAGCGGCCTGATTCTCATGCCGATGATGCTGGGCTCCGTCTTTGGCAGCCAGATCGGCGGATTGTTGACGACACGTACGAGCTTTCGCAATATCATGCTGCTCTCTGCTGTCTTTTTCATCCCGGGCGTCTATCTGCTGGGGACGATTTCGACGGAGGTTCCGCGTTGGCTTTTGACGACGTATATGATCATTACCGGGTTCGGAGTCGGGTTTTCCTTCTCGGTCCTGGGAATGTCCGTTATTCATGGGTTTGACATGCGGCAGCGCGGTTCCGCCAGCTCGACTGGCTCTTTCTTCCGTTCGCTGGGCATGACGCTGGGGATTACGGTATTCGGCATTCTGCAGCGCAATTTGTTTGAGGGCGGCATGACCTCATCATTTGCAGGGCAAAAGAGCATGGCAGGGTTGGTCAGCGATCCGCGTGCCATCCTGTCACCGGAATTGCGGGCCTCTATACCGGAGCCTGTTCTGGAGCAGATCACGACGATCCTTGCGAACTCTATCGCCCAGACATTCCAGTGGGCCTTGGTTCCTGCAGGCCTCGCGCTATTGTTTATCTGTTTGATGGGCAAGGAACGAGTGCAGATCAAGCGTCCCGATCCTGAAGGCACCAAGGCGTAATGAAGATCGCTTTCTCGTAGAGCAGTGGAATATGAACGTATTATGAACATTGAGGGTTTTTCCTTCTTTTGATAGTTTTTCATCTTATAATATTGGAAAATGGACTTGCAAGGAGGAGCCCCTCTCATGTTGAAAACTGCTCTCGGGCGATTTCGCGCCGTTGGCTTGCTTGAGGGAATCTCGTATCTGGTGTTGCTCGGGATTGCCATGCCGCTTAAATATTACTTTGATGTGCCGGAAGCTGTGAAAATCGCCGGTTCACTCCACGGCTTGCTTTTTGTCCTGTATGTCCTGGCTTTGGCTCAGGTGCATTTCAAGAACAAGTGGTCTTTTCTTTTTTCGATAGGAGCATTTATTGCTTCGTTGATTCCTTTCGGCAATTTCGTGCTTGAGGCGAAGTTGCGCAAGATGGCATAGTGTAAAAATCAGGCAACGAGACGGGGATTTCACCCGTCTTTTTCTATGGTATGGTTGGGTGGGGGAGCCAAGTCGGATCAGAAGGAGAATGGACAGTGGGAATGGAGTTCGTGCTGATCATCATCGGCATCAACATTTTGTATGTATCGTTTTTTACGCTGCGGATGCTGATGGTGATCAAAGGCTACCGCGTCATGGCATCCTTGTTGGCAATGGTGGAAGTATTCGTCTATTTGAAAGGGCTGGGTATGGTCCTGAACAATCTGGACAATCCGATCAATCTGGCGGCGTACTGCATCGGTTGGGGGATGGGCGTCTTCATCGGCAGCAAGATCGAGGAAAAACTGGCGCTGGGGTATGTGACGGTGCAGGTGGTGGTCGATTCGCTGGAGATGGATCTGACAGCAAAGCTGCGTGAGCATGGGTATGGTGTGACCTCCTGGGTAGCGGAGGGAAGGGATGGCCCGCGTCTCATGATGCAGGTGTTGGCGAAGAGAAGCAATGAGCAGAAGCTGTGGAAGCTGATCGCAAGCCTCTCCCCAAAGGCTTTTATCGTATCGTTCGAGCCAAAGCATCTCAAAGGCGGATTCTGGGTAAATCGCCTGCGCGGGTAAAAATACTGCAGCCGCTCCAATCCCTTAAGCGGGGAGGAGCGGCTGCTTTTTTGGATTAATCATCGGAGCGTCCCTTGATCTTGACGGCCACCTTCCCCGGCTTATCCGAGAGCGGGGAAGACGAGGGGCTGCCTGGATCCGGTGTCGCAACGGGCCGGGTAGGACGTGAAGACAGCTCCGAGAATGCGCCATGCAATCCCAAAGCTCCATAACGTGTGCGAAATTCCTCGATGGTGCCGGACTCGACAATCTGTCCGTTCATCAGGAAGATGGCCCGATCTGCGGCTGCATCGGCTACCTGCAGCTGGTGCGTGGTAAAAATGACGGACTGCCCGGCAGCCTTCAAGCCTTTGACCAGATCGACGAAGGCGTCCATCCAGTACGGGTCGAGTCCATTGGTCGGTTCGTCCAGGACGACGAGGGACGGATGGGCGATGATGGCTTGGGCGAACAACAGGCGTTGCTGCATTCCTTTGGAAAACTGCGTCACTCTTTTGTCTCTCGCATCATACAATCCGACCGCATGCAAGGCATCGTCCACCTTTGCTTTCGGCACACCCCGCAAGGACGCATAGAAGGAAAGAGTCTCACGCGCCGTCAATCCGGCGGCAAACTGGAAGTGGTCCGGCATGTAGCCGATTTGCTCCAGGTATTCGACGCGCTGTTCCTTCCAATTTAGCCCATTCAGCTCGATGCTGCCTGCACTCGGCTGCAAAATCCCCACGATCATCCGCAGAATTGTGCTTTTTCCCGCTCCGTTTCCTCCACACAGAGCCACCACTTCCCCAGGTTCGATGGACAGGTCGAAGGGATGGACGATCTGTTTCTTGTCGATCTTTTTTTCTGCTCGCGTCATGCGCAATCCCATCTTACTCATGCCTTCTCCCCCTTTCCCACACAAAGGCAGCCAGCAAGAGCATCAGGCTGATCCAGATAAAGCACAAGGTGATGAAACCAACGACACCGAATGGGGAGTCAAACCAATTGACCCACTTGTAGTATTCCGGGCCGAAAATCGAGCCCCCGCCAAGCGAAATCACGGAGAAGAGACGCACCAGCTCGGCGGGATTCAGAATCGTGGCGACCTGGAGGACGGGCTTGATCCACGTGTAGGGGACGAAGCTGAGTGCCGAGATCAGCAGCGTGGGCCATGCGAGAATCAGGAAAAACCAGACACTGACGCCCCAGGTGAGAGCTTGCCAGCGATTTTTGCTCAACGCTCCGATCAGCATGGCGATCCCGAGAAACATCAGGATGAGGCAGATGGAAAAGCTCAAGAGAAAAAGGAGCGTAGAAAAGGAAAACCCTGCTCCGAGCAAAGCGCCGATGACGCCGGAGAGCCCGTACCCAAAACAGACGATAGCGATCAGCACCAGGGCTTGACCGAAGTACTTCCCAAGTAAAAAGGATGACGTCGTCAACGCGTAGGTGGAAAGCAATTGCCAGCTGCCTTCCTCCTTTTCTGCTGTCAGGGAAAAGGAAGAGAGCAGGATCGTCATCAGCGGCAGGAGGTAGAGGACCAAAGTCAGCATGGTTCCAGTCGTGTAGGTATACCCTTCCAGATACGAGCGGGATTGGATCACCATCAAGGCGAGAGTAAAGAGGGTAAACAGGGCCAAAAAAGAGTAGGACCAGGGATTGCGAAAGCCCATTTTCAACTCCCGTCTGGCGATGTGATACATGTGCACGTTTGCCCACTTCCTTAAGTTAGTGTTTTGTATGCTGGCTGTCCGTGCCGCCGTGCGTGGAAGAACTAGATCCGCCATCGTGACTGCCTTGGCTGTCGTGGCCGGCTTGATCGTGGCTCATGCTGCGCTCCCAACTGTGCTTGGCCAGATCGTCATATTTCATCAGGGTGCCTGTTCCTCGATCCTGGATAAACTTCTCAGCGGCAGGGGCTTCCTTGAAGGAGTAGATCCCGTAGCCCATAGGCGTCGTCAGAGTGGAATCATAGACGAAGGCTCCTTGCTCAGCATTGAACCATTCTTCTGTATTGTAGTCGCGCACAAATTGGACGTTGATGTTCTCGACACCGTTTTGGGTGACCCATTCGTTCATGCAGCCGATATCGTCGAATTTGAGCGTGCGTCCATCTTTTAACAAAATTTGTGTCGCATTGTAGTCATCCGGAACATGCATGTGGCAGACTTCGCATTTGTCTACGCCCTCCTGGATGGCGACGGCTTGCGGTTCTTCTTTTCCGCAGCCGACCAACAAGAGTCCCATGCCAACTACAACAGAGAGAATGGCCATTTTCAACGTTTTCATTTTCGATTCACTCCTACATAGATAAAAGTTAAGCTGATGAGCAGAAGCAGGGCTCCGAGAAGACCGGTTTGTGTCCGCGAAGATTCGAGTGGATCACCCTGATCAACAGTGGAAATCGGCGTCATCAAGGGGCTTGCATCCCGGACCTGGACGCTTCCCGTAGCAAACAGACTTTCCAAAAAAACAAAACCCGGCGATTGAAAAAATAGCTGGTAGGGAGGGACAGCGTCTGTCAAGGCGAGAAAGAACGGGTTCATTTCATAGGAAAGATCGCTTCTCTCGTCACCGTCGACATCAAGCCCCTGCAAATTGTCCCAGTAGTTGCCGTCAAAGGAATCTGCATCGCTGTCTTGCGCTTGGGCTTGAATCACGTTGGAGACAAATTGGTTAAAGATAAGCTGGTTGTCTGCCGAGTCCTTGACCTGCATGCCGATGAAGTTGAGCAATAATTCATTGTTGGTGATTTCATTGCCGCTGGAATTCTCTACATACAGTCCGACCCGATTCCCTTCGATGCGATTGCCTTCGAGCAGCGAGTCGCTTACCGAATAGAGCAGGATGCCTTGCGAGTTGGGATTGTCTTTTTGCTTGAGAAAGCGATTGTTGCGTACCGTAGCACTGGCGGTATCCATCAGCATCGCACCTGTGACATTGCCATTTCCTGTATTTTCCAAAACCTGGGTTTTGGAGGTGCCCATGAGATGGATGCCGTAGCGGGATTTTTCTACCTGATTTTGTTCGAGCAGGTTCTCGTGGCTGTTCTCCAGATACAAGCCGTCAAACGCGTTGATGATCTGGTTGCCTACGAGGCGATTTTGATGCGATTGGCGCAGGTCGATGCCATTCCCTTTTTTCGCTTGGACTTTCGAATCTTGCTGTGTTTGGGTGAGCAGCATATGGGCGCTGTGGTCGTGCCCGATGTCAGCCGCGGATTCATTGGGATCGAGGACATGCCCTGTCACGCGAATCTGGCGCAGTTCATTGAAGCTTGCGTCGCGAAGCTGAATGCCTGTCCCCATCGTATCGATCTCCACCTGCTCCACCAGGTTCTGGTTGCCGCGAATGACCAAGGTGGCAAGAGTCTGATTGATCCGCTTGTCCTGCAGCTTCAGCCCGCGCAAGGTCACCTGGTTGCTGTCGATGGTCAGGACGGGATCATCTGTTGCTGTAAGAAGGATGACTTCGCCTGATGCTTGCAGTGTGAGGGGCTTCGTCACGTGAAAGGGGCCTTCGTATTCTCCCGCTGGTATGGTGATGACATCTCCCGGGGCTGCCTGGTCAATCTTTGCCTGCAATGATTCCGTTGCAGCCAGCAATGACTTTGTCGGCAAGAACGTCCACTGGCAAAGCAAGACAAGGCCCACCAAAAGCATCGCACGCGGAATGCATGGGCTTCTCCATCGTCTTTTCAGGGTTCTCCCCCCTTCCGTTACGCGATGAGAATCAATGTGATACGATAATCATAACAGTGATGGCTTTTTTTAAAATGACTCATCCGGGCTATGAAAAGTGGCAAAAAACGGAACTTCGTGTTGGCAGAGGAGGTGTGAATACCGTGATGGATAAAGCCTTGAGGACGATGCTCGACAATTGGGAGAAGATGAAGCGCAGCGAAGAAGATGAGGCCGAGGAGGATGCCAACCAGTTCGAGGCTTCCTTCTATGCATTGATGCAAGAGGTGCGCAACTGGGTTGATGGATTGGAGCAGCCGCCGAAGACGCTGGAGGAAGCCATGCAGTTGGAAAAGATCGAGGAGCTGGTCGAGCAGCTGCCGGTTGAGATCATGCTGAATTTTGAGACGGAGCTGGAGTTGATCGTAGACGGCGAGGTGCGGGAAGAGGATGAGAGGTATGATTGATCCTATATAGCCTTCTCGTTTCTATACGTGCAAGATTAACCATTAGGTACAAGAAAGAAGCTGGTGATAAATGATTCGTTCATCGCCAGCTTCTTTCCTATTTTTAGGGACTATCCTACAACTTGGCTGGCTCCGGTATGCGCTCGCCAATGCTCCGTCCGATCGCGATCGATGCCGTAGCAGCCGGGGAAGGAGCATTCAGAATATGAGTGGATCGTTTGTCATTGACGATGAAGAAATCATCCACCATTTTTCCATCCCGGGTAAGAGCTTGCGCCCGCACGCCATTTTCCGATACGACCAGATCGTCTGCGGTGATTTCCGGGATCAAGCGCTGGAGACTTTGCACAAACACTTTCTTGCTTAACGAACGAACGATTTCCTTCAACCCCTCTCCGAGGTTTTGGGAAGCGACCTTCCACAAGCCTGGATAGGTGACCGCCTCGGCGAAGTCTTTCAGATGGAAATCAGTCTTGCGATAGCCTTCCCGCTTGAAGCTCAATACCGCATTGGGACCAGCGTGAACATGTCCATCCATCATGCGCGTGAAGTGAACGCCGAGAAATGGAAAGTTGGGATTGGGTACAGGGTAAATCAAATGCTTCACCAGATGGTGCTTCTCAGGCTTTAATTCGTAATACTCTCCGCGGAAAGGAACGATTTTCATATTCGTTTTCAGTCCCTGGAGGGAAGCGATACGGTCGGAGTGCAAACCTGCGCAGTTGATCAAGTATTTGGTGCGGATCGTGTTGTTGTTGCACACGATTTCGAGGCCGGCACTTCCTTCCATAATCTTTTCAACCTTCGTGCGCAAGAGAATCGTGCCGCCCTTCTCCTGGATGATTTTGGCCATCGCTTCTGCGACACGCTTGTATTGCACGATTCCCGCATCCATCACCTGGATCGCTTGAAGGCCATACGCATGCGGTTCGATTTCTGCGAGCTGGCTTGAATCGATCAAGGAAATATTCAGTTGATGCTCCAGGCCGCGCTTATACAAATTTTCCAGCAGGGGCAATTCCTGCTTTTCAGTAGCGACAATGACTTTTCCGCACATTTCGTACGGGATCTCATTCTCGTTGCAAAAGGCGCGCAGTAAGTCGCCGCCTTCTTTTGACAGCTTTGCCTTCAGACTTCCCGGCTTATAGTAGATACCGGAATGAATCACCCCGCTATTATGACCTGTTTGGTGAAATGCGAGGGTGTTTTCTTTTTCGATGACGGCGATTTTTGCTTGCGGATATTTTTGAATGAGGGCATAACCGGTAGAAAGACCCACAATGCCACCACCAATAATGACATAGTCGTACATAGGATCACCTTTCTAATTTGGACATAACTTGTATTACAATTATAATTCACATGTAATACAAATCAATCAAAATTATTGAATAATTTCTTGTTTAAAAATATAGACAAATGAAAATTAATACGATATTGTTGATATCACCTAAAAAAAACATACGATTTTGTTCGAAGGAAAGAGAGTGATGAGGAAAAAACGTTTTACTTGTAGTACAACTTGTTTATACAAGTTGATAAGGTTGTAAGATAACCTTGTGGATTTTTCTCGTTTTTTCAAACAAAAGGTGGGTTTGAGCATGGAGATTACCCTCTTGTTTCAAGGCTTTCCAGGAAGAGCGAGCCGTGGTTTTCTTGGTTGGAGCAGCTGCGTACTGATTCGCCAGGTGGGCAAACCACCCATTCTATTTGATACGGTAGGCTTTAACGAGCGTTATACCCTCTTATCGAGGCTGGAAGAATGCGGGGTAAAGCCAGAGGAGATTGGCACGGTGCTGATCAGCCATTTTCATTTTGATCATGCGGTCAATTATCCATTGTTTCCGAACGCTACTTTTTACCTGCATGAAGCAGAAGTGGCTCATATCGAAGAGAATGGCGATGTGGATCTCGCAGTTCCAGCACAGATGTATCCGGCACTGAGAGATTCCGGGAGACTGGAAATCTTGTCTGGAGTGTCAGGCGTTGTCGAAGGGCTGCCATGGCGACTTACGCCCGGTCATACACCTGGTCTGTACTCACTCCTTCTCGATTATCAGGGGAAGAAGTGGGCGCTTGCTTCTGATGCGGTGAAAAACATTTCGGAATTGACTAGCGGCGATGTGGCGGATACGTGGGACGATGAAAAGAGCAGGGAGAGCATTCGCTTCATCAAGCAATGGGCGGATATTGTCGTTCCCGGGCATGATAGGGTGTTGGAAATCAAAAGAACGGACGAAGAAACGAAGATCATTCCAACCCAGGACAGTGAGATAGAGATAAGCATTCCGTGGGTGGAAGAGAAATTCCGGCTAAAAGTGTAAAAGAGAAAGATGGTGAGATGTTCATGAAAGGTTTACAAGGAGCAATCGACATTCACGTTCACTCCAGTCCAAGTATCTTTCCACGATCTGTCAATGATTTTGAATTGGCGAAACAGGCAAAAGAAGCGGGGATGCGGGCCATTGTCCTAAAGGCACATGAGGAGTCTACGGTTTCACGCGCGCAGCTTGTCAGCAAAGTGGTGGAAGGAATCGAGGTATACGGTTCGCTTGTTCTGAATGAATACGTGGGCGGACTGAATCCATATGCCGTGGATATGGCGATTCAACAAGGGGCGAAATTGATCTGGATGCCGACGGGATCAGCCAAGCATCATCTGGATCATTACGGAGGAAAAAGCGACTACAAAGAGCAGAAATCCACCATCCGTCTGTTGCCGCAAAAAGGCATTACGATTCTCTCCGAAGACGGGAAGCTATTGCCGGTAGTCTATGACATCATTGACTTGATCAAGGGATCAGGAGCTGTGCTGGCTACGGGACATCTATCCCCTCTGGAAACGAAAATTCTCACGCAGACAGCGATTTCGCGAGGCGTGGAGAAAGTGCTGGTCGCACATCCGGATCTCAAAATCAATAAAATGGATCTTTCCCTCCAGATTGAATTGGTCCGCATGGGAGCATATGTGGAAAAATCGATGCTAACCCTGATGCCGCTGTGGAAATCGATCGAACCGGATGAACTGGTAGCAGGCATGCGCCAGATTGGCATTGAGAAATGCATCCTGCAAACCGATTTTGGACAGGCCAATCACCCGTCACCAACGGAAGGGTACGGTCATTTTGTCCAGATCTTGCTGGAGCAGGGAATGGATGAGAAAGAGATTGAACAAATGGCTTGTACCAACCCGGCAGAATTGCTTGGATTAACATAGGAAAACAAGGAGAGGAGCTGTTGCAAATGTCTCAACTTCAAGTATCGAACAAGCCCTGGTATAAAGAAGTGACGAAAACACAGTGGCGCGCATTGATCGCAGCCGGCTCAGGTTGGGCGCTGGATTCGATGGACGTCATGCTGTACTCGATGATTTTGGTTCATGTGATGAGCGATCTGCAAATGGACCAAACAATGGGCGGCTTTTTGGCAACGCTTACTTTGCTTAGCTCAGCCATTGGCGGAATTCTTTTTGGTATGGTAGCGGACCGGTATGGCCGCACGAAATCATTGATGCTCAGTATTTTGATTTATTCCTTGTTTACCTTTCTATGCGGCTTCTCGCAAACGATTACACATCTGGCTATCTTCCGCTTCTTGCTGGGGATTGGTATGGGCGGAGAGTGGGTTGCGGGCGCGGCTTTGATCACCGAGACATGGGATGCGAAACACCGCGGTAAAGCGATGGGACTGGTGCAAAGCGCGTGGGCAGTCGGCTATGCGTTGGCGGCTATTGTCGCAGGCGTGATATCCCCGATTTGGGGCTGGAGAGGTGTGTTTTTCTTCGGAATCGTACCAGCTCTCGTCGCCATCTGGATCAGAAAAGGAACGAAAGAACCCGAGATCTGGGAGAAAATGAAAGCGGACGAATCGAAACAGAAAACGAAGAGCAAACCAAAACTTGCTGAGCTGTTTTCCGGCAAAGTTCTTCGTTGGACCATTCTTGGAGCTCTGTTGAGCGTTTGTGCCCAGTTTGGTTACTGGGGCTTGTTTACCTGGATTCCTTCTTTTTTAGGCACGCCGATTGAGCAAGGCGGAGCAGGGCTGGATATCATGAAATCCACGACCTGGATTGTCATCATGCAGACGGGAGCCTGGTTTGGATACGTGTTATTCGGCTTTATGGCGGACAAGTTTGGAAGAAGGAAAGCCTTTATCCTGTTCTTCGTCATGGCGGCTATCCTTGTGCCGATTTATGGCATGACGAGTGATGCGACTCGCCTGCTGATTCTGGGTCCATTCGTCGCCTTCTTCGGTTCCGGATACTTCAGCGGATTTGGAGCTGTTCTGGCCGAGTTGTTCCCGACAGAGATCCGCGCCACTGGACAAGGCTTCTGCTATAACTTTGGACGCGGGGTTGCGGCAACTGCGCCTACAGTCATTGGATTTATGGCCACAAGCATCGGTTTGGGAGCGGCATTTGGTTTCCTCGCGATTGCCTTTGGGCTGGCTGCCCTTCTCGTTCTCCTGTTCTTGCCGGAAACCTTGGGCAAGCAGCTAAGCTAAGACAGGGCAGGGCAAATCCTTTCAATTGCATATTATAAATAAAAGTTCATTATGGATGATCGCCATCATGAGCTTTTATTTATATCAACCCGCGTGATATTTGTAATACAATATTCAATTTTTAGCGGAAAAATTGACTTTTTTCTCAAAAACCCTTAATATTTGTATTACAAATACAAAGATCGGAGAATGGTCATGTCGAAAGAAAAGCTGTCGCAGATGATTTCGCGAGAATTGTTAAAGATGATTGAGTCGGGCAAATACCCTCCAGGTTCAAAATTGCCGACGGAGATGGAGTTGGCCAATCAATTTGGCGTAAGTAGAATCCCGATCCGGGAAGCCCTCAGTGTCCTTCGGGCAGCGGGTGTGATCAACTCCCGCCAAGGTGGAGGGAGCTTCGTCGAGGAGAATAACGGTCCCAACATCTTTGGCAACATCCACATTGAAAAAGACGATGCAGAAATTATCAGCCATCTTTTTGAGATGAGAAAAATCATGGAGCCTGAGGCTGCTTATCTGGCAGCCCTCAGGAGGACACCTGAACATCTGGAACGCATGCGGGAAGCACTGCGCTGGTTGGAAGAAGAGATGGCGGATGATAGTAAAATCGGAATGGAAGCCGACATGGAATTCCACCGGTCCATGATCCAGGCAACACTCAACCCGATCATGATCCAGGCGATGGAAAGTCTGTCTTCCCTGTACGAAAGAGCTTTGCAAATCACGCTGTTGCCCAACCTGGGATTAAAGCAGAAACGAAAAGCAGTCTACCAAGAGCATCAGAACATCCTGCACGCGATCGAGATGGAAGAACCGGAACTGGCAAAAATTCAATGTATCATTCACCTCAAGAACGCGGAGAAAAAACTGGATCTGTTTTTCTAGACAAACAACATGAGGAGAAAAAATGGAAAAGATGACAGAAGGACATATCAAAGAGATTCGCGATATCGTGAAAACCGGCCAAGTGCTGACAAAGGAAAGTGATCGTTTCAGCTATTCGTTTGACGCTTCATTTGGAACCTACCTTCCCGATGTGGTCATCCAGACCAAGAGCGTGGAGGAGTTGGCTGCTCTGGTCAAGCTTGCGAACCGCGAGAAAATTCCCGTGTATCCCCGAGGGCAGGGAACCAGTCTAAGCGGAGGCCCCCTCCCGGTCAAAGGCGGAATGGTCATCGATCTGTCTGTCATGGACGACCTGCTGGAAGTGGATGAAGAAGATCTGGTTGCCATTGTCTCTCCCGGGGTCCTGACCGCCGATATTCACAAAGCGGCCGAGAAAAAAGGCCTGATGTATCCACCCGACCCCAGCAGCTCGCATGTTTCCACGATCGGAGGAAATCTGGCCGAGAATTCCGGGGGGCCGCGCGGTTTGAAGTACGGAGTGACGAAGGATTATGTGATCGGTTTGGAACTGATCACGCCAGAAGGGGAAATCATTCGCACCGGGGGAAAAACCGTCAAAAACGTCACCGGGTATGACTTGACCAAATTGGTCGTCGGGTCGGAAGGGACGTTGGGGATTATCACCAAAGCTGTACTTCGTCTGATTCCCAAGCCACCTGCTTCCGAGACGGTGATGGCGATTTTCGACAGCCTGGTAGACGCGGGACGAGCGATTTCCTTGATCTTAACTTCTGGAATTCTGCCCTCCAAAATGGAACTGATGGACCAAGCCTCGATGACAGCTGTAGAGAATTACAAGCCGTCTGGATTGCCCACGGATGCAGAAGCCTTGATTTTGATTGAATTGGACGGACATCCGGCGGCGATTCGCGATGAAGCGGAACAGGTGCGTCATGTCTGCCAGAAAATTGGAGCAAGGGAAGTTCGCATCCCGCAAACGAAGGAAGAAAAGGAAGAGGTATGGAAGGCGAGAAAGCTGGTTTCTCCCGCGATCGTGAGGGTGAAGCCGACGAAGATTTCCGAAGATGCTACGGTTCCGCGCAGCAAAATTCCGGAAATGTGCCGCCGACTGCAAGAAATCAAGGAAAAATACCAAATCCACCTCGTCGTTTTTGGTCATGTGGGAGACGGAAATCTTCACCCCAATATTATCGCGGACAAGTCTGACAAAGAAGAGATGGCGCGTGTGGAAAAAGCCGTTGCGGAAATTTTTGAGGCGGCCGTCCAGCTCGGCGGAACGTTGTCGGGTGAGCACGGAATCGGCCTGATGAAGGCTCCGTTTATGGAAATGGAATTAGGTGCGGCTGGTCTCGATATGATGAAGCGTATCAAACAGGCTTGGGACCCGAACAACATTATGAACCCTGGCAAAATTTTTCCTGAACCGGGACAAAAGTTGGTGTTGAGCGAATGAAACCAGATGAACAACAGCTTGCCGCTTTGCGCAGCGAATTGAATTACGACAAGACGAATAAATGTGTGCAGTGCGGGTATTGTCTGCCGGCGTGTCCGACTTACTTGACGATGGGAGTGGAAACACACTCCCCCCGCGGTCGCATCAACCTGGTCAAGATGGCGGGAGAAGGCAAGATCAAGGATTTGTCCGTTCTGGAAGAGCCGTTGGATCTGTGTCTGGGATGCCGGGCTTGCGAAACCGTTTGTCCGACTGGTGTTGAATACGGCGCCATTCTGGAATCCGCCCGTGCTGCCATCACGCGGAGAAAAACGTTCACAGTCCCGCAAAAGGCGATGCGCAATCTTTTGTTCAAAAAGGTATTCCCCAGCCGTAAAGCAATGAATCTGATCGGCAATGCGATGTGGGTCTATGAAAAAAGCGGTGTCCAAAAGCTGGCGAGAAAGAGCGGATTGATGAACAAGCTGCCCGCGCATCTGGGTGAATTCGAAAAAATCACCCCGCCAGCCGTAGCGCCTGCGCAGCGTGCCAGTCTTCCTGCCTTTACGCCGGCTAAAGGAGAGCGCAAATACACGGTCGCGATGTTTGTCGGCTGTGTCATGGACGCCATGTTCCGCCGGATCAACCAGCTGTCTGTACAGCTTCTGGCGGAAGTCGGATGTGATGTGATCGTCGTGGAAAATCAGACATGCTGCGGCGCTCTGCATGCCCACACGGGGGAACTTGACGAGAGCAAGAATTTGGCGAAGAGAAATATCCTTGCTTTTGCGCAAAACGATGTAGATTTCATCGTAAACAACGCGGGCGGATGCGGTGCGATGATGGTTGAATACGATCATCTATTGGCAGACGAACCGGAATGGGCGGAACGTGCGGAGCAATTTGTACGGAAAACGAAGGATATCTCCCAGGTTCTTGTCCTTTGCGGAGGCATACAGGGCGAAAAGAGGCCGGCTGAGAGAGTCACGTATCAGCGCTCTTGCCATATGACAAACGTGCAAAAAGTTACCGAAGAGCCTGTTTCGCTGTTGAAGAACCTGTCTCATGTGGATCTGATCGAGATGAATAATGCCAATATGTGCTGCGGCTCTGCGGGTATTTACAACATCGTGAACTACGATGCTTCGATGGAGATCCTGGATCATAAAATGAAGGATGTCAAAGAGACAGAAACGACGACGATTGTCACTACCAATCCGGGCTGTCTGTTGCAAATGAAGTTGGGAATCGAACGTGAAAATATGGGAGATCGGGTACGAGCCGTTCATCTGATTGAATATCTGGCAGAACGATCTGGCATGATCAACGCTGCGGACCAAAGCCTTTCCTAGATAGGAAGGGCTGTTTTGGTTCGATTTGCTTTCCGAAGAATCGCGCATTGATTCGACTGCCAAAAGTTGGTAGTCGCTCGTGAAGGATGACCGACTTTTTATAGCATTTATTTAGAATATGGTTCATGCTAACCTAAGAAATAAAAAGAAGAGGAGATGAACCATGGATAGAAACAGATTTTCAGCGATTGCCCACCAGCATCATGCATTTAGTAATCCAATCAATGAAGCTAAGCTTATGAAAATGATACAGCTGCTATCGCTCAAGCCACAAGATAAAGTGATTGACATTGGGGCAGGAAAATGTGAACTGTTGATTCGTCTAGTAGAAGAATTCAAAATTACAGGCACTGCGATTGAATTGTATGAGGGGGCCATTGAAGAAGCTAAAAGGAAAGCTACTAGCAGAATTCCTGAGGGCAGCATTGAGTATATTGTGGGTGATGCCAAGGCAGCTGTACAGAAACAAGAAGGTTATGATCTGGGGATATGCATTGGCTCCACCCATGCATTGGGCGGACTAGATACTACCCTGCAAGCAATGAAACGCCTGGTAAACAAAAATGGCTATATTCTAATTGGTGAGGGCTACTGGAAACAGCGTCCTTGTTCGGAATATTTGCAAGCGCTTGGAGGAGCTGCAGAGTCTGATTTAAAAAGCCATGCCGAGAATGTAATAGTTGCAGAGGAATTAGGTATGGTTCCGCTCTGGTCTTATGTGGCAAACGAAGATGACTGGGATGATTACGAATGGCTCTATTCTTCATCGATCGAAAATTATTGTCATGAGAATCCCGACGATCCAGATTGCGATGCCATGCTCGCACGAATCAGGTCATGGAGAAGGACTTATTTGCAATGGGGGCGGGATACCCTGGGATTTGGATTGTATTTATTCCGTAATTCGTAACAGTCGTTTACTAGCACAGTGCTTTCAGCTCTTTAATTTGCTCTATATGCCTTTGCTCGTGTAAATACAAGAGTTCAACCCATTGATCCAACGGCAGGTTGCCAAAGACAGGATTCTTTACTGTTATTGTCTTCAAGATCGATTTGTCATCGATCTGACTGAGAACATTCATGAATGTAGTTCGTGAATCGCTTAATAGTTGAATGATTTGCGGAACTTGGAAAGGTTCTGAACTTGGTTCTGAAATTTCAGGCGCTTGAATCTTTTTCGTCCTATCTGACACATGCTGAATCGGTATGTGTTCTCCGTCGACTGGCTTCTTCTTTTCAAGTCCATACAGTATCGATTTTCCAAATAAAGTTTCCGTAATAAACAAATGATGACAAACCTGGGCTATACTCCATTTCTCCGCATCGAATCGTCGATTGAAATCGTCAAAACTCAGTGAAGTAATCTCATGTAACAATTGCTCTCTAGTCTTACCTAGCTGATCTATTAATGTTTCCATACTACTTCTCCTTTCGATTGGCGAGTATCTGAAATTACTTATAGATAGGATATACCAGTGAGATGGAACTTTCTATTATCATAATGCAAGTGATAGACGATTTATGCCTAGAAAGTTGACCTACTATTCTCGAAAAAGTACCCTAGCTGTCATCGCTGCGGGCATTCTTTTTTCGGTGGATCTCATTCGCTATTTTGATAATCTCTTCGTTTGGAAGCGTCTTAGTGGAGCCGAAAAAGTTGAGCGCAACATACATTAAAATATTTCTTAATGTTAAACAGTTAACAATCAAAGGAAGACATTCGTGTATAATACTATATATTCTAAATAGTCAAAAAACACAGAGATTGCGCTCTTTTTCCCATCGATGACGAAATGATGATGTACGAAAATGAGGTGAAGATAGTGGGTACGATCACTTATACAAAAGAGACGGTTTGCTATACCCGGACGGATCGAGAAGAGCTGTATGCGGATCTTTATATCCCGGAAAAGGGAGCAGGGACTACTCCTCTGTTAGTGATGATTCACGGCGGTGCTTGGAAAGCAGGCTCCAAAGAAATGAATCAGGAATGGGGACCGTTTTTGGCACAGCAGGGCTATTGTGTGATGTCGATCGACTATCGGCTGGCAACGCCTGAGTATGCGACTTGGCCTGGCGTTACAGAAGATGTTCGCGCTGCGCTCGCCTATATGAGGGAGCATGCTGCCGAATATCAAGTAGATCCAGCGCGCGTTGGTCTGATCGGGGATTCCTGCGGGGCGCATCTCTCTATTCTATTGGGACTGGAAGAGGAATTCTCCCAATCGGTGCGAGCGATCGTCGGCGTATATGGCGTATACGATGTCAAGCAATGGTGGGAACACACGCAGACCAGCCGCACCGATGATCCAGTGGGATTATTCATGGGAGGCACGCCAAGCGAAATGCCGGATGCCTATCTGGAAGCATCGCCGATGTATCGTCTGGAACAGGCGCTTCAAAAAGGACAGATGAAAGAGACGCCCTTTCTCGTAGTCTGGGGAGATGAAGACGAGGTGGTGTCTTGCCAGCAGTCGAAGGATTTTGTTCAATTGCTTGCACGGTATCAGGTACCCCATAGAGCGATTGAATATCCGGGCCACAAGCACTTCTGGTTTTCGATTCTTCCCTGGCTGGAGGGCGGAGGAATCGGCGATGAGCCGAATGCGCAACTCATCCCGGAGCTGCTTGATTTTTTGCAGGATTCACTGAAGTAGCACGGCAATGACTGGCGAACATGGAAAAGGCCGCCTGGCTATGAGAGCTGGCGGCCTTTTGTCGTCGTTATGCACTACATTTTAAAAGTGTTCAGCATTTGTTTTAGCTCAGTTGTTTTCTCCAAGAGCTGATTCATGGATTGCGACATGTGCTCCATGTTTTCAAGTTGTTCATTTGCTGCTTTGGTCATGTTGGAGGCGGCAACCTCTGCTTGTCTCGCAATGGAGATATTCTCCTGGAAAGCAGCCGTAATTTCCTCAGAACCTGCAGACAGCTGTTCCGATACGGCCGAAACTTCATGAATTTGCTCGGTCACATGCTTAATTTCTTTCAGGATACCGCTGAACAGAGTTCCGGTTTCCTTTACAATCTGTACGCCGGCATCCACATTATTCGTTACGATATCCATGGTATCAATGACTTCTCTCGTATCGTCCTTTGTTTCTTGAATAATTTGAATGATTTGCTGAGCTGACATGGTGGATTGCTCCGCCAGCTTCCGCACCTCATCCGCAACAACAGCGAATCCTCTTCCATGCTCGCCCGCGCGTGCTGCTTCGATGGCAGCATTTAAAGCCAACAGATTGGTTTGATCGGCAATCGCCGTAATAGCCGAAACAATGGTCTCAATTTCCTTCGATTTTTCATCCAAGTTTTTCACAGACAAAGCAGAATTTGCGACAGAGCTCTGGATCAAGGCCATTTGCTCCAGTGTCTTTTGGATATAACCGGCGCCTGTTTCCGATTCCGTAAAGGTTTTCGTAGCCGATTCCGATACCTCGGAGGCTGATTCCGCGATCCGTTGAATGCCAATCGCCATTTCTTCAATCGCTGTTCCGCTTTCCTCAGAACGCGCCACTTGTGTTTGAGCCCCACTTGCCACTTCTTTCATGGAGAGTGTCGTTTCATTTGTCGTAGCATGGGTTAGCTCAATAATTTGCAGCAACTCCTTTGAGGCATGTGCAGTGTCATCAGAGGTTTGTTTCACTTTCGACATGATCTCGCGAACATCTGTAACCATTTTATTGAAATCGTTGGCTAACATCCCGAGCTCATCTTTCTTCCGAATTTGTAAGGAAACGCTAAAGTCACCATTACTGAGCTTTGCAAATGCTTGTTGGATGTCTTGGATGGGAGCAAGCATGCGTTTTGTAGTAAAAAATTGCACAATCAAAACGATCAAGATTACGAAGATCAATACAATGGAGCTGCTTTTCAATAGTTCCAACTGTGCCTTCGAAATGATCGAGGCATCGATATCGAGTCCAAAATATTTGTGGATGGAACCATCTGCTTCTTTTAACGGGATGAGTACAGAGACCCATGTTCCGATGTCATCGGTGTACGGCTCCGTTGTCACCGCTTCGCCCGTTTCGAGCATCTCTCTTACTTTGTTGGCGAGTATGTCTGGCTGGGCGTAAAAGTCCCCTGGGCCAATCTGCAATTCCTGTTTCAACATTTCGACAATATGGGTTGGCGATAGGATGATGGAGGTTTCATTGCCGTTCTGCAGCTCGGTTCCAAAGAAGTAAGCTTGTGCGATTTGCGGGTAACGTTCGGAAATGAGGTCGAGCTGCTTAACCAATTCTGCATCGCTCTGAGTCAAATCCTTGCCCTTGAATGACTCAAGCGCGTAATTGCCGAACCCAATGGCCTGCTGCTGAAACGATTCCAAAAATACCTTTCCCTGGATGTAGGAACTGGCGATGGTAATGATGATCCCCGTAATTAATATATAAATGGTTGACGAAAGAATACTTTTCCCAAAAATGGATTGAAGTCTAAGTTTCAAAATACGTGTCCTCCTCTTGTACAAAATGTCATGATGAAGCAAACTGAATCTAGAAAGATTTCCTAATAATTCCCTCCTATATTTTCTATCGACTATTTCGGAAAACTATTACATATCTATATCTATTTTCCATTACCCATTGCCGGAAAAAGTTAAACGGCCCTTACGAAATATTTAACTGTATGTTTTATAAATTTTGAAAATTTTAATTACTGCTAAACTACCGCTGACTTCATACCTCCTCAACCGTGATCATGGCTGCCGTCCATACCTTTTTGCTAACATAAATGAATAGAGTAGTAGGTAAACGAAGTATAGCGATGAAAATTATCTGAATATTGAATAGCTTACATGGAAGGTTATGGTTGGTCAATATTAACAAAAATATTATAGTGTTTGTTTATATTTACTAAAACGTCAGTTAAGGAGGGGGAGAATTGAAGCGATTTGCGATTATGGCTTTCACTTTCTCTATGATGCTCATCACGCTGCTCTGCTCGAGTGACCGATTGCATACTGGCAACCTCTCCATTCAGCATCGCGCTGGCACGAAGCAAGCATTTACCGTTCTTTTGCTTGATCAGCAAATAGCTGAATATTTACGGGCTGTAAAAAACGATCCGGACAAGCCCAAAAGGGAGATCTTTGAAGAGAGCGTCTTCCAGCCGGTTTGGGAGGAATGTTTTCAAGGCGGTGAGTATCTTCATTTGCTTGCCGAAGTTAGAAAAACACCCCCTGAGGAATTGGTTTTTTTGGAAAAAATCACAAATGACCAGCAAAGCCTTATCAAGGTCAAAGCTACCGTGCAAGAAGCGCTGATTCAATCTGCGCACTATCTTCCGGGTCAAGAAACCACCACCGTCTGTATCATGCCGGCCACATCTCGGAATAGCAGTGCCTTGACCATTGGCTCCGGCAAGATTTTGCTGTTCTACAATCCGTATTTATTTCGATCCGATCATGAGCTGGCAGGTACCGTAGCCCATGAATACCATCACAGCGTGTGGACTGCGAAGCATTTTGATCCCTACCAGCCGTTTACGCTGCTCGATGCATTGCTTTTCGAAGGCAAAGCCATGCATTTTCAGGAACTTGTCTATCCGGGGTCATCTTACATCCCGAATTACGATGATCGCTATGAAGAGGCAAGGGAAGAGTTGATGAAACGTCTTGGTTCTGTAGATAGAAATCTTCGAAATGAAATGATGTTTGGAAATGATCGGATTCCCTATGCGTTTGGATACGCTGAAGGGTATAGACTGGTCAAGCAATATCTGCAAAAAAATCCTCAAGTAAAAATCGAGCAATGGACATCCATGGAGCCGGAGGAATTTTTGAAAAAGATGGATTGATAGGTGTCTACCCGATTCAAGGAAAAATGCCCGCAGCCGATTGCCAGCTGCGGGCATTCTCTATGTGTCTGATCTTCTGAACTACGTCGCCCGCGCCCAAATCGCCAGCGAGACGGCATTGCCCGGGTTGATGAAGCGATGGGGGGACGTGCTGTTGAAGCCGATGCTGTCTCCCTCAAAGAGATGGTACTCGCGGTCTTCCAGCAGGACCTTCAGCTCGCCGCGCAGGATGTAGCCGCACTCTTCCCCGGAATGCGAGATTTGCTCCTGCTCCAGCGCTTCCCCAGGCTCAATTTCGATCAGCAGAAACTCGATCTTCCCTTCCTGCAAGGGGGTCAGCACATGGTATTTGGTATTGGTGTTTTTCAAATGAATGATTTTGTGCATGCCTTTGCGGATGAGCGGATCATGATCGTCCTTCAGCCGGAAGAAGTGGTTGATGGGAACATCGAGAGCGGAGCAGATTTTCCAAAAGGTTCCTACTGTCGGGTCTACAAGACCGCGTTCGATCTGAGAGAGCAGGCTCATGCTGAGGCCGGTTTTGTCAGCGAGATTTTGCAGCGTCAATTGTTTTTGTTTGCGGATCTCTCTCAGTTCTGCGCCGTTAAACATGAATATCCTCCTTTTTTTCATGGAGCTGCGGCAGGGAGGACAACAAGGTTTTCGTGTAGCTGTCCACAGGATTGACGAAAATATCGTTTACGTGGCCGATTTCCACGATGCGGCCTTTTTGCATCACAGCCATGCGATCGCACATGTAGCGGATGACAGCCATGTTGTGGGAGATGAACAGATAGGTCAGATTTCGCTCGCGTTTTAGCTCCTGCAAGAGATTCAGCACATTCGCCTGCACGGAGACATCCAGCGCGGAGGTAGGCTCATCCAGCACGACGAAGCTGGGGTCGGTGATCAGGGCGCGGGCGATGGCGATCCGTTGGCGCTGTCCGCCGCTGAACTCATGCGGATAGCGGTTCAGATGATCCGGCTTCAAGCCGACGCGGGTGATCAGGGCTAGAAGGCGTTCTTTGCTGCCCTTTTCTTTTCGCTCAGCCGCAGGCAAAGCGAGCAGCGGCTCTGTAATGATGGCCTGTACGCGCATGCGCGGGTCCAGAGACGACTGCGGGTCTTGAAAGACGATCTGCATCTCGCCCGGCTTCAAGCGGTTAAATCGGTTGCCATTCCACAGTGAATTCCCTTCATAGGTGATCGTTCCGGACGTCGGTGGCTCCAACCCGGTGACCATTTTCCCCAGGGTGCTTTTCCCGGAGCCTGACTCTCCGATCAAGCCGAATGTCTCCCCTCGGGTGATGGCAAAATCGACCCCGGACACAGCCTGGAAGCGGTGATTGCCTTTCGTGTATTCCTTGGATACG
This sequence comes from Brevibacillus panacihumi, assembly GCF_003710985.1. Lineage (GTDB taxonomy): Bacteria > Bacillota > Bacilli > Brevibacillales > Brevibacillaceae > Brevibacillus > Brevibacillus panacihumi. The sequence continues at coordinate 143,349 of NZ_RHHT01000003.1, forward strand.
CCGTTTACGGCAAGCAACGGGTTCATTTATTGGTTCCTCCCCCAGCACGATACTTGATGGGTCAGCGAGCCAGAGACGGCAGGTTCCAGGACGGGATGGTCCTCCCGGCAGATGGGCAGTGAACAAGAACAACGGGGTGCAAATACACATCCATCAGGGCGGTTGCGCAGGTCGGGAGACTCTCCCGGGATCGCCAAGAGGGGCTGGCCTTGCTCCGCCAGATCGGGCAGGGCGCCAATCAAGGCTTTGGTATAAGGATGGCAAGGCGAGTGCAAGACCTCTTGCGTCGTTCCTGTCTCGACAACCTCGCCTGCGTACATCACGACGACGCGCTGACAGACCTGTGCCACGACCCCCAGGTCATGGGTGATCAGCATAATGGAGGTGCCGCGCTTTTGCGCCAGTTCTTGCATGAGCTTCAGCACCTCATGCTGAATCGTTACGTCGAGTGCAGTGGTCGGCTCGTCCGCGATCAAGAGGTCGGGCGGGGCAGACATCGCCAGGGCGATCACGACGCGCTGACGCATTCCGCCGCTCAGCTCGAACGGGTATTTGCGCGCCACCAGCTCCGGATCGTTGATCTGCACCTCGGCCAGGCTCGCGACCGCCTGCCGATATGCTTCCTTATACGATATGCTGCGATGCCGATGAATCACCTCCGCGAGCTGATCGCCGATGCGCATGGTAGGATGCAGCGCAGTCATCGGCTCTTGGAACACCATGCCGATCTCCTTGCCGCGCAGGCTTTGCCAATCCTTTTTCGAAAGCGATAGCAGGTTCTTTCCTTTATAAGAGATCGAACCTGTGGAGATGTGGGCGTTCTTTTCCAAAAGGCCCAGGATGCTCAGCGCTGTTACCGATTTTCCCGAGCCGGATTCACCGACAATGCCGACGATTTCGCCCTCGTCGATGGAGAAGGATACAGCTTGCAGCGCTTTGACCCTGTCCTGCATGGATTCAAACTCCACCGAGAGATTATGGATTTCCAGCAGCATGTACATCACCCCTAAGAACGGTTTGCTTTCGGATCGAGGATATCCCGGATGCCGTCACCGATTAGATTAAAGCCGCAAGAAGCCAGGAAAAGGGCAAGCCCCGGAAAAGTCGGGTACCACCAATAATCCAACAGGTATTTCCAGCCGATGCTGATCATCGCACCCCACTCAGGTGTAGGCGGCTGTGCGCCCAGGCCGAGAAAGCCCAAGGTAGCTACGAGCAGAATCGCGTCCCCGATATCGAGCGTCACCTGGATGATGACGGGAGACAGGGCGTTCGGGATGATATGACGGACGATGATGCGCCAGGAAGGAATGCCGAAGGTAACGGCTGCCTTGACAAAAAGCTTTTCCCGCAGTGCCAGAGTCTCCGCGCGTGCCAACCGGACATAGACCGGAATCTTGATGATGGCGATGGCGAGCATCGCATTTTGCAGATTGGGACCAAGCGTTGCCGCGATGGCCATCGCCAGGACGAGAGCAGGAAAAGCGAGAATGATGTCCATGAGCCGCATGATGAGCTGATCAATCCTGCCGCCGAAATAGCCGGAGACGGCTCCGATGATGGTGCCGATCACGCCAGCGCCGACGACGACCGCGACCCCGACGCCGAGAGAAAGACGAGCGCCGTACAGAATGCGTGTGAAAATATCCCGGCCGACCTCATCTGTGCCGAACCAATGATCGGCGCTCGGCTGCGCAAAGCGCTCGGGAATATTGATTTTTGTCGGCTCATACGGACTGATCAGCGGCGCGAAAATCGACAGCAGCAGGATCAGCAGGAGCAAAAACAGGCCCAAAAGAGTGAGCGGATTGCGGCGGATCTTGTACCAAAAGGGGTTGACCGTCTTGGCTGATCTTGCTGCTGGAAGCGATTCGGTTTTCAACGTTGTACCAGACACCAGCTTTTCCCCCCTATTCCTTGATTTGCGGATCAAGCGCGTAGTAAGTCAGGTCGACCAGAAGATTGATGATGACGTAGCCAAGCGAGATCACAAAGGTAAAGCCCATGATCGCCGGGAAATCGAGGAAGGCGATCGATTCGACGACGTATTTGCCCATGCCCGGCCAGCCGAAGATCGTCTCGGTCACGACCGCCCCGCCGAGCAGCGAGCCGAAGCTGAGTCCCACTACCGTAATCGTCGGGATCAAGGCATTGCGCAAAGCGTAGCGGAACAGCAGGACCGGACCGTGGATGCCGTTGGCAAGCGCTGTGCGGATGTAGTCCTGACCGAGCACCTCCAGCATGCTGGCACGCACCTGGCGGGTGACAGTAGCCAACTGGGCGAAAGCGAGCGTGCAAGCGGGCAGGATGAGATGCCAGAGACTGTTGGAAAAGGCTGCCCAGTTCCCGGTCAGCAGACTGTCCACCAGGAAGAGTCCGGTGATTGTCGGCGGAGGAGTGACCATCAGGTCGATCCGTCCGCTGGAGGGCAGAAGATTAAACACTTTGTAAAATAGCAGGATGCCGACCAGGCCGCTCCAGAAGACCGGAGTCGAGATGCCTGCAATGGAAAAGAAGCGTCCCGCATGGTCCCAGCCGGTATCTTTTTTGACGGCTGAAAGAATGCCGATGGGAATGCCGATGACAATCGCGATGACAAACGCAGTCAGGGCAAGCTCAATCGTGGCGGGGAAAAAGGTAATCAGATCATTGATGACAGGTTGCTGCGTACGGATCGAGTCGCCAAAATCACCTGCAAGAAGCCCCTTCATATAGGTAAAATATTGGACCCAGACTGGTTGGTCTAGGCCCAATTGACGACGAACTTCCTGCAGTGTTTCCTCACTGGCGCGCTGCCCGACCATCATTCGTGCCGGGTCGCCCGGAATGACGTGGGAGAGAAAAAAGGTGATCAGCGTCACTCCGAACAAGACCAGCACGAGCATGGCAAGGCGTTTGGTGATGATTTGTCTCACGAGGAAAACACTCCTTCAAACGGCTTATTTGGACATGTCGGCGAGGTTGTAGATCCCCTCCAGCATCGGGTTGAACACAAAGCCTTTGACCTGCTTGCTGATCGGGAGCTGGAAATCCATCTGATAGAGATAGAGGTACGGCGCTTCGTCGATGACGATGTTTTGCGCTTCCTTGTAGAGCTTTTCACGCTCTGCCTTGTCGTTGATCTGGGCTGCCTTGCGCACCAGCTCGTCCACCTTGTCATTTTTGTAGAACGCGCGGTTGCCAGCGAGGCCGAAGTTGTTGGAATCAAACCAGTAGTTCATGAACATGTACGGATCCCCGAAGTCCGGGCTCCAGACGCCAAGTGCCAGGTCAAATTCGCCTTTGTCCATCATTTCGCGAGAGGTGGCGTAGGCGATTTTTTTCAGATTGAGCGTTACACCCACATCTGCGAAAAAGGATTGCAGAGCCAGTGCTTCGGTCTCCCACCATGCCTTGTTGTCCGAGTACAGAAGATCGAGCTTCAGGTTGCTGACCCCAGCTTCAGCCAGCAGGGCTTTTGCTTTTTCCACATCACGCTTGTATTGGTGTGCGGACTCGTCATGACCCCACAGACCTTTGGGAATCGGACCGCGCATTTGGGTCGCGAAGCCTTCCTGGACAGAGGAGGTCAGGGCATCGTAGTCGACGGCGTAGCTCAAAGCCTGCCGAACCTTTGGATTTTGCAGAGCCGGATTGCCTTTGGTGGAGTTCACGTAGACGTAGTCCACAGCAAGGCTTGGCTCTTGCAGAACTTCGACGTTCGGGAAGGCCATGACGGCTTTCAACTGTTCTTTTGGAATTCCTTCGGCGATGTCGATCTCGCCTTGTTCGAGCTGCAGTCGTTGGGATGTAGCGTCAGGCACAATCTTGAAGAAGACGTTCTGGATTGCGGGTTTGACTGAGGAGTGAGGATTCAACGTCAGCTTGATGTATTCGCCTTTGCGCCATTCGCTGAGTTGGTAGGGGCCGCTGCCCATGGTGTTGTTTGCGAGGTAGTTTTGGCCGAGGTCGCCGTCTTTTTCTTCCTTCATGACATTTGGATTGACGATTCCGCCGTAGTTGGCTGCCAGAGTAGAGAGGAATGGCGGGAAGTTCTGGTTGAGAACAAAAGTCACGCTGGTCGGCGAATCTACTTTTACTTCCTTGATGACATTGTAGACATCGGCAGGGCCTTTCTGGATTTTCAGGGTGCGGTCGAAAGTAAATTTGACCGCTTCCGCCGTGACGGGAGTTCCGTCTGCGAACTTGTTTCCTTCTGCCAGGGTGAAGGTCCAGGTAAGTCCGTCGTCGCTCACCTTCCACTCCTTGGCGAGACCTGGTTTTACTTCTGTCGTGGCACCGTCGTACTCCACGAGGCGCTGGTAGGCAGGATAGGTGATCTTCCATGCGCCATTGTCAAACGTGACGGCTGGATCCAAGGTGCCTTGGTCGGCATTGATAGCGACGAACAGTGTGTCGGTGGGCGTTGCTGACTGGGCTTGCTGTGCTGAGGCGTTCTGTGCTGGGGTATTCTCGGGTGGTTTTGTTTCTCCCTGTGACTGATTTGCGGGCGTGCTGCTGCATGCGGCTGCCAGTAAGGACAGGCTGAGCAGAAGACTGGTGAAGAGATGAGACCTAGACCATCTGCGCTTCAATCAAATCGACCCCCAAGTGGTAAATATATTTAATTAATTTTTAATATATTGCAAATATTATGTGTATTCAACTCTTTTTTGCTTACATCGACAAAATTCCTCCGTATCGAGGCTCCTCACCGGTACGCACAGCCCAGCTTCTGGTGCCGTACTCGTAATGCCACCACTCTTTCGGATAGTTGACGAAACCAGCCTCGATCATGAGGTGGTAGAGGAGGCGGCGGTTGTCGCGGATCAAAAGGTCGCGTTCGCTAGGTTCAGAGATTTCCTCGTAATGACGGGTCGTCGCCAGATCGCTGAAGTCGTCGAAGGCCGTCCCCATTTCCAGCCAGCCGCCTGGTCCTGCGATGGTCAGGTCGATCGCGCCGCCGGAGAGATGAGGCGAGGGCTTTTGGATATCTGTGGTGGGCAAGGCGACGAATTTGCCGAGTTCGGCTTTCAGCTCGTCTCCGTCCTGCCATCCTTGCCGCAGCAGGGATTGGCGGAATTCTTCATAGAGAGAGGCTTGTACCTGTGTAGAGCGCCAGCCGTCCAACGCGACGAAGGAATAGTCCGTCGGCAGCTTTTCGGCGGCTGCAGCCAATCGCTCGGCCGCGCCTTCTCGCAGGTAGATTTCAGGCTGCGTGCCGTCATAGCCCTGGTGGTAATAGGCGGAGTAGACGGTGATTTTGGGCGAAAGCGTCGAGAGTGGAACCAAGGACTCGCCGCAATCATGCCATACAGACAGGTTCGCGGTCGACACTTCCGGAATCACAGGGATGGGAGGGTACAACAAGTCTCTCACCTCGTATACATGTTTTGGAAATATGGTAACGGATATTTGAATTATAGTAAACTACAATTTTTTTTCATATGTTGTATACCGTTGCATGTTCACAGTTGTAAAAATCCTTTACACTCATAGGGTCAGGCAGAGGCAGGCCAGAAGAATGCCACGATGTGAAATACGAAAGGGGGGAGCAAAACAGGTTCAAAAATCGAAAAAATAATGTGATTATTTCGAATTAAACAACGAACATTCATTGCTATGATGTGATGTACCAGCATCATAGGCGAAAAGAGGAGGACATGAAAGCTGTGCGTGTCAAGGTAGCAGCCTGTCTCGTGATCATCCTGCTGGCAAGCATGAGCGTTGCGGCTTGTTCGGGAGATCACCTGTCATCACTTTCTTCGGGGAACGCTGGGAATCTGTTTTCAGGCAAAAGCGGGGGAACCCTTACGATCGCGCTGCAAACAGATATTGTTTCCCTTGACCCGGCCTTTGCTTATGACTACTCCACCATGCCGGTAGTTTGCCAGATTACAGAGGGTCTGCTGCGTTTTGACGAGCAATCCCGCCTGGCGCCCAATCTGGCGGAAAAGTGGGAGATGAAAGATCCGCTCACGTATGAGTACACGATTCGCAAAGACGTCCATTTTCATGACGGAACGCTGATGACGAGCGATGATGTGGTTTTCTCCCTGCGCCGAATCAGGGATCAGCAGACCGGGTCGTATCTCTCCTGGATGTATCGCAATGTCGAAAGCATCAAAAAAACCGCAGAGTGGACCGTTCAAGTCAAGCTGAAACAGCCGGATGCCCTCTGGCGTTACGTACCTGCAACGACCGCTGGGCACATCGTCAGCAAAGCCTCTGTCAGCAAGCATCAATCGAGCTTCGGCAGCGCTGAAGCAGGCCTCGTCGGGACCGGCCCATTTCGCTTCGAGAAATGGGATACAGGCTCACAGGTGGTGTTAAAGCGAAATGCCGACTATTGGAACAAAGAGGGAGGCCCCTACCTAGACGAAGTCATTTTTCGGGTCGTCCCTGACAAACAGACACATATCACAGGCCTCAAGTCTGGAATGGTGACCGCTTCTTTCTCTCTCCCCGTAGATGTCATTCCCGAGGTGGAGCGGCTGGACAATGTCCAGATCCAACAAACTGAGGGATATGTAAGCGACTTTATTGCGTTCAATACCAAGCGAAAGCCGTTTGATGAAATCCAGGTGCGCAAAGCGTTCAGCTACGCATTCGACCATGACAGATATCTGAAAGAGATTGTGAAAAACTACGGCTTGCCTGCGAAGAGCGTCCCGATCCACAGCAAGATGTGGACGTACGAAAAGCATAGCTGGGATTCCTACTATAAGAATCTTCCGAGATATGTAAACGATTTCGAGCGTGCCAAAGAATACCTGGCGCATTCCTCCGTTCCAGACGGCTTCAGCGCGAAGATCCTCACCGACAACACGCCGATCAATCTCAATGCGGCACTTGCGCTGCGGACCGCGGTCAAGCCATTGGGAATCGAATTGAAAATTGAAATGGTAACCAGAAAAGAATTGACGGCCCGATCTCTGGGAGGCACACGCGATTATGACCTCATCGTCTACCAATGGGGTTCTGATATGCCGGACCCGCTGGGAAATCTGCTGCCGTTGTTTCACTCCGACTATCTCGGGAGCGGGGGAGCGAATTATGCCAATTACCAGAATCCCAATGTAGATTGGCTCATCACCGAGGCAGCGACGCAGATGGATGAGAAAAAACGGGCCAAGCACATGATCTATGCGCTCACGATCATCGCCTTGGACAGCCCGTGGATTGTCCTGGATCATCCCAAGCAAATCCTCGTGATGAACAAGGCCTTGACGGGATACAGCCTCTCACCGCTGTGGTATTGGGACAGCTTCACCAAAAATATCAAATACATGCATGCGCCGTTATAAGAGGGATGGCTATGATCGTATCACAATCCGCATTTACGTTTCTGATCGTATACGGCATCGTTGGCGGCGTAGTCGGCCTGACGACATTGGTCCTGGTCCTCTTTTGGGAAAAGGAAGTGGAGTACCTGAAGGTGGAAAAGCGGAAAACAGATCTGGAGGTGCTCTTGATCGAATCCCAGCTTTCCAATCTGACTTCGCAGATTCAACCCCATTTTTTATTCAATGGTCTCAATACCGTGACATCCTTGATTCGAATCGGGAAGTACGAAGAAGCAACCGAAGCGATCCATGGCATATCCTCGTTGCTCCGGTATACCCTTCGTGCGGACAGCGATTTGATCAGCATAGATGAAGAAGTAAATACCGTCATGATGTACCTGAAAATCCAAAAGCTTCGCTTCGGCCCCAGGTTGCGGTGGCATGTGGACATTGAAGAACGCTTGCGTCCTTTCAAAATACCCATCTTTCTTATTCAGGCATTGGTCGAAAATGCTTGCAAGTATGGAATCGAGCCATTGGCAGAGGACGGCGAAATATCCATTCGCATCTGGCACACCGCTGGCAGCCTGCAAATCGAAATTTACAACAACGGACCTGGCATTGACCAAGAGATCGTCGAGCACTTCAACCTATGGAAGGAACAAGGCACATCTGCAGAGCGAATCGGGATTGGATTCAAGAACACCCAGAAGCGTTTGCAGCATTACTTCCCGAATCGGGGAGATTTGCAGGTGGTTCCCAGTGTAGAAGGGTCCAGATTCGTAATCACCATAAAGGAGGTCGTGCTATGAAGGTGCTTTTGGTGGACGACGAGCCTTTTGAGCTTCTCAATTTGCAAGTGCTGCTGGAAAAAAGCAGCTCTGATTACGGGATTACAGCTGCCCACCATGGGGGAGAAGCGTTGAAGATCCTGGAATCGGAGCCCATGGACCTGATCTTCCTGGATATTCGCATGCCTGTCCTGGATGGCATCGCGGTATTGGAACGGGTCAAGACCAGCTGGCCGGATACCGAGATCGTCATGGTTTCCGCCTACGACGAGTTTTCTTATGCCAAACAGGCGCTGGAGCTGGGCGCGTCAGCCTATTTGCTGAAGCCTTTTAGCACCACTGAATTTTACGAAACCCTGCAAAAAGTGGAGCGAAAGTACCACGAAAAATCGAAGGCGAAACCGTTGCTGCAGCAATCCTTATTGGAAAAAACCATTCGCTCCGGAGATGCCATCGATGAGCATGTGTGGGGGCAGCAATTTGGTTTCGTACCCGATGCGGTGGCAGCGGTGCATGCGGCTTCTCCCGGTTGGCGAAGCCTTTTGCTGGAGGAGCTCAAAGCCTCCCAGATCGTGATCGCTCCTGAGCCCATAGACGGTGCCGAGCTGGTGCTCTCTACGACGCGGCATATGCAGCCTTTGCGAGAAGCACTGCTGCGGTGCAAACTGCTTTCGCCCGACGAATTGTTCAGGTTCGGGCTGGGAGAGTCCCTCAATCTTCGGACTGCGTGGGAAGAAGCGATGCGGCAGCTCCAGGATGCCGAGGACTCGATAACGGCCCGCTGTCTCCGTTTTATCCAAGAGTATTACCAGGAGGCCTTGACCTTGGCGGATGTCGCAAAAGCGGTACATGTCAGCCCGACCCATCTCAACCGACTGCTGAAAAAAGAAACAGGCTGCACCTTTATCGAGGTGCTGACGGCAATCCGGATCGAGCGGGCCAAAGAACTGCTCAAAAAAACGGTCAGCATCGAGTACATCGCCATGGTCACGGGGTTCAAAAGCGCTGCTTATTTCTCTTCCACGTTTAAAAAAGTGACCGGGCTCTCGCCGAGAAGCTTCCGAAGGGGGTAATCATCATGGCGCAAGGCTTGGCAAAAAAAATGGTGTTTTTGTTAGTCGCCAATGTACCTCCGATGCTTTTTTTGCTGGCGCCGCAAATTGCCTACGATTACGGTGTCGTGGGGATTGTCGGGTTTACGGCAGCGGGGATGCTCTCCTTTTTATTCGCGCGTTTGGCTTATCAAAGGACGCGAGAGCATGAGGGGGGACGCTTGCAAACCGTCATGCTCTTTTTCGCGATCGTACAATTTGGCTGCTACCTGCTGTTGACGGCCAAAATTATCATCCTGCAAACCTATCTGAATGATTCCATCTGGTATCTGCTGGCTTTGGCAGGTGTGATCACGGTCTTGTTCCTTCTGGCGAGCAGGCGGGGATACGGCAGGTGGATTCCGGTCAGCGTGATCATGATGGGAATGATCGCGTCGGTCATCATACCGACTCTCGTCTATCTGCATGTCAGTATTCCAACGGTCTATTCCGGCGTTCACTTTTTGTCGATCGATACCCTTTCTGCGAACAAGGCAGAAATGTGGTGGGTCCTCGCAATCTTTATCGTGGGATTGATTGCGCAGCAGCTGCTGCCGGTCCTCATCGGCAATGGCAAGCAGAAAGGCTTGTCCCAGCAAGCTTATCCCCACACCTTAAGCGCATTTCTGTGGTCCTGCCTCCCGATATCGCTCGGCTCACTGGCATTTGTGGCGAAAGCCCAAGCCATCTGGCCCAAGCAAACGGATCAGGTCGGGGTGTTTGTCATCGAGCAATTCGGCGGACAGGTTGGGCACACGCTTTTTCTTGTTTCCATCCTTTCCATGCTGATTTACTCGCTGGCCAGCACGGTGCGAAAGGTGAAGCAATCTGTACTTGGAGCGAGGGGATTGATTGGCGCGCTCCTGTTGGCTGTATGCATCAGCCTTTGGCCAAGCATCACGATACTGGATATTTTCGTTGGATTTTGCCTGGTGTGGGGGCCCTTATTGTCGGTGATCGCTGTCGGGACGAAGGCGAAGGCGAATTTGCTTCTCGTTTTCTTCGGGTCAGCAGCAGCCGTCATCATGTCCTTGCAAACCGGAATGATTCCGGGAATTTTAGGAGGAAGCTTGCTCAGCGCCTTACTCGCGTTAGCATACAAATTCGTTGGCAAGAAAACGGAGCAATCGGCAAATGAAGCAGCCTGAATCACCGAGCCAAGCGATTTGAAAGGGGGGATTTCTGGGCAGGATCAGAACTTTTGGAAGTTGCTTTTAGCTAGGAAGGATACATCAGAAGGAGGTAGAGTGGATCATGAAAAAACGTCTCGGCCTGGCACTCGTAAGTGTATGGACCATGATCAGTTTAGTAGCCTGTTCCGCGTCACCGGCCAATCAAACCGCGCAAACGCCGCAGCAGCCGGCTCCGCAGCCTGGAGCGGGACAGACGGCAGAGCAGGACAACACCCCGCAGCCGGGAGGGGTTCTGCGTTTTGCCCGAAATCATGATATTACCAGCTTTGATCCGATCATCCCCGCCACGAATTTGGCGATTTGGACGATGCTGAACATGTACGATCAGCTGGTTCGCCTGTCCCCGAACGGAGACGGAATCGAACCGGGTGTTGCGACAGACTGGACCATTTCGGAGGATGGCAAAACCTATGTCTTCAACCTGCGGGATGATGTGAAGTTCCATAACGGCATGCCGCTCACACCAGAGGATGTCAAATATTCCTTGGATCGTGCGCGGGGCGGGGACTCCAACTGGGATTGGATCTATCCGGCGATCAAATCGATTGATGTAACAGGCGAGCATCAGGTGACGATCAACCTGGAGGCTCCTTATCTTCCTTTGCTGTCTACTTTGGCATTATCCAGTTCTTCCATTGTTCCCAAGCAGGTCGTCGAGGAGAAAGGAAAAGAGTTCTTCGCGAATAATCCCGTTGGCTCCGGGCCGTTTCAATTGGAGAGCTGGCAGCGGGGACAAAAAATCGTGCTGAAGAAAAATCCAGACTATTGGCAAAAAGGCAAGCCGTATCTGGACGGAGTGGAGTTTGTCCAGGTACCTGAAGATACAGCGAAAATTTTCATGCTGCAAGCCAAGGAACTGGAGATCTCATCCAACGTCCCGTTCAGCTCCCTGCAGCAATTAGAGGCTGACCCATCCCTAAACGTACTTGTCGCTCCTTTCGCACGTCTGGATATGATTCCGATCAATTCGACGGTCGAACCCTTTAACGACCTGAAAATCCGTCAAGCGATGAACTACGCCATCAATAAACAGGAAATCATTGATGCGGTGCTGATGGGGCATGGAGAGGTCGCGACCTCTTATCTGCCAAAAGTGATGTACTATAACGAACAGCTTGAGGGCTATCCCTACAATCTGGAAAAAGCCAAGCAACTGATGGCAGAATCCTCGCGGCCAGACGGCTTTAAGGCGACGCTGACCATCAACTCCGGAAGTGATATCAACAGCCAGATGGCGGTCATCGTGAAGGAACAGCTGAAGGCGATTGGCATCGATCTGGAAATCCAGCAATTGGAGCCAGGAGTCGTAGACGAAATGCACTCCAGCATGAAGTACGAGATGATTACCACGTACTACTCCAGCGATATCATCGATCCGGACGAAATCACGATGTTCGGCGCTGCCCCGAGCGGCGGTACGAGTGCGTATTATACCGGCTACAAAAATGAAGCGCTCGACAAACTGGCGCTCCAGGCACAGCAGGAACAGGACGAGACGAAGCGCAAGGAGATGTACTACGAACTGCAGCGCATCTTTAGCGAGGATGCTCCGTTTATCTTCCTGTTCCACACCCCGAATTCTTATGTGACGCAGAAAAATGTCCACGGATTCCAAGTATCCAACATGGGCAGCTACCGGCTAGAAGACGTTTGGCTCAGTAAGCAGTAAAGAAGGTGATGGACATCGGACGCGTGCAATATGCTGTCAAACACATCGTTTCGCTTGTTCCCGTTTTGCTGGGAATTTCCATCATTACGTTTTTTATGATTCGTCTGATTCCCGGAGACCCGGCACAGATCCTGCTGGGCCCCCGGGCCAATCCGGAGACCGTGCAGCGAGTAACAGAGCGAATGGGGCTGGATCAGCCGCTGCCCAATCAGTACCTCATTTACATGCAAAACCTGTTTCAAGGGAACATGGGTGACTCAATCATCATCCAGCAGCCCGTTCTCACGCTGATTGGCGAACGACTGGATGTCACGCTGTTTCTCGTCATCTACACAACGATTCTCAGCGTGCTGATCAGTGTACCGATCGCGATGTGGTCCGCAGTGCGAAAAGACAGTCTGCTGGACAACGGCTTTCGTGCCGCCTCGATCGCGGGGCTTTCCATGCCCTCTTTCTGGATCGGGATTCTGCTGATGCTGCTCTTGAGCATCAAGGTAAAGCTGTTTCCCGTATCGGGTTACGGCAATACGTTCAGCGAGCATCTGCGACACCTGTTCCTCCCTGCCTTGACGATTTCCTTTTCCCTGACCCCGGTGCTGATCCGACCGCTGCGCACGAAAATCATCACCATTCTGTCCGCAGAGTTTGTGGAAGCGGCGCGGGCGCGGGGAATCAAGGAAAGCCAGGTCATGATCAAGCATGTCCTGCGAAACGCTGTGCTGGGGACGGTCACGATCCTGGGGGTAAATGTCGGCTGGCTTTTGGGAGGATCCGTCATTGTGGAAACCGTTTTTTCCGTACCGGGATTAGGCCAACTTTTAATCAGCTCGATTTTGACCAGGGATTATCCGGTGATACAAGGCCTGGTCCTTGTGTTTGCCGCACTCGTGATTGTCGTAAACCTGCTTACGGACATTCTCTATACAATCCTTGATCCCAGAGTGAAATTGGAGTGATGAAAAGCGATGTCCCACATACAGACAACTGTTACCAAACCCTACCCCAGAAGGGTTCTGCCTGATTTCGTCCGAAGACTGCCCGTCAATGCCAAGATTACGCTCGGGCTGATGATCATCCTTTTGGTCCTGCTGGCATCCATCTGCGCTCCCCTTCTGACACCCTATGATCCGGTGAAAAATGACTTGTCCCAGGCCTTTCAGCCGCCTGGAAGCGAGCATTGGTTCGGTACAGATAATTTTGGGCGGGATATCTTCACAAGGATGCTGTACGCAGCCCGCATCGATTTGCAGATCGGCGTTTTTTCGGTGATCACGCCTTTGTTGCTGGGGTCGCTGATCGGCCTGCTGTCGGGGTATTTTGGCGGCTGGTTCGATTCCGTCATGATGCGGCTGGTAGATATCGTGATCAGCTTTCCTTTTATCGTCCTGATTATCGCGATCATCTCCATTCTGGGAACAGGCTTGTTCAATCTGTACCTGGCGATTGCCCTGGTAGGATGGAGCGCCTATGCACGCATCGTCAGAGCAGAGGTGCTGGTCATCAAGCAGCAGGAGTATATCCTGGCCGCGAGAGGGATGGGGTACGGACACGGACGCATTTTATTCCGGCATATTTTGCCCAACGTCATTTCATCCGCTTTGGTGTTTGCCATGTCGGATGTGGTGCTGTGCATTTTGCTCGGGGCTTCTCTGAGCTTTTTGGGCTTGGGCGTTCAGCCTCCAACCCCTGAATGGGGAGCCATGATTGCGGAAGGAAGAAATTTCATTATCAATGCCTGGTGGATTGCGACGATTCCCGGTCTGGGCATCATTGTCACGGGCTTGGGCTTTAGCCTTTTAGGTGATGGTCTCGCGGAAAAAATCGAAAGCCAGTAAAAAATGGAGGAAAAGCAGATGAAATTGTTTATTTCCGTGGATATGGAAGGCATCTCCGGCGTTACGGATTGGGATGATGTCGATAAGGGAACCAGCGACTATGACTATTTTCGCACCTTGATGACCGACGATGTGAATGCAGCGATCGAAGGGGCGCTGGAGGCGGGAGTCACGGAGGTCGTCGTCAACGATTCCCATGACACCATGCGCAATCTGATCGTAGACCGCCTGCACCCCAAAGCGGAAGTGATCCGCGGCTTTGTGAAGCCTCTGCTGATGATGGAAGGGATCGACGAGTCGTTCGACATGGCCTTTTTCATTGGCTACCACTGCATGGCAGGGACCGATCAAGCCATTCTCAACCACACGCTGAACAATAAAGCCGTGCAGCGCATCACGATCAACGGCCGGGAAATTGGCGAAGCCGGAATCAATGCCGCGATTGCCGGAGCATTCGGAGTCCCGGTGGTGTTGGTTACGGGAGACAGCCAGACAGCGACGGAGGTTAGTCGAGAAATCGAGGGTGTCCACACGGTAGCGGTCAAAAAGGCGATCGGCATGTTCACGGCGCGCTGCCTGCATCCTGCGGTTAGCCAACAGATGATTCGGGAAAAAGCCATCGAAGCTGTGCGCAACAGGCAGCAGGTCAAGCCCGTCAAAGCGCTGGATCATTATGAAATCGACATGGAATTCAAATACACCAGTTCTGCCCATCTGGTCAGCTTTCTGCCAGGCATGACGCTGGTCGGGGGGAGGACCATTCGCTTCCACACGGATGACATCCGCAAGGCGATGCCCGTCCTGCTAGCCATTCTTCTTTTGGGAGATGTGAAGGAGCTGTCCTAGAACGTGGAGTACAGGAGTGATGAAGATGGATCCACTTTTGGAAGTCAAAGATCTGGAGATCGTCCTGGAACTGAAAGAACGATCCGTCTATGCCGTCAACAGTGTTTCGTTTGACGTCAGACAAGGGGAAACTGTCGGACTCGTCGGAGAGAGCGGAAGCGGCAAGAGCATGACATGCCGCTCCATTCTGAATTTGCTGCCTGGGACCAAAAGCAAGACGGTGAAGGGAAGCGTTCAGTTTGAAGGACGAGATCTGCTCACTTTGCCAAAGCAAGAATGGCAGCAGGTGCGCGGCAAGCAAATCGGGATGATCATGCAAGACCCGATGAGCTCGCTGGATCCGGTCTATCGGGTGGGAGATCAGATCGTGGATACCCTGCGAACCCACCAGAAGATGAGCAAAAAAGAAGCGTGGGAGAAAGCGATCAAGCTTTTGCAGCAGGTAGGAATCCCGTCTCCTGAAAAACGAGTCTCTCAATATCCGCATGAATTGAGCGGAGGGATGCGGCAAAGGGTGATGATTGCGCTGGCGATCTCCTGCAACCCCAAACTGCTGCTCGCTGACGAACCGACCACGGCCCTCGATGTGACGGTACAGGATCAGGTGCTCCGCTTGTTGAAGCAGCTTCAGCAAGATCTTGGCATGGGGATCTTGCTGGTCACGCATAATCTGGGCATTGTGGCGGAGATGTGCGATCGCGTAGTCGTTCTGTACGCGGGCAAAGTCATGGAAATCGCGAGCGTGGAACAGCTGTTTGCCGCCCCGAAAAACATGTACACAAAAGGGCTGATTCGCTCCGTTCCGCAGCTTGATTCAACGGGTCGGCTGGAAGGAATCCCAGGCTCGCTGCCGAGGATGAATCAGCCCCTCGCAGGCTGTCCTTTTCGGGAGCGCTGTTCGCTTGCAACCGAGGAATGCGCCGATGCCGAAAAAACCCGATTGCAAGAGGTTAGTCCAGGCCATTGGTCAGCCTGTGTCCATCATGAAAGGGTGTGTGGCTTTTGACTTCGATCTTGAAGGTAGAGGGGCTGCATAAAATCTATCAGCGCAAAGAGACGTGGCTGGATCGCGTTTTTCGCAGAAACAATCCGAAGCTGTTCGCCGTAAGCGATGTCTCGTTGGAGGTAAAGGAAGGCGAAACACTAGGGTTGGTAGGAGAGAGCGGCTGCGGAAAAACGACGCTATGCCGCACCCTGATGAGACTCTACGAACCGACAGACGGCACCATCTCTTTTTTGGGCCATGACATCACGCATGAAAGTCCGGGAAAGCTGCGGCATATGTACAAGGATATGCAGATGGTTTTTCAGGACCCCTATTCTTCCCTGAATCCGAAAATGACGGTGAAGGAGATGCTGACCGAAGCGATTCGCTTTCACGGCATCTGCACGTCGGAGAAAGAGACGGACGAGTATATCGACTATTTGCTCGTGAAGGTCGGTCTCTTGCCTGGCGACGCGAACAAATACCCCAAAGCATTCAGCGGAGGTCAGCGGCAGCGTATCGCCATTGCCAGAGCTATCGCAGTAAAGCCCAGGCTGCTGATCGCAGATGAGCCGGTAAGCGCCTTGGATGTTTCGGTTCAGGCGCAAATTCTGAATCTGCTGGAGGATTTGCAAAACGAGCTGCAACTCACCATGATCTTTATTTCTCATGACTTGTCCGTCGTGAAGTACATCTCGGATCGAGTGGCTGTGATGTATCTGGGGCGCATCGTCGAGATCGGACGGACGGAGGAAGTATTCGAACAGCCTGCCCATCCGTATACCCAAGCCTTGCTGTCCGCCGTCCCGAGAATTCAGCCGGGAAAAAAGCAGGAGCGCACGCCATTGGAGGGCGATCCGCCGAATCCGTTTGAATCAAAGGAAGGGTGCCATTTTTACGCGCGCTGCTCCCAGCGCATGGAGAAATGCAGATCTGTCACACCCGACGCAAATCCGCTATCTGCTACCCATCAATCCCGCTGTCATCTGGCTGTCGAGTAGAAAGCTGAGCATTCCGTTGACCCGTTTGCAGCTTTTGCTTGAATCCCCACCAGCATTTGCTATGATTAGTACAAGTACTTGTCAGCTGGAAAAATGAATAGGATTGACAAACAGGTCCTTGTTTATGCGAGTGAGTCTCGGATAAGCAGGGTTAAAAGGGAAGTTTGGTGAAAAGCCAACGCGGTCCCGCCACTGTATGAGAGGAGCTTTTTCTTCACGGCGCGATGCCATCCACTGCCCAATCCGGGTGGGAAGGAGAAGAAAGGCGATGATTCTTGAGCCAGGAGACCTGCCTGTTTTTGTGTTGCACTGATTTCCTTCGGGTCAAAGGAAGAGGTGAGGATTGTGATCGTATGCTATCCGCGCTTTGTTTTCCTTTTTCTATGAAGGAGAACAAAGCGTTTTTCTATTTCAGGAGGGATGACGATGAACCAGCAAGCCAGCAAACGCGGGTTGCTTTTGGTCTATACGGGTGACGGCAAGGGAAAAACGACAGCAGCTTTGGGGCTTGCGGTACGGGCGACCGGAAGGGGCAAAAAGGTATTGATGATCCAATTTATCAAATCGCCGGAGCGGACCTATGGCGAAAAGATCGTCTTTGACCGCCTGGGGATCGAGATCGTGCAAAAAGGGATCGGCTTTACCTGGACGAAAACGCCCGAGGAGCATCGGGTCGCCCTGGCGGAAGCATGGCGCTTTGCAAAAGAAAAGCTCCTGTCAGATGCCTACGACATGGTCATCCTCGATGAATTGAACAACGCGCTTGCCATCGAGAAGTTCCCGATCGATGATGTGCTGCCGCTGGATGATGTGCTGGATACCTTGCAAAAGCGGCCGGAGCGCATGCATGTCGTGATTACCGGGCGCAGCGCCAAGCAGGAGATTATGGATCTGGCCGATCTGGTAACGGAGATGAAGGCGGTCAAGCACTATTACGAGGAAGGCATCCCCGCTGTACTGGGGGTAGAGTTCTGATGGAGGTCCTGGAAAAATATGGACATGGCGGCGACTGGGTGTCGGCAGCCAAGCGCTACGGCATGCCCGAAAACGGCTTTCTCGACTACAGCGCTAATATCAATCCGCTCGGACCGCCTCCCTCCGTCATCACAGCGCTGCAAAACCATCTGCATGAAATGACGCGCTACCCTGATCCGGCGCATCGGGCGTTTCGCCAAGCCTTGGGGAAACGATTGAAGCAGGATGAGGACTGGCTTTTGCCTGCGAACGGCGCGGCGGAAGCGATGGCTCTGGCGCTGTTGGCGCTCGCTCCTGAAAAAGTCGGGGTGGTCTACCCCTGTTTTTCCGAATACGCGCAACTTTCGGAGCAGTTTGGCGCCCAGGTGATGGGCTGCTTCGGTCGCGAAGAGAACGGCTACAAGGCGGAAGAGTCGCAGCTGCGGCAGCTTTTTGAGCAGACGGATTTGGTGTTTGTCGGGTCCCCGAACAATCCGACAGGCATCCGCTACGCAAAAGCTGAGCTGGAGCGCATGGCGAACTGGACGTCTGAGACAGACACCTGGCTGATCGTGGACGAGGCTTTTCTCGATTTCATCGACGAGGATCATCCATTCACCTTGGCGGATTCATTGGGCGATTATCCGCGGGTGATTCTGATGCGCTCGATGACCAAGATGTACGCGATTCCGGGGCTGAGGCTGGGATATGCCATCGCTCACCCGGATGTTATCGCGCGGATGAAGGCGAAGCAGGTGAGCTGGAGCGTCAATGCCTTGGCTTTGCTTGCCGGGGAGCGCTGTCTGGAGGAATTCGCCTATGAAGAGAAGACACGCAAGCTGATCGCGGGAGAGCGCGAGTATTTGCGTGCCTGTTTGCACACGGAATTGGGCTGGCAGGTTTGGCCGGGCGAAGCCAACTTTCTGCTCGTACGCTCTTCGGAAGACTGGACAGCACAGGAGCTGCAGGCAGAGCTCGGGAAAAAAGGCATCCTGATCCGCAGCTGCGCGATGTATCCAGGCTTGACCCCAAGAGATTTCCGCATCGCCGTGCGCAAGCGGGAAGAGAATGAGCAGTTGATTGACGCCTTGCGCGAGGTTTGCGAGGAGAGGGGGACGAAGCGATGAGTCTGATTCTGGTCACGGGGGGAGTCCGTTCGGGAAAAAGCGGTTTTGCCGAGGAGCTGGCGTCTCAGACAGGCAAGCGAGTCCTCTATGTCGCGACTGGAGAGGCGAAGGACGAGGAGATGCGCAGCCGGATAGCGCTGCACCGATCCCGCCGCCCTGCTGATTGGGGATGTGTGGAGATTCCTCTGCGCTTGTCAGAATCGATCCAGGCAGCGCGGGAATACGAGGTCGTCCTGATCGACTGCCTCTCTACCTGGGTCAGCAATCGGCTGATGGCGGTTCCCGAGCCGGAGTGGAGAAGCGAGGCCATCACCCGGGAGGTCTATAAAGAAGCGACTTCGTGGCTGGACGGAGTGGCAGCATCATCACGGACAGTCATCGCGGTCACCAGTGAGGTCGGGTTAGGCGGGGTGGCGATGAGCAGGCTGGGACGCTGGTTTGCCGATGTGCTCGGGGACGTCAATCAGATGACGGCCCGCCGCGCGGATACGGTCTACGCGGTCTGGTCGGGAATTCCCTGGAGGATCAAAGGATGAACGCATTTTGGCATGCCCTTTCTTTTTTCACGCGCATTCCGGTCCCTTGGCTGCGTCCCAGCGAGGAAGCGTGGAAAAAAAGCGTCGCCTGGTATCCGGCAGTTGGTCTGGTTATCGGGTTGATCTTGTGGGGCGTTCATCAAGCAGGACTGTGGCTGTTCAGCCCTTTGCTCGCAGCCGTGTTGACACTGATCGTCTGGGTGTACATCACCGGTGGCCTGCATCTCGACGGGTGGATGGATCTGGCGGATGGCCTCGGAAGCAGCCGCTCCCGAGAAAAAATGCTTGCGATCATGAAGGACAGCCGGGTTGGAGCGATGGGCGTTTTGGCGGCTCTCTTGCTCTTGCTGCTGAAAACGGCGGCGTTGGCTGAGCTGACGCATCCGTGGTGGGGGATGATGCTTCTGTTCGTTCCGATGGCTGCCCGCACGCATGTCCTGCTGGCGATTCGGTACTGGCCTTACCTGTCTGCGGACGAGGGGATTGGCAAGGGGATCAGCGAAGGGCTTTCGGTGGTACATATCGTGGCAGCCTACGCGCTATTGCTTGGGGCCGGCTGGTGGCTTGGAGGCTGGCAGACGATTGGCGCGATCCTTTTCTCGCTCTTGTTTGCACTCGCTTTTTCACGCGGAGTGGCGCGCAAGCTGGGCGGCTTGAACGGAGACTGCTATGGAGCGGTGATTGAGAGCAGCGAGGCGGCGATGCTATTGGCCTTGCTCCTATTTACCAGATAAGTGCGAAAGGAGCTGTTCGCCGATGAAGTGCCTATGGGTACGGCATGGAGAGACGGAGATGAACAGGCAGTCGAGATACCTGGGACATACCGATGTGGGCTTGCACGAAAACGGGAGGCAGCAGATTTCAGCGCTGGCAGAACAGTTGCAGTCTTTAGAACTGAACCCGGCGAAAATCTATGCCAGCGACTTGCAGCGTTGTGTGCAAACAGCACAATTGCTGACAACGCGCTTTCCTTGCTCGATGGAGACGACCGCTGCTTTGCGGGAGCTTTCCTTCGGGGAGTGGGAATTGCTTACATACGACGAAATCGTGCAGAAGAATGAAGAAGAGGTTAAGAAGTGGCACAAAGATCCCCTGCTCGTCAGCCCGCCCGGCGGAGAGAGCCTGCAGCAGCTGGGAGAGCGCGTCGATGCCTGGCTGCAGGAGATTGTGGAAATGCATGCGGGCGAAGAAGCGCTGGTGATCGTGACGCATGGCGGAGTGATTCGCTGGTTTCAGTCTGCCTGGCTGACGCAGGACAAGAGCCATTACTGGCAGGTGGAAGGATTGCGTCACGGCACGGCCATGCTGACGGAGTGGGATGGACAGCGCTGGACCTATCAGCCCCTTCTGTAAAAGAGAGGGAGAATGACAGATGAATGAAGCGGCGTGGGTGCTCGTGACCGCCTATTTGATCGACAGGGTCGTGGGCGATCCGCGAAGTCTCCCTCATCCGGTGGTGATCATCGGCTGGTGGATCTCACGGCTGGAATGGTTGATTCGAACTTGTGTCAAACAAGAAAAGCATCTCAAAGCAGCAGGAGTGCTATTTCCGCTGCTGATCGTAGCCGGGAGCTACGCAGTTGTCTGGCTGATCGTCTGGGCGGGGGCGCTGGTGTCGCCATGGCTGTCCTTCGCTTTGTCAGCCTGGCTGATTTCCACCACGATCGCGACCAAAGGACTGGCGGATGCGGGCCTTGAGATCATGCGCCATTTGCAGGCAGGCGACATCCCAGCAGCTCGGCGCTCCTTGTCGATGGTGGTAGGGAGGGATACCGAGCATCTGGACGAGTCGGAGATTTGCCGCGGCGCAGTAGAGACAGTCGCGGAGAACATTGTGGACGCCATCGTCTCTCCGCTCATCTACGCAGCGATCGGCGGCGCGCCGCTCGCGATGGCCTATCGGGCGACGAACACGCTGGACTCGATGGTGGGCTACAAAAACGAAAAGTACCGTAATCTGGGCTGGGCGTCCGCTCGTTTTGACGACGTCGCCAACTATATTCCGGCGCGGTTGACCGCCCTTTTGCTGCTCGCGGCAAGCTGGCTGCTGCGTCTGGATGTACGGCAGAGCTGGCAGATCATCCGCAGGGATGCGCACTTGCATCCCAGCCCCAACAGCGGATTGCCGGAAGCGGCTGTCGCCGGAGCCTTGGGCGTCCAGTTGGGCGGGCTGAACACCTACCAGGGAGTTCCATCCCATCGCGCCAGGCTGGGGGATGCGCATCGCCCGCTGTGTCCCGACGATGTGCGCATGACGGTACGTATGATGTACTGCGCCTCCCTGCTGTGTCTGCTGGCATGTCTGGGAGTCGCCGCATGGATTGGCTGATTTAGGAAGGGAACAAGCATCTGTGGAAAAGAGGAGGTTCATCCGTATGAAAGGCAAGTTGTTTGTGATCGGGTTTGGTCCGGGCAGTTTTGAGCATATCACCAAACGGGCGCGGGAAGCGATCGAGGAGAGCGATGTGATTATCGGCTACTCCACCTATGTGGACTTGATCCGGGATTTGCTCACGGACCAGGAGATCGTCAGCACCGGGATGACGGAGGAAGTGACGCGTGCTCGGGAAGCAGTCCGCCAGGCGGAAGAGGAAGGCAAAAAGGTGGCTGTCATCTCCAGTGGAGACGCGGGCGTATACGGCATGGCCGGTCTGGTCTACGAGGTGCTGGTGGAAAAAGGCTGGCAGCAGGCGACAGGCGTCGAGCTGGAAGTGATTCCGGGAATCTCGGCGATCAACTCCTGCGGAGCGATTCTTGGCGCACCGATCATGCACGATGCCTGCACGATCAGTCTCAGCGACCATTTGACGCCATGGGATCTGATCGCGAGAAGAATCGATGCGGCTGGCATGGCAGACTTTGTCATCGCCTTGTACAACCCGCGCAGCGGACGGCGCACGCGGCAGATCGTCGAAGCGCAGCGGATACTATTGCAGTACCGCTCGCCAGATACCCCAGTCGGAATCGTGAAGAGCGCCTATCGCGAACGGGAGCACGTCGTCGTCACCACCCTGGCGCAGATGCTGGAGCATGACATCGGCATGCTGACGACGGTGATCATCGGGAACTCCTCTACATTTGTCTACGATGGCAAAATGATTACGCCGCGCGGCTATCAGCGCAAGTACACCTTGTCTTCGGATGAGCAGCCATTGAAGCCGCATCAGCGGCTGCGGGTGGAAAACGAGCCATGGTCTTTGGAAGCGGCAGAATCGGGAGAAAAGGCTGAAATTCAGCAGGCACCGCAAGCGATGTATTCTACGCCTGCACCTGACGCGAAGGAATCAGCCGCAGCTCAGCCAGTGCCGACTTCTGCTGCGGGTACCGCAGTCGCCACGCTGGCTATGCCGACTGCCGAGACAAAAGCTCCGACCGTCCAAGAACATTCGCCAACACCGCTCGATTGGGCGACGCAAGCACTGCGCATGGTAGACGAAGCCAATGGAGTGGTTGCTGAGTCACCGGCTTCGGCTGGAGCAACGGTCCGTACGGTAGACTCCTTCGTCCCGGAGATGATCTTCGAGTGCGCGGTCAGCCCGGGTGTCGCCAATAAAAAGCTTTCTCCCCAGCAGATGATGGTCCTTGCAGAAGTAGCGGGAGAGAAAGGCGAGATCGAGTATACGCCTCACCATCAAATGATCCTGCGCGTCCCGACAGCAGACCCGGAAAGCGTGACACAGCGCCTGCGCGAGGCGGGGCTTACGCTCAGTCCGACTGGCGATGTGCTGCAGGTAAAGGCTTGCGATTTCTGCGACGGCGAGAAAAAAGACGGCATCCCGTACGCGGAGGAGCTGCAGCGTCTTCTCGGCGGCAAGCAGATGCCCAAGGAGACCCGCATCGGCTTCAACGGCTGCGGCATGGCTTGTTACCAAGCAGTGACGGAAGATATCGGGATTGTATTTCGCAAAGGAAAATTTGACCTTTTCCTGGGAGCCAAAACGGTGGGAAGAAACGCCCACTCCGGCATTCCTGTCGCAGAAGGCATCCCCAAAGAAGAGATTGTGCCGCTTGTCGAGCGAATCGTGACGCGATTTGCAAAAGAAGCCTTCCCGAATGAGCGGTTCCACAAATTTTTCCAACGGGTCGGGGAGCTGGAGGGCTTCGCCTGGCGCGAACCGGCCAAGTTTGAGATCGAAAACGCCGCATGCGGCGATTAAAAGAAAGCAGGGGGAATGGAAATGGATGCAGTCCTGTTCGTTGGTCACGGAAGTAAGGATCCTGAAGGGAATGAAGAGATTCGCCAGTTTGTAAACGGATTGGCGCCAGAAATCGATGTTCCGATTATCGAGACATGCTTTTTGGAATTTGAACGCCCCGATATGCTGCAGGGACTCAGCGCTTGTGTCAAACGGGGAGCGACCCGCGTAGCCGTCATCCCGATCATTTTGTTCTCGGCAGGACACGCCAAAATCCACATTCCAGCCGCGATTGATGAAGCCAAGGAGCTGTATCCGAATGTGCAGTTCATCTACGGTCGCCCGATCGGCATTCATGAGGAAGTGCTGAACATCCTGGCGACGCGCATGGAGGAGGCGGGCTTTGCTTCTGGCGAGGAGCACGAGGATCTGGCGGTGCTGGTCATCGGACGCGGCAGCAGCGACGCTGACGCCAACAGCGATATTTACAAAATGTCCCGACTCTTCTGGGAGCGCTGGAAGGCGAAATGGGTGGAAACGGCTTTTATGGGCGTGACATTCCCGCTGTATCAGGAAGGGATCGAGCGTTGCCTCAAGCTGGGAGCCAAGCATGTGGTGGTTCTGCCGTATTTCCTGTTCACCGGGGTGTTGATCAAGCGCATGGCCGATCAGCTGGAGCAGTTCCGTGCGCAATACCCGGAAGCGCAATTCACCCTGGCGGAGTATTTCGGCTTCCATCCGCTTTTGAAAGAAGTGTTGAAGGACCGCGTAGAGGAAGCGCTGCACGGCGAGGTCAAGCTGAATTGCGACACCTGTCAGTACAGGCTGGCAGCGATGGAGCACATCGATCACCACCATCATCATCACGACGATGAGCACGGCCATGGGCATCATCACCATCATCATCATGGGCATCACCATGACCACGAGCATGACCACCATGACCACGAGCACGAACATGACCACGACCATCACCACCACGACCATGACCACAAGCATGTGACCAAGTAGGAGGGACCTGAAATGATTCTGGTACTGGCCGGGACGAGCGACGCCCGCGAGTTGGCGGTTCGCATCAAGGAGACGGGGTATGAACTGTTGAGTACCGTTGTGACCGACAGCGCCGCGAAGAGCATGGAGGAAGCAGGCCTTCCCGTCCAAGTGGGAAGATTGACCGCGCAGGATCTCGTCAGCCTGATCGCCGAAAAAGGCATTCGCTGCGTGGTAGACGCTACCCATCCATTCGCAGAGGAAGCCTCGAAAAATGCCATGGCAGCGTCACAGGAGGCGGGAGTTCCGTATATCCGCTACGAGCGGGAAAGCCTGTCCGCCCCAGGGAGCGAGAAGCTGATCGTCGTGGAGGATTACGTGCAGGCGGCAGAGCTCGCAGCGAAGAAAAAAGGCGTAATCATGCTGACAACCGGTAGCAAGACGCTGAAGATTTTTACGGACCGTCTGCTGGGGCTGCCGGATACGACCTTGGTCGCCCGGATGCTGCCGCGCCTCGACAATATGCAAAAATGCGAGGAGCTTGGACTGGAGCAAAAGAACATCGTGGCGATGCAAGGCCCTTTTTCCAAGGATCTCAACAAGGCGCTCTACGACCACTACAAAGTCACGCTGATGATCACCAAGGAGAGCGGCAAGGTCGGGGCATTCGATGAAAAGGTGGAAGCCGCGCTGGAAATGGGCATCGAGACGATTGTCATCGGCCGCCCCAAGATCGAATACGGAGAAAAGTTTTCGGATTATGACAGCGTATTGACCCAACTCAACCAAGTGACAGGAGGAAAATGACGATGGATTTTCGCACGGATTTCAAACCCCTGACGGTGCAGCCGCAGGAAATCGAAGACATGAGCTTTCAGATCATTACGGACGAGCTAGGGGAGCATCCGTTTTCCGAGGAGCAGTACAAGGTCGTGCAGCGTGTGATTCACGCCTCGGCGGACTTCGATTTGGGACGAAGCCTCGTGTTTCACCCGGATGCGGTACAGGCAGGGATCAGCGCGATCCGCAGCGGCAAAATCGTCGTGGCAGACGTGCAGATGGTGCAGGTCGGCATCAGCAAAAACCGGATCGAGAAATACGGCGGAGAGGTGAAAGTATATATCTCCGATCGCGACGTGATGGAGGAAGCAAAGCGCCTCAACACCACGCGTGCCATTATCTCCATGCGCAAGGCGATCAAGGAAGCAGAGGGCGGCATCTTCTGCATCGGCAATGCGCCTACCGCCCTTTTGGAGCTGATCCGTCTGGTGAAAGAAGGAGAAGCCAAGCCGGGTCTGATCATCGGAATGCCCGTCGGCTTTGTCTCGGCGGCTGAGTCCAAGGAAGAGCTGGCGAAGCTGGATATCCCATTTATTACCAATATCGGGCGCAAAGGCGGCAGTCCGGTGACGGTGGCTGCCCTGAATGCGATCTCGCTGCTGGCGGAACGGTTGGGGTAAGGATGGCGGCGATGGCAGCGAAGGATGAAAAAGAAGCCAAACCGCTCCGTCACGGCTATACGACAGGTGCTTGCGCCACGGCAGCGACGAAAGCTGCCCTGGTCGCACTGATTACGCAGGAGCCGCAAAAGCAAGCGACGATCCGCCTGCCGATCGGAGAAGACGTAACCTTCCAGATGGAGCGCTGCGAGTTCGACGAGCGCAAGGCTGTGACCGGAACCATCAAGGACGGCGGGGATGACCCGGACGCGACCCATGGCGCTTTGATCGAAAGCCGCGTGGAATGGCTGGACGAGCCGGGCATCGTGCTGGATGGCGGAATCGGAGTAGGGCGCGTAACCAAGCCGGGGCTCCCAGTGCCGATCGGCGAAGCGGCGATCAATCCGGTCCCGCGCAAAATGATTCGGGAGACCGCCCAGGCTGTGCTCGATCAGTATGAGATCGAGCGGGGCATCAAGATCGTCATCTCGGTCCCGGCAGGCGAGGAGATCGCCAAGAAAACCTTGAACGGCAGACTCGGGATTCTCGGCGGCATCTCGATTCTCGGGACGCGCGGCATCGTGGTGCCGTTTTCCACTTCTGCCTATAAAGCGAGCGTGGCGCAGGCCATCAATGTAGCCAAGGAAGCAGGCTGCGACCACATCGTTTTGTCGACGGGAGGAAAAACCGAGTCTTTCGGGATGGAGATGTACCCGGAGCTGTCGGAGGAGGCCTTCGTCGAGATGGGCGATTTCGTCGGCTTCGCCCTGCAGCAGTGCAAGCGCAAGCAGATGAAAAAAGTGACGCTGGTCGGGATGATGGGCAAGTTCTCCAAAGTGGCGCAGGGCGTCATGATGGTTCATTCCAAGAGCGCCCCTGTCGATTTCGGCTTTCTCGCGCAGATGGCGGAGGAGGCAGGAGCCGGCGACGAGCTTGTGGAGCAAATCAAAGGGGCAAACACCGCCTCGCAGGTGGGAGATCTCATGGCAGATACCCCAGCCTTTTTTGAAAAAATGGGCGAGAACTGCTGCCGGGCCGCACTGAAGGAAGTCGGCGGCGGCATGGAGATCGAGACGATGATCATTACGATGAAAGGGTCCCTGTTGGGAAGGGTGACGTTGCATGACACAGACGATGAAAGTGATCGGCATCGGGGATGACGGGCAAACGAGCTTGCTGCCCTTGTATCGGACATGGATTGAGGAAAGCGAGCTGTTGATTGGAGGGGAACGGCATCTTTCCTTTTTTCCCGAGCATACAGGCGAGAAGAGAGTGCTGAAGGGCGGACTCTCCGCTATGGTGGAGGAGCTTCGCACCGAGACGCGCAAGACCGTTATCCTCGCCTCGGGAGATCCGCTCTTTTACGGAATCGGCAGCTTACTGGCGAAAAAGCTGAAAAACGTGGAGATATTCCCCAACCTCAGTTCCATTCAGCTCGCGTTTGCCAAGATGGGCGAGGCATGGCAGGATGCGGCATTTGCCAGCGTGCATGGACGCAGCATCAAGGGATTGGCGCAGCGCATTGACGGCAAGGAAAAGGTGGCTTTGCTGACCGATCAGGAAAATACGCCAGCCGCCATTGCGAAGTATCTGCTCGCTTTCGGGATGACGGAGTACGATGCGTTTGTAGGTGAGAATCTCGGCAGTCCCGAGGAGCGCACGGGCTGGTACGCCCTGGAGGAGATGGCGGACCAGCGTTTTTCTGACCTGAATGTCGTCATCTTGAAAAAGCGTCGTCCCAGCCCGGTCTGGCCGTTGGGCATCGCGGACGAGGAGTTTTCCCAGCGCAAGCCGGACAAGGGCTTGATCACGAAGCGGGAAGTGCGCATCCTGAGCATTGCGCAGCTGCAATTGCATGCGAAAAGCATCGTCTGGGACATCGGCACCTGCACAGGCTCTGTTGCGATTGAAGCGGCGCGCATCGCCAGAGACGGCGAAGTGTACGGCGTGGAAAAGAACGCGGATGATCTGGAGAATTGCCGCCAGAACATGGCGAAGTTTCGCACGGACCTGACGGTTGTTCATGCGCGGGCCCCGCAAGGCTTGGAGCATTTCCCTGACCCGGATGCGGTGTTCATCGGAGGAAGCGGAGGCGAACTAAGAGAGCTTTTGCACATCTGCTGCACTCGACTGCGTGCGGGAGGCCGGATTGTGGTCAATGCCGCTACGATTGAGACCCTCTACGAAGCGACGCAGGCTTTTGCCGCAGAAGGCTTTGAAACGTCCGTCACGCTGGCGCAGCTGTCGCGCAGCAAGCCGATCCTGTCGCTGACCCGTTTTGAAGCGTTGAACCCGATCTACATCATTACCGCATGGGCCAAAGAGGCAACGACAGAAGGAGGCAAGTCAGATGAGTAAGATCGGAACTCTATACGGACTGGGAGTAGGTCCCGGCGATCCCGAGCTGATCACGGTCAAGGCGTTTCGCCTGCTCCAGCAATCGCCGGTCATCGCCTACCCGAAAAAACGGATGGGCAGCAAAAGCTACGCTCACCAGATCGCGGAAATGTACGTAAAGCCCGCGCCGGACAAGGAAATGCTCGGGCTGGTGTTCCCGATGACACGCGATCCGGAGATTTTGGAGCGCGAGTGGACGAATACGGTCCAGATCGTTTGGGAGCGGCTTTCTGCTGGGAAGGACGTTGCGTTCGTTACAGAGGGCGACCCCTTGTTTTACAGCACGTTCATCCACATGATGCGCGGCATGCAGGAAGCTCATCCGGAGGTGCCGATCGTGACGATTCCCGGAGTTTCCTCCTTTCTCGGGGCCGCAGCCCGCTTTAATCTGCCCTTGGCAGACGGGGATGAACAGATCGGAATCATTCCGGCTACTGAGGATCGGGACGCGATGCGCCAAGCGATTGAGAATCACGACACGGTCATCTTCCTGAAGGTCGCCAAAGTCTTGCCGATGATTATCGGCCTGCTGAAGGAGCTGGGGCTGGACGATAAGGCGGCGGTAGCGACGAAAGTCACTTCGTCCGAGGAAATGGTCTGGACGGATATGCGGGAGCTGGAGCGCGCGGAGCTTGGCTATCTTACGCTGATGGTGGTGAAAAAGGGATGAAGCTGTACATCGTAGGAGCGGGTCCGGGCGACCCTGATCTGATCACGGTAAAAGGCTTGAAGCTGCTGCAAAAGGCGGATGTCATCATGTACACGGATTCGCTGGTCAACGAAGAACTGGTAGCGCTGGGCAATCCCGACGCGGAGGTGCTGCAAAGCTCCGGCATGGCCCTCGAAGAGATGGTCGAGCTGATGCTGACTCATCTTCGTGCAGGGAAAACAGTCGTGCGTTTACATACAGGCGATCCGTCTGTGTACGGGGCGATTATGGAACAAATCGCATTGTTGAAAGCAGAGGGCGTCGAAGTGGAGATCGTGCCGGGGGTAAGCTCCGTCTTCGCTGCGGCAGCCGCTGTCGGGGCTGAACTGACGATTCCTGAGCTGACCCAGACGCTGATCCTCACGCGTGCCGAGGGGCGGACCCCTGTGCCGGAGCGGGAAAAACTGCGTGCGCTGGCAGAGCATCACTGCACCTTGGCGTTGTATCTGAGCGCGACGCTGACCAAAAAAGTCGTGCGCGAGCTGATCGAGGCAGGCTGGCGCGAGGATACGCCTGTCGCAGTCGTGCAGCGGGCAAGCTGGCCGGATCAGCTCATAGTCCGCACGACGTTGGCGAATCTGGATGCAGACATGGGCAAGCACGGCATCCGCAAGCATGCAATGATTTTGGCGGGCTGGGCATTGGACCCGGATATTCATGAAAAGAGCGAGCAGTACCGCTCCAAGCTGTACGACAAAACCTTCACGCACGGGTACAGAAAAGGTGTGAAAGAAGGATGATCATCGAGCTGAAAGAGGGAGAAATCCCCGAGATCCGGCAGCGCGGCGATTACGCCGTCGTCGCCATTACAAAGCATGGCGTAGAGATGGCGCGCGATCTGGTGCAGAAATTCCCTGGGGCGGATCTCTACTACATGAGCAAATTTGAGCGTGGGGACGAGGAAGCGCGGGGCATTCAGCTTTTTACCAACAGTGTGCGCATGCTGTTTCCTGCCCTCTGGCCCGTCTACAAGGGATTGATCATCATTATCTCGCTTGGCGCAGTGGTGCGGATGATCGCTCCTTTGCTCGAAGATAAAAAGAAAGATCCCGGAATCGTGGTCATCGATGATCGCGGAGAAAATGTCATCAGTGTCCTGTCCGGCCACCTCGGCGGGGCGAACGAGCTGGCGCATGAGGTGGCAGCGGTGATGGGGGCGCGTCCGATTATTACGACTGCTTCCGATGTGCAGAAGACGATTCCTGTCGACCTGTTCGGACGCCGCTTCGGCTGGGAATGGGAATCAGACGAAAAGCTGACCCCGGTAAGCGCCTCGGTCGTGAATGAGGAGCGGGTCGCTGTCATCAATGAATCAGGCGAGCGGGATTGGTGGATGCACGAGACGCCGATGCCGCCGTCGATCAAAGAGTACGCGACCATTGCCGAAGCGCTGGCGGACGAGCCGCAGGCTGCACTCGTCGTGACGCACCGCATCTTGACGCCGGAAGAGCAGCCGATCCTGCAAAACGGCGTGATCTATCGTCCCAAAGTCATTGTGCTCGGAATGGGCTGCAACCGTGGGACATCTGCCGAAGAGATCGAAGCGGTGATCAAGGAAACCTTGGACGAGCTGCAATTCTCGATCAAAAGCGTCAAAGCCCTGGCAACGATCGCCTTGAAAAAGGATGAAGCGGGACTGATCGCCGTCTGCGAAAAATACGGTTGGCCGTTCGTCTGGTATGAGCCGGAGGAATTGAACCAGGTGGAAATCAGCGATCCATCCGAGACAGTGTACAAGTTCACCGGGGCCTATGGCGTCAGCGAGCCCGCAGCCAAGCTGTACGCTGGCGTCGAGGAACTCGTACTGACCAAGAAAAAGTCGGGCAATACCACGATCTCCGTAGGGCTCATGCCCTACCACAAGGAGGGGCGCAGATGAGCATGAGCGGCAACCGCCGATTGGTAATTGCCGGGACGGGCAGCGGAGCGGGAAAGACGACAGTGACCATCGGACTGATGGCCGCACTGAAGCAAAAAGGCTATACGGTCCAAGGCTTCAAATGCGGACCTGACTACATCGATCCCACCTATCACACTGCCGTAACCGGAAGACCCTCGCGCAATCTGGACAGCTTCATGCTTGCCCACGAGGCAGTGAAGGAGATTTTTGTCCGGGGGAGCCAGGGAGCAGATATCTCCGTCATCGAGGGCGTAATGGGGATGTACGACGGCAAGGAAGCAACCAGCGACAAGGGCAGTACGGCAGAAATCAGCATCCTCACCGAATCGCCTGTGCTGCTGGTCGTCAACTGCCAGAGCATGGCCCGCAGCGCGGCTGCCATCGTCAAAGGCTTTCAATTGCTCAACCCTGCTGCACGGATCGTCGGCGTTATCGCGAACAAGGTGGGCAGCGAGGGCCATCACAAGATCGTCAAGGCTGCGATCGAGCAGGAGTGCGGAATCCCGGTCGTTGGCTATCTCAAGCGGGAGGGCGATGTGGAAATCCCCGAGCGCCATCTGGGATTGGTGCCGTCCGTGGAGCGCGGCGAACTGAATCCCCTGTTTGACCGCTTGGCGGAGATCATCGCACAAACCGTCGATCTCGAGCAGATTTGGGAGCTGGCAAAGGCGGAGCCGCTTCATGCCGAGCCTGTTTTGTTCGCGAAGAAGGCGGTTCCTGACCGAGTGACCATTGCTGTGGCGAAAGACCCGGCCTTTCATTTTTACTATCCGGAGAATCTGGAGCTGTTGGAAGCCTACGGAGCCAAGCTGCACTTCTTTTCGCCGCTGGCGGGTGAGTGCGTGCCGCAAGAAGCAGACGGCTTGTACATCGGCGGCGGCTTTCCAGAAGAATTCGCCGCGGAACTCTCGCAACAGACTGAGGTGCTGGCATCCTTTCGTCGGGCGATTGGCGCTGGTCTGCCGACGCTGGCGGAGTGCGGCGGCTTCATGTATCTGACGGAAGCGATCGTCACGACGGAGGGCAAAAGCTACCCCATGGTCGGACTGATCCCGGGCACCGTAACCATGCAGAAAAAGCTGGCGGCGCTCGGCTATCGGGAAGTGCGCGGTACAAAAGAAAACTTCCTGCTCGGCACGGAGGAGCAGGCGAAGGGGCATGAGTTCCATTACTCTACCCTCGCCAGCTCGCAGGAAGAAGAGCTTCCATACGCCTACGAAACCAAGGGCTTGCGCGGCACGAAGCCGGAGGGCTTTGCGCAGGACAATCTGGTCGCAGGCTATACGCATCTGCATTTTGGCTCCAATCCGGCTGTCGTCGAGCGCTGGATCACGCGTTGTCTGGAGGTGGCAGGACGTGCCTAAGACCTTGCCGCTGATGATTCAGGGAACCAGCTCGGATGCGGGGAAAAGCGCCATCGCGACGGCTTTTTGCCGGATTTTTGCCCAGGACGGCTACAAGACAGCTCCCTTCAAATCGCAGAACATGGCCTTGAATTCCTATGTCACCCTCGATGGCAAAGAGATCGGGCGGGCCCAAGGAGTACAGGCGGAGGCGGCAGGGATCGTAGCCACGACCGACATGAACCCGATCCTGATCAAACCGACGCGGGACGCCGAGTCGCAGATCGTGGTGAACGGCGAGCCCTACGCCAATATGAAGGCTCTTGCCTACCGGAGCGATTTTTTTGACGAGGGGCTGCGAATCATCCAGGAGTCTTACCAGCGTCTGGCCGACTCCTACGAGCGGATCGTCATCGAAGGGGCAGGCAGTCCAGCCGAGGTGAACCTAAACGACCGCGAACTGGTCAACATGCGGGTCGCCCGTCTGACCAATGCCCCTGTCATCCTGGTCGCGGACATCGAGCGCGGCGGCGTTTTTGCCAGTCTGGTCGGCACCTTGCAGCTGCTGGAGCCCGAGGATCGCAAGCGGGTCATCGGGGTGATCATCAACCGTTTTCGCGGCGATCTCAGCCTCCTGCAGCCGGGACTAGACTGGTTCGAATCGTATACAGGGGTTCCGGTGCTCGGGGTGGTTCCGTTCATCCCTGATCTGTGGATCGATGCCGAGGACTCGCTGATCCTGCATCGCTATCAGGGGCGGCAGGAGACAGCCAAGGAGCTGGATATTGCGGTGATCCGCTACCCGCGCATCGCGAATTTCACGGATCTCGATCCCTTTTTCGTGGAGCCGGATTGCCGCGTCCGCTATGTGTCGCGTCCGGAGGAGCTGGGAGAGCCGGATCTGATCGTGCTGCCCGGGAGCAAAAACACGCTGGAGGATCTGCAATTTTTGCGCGAGACAGGTCTTGCCGGGCGAATCCTGCAATTGCACCGCGAGCAGGCATGCATGCTGATCGGCATCTGCGGCGGCTACCAAATGCTCGGAGAGTGGATTCACGACCCGGCAGGCGTGGAATCTCCGCTGCAATCCCTCGAAGGGCTGGGCTTGATCCCGATGGTGACGACGCTGGAGCAGCGAAAAACGACCGTCCTGTCCCGTGGCACCGCCCGCTTTTCCGGCAAGAAAATCGAGCTGGAAGGCTACGAGATTCATATGGGACGCTCCGTTTTTGAACAGAATGACACGGCCTTTATCCAGTTGGAAAATGGGACGGACGGCTATTGTGATGCGCAAGAAAAACGGATCGGCACGTATTTCCACGGACTTTTCCACAATGATGAATTTCGGACATTATTGTTGAACAAACTCCGCATGGAAAAAGGGCTTGCACCGATTCACGAACGCCCATCTCTCGTCGCTTTGCGCGAACAGGGCTACAATTTGCTGGCGGATACGGTCAGACGCCATGTCCGACTGGACGCAATCGAGGAAAAAATGAAGGAATTTCAGCAAAGCGAGGTGCCGAAAAAATGACGAAATGGCAAGATTTCCTGCCTGCCATCGGATCTCGTAATCCAGAAGCAGCAGCGCAGGCGAGGCTTCATATCGACCAACTGACCAAACCGCTTGGCAGCCTGGGACGCCTGGAGGAATTGGCCATAGAGTTGGCTGCGATTACGGGCGAAAGCTTTCCTGTCGTAACGCCTCCAGGTGTGATCGTGTTCGCGGCCGATCACGGTGTCGCTGTCGAGGGTGTTTCGGCATATCCGCAGGAGGTCACTGTCCAGATGGTCGCCAACATGGCGAACGGAGGAGCGGGGATCAACGTATTTGCGCGCCAGATTGACGCTCTGGAGCGGATTGTCGATGTCGGCGTGGCGAACGAGGTGGAAGTACCTGGCGTCATCGCGCGCCGCATCAAGGCAGGAACGGCCAACATGCTGCGAGAGCCCGCCATGTCGCGGGAAGAGGCAGAGCGCACACTGCAGGTCGGAAGCGAAGCGGCGTTGGAAATCATCGAAGCGGGTGCCAAGGTATTGATCGTTGGCGAGGTGGGAATAGCGAATACGACGGCAAGCAGCGCCATTCTGGCCGCCTTGACAGGGGCTGATCCCGATGAGATCGTCGGACGCGGCACAGGACTCGACGACGCTGGCTGGGCACGGAAAAAGCAGGTGGTGCGAGAAGCAATTGCCTTGCATCGTCCGGACGCAGCAGAGCCAATCGACGTGCTGGCCAAGGTAGGAGGTTTGGAAATCGGCGCGATGGCAGGAGCGATCCTTGGCGCTGCTTCCAAGCGTATCCCTGTCTTGCTGGACGGCTTCATTGCTACGGTAGCGGCTTTGCTGGCAGTACGTCTATGCCCAGGCAGCGCTGATTTCCTTATCGCGGGACATCGCTCCCTGGAGCCGGGACACGCCTATGTGCTGAACGTGCTCGGAAAGGAACCTCTGCTGGATCTGCAATTGCGGCTGGGAGAGGGAACAGGGGCTGCCTTGGCCTATCCTGTGCTGGAGGCGGCCTGCCGCATGATTCATGAAATGGCGACCTTCGCATCGGCGGGAGTGAGCGGAAAATGAGCCAAAAAGGAAAGGTGTACCTCGTCGGGGCGGGTCCCGGAGACCCGAAGCTGATCACTGTAAAAGGAATGGAATGTCTGCAGCAGGCAGATGTCGTGGTGTATGACCGCCTGTCAAATCCGGCTCTGCTGGAGTACGCGCCGACCCATGCAGAACGGATTTTCTGCGGCAAGTATCCCGACAACCACACGATGCGGCAGGAAGCGATCAACCAGCTGCTGGCGGAAAAAGCCTTGGGCGGCCTGACCGTCGTACGGCTGAAAGGCGGAGATCCCAGCGTATTTGGACGAGTCGGGGAGGAAGCCGAGCACCTCGCGCAGTACGGCATCCCTTTTGAGATCGTTCCGGGTGTGACCGCTGGCATCGCCGCTCCCGCCTATGCCGGGATTCCCGTCACGCACAGGGAGTACGGCTCCTCCTTTGCCGTCGTGACCGGACATCTGCGCGAGGAGAAGCCGGAGCAGGCGGTGGAAAAGTGGCGCGCATTGGCGCAAGGAATCGATACGGTCGCGTTTTACATGGGTATTGGCAATCTGCCGATGATTCGCAAACAACTGATCGAGCATGGCAAAGATCCAAAGACACCTGTAGCGGTGATTGCCTGGGGGACGCTCCCGGAGCAAGCAACCGTGACGGGGACGCTGGCTGACATCGAGCAGCGCCTGGCGGATAACCCGCAGATCACCAATCCGGCGATTATTCTTGTTGGTGAGGTCGTACAATTGCGTGAAAAGATCCGATGGTTTGAAGCCGCACAGGTTGAGGTGTAAGGCATGAGCTTGTATCCCATGTTCGTCAATCTGACAGACAAGCGCTGCCTGGTCGTAGGCGCGGGCCAGGTGGCAGAACGAAAAATTGCCAGCCTTCTCTGCGCTAAAGCCAAGGTCACAGTTGTCAGCCTGTCTTGCACGCCAGTCATCCAACAATGGAGCGACGAGGCCAGATTGACACTCCATCTGCGCGCTTTCAGCCCGGAGGATATGCAGGAGATGGCCATCATCATCGCCGCTACGAGCGATGCCGCTGCCAATCTGGCTGTGCATCGGGCGTGCCAGCCGCATCAGTGGGTCAATATTGCCGACCGGCCCGACCTGTGCAGCTTCATCGTCCCGGCTATGGTCGAGCGCGGCGATCTGCAGGTAGCGATCTCTACGGGCGGAGCCAATCCCGGGCTGGCGAAAAAGCTGCGCCGCCAGGCAGAGCAATGGATTGGCCCGGAATACGAGTCCTACACGCAGTTTCTCGGGGAGATGAGGCAGCAGGTCCTCCATCTTGGACTAGAGGAAGGAGAGAAGCGGATCATCCTGCGCGAATTGCTGGATGACCGCTTTTTTCAGTGGACACAGAACGGGGAAATCGAGCGAAGAGATCGGGAGGCAAAGGAACTTCTTCATCGCCTCCCCCGCGGCTAGACGACATTCCGAATCATCACCCATACCGCAAGAATCAGGCAAATGCTAGCTGGAATGGCCATGGCAAAAGGCTGCTCAGCGCGGAAGAGATGGGCGTGAATGGCTCCCAGCATCAGAATGACAAACAAGATCGCCGATCCGGCAGCCAGATGCCGATTCCACAAGCCTGCAATCATGGCGAGTGCCCCGAGGATTTCCAGTGCTCCCGTCACAGACATGAACCACAGAGGGTAGTGATAGTGCTGCCAATGGTCCACTTGAAAGGGAACACGAAAGACCTTGATGAAGCCGCCGATCAGAAGAAAAACCGCCAAGACCACTTGCAGGATGGGCGCGAGCATCCGCTGTCACTCCTTATGTAAATTCTTTTTTTCTGCGGGATGTCCATTGGTGAGCATCCCGTGAAGCAAGAGGTCGACTACCTGCTGCGCCATACCATTTGGAGCTTGCAATCCCGGCAGCAGGCAGGAGACGGTCAGACGCTCCATGATTCCGATCAGGCACTCCGCTACGGTCTGCATCTCCAGCTCGGAGCGGAAATAACCCGACTGTTGCTCCCCTTGCAAATTCTCCTGGATCATCGCAGCAAGCTCTGCTTTGATCTGGCTGGACTCAGTGGCCAGAAAAAACCCGACGCGCGTCAAAGCGGGATCCTCCGCCAGAAAGCGAAATACGGCTTCCACTGCGAGATAAATCCGTTCCGAAACTTCCTTGGCTTCGATCCCGGCCTCCAAGCGGGCTTCTTGCGTCAGTTCGCGCAGACGGGAGCGAAAATGGTCCACGATCTCAGCGAAAATCGCTTCTTTGCTGGGGAAGTACAGATAAAAGGAAGGCTGCGTCAAACCCGCCCTTTTCACGATATCGCTTACTTTTGCATCATGAAATCCCCGCTCGGCAAACTCAGCCGTGGCTGCATCCAGCAATCGTTTCCGGCTTTCTTTTCCTTTCCGGCCTATTTCTTTCTTCATACCAGATTCAACTCCAAAAAGATACTCATGAGTAATATTACTTGTGAGTATTATTTCACAGCGATCAAGCAACAGTCAAGACACGCAAAAAAACGTGCAGACAAAATACCCGACAGGTACGATGCTTGCACGTTCAACTCTCATGTATTCCTGATGACTATATTTTTTGTAAATGCGTTTCTTTAAAGCTGTGCGAATATTTTAGTCCATATCCGATTGCGCGATCCATGAAGATATGTGCGTACCAAATCAACGCAATGATGAATAGGAAATCTGATTGAATCAAGAAATAAGAGAGTAGAATGATGGTTGGCAGAATTATACTATGTCCCATATTGTAGATTTGGGCGCCGGTTTTTGCATTTGCAAGATAGCCAAGCATCGTAATATCTGGGACCAAGAGCAACCCAAAGAACAGGAGAAGGGAAAAATCAAAGTGACTGTAAATAATGAAAGTTAATGCGAAAAAAATAGCATTTTCTGTTTGAATAATCCACCTATTCTTCATGAGCCATGCCCCCATTTTGGATATCTGCATACATATCGGTAATAAGCTGCTGAATAACTTCTTTATTTTCTTCATATTTGTTTTCGTTCATCAATTGTTGCACCTGCGTCAATGCTTGATAGGCTTGTTGATAAAAAAGAATGTGCTGTGAAATCTCATGTATTTTTTGCTGCATGAATGCATTCGAAACGATATTGCATTCTGATGATACAGGTTTTTCTTGCAGCTGAAGCAAGCTTTCTATTTCCTGCAAGGTAAAGCCCAGCCGTTTCAAAACCAGAACGAATTGAAGGGCTTCCTCACATTTTTTATCGTATTGCCGGTAGCCATTTTCCATTCTGGCAGGCTTCAGCAATCCCATTTTTTCATAGTAGCGAATACGGTCCGTTGATACATGAAACTTTTGGGCAAATTCTTTAATTCGCATCCAGTCACTCTCCTTGCCTAGAACTATAACATTGGAGTAAACTCCAAGGTCAAGCGAATATCAAAAAAACGTGCAAACCAGGCACCTGACAGGTACGAGGCTTGCACGTTTTTTGGCATGTCATGCGATCCAATTTTTATTCAGCAGCGGCTTGCTTCACGGATTTCACGTAGTAGACGCCGCCTTCGGAGTTGAGCAGATACTCGGGCTTCGGCTTGCCGAGATTGGCTTTATGCCCGGCGATATGCGCATCGCTTTTCTCCCATTGCTTCCAATGCGCCTCAGATTCCCAACGCACCTGGACGATGACTTCTTCCTCTCCGCGCGGAACCTTCTTGACCATGACGGTAGAATCGATAAAGCCTTCTTGCTTTTCGATCAAGCCTTCGCCGCTGAAGCGATTGACCACTTGGTCCGAGAAGCCTTCCTTTACTGTGATTTTTCGCATTTGAACGAACATGTGACCCGCTCCCATTCTCACAAAATATCTTCCTGAGACCAGTGTAACTGATAATGATTCTTATTTCCAGTGTTGACCGCTGGTGGAAGCACATCGGCAGTCCAGCCAATGCAAGAGGTCTGCGAGAAAGAGCGAATTCCCCTCCTCGTCAAAAGGGCGATGACGCATATGCTCATAGGCGATTTGCTGCTTGTCGCGGGAGCCGACAGATTCAAAGAACTGGCGCAGCTTTTCCGGCGGGGTCAGGCTGTCGTCTGTACCGTATTGCAGCAAAAACGGTACCCGCAGAGCAGGCGAACGCTTTTGCAGCAGTCTTTGTGCCGTGATGATCCCGCGACCCAAGCCTGGCGTGACGGTCTGGTGGCGCAGCGGATCGCCCTTCGTCCAGCCGTTTCGATTGGGTTCTCTCGCATTTCGCGAATGGAGGGATTTTTCGACGGTGTAATCCGGCTTGAGATAGCTCATCAGGAAAATGAGCCATTTTTCCATGGGTCTGATGGTGTAGGAAAATGCGGGTGCGATCGCGGCGAGGCCGGCAATTCCTGTCTCTTCATGGAGGCAATAGTCGAGGCAGATCAGACCGCCAAGACTATGCCCAAGCAAAAAAAGCGGCAATCCGGGATGCAAACCGCCGACTACTTGTCGAAAAGCGTGCAAATCCCCGCGATACTCGTCCCAGCGGCGCACATATCCCCGCGTGCCGCTGCTTCTGCCGTGACCGCGCAGGTCAAACGAATAGGCTGCGTATTGGTGTTCGGCCAAATGCCGGCTGATCCTGTCCATGCCCCCGCTGTGGTCGCCAAATCCATGAACGATGATCACCGCGGCTTTCGGGGATGGCGCTGGGCAGAGGCTGCGATAGTATAATTCTAAGCCGCCCACCCCGGCAAACGTTCCTTCTGCTGTCAGCAATATGCGGCTGCACCTCCTTGCCTGGCAGCTTTTCTGGGCGTAAGGCGAATGAGCCATACAAAATTCTCCAGAGCAAATAATACACCAGGTTTATCCATGATGTTTTTTTGATTATAGCATGGGTTGAAAAAGAGGATCTCTCGTCACTTTTCTGACGATCAAGATCCTCTTTCTGTTCAGCTAGAGCCAATTTTTACGCTGTCATAGGTGCGGAGGAATTCTCCTCCTGCACGGGGTTTGGATTGAATTCGCCTTCTGTCTTGGCGATCACGACGGTTGCGACTCCATTTCCGATCAGGTTGGTGATCGCGCGAGCCTCAGACATGAAACGGTCCACCCCAAGCAGCAGAGCCATCCCTTCGACCGGAATCATCGGGAAGGCAGCCAGGGTTGCGGCCAAGGTAATAAAACCGGAACCGGTCACACCCGCAGCTCCTTTGGAGGTAATCATCAAAATTCCGAGAAGCGTCAACTGCTCCCAGACGCTCAGGTCGACACCGTAGGCTTGCGCGATGAAAAGGGCAGCCATCGACAGGTAGATGGAGGTGCCGTCCAGATTGAAGGAATACCCGGTCGGAATGACCAGTCCGACAACCGATTTGGAACAGCCGTACTTTTCGAGACGATCCATCATGCGCGGCAGGGCTGATTCGGAAGAGGAGGTGCCCAGTACCAGCAAAACCTCTTCACGGATGTATTTGATGAACGAAAAAATGTTGAACTGGTAGTAGCGAGCGATTGCACCCAAAATGAGAACGATAAACAGAAACATGGTGATATAGACGGCTGACATCAGAAGGCCCAGCTTGGTCAAGGAGCCGAGGCCGAATTTTCCGATCGTATACGACATGGCCCCGAAAGCTGCGATCGGAGACACTTTCATGATCATGTTGACGACGCCGAAGAATCCGTGAGAAAGCTTGTCGAACAAATCAATAACCGGCTTCGCTTTTGAGCCCATGGCTGCCAGAGAAATACCGAAGAGTACAGCAAAGAACAAAATGGGGAGCAGGTCTCCGCCAGCCATCGCTCCGACTACGTTTTCCGGAATGATCCCCATCAAAAAGTCGATGACGCCTTGGCTTTCAGCGGCTGCCTTGGTGTAGTTCGAAACATCGCCTTCCAAGCCGGATTTGTCAAAACCAACTCCTGGCTTGATCAGATTGACGACCAAAAGACCGATGGCCAGCGCAATGGTGGTAACGATTTCAAAATAAAGCAAAGCCTTTCCGCCGATCTTGCCGACCTTTTTCATGTCTCCCATACTGGCAATTCCGTTTACCACCGTAAAGAAAATGATAGGAGGGATCACCATTTTGATCAGCTTGATGAAAACATCAGCCAGCACCTTGAGCTGTGCCCCGAACGCAGGCGCGTAATGCCCGACAAGAATACCGATGATGATAGCGATAACGACTTGTACAGTCAGATTTCGAAAATTGATTCTCATGCCATTCTTCCTTTCTTTTGTTGTTGTGAAAGCGCTTTTTTATTTTCTTGCATTGTAAGGAATGGCAGGAGTGATTTAAATAATATGGTCATATTGTTTGTTTTGGTCTTTTTGGTCTTTTTCTACATCAAAGAGAATTGCGATTTGACATCCTCTCGACATGTTCAATCTGTAATCTAGATCATGTACATAGCATCGCGTCAGAAAAACATCGGGAGAAATGGAGGAGTTTGTTATGTTTAAGAAACATTATCTTGCTACAGCGGCTGCTGGCTTGCTTCTGGCGACAACGCTGATTCCATCTGGAGCGAGTGCAGAGGTAGCGACCAAGAATCTGCAAGCAAAATACAACAATATCAAAGTCTTGAATAACGGCTATCAAATTTCCACACCTATTGAGCCATTCATCGTCAATGGCACGACGTACATCCCATTGCGCATGATGGCTGACGTATTCAAAAAAGACGTCACTTGGGATGGAAAAACCTATACGATCAACGTGATCGATAAGCCTGATCCGAGCGTACAATCACAAATTGCAATCAAAGACGCGGAAATTGCTAGATTGAAAAATCAAATCACTTCGTTGCAGGATGAAATCGAAAATCTCGAAGACAAGCTGGATAAAAAGAACAGCAAAGATGATGACGATTTCGATGATGATCTGTCAGACTTGGAAGACGAATTGAACGATGATTACGGTGAATTCGAGGATCTGGAATGGACGATCTCTCTTGATGGAGATGAGGATGAGATCGAGGTAGAAATCGAGATTGATCTCTCCGAGTACGGTGATGATTTCGATGAACTGACGAAGAGCGAACTGAAAGCATTCGTTCAAGACATCGTCGATGACATCTGGAGAGAATTTGACGCCGACATCACAGGCTACATCATCGACAGCGAT
Organism: Brevibacillus panacihumi; assembly: GCF_003710985.1. Taxonomy (GTDB): domain Bacteria; phylum Bacillota; class Bacilli; order Brevibacillales; family Brevibacillaceae; genus Brevibacillus; species Brevibacillus panacihumi. The sequence continues at coordinate 185,180 of NZ_RHHT01000003.1, forward strand.
GAAGATGATAAGCTGTACGAATTCGATGCTGAGTACGATGATGATCTTTCCTTCAGCAAATATTAAAATTTCATAGGTGCAACCCAAGCCTTGCTTCTCTCACACCGAGAAAAGCAAGGCTTTTTTCCTATTTCCATAATGAAGGAATCCCAATATAAAGAAAAAAGAGGTAGACTGGAAGAGATGTGAGGAAACCATCTATTATGTCTTTGAAATCAGGAGCGGCTTTTCATGAAACAAATTCTTTTGGTGGAAGATGAGTTGGTTATCTCCCGCGTACTGAAAGCGTATCTGCAAAAAGAAGACTATCAGGTTTGGCAAGCCGAAAACGGCAATGACGCCGTTCGCCTTTTTGACGAACAAAAGCCGGATCTCGTCCTGCTGGATGTCATGCTTCCGGAAATGAGCGGCTGGGAAGTCCTGCAGTACATAAGGGAAAGAAGCGCCTGTCCTGTCATCATGATGACGGCCTTGGGACAAACCGATCAGAAATTGAAAGGCTTCAATCAGGGAGCGGACGACTACATTACCAAGCCGTTTGTGGCCGAGGAGGTCGTGGCACGGGTAAACGCTGTCCTGCGCCGTTCTGCGATTCTCGTCAAGGATCAGGAGACGCGTTTTTTTGGCGGACTCAAAATCAATTTCAAATCGCATAGCGTGACACTGCATGGCATCGATTTGCAGTTTCATCCGAAAGATTTGTCTTTGCTGCTGTTTTTGGCGCAAAATCCAAACCGGACATTTTCCCGCGAGCAATTGATCGAGCATCTATGGGGGATGGACTATGAGGGCAGTGATCGGGCTGTAGACCTGGCTATCAAACGAATTCGCAAAACCCTGCAAAACTGGCCTGCCTCCGAGGGGGAAATCAAAACGCTCAGAGGGGTGGGGTATCAGTTCAGTGTTTTTGATAAATCATAATCCGACCTCCCTGCTGCGGTATTGGACGACGCGATATCTGCTCACCCTGTGTGTAGGATTGCTTATTATTGGGGTCGTCTCTGCGATTTGGATCAAGGAGGCGGCGACGGAGAAGCAGCTCGAAGTCACGAGCTTGTTCGTGGAAGAGGTAGCCGATCGGGTTGTGGACAACGAAGGAAAATTGTATGTCGGTGAGACGCTGCACCAGATTTTGGAGAGCAGGCGCCGCTTTATGGGCGTAGACCGCAATCTGCTGCTGTTTATCAAGGATGTGCATGGTCGGATCATCTACAGCAAATCGGGCTTGCCCTCTTCCTTCCAGGAGGATGTCCCTCGCTTGCTTATGATCGCGGAACAGTCCAGCAAGGTCAAGTCGCTTCAAGGGGATACTCTCTATGTCGTAAAAAAAGATCTGGACAATGACCGTGAAAAGCTGGGGACCATCCTGTTGCTGTTCCCGGAGACGGATGTTCGCGTCAGTCCGGAACAGCTTCAATACCTGGTCATCATGCTGGGCAGCTTGGGCGTGTTGGGCTGGGCCGTCATCTATTTTCATTCCCGCAAGCTGGCCAAGCCGATCGAGGATGTAGTCGCGGCCGCGAAGCGAATCGTGGAGGGCGATTACGAGGTTACCATCACCAAGCAGATCAAGGAAAAGGAAATTCACGAGCTGGTCTCGACGTTCAAGGAGATGGCGGATCGGCTAAGGCAATTGGAGAGCATGCGCACGGAGCTTTTGGCTGGCGTCACGCATGAATTGAAGACTCCGGTCACTTCTATCAGCGGCTTGATTCAGGCGATTAATGACAAGGTGGTCTCAGGAGAAGAAGAGCGGGAGTTTTTGGTGATCTGTCTGCGAGAGACCAAGCGCCTGGAGAAAATGGTGGAGGATTTGCTCGATTTCAACTCTTTTGCTGTCGGCGAAATCACGGTCAACCGAGAGTTGCAAAATGTGAACAAACTCATTTACGAGATTGCCTCCCAGTGGCAGATCGGACAGGATGCTGAAATCCTTAGACTCCATGCGACTATTCCGGAGCAGCAGTGGGTCGTGCCTGTCGATCCTGGGCGGGTGCAGCAGATCCTGATCAATCTGCTGAACAACGCACGGCAAGCGATCGATGCGGATGGCAGGATCGAGCTGCGACTCTATGAAACGGAGGATGATCTGCGCTTAGATGTGACGGACAATGGCAAGGGCATCCCAGAAAACGAACAACCCTTAATTTTCGAGCGATTTTTCCGGGGCAGCAATAAAAAGGACAAGGTCCGTGGATTGGGTCTGGGTCTGTCGTTTTCCAGAATCATGGCGAGAGCCTTGGGAGGAGACCTCATTTTGACGAAAAGTGATGAGCATGGGTCTACGTTCACGCTGATCCTGCCCAAAAACAGGGAATGACGAAGAAGCTTCACCGCGCAAGGTGAAGCTTCTCGATTTCCTGCATCAGCTCAGGGCCGATTTGAGGGGCAAACGAGTCATAGACTGGCTGCAAAGCCTGACGCCAAGCCGCCCGCTCCTCCTCCGTCTGGATGTGCGTTTGCATCAATTCCTTCGTGAGCAGCTCGTCCAACTGCTGCGCATTCATTTCCACAGACAGTTGATTGTTGAAGGCCGTCGCTTCCTTCAGCGCTTCTTCGATGGCTTGCTTCAGGTGGTCAGGAAGCTCCTTCCAAAACGGTTCGTTTACGATCACCGCATATCCCAAAAAATTGTGGTTGCTGACCGTCAGATGCTTTTGGACTTCGTACAAGCGTTTGGTATACAGATTGGAGATAGTGTTCTCCTCGCCATCTACCTTGCCTGTGGCCAACAAGATGTAGAGGTCGCCGAACGAAGAACCGACGGGAATCGCCCCGAGAGTCCGGTAATGGGTGTCCAGCACCTTGCTGGGAATAATGCGGATGCGTTGCCCCTGAAAATCCGTCGGCAGGATGAGTGGCTGATTCGCTGTCACCTGCTTGAAACCGCTGCTCCAGAAGGCCAGCCCCTTCATGCCGGACTTTTCCAAGGTTGAAAAGAGGATTTCTCCGATCTTTCCCTGAAAGGCGGTCTCCACTTCTTGATAGACATAGGGCAGCTCCAGGACGGACCACTGCGGAATCGTACCGGAGAGGTGGGAGTATGCAGGGGCGATCATCTGGATCTCGCCGCTGATCAAGGCAGGAATCTCGGTTTGCTCGGAATGCAGGATGCTATTGGGGAAAACCTGGACTTCCACCTTGCCGTCCGTTTTTTCCTTCACCAGCTGCGCAAAGCGATCCACCGCCAGACCTTTCGGCGTGTACTCTGCTACGACATGACTGAATTTAATGATAATTTGTTCTGAGAGCCCTTCCTGTTCCCCGTCAATATCCGATTCCCCGATGGAAAAATAATCAGGGCCGAAGCCGATGAGAAGAGCGCTCGCCAGTCCAAGCAGGATGATCAGGGAAATGCTGATCCAGGACTTCATCGACGATCACCTCCATGATCTTGCGTTGATTTGCCGGACAAGCTGTAACAAAATATATGGTAGCAGGCAACACTTGCGGAAAGGAAGAGCTTTTTGTTCAAACATCTAAAAATAAAGTGGAAGATCACCCTGCTCTCCGTCGGGATTGTCCTGTTCTCTCTCATCATCAGCAGTCTGATCATGGTGGGCGGCATTATTCGCATGACGGAAACGCAGCTTGGACAACGACTGATGACGATAGCCCGGACAGTGGCGGAGATTCCATTGGTTCAGCAGGGCGTCCAGGAGCCGAACGGGTGGGTAGCGATCAGCGAGTCGGTTCACAGAATGAGAATTGTCAATGATGTAACGTATATCGTCGTTTTAAACAAGGATCGCGTACGCTACTCGGATCCCCTGGACCAGCGCGTCGGAACAGTATTCCAGGATAAAGGGGTCGAAGCAGCCTTTGCAGAGCATTCCTACCTGCATAAGGTAAGGGGGGAGCTAGGCACCGCCCTGCGCGCGTATGTACCGATCATGGACGGGCTGCATCAGCAGGTGGGCGTCGTAGTCGTCGGAAGAGTGATGCCGAGTGTCTGGGAGATCGTGCAGGAGGAGAAGCATAACATCGCGGCGACCTTCCTGTTGTCGCTTCTTTTCGGAGTATGGGGCTCCTACTTGCTGGCACGCCATATGAAAAAACAGATGCTTGATCTGGAGCCGGAGGAAATAGCGCGGATTCTGGTGGAGCGCACAGCTACCTTTCACGCGATGCATGAAGGCGTCATTGCGATCGACACGCAGGAGAGAATCACCATTTTCAACGACAGGGCCAAAAAAATCTTTGGGATCGAAGGAGAGGTATTGGGCAAACCCATTCGCTCTGTTTTGCACGATACCCGCCTGCCCGAGGTGCTGGAGTTGCGTGAAAATTTCCTGAATACGGAAATTCATGTTGGAAATGCCCTGCTGTGGTCCAATCGCTTTTTGATCCGGGTAGACGAAAAAATAGTGGGGGCCCTCGCCATTTTTCAGGACCGGACCGAGGTTTCCCGGATCGCCGAAGAACTGACGGGTGTGAAAGAATTCGTCAGCGCGTTGCGTGTGCAAAATCATGAACATATGAACAAGCTTCATACGATTGCCGGGCTGCTCCAACTCAACCAGAACGAAAAAGCCCTTGCTTATCTCTTGGAGGTGAACGAACAGCAAGAAGAGCTGACCTCCTTTGTCACGGCTGCGATCGAGGACGAGAGTGTAGCCGGCCTCTTGATGGGTAAAGTAAGCCGCGGCAAAGAGCTTGGCATACGCGTGGTCATTGACCGGATGAGCTGCTTGAAGCGTTTCCCGCCATGGATGGACCATCACAACTTCGTGCTGATCCTGGGCAACTTGATTGAAAATGCGTTTGACTCTCTGGAGAGTTCTACGCGGACGGACAAGGAAGTAACAATCAGTATCGAGCAGGATGACGAAATCTGCTCCATATTGGTGGAGGACAATGGCATCGGCATGGATGAAACGACGCGCAGGAACATGCTGGAGCGGGGCTACTCCACCAAGGATGGAGAGCATCTCGGACTTGGCCTGCATCTCGTCAATCAGCTGATTCACAAAGGAGGAGGCGAACTGGTCTGCACGTCGTCTCCTGGCGAAGGTGCGAGCTTTCTGATCACATTTCCGATGAAGGAGGTGAATGCATGAATCTTGAATCTATTCGTGTAGTAGTCATTGAAGACGACCCGATGGTCCAGGAAATCAACCGCTCGTTTATCGAGCGCGTCTCTCCTTTCCAGGTGGTCGGGGTGGCGAATAATGGCGTGGAAGGGGTGGAGATGGTCCGCGAACTTCAGCCTGATCTGGTTGTTATCGATGTATTTATGCCCGTGCAAGACGGGATCAAGACCTTGACGCAGCTTCGCGCCGGTACGGAGACGGTGGATGTGATCGTCATAACAGCGGCCAATGACAAGCAGACGATCCAGACGATGCTTCGTTACGGTGCCATGGATTTTATTATCAAGCCCTTTCAATTTGAGCGTATCCGGCAGGCATTGGAAAACTACCGGGAGTTTCGGAGTCAGCTAAGACGGGAAGGCATGGTATCGCAGTCAGAAGTGGATCAACTGTTGTTTCGCAAATGGACGGAACAGTCAAAAGACCAAACAATCGCGTTGGACAGCCTGCCGAAAGGACTTCATGCCGTCACACTGGGACAAATCGTGCGACAATTAGGCGCAACTGCAGAAGCCCTTTCGGCAGAGGAAGTGGCGGAGCGAGTGGGAATCGCCCGAGTAACAGCCAGACGGTATCTCGACTACCTGGTCAAGGCAGAGCATGTAAAGCTTGCAGTCATGTACGGTGGAGTAGGAAGGCCGACGAATCGTTATGTACTCGCACCCAGGAAGGGGTAGGAACACTCGGCGGCTGATCTTGAATAGAAGGCGGGAGGAAGAGGAACTCTTTTAGACTGGCAGCTTGATTTGACCAAGACTAAAAGGAGTGCGTGCAAGGTCGTGACAAAATTCCTTTTCTCTTATGTAAGCGCCTTCCTGTTGGCAAGCAGCGTACTGTCCGCCGTTGGCAGCGCAGGGAGTGCCTTCGCCTCGCAACCAGCTCTCTCAACCGCACAGGAAAAGCTCGCTGCAGCCTCCCATTCCCGGGCGCAAATCTTGCGGCTAAACATGGAGGAGCCGGCGACGCTCAATCCGATATTCGCCGAGGATACAGTCTCGGGTGCCCTGATCCGCCAGCTCTACGACAGCCTGACTCGACTGGATGAAGACGGAAATCCCGTCCTGTCTCTTGCCTCCGACATGAAGCTGTCACCTGACAAGAGGACCTATACCTTTACCTTGAGGGATGCCAAATGGTCCAACGGCGACCCGGTTACCGCCCATGATTTCGAATACACCTGGAAGCATGCGCTCGATCCGAAAACAGGCTCCCCGGCTGCCTACAACTACTACAGCATCAAAAACGCCCAAGCTTTTTCGGCAGGCAAAGCCCGAAGCGAAGACGTCGGCGTGAAGGCTCTCGACGACAAGACCCTCCAGGTTGTTTTGGAAAACCCGATTCCTTTTTTCCCGACGATGGTCTCCTTTCTTCCTGCGGTGAATAAAAATGTGGCGCAGGCCAATCCACAGTGGGCGACGGACCCGAAGACACTCGTCAGCAATGGTCCGTTCAAGCTGGAGCAGTGGGAGCACAGGAATAAAATCGTGCTGGTGAAAAACAGGTCGTATTGGGAGCAGGAAGCGGTCAAGCTGGAGCGGGTGGAGATTTTCATGATCGCAGATGCCAGCACCGAGCTTTCCATGTTTGACAAAGGCGAACTTGATTGGGCCGGCAATCCGATCAGCGGGCTTCCGATTGACGCGATCGAGCCGCTCATGAAGGAAGGCAAGCTGCGGACAAAGCCCAAGGCGACCTCGTATTATATCCGCTTCAACACGGAGCGGGAGCCGTTTACGAACGCCAAGATCCGCAAAGCGTTCGCCTACGCGATCAACCGGCAGGAAATTGCCCGGCATATCGGACAGGCGGGACAAACACCCTTGATGGGCATTACACCGATCACCGCCAGCTTGCGGCCGGAAGGATTTTTTGCCGACAATCAGCCAGAGGAAGCGAAGAAGCTCCTGGAAGAGGGCATGAAAGAGCTGGGAATCACGAAACTACCGGAAATTACCTATCTATACAACATCTCCGACCGCAACAAAGCGATTGCGCTCACCCTGCAGGCCACCTGGAAAAAGGTGCTGGGCGTTGAGGTAAAGCTGCAGAGCAAGGAGACAAAAGTCGTTCTGGATGATCAGGAACAAGGCAAGTTCGCGATCACCCGATCAAGCTGGACGGCGGATACGAACGATCCGGTCGACTTCCTGCAAAAATTCGTGGAGAAATACAGCTCGTCCAATATTACGCGATGGCACAATCCAGTGTATGCGGAACTGATCCGCAAGTCGTACGTAGAGACAGACAAGGAAAAACGCAAGCAAATCCTGCTGGATGCGGAGGCTTTGCTGATGGAAGAAATGCCGCTGACGGGGATATTCAGTGATGTCAATGCCTGGGTACAAAGTGATAAGCTAAAAGGAGTGCGAATCGATCCGCTCAGCAAAATTGATCTGAAGTGGGCCTATCTGGAGGAAAAAGGGGAATGAGAGAGATGAACAAGGGAAGAGCATGGCGAGCAGGAGATACCATCGGGATCATCGCGACATCCAGCCCTGTCGATCAGGAGCTGTTGCCAAAGGCGATCGCCGAGGTGGAGGCGCTGGGATACAAGGTAAAAGTCGGGGAGACCTGCAAGCAAAGCTACGGGGGGTATCTGGCAGGTACCCCCGAGCAGCGGGCGGATGGACTGAATGCCATGTTCGCTGACGATGAAGTTGACGGAATTTTGTGTCTGCGCGGAGGATACGGCGCGCCGCAAATCCTGCCGTTGCTCGATTACGACTGCATCGCGCAAAATCCGAAGCTGTTCGTCGGCTACAGCGACATCACGGCTTTACATACGGTATTTGGGCAAAACGCCAATCTGGCGACCCTGCATGGACCGATGGCAGCCTCCGATCTGGCCCACGGCTTGGACGACTGGTCCAAATCGTATCTGATACGTGCGCTGTCCGAGCCAGAACCTTTGGGCGATCTGATCAATCCCCCAGGGGAAGAGATTGTCTGCATGGTGGAGGGCTGTGCCAGCGGTCCCGTAGTTGGCGGCAATTTGACGTTAGTCGCCGCCTTGATGGGGACGCCTTACCAATTGGATACCCGCGGCAAGCTGTTGTTCCTCGAAGAAATTGACGAGGAGCCGTACCGTGTGGATCGCATGCTGACGCAACTGGCTCTGGGAGGTGTGTTCGAGGATTGCGCCGGAGTGATTCTCGGGACCTGGACCAATTGCGAGCCGAAAAAGCGGGAAGGCTTCTCGGTCTGGGATGTGGTTCGGAACATTGTCGTTCCTTACGAGAAGCCGACGATTTGGAACATTCAGATCGGACATGGCGCTGTAAACATGGCGTTGCCGTTCGGAGTAGAAGCGACGCTGGATGCCACAGCCGGAAAACTTACCATAGAGGAGAGTGTAACGAGATGAGTCAAGTAGGAAAAGAGCAGGTTTGGCAGCAAGCACAGGAGATTTTGCCGTGGCTGATTGAAGTCCGCCGAGATTTTCACCAGTATCCGGAGATCGGGCTTGAGGAGTTCCGCACACAGGAGCAAGTCATGCGATACTTGGACGAAATGGGCATCCCCTACACCAAGTCGGCAGGAACGGGCATCGTCGGATTGATCCAGGGAGGACGCCCGGGAGCGACGGTCGCTCTGCGTGGAGATATGGATGCGCTGCCGATCCTGGAAGCAGAGGACCGGGAATACCGCTCGAAAATCCCCGGAAAAATGCACGCTTGCGGCCATGACGCGCATATGACCTGTTTGCTCGGGGCTGCGCGCATTCTGAACCATTACAAAGCGGAGCTGGCGGGAAATGTAAAGCTCTTTTTCCAACCGGCAGAGGAGACGGTCGGCGGCGCTTTGCCGATGATCAAGGAAGGCGTGCTGGAGAATCCCAAAGTGGATGCTGTCTTTGGCTTGCATGTATCCAGCGATATTCCGGCAGGACATATCGGAGTCAAATACGGTCAGATGAACGCCTCTTCTGATGATTTGAGCATCATCGTACGCGGTGAAAACGGTCATGGCGCCTATCCGCACAGCGGGCGCGACGCCATCGTCATCGCGGCGCATGTCATCACCGCCCTGCAGACAATCGTCAGCCGCAACGTCGATCCGCGCAGAGCGGCGGTCATCACGATCGGGATGATTTCCGGAGGCACAGCGAACAATATCCTGGCACAGGAGGTCAAGCTGACCGGAACGATCCGGACGCTGGAGCCAAGCGTGCGCGAACAGGTGAAGGAAAGAATACAAGAAGTGGCCGCATTGACTGCCCGCGCTCTCGGAGGCGAAGCGGAAGTCACGTATGAGGAAGGCTATACGTCCCTGATCAATGATGATGCATTGGTGGATCTGGTAAAACGAAACGGCGAGGAGCTGCTTGGCGAACAGCATGTGCGGATCAATGAACTGCCCAACATGGGGGTAGAGGATTTTGCCTACTTCGCCGAGAATGTCCCCGGTGCCTTTTTCCACCTGGGTGTACGAAACGAAGAGACGGGGTGCGTCTATCCGGTCCATCATCCAAATTTTGATCTCGATGAACGCAGTCTGGCGGTAGGTGCTGCGATGCAGGCTTTAAATACACTGGTTTACCTGAAGGAGAATGAGCAGCGATAGAGAAGGTGACGGCAAAGCGTGATCGCGAATAGGATGCGGCTCCCAGCGGGAACACTACAGACGCCATGAGATTTTTCCATGAAAGGAAGAGAGCCGTAGTATGAGCATCACGATGAGCCGTCCTGTCACCGAGGTCTTGAATAAGCAGGTTGCGAACTGGTCTGTGCTGTTTATCAAGCTGCACCACTATCACTGGTATGTGAAAGGCTCCAACTTTTTCACCCTGCACGCCAAGTACGAAGAACTGTACAACGAAGCCGCGAAATATGTGGATGAACTGGCTGAGCGTATGCTGGCCAAGGGAGGAAAGCCTGTCTCGACCATGAAGGCCTGTCTGGAGCAGTCCTCCATCAAGGAGGCAGCGGGCGGAGAGTCTGCGGAACAGATGGTGCAGGCTACTGTTAGCGATTTCCAAACCTTGATCAAAGAACTGAATGAAGGAATTGCCGCAGCGGAGGCGGAGGACGACGAAGCTACCGCAGACATGCTGACCGGGATGATCGGCAGTCTGGAGAAGCATGTCTGGATGCTGCAGGCTTTTGCGGGGAAATAGGCAGTAACGGAAGAGGAGCTGATCCGTCATTCGGGCGTGGTCAGCTCCTCTCAATTTGATTGACTAGTTTATGTTTTTTTACCTTTTGCGAAATAACTGCTTCCTGCATTTTCATCAAAATGCGATACCTTTGGGATGGTATTTATTTTTCTCAAATTCTTCGTCTACCTCTCCCAATGGTATTCTCACCATCATTTCTTTATTGACTGAATAATAATACAACAAAGTTATATCTTTCTTTTGTTCACTTTTCGATTTTGAAGCTACATTAACTAAATATGCCCCCTGCGGTTTTCCATCCTTATATATCGTTGCTGGCTGAGGAAGCGATACCATAATTACTTCATAACCATTAGCTTCAGAATCTTTTTTCGCTGTCTGAGTAATATCACGTAGTTTTTCGAATGTTTTTTCATCAAGTTGTAAGGCATCTATCGCGGCTTTTTCAGTCACTTCTTCATTTGCAGAGCAGGCGGTTAAAAGAATACAACTCAAAGCAATTTTTAACATGTTATGCTGTTTCAATTTTATCAACACCTTCCTTTTTTTATATATAAAGTAATATTTTAGCATAAACATGAATACCGGCTCGAAGCGTATTTATTGAACTTTTAAATCCCGTACGATTATTAGTTTGCTTACTTGCAATGTTGTGTGGGATATTTTTACGTGGAATCGCTAAATTGCCCAAAACGAATTGCACCAACATTATTCCCATGCGGGGGCTACTGGTGTAAACTAGCAGTGTGACCGGAGAAAGCACTTTCAAGATGGAAAGGATGTACACTTTCATGGCATCACCATACGTAACCTTTAACCGCGAGCAATGGAAGTCTCTGCGGGCTTCTACGCCGCTGACCATATCGGATGATGAGCTGGCCTGTTTGCAGGGCGTCAACGAGAAGATCTCGATGGACGAGGTCTCAGAAGTTTATTTGCCACTCTCCCGATTGTTGAATCTGCACGTAGGGGCGACACAGGAGCTGCATCAAGCTACGCATACGTTTTTGGGAATTCAGGATGCCAAGGTTCCTTTCATCATTGGAATTGCCGGGAGTGTAGCCGTCGGAAAAAGCACGACGGCGCGTATTTTGCAGACACTGCTCTCCCGCTGGCCGAACCACCCCAAAGTGGAGCTGGTGACGACGGACGGTTTTCTCTATCCCAATCGCGTGTTGGAAGAGCGAGGGATCATGAAGCGCAAAGGCTTTCCCGAAAGCTACGATTTGCGCCGCTTCCTGCATTTTTTATCGGAAATCAAATCAGGAGAGCCGGAAGTATCCGCTCCTGTCTACTCTCATCTGGTCTATGACATCGTGCCGGACCAGTGGCAGACGGTAAGACAGCCGGATATTTTGATTGTAGAGGGATTGAACGTCTTGCAGCCCCCCAGGGATAAGAGCCTGTCAGAGCTGTTCGTGTCTGATTTCTTCGATTTCTCCATCTATGTGGATGCGAAGGAACAAGATATTTTCCAATGGTACGTGGAGCGGTTCAAGGTGCTGCGCCAGACGGCCTTCTCCAATCCGGCGTCGTATTTCCGCCGCTACGCAAGCCTTTCAGACGAGGAAGCGGTCGAGGTCGCGACAGGCATCTGGAAGGAAATTAATGAAATCAACCTGCGAAAAAATATCCTGCCGACTCGCGTGCGTGCGCGTCTGATTCTCGAAAAGGGACAAGACCACAGCGTGCAGCGCGTGAAGCTGCGCAGGCTGTAGAACATAATAAGACGACGAAGCAGGGGGCGACTCCTGCTTTTGTTGTACAGGGAGGACTAAAATGAAATTGATAAGTGCCTGTTTGATTGGCTGTGAATGCCGCTACGATCAGAAATCCTGCCGTACTCATCTAGGAGAGCAGCTGCTGAGCCAGGGAAAAGCCATTCCTGTTTGTCCCGAGCAGCTGGGCGGTCTGCCAACCCCGCGCCCGCCAGCCGAGATTGTCGGAGGCGATGGCTTTGATGTCCTGGATGGAAGGGCCAAAATCGTGGACAACCAGGGCAATGATGTAACCGATATTTTTTGGCTGGCGCTCATCAAGCATTGAAAATCGCTCAGACAGCCGGTGTGACATCCGCCATTTTAAAAGAAAACAGTCCCTCCTGTGGAAGCTCATTCATCTACGACGGCACCTTTACGGGTAAAAAAGTGCAGGGTGTAGGGCTCACTGCCGCACTCTTCCTGCGAAACGGGATTGAAGTGAGCTCGGAGCGGAGGGAGTAGTCTACGAAAACATCCCGATAAAGCGCTTGGCTGCCTTGGACAAATGGCGTCCCGACTGCCAGACGACAGCGGCAGCGGACTGAATCGAGGTTCCGCTAATCTCGATCCCGCGTATCTGTTCGTTGCGGTGGGTCTCCCAGGCCGAGCGCGGAACAATGGAGCAGCCGACTTGTGCCGCCACCAGATTGACTGTCAGGGAGATGTCGGGGCACTCGCAGATGACGTGCGGAGCTGCTCCCAGCCGCTCGAACTCCTTGACGAGCAGATCGTAAATGCCCAAGCCCGGCGTGCTCGGCATGATCAAGGGCAGCGCGGCGATTTCGCTCATGTGGATCTGGTCAGCCGTTGCATAGGAGGTGGCGTTAGGAACGATCAAGACAAACGGTTCTTCCTCCATGGGAATCGTCGTGCAGTTCGGGAGGGAGTGGGGGAGCCTGACGACAGCGACCTCGATCACTCTTCGCTCCAGCCACTGTGTCAGAAGCTGGGTATCCCCCTTCCACACCTTGTAGGCGATCAACGGGTATTTTTGCTGAAACAGCCGGATTTGTTCAGGCAGGAAATAGGCAGACAGGGCGCTCACACCGATGGAGAGGGTGCCGCGGATGCCTTCGCCCGTCTCTTTCACTTCGGCGATGGCTTCCTCCATCTGATGGACGATGTTGATCGCCTGCTTGTACAAGGAGTGGCCTGCTTCGGTCAGCTCGATGCGTTTTCCCGAGCGCTCCACGAGAGGAGTCCCCAGTTCTTCCTCCATCTGCTTCAGCTGTTGGCTGAGCGGCGGCTGAGCCATGTTCAGGCGCTTGGCGGCTGCCGTGATCTGTCCCTCCTCGGCGATGGCAATAAAATAGCGCAGTTGGCGAATATCCACGATGCAGTTCTCCTTTCCAATAACCATATGAAAATGATATGAAAGATAGATGTAACGGATATTTTTCATATTGATAAGGCTATGATAGCATAGTTCCGAAGCTTCATATGGAAAAGAAAGAAGGGAACAACCTGTGCGTACGTGGCTAGAAAAAGTCTTTCACTTACGCGCTTGCGACACGACGTTTCGACGGGAGCTCATGGCCGGAGGAGTCGGCTTTATCACCGTTGTCTACATCATTGCCGTAAACGCATCGATTCTTGAGGACGCAGGAATACCGCTTGCTGCGGGGATTCTGGCAACAGTCCTGACTGCCTTTGTGGGCGCGATCCTGATGGCATTTTGGGCCAATGCCCCGATTATTTTGGTGCCCGGAATGGGGATTAACGCGCTCTTTACCTATACGTTATGTCATTCGATGGGGCTCAGCTGGCAAGAGGCGCTGGCGGCTGTTCTCGTCTCGGGTCTGATCTTTAGCGCCATTGCCTTTACACGAGCAGCACAGCTTATCTCCAATGCGATACCGGCTTCGCTGAAGGAAGCCATAACAGTCGGGATCGGATTGTTCCTGACGTTCATCGGGCTGCAAAAAGGCGGATTGATTGTCACCAATCCTACAACTATCGTGGCGTTGGGAGACTTGTCCAGCCCGGCTGTAATCGTGACGATTGTGACGTTGATTATTACGCTGATCCTGTTTGTCCGCAATGTTCCGGGCAATTTTTTAATCGGGATTGGGGCAGGGACGGGTCTGGGAATCCTGCTCGGGGTAGTGGAGCCGGGATCAGGAGGCTCGTTTTCCCTGGCGGAGTACGGAGAGGTATTCGCTGGCTTCTCCTTCGCCGGGATCGGGAACCTGACGTTCTGGATCGCGACTTTTTCGCTGGCCATGGTGATCGTGTTTGAAAATATCGGCTTGATTCACGGCTATACCACAATGATTGAAAAGCCCCAGAAATTTCGCCGCTCATTGCAAGCGAACGCTGTATCTGCTGCTCTCTCCGGTGTGATGGGAACCAGCCCGACGGTTGCGACCGCTGAGAGCGCTGCGCTGATTGCCGCAGGCGGGAGGACAGGCATGGCGCCACTGGTGACGGGAGCCTTGCTGCTGCTGTCGCTTGGGCTCTTGCCGGTGGTTCGACTGATTCCTGACGGAGCGATTGCGCCTGTGCTGATCATTATCGGTGCGCTGATGCTGCAAAATGTGGAGAAGATCAACCTGAAGGATTTCAGCGAGGGCTTCCCTGCGTTTTTGATCATTGCGATCATTCCTTTGTCCTACAGCATTGTGGATGGCATCGCGTTCGGCTTCGTTGCGTATCCGCTGCTGAAGCTGGCTTTGGGGAAAAGACGGGAAGTGCCAGCCCTGTTGTACGTGATCGCCGGCTTGTTTTTATTGAATTTGATCCTGCCTGTGCTGGCTTGACGGGAGGAGCCTTTGCGGACCCTTGGGGAAATCGGCTTGGATTGTTTTGAGTACAAAGATCCGCAGGAGATGAGGAAGAGGATCAGTGCGATTTTGGGAACGAAAGCAGAGTAAAGAAGACCGTCTGTGCAAGGGGAGGATTCCTCGTACAGACGGTCTTTTTCATGAGTGAAGGGAGGCTCGAACATCCTGGAGCAGAGACAGGCTGCTTTGCTCCAGGACCATCGGATACAGCCTGGTTTTTTCTGGCGCCAATTGTTGCACTTGTTCATAGACAGCGGCAGAGGCGTAGAGGTAATCGGCGGAATGGATGAGTTGTTGCAGCAGGTCCGTTTGCCCGATGCCGACGGGAATGCTGTTCATATGATCGATGCCGGCCTCGGCCACTTTTCGCAGCATCCATTCACCGCCGTTTTTCCCGAGACAGACGAAGGCCACAGTGCTTTGCGGGTTAAGGCGGGCGATTTGCAGGAGCGCAGCGGGTTCAAGTGTTGCGCCAATGGTCAAGACTGATTTATCGATCTGTGCGGCCAGGGTTTTGACCTCATCTGCATGATTGAGCGTCGAGATGATCCCGTCCGCCTCTTTCATAGCCTCCAAAACGGATGATTCCGGATCGTCCAGAAAGGCCACACGCAGTTGTATGCCAAAGAGTCGCTCCACCTCTTGGCGATAAAAAAGATGGTCATGTCCTTTGCACTCGACCAGCAACCAGACGGGTTCATGCTTTGATTGCAGGGAAAACAACTGACGATAGGCAAAGCAGGCCAAAAGCAGTTCGTCGAGCGGCAGTCCGCGGTCGCTCGCCTCTGTCAGCAGATGGCGCGCTTGCTCATAAAGCGGTTGCTGGCGGATGCGAAAGGCTGTGACTTGCTGATTCGAGGCAACGGCCGTTCCGCGCCCTTTTTGCATGAGGACAAGCCCTTCATCACGAAGCTGGGTATAGACGGCATTGACCGTATTGCGGTTAACCTGTAGTTGCTCTGCAAGTTGTCCGGCAGGGGGGAGAGAATCTCCCGGCTGAAGCATGCCAAGCCCGATCAGCATTTTGAGCTGATCCTTGATCTGGACATGGATCGGTAATGGAAAATCAGCACTGATCCGGATCGGGGCAGATGCGCTATGTTTCATGTCAATCGCCTCTTGTTCGAAGGTTTTGCCCTCATTGTACTAAATGCCTAGGTAACTGGCTATGTGCTTTTTTCGTTTCTTCTGTAGGATGGCTTACAGAAGGAGGGGGAAAATGGCGCTACGATAGGTCCGGGAGGGGGAGTTATGATGCAATGGTCAGGTTTGCAGACGTATGTAAAAAAGATGAGCGGCACAGGAAAAAGGTCGCCGTTGAAGGTATCGGGCTCAGTCGCGCTTTTTGCGGGGGCAGGGGGCATGTTGACGATTGGGCTTCTGGGTTTACTGACGGAAATGACAACCGTTCTCTGGCTGATGGCGCCGTTTGGGGCGAGCTGCGTCCTCGCTTTTGTGTTATGGGACGCACCGTTGTCACAGCCGCGCAATATTATCGGAGGGCATTTTATCTCCAGCCTGGTGGGGATTCTGCTTTATCAGCTAGGCGGGAATTCGATATGGCTGGTTGCCTTGGGGGTTGGGCTTGCGATTGCTTTGATGCATGTGACCAAAACCACACATCCTCCTGCTGGGGCGGATCCTATCGTAGTCATGGTGGCGGGCTGCGGGTGGGACTATCTTTTCAGCCCTGTATTGATTGGGGCGGTAGCAGTGGTAGGAGTAGCAATCGTATTCAATAATCTGCATAAGGCTCGGCATTATCCGGTATTTTGGTACTGAGGGAGCCAGCAAAACAGGCGTAAGTTATCGCAGCGAGGAGGCGGAACGGACGTCTGTTTTTTTACGTTTTTCTACCGTTTCAGCCTGTGTCGATTGTCAGGAAATACGCTGAGAGGGATTGACAAATAAAATGAAATGAATAAATGTATAGATAACTAGATAATTGTTGAAAAGGGTGGTCGGCTTGCAAGAGCATCGTTCGGCCTTGAAAAACGCGGAAGTGATCGTAGTTCCGAGGCAAAGCTTGTTTCAGACACCTGAGGTCCACCGATCAGGTGTGTATGTCATCATGAAGGGAATTTTGCGTTTCTATCGGCTCAAGGAAGATGGCAAAATGTTTACGGTGGAATTATTGGGGGAAGGGGATGTATTTGGTCATGTTGACAGCCTGTCATTCGGAACCACCCGCGGCATCTATATAGAGGCACTGCAAGATACAATCTTGAAGATTTGGGGCAGCAGTGATCACGCCAGCAATGATTTCCAGCATTCTCCATTCGTTTTGCGGCAGATGCTTGCACGGATGGCTGAACGTCTGGAAAATTTGGAGCAGCGCATGGAGAGCCTTGCTCTC
Organism: Brevibacillus panacihumi; assembly: GCF_003710985.1. GTDB lineage: Bacteria > Bacillota > Bacilli > Brevibacillales > Brevibacillaceae > Brevibacillus > Brevibacillus panacihumi. The sequence continues at coordinate 202,288 of NZ_RHHT01000003.1, forward strand.
GATTCGGTGAGAGAGCGAGTATTGCTGTTGCTGGTGCAAATGTGCAGCCGTTTTGGTTATCAAGAAGGAACATACTGGCGATTGTCGATTCCATTGAGTCATCAGGAAATTGCCAATATGGTCGGTTCCAGTCGGGAGACAGTATCGGCCACGCTCAGCCAGTTGGCAAAGGAAAAGCTTCTGCTTGCATCACGTTTATCCATCCGCTTGCACAGTTCCGTCATGGCGCCAGCACATCGCCACTAATATGCCGAGGATAGGCTCAAAAAGCCTCTCGGGCGCATATCCTATGACGGAAAAAGAGCAAAGGAGAAACTGAGAATGTCTATGAACCCAGTATGGTACCCTCCCTTTGCATACGTAGGCTATGATCCTTACGCGTATCCGAATCCGTATCTGCCTGTAGCGGAAACACAGGATGAAGAAGGCATGCAGCTTATCCTGCGACTGATCCAGGAATCGATCGCAGATGAGCGGCATGACGAGTTGTTTTACGACTACTTGCTGAGTGTGGCTCCAAGCGATCAGGACAAACAAGTCATTACAAGCATCCGGGATGACGAACGAAAGCATAATCGCTGGTTCCGTCAAATCTACACGGAGTTGACTGGCCAACGCCCACCTGAGATGCCGGAGAGGGAAGCATTTCAACAGCCGCAGAGTTATCTGGACGGGATCGAAAAAGCGTTGATGGGAGAATTGAAGGCGTTTGAAAAGTACCGGATCATTTATCTCAACATCCCCGAACAGTACCGCGATACGATTTTTGTAATCATGACGGATGAGATGAAGCATGCCAGCTACTACAATTGGCTGTATGCGAAAAACAAGTAGGGAGTTTCAAGATAGCCTTTTCCATGTAACGGACGTACCCCTGTGCCTGCGCACCGGGGTTTTTTCATGCCGATGAAAAGCATCGTGTGAAAGAGTTTGCCAAGGAAAGGGAAAAACCGTAGAATGACAGCATGCCCGCATCAGGGGTGCAGATTCTACAGCTTTTGTGAGCTAAGCCAGGAGGCCGTTTTACCCGATGTACAATTTATCGCTCGGAGTGCTGTTTGCACTCGTCAACTTTGGACTATTTCTTCTTTGCTACCGCATGTTTGGCCGAATGGGTCTCTATGCGTGGGTCGGGGTGGCTACCGTTCTCGCCAACATCCAGGTCGTGAAGACCATTGAAATGTTTGGACTCGTGATGACGCTTGGCAATACGATCTATGCGTCGATTTACCTGACAAGCGATCTTCTCAATGAAAAATACGGTGAGAAGGCAGCGAAAAAAGCCGTCTGGTTCGGTTTTTTCACCCTGATCGCAACGACGATCATCATGCAGCTGGTCATTCTTTTTGACCCTACGGAGACAGATATAGCCCAGCCGTCGCTGGAAGCCTTGTTCGGATTGATGCCGCAGCTGGCCTTGGGCAGCTTGTGCGCCTATCTGCTCAGCCAATTCGTCGACGTGAAAATCTACACCTGGCTGAAGAAAAAATGCCCGCACCCCAATCAATTGTGGATTCGCAACAACGGCAGCACCATGATCAGCCAGTTGCTCGATTCCCTGACGTTTTGTACCATCGCCTTTTGGGGACTCTATCCCTTCGGCGTCTGGGCCGAGATTCTTTTGACCACCTACCTGATCAAATTCGTCGTCTCTGCCGCGTCTACGCCAGTGCTGTATATTGCTAGGAGCATGAAGGTCCCGGAGGAATGAAAAAGAGGGGGTTCCCAGGTTGAATTGCTACCTGAGGAACTCCCTCGTTTATTATTATTATTTTTTCCTGTAACACGCTGGCGACTGGGAGAAGAAGATTTCCGGACGAGCTCATTGCGGAGTCCGACCCAGCGGAGCGGCGAGTGGCGGGCAAAAGAATCGCAACCCTGCATCACTTCGAAGCGTCCGCTGCTTTTGCGATTCCCCGTCACTCGCTGCGCAGTGGACAGTCCCCGCCCCTTGCGGACGCAGAACGGAGCGGAGACCGGAAATCTTCTTCTCCTCCCCCAAGCCCCATTCCTAGCGCTTTTCACTAACCAGCCAGCGGGTTGCAGGAATTACACCCGCGCCATGCCCATTGCCTGCTCGACTTTATGCAGCATCCGGTTAGCAGCTTCATTGGCCTTCTGAGCTCCCGCCGACAGGATATCATCCAGCTCGGAAGTGTGGAAAAGCTGCTCGTAGCGCTCCTGAATCGGACGCAGTGTCTCGACGACGACTTCCGCCAGATCCGTTTTAAACGCGCCGTAGCCTTTTCCTTCGTACATGGCCTGGATCTCTTCCAACGATTTGCCGGAGCAAAGCGAGTAGATGGTCATCAGGTTGGACACGGCAGGCTTCTCGTCTTTATCATAGCGCACCTGGCTGTCAGAGTCTGTCTGCGCCCGTTTGATCTTTTTCGTGATCGTATCCGGATCGTCCAGCATGGAGATGAAGCCGCCCTGGTTGGCATCCGATTTGCTCATTTTCTTGGTGCCGTCCTGCAGGGACATGATGCGTGCGCCTGTCTCCGGCAAGCGAATATCAGGAATCTTGAAGATCTCGCCGTAGCGGCTGTTGAAGCGGTTGGCCAGATCGCGCGTCAATTCCAGATGCTGCTTCTGGTCTTCGCCGACAGGCACGAAGTCTGTGTCATACAGCAGGATGTCGGCTGCCATCAGCGGCGGATACGCCAGCAGTCCGCCAGGGATAGACTCGCCGCGTCCGTCCGATTTGTCTTTGAACTGCGTCATCCGCTCCAGCTCGCCGAGGTAGGAGGTGCAAAGCATGATCCAGCCCAGCTTGGCGTGAGCGGGCACCTCGGATTGGATGAACAGCGTCACCTTGTTCGGATCGAGTCCGACAGCCAGGTACAAAGCTGCCAGACGGCGAACGTTCTGCTTCAGGACAGCAGGGTCTTGCGGCACGGTGATCGCATGCAGGTCGACGATGCAGTAGTAGCAGTTGAATTCGTCCTGCAGAGGGACAAAATGCTTCATCGCCCCCAAATAGTTGCCCAAAGTCAGGATGCCGCTTGGTTGAATCCCGGAAAAAATCGTTTTCATCTAGATCATGCTCCTTTCATTTTTCCACGCTTGATTGCTTGCAAATGAACGCAAAAAAGGTCCATCCGCCCTGGACAGGGACGAATGAACCGTGGTGCCACCCTTTTTATTTTGCACATGACAAAAACATGCGCAAAATCACTTTGTTCCGTACCCGAGATCGATACGGTGTCCGCTGGTAACGTACGGACGTTACGCCAAAGCCTACGCGCCGCTTTTTGTAAAAAGGCGGGTTCGGTTTGGAGCTCGGAAGCCCATTCAACATTCACTCGACGCTGATTCGCACCACCCATCAGCTCTCTGAAGCCTCGTCAAATGCCTACTCTTCTTCCTCATCGCTGTGCAATCTTCCTTTGATCGATTATTCTACAGAGTCATTCTCAAAAAAGCAAGTGCCTCTTGTGTAAAAACATTGGAAGGTGCTAAACTAACTTGTAAGTTATATAACTTGTGAGTTAGTTTTGAGGTGAATGCCATGAACAGAGCGAGAACGGAAAAAGGGGAGCAAAGCCGTAAGCGTCTTTTGGAAGCGGCAGCAGAGGAGTTCGCGAACAATGGCTACGACCGTACGCGGGTCAGCGATATTGTGAAGCGGGCTGGCCTGACCCAAGCAGCCTTTTATCTCTACTTTCCCAGCAAGGAAGCTGTCTACGGAGAGCTTCGGGATGCATTTTTCACGGAGTTGCGGGTGCTGGCGGATGCCGGCAGGCAGGTGACGCCGCTCCCCAAGGAGATGACCGTGCCGAAAATCAGGGAGAATCTCCTTGGACTCTTCCGGTTTTTTGGCGCAAGTCCCAGGCTGACGCAGGTGTTTCTGGCTGCCGCGCAGGAAGGGGAGCTATTGCATCGGCAAATGGCGAAGCTCGTAGCGGAAAATCTGCGCACCAACCAGAATGCCGGACATGTGCGCCCGGAGCTGTCGCCAGAAGTCGCTTCCGAAGCCATGGTAGCGGTCTTGTATCGGCTGACAGAGCGTTTTTTGCTGACGGGAGAGATGACGGCAGAGGAATTGGCAGACCATGCCACAGCACTGCTGGCAAGCGGCATCGTTTCGCCGTAACGTTCCACACATCCCAAGAATCGATAGAAAGGGGAAAGCAAGCATGGAATTGACGCATGTAATCTGGATGCTCCTGATCGTGTTTGTCCTGCATGACCTGGAAGAGATCATCGTCGTGGAAAACTGGCTGATTCGCCATCGCGAACGGCTTGCTCGAAGCATACCCGCTTTTGCGCAAAAGACGTTTCAGCCGATGCTGTCCATGAGCACCGCCCAGTTCTCGGTGGCAGTCACCTGCATCTTTGCGGTATTGTCTGCCGCTGTCCTCCTGACGGTTCTGACCTGGCAAGCGGGCACGTACTTGACTTTCTTCCTGGTCTGCCTGCACGTTCTTTTTCTGCATGTCTTTACCCATATCGGACAAAGCCTGCTGTTTCGCACCTACACCCCTGGCGTCGTCACAGCAGTAGTACTGGTACTTCCTTACAGCGTGTACACCTATTACCGCTTGCTTGCGGAAGGATGGATCAGCTGGTCGATGATCGGAGAGACGCTGCCTTTTTCGCTGCTGGTGATTCCGGTTCTGTATGTGGCCTTGACACTGGGAGAAAAGGCGATCAAACCGCTGAAAGGCTAGTTGGCAAAAGGAAAACTGGACTGGCGACCTTTCCAAAATTGACAGACTATTCTACAATGGGGAGGACAAGCAAAGCGTGACAACACAACAAGAACAGGCAGATACTGGAGGTGCGCATACGTGATTGATGCAGAACGTCTGTGGGAACGGCTGATGCAGCTTGGCACGATTGGCAGACAAGCAGAAGGAGGGGTGACCAGGCTTTCCTTTACCCCGGAGGAACGGGCGGCCAAAGACTTGGTGACACGTTTTATGCAGGAAGCAGGGTTAACCGTAAGAGAGGACGAGATCGGCAATCTGATTGGCCGCAAAGAGGGCAAGAATCCTGCGGCACCAGTAGTGCTGGTCGGCTCCCATATCGATTCGGTGCCGAATGGCGGTGATTTTGACGGCCCGCTTGGCGTCCTCGCCGGAGTAGAGATCCTGCAAGCGATGAATGAGCGCGGCGTGGAGACAGAGCATCCCATCGAGGTCATTGCTTTTACCGATGAAGAAGGAACGCGCTTCGGCTATGGCATGCTCGGGAGCAGGGCGCTCGGAGGCCGGCTGCAAATCGAGGAGTTGGACGCCCAAGACGAGGAAGGGATCTCCATCGCTGAAGCCATGCGGCATAACGGACTCGATCCTGCACAGATCGGCCGTGCGAAGCGGGAGCCGGGAAGTGTAAAGGCATACGTGGAATTGCATATCGAACAGGGAAAAGTCCTCGAGAGCCGCGGCTTGTCTGTGGGCGTCGTCAAGGGGATCGCTGGACCGATCTGGGTCAAATTTACGCTCGAGGGTGAAGCAGGGCACGCTGGTACGACACCGATGACGATGCGCCGCGATCCGCTGGCAGCCGCGTCAGAGATCATGCTGGTCATCGAAAGGGAGGCGGCCCGGACAAGTAGCACAGTCGGCACGGTCGGCAAGCTGCAAGTATTTCCCGGCGGGGCGAATGTCATCCCGGGGCGCGTCGAGTTTACGCTTGATCTGCGTGACGTCGATGAAGCAGTGCGTACCCGTGTCGAAGAGAGCATTTTGCGGGAAGCAAAAGAAATTTGCCAGCGCCGCGGGGTCAAGCTGCTGGTAGAAGACCTGCAGCGCATGGCTCCGGTGATCTGCTCTCAGGAGGTGCAGCAGGCAGCCCTGGCAGCATGCGAGGCAGAGGAGCTGGAGACCATGATTCTGCCAAGCGGCGCCGGACATGACGGCATGCAGCTGGTAGATTTTTGTCCTGTCGGCATGATTTTCGCCCGTTCCCGGGATGGCATCAGCCACAACCCGGCGGAATATACGTCCAAAGAGGATTGTGCGAAGAGTGCCGCGGTTTTGTATCGCACGGTACTTGCATTGGCGTCACCATCACCCCGAAAATAAAAGTCCCAAATTTGAGGAGGAGAACAGGATGACAACGACCGTCGCAACGCTGAATCAAGCTGTAGAGGAAATCAAGGAGCAGGTGATTGCGTGGAGGAGGTATCTGCATCAACATCCGGAGCTGTCTTTCCACGAAGAAAAAACGGCACAGTTCGTCTTTGATACGCTGCAATCCTTTGGCAATCTCGAGATTAGCCGTCCGACCCAGACTAGTGTCATGGCTCGCCTGATCGGCCCTGAGCCGGGGACTGTGCTGGCGATGCGCGCTGACATGGATGCGTTGCCGATAACCGAAGAGAACACATTCGAGTTCGCCTCCCAAAACCCGGGTGTGATGCACGCCTGCGGTCATGACGGGCATACCGCCATGCTGCTTGGTGCGGCAAAGCTGCTCGCGGGGATGAGAGATCAGATCAAAGGGGAAATCCGCTTTTTATTCCAGCACGCGGAAGAACTTCATCCTGGCGGAGCGGAAGAAATGGTCCAGGCTGGCGTCATGGAAGGCGTCGACCTGGTGATTGGGACGCATCTGTGGGCTCAGATGGAATACGGCAAGGTCGGCATTAGTTCAGGTCCTGTGATGGCGGCTCCCGACACCTTCTGGATTACAGTGCAGGGAAAAGGCGGCCATGCCGCAATTCCGCATCAGACGATCGACAGCATAGCCGTCGCGGCCCAGGTCGTGACCAATCTGCAGCATATCGTCTCCCGCAATACCGATCCTTTGGACAGTCTCGTGATTTCCGTCACGCAATTTGTTGCCGGGACCACACATAATGTCATTCCGGGTTCGGTCGAGATGTGCGGTACGGTGCGCAGCTTCGATCCTGCCTTGCGCGAAAGCGTCCCCGGCTTGATGGAGCGCGTGATCAAAGGGATTACAGAGGCGCATGGAGCTTCCTATACCTTCAAGTACGTAAATGGCTACCGTCCCGTCATCAATGACGAGGAGGTCAGCCGTCTGATGGAAGAAGTCGTCGTCGAAACACTGGGTCCGGAGTGGGTTGTAAAAAGCCGCCCGACGATGGGCGGGGAGGATTTTTCCGCCTTCCAGCAAAAAGCGCCTGGCTGCTTCTTTTACATCGGGGCCGGCAATGAGGAGAAGGGCATCGTTTATCCGCATCACCACGCTCGCTTCACGGTGGACGAGGACGCGCTCGAGATCGGCGTGAAGACATTCGTCAATGCGGCTAGAAAGATTGTAATGGACAAAAAAGCTTGATACCACGCGACTTGTGGTTATAAAAAAGACCGTCAGGGTGCTTCCCCGACGGTCTTTCTGCTTGAACATTACTTGATGTATTGATGACTGACCAGATCGTCTGACAATACTTCAGTAGGAATGACAAATTCTACGACACCCATATAGCCTGGTGCCACGTCGTATTCATTGAAGACAATGACGAGCTTGCCAGCGTTGTTGATATAAAAATTTTGGTCTTTCGCAATGGAAGTGAACGCATCCGTCATCTGCTCTTCCTCACCCGTTGGAATCCAGTATACCTTTTGGGGATCTGCCGCCATCTGAGCCCTCATTTGTTCTTTGATATTTTCGCTAATCCGTTCGATATACTGATCGTCTTTAAACAACATCGGCAATGTGATGAGCAATTGATTCTTTTTATCAATAGTATCAATCTTGATTCGGGTTGATGCAGACCCTGCGATCTCTAGGACGTATCGTTCGATCGAGAGAATGTCGTCATTATCTGTTTTCACTTCGTAACCTGCGACCAGCCCCAGATGCCCTTCACCTAGTTTTCTTATTTCTTTGATTTCTGCCTGGAACTTGTCATATAGTTCCTTGCTTTCTTTGAAATACTTCTCGTTCAATCCGGCCTCGAGTGCTTTGTTTTCGAGGTGGGCAATGGAGGGAACCTTAATATCCGCATTGTAATTTAGTTCGTCGATCACATATTCCTTCCATGTCAGCACTTTGATAATCCGGTCCACGCCGGGGATCGAGGACAAGGCGTTCGCTACGGTCGGACTGGCATTAATGGTAGCGACGAAGATGACAGCAGCAGCTCCGATAGCAGCCAACCCTTTGGATTTGGGGCTTCTGTTTCTTTTCATTTTCAAAGATTGGGTAATGGCCCTGTCTACGACGAAATCCAGCTCTGCCGGTATGGGCACTTCTTGATACTCTTTTCGCAACTGATCTATTTTATTGTTCATTTTACTTGTTCTCCTTTTGTCGGCTCGACTGTCATCTTTATTCGTAAAAGCTGAAGGGCCTGATACAGCCTCGTTTTAATCGTATTTACGTTCTCGCCAAGGACATCCGCGACTTCTTCTATTTTCATATCCTCAAAATATCTCAATACGATGACGCTTCGGTATTTCACTGGCAGATCATCAAGGGATCTTTGCAAATCCAAGTCCGAGTATATATCCTCTGCGCCCATCGCGTGGAATTCTATGATTTCATGGTCCGCCATGTGAACGATCTTCTTCCTGCGGAGAAAATCCAAAGCGGTGTTCACCACGATTCGGTAGAACCAGCTTTTGACCGCTTCGGAATCCTTCAAGCGATCCATATTGGTCATGGCTTTATAAATGGCGTCCTGGACGATATCGAGCGCATCTTCCTTGTTTTTGACATAGCTGTACGCGAGCCGGTAGACATTCTCTTTATGCTCGGTGATACAGAGGATCAGCAATTTTTCGTGTTTCCTGTTCAACATGTCGTATTGCCCTTCCTAACTTGATTGAGGTGTTTTATGAATAAAACGAATGGAGAGGTTCAAAAAGTTTGTGCTACAGCTTTCGCAAGAATCGAGGCGTAATACTCGGCACCGTCCCGGTTCAGATGCACGCCATCACGATAGAAGTATTCGCCCTTGCCCTCGCTGGCTGAATACCAGTCTACTATAGCGGTATTGTTGAATTCATTGGAAACCTCTGCAATCGTTGCATTGACCGTATCCTGCCAATTCCTGGGGACCCGTGTATTTACTAAAACGACCTGCTTCGCATCGCTAAGCGAATGAAGCAAGGCTCGTAATTGCTTTTTGCTGAAAGCTCCATTCGTCCCCAGCTCAATGATGATCCGGTCGCCTAGCTTGCCCTGTGCCTTGAGCTGGTCAATGGCATCCTGTGCCTGCCGCATCTGACGGCCGACCTTCCCGTCCACGGCTATACCGGGGAGCATTTTTGCGAGAAAAGGTTTCGCATCCAGGATGACGGAATCTCCAATCGCTGTGATGCCTTTTCCTGATTCGATGATGTCCGGTGGCACAAGTGTCTGGGCTTCCGGATGAGCCGTGTCTTGTGCTGCAGACGCGGGTTTCCGGGCTTCCGGATGCTTCGTATCTTGTACGGTGGATGGCGTTTCTGGTTGCTTCGATCCGTTCTGTGAGCCTGCTGTTTCGACAACATGTGCAGGAAGTCCCTCTTTGGACTGGGAGATGCTGCAGGCGGACGGAATAAGGAATGCCGGCAAAATGGCTGCAAGAATAACCGGAAGGACGCGTCGGCGCAGCGGAGAGTATGACATTTTCCAGTGGAGGTGTACTCTTCCTCGCCGAAAAGGCTCCTCGATATATCGATAAGAGAAAGCGGCAAGTATCAGGCTCGCTGCCAGTTGCAGGATGATCCTGGTCACTCCGGCATCATCCGTATTCGCGTCAGGACTCGTCAGGATGATGACTGGGTAATGCCATATGTACAAGCTGTACGACCGGACCCCTAACCAGCGCAGAGGCTTGCAGCCCATGATTTTTCCTACCCTGCTTGCCGGATGTGAAAGGACGGCAATTACGGCTGCAGCAATCAAAGACAAAAACAGCAATCCTCCGCGATAAAGCCAATCGTCATATTCAACGGTTTGATAGATGAACAAGATGAGAGCCAAGATCCCGATGCCGCCTGCGATATCGAGCGTATTGCGAGCAGCCGTTGAGACCCGATCATTCATCTTCTGACTCGGCCATACTACCGCCAAGGCAGCGCCGGTCAAGAGGGCGAAAGCACGAGTATCCGTACCATAGTAAACGCGGCTGGGATCTGTACCCGGTACATAAATCATAGCCATGGCCATAGCAGAAAGCGCCGCGCCTGCCAGGATCAGCAAGGCAAGTGTCCCGCGACGGGAGGCAATTTTTAATCCGATCACGAGCAGCAATGGCCACATCACATAAAATTGTTCCTCAACAGACAGGGACCAGAGGTGCCCGATCGGGGAGGGGGGGCCAAAGCTCTCAAAGTACGATACCTGGTGAAAAATCAGCCACCAGTTGTTTATGTAAAAAAGCGAAGATAGAAAATCTCCCTGGAGAGCGTGCAATCGGGAGGAATCTACAAAGTAAAGCCATGCAGCCACAAACAGCAGCATGCCAATCATAGCCGGAAGCAATCTGCGGGCTCTGCGGATCCAGAAATCTACTAGACTCAGCCTCTGATGCCTGTTCCATTCCGTAATGATTTGATCCGTAATGAGGTATCCGGAAATGACAAAAAAGATCCCGACGCCAAGCAAGCCTCCCTGCGCCCATTTCAGATTCAGGTGGTAAGCAATGACGGCAAGGACGGATAATGCTCTGAGACCATCAAGTCCCGGCATATAACGTTTGGCATTTGCCCGATGCACACCTGCCTGGCTTCCGGTGGTTTGATGTCTGAACAGCTTCGTGTTGTCGTTCATGATGATTCAGTCCTTACGTTTGTTTTATCGGATAAAGCTAGGACGGCCAGACTTGGGTAAAAAGTTTTGATGAGGAGAAAATTTATTTCTCTTTATTTTCAGTTAATTCCAACTTCAGGCAATTGTGCTATAATTTATTCTTCGAAAAGTCTATCTACTTCGAGTGATTATGCAAAAAGCGGGGGGTTTTCATGCCGTTTATCACGGAGACAAAAGATCTGGGCCGCATTTTTGGAAGCGGTTCTGCTGCGGTTCACGCCTTGCAAGGAATTGATCTGCAGGTCGAAAAAGGGAAGCTGCTCGTGCTGAGAGGCCGTTCCGGTTCCGGAAAAACGACCTTGCTCAATCTGCTTGGCGGATTGGACCGACCGACCAGCGGGGAGGTTTACTTCCAGGGAACAGAGATTGGGAGACTGCCAGATCGAAATCGCACAAAAATCAGAAGACAAGGCATGGGATTTATTTTTCAATCGTTTGGCTTGTTTCCTTTGATGTCTGCGGCGGAGAATGTGGAGTTCGGCCTGCGCTTGTCAAAGGTCGCCACCAGGGAATGGAAGACGAGAATCAACGAGTCGCTGGAGCTTGTTGGATTGAGCAAAAGAGCCCATCATCGCCCATATGAGATGTCGGGCGGAGAACAGCAGCGCTGCGCGATTGCCCGGGCAGTGGCTCATCGACCGCAGCTGCTGTTGGCCGATGAACCAACGGCAGAATTGGACAGCAAGACGGGCAAAAAAATCAGCGGCGTTTTTCGCAAGCTGGTGGAAGAAGAAGGGATGAGCATTATCATGACTACGCATGATCCGAGTGTGATGGAGGTGGCCGATATTGTATACGAATTGGAAGACGGAACCATCCGTCAAAGCAAGCTTGCCTAGCCTGATGAGGCATGCAGCGATCGCATCCGCTTTTGCAACGCTGCTGTCCGGCTGTTCCCTGTTGCCCAAGGAAGAACCGATCCTCGCGCCTCCGCTGGTAGAGCCTGTCCAGGTCACGTATGACGTAGCAGAAGTCACGCTCGGAACGATCAAGAGGAGTATCAGAGGAACAAGCACCTTTACCACTGTCGACAAAAAGGAGCTCTCTTTCCCGGAGAGCAAGGGCTTGCGGCTGAAGACGCTGAATGTCAGCAGCGGGGATATGGTGAAGGCGGGGCAGGTTCTGGCTGAGCTCGATGCAACCGAGCTGGAGCGAAGCATCGAGATGGCGAAGTATGAAGTAGACAAAGCCAAGCTGGAGCTTTTGGAGGCCCAGCAGGATAACCAATACGAGGTGGAAGAGGCCAGGTTGAATGTCCTCAAGGCAGAAATGAACGCCAAGGTCAGCGAGACCAAACTCGCCCAGATCGAGCTGGAGCAAGCCAAGTTAAAGCTGGCGGAGCTGGAAGATCCCAAACGGCGTGAATACAAGATCGAGCGTGCGAAATTGAATGTCAAGCAACGGGAGATGGATCTGGCCAGTTTGCAAAAAAGATTGGCGGATACCAAGCTTATCGCTCCGATGGACGGATTGGTTCTTTTCGTCAGCAATGAGCAGGTCGGCGACGAGATAGATGCCCATCAAACGCTGGTGACCATCGGTGATCCAAACAAGCTGCATGTACTCTATACGGCCCCGGAACGAGATACGATCAAGGATGTGAAGGATGGAGTAAAGGCACTCATCAAGCTGCCGGACGGGACAGAGGTAGAAGGAATTGTCGTACAGACTCCATTGAATGTACCCGATGATGTGCCTGAGGAGCTGAAGCGCTTGTACCACCGCAGCCTGCTCATCGCACCGGTCAAACCACTGCTGGGAATAGAAGTGGGCACCTCCGTGTACTTCGAGATTGTCGTGGAGCAGCAGGAAAATGCGGTGATCATCCCGAGCAAAGCATTGCGCGCATTCAATGAGAGAATGTATGTCCATGTACTGGAAGAGGACGTGAAAAAGGAAGTTGACGTCACAGTGGGCATCAAAACCGAGGCCGAAGTAGAAATCTTAAGCGGACTGCAGCCGGGCCAGTTGGTCATTTTGGAATAAGGGGGGAAGCATCGTGGCTATGCTGCAGATGATTTTGCGAAAAATGCTGAATAACCGCTGGCTGGTCGGCAGCCTGCTGCTCGGGCTTGTCGTCGCGGTCGGGCTGATGTCCAGCATCCCCGCGTTCACGAATGGCGTATTGCAACGATTATTCGTCAAAGACATGGAAGAATATCAGCGGGTAGTGAAAAATTTTCCTGGCGGCCTTTTGGTCTCCATCAACCAGGACATAGGCGCCCAAAATGGAGCCAAAGTGCTTGCTCACTTGACGAACATTCTCGAGAACGACGTCATACCGTCCTTGTCCGCGCCATTGCTCGAGCGAGTGACCGTAATGCGGTCGATTCCCTTCATGGCGGTATTGCTGGATCAAAAGGAAGGGTCTCCCGAGACAGGGATTTTGTATTCGTTGACCAATCTGGATCAGCATATCACCTTGATAGACGGCCGTCTTCCCGCGGCAGAACCCGTTGACGGAATCTATGAAGCGCTCGTCACCGAAAAAGGGATGATGGACCGCAAGATGGTGCTAGGCCGTATCTACGAGCTGACGACGAGCAGCGCGGAGGACGCGACCTTTCGCGTCAAACCGGTAGGAGTCTTCAAGGAAAAGGAGGGCAACGATCCGTACTGGTTCGCCAAATCCACCGAGTACAACAAAGGGTTTATATTGAATGAGGAGCTGTTTCGCAAAACGATATTGGAAGAGAAAAATCTGGTCACCGCAATCCGCTATTATGCGGCCTTCCAATATCAGGAATTCCAATTTACGGACAAGGAAAAGCTGGTTTCAGTCGTGCCGGAATTGGAAGAAAGTCTGATGCAGATCGGACTGAAAAAATCGGATTTGAGCTTTCAGTTTCCCGTCAGCTCGATCACGACAAAATACGATGAGCAGAATCAACATTTTCGGACCATTTTGTGGTCCATGTACGTCCCTATTTTTGTCATGCTCATCATCTATCTGGTCATGGTCTCAGGGCTGATTATAGAGAGGCAGCGGACAGAGATCGCGGTTCTCGGGAGTCGAGGAGCTGGAAGAGCACAGATTTTTGGCATCTATTTTGTGGAAATTCTGATTTTGGGTCTCCTTGCCTTGCTGATCGGACCGTTTGTGGGGATCCAGCTCAGCAAGGTTCTGGGGATCTCCAACGGATTTTTGGAATTCGTCGATCGGACCGGGATCCAGGTCAGGATGGATGGCGAGGTAATGGCCTACGCGGCTTGGACAATACTCGCTTGCATGTTCCTCTTGCTCATCTCTATCTTTATCGCGACGCGGCAAAACATTGTGACGCATAAGCAAAACACAGCCAGAATGACCGGTCAAGCCATGTGGCATCGGCTTTTTCTCGATGTGCTGCTCTTGCTGATTGCCGGGTACGGCTGGTACTCCTATCAAAATATGATCGAAAATGTCGGAAAGACGACAGAAGGCTCGATGGTCATGACCGTGGACGTCCTGCTGTTTTTTGTACCTGTCTTGTTCTCTCTCGGATTTGGTCTGTTGTGTCTGCGCATCTATCCTTTGTTTTTGCGCGGAATCTACTGGCTGGGGCGAAGGATCTGGCCGATATCGGTACATACCACTCTGGTGCAGGTAGGGCGTGCTTCGCGGCAATACCAGTTTTTGATGGTGTTTGTGACCATCACTGTAGCAGTCGGGATGTTTAGCGCGAGTACGGCGCGAACAATCAATCTCAATGCAGAGGAGCAGGTCTTTTACCAAAATGGTGCGGACGTGCGTCTTATGGTGAACTGGGCCAGCGACAAACCGTTTGTGTTTATCCATCGGAACCCCAACATGCAATTCGAGGGAGCCAAGATCGCGCCGGAGCCCGTCAGGCCCCCGATTCAGTACGAGGAGCCTGATTTTGAACAGTTTCAACGGCTTCCTGGCGTCGAGCACGCAACCCGGGTTTTCATACACGACATGGCAGAAATCAGCGAAGGGCAAAAAAGCGTCAGGGAAGTAAGGCTGATGGGCATCGACCCGAAGGAATTCGCCCAGACGATCTGGTGGAAGCAGGAACTGCTGCCCCATCACATCAATGACTATCTCAATGTATTGGGGAAAAAGCCGAATGCAGTGTTGATTTCCCGTACCTTGGCCAACAAGATGAACGTAAAGGAAGGAGACACCGTCATGGTCGGGTGGAAGCGGATCCGCCCGGTAGAAATGATCGTATACGCCATCGTTGACTATTGGCCCGGTTGGAGTCCGGTCGGTCCGCGTTCCTCCTCCTCTTCAGTGATGGAGGAAAAGTATCTGATGGTGGCCAACCTTCCTTTCATCCATGGGAAAATGCATCTGGAGCCGTACCAGGTCTGGCTGAACATGCAGCCGGAAGCATCGTCTGAGGCGTTGTACAACGGGCTGACGCAAAATGATGCCAAACCCATCTTTTTAAGCAATGCACGCCAGCAGCTGATCGAGATCAAGAACAGCGCGTTCTATCTGGGGGCAAATGGGTCTTTGACGCTCGGTTTCTTGTTGTCAATGCTGATTACTTTCATTGGATACGTGATGTACTGGGTGCTCACGCTGGGTGCGCGCAAATTGCAATACGGTGTTTTTCGAGCGATGGGCTTGTCATTTGGCAGCCTCGTTCGCATCATCGCCTGGGAGCAGTTTTTTACCTTCGGCGTTGCTTTTGCGATGGGAATGGCAGCGGGCAAGCTGGCGAACATGCTGTTTCTTCCGGCGCTCAGTCTGTATCTGCATGCAGAAAAACAGGTTCCCCCCTTTACGATCACTTCCGCTGCGGAGGATGAGTGGATGATCTATTCCTTCGTCGCCATTACGTTGGTAGTCGGGATCGGGATCGTCGGGGCCATCCTGTCGCGCATGCAGATCCATCAAGCCGTGAAGCTGGGGGAGGATTAGGAGCATGATTGTATGTGAAAACCTGGTGAAAATCTACAAGGCTGCTGACTTGGAGGTCGTGGCCTTGCAGGGCCTGGATCTGATCGTGGAGGAAGGCGAGCTGATGGGGATCATCGGCAACAGCGGAAGCGGCAAATCCACCTTGTTGAACATGCTGGGCGGATTGGATCGCCCCTCCGCAGGGAAGCTGTTCGTGGCAGGGAAAAACCTTTTCCAGTTAAATCAAGCGGAGTTGATCCAGTACCGCCTGCGAACGGTGGGCTTCGTCTGGCAGAACAATGCGCGCAACCTGATTCCCTACCTGTCAGCCCAGCAAAACGTGGAGCTGCCGATGCTGATCGCGGGACAGCGGAAGCGGGATCGCGCCCGCGAACTGCTGGAGATCGTCGGCTTGGGACATCGGAAAAAAAACAAGCTGAGTGAGCTGTCTGGCGGGGAACAACAGCGTGTAGCCATCGCGATTGCCCTCGCCAACGAACCAAAGCTGCTGTTGGCCGATGAACCGACCGGCAGCGTGGACAGCAAAACAGCAGCGATGATCCTGGACCTTTTTAAGGAATTGAATCGGACAATGGGGCTTACGGTTGTGATCGTGACGCATGATCCCGAGATCGCCAAGAAGGTAGATCGCGTCGTAGCGATTCGCGATGGAAAAACCTCCAGTGAAATCCTGCGTCGGGATACGGCCGGAGAGCAGGAGGAAGGGGAGGCCGAGAATACGCATGAGGAGTGGGCGGTGCTCGATCAGGCGGGGCGTCTGCAAATTCCGCAGGAGTACCTGCAAGCGATCGGCGCGGAGGGGAAGATCAAGATCGAGTTGGAAGAAGGACGGATCGTCCTGTATCCGCCTCCTCCCAAGCGAGCCTAGTCCAAGCGGAACAAGCGGTGCCAGATGGAGCTTTTCCGTTGCTCGCGCTGGATCTTTGCCAGTTCCGCCTTGACTGAGAGAATATCATTCATCGCTTTGGTCAGACGCCAGTCCCGTTCCTTCAGACTGGTACGGATATATGCTTCCTGCTTCTCCACGCGCTCGGTCAAGGCATGGTGAGCGAGCTCCTGCTGCTGGACGTGACAAGCCAGAGCGTGCAGTCTCGCTTCCCATTCAGTCGGGCGCAGCTCGAGCTGCTGGGGAGCTTGCGCAGATGGGGTTGCAGGTACTGGTGCGGGTGCCGAAGCGGCGGCGCTTTCTGCACGGGCGGATTCAGGAGACTGTTGACTTACGATCATGAGGGCTGCTTCCTCCTGGGGAAAAAGCTGGTCCTTGGTCAAGCGGTAAAATCGCTCCAGCGCGGCTACGTCAATCTGGCGATATTCCCGGCGGTTCTGGCTGTCGCGTACGAACCAGTACCCTTGTTGCTCCAATAAAAGGCTCCATTTGCGCAAGGTGCTCGCACCGATTCCCAGCTTTCGGGCTACCTCTTTGCCCGTGTAGGTTCTTTCCCTGGCGACCAATTCAATAACGTTTCCCAACGATCATCCCTCCTGTCTCAACAATTCCTTCTTCATACTAGGCTTTTTCGTTGCCAAACGGGCATATCCTGTTGCCAATCGTGCGACAATTTCTATCAGTCTTCGTACGGTACGCAGCGTTGTGTCGACTGGCGTCAATCCCTGATTTTGCAAGGCAGCCGCATGCATGCAGAGGACATTGGACCAGGGGGTACACGTACATTTTCGGTCAATCTCCGCTTTTGCTCTAGGTAGGCACTGCCAAACGTACATAGGATGCAAAAGAAGGAGGGATTGACAACATGGCATTTAGAGACCAGGTAAGAAAATTTGAAGGGCGACAGGTCAGAGTAGAAACGGTCGATGGAACCTTCACTGGCAGACTGGTTGAGGTCAAATCCAATACGATCATTCTGCGGGAGAATGACAATCGTCGTACTATTATTCGTAATTCCAAGATTGTTGGCGTTACTGAGCAAGACGACTGCTAAAGCATGATGGCTCATGACTACATTAACAGGAAGTCCTAGTACCTAAGGGCTGTCGAGAAATCGGCAGCCTGTTTGCTTTGCCGCAGGATGCGGATGGGGGAGTAAAAAGATGAGGTTGCCACGAAAGCGTGTAATGATTGATAATATAAGAGTTAGGCATATTATTCCAAAAATTCTTTTGTTTTGAGGAGGGGTTTGATTGCGGATCATTGATTTGTCGCAAACGATGGAGACCGGCATGCCGCAGTATCCAGGACAGCCGGATGCCAGCTTTGTTCAGGTGAGTCGTGTGGAAACAGACGGGTTTCAGGTGACAGATGTTCATTCTGTCGTCCACGTCGGTACGCATTGCGACGCGCCTGCTCATTTTATTTTGCATGGCGAGACGATTGAAACAATCCCGCTGGACCGTTTCGTCGGCGAGGCGGTAATCGTCGATGTCCCCCCTTCTTCAGAGCGGGAATTAAAGCCGAACGTGCTGGAAGGGGTCGCCTTTTCACCAGGAGACATTCTGCTGTTTCGCACAGGCACCAGCGCCAAATGGGGAACGGAGGCCTACAAGAGCGAAGCCCCGTACTTCGGCGAAGAGCTGGCGTTGGAATTGGTCAGGCGCGGGGTCAAAACGATCGGGCTAGACTTCATCTCGCCGGACCCCGTGGAGACAGAGACCTATCCAGCCCATCATATTTTTCTCGAGGCTCGTCTCGGCATCGTAGAGAATCTGATCAACCTGGAACAACTGGATCGGGAGCGGGTCTTCTTCTCAGCGGCTCCGATCAAGATCAAGGGAAGCGACGGGGCCTTCGCCCGCGCATACGCCGTCTTGTTTGACTAAGGGATGCGAGGAGGTGCGCCTTCGTGGTAACATGGATATGTTGGGCCAACATTCCAGGAAGGCAGGAGAACCTATGTTAGAGATCAGATTCCACGGACATTCTACCGTACAACTGTCGAGCGAAGGACACTCAATCATCATCGACCCGTTTATCACCGGGAATGCGCAAGCGACGACGAAACTGGCAGACATCCAGGTTTCCTACATATTATTGACTCACGGACATCAAGACCATATCCTGGACGCCGTAGAATTGGCGAAACAGAACGAAGCGACGATTGTGACGACTCACGAGCTGGCGACGTATCTGGGCTGGCAAGGAGTACAGACAATCGGAATGAACCTTGGCGGATCGCTTGAGCTGCCGTTTGGAAAAGTAAAAATGACGCAGGCTTTCCACAGCTCCGGTGTGATTTTGGACGATCAAAAGCAAATCGTCTACATGGGAATGCCAGGCGGATTTATCATCGAGATGGGCGGAAAAACCGTCTATCACGCAGGGGATACAGGTTTGTTCGGCGACATGAAGATGCTTGGTGAATTGCATAAAATTGATCTGGCCTTCCTCCCGATCGGAGACTTGTTTACGATGGGACCTGAGGATGCAGCTCTGGCTGCGCAGTGGGTCAGAGCCGACTATGTCGTGCCCATTCACTACAATACGTTTCCGCCGATCGTACAAGACGGGGATGCGTTCGTCGCGGGACTGGCGAAGAAGGACATTCAGGGCAAGGCATTAAAGCCGGGAGAAGAGCTGCGTCTGCCGTAAAAGAATATCGAATCGACGCAAAAGCGAGAGCCGCGATCCCGAACGGATGGCGGCTCCCTTTCTGTGCAGCCTTTCTACAGCCCCTCGACCAGGCGTGCTGCGCGCTCGGCGGCCTCCCGGCGAAGCTCCTCCCAGGAAAAGCGCGTAAACTGGCGACCTCGCATCAGAACCTGACCGTTGACGATTGTAGTGTCTACATCTGCTCCCGTGGCGCTGTAGGCGATCAGGGCGCAAAGATCGTGAACGGGCTGCAAATGCGGCTTATCCAGATCCAACAGGATCAAATCCGCTTTTTTGCCTGGCTCGAGCGTCCCGACCTCGTCATCGATTTGCAGCAGCTTGGCGCTTTCGATCGTGGCCATCCGCAGCACCTGCCAAGCCGGCAGCAAGGTCGGGTCGCCGTGCTGCAGCTTTTGCAGCCAGGTAGCGGCCTTGATTTCGGCAAACATGTCCAGCGTCGTGGCACTTCCGGCTCCATCCGTCCCAAGTCCTACGGTTACGCCCTGCTCCAGCATCTCGCGTACAGGTGCAATTCCGCAGCCCAGCTTCAGGTTGCTGACCGGGTTGTGGGCGACACCGCCGCGCATGCCGGAAAGCAGCAGCACGTCCGCGGCATCCAGATGGACAGCGTGGGCGAGCAGGACGTGATTGTCCGCGAACATGCCGAGCCCATGCAGGTATTCAGTTGGAGTCTGATTGTACCGCTCGCGTATTTTCGCCACTTCCTCGCGAGTCTCTGCCAAATGGATGTGCAAAGGAATCTGCCGGCTGCGGGCGATCTGGATAATCTCGCTCAACGGCTGCGGGGGGCAGGTGTAAGGAGCATGCGGGCCTAGCATGGTAGTGATCCGTCCTTCTCCCGCACCGGTCCAGGTGTCGATGAGATGGAGCGCCTCCGCCATCCGCTTGCCGCCGTCATCCTGCAAAAAGACGACGCCGCGTGTCAGCGATGCACGCATGCCGCTGTCCACGACAGCTTGTGCCACCTGATCCATGTGGACGTACATGTCGGCAAAGCTCGTTGTCCCGGATGCAATCATCTCAGCTGTCCCGAGCATCGTCCCCCAGTAGACGTCCTCCGGGGTCATCCGCGCCTCGGCAGGCAGCATTTTTTTGTCCAGCCAATCCATCAGCTTGAGATCGTCGGAGAAGGTGCGAAGCAATGACATGCTGGCATGGTTGTGGGCATTGATCAGCCCGGGCATTGCCACCAGTCCCTTGCCTGCGATCACCTCGTCCGCTGGATGCTCCAGCTTCAGGTCAGGCCCGATCGCCGCGATCCGCTCGCCTTCGATGAGCAGATCTCCGACGAAGGGGGCATCTCCTTCACACATGGTGAGAATGGTACAGCCTGTGATCAAGGTTCTTTTCATCGTTCTTCCCTCCTAAGATTCGTTCGCTATTACGGTAAAGCTTGACGTGACGGGAAGGTCAAGAGATGAAATTCTATGAAATTTTGTTTAATAATTGGCGATTGACGAAAGAAATATTACTTCCTACAATAGAAGGTAAGATTTGGGTGAAAGTGACGGTGGCAACATGCTAAACGGGGGACTTGTCAGTTTGCAGGCGATATTGGAAGAATTGAAGCCATCTGAGCAAAAAGTCGCCCAGTATATTTTGGCGCATCCGGAAGAGGTCGTGAAGCTCTCCGTGCAAAAGCTGGCTGAGCTGAGCGGCGTATCGGAAGCGACGATTATTCGCTTGGCCCGTTCACTCAATATGAAAGGGTACCAGGAGCTCAAGCTGCGAATTGCAGGAGATTTGAACAAACAAGTCACGAACAATCTCGGCAGCTACCAGGAAATCATGATGGAGGGCTCGATCGAGTCCATCATGCAAGCGGTGAGCTGGAACAATATCCAGTCCATTCAGGATACGCTGTCTGTTCTGTCCAGCGATGAAGTAAAGCGGGCGGCAGACTCCCTCTCCCAGGCGCGCAAAATCGATGTCTATGGCGTCGGCGCTTCCGCGGTGATTGCGGCTGACATCAAACAGAAATTTTCGCGGATCAATCTCTGGTGCGAAGCCTACGCGGATTTTCATGCTCAGCTGACTTCTGCTGTCAATCTGACAGAGCAAGACGTCGTGATCGGCATCTCCTACTCCGGACAGACGGAAGATATTATCCAGTCCTTGACGGAAGCGAGACAGCAAGGAGCGACCATTATTACCTTGACCAAATTCGGCCCTTCTCCCGTCGCGGAGCTGGCTGATATACGCTTGTTTACGAGTTCTGTGGAAAAAAGCATACGCAGCGGTGCCATGGCATCGCGAATCGCCCAGTTGAACGTCATCGACATTTTGTTCATTACCATGGTGAGCAGACAGCAGGAGGAGGTCATCCCACTGCTGGAAAAAACGCGGGTGGCGGTAAGCAGGACAAAGCGCTCATCCGGATGAGGAATGGAGGAGGGGCATGGACGAGGTAAAAGATTTATTGCAGGAATGGGTCCGTGAAGGATTGCTGCCGGGAGCCGCATTGCGGGTTGTGCATAAACGCAAGGTCTGGTACGCCTGCGAGGCAGGGACAACTTCCGTCAGCAAGGAGCAGCCCGTAACGTCCGAGACTTTATATGATCTGGCTTCCTTGACCAAAGTGACGGCGACATTGCCTGCGATCTTGTGGCTGATGCAGAAGAAACAGCTGGCGCCGGAGGATCCGCTCGGCAGGTTTTTTCCGGATTGCCCGGCTGACAAGAAAGGAATAACCGTCGCGCATCTGCTTACACATACATCCGGCTTGCCAGCAGATTTGGAACAGCGGAATCGTGATGACACCCTGGTCTTCCCGGAGTTGATCTATCAGCAGCCGTTGCAAAGCGAGCCAGGCACCAAGGTCGTCTACAGTGATCTCGGGATGATCTGGCTGGGATTGTTGATCGAGAGGGTCAGCGGCGAACCGTTGGATGCATTTGCGCAGAAGCATATCTTCCGCCCTTTGCAGATGAATCACACCCTTTATTGTCCGAATAAATCCCATTTTCAAAATATTGCATCTACGGAGTATTCTTCCTTAATCGGCGGCTACATCTGCGGAGAGGTTCACGATGAAAAGGCGTACGCGATGGGGGGAGTAGCCGGTCATGCTGGTCTGTTTGCTACCGCTGACGACTTGGCCGTCTATGCGCTCAGCTGGCTGGACGAGGAGAGGGCGATACTGGAATCGAAATGGAGATCCATCGCGATTCGCTGCCATACCTTGGGCCGCGGCGGAACGCGTGGTTTCGGCTGGGATTTGAAAGGACCAGACCGGGAGAGCAGCTGCGGGGTGCGTTTCCATCCGACCAGCTTTGGGCATACAGGCTTCACCGGAACGAGTCTTTGGATGGATCCGGTCCAAGAGATCGCGGTTGTTTTCCTGACGAATGCGGTGCATCTCGGGCGAGACCATCAGCTTCGCCGCTTGCGGCCGCTTCTTCACGACGCTGTCACGGCCCGTATACGCAAGGGCCTGACCGAATAATCCTGCGTGTCCATCAGGGATGGCAGGAAAAGACCAGTTTTATCATTCAGGGGGAGGGTTTGGCATGAAGCAATTCCGTTCTCGCATGGCGGCATCCATTTTTCTGGCTGCTGTCATGACACTGGTTGGATGTAGTGGGGGAGGCGGCGGCAGCGGTACTACCGATCCTGGCGGCAGTACAGCCGCGCCGGGAGGTCAAACGTCTGAAGGCTCGAGTGGCGGCAGCCAAGGCGGGGGTGAACAGGTCACCGTCTCCATGCATAGCTGGCGGGTAGAGGATACCGAAGGCTACTCCAAGCTGATTCAAGCATTTGAAGCGGAGAACCCCGGCATCAAGATCGATTTCAAGCCATTCAAGGCAACTGAGTACAACACGATTCTCAATACCGCCCTGCAAAGCGACAGCGGTCCTGACATCCTGCAGCTTCGTCCGTACGCACCGGGAATCTCATTGGCTGCAGCTGGGTATCTGGAGCCGCTCGACAACCTGTCTGGCATCGATCAATTCCCCAAAGACGTCCTGGCTGCTGCTACCGGCAAGGATGGCAAGGTGTACGGAGTGCCGTTGTCTCTGAACTCCACGCAATTTTACTACAACAAAAAAATCTTCGAGGACAATGGCCTGAAGGAGCCGAAAAGCTGGGATGAGTTGATCGCCATTTCCAAAACACTGAAGGAAAAAGGCATCACGCCGATTTCCTTTGGCGCCAAGGAAGGCTGGCTGCTCTCGCTCAGCCACGGTGTCATCGCGCCTGGGACCTACAATGGCAATCCTTTCGTGGAGAAGCTGGTCAAAGGAGAGGTTGATCTGACCAGTCCGGAATTCCTGAAGTCCATCGAACGAATGAAGGAACTGGTGCCTTATTTCCCGGAAAATTATGTGGGGTTGGAATTAAATGATATGCGCACCTTGTTCGCGACCGGAAAAGCAGCCATGTTTATCAATGGAAGCTTTGAACTCGAAGGGATTCAGAAGCTCAATCCGGATCTGCAGCTCGACTTCTTCCCGATGCCGACAGAGGACGGCAAAGCGGTGCTGACTACGTGGGTAGACGGCTCCTATGCAGTGAACGCCAAGGCGAAGCACAAAGCCGAAGCGCTGAAATTCCTGGAGTTCATGACCACGCAAAAGTTCGGCGAGCTGTTTGCCAACGAATTCAAGCGGATCAGCGCAGTTCCCGGCGTCAAGACAACCGACCCGCTGGTCAACAAGATGGCGGAGCTGTCGCAATCCAGTTCCACGCCGTACATCATGGTGGTTCATTTTGCTGAGGGGAATCCGACGACGAAGCAGACGCTCGAAAATGCTTTGCAAGGGATGTACCTCGACAAGATGACGCCGGAGCAGGTCGTGCAGGAAGTGCAAAAATCGGCTGCTTCCTGGTTTGAGCCGTTCAAAAAATAGGCATTTGCGAGGGCTATGGCAGGGGTGAATGGCGTCTCGTCCTTCGCCCCTGTGACTCTGAGATAGGAGGTGGCGAACATCGGTGTTCCCAAAAGACAAACGATTACGCCAAAGGGACGCTTTCGATGGATAGTCCATCTGTTTCCTTTGCCGGCCCTTGTCATCTACGCCATGTTTGTCGTCTATCCCATTTTCTCCGCGTTTACCTACAGCTTGTATGAATGGAATGGCATCAAGCAGGGAGTGTTCGTCGGTCTCAAAAATTTTCTGACGCTGTTTTCCGTCGAGCCGTTCAATACGATGTTCTGGAACGCCTTTGGCCATAATGTGATCTATTTTCTTGTGGAAATGATTGTGCAAAACGGCATTGCTTTTGCGCTTGCCTTCTTTATTTATCGCAAGCTGCGCGGTTCGGGCTTTTTAAAGGTGGCGTACTTCATGCCGCGCCTGCTCTCCGTGATTGTAGTTGGGTTTTTATGGAAATTGATTCTGAACCCGAACTACGGCGCTCTCAATACTCTGTTTACCAATCTCGGGCTGGGCTCGTGGGCAAAGCCGTGGCTTGGTGATCCGGATACCGCCTTGCTGGCGATCATTCTGGTCAATTGCTGGTTTGGGATCGGGTTTGCCATGCTGATTTTCCTGGCTGGCCTTCAGTCGATCCCGGAGGAGCTGATCGAAGCAGCACGTCTGGATGGGGCCAAAGGGATCAGCATGCTGGTGAAGATCATTTTGCCGCTTTGCATGCCCGCTATCACGATTATGACCATTTTTACCTTTATTCAGGCATTTGAAGCCTTTGAGCTGGTGTATGCCATGCAGGGGTCGATGGGAGAGCCGTTTCGCTCTACCGATACCCTGGCAGTCTATTTCTACCGGCTGGCGTTCAGCAGTGCGGGAGGCGGGGACGTGGCGATTGGATTGGGCTCAGCTCTGGCGGTCGTACTCTTCGCGATTGTCGCCTCGGTGTCGGCGTTGTCCTTGTATTTGATGCGAAAACGGGAAGTGCAGCATTGACCGGGTGAACACTACCATCGGCAGTCTGGAGAAAGGGGGAATTGGACCTGAAAACAAGTGTGAGTACCCGTGCGATCCAGTACATGCTTGCCTATCTGTTTGTCCTGGTGGCGCTATATCCCATCGTGCTGATGGTTGCTTCTTCATTCAAGACGAACATGGAGATCTTTGCGAATCCGCTCTCCTTGCCCCAGTCCTTCAGCCTGGATGTATACCGGAAGCTGTGGGAGGTTGTGCCTTTTGGCGATTTCCTGCTCAACAGTGTCATCGTCAGTGTCACATCGGTCGTGCTGATCGCGGTCTTTTCGGCGATGGCAGCCTTTTATGTCGCACGTTTTTCCTACCGCTGGACAGGAGTGCTCTACTTCTTTTTTCT
The DNA here is from genome assembly GCF_003710985.1 of Brevibacillus panacihumi. Taxonomy (GTDB): domain Bacteria; phylum Bacillota; class Bacilli; order Brevibacillales; family Brevibacillaceae; genus Brevibacillus; species Brevibacillus panacihumi. The sequence goes on from NZ_RHHT01000003.1 coordinate 227,685, forward strand.
TGTGGGCTTGATGATCCCGATCAAGCTGGGGATCGTTCCGTTGTTTCTGCTGATGAAAAATCTCGGCCTGCTCAATTCGCTCTGGTCGCTGATCTTGATCTACACAGCGAGCGGCATTCCGATTTCGGTCTTTATCCTGACCGGGTTTTTCCGTACCCTTCCTGTCGAACTGGAGGAGGCGGCGCGAATCGATGGCTGCAATCACTTCCAGGTGTTTTGGCGGGTGCTGCTGCCGCTGATTCGCCCAGCCCTGGGCACCGTGGTCATCATTAATTTCATCAGTGCCTGGAATGATTTTTTCTTTCCGCTCATCTTCATTCAGGAGGATGCGCTCAAGACGATACCAGTCGGGATGATGGTCTTGTTCGGCGAGTACGAGACGGACTGGAGCCTGTTGTTTGCCGGTCTTACCTTGTCCGCTCTGCCGATGATCGTGGTCTTTTTGCTGGCGTCCAGGCAATTTATGGAGGGGTTGACAGCTGGTGCAGTCAAATAAGCAACGGAAACGCTGGGTGATCGGGATCGATGGAGGCGGGACCAAGACCAGAGCGGCGATCGCGGATACGAGGGGACAGGTGGCCGCAATCATGACAGGTGATGCTTCCAATCCGCTGTCGCGGCCTTGGACGGATGTGGAGCAGACGCTGCGAGAATTGATAGAGGCGTTGGTTCGCAGTGTTGAAGCGGGAAGTGAGGACGTAGCCGCACTCTATCTCGGCTTGGCAGGGGCGGACCGCGCTTTGGTAGCGAATCAGATCTCGTCAGCCTTTGGGCAGGAGTGGCAGGGGCGTCTGTTCGTCGACAACGACGCCACAGCCGCCCTCTACGCAGGGACATGGGGGGAGCCCGGCATCGTTCTGATCGCGGGGACGGGGTCGATCGCCTATGCGATTGATCGACACGAGCAGCGGCACCGCGCCGGAGGCTGGGGCTATTTGCTGGGGGACGAAGGCAGCGGATTTGACCTTGGCAAGCAGGCGGTCGTGGCTGTCCTGCGGGCATTCGATGGCAGAGGGGAAGCCACTTCATTGACAGAGGCGCTGCTCGCCCATTATGCAATCCGCTCGCCTGCGGACGCGATTGCGCTGATCTATGGGAGCTCCAATCCGCGCAAGGAGCTGGCCGATTGCAGCCGTCTGGTTGAGCAGGCGGCGCAGGGGGGAGATGCTGTTGCGATGCAAATCATTCAGCAAGCGGCAGCCTCGCTGGTGGAATTGGTTCACGCCTGCCAGCGGAAACTGGACGAACCTCTGCCTGTCGTTCTTGCCGGAGGTCTACTGTCGACCGATACCAGTTTGAGGCGGGAGCTCGAGAAGACAGCGGACTTTGAGCTGTGTGTGCCTGTCGTATCGCCTGTAGTTGGCGCTCTGGTAGCGGGATTGAAGAAAATACGGATTCTGCCAGACGGAGAAGTGATCGAACAGCTTCGGAAAACGCAGGCGGTTCAGGAGGGGAGCGATGTTGATGAGTGAGAATCTGCAAGAGCTTCAGACCGAGATGCGCAATCAGGCGAGTGAACGGCTCGATCAGATGTCCGCACTGGAAACGGTGACGCTGATGAACGAAGAGGACCAAAAGGTGGCGCTGGCGGTCAAGGCGGCGCTTGGCGATGTGGCAAAAGCGGTGGAAGTGATCGCCGCTGCCCTGCAGCGAGGGGGACGGCTGCTCTATTTCGGTGCCGGAACGAGCGGACGACTCGGGGTGTTGGACGCTTCGGAGTGTCCGCCTACATTTGGCACCCCTCCGGGTATGGTCCAAGGCGTCATAGCAGGCGGGCCAGCTGCCTTGGTGGAAGCGATCGAAGGGGCCGAAGACTCGCTGGAGCTGGGGCGCGAGGACGTCCAGCGGATCGGTGTGACGAGCCAGGATGTCGTAGTCGGCATCGCGGCAAGCGGCCGTACGCCTTACGTGATCGGCGTGCTGGAGGAGGCGAGGCGCAGGCAGGCCAAAACGATCGCTCTCTCCTGCAATCCTGAGCCGGATATCAGTCAGGGGGTGGATATCGCCATCAACCTGATTGTGGGCCCAGAGGTCGTGACGGGCTCGACCAGATTGAAAGCCGGTACGGCCACCAAAATGGTGCTGAACATGCTTACGACAGCGAGCATGGTCCAGCTTGGCAAAGTATACGGCAATCTCATGGTTCACTTGCAGGCGACCAATCAGAAGCTGCGTGTGCGAGCGAAGCAGATGGTCATGCAAGCGACCGGAGCTGGCAGCGAAGAGGCAGAACGACTCATCGCCGAGGCTTCTGGCGATGTGCGGGTAGCCATCGTAATGAAGCTGGCGGGATTGACGAAAGAGCAAGCAGCACAACGTTTACATAGAGCAGCTGGTAGAGTTCGGCAGGCGATCGAACAAGAATAGAAAAGCCAAGAGACCTTTGCGACACGGCTCAGGTCTCTTTTTCATCCAGCACATTCCCTATTAGAAAAAGATGGAAAAGGGGAATAGAATAAAGTAAAATAAAATTTGAATGGAAATGGATCACGGCTGAGGCTATTTCTTCTAACAGGAGTGGCCATTTTCCCATACCTTTTTGGGAAAATGGCGTTCATTGCCTGAACTGGCTGGATGCAGCGAAGGCAGGTTTGGAGGGACGCAGTGGATGGGGAATCATACGATTTTAACAGCGGGTTTTGCGCAAATTCCCAAAGGGACAACGCTATACGAGGTCTCTCCGATCGTAGGTTGTGTCCTGATTATTGATAAGGAACATGATGTGATATGCGATGCGAGCTTTACTTTTGTCATGGAGAAGACAAACGAGTTTCTGGCAAGTTTGCTTCTGGGAAAATCAGTTGCGCAAGGGATGAAAGAGATTACCCCGGTCGTTTCGGAACGCTTTCTGGGTCCAGGTCAGGGGGCAGTTCTCCAGGCCATTCGCGCTGCGGTGGATCGTTACCTCGAATCAAAAACATGATAGCCTATAGCCGGAGGGTTGCACATGCGTGAGGACCTTACAGAAAAAGACGTATACACTCGCCAATTGTTGGAAAAGTACTGTCAATGGATCAGCAGAATCGAACAAGTGGATCAGATAGAGGTAGAATTGACGGTTAACGAAATGAAAACGAAATTGCCAGAGGCGGACAGCGTTCTGCACGGCCGTGTATTGCAAGAGATCGGAAACTTGCATGAGAAGGTAACCGAGATGCAACGAATGTCAGAACATATGAAAATTTTGCATGATTTGAGCCATACCTTTGCAATGACATTCGACGTCAATCAAATATTGTGGAAGGCATTCGAGCTGGTCTCGCGGGTGATGAGGGCAGATGCATTTTTCATCGCTTTTCTCAACGAAGGGGACAGTGAATTTCAGATCCCGATCAGCGTCGAGAGCGGAGTCAATTACGGCCCCTACACGATACCCTACGGACAAGGCTTGGTTACCAAAGTAATAGAAAGCGGAGAGACGATCCACCTTCGCACGATGAGCGACGAGCCCAGTGAGATCGAGATCATCCGATGGGGCAGAGAGGAAGTCGATACCAATACGTGCCTGTTCGTCCCGTTGATGCTGGGCAAGCAGGTAATCGGCGTCATTTCCGTTCAGTCCTACAAGGAGTTCGCTTACAAGCAGGATGATGAAGAGCTGCTGAAAATCATCGGCTTTCAGGTGGCCAGCGCTGTAGAGAATGCGAGATTGTATGAGCGCCTATACCAGATGTCCTTTCAGGACGAGCTGACGGGCTTGTCCAACTATCGGGCTTTTCACCGGGATCTCGAACAGCTTATGACCGAAGGCAGGCCCATCGCTTTGATCATGCTGGATTCAGACAGTCTCAAAACCGTCAACGACCGCTATGGCCATCATCTGGGGGACGAGCTGATCAGACGGGTTGCGGATGCGATGAGAGCGGTTGCCGAAGATGGCGATACCACGTACCGCTACGCGGGTGACGAGTTCATGCTGCTTTCCCCGAATGCAACCCTGGAGGAGGCAAAGAAAAAGGCGTGCGCGATTCGTGATTATCTCGAGGAGTTTCCGCTGATTCAGGAAGACGCCTGCATTCCCATCACTGTCAGCGTAGGGATCGCCTGTTATCCGTCCGATGCGAATACGGGGGACGGACTGAAGCGGGCGGCTGATGAGGCTTTGTACAGATCCAAGCGCAATGGAAAGAACTGTACGACTGTCTACGCGGTAGGGTGAGGACCATGCAAAAACTAGCGGTAGGCTTGGCGATGATGACGTTTTTATACTTTGTTGTGCTCTGGACAGCGTTTGCCATGTACCATGTCATTTTTCAAACGCCATTCGATCATAATTGGGATCAATCCGGGATGTTTATCGGGATCGGGATGGTGACCATACCTTATCTCATTCTTGGTTTCATTCTGCGATACTTCAGTGAAAGACCGGTCATGGAAGCTTTTCAAATCAGTCTTTTGACGGTGGTATGCGAGCGTGTTTCGATCTATTTGATCGGGTATTACTATGCTTCCCATGGCTACGGCAACCCCGAACCGCTGCAATTCATCCGCGGCGAGGCGGCTCCGTACTATACCCCCGCCTATATTTTTGCGGGAGGGATCATCAGCGTATTGCTGGCAATGGTGGTTGCGAGGATTCGGGTGAATAAGGCGAATAGAGTCTGATTTTACAGGACGTTCATATAACGCGAGGGGCAGTCGGGATTGACCGGCTGCTTTTTTACGTCCCATTGTTTCTACCCGGTTATAAGAAAATGTAGCGTAGTGCTTCATATATCATTGCACACATATTATTTGTATGCAAATAATATGTGTGCATGTTATGCTTAACCTAATGACTTTCTGTGAGGAGTAAGGAGGGTTCATATGGATCGTATTGAAGATTGCTATGGATTTCTGTTGGGAAAAGCGTATCAAAAGGTCTGGCAGATGGAAAAGGCGGCACTTTCTCAGTACGGAATAACTCCTGTCCAGTTTGTCCTCTTACATGTTCTGTGGGAAAAGGATGGACAAAAAGGAGTGGAATTGGGAAGTAGGCTGCGTTTGGATGGAGCAACCATTACAGGTGTGCTCGATCGATTGGAAAAAATGGGCCTCATTGAGAGGCGTCCCGATCTCAATGACCGTCGGACAAACCTGATTTTTCTGACTCCCAAAGGTAGCGAACTGGAAAAGCCGTTGAATCAGGTAACCGATGCCGTGAATAAAGAGGTAATCTCGATGTTCAGTGAGGAAGAAGCGAAAATGTTCAAAAGCATGCTGACCAAATTGGGTTTAGGTCAGAAAGGTCATAGTTGATATCAATGGAAAAGAAACTGCACTATGCTTGGATCATTTTGTTCGTAACATTTTTCGCTTTATTGGCCGTACAGGGTATAAGGCTTTCTTTTGGCGCCTTTATTGAATCATGGGAGAACGAATTCTCTCTGGATCGCGGCACTATTTCACTTGTCTCGACGCTGAGCTTTATCATTTATGGAGTCTCCCAACCGATTGCAGGCAGGCTGATCGATCGCTTCGGAGCTCGAACGATACTTCTATACAGTACTCTTTTGGTTGGTCTTAGCATGCTGTTTACACAATGGATCACATCAGCATGGCAATTGTTTTTCCTCTACGGCGTAGTTGCGTCCATCGGCGTAGGTGGAGCCTCCAATGTAGCGGCGACTGTCCTTGTCTCCAATTGGTTTAACGAAAAGCGAGGCTTAGCGTTCGGCGTGCTGGAAGCCGGCTTTAGCGTTGGACAAATGATAGTGGTTCCTGCCGCCCTTTTTTTCATTCAGTGGTACGATTGGAAAATGGCCGTTGCCATTTTTGGTTTCTTCCTGCTAATCGTCATTTTCCCGGTTCTGCTGTTCCTTTTGCGGAATCATCCTGCCGAAAAGAACCTGCAGCCGATCGGGGGGGCTAGAGAAGAAGATAAACCAGGCAACCGAATCCCTAATGACGCAGCTCCCCCGGTCGGGAGCATTTTTCGATCCAGGAACTTCTGGTACTTGATTTTACCCTTTTTTATCTGCGGATTTACTACCACCGGCTTGATGGATACCCATCTGATCCCATTCGCCCAACTTTGCGGGTTTACAACAACCGTGACTGGGTTGGCTGTGAGTCTGCTGGCTGCTTTTAACACGATGGGGACATTAATGTCTGGTTTTATTGCGGATCGCTGGAGCAGCAGAAAATTTTTGGCGGCCTTGTACATATTGCGCGCTCTTTCAATCTGTTTCTTGATTGTGTTTGTAAGTGATCCCGAACTTCTGCTGTTTTTTGTCGGACATCCATCGCTGCTGCTTCTGTTCGCAATCTCGTTTGGTCTTGTGGATTTTGCAACGGTGGCGCCTACCCAACTACTTGCAACGCAGCATTTCAAACAATACTCCATGGGACTAGTCATGGGCTGGCTTTTTCTAAGCCATCAGGCAGGTTCAGCGTTGGGAGCATACTTGCCCGGTATGTTTTATGAACACACGGGTGATTATACGCTCGCATTTTATGTCTCGGTCCTATTGCTTGTCGGAGCTGCTGCTTTGAATCTCCTGATGCCTGAGCCAGATAAGATTATGAGTCGTAAGGCATGAATGGGAAAACATCATTTGAGGCAAGAGGACCAGGAAAAGCTGGCCCGAGGAAAAAGGAGAAAAAAGCGAAGGCATTTGGGATCTTGACCAAGCCGGAACGGAAAAG
>NZ_RHHT01000030.1 GCF_003710985.1 Brevibacillus panacihumi
AATTTAGTTTAGCAGTTACATAGCTCTGGATAGCTGTGCTAGTCTTTCTTTAGAGAGAGTAAAGCTTGAACAAGAGTGGGAACATTTTATCACCGGAGTCAAGTCAAGACCGCTAATCCGTTCGCTGATGTACGAGTCATGGCTGCGTTGTCAGAAACAAAACATCAATCCGCTGCATAACAAGGCTGCGATAAGTCTTTCCAAGGAACAGATCGAGGAATATATGCAAACCGAACTTCACTATCCCATTCTGAAGCCGATGCTTTTGCAGTTGAAGAATCAGTCTATCGATACTGGTCATTTAATCACGTTTTGCAATTCCTCCGGAGATATCGTGTATTTGGATGGCGATGTGTCGCTCATGTTAAAAGCCGAGGACATGAACTTTGTGATCGGCTCTTCCTGGGCAGAAAATAAGGCCGGGACCAATGCGATCGGGACGTCGCTCGTTACCGGTTCGCCCATGCAAGTATTTGCCGGAGAGCATTTTTGTCAAGAAGTACAAAAATGGACATGCTCTGCAGCTCCCATCCGAGACCCGGCGACCCAAAAAATACTGGGGGTCATGAATATGACGGGCTTATGGAGAGCGTATCATCCTCATTCTTTATCTGCGGTTATTTCAGCAGCACGGACGGTAGAACAAGAGCTATACAAACAATTGGAGCAAGAGCGGTTTAGACTTACGGAATACTATTCTGATCTTCTTGCTTCTTCCGCGAAGACTCCTTTCTTGATCCTGGATCGCGGGTGTAAGGTAATCCATGCATCCCCTATGCTATATATCGAAGGTTGGATAGATGCAAATGATTGTTTAGCGGGCGCTCCTCCTGCTCCCTTCCCCTTGACGTCGAGAATGCAATGGGAAGTTGAGCATCGCAGAGGATTCTGGCGATTTGAACTCAGTCCCTACATATACGGCGGCAATCCGATAGGGGCGATTGTTTACGTTTTTCCTCCGAACGTCATAAAGCCCGTACTGAACGAAAGTACACTGGTATCCCTACCTATTGAAAAAGAGGTCGAATCAGCAATGGGTGATATTGCTGTCAAAACAAGTGTTAAGAGCGATGCCTTTTACAAGTCCCTTTTTGAAGACAATCCTTCCGCAATCATCTGTTATGATCTGCATGGGAATATATTGGAGGTAAACCCGGCCGTCGAGAGATTGGTTGGCTATACGATTGAAGAGCTGCAGAATACCAACATTGAGTCTCTTATTTTGCCAGAGTATGTAGAGAAAAGAGTAGACCACTTCGCAAAAGTGAGAATGGGCAAGCCGCAAGAAATTGATATCGCTGTCAGGCACAAAAATGGACATACAATCGATGTTAGGATTCATTATTTTCCGATGTTTGATCAACACGAAATCATCGGGGTTTACGGAATTGCGAAAGACATTACCAAGCATAAACAAATCGAGGAAGATCTGAAATCAACAAAAGAGCAGCTGGACTTATATTTAAAAAACACAGTCGATTCGATTGTTGTGTTGGACCTGCAGTTCAAGGTTATCAAAGTGAATCAAGCCTTTGAGAGAATGTTTGGCTGGACGGAGCAGGAAGTAATCGGTGGGGAGCTGCCCACGATACCCGACTTTTTACTCGACGAGTTCAGCAGACTCCAGCGGGAAATTGTCAACAGTCGACACGTTACCTCGTATGAGACAGTGAGACAGCGCAAAGATGGAAGTCTGCTGGATGTCAGCACGTTTATGTCGCCGCTCTCAGATACGCAAGGGAATGTGATCGCTTTTGTCGCGATTCTGCGAGATATTACAGAACGCAAGCGAATGGAAGAAGCACTAAAAGAAAAAGAAAAGCAATTGCGCACCTTGATTAATGCCATGCCGGATTCAGTATGCTTCAAGGATGGCGAAGGGCGATGGGTCGAAGCGAATGATTGCTGTTTGCGTACTTTCCAGCTGGAAAATATTCCTTTCCAAGGAAAGCGAGATAGTGAATTGGCAGAGACTGCCCCCTTTTTTCGTACGGCGCTGTGGCAGTGTGAAGAGTCGGACAACAAGGTTTGGGAGCAGGGCAGTACGGTCCGGTTGGAAGAAATCATCCCGCAGCCGGATGGAGAGTGCAAAGTGTTCGATGTCAGCAAAGTCCCCTTGTTTGATTCGGATGGACGGCGAAAAGGAATTGTTGTCATCAGTCGTGATATCACGGAGCTGAAGAGGACGGAAGAGCTGCTGCGCAAATCCGATAAGCTATCGGTGGTGGGGCAATTGGCAGCAGGCGTTGCGCATGAGATCCGAAATCCATTGACCTCCATCAGAGGGTTCATTCAGTTTATCAAGGAGGGCAACTACAAAGAAGAATATTTTCACATGATATTATCGGAGCTGGACAGAATCCAATCGGTTGTAAACGAATTTTTGGTACTGGCAAAACCACAGGCGATCAACTTTCAACCTCGAGAACTGACATCTCTGTTGAATCAGGTCGTCGAATTGCTAAAAACAGAAGCCATTATGAATGATGTCCAAATTGAGGTTGAGTTTGAGCGTACATTCCTCATTGTGAATTGTGAAGAAAATCAATTAAAACAAGTCTTCATTAATATTCTTAAAAATGCGATTGAAGCCATGCCAAACGGAGGGGAAATCAAGATCCAGCTTCAGCAGCAGCAAAATGCAGTCTCGATTCGCTTCATTGACCAAGGAGATGGCATTGACGAAGACCGCATACAAAAATTGGGCGAGCCTTTTTATACAACAAAAGAAAAGGGCACGGGATTGGGCCTGATGATCAGTTATAAAATTGTGCAGGCTCATCGGGGAAGCATGAAGATCAATAGCCAAAAGAATAGAGGGACGACCGTCGAGATCATGCTGCCGATCGAGTAGGGGGCAAACCATCTGGTATATATCGAGGATGCGCGAGCATAGGGCTTTCTCGCTGTTTCACCCTGCGGGTACTGGCATCGGACGGGGGTTCGAACCCCCGTCTTTACCACGCATATGCATGAATACCACCTGTTGAGGGTGGTTTTTTGGTTTATCCATGCGGTTTTACCGCAGGGAGTTCTATTGTTGCACAAAAACCTTCTCCAACACCACCAGACAAACTCAACCTTCCACCATGCGCCTTTGCAATCCTTGCCGCCATCGGTAACCCCAGCCCATGCCCGTTGTGACGTGGACGTTTTCTCCTGACCGAATAGGGGAGCTCAAGCAAATCAGTCAGTTCCTCTTGGGCTATTCCCTTCCCATCATCCGAGACAACGATCCGGCAGAGCTGTTTATCCGGATCATGCGAGGTATGCAAGCGTATCTGGCAGCCTTCCGGGTTATGACGGATACAGTTCTGCAGCAGGTTGGCAATGGCCCGCAGGAGCAGTCGTTCATCCCCGTTGATCCTGGAGCCTTCATCCGCGACATCCACTTCAAGTGTAAAACGTTCATCTACACCGTTATTCAGGAAGTCAGACGCGGCTTGTCTTGCCAATGCCGATAGCCGGATCTGTTTCATTCCTATGGGCTGCATCTCATATTCCAGCATAGAGACAAGATTCAAATCATGTACCAGTGATCGCAGATGCTCGGCTTGCTTACGAATGATCCCCGCCAGCCGCCTGTGCTCGGAAGGAGCATCTTCGCTTTCTGCAATTTCACTTGCGTAGCCTAGCACCATGGAAAGCGGGGTGCGAATGTCGTGTGAAATGCCTGCAATCCAATTGGAGCGAGCCTCATCTCTGCTGTTCAAAGACTGGGTTTTCTTTTGCAACAGCAATGAGGCATGATTGATGCTCGTCGCCAAGTCAGCCAATATTCCTTTTGGCTCAATCTTTACCTCTCTGTCGTCAGCGAGTGCGTGTATGCCATGCGTAAGCGGGCGGATCGAGTGAATCAGCTTGGATCCGATCAAGAGCGATAACAGCAAAGCAAGTACGATATTGCCGATCAGAAAAAGGACAGCTCTCAGCGGCAAGCTTTCCACCCAGCCGACCTGAAGAATATGCTGGTATTTGGCGAGGCTCCCTTTCGGATAGCCAACCACTACCAGTCCGTCCTGATGCTCATAGACAAAGACCGGATAATCCATCAAGTAGTTGCGGGAAAACTTGGCTACATCTGTCAGGGAATACGTTCGTTCGATCTCGTCTGGCAGCTTGAATTCCCAGGCAACTTTCCCCGTATTGGCAATGAGCATGGCCCAAATCTGCTGCTCTTCCAGCAGTTTTTGCGAGAGAGGGTCCAGGATGTAATGGTTGGGGCCGCCATCCAATCCCTTGGCGACCTTTTGCACAACAAAGGAAGGGGACTCATCCGCGCTAATTCCGTTCCCAATCCAGAGTAGCAGCACCATGAAATTAAGGAGCAGGAGGAACAGGGAGATAAGGACAGTAGCATGGATGAATCGCTTTAAGATGCGAACAGTGCTTTCCATCTTTACTCCCCCTTCACGACAAGCTTATAGCCCAGTCCTCGTACCGTTACAAGATAATGAGGATCGGAGGGGGCTGGTTCTATCTTTTCGCGGATGCGGCGGATGTGTACCATGAGTGTATTTTCATATCCTTCATAGTCATCGCCCCATGCCGCCTGACAGAGAGCGTCGCTGGTTACGATGCGATTTTGATTTTCATATAGCTTGGTTAGCAGGATAAGCTCCTTCGCTGTGAGAGGGTACTCGATGTCTTGATTTTTCACCGTGCAGCTTTCCAAATCGATGACGCGTGAACCTAATGGAAAGACGGGCCGCTTTTCCTGAACATAGGGTGCATAGACCCTGCGCAGGATTGCCTTTAGTCGGAGCACCAGTTCCCGCGGCAAGAATGGTTTTACCATGTAATCATCCGCGCCGAGTCCCAGTCCCAGCAATCGGTCTTCATCTTCTCCCCGTGCGGTTAAAAAGAGGACAGGCATATTGGACATTTGACGCAAAGATGTCAGCAGGGAAAAGCCATCTCCATCCGGGAGCATGACATCCAGGATGGCCATGTCAGGATTCACGGCACGGCACAGCTCTATGGCCTCTGCACAGTTGGAGGCTTGATAGATGCGGGTAAACCCTTCTTTGCGAAGAAATCTGTCCACCATATCTCGAATCTCCCGCTCATCCTCGACTATGAGCAGTTTTTTATGCTGCAGCTCATCCATCATTTCATCACCCATTTCCACTATAGCAATTTTTCCGCTATATACTCGCTCATTTCCATGATTTAAGGCTGTCGTAAGGTTGTTTTCAGGTTGCAGCAAGATAGGGCTGCCATACTTGACACAAGAAACACAATGTCAATGGATGGGAGCCATGTAACATGAATCAAATCGTATCTACCCGCAACCTTTCCAAACGTTACGGGAATGTCTTTTCTGTTAACGAGGTAAACCTGTCCGTATGCGAAGGGGATATTTATGGCTTTTTGGGCCCAAACGGTGCAGGGAAAACGACTACCTTGAAAATGCTCTTGGGGCTGGTCCGGCCCACGGGTGGAAAGGTGAAAATCTTCGGAAAGGAACTGGAGGCAAACCGCCGCTACATTTTGCAAAATATTGGCTCACTGATTGAATCCCCGTCGAATTATGAGCATCTTACCGGACTGGAGAACATGCGTGTCGTACAGAGGCTGCGGGATGTACCGGATAAAAACGTCACAGAAGCGCTGAAAATGGTTCGTTTGGAAAAGCAAAAGGATAAAAAGGTAGCACAGTATTCATTGGGAATGAAGCAGCGGTTGGGAATTGCAATGGCGATGCTCTCCTTTCCGAAGCTGCTGATTCTGGACGAACCGACAAATGGCCTGGACCCGGCGGGGATCGGAGAGATGCGGGAACTGATCAAATCGTTGCCGCAGCGTTACGGCATGACGATCCTCCTTTCCAGTCATCTTCTTTCGGAAATCGAGCAGATGGCGACATCAGTGGGGATCATCCACAATGGAACCATGCTGTTTCAAGGAAGTATGGAGAAGCTGCAAGCCCGAAGCAGACCAGCCATTCGGATTAAGACACAGGATCATGCTATGGCACGGGAGCTGCTCGCTAGCAGGGGATTTTTCCCGAAGGTACAAGAGGATTCTCTGTTATTGGAAAATATTACGGACTCTCAAGTTGCACAGGTGAATAGAGATTTGGTTGCGGCCGATATTGATGTGCTTCGCATCGAAGAGCAAACGAGAAGCTTGGAGAGCATCTTCCTAGACCTTACCGGAAAGGGGAACAGCTTGTGATACACGCAATCCGGCTTGAATTTTATAAACTGCGTCGAAGATTCCTGTTTGGGATGACAGTCTTGTTTGTATGTGTTGAGCTCATTTGGGCTTTGATGGCGGCGAACATGTCGTTTGCCCGCAATCCCGATCGAGTCGGATGGGAACCTGTCATCGCGATGCTCACTTCGTTGAACGGGCTGTTTTTGCCGATTCTTTCCGCGATCGTGGTATCCCGTATTTGTGATATGGAACACAAAGGGAATACGTGGAAGCTGCTGCTGACCTGTTCGATGAAGAGAGAAAGACTGTATGCAGCGAAATATATATGCGCATGTGCCATCATGTTGAGCGTTTGCGCCATGCAAGGGCTGGTCATTGCTGCGTTTGGCACTGTTCAGGGGATTACACAATCAGTACCTGGCTTTTTGCTCGCCAGATTTATGCTGGGTACCATGGTCGCCAGTATGGCCATACTTGCTTTGCAGCAATGGTTGTCCATGGTCGTGAAAAATCAGGCCTTTGCGCTCTGTCTGGGCATGCTCGGCGGTTTTGCCGGTTTGGTGGGTGATTTGTTTCCAGCTGCAGTCAGGAAACTTCTTGTATGGTCCTACTATTCGGGGTTAAGTCCAATTGCACAAAATTATACAGGAAATGAATTGCAGTTCTATGTACGGAATCTCAGCGACTCACTGCCTGAGGTCGGGGGATTAATGGTCGTTGCAATGGCTATTTATCTGGCTGGAAGATTTTTTGCATCCAGACAGGAAGTATAGGAGGATCTATCATGCTGCAACAGTGTATTTCTGCGGAATGGATAAAGCTGCGACGTTCGTATCTATGGATCGTGATGATGAGCTTGCCGCTGGTGAGTGTTTGTATTGGCTGTGCGAACTTTGCCATGAATCAAGGTGTGCTGAAAAACGAGTGGTATAGCTTATGGTCGCAGGTGAGTCTGTTCTATGGAGAGTTTTTCTTTCCGATTTTGATCGCGATTTGCAGTGCCTATTTGTGCAGGCTGGAGCATGCGAATAGGAACTGGAATATGATCATGACCGCCCCGGTGTCTGTAGGCAGTCTTTTTATTGCAAAAGTGGCTGTCATCAGTGTGCTTCTGCTTTTGGTGCAAGGTTTTTTCTTCATTCTATATGTTGCCGGGGGAATGCTGATCGGGTTACAGGCCGATCTTCCGCCGGAGTTGCCAGGGTGGTTGTTTCGAGGCTGGATCGCAGCGGTTGCCATCGGCGTTTTGCAGCTGGCACTGTCCGTTCGCATCCGTAGCTTTGCAGCTCCCGTCGGCATTGGTTTATGCATGACGTTTTTGGGTCTGGGAATGTATGTGATGAATTTGGGCCTGATTTTTCCGCATTCGCTGTTAACTGCCGGAATGGGAGTGTTGAGTCAGGAGGGGCTTGGTCTGGGCTCGAGTTTTCTCTTTTACGTGATGAATCTGCTCTATATTGTGGTGATTAGCGCAGGGGTTATGTATCGAATGAGATCAACAGACGTGGTAAGTTGACTTCTTATAGCAAAAACCGTTTGAAATCCTTCAACTCACCTCATCCTATACAAAGAGGACAAATGAAAGTGGACGGGAGTGAGCTTGTATGGACAAAATATGCCCTTCCATCTGGCCCGAGGAGATGCCTCCGGAAGGTACCGAGAACTGTACGGATTGCGGACTTTTTCAACATTCTCGCATGATTTGGGGAGAGGGGAACCCAAATGCCCCGATCCTGATTCTGCTCGATAATCCAGGGGCAAGAGAAAATCGGGAGGGGGCCTCGTTTCTGTGCGGGACGAGGGAGACGATGCAAAAGGCAGCTTATGAGGCAGGCTTTGCTGATCAGGACTTGTACGCCACTTATGTGCTGAAGCGGAGGCCTGTTCGGGCGTACGACAAGCCGAAAGCGAGAGAGGCGTGCATGCAGCATCTGCTCGATCAGCTGAAAAGCAAATCGCCCCGGTTTGTCTTTTGTTTAGGCAATGTAGCGGCGCAGGTCTTTTTCGCGGATCAAGAGGTTGAGGTGAAAAACCTGCGGCAGGAGTGGCATTCGCCGAGGGGGGTACAAACAGCCGTTTCTTACCATCCATTGGCGGTCCGCAGACGTCCCAACCTGTGGATGCATTTTGTTTCGGATTGGAAGTTTCTCGCAGAAGCCTGCAAAGAATATCTCAAATAACCAGTGAGGTCACCCCATTCCATCGCCTATGGGTGGAAAACGAAAAGGTGGCAGTAACGATGAAAACGTGCGTGAGATGACTCATTTGACAGTCTCTCACGCACGTTTGTTTACGAGTGGATAACGGGAACATCTTAATTCAGCATTTGCTTGGATTCCTCCAGGTGATGGCGCAACGCTTCTGCAAAGCGAGTCATGGCATCATAGATATGATCCTCGCGAGCTCGTCCGAAGGTAAAACGTGAATATCCCTTCTTTGTCCCAAAAATACTCCCGGGTACATATACAACCCCTCGTCGAATCGACTCGTTCAATAATTGCTGCTCGTCAACTTCGCTTTTTACCTTGCACCAGAGATGTATGCCGCCATCTGGTGCGAAAAACTCGACTTGATCGCCCAGCAGTTCTTGTAGCGAAAAAACAATTTTGTCTCGGTTGCACGCAAGAGAGTTGCGAAGCTTCTGCAAGTGTATCGGGAAATCCTCAGAGGACAAAAATTGATTGGCGACCCATTCTGGAATAATGCTGTGGCCAAAATCGATCTGCTGTTTTGCATCTGCTAAACGCTCGATCGCTTTCTGGGGGCCGAAAATCCAGCCGATTCGAAGGCCAGAGGCTACGATTTTGCTAAGGGAACTTATGTAGAGCACCGTTCCATTTTGATCCAGTGATTTTAATGTTGGCACATTGGTCTGATCAAAGGCCGTTAAGCTATATGGGTCATCCTCAACGACTGGGATCCCGTAGTAGGAAGAGATCTCAAGGATTCTTTTTCTTCGTTCTATATGTAAAAGGGAACCGGTCGGATTTTGAAAGTTGGGGTTCAGAAATACCATTTTAATTCGATGTTTTTTATACAAGTCAACGATGTCTTCTGGGTTTACTCCCTGTTCATCTGAAGGCAAAAGAAATGATCTGATTCCCGCAGATTTAAACAAAGGCAATGAATAGCAATAAGACGGGTCTTCAATGGCTACTGCGTCGCCTTTTTGCAGCAGGCATTGTACGATTAGGTATAGAGCCTGCTGGGCCCCTGAAGTAACGAGGATGGAAGAAGGCGTTGCAGAGATATTTCGATATTCTTTCAGGTGCTGCGCGATTGTTTGGCGCAAATTCAGGTTTCCCTGTGGATGATCATAGCCTACATGATAGGTAAAATCCCCGGTTGCCAAAATCTTGCGGAAATAGGGGGATGCAGATAATTCGGGTGACAGTTCCCCGCTTGCAAGGTCAATCAAGTCATGATGGTATGTCTCTTTTCTTATGGTCCGCATCATAGACGGATTAGGCAGGAAAGAGCCTGTCTCAATTAATTTCTCCCAATTGGGGACTCGTCTGTTCGTTCCTCCCCAAATGTTTTTACTTACAATCGTCCCTTTTCCTTGCAGGCTTTCGATAATGCCTAAAGCGCGCAGTTCTTCGAAAGCAGCAACAATCGTCGAGCGGTTTACTTGTAATTCCTTCGATAAAGCACGCTCAGACGGAAGGACGGACCCTGCTGGATATTCTCCGTTGGAAATTAATTGCTCGATATGCGCCGCAATTTGTTTGTAGACAGGTATTGAGCTTTGGCGATTTGGTCTCCAGTCCATAAAATGTGTTCACTTCCCATCCGTGCAGAAAATTGGTGTGGATCTGGATGTCACTTCCATATTATCACAGTAAGGAATAACAATGATGCCTTCGTGAAATCGTCAAGTGGACTGCTTAATATCTAGCTGAGTGGATGAGTACAACCGCATATCCATGATATATCATTACGCTATCTGAGGTTAGTTGTGATCAGCCGCATGGTTGAAAAAGTCGCCAACCAGTTGCATATCCGCTGCGAATCACTGATTTAAGGGAGAATGCCACAAGGAGGAACTCATTCATGTCAATCATGTCACCTGGTTTTTTAGCTATTCTGGTGATTGTTTCCCTATTAATAATCTGGGTGAGTTTTTGGATCACGAACAAGGCTTATGGACGAAAGCCTGATGTCATTGACCCATTGCCATCCAGTAAAAAGAATGAAGAACAAACCCGACTTTAAACGTCGGGTTTTTGTTATCCTTTTGCTCTTTTGAACATCAGGTGCAGAAACAAAACTTACAGATACCGAGCGATAATCCGAACTAACTTGGCTGGGAACTCCTGTAAATTTGTAATGTCCAGAAATCGTTCACTCCCATAGATTTCACTGATCACATCCTTGTCTTGACCGATTGCGGCCGCAAGAAATGCAATTCCTTTCCGTTCATATTCCCGTATGGTCTGTTGCATATCTGCAATAGCATAGCTTCCGGTATAGTCTTCCATAGCTTTCGGTTGTCCGTCGCTTATGCTAATCAACAGTTTGGTCTTTTGGGGGGAGACGGCTAACCTTTCCGCTATAATTCGAAGAGCCATTCCATCGCGATTATTGCTTCTGGCACGAATCTTCATCAACCTGAAGCGATCATTCGCATCCGTTTTATCAAAGTCGGTATAGGCAAAGATCGACATTTGCTCCAGCTTGGAAACATCTGCAGTATCGCCATAGATCAAGATGGGAATACGACAAAGCTGACAATATTCATATACCGCCATTACTGCACGTTTGGCTGCTTCCAATCTCCCGTAAGCCGACATCGAGGCGGATTCATCAACTCTTAGGCCGACCACAAGAGAAGGGGATTCGGTTGGAGGACGTTTCTTGGCAAAATACTTGTAATCCCTGTAAGCAACACTGTCTGCTTGGAATTTGCTTCCATAGTAACGATTCCTGGCAAAGTCGGAAGACACCTCATGTTCCAAGTACGGGAGTGTCTTTCTGGAAATCTCTTGCACGATTGGCATGAGTCCCTTGCTTAGACGGATATATTCCTGTTGGTTTTCCTGATCGTAGTCTGGACGGTGGACAATGAGCTTTACTTTTTTGTGGATGGAATTGGAAACAACCTCTCTTGCTTCTTGATTCAGCTTTTTCCGGAAATCGCGTTCCTTTTGTTTTGCTTCCTCTGCTATTGCTTCCGGATTTGCCTGATGATAGCGGGGAGAGCCATCTTCCCCCAAATCTGAACTTTCCATATGGGTAGAATCATGTGGGACATGGGAAGAGCTGTGTTCACTATCGGCAGATTTTTTCAATGCGATTCCTTTTTCCTCGACATGGTTATTCTTGTCAAAACCAGTGCCGTCAATATCTCCCCATGTCTTAATCTCTATAGCATCGTTAGATTTTCGTTTTTTTTTAATTGGATTTCCGCTTCTTTCAAGCTGGCAAACAGGCCATGATTTTCAAGTGCTTCTTCCAAAAGCTTGATCTCTTCCGAATCGGTTGTGATCTTGTAGATGACCTTATGATAAAGGGACTCACTTGCGGAGGCTCCGGCAGCAATCGCATCAGCCCAGTAGAAAAATGAACGCATTCCAGCCACACCCTTGATCGCATTGGCCCGGGCTGTTTTGTCCAACATCAGAATGATATCCGCTAAAATACCCAACACCTGTTCATCTTGAAAACCGGTTTTGGCCATTACACGTTCGATCATGATTGGTTTGGTCGGCAGGTCCATCTTTTCCGTGTGCTGAACCCTGTCGCGCAGCGCCTCGTTTAACGGTCTGGTTCCCGCATAACTGCGGTTTGTCGTGATAACCGCTATGAAGTCTGGGTGCCTGTGTATGATTTCGGTGGGGAGATTGATGCTGCCATCCAGCTCCAGGGCGGAGTTCAATGCCATCAACACAGCAGCATCACGAATCACGTTGGGTTCCTGGATTTCCAGAAGATAGCCTCTTTGATAGGCTCTGACGATCTCCGACGGGTAAAAGCGGTATTCAACCGTTTCACCATCGGTGTTTTCTGCTGCGCGTTTCAGTAATTGCCTCATTTTTAAGGCAGCTTGTTCCTGTGAAATGCCCAATGCGTCCATCAAAATTTCAGTTATGCTTTGAAATCCGTCGCTTTCATAGATGGCTTTCCATACGGTTTGCTCCGCAGCCTCCATTTTCGCCAAGCGTTCAGAAGAAATCACCGGCAAAATAGCGCCAATGATATCCGATTTATCCATATCGGAAAAACAGGTCACCTTCGTATAGGGGAGCCCGAAATGGGCCGATAACGCTTTTGCCAGCTGTGTTTTTCCAGACCCGGCGTCACCCTCCAACAAAATATTGGCGATTTTCATTTCCCCGCGATTCCAGTTGCGCTTTATTTCACTGCATATGCGCCGTTCTTCTTCACTAACCTTATGAGTAGACGGCTTTTTCCAAACAAGCTTTTTTTCCGCATCAGTCAGCTGTCTGTCAGGTGACAAAACATACTCTCCATACTCAGTCATCACACTCTCCTCCGATCTGTTGTCTGCTGGGCCTAATCATTTCAATACCCCATATCTTTCAAGATTTTAGACAAGGCACGCAGACGCTCGCTGATCATCTCATCGTCGTTGCTCAGAGCTTGGCTGAATACTTTTATATCTTCCTGAATTCTTTCATTGTCCGTACATATCGCGACGGTCATCGCATCTCCTTGCAAGGCAACCCGGTCGATGATGGGCTCCTGCGGGTCATATAAATGCTCATATCTGTATGCTTCGCGAAAATGTGCCAAAGACCGACAAAGCAGAATGGACAAATCAAGAACGCGATGGAGGGGCAGTTCCTCCGATTGAGTTGACCAGTTTTCCCTTGTGTGTCTCCATACTTTGGCGGAAAGATTGGCCTTTTCTTTGTCGTTGCGCTGGGTCAACCCGAGAGAGAGCCCTTTGACATCTGTGTTCCTGGCTAATCGGCCGTCAATCCGCTCATAGTTTTCCGATACGACGACAGGCTTATGTTGTAAGGTTGCAGGTATTTTCATTGTTTTCGCTTCCTTCCATCTTCGAAATTACTGCATAGTTTATCTTGGATTTTGTCTTTATGCAATGATTTTTTCTAAAATTAACAAACGTATACATGATATGTTTATTATTATAAAAACAAAATAACAATTTGTTTGTTGAATATTATATGAAATGCACATCCTCGATGGAAGTAAAAATAACTATAGACAAATTGTGACAATTGTCTGTATAATTCACTTAAACTTTTTTCACAAAAGTTTATATTTCGTCGCTGTTTACAGAAAATTTCATCAACGTAGGGAGTGGAAGGATGTCCAATTCAAGTTCAGGTACAGTCGAACCAAATGTTTTGAAACGAACGTTAACGCTTCGGCATCTCATTATCTACGGGATGGTGACGATGGCTCCGCTTGCCCCATGGCAGGTATACGGGATGGTGGCACAGAACAGCTTCAACATGGTGCCGCTCGTCTATGTCATCGGCATACTTCTCATGTTTTTTACGGCGTGCAGTTATGCGCAGATGAGCAAGGAGTTTCCCAATGCAGGCTCCATCTATACATACGTTTCCAAAGGGATCAATCCCCATGTCGGTTTTGTAGCAGGCTGGACTCTTTTATCCGATTATATTTTGGCGCCTGCTCTTCTCTATCTGTTCGCGGGGATCTGGATGTCGGGTATCACTCCGGAGATTCCATCTATCGTCTGGAGTCTGTTCTTTTTGATTTTCAACACGGCAATCAATATCAGAGGGATTGAGACGAATGCCAAGGTCAATCTCGTCCTTTTCTGGCTGCAAATCGTATCGTTGATCGTCTTCATTGGCTTTGCGATCAAATTTACCTTTGTAGACGGGTTAGGGGTCGCTGGATTTTCCTTAGCGCCTTTCTATCAGGCGGAGCATATTGACTGGAATTTTATCGCGACTGCGGTATCGATTGTCGTGCTTGGTTTTCTTGGATTCGACGGCATCTCCACATTGGCGGAGGAAGCGAAGGACCCGAAAAAGACTGTTGGCAAAGCGAGCGTCTTGGCTCTTGTGATTACAGGACTCATTTTTCTCGTGCAGTCTTATATGGCGGCATTGGTTCATCCGAATTACACGGATTTGGACCCGGACATGGCCTTTTTTGATATCGCCAAGGAAGTGGGCGGCACCGCCTTTTACGTCGTGATGATTATCGTGAACGTACTTGCAGTGGGAATTGCCGTTACCCTGAACGTGCAGTCCTCGGTTTCCCGGATTCTCTTTGCGATGAGCCGTGACCGCGTCATTCCGGGTGCGTCCATTTTGGGCAAAATTCATCCGAAGTTTCAGACGCCTGTCAACGCGATTCTGTTCTCCAGCGTGGTCGCCCTGATTGTTTCCAGCACACTGTCGCTTGAGACAATCCTGCTTTTCATCAACTTTGGGGCAGTGACGTCCTTCATGGTGTTAAACTTGACAGTGATCTATTATTTCTTTGTCCGCAAAGGAGAGCGGGATGGGAAGAGCATCCTTTTTTATCTCCTGTTTCCGCTCATCGGGTTTTCGGTGTGTGCCTTTGTCTGGACAGGCTTTGATATCGCTACGTATATCGCGGGCTTTAGCTGGATCGCGGTAGGCGCGGTTGTCGGATTCATCAAGTCAAAGGGATACAAGGAAAATAGCCCGACTTTGAAGGATATGTAAATGGGAATCAAGAAAGCAGATGAAAACAAGGAGTGAAGATTCTATGATGTTGCAAGACAAGGTTGCGATCGTTACAGGGGGAGCTCAGGGGATCGGTGCTGCCATCGTCAGAAGATTTGTTGAAGAAGGAGCGCGGGTAGCAATCGCTGACATTCTCGTGGAAAAAGGGGAGCAGCTTCAAAAGGAGTTGGCGGATCACGGGCATGAAGTCCTCTTCGTTCGTACGGATGTCTCGAACACGGAGAGCGTGAAGGCATTCGTCGATAGCGTCATCGAGCGCTTCGGAAAAATTGATATTCTGTGCAATAATGCGGCGGTCAACATTCCAGGCTCTGTAGAGGAGCTGGAGGAAGAGCTGTGGGACAAGACGATCAACGTCAATATCAGATCTCAATTCCTGATGTCCAAGTATGTCTTGCCGCATATGCGCAAGCAAGAAAAAGGGTCGGTCATCAATATGGCTTCGGCCAACAGTTTTGTAGCAGAGCCAAGGCTGGCTGCTTATGTAGCGAGCAAGGGAGCGATTATGCAGCTGACAAAAGCGATGGCATTGGATTGCGCTCCGAGCATCCGCGTGAATTGCATTTGCCCGGGCTGGGTGGATACGACCTTTAACGACGCGCATGCTGCGCTGTATGGCGGCCGTGAGAAAGTGCTGGAAGGATTGGGCAATGTCCAAATCATTGGACGGCCGATACAGCCTGCCGAGATCGCCAATATTGCGCTGTTTTTAGCATCTGATCTCTCTTCCTGCATGACGGGTGTGCCTGTCCTTGCTGATGGCGGGATTACGGCTGGGATTGCGTAGTAGAGTTCCTTCTAGATCAATCGTCCAGAAAAAACGAAATGGCATCCATTGTGGGTGCCATTTTCTTGTATATAACAGGGATATTCCAAACTCTCCACGAAACATATAAGAGAGTCATTATTCCCGAATAAAAAGGAATCTGCCATGCATACAACTGCCGGATACCACATGAATGAAATCATTTACGAAGACCCGTATATCCTGATCGGCCATGCCTATCCAAAAGGATCCTCCCGTCGGATGCTGATGAAAATGGTCAAGGAGAGCAATCGCATCGTCCTTGAGAATGCGAAAATCATGAACGAGTATCGCATTGCTTCACGCTTGAAGATGGATGGCATTCTCCGGCCCATTCTTCCCATTGCGAATGGAGAGGCCATGGCACTGGAATATATACCGATCAACGGGGTAACGCTGCGCCGTTATTTTGCCATGCACCAGGTTTCGGTCAGTGAATGGATTCAGCTCGGTCTACGCATTTCAAACCTGCTGCTGGAGCTTCATCGCAAACAAGTTCTTCATCTCAATATAAGGCCTGAGACCATTCTCATTCAGCCAACTACCAAGCGCGTATTTTTTGCAGGCTTTGGCTATGCGGTTCCCGTATCAGAGAAGCAAGACCTGAACGGAGGATCCGCACTGCTGGAAGCCAGTCCGCCGTACATGTCACCGGAACAGACTGGAAGAATCAATCACCGGGTCGACCAGCGCGCAGATCTGTATGCGCTCGGTGTAACCTTGTTTGAGATGCTGACAGGAAAGCTGCCTTTCTATGCTGCGGATGCTTTGGGCTGGTCCCATGCCCATATGGCGATACCCCCGGTTTTGTCCCATGACGATGTCCTCCGCATTCCGCAGTCTTTGTTGCGAATCCTCTTCAAGCTGTTAGCCAAGGATCCAGAGGAACGGTACCAGAATGCCTGGGAGCTGCGTGCTGATTTTGCGGCGATGAGGGCTGAAGTTCAACCCTCTTTTAGGGATCGAATGTTTCCTATGGGGACTTCACCGATTCCTTCCACCGGATCATTCTCTGAACAGCCTATGAGTTACCCACAGATCCTTGATCTAGCAGCAATCGTGCAGTCTTCGCAAATTTTTGGAATGGAGACGGATGAGCTGCAGGTCGGGCGGGAACTCATGTCGCTTATCCTCAAACAGGCTGGAGCAGAGAAGGGGTGGCTGCTATCCGTTCGCAACGGCGAAGCAATCGTAGAATGGACCGGGGAAGTAAAGCGCGATCAGTTGGTTGTTGCACGACCCTGCCTGCCGTTAGAGGCCTGTTCGGAAGCTGAAAAATCAATCGTCGCTGATTGCCTCCTGTCGCAAGCGGTGAGTCGTTCAGGCGGCGAAGGGAAAAAAGGCAAAGGATCTGTGCTTTGTCTGCCTATTCTCATCCAGGAGAAAATCAGGGGTGTTTTGTATTTGGAAAACACTTTGACTCCAAAGGCGTTTGTACCGGAGAGATTTACCGTTTTGCATCGGCTATCCTCTCAAGTGCTGTACATAACCAAATATTTGGCCCGTGCAGATAACCCGCATAATGGCCCGGCTTCAGACGGGGGAATCAGTCTGACAGCAAGAGAGAAGGAAATCGTGCACCTGATGGCAGCAGGTTTGTCCAACAAGGAAATAGCCCATCAATTAATCGTAGCTCCAGAGACGGTAAAAGCGCATATGCGAAACATTTATCGCAAGCTGAAGGTGAAACGGCGAATCGAAGCCGTGATGAGAGCCAAACAACTGCGGCTTCTCGATGAACAAAATACCCCGTTCGGGGGATAGAATTACGAATGGAGAGGGGATAAGGTAGAGAAAAAGATTCGTTTGGAGGAGAATAATTGCTGTGACCACGATAGCATTAAAACGAATACACTCTCTTCTTTCCCTTTTCCTCGTAATCATCCTCTTTCTAGCATCCCTTCCTATTCAAGCTGTACAAGCCAGCGAACCACCCGTTGATCCCGAAGTGACCGCCATGCGCATAGGCGATTTGCCGATTGGGACGAAAATTCGCGATAGCGTGGATTGGGATTATTTTACGGGTAAAGAACCAGGCTGGAATCCCACTGTGAAAGATGTGTACAAGACAGCCCCCATCACCTGGATTCTCGTGGAGAAAGATAAGCACGCGCGAAACACCAGCTTGTTCGTCTCCGAGGAAATTGTGGCTGAGTTAGACGTGAGGCACGAAGCAGGGAGATTGCAGTGGAAAGACGACTCTCTTCGAATCTGGTTACGGGAAACATTGTACCCGGAAATTTCTCCCTTGTTCCGGCGCGCCATTGCTGTAACCACCTACGATAAAGGTTTTTCGGATGTTTTAGAAAACGATACTCTGTTCGTACTTGCAGCCCCGGAATTAGCAACCATTCATGAACCATTTGTCGATCCAGACCAAACGGTTATTCCGTACTTCAATCATGCAACGAACAGGAAGGCGAATGGAAACAAATCGGGATATTACTGGACAAGAACCATCTATCCTGATTATTTCGTCTATTACATGGTGAACAATTCTACAGGTGAAGTTCGCACTTCATCTGTATATCCCCCAAACGGTGTACGGCCAGCCGTTAATTTACAATCGGATACCATCGTGATGGGACCCTTTATCGATTCTGATGACGGCAGTTCCTACTATATGTTGGCCTATGAGAAGTATCGGGGGACGGCTGAGATCAATCCAGCGGAACTGCAAGCAGGACAAGCAGCAGACGTCCTTTTTCAGGTTCGCAATGTAGATGACGCCATCGACACCGCCTTCAGCCAGCTGGCGGATGTAACGATCAGCGGCTATGTTTCCGCTCCGGATGGAACAGCAGGGTCATTTGCCGGCGAGGAGCTTAGCGGTACGCAAAAGACGATCCAGGTGCCGTTTGCCGATGGTGTCGCGACGGTACCTCTTGTTTTGCATTCGACGGCGAAGCAGACTCTCCAGTTTCAGATTAAGGGACTGCTGGAACCAAATGTGGAAGCGATTGTCGTTCAACCCGCACCAGATGCTGTTCACTCCGTTATCGTGGAGCGGCAGCCAGTCGGACCAACAGAAGACGGGGGCGGTATGCTGAGCACGCAGCCTGCGCTAAAGATTCAGGACAAATTCGGCAATCCCATTTCTGGTGTGGTCGTGAACGCAAAGAAAAAAGCTGACACCGGCGACTGGATTTTGAACGGAAATGCCACTGTCGCAAGCGATACAGCAGGGATCGCAGCGTTTTCCGGTCTTGCTGCCATCAATGCCGATACGACTCAGGATGTCGCAGCGGCAGTCATCGAATTTTTTATTGAGGGTACGACTGTAGCGGAAAGTGCGTCATTTTCAATACGAAAAGACTCCGGCAAATTGATCACGGGTTTGCGGCCTGTTCCCCATGACCCCGATCATCCGAATGTAGATGACCCCGGGAAGTTTAGAAAAGTCGATTCCCATCTCTATATCACGCATGAAACGAGTGCGGATCTATTGTTTTCGGTAAAAGGCGCCAATCAGGTTGAGATATCTGTAGATGGTGCAAGCAGAGGGATAGCACTGAAAGATGCCGATGGATCGCTAAAAGTAGTTCAAGGCTCAGAAGCCCTTTCAATTGACTCTATCGATCCTCTCTTGGACAGCTATGCACTCCGACTCAAATCTCTGTCTGTTCTAAAGAAGAGCAAAGAGATTGGCATCTCGGCAACGTCCAACTCTGGTAGCGATTTGCAATCGATCATGCTATTGCAAGCCCCGGCTGATATTTTACTAAATATCCCCACGAAATTGGAAATCAATCAAACGATCACTCTCACCGGAAATACGGATGTTGAAGCGAAATTGCCGATTGTCATGACGGCTACCGAGGGTAGGATCGGTCCTGTGACAATCGATGATCAAGGCTATTTTTCTGCCGAATTCTCAGCCCCGTCCACTGCAGGGGAAGTAACCGTAACAGCAGAAGCGCCAGGGGTCGAGCAGCCGCTTGCGAAGAGCTGGGACATCGACATCTATGAGCCTCTAATGATCACGTCTCCCGATACCTGTAACGGAACGGCAGGGAAGCCTTTTACTTGCCTGCTTACAGCTTCCGGCGGCATCGGTGACCGAATCTGGGCGATCGAATCGGGCAGCTTTCCCTCCGGGGTAAACCTGGATTCTCGTACGGGCCTGATCTCGGGTACTCCTGCAGGTGAAGGCACGTATCCGTTGACCATTTCAGTGATGGATTCGACTGGGGAAAAGCGAGCAAAGGCACTCACGGTCACCATTGAGCCGAGCACAAGGCTCCCTGCCCCCACCGGCTTGAAGGCAATAGCCGGGGATGGCGAAGTTGTTTTGTCATGGGAGCGAGTGGATGGAGCCACCCATTACGATGTATATGAGGGTCTAGCTTCAGGCAACTACAACGTGGGCATGATGAGATTTCATGACTATCCTGACAGCTATTCAGTAACAGGGCTCCCGAATGACATCACGCGGTTCTTTGCAGTAAAGGCGGGAAATTGGGACGGGGAAAGTGACTTCTCAGCGGAAGTGAGCGCGACGCCGCATAAAAATGAAGCTCCTGTAGCCAGTCGTGTGCGCATAGACGGGACACCGCAGGTAAACAAGACACTAACGGGAAGGTATACGTATGACGACCGGGAAGATGACCCGGAAGGCGAGTCGATCTTTCAATGGTACGTAGCGGATGACGATTCAGGTGCGAATAAACAAGCACTAGCGGGAGAGGACGAACAATCGCTAGTGCTGACGCAAGAACTGTCAGGCAAGTATGTGACGTTTGAAATCACGCCTGTCGCCGCATCAGGTGCAAAAGTGGGAACGGCAGTGGAAAGCCAGGCAGTCGGTCCCGTACGCGACAAGCCGCGTCCGCCAGATCCACCGGAAGAACCAGAACCGCCAGGCGAAGATGACGATGAAGCTGATGTAGCGGCAGACAGGGAAGCTCTGAGGATCAAATACGCCTCAGGAGACAGCGAGGACCACGTTACCCGACCTGTTGCTTTAGCTAGCTCAGGGCGGAATGGGAGCACCATCACCTGGTCCTCCGACAATCCCGATATCATCGACGACAGCGGTGACGTGACACGCCCGGATTCTGAGGAAGGCGATGTCCTTGTAACCCTGACAGCGACGATTGCGAAGGGTGCTGCCGCTGCGACCCGATCATTTGAATTGACGGTTCTGGCACAAGAGGAGGCTCCGGAGGGGAATGCCAATTTGCGTGACTTGCAGCTGTCTGATGGAACCTTGAGTCCGAAATTTGATCCGGAGATTACCTCGTATAAGGCACGTGTTTCAAACCGGACGACTTCCGTCACAGTGACGGCATCTGTGGACGATCGGGATTCGACCGTCAAGATTCAAGGAAAAACCGTGCCAAGCGGTCAAGAAAGCAAAGCCATCCGTCTGGACGTCGGCAGCAACGACATTGAAGTCGAAGTGGAGGCCTCAGATGGAACGACGAAGATGTACACGATAAAGGTGACGAGAGCGGCTGCCTCCTCGTCATCAGGCTCTTCTCGTTCCTCCAGAGAATCCTCCAAAGACGAGGATACGACGCCAAAAGGGCTTGAAGTGATGATCGATGGCAAACAGCAGAAAGCCGTAGCGACGATGTCTGTTGAAAAGAAAAGCGGGCAGACGGTGCATACCGTGACCGTGAATGGGAGGAAATTGGCGGATCAGCTTGAAAAGTCGGATCAGCAAGCGACGGTTTTGATTTCTGTGACGTCTCCCACAGACAAAGTGAACGTTTGCCTGACGGGAGACGCGGTGAAGGCAATGGTGGAAAAAGAGGCTGTCTTAGAAGTTCAAACGCCGAACGGACACTACAAGCTGCCCGCCGAAGTATTGCAAATCAAGCAAACGGCGACGCAGTTCGGAGAGCGTGTGGACCTGTCGGATCTTACCATCCAGATCGTGATTGCGAAGAGCGATCTGGAACATGTGAAAAGGATGGAAGACGCAGCGAAAAAAGGGAAGTACACCGTCGTTGTTCCGCCCGTAGATTTTTCTTTGACGGCTGCTTATCGCGGCGCAACAATCCCGATCCATACTTTTCACTCGTATGTAGAGCGTAAAATCCCGCTTCCCGACGGCATATCCGCAAACCAGGTCTCAACCGCCGTTGTTTACCATGAACAGGGAGGCGTGTACCATGTTCCTACTTATGTGCGTGTGCTTGATGGGAAATATGTTGCTGTGGTTCAAAGTTTGTCAAACGGTGCATATTCCCTGATTGGGAACCCGATGCCGTTTCTTGATGTCAACGGACATTGGTCACAAGAAGCTGTCAATGACCTGGCGTCCAGGATGATTGTCAGTGGAGCAGATGGAGGTTATTTCCATCCCGACAAGCCGATCACTCGTGCTGAATTTGCCGCGATCATCGTCCGCGGACTTGGTCTGGCTGACGACGAGAATACGGTCGTGTTCAGGGATGTGAACGCCAGCGACTGGTATGCAGGGACTGCAGCGAGAGCAAAGGAATACGGGATCGTGGATGGATATGAGGACGGATCATTCCGCCCATTGCAGTCGATCACACGGGAAGAGGCAATGGTGATGATCGAGCGGGCGATGAAGCTGGCGGGAATGGAAACCACAAACCATGGCACGGATGTGAATGATCAGTTGAACCGTTTCCCAGACGGCCTGGAGGTTCATTCGTGGGCCAAAGACGCGGTAGCTGCAGCAGTCGAGAATGGACTGGTAAATGGTACAAGCAAGGGACTAATGCCGAAGAACCTGATGACAAGAGCAGAGACGGCGGCTATCGTCCAACGGGTGCTAGTAAAGGCGAAGCTGATAGAGAAATGAGAGAAGGAGCCCGATTATCGTGGCTCCTTCTTTTTGGTCCGAGCTTTTCGTTGATTCCTCAGCAAGCTTGCGAACCTCTTCGAAACCGCTGAGAATCCCGACGGATTCATCGACTTCCTTCTCCATTTTTTTGTGCCCGTTTCGATGCTAATCGTTTATGCTTCTCTTCTTTGGGGTATATCAAAAGAGATTTAATATCGTTATACCAAAAGATAGGGATATCATTTATGGCGGTGGTAATCAATGCGGAAGCTCACGCAAAGAATCTTATGTGTTATTTTTCTCATACTTGTATTAGGCACGGTTAATCTTTCTCCAGTGAATGCGGTGGCTACGTTTGCTGCGTTGGATCGCGGAGAAGTCCAGGTTATGACGGATGCTGATGTCTCAGTAAAAGACTTTGGCGCCAAAGGGGACGGCAAACACGATGACAGCGAAGCGATTCAACAAGCTGTTCATAATGTCATGAAGAATGGCGGCAAGGTATATCTTCCATCAGGAAACTATCTATTGAAAAAAACAATAGAACTGCCCCAAGGCGTTCAATTGATTGGAAGCGGATCCTCCAATCGTTATGAATTTGATCTGGGCAGCAACCTTGTCCAGGGTAGTCCAGACATGCAAAGCATCGTCAGAGTTGTAGGGAAGGATGTTTTGATTTCGGGAATTGGCATCAAAGGGGATCAACGGTCGTCGACGGATGGCATCCTGATCGACAGCGCAGATTACGTGACCATTACTCACACGCTGATTGCCCATATGGGAAGGCATGGCATTGTCAGTCATACAGGAGTTGTGCATCGAATCCTGTCAAACACGATTTACCAGTGTGAAGGGAGTTCGCTGGAGGGAACCTTCTGGGATAGCTTCATCAGCGGGAATGATGTGGGGTATGGAAAGCTGGGTATCCTGGTCAAAGGGGGACCAACGCGGATCATCGGGAACAAATTCTGGCTACAAAAGGAACATGCCATTTGGTTGGCCGGGCAAAAATCAATGGTCCTCGGGAATGACATTCAGTATGCAGGCGGAATCGGGGTTTATTTGAATTCAAAAGACAATATCGTGGAAGCCAATATGATTCAATGTCCAGGACAAAATGATGCCATGCCGGATTATTTCAAAACGGCGATCTACGTTAATTCAAGTCAAAATACCATTACTTCTAATAGACTCGTCAATGAAAACATTGCAGAGCCCTCTTACAAAACGAGAACAGCCGCTTACGGAATCTATGTGGCAGAAGGAGGGCACAGCCAAAACATCATCTCGAACAACGCTACGAGTGATGCGAATAGCAAAGGGATATTCATTGCGGGAAGCACCGGGAACATAGTGCTCGCAGGTAATATCGAATAGGGCCAGCATTTTCTTGAGCTATGATTGTCGTATTCAATCCTTCCCAGGGCCAAATGTCATGAGAAGCCGCCATACTTGGCGGCTTTTTGTGTTAGGACAACATCCCTGTTCTTTCGATACGAACCTTGATCGTGACCTGAACCGGCATCGCGGGGAAGAGATCCTCCAGCCACTCGTCTGCCTGCAATTCGCCCCCGCGTGCAACTCTGTATTTTTCTCCAAAACCTGCAGGGTCCACTTTGAGTTTCTGAAGCTTTTTGATCAGGCCCTCGATATCCTTTTTGAGGGTATCCGCGACAGCAGTCTCCAGCTCTTTCAGCTTTGCAGGCGTGAGCGTGGCTTCCGTCGGAGTTTCGTCCACTTCAATCTGAAAGTTGAAGTCCAGTTGGATGCCTTCCTCGCTGACTTTATTCTTGCTTTTATAAGTTAACACGACATAGGATCGATCTTTCACTGTTATCGACGTCGATTTCAAGCGCCTGCCGCTGATCAGGTTCAGATATTTCGTCTCCTCTGGGTTTAGATATCCAACCATTTTTCCTTTTCGAAATAAGACAAGGTCCTTGAATTCAAGCTTGTTTCCCCCTTTTTGGGAGTCGATTTCCAAGGTATACGGGGACTTCCCGGGCTCATTCAGATAGCTAAAGAACTCATAAAGAAAGATAGGGAGAATTTCCATGGTATCCGACCCTGTTTGGGAGAGAGCATCGACTAAATAATCGGTAAGGGATTCTGGCACCTCCGGCTTCACCTGTAGAATCTTCTTGGTGCTTCCTTTCGTGGTAAGCACCCATAGGTTTATTTGGAACTCTTCTCTGCGTATAAAAATATCGAGAAAATGATCCAGTCCTTCTTTGGCCAGTTCATCAGAAAACAGGAGTACCCGAGTATGGCCAAAATTCAAGCTTCGGGCCGACTTCCGTTTCATTTTATACAAGGCGTCCGCTATACTTGTGCCTTCTTCACTCAAGATATAATTCGGATTCTGGCTCGTTGATCCTCCGCCGCCACCTGGAGCAATGGAAGAAAATTTCCCCGGGACAGCAATCAGCGTGTGAACGACGACGCCTTTTTTACCCTTATCAACGCCAATGGCTGTAACATTTAATGGCTTTGCGTTGGAGCAGCCTGAGGTGATGAGCATGGCTATCAAGACAACGAGATACAGGTATCGCCTCAGCATCATGCCGTCTTTCTCCTTACTAGCATCAGAAAATACAACAAGGCTGGCAAGACCACGATGAGACCGAAGCTGTAGTAGCCCAACCAGACAGGCGCTTTCTGAAAGAAGGTAGGCAGATCGATCATCCACAAAATCAGCGCACACATTCCTCCCAGCAGAAGGATCGGGATTGCACCGAGCTTGATCCCAAAGGTTTGGGTCAGGCCAAGCGCTGCGCATCGCAGCATAAAGGCGTTGCCCACGATCTTGAAATAGATTAAGAGGATGGAATTCAGAAAGATAATTCTCAAGAAAATGGAGGTTTCGAGATGAACCGCGCTTTGACTGTAAAAAGTCAACAGCTCGATTTTTTTAGAAGTGTGAATACCAAATGTAGCAATGCTCACCATGGCCAGGTAGGCCAAAAATACAGCGGAAAATAGAATGTAACGGCTAAGCGCGCGAAAAGAAACTTTTGTATCTTTGCGATTTAGCAGGGTGACAGCCGCCAACGGGGAAAAAATGCACATGAGCGTTGCAATAGCTGATAATGGATGAACGATTTCCTTTGCGTAAAAAAACGGGTACAGCCAGCTCCAATGAGCATTCATGAGCATGGAAGATGCCACCAGAAAAAAAGGGGAGCAACTAAAATCATAACGACTTGGGAATACCGCAGCAGCGTCTCGATCGGAAACAGGGCGGCACAGGCCGAAACGATCGAGTAGAAGAGGATGGCATTTCTCGGGTCGTTAAAGAGCAGGGCGCGTGATGAAAGGTCTCCTCCCAGAGCGATGGTATACGAGGCGACACCGAAGAAAAGGATTGCGTACAGGATATAGGTGACAGGAGTAATCCACCGAAACAGGATCTCGCCGCTTGCCAGCATCAGGGAAATATTGCCGTGGCGCCTGCTGATTTGCAGGTTCATCCAGGTTCCTGCGATAACCAATAGTACAATCAGAAAAATAAACCAGACACTGTTTCTTCCCACGGCATCCACGAGGACAGAGACCGGCCGGCTGGCAGTAAGAGGGAGTATGGTTATAAATAACAGAATTGGGTAGTGAAGCTTGGGTTCATTTGATAACCGTATCAAAGGGTATCCTCCCCTTCCTGGAGCGAAAGTCGTTTGGTGCCCTTCGCTGCCTGACTATAAATGGATGGACGGATCGCATGCAGCATCAAAGGCAAGCGGAAGAGCATATCCT
Organism: Brevibacillus panacihumi; assembly: GCF_003710985.1. Taxonomy (GTDB): domain Bacteria; phylum Bacillota; class Bacilli; order Brevibacillales; family Brevibacillaceae; genus Brevibacillus; species Brevibacillus panacihumi. Next base: position 26,162 of record NZ_RHHT01000030.1, read on the forward strand.
TGAAAAAGTCTTTGAACTGCCATGTACTGAGGGGGGAGAGATAGGGCACTCCCAGCGATTTGAAATGGCATAAAAACAACAGGATGAACGCAGAGCCTATGGCGATCCCGTTCAACCCCCAAGGGATGGCTAGAAGCGCGAGGGCATAACTGCAGATCCTCCATGCGACTCCGATCATGTAGTTGGCGACCGTAAAGCTGCCAATGGCTACTGCTCCCGTGATCACAATCATAATATTGCCGACCAAATGGGATTGGGCGACGGAGGCTCCAATGATCAGACCGCCGACAATCGTGGCTGTTCCGCCAATTACTTTGGGCAAGCGCACAGTAGCCTCGTTGATCAACTCTAGCAAGGTCATCATGATCAATACTTCAATGTACGCCGGATAAGGAACCCCTTCGCGGCTTGCCGCGACTGCCAGCATAAACTGGATGCGAAGAACATCGTAGTTTACGGAGGTGATCGAAACATAGATTCCGGGAAGAAAAAGTGTAATGAGCAACCCAACGTAGCGAACGATTCGAATAAAAGTGCCCGACAGCGCAGGAAAGTAATAATCATCCGTGGTTTGATAGAGAGCGGTCACTGTAGCTGGGAAAAGCGCACCAGTCGGCGTTGCATCGACTAAAAGAAGAATTCTCCCTTCCATGATTGAGGCGACCACTTTATCGGGTCTTTCTGTCACTTGAAACAAAGGAAACGGGTTAAACGACTTGCCTTTGTTCACGATCAAATCGGCCAATTGGGTAGTATCCAAAAGCACGTCTAGGTTTGTGGCCTGCAAACGTTGCTGGAGCTGCTCGAGCACCTGATGATTGACAAGCCCTTTCATGTAAACCAGGTTCACTTGCGTCCGGGATTTATTCCCGATTTCAAAGGACTCTACGATCAAATTTTCATGGCGAATCCTCCTGCGAATCATCGATACATTCGCCGCGATATCTTCCACGAAAGCGTCCCGCGGTCCAATGATGGAATGTTCGATCTCTGGCGCTGTAACGGAGCGGTCATGCCATTGGGAGACATCCACAGCTACTGCTTTTTGTTGGCCATTTACGAGCAAAACACACTTCCCCTCATACAACTGGAGGGCAATCGCAGAGACCTTCTTCTCGATGGTGCTTCCGTTTACCGGGAACCCATGATGAACGAACAGCTCTGCCACATCAGAAATATCCTGATTGTGGACAAGGGCGGAAAGGACGGGTTGCAGGAACCATTCACGAATCTTGGATGCATCTGTAATGCTTGATAGATAAAGTAGAACCGCTTCGGGGTCTGTCCCCTTTGCAGGAGGGAGCGGATGTACCGTTAAATCTGTTGGATTACCCATAAAATCCGTTAATTGTTGAATGAATTGGCTCACCACAGATAACCACCTGCTTGCTTTTGTAGGTCGTGTTCTGCATATTCTTACCAGGGATTTGGCTAATTATTACCAAACGCCAAAAGAGGGGGTTATCGCTAAAACGGTACAATCGCAAGGATTTTCCGGAATTTTCCCGAATTATTATCTTACTATTGCGAAAAAGTGGAGGGAACGGAAATGAACCAAGGCGGCAAGTACGTAAAGGTGGAACCAGGCGTTGAGCTTTTTGTCCAGGATGTAGGAAGTGGCGATCCACTTGTGTTTATTCCAGGCTGGACATTTACGACGGAAGTATTCCACAAGCAAGTGGAGCATTTTCAGAAAACGAACAGGGTCATTGCCATCGACCCGCGCAGCCATGGAAGATCGTCTATCACCATGCACGGGAATGATTACACGACGCACGGCTCTGATCTGGCAAAAGTGATAGAAGCATTGGAATTGAAGAATGTGACATTGATAGGCTGGTCATTCGGTTGCTTGACGATGTGGGAGTACATCAGACAGCATGGAACCCAGCATATAAAATCTCTCGTCTTTGTCGACTTGTCTCCGAAGCCGCTATCGATCAATCATGAGCAGGATTGGGTGGAAGGACCCCTCGATGAGATTGCGGCGGCCTTTAACACGTATTTGCGAGATTCGGAAAAGCAACGGGAGTTTATATCTTCCTATGCGACGGGCATTATGGTGCAAAGAGAACTGCAGGAAGAAGAGCTGAACTGGATCGTAGAACAGTCTCTCAAGACACCGCATTACATCGCGGCCAATCTTTTCGCGTCCGGCATGTTCTCGGATTATCGGGCGGAAGCCAAGCTTGCGTGCGAGTCGGTGCCGACCCTTACGATTGTTGCCGAGCATTGGGCGCCCATCGCAAAGAACTTCGTTGCCCAGCATGCCCCGCAATCAGCTGTTGAAGTGTTGGGCGGGCATATGATGTTTTGGGAGCATGATGAGAAGTTTAATCAGATCATCGAACAGTTCATCGCGAAAATATAAGCGAGCAACAGTCAGACACAACAGACCGGCAGAAGAGCTAGAGTGGCTTCAGCTGGTTTTCTTTTTGCAGGAAGACATGCTTTTTGATAAAAAACTTCCATCAAGGAATCTTTTTCAGTATAATGACATCAAGAGTTTCTAAACATAAAATATATGTAAGTATACTTAGGAGGAGCACATATGACTGGCAAACCACATATCGTCGGCATTTCCGGCAGCCTGCGCAAAGGATCGCTGAATACCAAGCTGCTGCTGAACGCAAAAGAATACTTGCCTGAGCACTACAGATTCACACTGGCGGATATTTCGGAGCTGCCCCATTACAATCAGGATTTGGAAGAGGATATGCCAGAGGCTGTTCTGAAGCTCGTGGAATTGTGCAAGTCGGCAGACGGCTTCCTGTTCAGCTCTCCGGAGTACAACTGGTCCATTCCCGGTGTATTGAAAAATGCGTTGGATTGGTTGTCTCGCCAAGCAGTAGGCACGCCACTCGCTTTGAAGCCTGCGGCGATCATGGGAGGAACTCCAGGAGGGTTCGGCACCTCACGAGGACAGCTACATCTGCGCGAGCAGCTTTTCGCGCTGAATCTGGACACGGTCAATCGTCCGGAGGTGCTGGTTCCGCAGCTTCATTTGAAGTTTGATGAGGAAGGTCAATTTACGGATGAGATGGGCCGCAAGCTGCTGGAGCAGCTGATGGCGAACTTTGTGCAAAAGGTAGAACGAAATAAGCAAGCATAAACCCAGATCCCCCCACCAGATAGACGGTGGGGGGATTGTTGTGTTTTTTATCCAAAAAATGGGCTTTTGGAGGAGGAACCATTAGCGGATCATCTTTCATAAATCTATTGTAGCTTCATCGATGGGCATTCGTTTACATGTTGGTATCACGGAGGTGGTAAAAATGGACGATTTCAAAAAAGAGCTGAAAAAGCTGAAGGTAGACAAATTCAAGGGCGGGGACGTGACTCCCTGGGACAATGAAAGTCAGAAAAATGCCATGCTGGTTCAAGGAAGATGCGGTAGCTGCAGCTGTTCACATAGATGCTCATGCAGATGCTCATGCAGTTGTTCTTGCAGCTGCTCCTGTTTTTGCTTCTGCAGCTGTTTTTTCAACTGTTTCTTCAACTGCTTCTTCCGTTGCAGTCGCTGCGCCCGTTGTTTCTAGGCTTCCACAGGTAATCGCGCTTGTCTGAATGAAGAGGCAGCTCCTGCCCAGTCACGTGGCTAGGCTGTCAGGGGCTGCCTCTTAAAAGATCTGGCATGAGGGACAAATAGAGGTACATAAGATGACGATGAAAGTGATGGCGGATTATGAGAACGGCTCACGGCAAGGAGGGCTGGCATGACAAAATTGGACTCTTCGATGCGTCTGAAAGTGAAAAGAGATACGTTTTTTTATCCTGATCCAAAGGGGAGTGTGTATTTTCGCAACAATGTAGGGTCGTTCCGAATGGAAGGCAACGGGATTGATCAGTGGATTGAAATACTGTTGCCTGTATTTGACGGGGAGCATACGTTGGGTGAACTGACAGAGGATTTGCCTGCAGAATACCAGGAGCGGGTCTATGACATTGCAGCAAGCTTATTCCAAAACGGTTTTGTTCAGGATATGAGCCAAGAACGTCCTCATCAGCTGGCGGACAAGATCCTCCAAAAGTATGCCCCGCAAATTGAATTCTTACGTAATGTAGCGGATTCAGGTGCTTACCGTTTCATGTCCTATCGTCAGGCGAATGTGTTGGCGATAGGCTCCGGTCCGATCTTTGTCTCTCTCGTTGCAGCTTTGCTGGATTCCGGCTTGCCCAAGCTCCATATGCTGATCACAGATTCGATACCGACCAATCGACAGCGGATTGAGGAATTGGCAGCACATGCCCGCAAAACGGACCCTGAGGTCGCGATTGTGGAGCTTGGTCAGCAGAGGGATGAAAAGATTTCATGGCGCGAGGCTGTGCAGCCGTTTGATTCCATCTTGTACGTATCACAGGACGGCCATGTAGAGGAGTTGCGGCAGCTGAACGCGATTTGCAGAGAAGAGGGCAAGCTGTTATTCCCCGCTATTTGCCTGCAGCAGGTGGGAATGGCGGGTCCGCTGGTACATCCTGATTCTGAAGGATGCTGGGAATCGGCGTGGCGCCGTGTGCATCAATCTGCGATCCGTAACGAACACGAGCTGCATGTGTACTCTTCCACAGCCGGAGCGATGCTGGCGAATGTGACCGTGTTTGAATGGTTTAAAACCATTACAGGCGTGAACGAAAAGGAGGCGAGGAACAAAGTTTTCCTGCTTGATCTGGAGACGTTGGAGGGAAACTGGCATTCATTCCTGCCTCATCCATTAGTGCAAGGAAACATGACAATGGAAAGGATACAAGACCAAGAACGGCATCTCGAACAGAACGAGGAAAGAAGCGAATCGAATGGCCTGATTCCTTATTTCAGCACGTTGACCTCTGCGGAAACGGGGATCTTCCATATTTGGGAGGAAGGGGATTTGAAGCAGCTTCCTTTGGCGCAGTGCCGCATCCAGGCTGTCGATCCGCTGTCCGAGGGACCTGCTGGGCTGTTGCCGGAGATGGTGTGTACTGGTCTGACGCATGAGGAGGCGCGCAGGGAAGCGGGCCTGGAGGGAATCGAAGCCTATGCCATGCGTATGGTACAAGGGACGGGACCAGATGATTTCATCGGTGTCGGAGCAGGAGAGACGAAGGCGGAGGGGGTTTGCCGCGGATTGCTAAGGTGCTTGTCGAATGAACTGGCAAAAAATCAGAAGGTTGAGATTCCTTCTGTCTTTCCGATGCAGGTAAGCGAGGTAGAAGATGCACGTTGTCAGTACTATCTGCAAGCACTGACCACCATGCAGGGAGCACCGAAGATCGGACTGGGAGAGGAAGTGCTCGGCTTCCCTGTTGTTTGGGTCGGCTCGGGCGGACGCTGGTACGGCAGCGCAGGCTTGCATGTAACCCTGGCGTTGCGAAAGTCGTTGCAACAGGCACTGCTGCATGCGCAAAACGAAGGAGAATCCCCTGCGCCGCATGTACGTCAGGCTTCATCCGTTCTTCTGGCAGAAAAGGAACCGCAATGTCTGGTGATCCCCTCCCTCGATGATGCGTCCTGCCATCAGGATGTTTTGCAGTCCGCCTTGCAGGTATTGAAAAGTCATCGTAAACAACTGATCCTCTTTGATTTGGCACTGGAATCATTTCAGAAAGAAGAATTGGCAGGCGTGTACGGAGTGTTGCTGCGAGAGGAGGGGGGCTGGTGAGCGGCATTGTTTTGGTTGTCGGGGAAGGGGTGCTGGCGGACTTCGTGTGCAAAGAACTGTCCACTCTGTGCCGAATGGTTCGTCAGGACGATTTGAAGGCCGGAGTGCCAGAGGCGACGGAATTGGCTCTGTTGTTGCATGATGCCTGGGACCCTGCTGTTCATCAGGAGGCGGAAGTGCTGCTGCAGCCATCCGGCATCCCGTGGCTGCGCGGTTTCGTTTCTTTTGGGGAAGGCGTGGTCGGCCCTCTGATTCGACCCGGTGAACCGGGGTGTTCCCAATGTGCAGATCTGCGACATCTCATGGCCGGACGCGATCGCAAGGAGATGTGGGAGCTGCAACAGCGTTTGGGGGAGAACGGGGGAATCTCTCGTGACGCATGGGCAACGCATTCAGGCCTTTTGCAGGTGACGCAGGTGCTCACTGCTGAAGTGCAGAGAGTGCTGAAAGGCGAGCAAGCCCACTTGGAAAGCCGGATGTTTTTAATCAATCTGAAAACGTTGAAAAGCTCACGCCATTTCTTTTTGCCCGATCCTTCCTGTGAGGTTTGCGGTCAAATGCCGGATGATTCATCGCTGGCGGCCCGTATAGTCCTGAAACCCAATCCCAAGCTTAGTGCCGACAGCTACCGCTCTCGTCCGTTGGATGATCTGAAAGAAGTTCTCAGCAAGGAGTATCTGGATTACCGGACAGGCTTTTTAAATGGAAAACTGCTCGACCTGGTGTCGCCGTTTGCCGATGTGAGCGTGAATCTTCCTTTGTTCACAGCAGACGAATCCACCTCTGGTCGTACTCATTCCTATTTGCACAGCGAGATGACAGCCATCCTGGAGGGCTTGGAACGGTACTGCGGTCTGGCGCCTCGCGGGAAACGGACGGTTGTCCACGACAGCTATCACAATCTCGCGGATGATGCGCTCGATCCCGTGAAGGTAGGACTGCACGCGAAGGAACAGTATGAGAAGAGCGGCTTTCCATTCAAACGATTTGATCCCGATCGGCGTATCCCTTGGGTATGGGGCTATTCATTCCTGCAAGAGCGTCCGATATTGGTTCCAGAGCTGCTCGCCTATTACAGCATGGGCGGCAGAGACGGGTTTGTCTTTGAAACCTCCAACGGATGCGCGTTGGGGGGAAGCATGGAAGAGGCCATTCTGTACGGCATCCTGGAAGTGGTAGAGCGTGATTCGTTCCTTTTGACCTGGTACGCAGAACTAAGTCTCCCGCGCCTTGACCCTTATTCGGCTGACGACAAGGAATTGTGCTTGATGCTTGAACGTTTGCAGGAGGTGGCGGGATATGAGGTCCATATGTATAACGCGACGATGGAGAACGGGATTCCCAGCGTGTGGACACTGGCAAAAAACAGAAAGCAAAAGGGAGTAAACCTGATTTGTGCTGGCGGAGCTCATCCGGACCCTGTTCGGGCGGTGAAAAGCTCAATACACGAGTTGGCCGCCATGCTGCTGTCACTCGATGCGAAGTTTGAGGCAAACAGGGAGGATTACGTGCGGATGCTCCACGATCCTTATCAGGTGCAAAAAATGGAGCATCATTCCATGCTGTATGCGTTGCCGGAAGCAGAAGAGCGCCTGCAGTTTTTGCTGGATGATTCACGTCCATTGCGCACATTTGAAGAGGAATTCGGGCAAAAGCCGAGGCATGCTGACCTGACTGATGATCTGAAAGACATGCTTCAGACCTTCCAGCGATTGAACCTGGATGTGATCGTGGTGGACCAGACGACCCCTGAGATTTCGCGAAACGGACTGTATTGTGTGAAAGTGCTGATTCCCGGGATGCTGCCGATGACGTTCGGACATCATCTGACCCGCTTGTCAGGGCTGGATCGCGTATTGCGTGTGCCGGTAGAGCTCGGGTACGCGAAGCAGCCGTTGACATTTGAACAGCTGAATCCGCATCCGCATCCGTTTCCATAAGGCATGACGAGGGGGAAAAAGGATGAGTCTGGAAGCGTTTTTGCACCAGCTGCATTTCGATACAGACAAGGCAAGGCCGCTTGACTTTGAGGTGGATTGGGAAGATGCGCCGCTGCCCTTTAAACTCTACCGCGGCTTGCCTGTCATACCGCTATCTGCGGAAATACCCCTCACACTGGAAGGAAGCGCAAGGCCTGCGAAGGCAGATCTGCGTGAACTGGGGCATTTTCTCTGGTATGCATTCGGGCTTACTCAATTTAGCCAGACGGCCTTTGACTGGGATTCCGGAGAGGAAGCTATCGGAACGATGCAGTCCTATCGGCGGTTTGTTCCTTCCGGGGGCGCGATGTATCCCAATGAATTATATGTCTATCTGAAAGTGGAGGAGGTTCCCAGCGGAATATACCATTACGACGTGGCGCACCACCGATTGGTGCTGCTGCGTGAGGGTAATTTCGATTCTTATTTGAGTCGGGCGCTTGGCAATCGCTGTGACGTCTCGGCTTGTTTCGGAGCCGTTTTTGTCGCAACCATGTTCTGGAAGAATTTTTATAAATACTATAACTTTGCTTATCGTCTGCAAGGGCTGGATTCAGGTGCTTTGATTGGTCAATTGCTGGAGGTATCGAAACGGTTTGGCTATGAATTGGGGGTATACTTCCAGTTTCTGGATCGGGCGGTAAACCATCTGCTTGGTGTGTCTGAGCGAGAGGAAAGTGTCTACGCGGTTATTCCGCTGTCGCTGGAGTCGGGGATAACGTGGTTTGCGAAAGGGAATGAAGGGAATCGAAATGTCTCAGCCGCTGAATTGTCCCAGGAGCTGCCAGCTGTACGACATGACCACTTCGTGCGATCTCAAAAGGTCCTGGAATACCCGATGCTGATCCAAATAAACGAAGCGTCCCGGCTGGAATCTCTGCGGTCGGTCCGGCAGATTTGGGGAGAGGAGAAGGCTGCCTACGACCTACCTGCGCTGGAGCTGCCGCACGCAAAACGGATGACCTATGACCTGGCGGCTGCATGCAAGAAGAGGTATTCACCGGAGCGGGATTTCGTATTAGGCAAGGTAAGCCGAGAGCAGCTGGCCACTTTGCTGCATGAGGTGACAGCCGCCTTTTCATACCGGAACGATTTGGATGAGGACTGCGTGAATCCTGAGTCCCGAGTCCTCCTGTACGGCTGTTTCTACAACGTGGAGGATATTCCAGACGGCGCCTACCAGTATGACCGTGCTGCACATGCTCTGAGACTGATTCGTCCAGGCGACCATCGGCATTGGCTGCAGGAGGGTATGAATCTGGACAATGTCAATCTGTTCCAGGTGCCGCTTTGCTTTCACGTGGCGGGGGAAAGGAATCATCTGCTGAAAAAGCTCGGATACAGAGGGTATCGCATCCAACAGATGGAGGCCGGAATGCTTGTGCAGCGTCTGCTGCTGACGGCGTCCGCCATCGGTATGGGCGGACACCCGCTCCTCGGCTATGACGTGAGCACCTCTGATGAGCTCTACCAGATGGCTCAGCATGGAAAAACGAGTCTCATTCAAATTCCGGTTGGTCCCTGTCGTCCGAGGCCACGGTTGGAAGGAGGGCTGCACGGTTAGGAGATCCCCTGAAAAAGGTTGCCGCGTATGACCCGGCAGCCTTTTTTCGTCGTTAGCTAGGGGAGGAGAGAATCCATTCTCTTTTTCAAATCGTATTGCAGGCGGTTTGCAAAGTTCTTGGAGATTTGCGAGAAATGTCGCTCCTCAGAGCGGACCCAGCTTAGATAGACGGACTGCTTGGGAATGTCCAGGTCCAGGGTAAGGATATCCTGAACGGGCAAATAAGGTTCGTCGATAAAGGAGTAGTCGATGCCGAGGGTGACAGCCAGGTTTTCTCTGACGGCATTGCGAATGGCCGTGGTGTTGTTGGTCGTAAACAAAATGTCTACCGGACCGTAAGTGGCAGAAAAGTCCTCCACAAACCATTGGACGTATTCATCCTCGTACAGCGCGAAGGGATGGCGGCGCAATTCCTCCGGCGAGACAGTGTCCTGGAAAGCAAGAGGGGAGTCCTTGGATACCCCTGCGACCATTTTTACCGGCAATACGGGTTCAAAGATCAGCCCCGCGTTTTTAGGAATGAGGTCGCTGAATAAAATGATCAATCCGATATCGAGTTTTTCCTGGCGGATGTCCTCCAGGATTTCTTGCGTTCCTTTTTCCGTGATTTCAAAGCGAATTTGGGGGTAATCCTTTTTAAAGCTGGCTATCGCGTTTACCAGCAGATTCATCGGGCCGGGAATGGTTGCGATTCTGAGCTCGCCGCTGATCGCGTTGGTAAATTGTTGCGCCTCCTCCCGAAGCTCTTGCAGCTTCTGCAGCACTTCAAAGGCCTTCTTGATGAGAATCCGTCCTTCTGGTGTAGGGACTGCGCCCAGCCGGGAACGGGTAAAAAGGGAAACGCCGAGCTCTGCCTCCAGACTGGAAAGGGCTTGGCTAATCGCTGACAGTGTGACGTGCTTGTTCTGCGATGCTTTGGTTAGAGAGCCTGTTTTCGCCACCTCGACAATGTATTCGAGCTGCTCCAGGTGCATGGCGCGCTTCACATCCTTAAGTGAAAATGAAGGAACGGTAATTATATTTACATGTTACTAAATATAATGAAGGTCTATACTTGAATCAAGGGCACGAAACACATTCACATCTATCAAACCGCCCATCGAAATGGAGGCGTTTACAAATGGCGAGACTGGAAGGGAAAGTAGCGATTATCACAGGCGGGGGCACTGGCATCGGGAAGGCCACAGCTCTTCGTTTTGCAAAAGAAGGAGCAAAGGTAATCGTCACGGACATCAATCAGGAAAGTGCCAGCAAGACAGCAGCCGAAATTCAGGGAGCAGGGGGCGAGGCACAGGCGATTGCCCACGATGTTACGCGAGAGGAACAGTGGGAGCAAGTCGTGGCTGAAACGGTCAAGCATTACGGAAAAGTGGACATCCTGTTTAATAATGCAGGCATTTATATTATCAAACCGCTGGCAGAAATCACGCTGGAAGAATGGAATCGGCTGATGGCCATCAACGTGACCGGTGTATTTTTGGGCATGAAGCACACGATGCCGGTCATGGCCAAACAAAAAAGCGGCTCTGTCATCAATGCTTCATCGATCGCGGGCTTGATTGGTGCTCCCGGCCATGTCCTGTACGGGGCAAGCAAAGGCGCTGTTCGCATCATGACGAAGGATGCAGCGATCGAGTATGCGTCTGCCGGTGTACGCGTCAATTCCATTCACCCGGGCTATATCGATACCGGAATGGTCGCCTATGCCTCGGAGGCTACGAAACACTCCAAAGAGGAATTGGCACAGGGCGTACCGACTGGCCGACTGGGAACGGTCGAGGATGTATCCAACGTGGTGCTGTTCCTCGCTTCTGATGAATCGGCGCACGTCACCGGAGCCGAAATAGGACAGTTTGGACATCCCAAGCTCGGGGAGACCATTGCTTCCATTATCGAGGAGTGCAAGCGCTTCCAAAAGCCATGGGGAATCTTTTGTCCCTCGATCGAACATGCAGAAGGCTGGATCCAGCGGGGAGCTTCGCTGGTGTTGGTCGGTTCGGATGCTTTATGGCTGTTGAACGGGATCAATAGTCTGAATGGTTGGAAGAGAAAGTATAGTCCGAAATGAAGGAGAGGCAACGATGAAAAAGGCTTACTTTGCGGATAAGGAATGGTTAAGTGAGGAGCAATGGGCGATCGTCGAGCAGGAGTTCGCGCAGTCTGGCGTCGAGCTTGTCGGGAAGGAGTGGAAAACGGAAGAAGAGATTATTCGGGAAGGCAAGGATGCTCACGCGATTTTGGTGATTGCGCTGCCGATTACTCGCAGGGTCATGGACGAACTGCCTGATTTGGAGGTCATTGTCCGCTGCGGCATCGGTCTTGATTGTGTCGATCTTCCTGCAGCTACCGAGAAGGGAATCATCGTTTGCAATGTACCCGATTACTGTGTGGACGAAGTGTCCAACCACGCTCTGGCGCTCCTGCTGAATTTCAACAGACAGATCAAGGGATTTGCCAAAAGGGCCAAAGAAGGCGGCTACGGACCTGGGAATGAGATTGTGATTGAGCGCCTGGAGGGGAAAAATCTTGGCATCCTGGGCTATGGGAGAATCGGCCGAAGCCTGGCGAGGAAAGCATCGGCCCTGGGATTGAACATCGCCGTATACGATCCTTTTGTACAGTCGATTGCGGAAGAAAACGTTCAGTTGCATTCCTCTCTTCCAGAATTCCTGTCTGATTGCGACTACGTGTCGATTCACACCCCTCTTACCCCGGATACCTTTCATCTTTTCTCCTACGAGGAATTTGCACAGATGAAAAAATCTGCGGTCCTGATCAATGTCTCACGCGGGGCGATTGTCGACAAGGATGCGCTGTATGACGCTCTGACGACAGGGAAAATTGCGGGCGCGGGACTGGACGTCTGCGAGGGGGAGCCTGTAGACAGGGATGAGCCGTTGATCCACTTGGAGAATGTCATCTACACTCCGCATGTGGCGATGTTCTCCAGAGAATCCCTGGAAACGATGTACAGGCAAGTCTCGGCGCAGGCGATCCAGGCATTGGGCGGCGTCTGGCCGAACAATGTGGTCAACCAGAAGTTGAAAGATACCTGGCTGCAAAAAGAAAAATGATTCCCTGCAAGCACTCGACAGAATCGCTGGGAACGATCCGGTCGAGGGGAAAGCTTGCAGGAAATCCAAAATTAGAAAAATATCTTCCAAAGAATTGTATCATAGTTCGTTTGATTATAAAAAGGGGCGCCCCATCCATTGGAGGTATTCAAATGTCTCAAATCACGACTGATGCGATCGAGCAGAGGACGATCCGGAAAATAACTCTGCGATTGATTCCTTTTCTGTTTCTCTTGTATATCATTGCTTACCTGGACCGTGTAAATATTGGCTATGCCGCCCTTGAGATGAATCAGGATCTCGGCATTACCAGTGAAGTGTTTGGAGCTGTAGCGGGAATTTTTTTTCTTGGCTATTTTCTGTTTGAAGTACCCAGCAATATCCTGTTGAACCGGCTTGGCGCCCGGGTCTGGATTGCGCGAATCCTGGTGTCGTGGGGAATCGTCGTGGTCATGACCGGCTTTGTGCAAAGCGCAGGCTATCTGTATGTCCTGCGGTTTTTGCTGGGTGTGGCAGAGGCGGGCTTTTTTCCCGGCATTGTCCTGTATATCACCTTTTGGTTCCCGGCCAGAGCACGTGGTCGTGCGATTGCCTTGTTTATGACCGCCATCGCTGCCTCCCAGATTATAGGAGCGCCGGTCTCCACCTGGCTGATGACAAACATTCACTGGTTTGGACTTGAGGGCTGGCGCTGGATGTTTATCCTGGAAGGCTTGCCGGCTGTTCTGCTCGGAATCGTCACTTATTTTTACCTGATTGATCGACCTGAAAAAGCAAAATGGCTGACCGCAGAAGAGAAGGACTGGCTGGTTCAGGAGCTGCAGAAGGATCGCAAGACCAACTCACAGGCCCACACCCATTCGACGAAAGAGAACTTGCAGGCGTTGAAAAACCCGAAGGTATGGTATTTGGCGATCATCTACTCTACGCTTGGGATCGGGCAGCTTGCCATCGCCTTCTGGTTGCCCACCATCTTGAAGGATCTCGCCAGTGCTTTGTCAAACATCCAGATCGGATTGATTTCAATGCTGCCGAACATTGCGGCGGCAGTCGCGATGGTGTTTTGGGCAAGGCGCTCGGATCGAACCGGGGAGCGGTACATGCATGCGGCTATTCCCGCTCTGATCGGCGCTTTCGGATTGCTGATGATGGGCTTCATGCCCAACCCGGTCCTGTCGATGGTCATGCTCACCATAGCCATGGTTGGCATGTATTGTTTCTTTGGCCCTTTCTGGGCGTTGTCCAGCGTGTATTTGGGAGAAGCCGCTGTCATCGGCATCGCAGTGATCAACTCCATCGGAAATCTGGGAGGCTTCTTGGGTCCTTATGGAATGGGGATGATTACAGAAAGAACAGGCTCGGTCCAGATCGGCATCATCTTCTTGGGCGCTTCTGTACTGGTTTCGGCTATCATGGTGCTGATGATTCGGATGAAAAAGACAAATACGCATATCGAAGCCTGATTGCTCAGCCAGCACAGTTTCCCTCACTGTGCCGGCTGTTTTTTTGTTCCTGCGCTTACAGAATTGACATTCCTCTGGAAGAAAACTAAAATACAAACAATTCAATCGCCTCCACGCTGACGGAATCATTCACCGAATGAAAACGGAGCTGCATGTGAGGGAAAAGGTGGAACAAGCGCATGTCGAAAAAAACGGATGAGATAGACAGTTACCTGAATTCTCCGGAAAAACAGGGATGGCTGTACAAACGGACGTTGATCATTGTTGTCATTTCACAAATATTCGGGGGAGCGGGGCTGGCAGCGGGCGTAACGGTTGGGGCCTTGCTGGCCCAGGACATGCTGGGGACAGACAGTTATGCGGGAATACCAGCGGCATTGCTGACGCTGGGATCTGCCGGAGCGGCGATGCTTGTCGGTCGGCTTTCGCAACGGTTCGGTCGCCGTGCCGGACTCGCGGCAGGATTCCTTGCCGGGGGGATTGGCGCCATCGGGGTCATTGTAGCTGCGGTGGATCGCAATATTCTTCTGCTGTTTGCTTCGCTGCTCGTCTATGGCGCCGGGACAGCCACCAACCTGCAAGCCCGTTATGCCGGGACAGACCTGGCGAAGCCCAACCAACGGGCGACTGCTGTCAGCATCGCGATGGTCTCGACGACATTTGGCGCTGTGGCAGGTCCCAACCTGGTGGATGTAATGGGCCGATTTGCCGAGTCGCTCGGTATTCCAGCGCTGGCAGGTCCTTTCATTTTGGGTGCCGCAGCCTTCATCCTCGCTGGATTGGTCCTTCTGTGCTTGCTCCGTCCGGATCCGTACGTAGTCGCAAAAGCGATTGCCGCCGCGCAGAAAAAAGAGCAGAATCAGTCGGCTGATGTGGCTTCCCCGACTCGGGGAAGTGCCAACCGGGGCATTATTGTCGGGGCGACGGTCATGATTTTGACGCAAATCGTAATGGTTGCGATCATGACGATGACACCCGTGCACATGATGCACCACGGACATGGGTTGAGCGAGGTTGGATTGGTCATCGGCATCCATATCGGCGCGATGTATCTCCCATCTCTGTTGACGGGGGTGCTCGTCGACAAGATCGGACGAACGGCGATGGCCTATGCATCTGGAGGGATTCTCCTCGCCGCCGCTCTCCTTGCCGCGCTGGCACCTGCCGATTCCATGCTGCTTCTCATCGCCGCGCTCGCTTTGCTCGGCCTGGGCTGGAACTTTGGCTTGATCAGCGGCACGGCGCTCATTGTCGATGCCACGGATCTGTCTACCCGAGCGAAAACGCAAGGCACGATCGATGTCTTGATCGCATTGGCTGGCGCATCTGGCGGAGCTCTATCCGGGATGATCGTAGCAAGCTCCAGTTATGCCACGCTCTCGTTTGCGGGGGGAGTCTTGTCGCTGCTGCTGATCCCGGTAGTAATCTGGTCCCGCAGCAACCGAAAAGCAGGGCAAAGCCAAAATCTGCCGATGTAAACAAGCAAGAAGCCGATTCCTCCTAGAGTGTGGAATCGGCTTTTTTGATAGGCTCACATCTGCGCTTATTTTTCTACATAGGCGTATTTGAAGTAGGAGCCACCCAGCGGAAGAATCACAAAGTCTTTCACCTTGTCGTTTTTGATATAGGGATTACCGCGGAAGTGGATTGGTGCGACAGGCATTTCTTCCATTAAAATCTTCTCCGCGTCGAACATCAGCTTGTTGCGCTTTTCGGGGTCTGTTTCATAGTAGCTTTGATTCAACAGCTCGCGGTATTCCTGGTTGTCAAAGCGGACGACGTTGTTGCCGCCATCTTTGTCCTTGAACATCTCCAGGAAGTTGATAGGATCGTTGAAATCCGCGCCCCACAGCCAAATGCCGAATTGGTAGTTTCCTTCGAGGACGTCTGCGTAATAGACCTTCCATTCGGCTGTGCGAATTTCCATGTCGATGCCGAGCGTGTGCTTCCATCTGTCCTGCAGGGCCTGGGCGATCTTTTTGTCTGTCTCGCCGACATCATAGTAGTACGTCAGTTTGGGGAATTCCTTCAGTCCGAGCTCCTGCATGCCTTCCGCCAGCAATTGCTTCGCTTTTTCCGGATCTTCCTTGAAGAAGCCGTCCGGGTTCAAGCCCATGGATACAGGGGACCAGCCGAAAGCGGGTGCAACTCCTGTCTGCAGAATGCCGTCGATGATCTCTTTTCGATCGATCGCATAGGCGAAGGCTTGGCGGATTTTTTTATTGGTGAAAGGCGGTTTGGTTGTATTAAAAATGACTCCCCGCGTCCCCGGATTGTCCGCCACGATAATTTTGCCTTCCTCTTTCAGCTTCCCGATCGCATCTGGAGACAAGTTGAAGGCAGGGTACCCGCCCCAATCCAGATCGCCGTTTTCAAACATGGACAAGGCTGTGTTGGGGTCTTCGATCATGGCGATCTCGATGCGGTCCAGCTTGACGTTGGCTTGATCCCAGTATGTTGGGCTTTTGCTGAATGCCATCTTGGCTTTGTGCTCCCAGACATCCATCACGAAGGGGCCGTTTCCAACAATGGTTTTGGCGTCATTCGCCCAGTCTGGATTGCTCTCAAGTGTCTTTTTATGCAGCGGATAATAGGTGGTAAAGGAGGTCAGCTCACGGAAATAAGGCGTAGGGGCGCGCAGGGTGAACTCGAGCGTGTAGTCGTCCGTTGCCTTGACGCCGACGTCATCCAGCGAGCCTTTTCCTGTGTAATACTCCTCGGCCCCTTTGATATAGAATAGTTGATAAGCATAGTCTGCGGCAGTCTTGGGGTCGAGGTTTCGCTTGATCCCGTACTCGAAGTCATGCGCGGTGACCGGATCGCCATTGCTCCATTTGGCATCTTTGCGGATGGTGAAGACGTAATGAGAGAAATCGGGGGATTGGGTAAAGCTCTCAGCCGTCGCATTGACCATCTCCCCTTGGCGATCGACAGCGGTCAACCCTTCAAACACCAGATTGATCATGTCCATGGAAGGAGCGTCGGAAGCAATGCCGGGGTCCAGTGTCGGCGGCTCACCGGGAATGCTCCAGTTCAGCACCATGGGTTCAGCTGGTGAAGGTTCGGCGACGGTCGGGGTACCATCTGCGGGTTTCGTCGTGTCGGTAGATGTTGTACTGCACCCTGCTACCAGACTAAAGAGCAGGGCTGTGACAGAAATACGGAGTAGCCACTTTGGCATATACACCCTCCTAGCATTTAAAAAATTTAGAAAATTCCTACATTGAATTCAGGATAATAGAGGGATCACCAGGTGTCATTCACCATCATGTATAAATCGACTCGCGATTTACCTCCAAAAAATGCGGGCAGTCTCATACAACTTGTTGTGAAGGACGAGTATACTTATGCCCGCCAAAGGTGATGGGAAGGGAGGTGTTGCCTGTACTGCCCTGGGCTTCCCGCAGGCTGAGGAAGGGCATTTGTTCATTCGGGAGGAGGGGATGGCATCGAGCAAGGAAAGCAGGCGGCAGGAAGTGGCGAAGGACCATAAGATCGTCTTGCCCAATCCAATGTATGGAGACTGGGAAAAGGCGATTGTGGAGAACAGGAAGAATCTGACTCAAGAGGAAACCAAAAAGATGAAAATTCGAGCGTTGTCAGAAGGGAAGATTGAGGAATAGCCTGTCTTAGGTCATCCCCAAAACCGTTACTATTGACCTAATTGGAAAATGATTCCATGGAACCAAATAGGGAAAACCTAACTGTTCACGGTTTTTTTTCCTGAAGCTTGGTGATATGATATTTTAGTGTATTGGATTTCCCGCAAGAATGGAGGTGTTTTTCATGCAATGGTATTTGAAGGTTCTGAAGGATTACGTGGCATTTACAGGTAGAGCCAGACGTAAAGAATACTGGATGTTCATCTTGTTCAACTTCATCGTGTCCATCGTGCTTTCCCTCGTGGAAAATATGATTGGAATTACCCAGGTATTAACCGGAATTTATTCATTAGCTGTTTTGTTGCCTAGCTTAGGTGTAACAGTTCGTCGACTGCACGATACAGGGAGAAGCGGCTGGTGGATTCTCATCGGTTTGATCCCGCTGATCGGTACGATTGTTCTGATCGTATTTATGTGCCAAGATAGCCAAGAGGACAACAAGTACGGAGCCAATCCAAAGGCTGCCGGAAATGCTTTCGTCTAATGGGCATCAAGCCTCCCCCTTTTGCAGGGTGGAGGCTTTTTCATTTTCTTTACCTGACCACATCGCGCTTGGTAAATACGGTCCATGTCGTAAGGATGAAAGCAAGAAAGTAGATACTCAGGACAATGAGCGAAAATGGAAGCGTCATTCCTTCGATCAAGGGAGAACCCTCCATGTACATCGACAAGGAAGTATTGGCGAACAGGGTATACTTGATCCAGTCGTATTTGACAGCCAATAAGCTGGTTGTCATTCCGCCCAATAGGAGAAGCAGCATCGTAATGCCAATCGCCAGCGAGGCGCTTCGGAAGACGCTGGAAATCATAAACGAGATCGTTGCCACAAACAACAACTCGACCGAATTCAAAAGATACGCAGAGAATAGATGAAGAGCCATGTTTCCTTCTTGAACGTTGCCCTGGGCATCTGTGAACAGATAGGGAGTATCCCAATAAGCAAAATCATGGAAAAGTCCTTTGCAGGCAAAGGTTGCAGCAAACAGCATCACGAGCAGAAGCAGTGCAAACTGCAGGACGCTCACATATTTGGCCAGCAGGATTTTGGCCCGGCTGTGAGGCTTCACGAGAAGGGATTTGATCGTACCCCAGGCAAATTCATTCGCTACGATGCCTCCCGCTGCGAAAATCACGAACAGGCTGACGAGTGGAATCAAGGAGCTCCCTTCCTTCGTAAAGCTCCAGGGCGTGTACTCGAGCGGGACGATGCCGTGAGCTAAGGCGTATTCCTTTATTTTTATGTGATTTTCCATTTGCTTGACGACTTGGGGATTCGGCTCGTTTAGGATGCCGGCTTTCATCTGCTCGATGTCTCGCTCGACATGTGACCGCCATTGGGATACGTCTGGTGGAGGAGCGTCGTATTGGCTCACCACTCCGATGAGAGCAACGGTCAGCAGAAGGAGCGTCATCATAAGCCAGGTGCCGAATTTGGAATACAGCTTCATGTTTTCATTGCGCAGCAGTTTGTACACTTAGTGAACCCCCGTCATTTCCAAGAATTTATCCTCCAATGTCTGCGTCAACATCTTCACTTCATAGATGCTGATCTGTGCATGTGCGAGTGCAAAGACTACAGACGGTATCTGTTCTTTGGAGAGCTTTACTGTCAGTGTCTGATTGTGAATGGTGCATGAGATGTCCAATGGAGTTTGCGTCAATAGCGCATAGGCTTCCTGTGGCTGGTCAACATCCAGAACGACGGTCACGTTCGATGTATCTGTATGCATCATAGCCTCCAAGGACTTTACATCGACCAATCTCCCCTCCCGCAGAACGGCAATTTCGTCGCACATCAGCTCCATCTCCGAGAGCAGGTGGCTGGAGACAATCACAGCCGTGCCTTCCACATCCGCCAATCTTCGCAAATGATCGCGAAGCTCCCGAATCCCGGCAGGGTCCAATCCGTTCGTCGGTTCATCCAGAATCAGGACAGAGGGGCGATGGAGCAATGCCTGGGCGATTCCAAGCCGCTGCTTCATCCCTAGCGAATAGGTCTTCACCTTTTGATGGATGTGCTTCTCCAATCCGACCAGCGCGACTACTTCTTTCATCCTCTTGCGATTCACGCCAGGGAGCATATTGGCCGCGTGGATCAGATTCTTCCAACCCGACATATAATTGTACATTTCCGGATTCTCGACAATTGCGCCGACGTGTTGAATCGCTTTTTCAAACTCGTGCTTCACGTTGGCTCCGTGGATCGTGATATGACCGCCAGTGATGGAAGTCAAGCCCACCATCATGCGGATCAGGGTGGTTTTTCCGGCTCCGTTTGGTCCCAGCAAGCCAATTACTTTTCCTCTCGGAATATCGAGGCTGATCGTATGAATAATGGTTTTCAGACCGATTTTTTTCGTAACATCCCGCAATTGAACGACTGTGTCCTGGTTCATTGTCTCCTCCATTTTTGTGCGGACCGTGCAGCACTGCTTACCGGTCTTGCTGATGCCCTTTCTTCGTCATTTTAGCTGGCAAAAAAAGAGGGGGTAACGACCCGCAGATCGAATCCGGCTCCGTCTCGGGATGGAGATGTATCAACAATGAAGGATTTTCCAAACATATAGGGAATTGTAGCTGAGTGCGAAATTTTATACGGATGCTGCTAGGTGCCCTTGCGAGAGCGAGGGGTAACAGGGAATCGGGTGAAAATCCCGAGCGGTCCCGCCACTGTAAAGGTGAGTTCTCTTTCGATGATGCCACTCGGTTTGCCGGGGAAGGCGAAAGAGCACGATGAACCGAAGCCAGGAGACCTACCTAGTTTGTCACACCCAAAGTGCCTTCGCGGAAAGGAGAGGTGGATGAAGCGTGGAAAGAATGCCTTTTTGTGTCTATTTCATGTGAATCATCTGCGTTGACCCCGTCCGGTATGGCGGGGTCTTTTTGTATACATTCGTGTCGTGGAGGAGTTGACATGGAAAAAAGCAACAGCTATCCTTAAAACGTAATGATTACGATTTATGAAGCCGCAATAAGATGTATAGAGGGAGTGGAGAGAGAATGACAACCTGGAATCTGTCTGGAACCCAGCAGCATGTATTCATCTGCAATGGGGGGAGCTGCATGAAGCGTGGCGGAGAGGAGGTAACACAAGCGATCCGCGATGCCATCCGGGAGAACGAAGCCGATCATTTGATACATACGACGCGGACCCGGTGCAACGGACGCTGTGAGAATGCATGCGTCGTCATGATCTACCCGCTCGGCGTCTGGTACAAGGATGTGACGCCTGACCTGGCGCAGCAAATCATCACGCAGCATGTACGAGAAGGACAGCCGTTGCAAGAAAATCTCCTCTATACGTATCAGAATGGTTTCGTACCTGCACAAGACGTTTCTGTGGGGATTTCCAAGAAAACAGGCAAGAAGGAATAAAATCGGGGAGAGAACCGAGATGACAATCACAAAACAGAGAAGAACAATCACAATACCGTGGTTGATCGCCATATTCGCAATCCTGCTGCTCACGGGCTGCGCTTCTGCGCCCAGCTCTGAGCCTGAACAGCCATCATCGCCGCCGAATCAGGCGTCGCCTGCCACCGAAACCCACGAACCCGAAGTCCTGACGTTTACGGACACGGCAGGCAAAGAAATCACCCTGCCTCTGCCAATCGAGCGGGCGGTCGTGCTCAATCGTAATACGGCGGAAGCCATCACCTTGCTGGGGGCAAAAGATGCCATTCTGGCGACAGGCGATACGACGATCAAAAACAACCCCTATTTGGAATTGGCGGGCAAGCCGGACGTGGGCGAGACCAAACAGGTCAATCTGGAGCTGATCTTGAGCTTGAAGCCGCAAGTTGTGTTTGCATATACCAACCGGCCGGATCAGACGCTGGAGGAAAAGCTGGAGCCTGCGGGGATCAAGGTCGTCCGCATCAATAATTACTTGCCGGAGCAGATGGACGAGGAGCTTCGCCTGCTGGGGAAATTGTTCCGCAAAACCGACAAGGCAGAACAATTCCTTAAGTGGAAGCATTCCATCGAGCAGCTTTTGGCAGATCGCGTGGCAGGCTTGAAGGAGGAAGAAAAGAAAAGCGTCTTGGCACTATCCGCAGGTTTTCTCAATACGAACGGCGGCTATCGCATTTTTCCCAGTCAGTCGATAGGCGGAAAACCGGGAGTGGGAGAAGGCTACGCCACGATCCTGGCGGGCGGAAAGGATGCTGCGGATCTGGAGTGGAACCCGGCCGAGTCATCGACCACGATCATGGTGGACGAGGAGTACGTGCTGAAACGCAACCCGGATGTGATTACCCTGCATGGCACCTGGCTGGGCGGATACGAGACGGAAGATGCCAAGCCGTTTGAAGAAACGCTGGACAATATCATGAAAACGACCTCCGTTTCCCGGCTCAAGGCAGGGCAAACCCGGGATATCTACTTCTTCTACACCAATTTTGTAGGGTCGGACAAGCGTTATATCGGCACGCTGCAGCTGGCGAAATATTTGTATCCGGACTTGTTCCAGGACGTCGACCCTGAGCAATATGCGCGAGAGTATTATGAAAAGTGGTTGAATGTCCCGTACAAAGGGATATGGACCTATTCCTATAAAGATGCAAAGTAAAGAGAGGAGCGTCCGCGTGCCGATCGAAGGGAAGGTCATGGCCCTGTATCAGGGGAGTGTCCGAAGAAAGCTGCTTTTGCTCGGCGCAACCATGCTGCTCCTGATCGCCTCGACACTGTATGCGATCAGTCGGGGCGCGGTAGAGGTGCCGCTGTACGATCTGCTTAAGATCTTATTCGGTCAGAGCTCGGATGAGATGCTTACCTACATTGTCTATGAAGTGCGGCTTCCACGGATCGTCATGGCGATCGTGACGGGAATCTCGCTCTCGTGCGCCGGAGTGATCATGCAGGCCTTGCTGCGCAACCCGCTGGCAGATCCGTTTACTTTGGGGGTATCCAGCGGTGCGGCTTTTGGCGCGGCCTTGGCGATTGTAGCCGGGGCAAGCGTGTTTGGGATCAATCTGGTCCAGTCGGGGCATTGGATGATTGCGCTCAATGCCTTTGTCTTTGGCTGTCTGGCTGTCCTTGTCGTATACGGCATTGCGAGACTAAAAAACAGTTCTACCACCGTGCTTTTGCTGGCAGGAGTGGCGATTGGCCAATTATTCTCGGCGGGAGTCTCCGGCTTGAAGTACTTTTCCGACAACGAAGCATTAAAGGATCTGGTCGTGTGGCTCATGGGCGGCTTCTGGGGAGCGAAATGGCAGGTCCTGCAGATTTTGATCCCGCTGCTGGTCGTATCATTGGCAATTTTGATCAAGTACGCCTGGGATCTGAACGCGCTCAGCGCCGGCGAAGAAGTGGCGCGGACGTTAGGGGTAAAAGTAAAACGCATCCGCTGGGTCTGCCTGCTCATCGTCACGCTGATGGCCTCCACGACGATTGCATTTACCGGGATTATCGGCTTTATCGGGCTGGTTGCGCCGCACATCAGTCGGATCATCATCGGCACGGACACCCGTTTTCTGCTGCCCTGCTCCTGTCTTGTCGGAGCTTTGCTGCTGCTGCTGTCTGATACCGCAGCCCGCATGCTGCTGTCTCCGGTCGAAATACCCGTGGGAATCATTACCGCGCTGTTTGGCGCTCCGTTTTTCGTCTATCTGCTCGTGAAAAAGCGCCGGGATTACTGGGCATGAGGGGGGATGATCACGTGTATATGCAGGTTACGGGCTTATCCGTGCAATTCGGGGACAAGACCATTTTACAGGATATCGTGATGAGCATGTCCCGCGGTGAAGTCGTCAGCATCATCGGTCCGAACGGCGCAGGGAAAACGACGCTGCTCAAGAGCCTTGCTTCGATCCTCCCTCCGGCCAGAGGAACGGTGTGGCTCGACGGGCGGGATGTCCGCTCGTTTGCGGCGAATGAGCTGGCGAAAAAACAGGGCTATGTCCCGCAGCACTCGTCCTTCGGCTTCCCTCTGACCGTGATGGAGACCATTCTTTTGGGACGAAAACCGTATATCAAATGGGGCATCACGGCAAAAGACATGCGAGTCGTAGCCGACATCATGGACAAGCTGCAGCTTACGGAGATGAGCGAACGGTTTCTCGATGAATTGAGCGGCGGTGAAAGGCAGAAGGTGCTCATTGCACGCGCGCTGGCCCAGGAGCCGCAGGTGCTGCTGCTGGACGAACCCACCTCCGCTCTGGACATCCGGCATCAGCTGGAGGTGCTGGAGCTGGTTCGGGAATTGGCCCAACAGCAGCAGGTGCTGGTCATCCTGATTCTGCACGACCTGGAGCTGGCTGCCAGATACTCGGATTGCATCTATCTATTGCAGGACGGCAAAATTTTTGCATCCGGCAGACCGGAGGAAGTATGTACACCTTCCCATCTCGAGCAGGTATACGGTGTACAGGTCGAGATCGAATCAGGCAGCTACGGGTTGAAAATGACCGCCGTTCGTCCTGTCAGCAGATAAAGAAAGGGGAGAAACCATATGTACCATGGAGTAAGGTTGTCGCTGGATTCCAAATCGCGCTGGCTCGAAGGAATGAAGAATTGGGAAGGCATACTTCCGCCGCGCATGACGGACGACGCGCTGGAAGAGAAGTTCTGGAACCAATTTTTGCAGGAAAAATCGAACCGTCCCGAACCTGATGCTTATGTGGCTGACATCTGCGGGGAGCTGGTTGCTTTGATTCAACCCGAAGATGAAGTGCTGGAAATAGGGCCGGGGTGGGGGAATTATACGTTTGCCGCAGCCAGCAAAGCGAAGTCCCTAACCTGCGTGGACAGTTCCGCCAGCGTGCTTGATTACCTGGCGAAGGAAGCCCAGGCAAAAGGCTTGTCCAACATGAGCTTTGTCCATGCCAAATGGGAAGAATACGAATCTCCCAAGACGTATGATGTGGTGTTTGGAGTGAATTGCTATTACCGGATGCAGGAGATCGACCAGGCATTGCTTCATATGAACAATACCGCCCGACGTCTCGCGGTGGTCGGCTTGACCAGCGGACCGGAAAAGCCGCATTACTGGGAGATTTACGAGAAGCTCGGATATCGCATCCGCTTTGCCAGAAGAGATTATATTCATATCACCAATCTGCTGTACGAGCTGGGGATAGACGTGAACTGCAAGATTCTCGATCTTCAGCAGACGCATCGGTACGACTCCGAGGAAGAGTTTGTCGATCATAATCTTCGGGCGATAATGGAGGCCGAGTACGACAGGGAGAAAGCAGAAGCGATTTTGCGCAAGTACCTGGTGTGGATCGACGGCAAGCCTGCGTATATACATCGATTTAAGGCAGCTTTGTTGTATTGGAAGCCGGAGCGAAAAATTTTTCCTTCATAATCTTGATCATCCATTCAAAAATGCGTACAGACGACAGTCATCGAGGGTATACTTTCCGTGGAATGGGAAACGAAATGAATCCGCCATGGAGGTTACGCTTGATGAAAAAGAAACCTGTGTCCACGATATTCTGGACGCTGCTGTCAGTGGAGGACTGGAGCCTCTACATCGCAGCGACTTCAAAAGGACTCTGCTATGTCGGCTCTCCCAATCAGCCCGTAGACGAGATGGTTGCCTGGGTGAAACAGCACTTTCCGTCCAGCGAGCTTGTACAGGACGATGAGGCCATGCGACCGTATGCGACAGAGCTTCGCGAGTATTTCCAAGGCTTGCGCAACAGCTTTACAATCCCGTTGGATTGGCACGGCACTCCTTTCCAGCGAGAGGTGTGGAACGCGCTTTGCGAGATTCCGTACGGGGAGACCCGGTCTTACACAGAGATCGCCGAACGAATCGACAAAAAAGCGGCGGTACGAGCAGTAGGCGCGGCAATCGGGGCCAATCCGCTGCTCATCACCGTCCCATGCCATCGGGTCATCGGAAAAAACGGCTCTCTCACCGGGTACCGTGGCGGCCTGGAGATGAAAAAGAAGCTGCTGCAGGGGGAGCAGGAGTTTTCCCGGGAGGAAAGGAGCCGGCAACATGCCTGATCGACTGGCGACAAAAATGGCTGCTTGGGATTGGGACACGCTGCAACAAACACTGGATGAACAGGGATTTGCCAAAATTCCCTCCCTATTGGACCAGGAGCAATGCGCCGATTTGATCCGGGGTTATGAGGAGCCTGCCCTTTTTCGCGCTACCATCGATATGGCAAGGTATCGCTTCGGCGTGGGCGAGTATCGCTACTATCAGTCTCCATTGCCCGACATTCTGCAAAACCTTCGCGAGAGCCTGTATCCGGAGCTGGCAAAAACAGCCAATCGCTGGCGTGCGCAGCTTGGGCAGGAAGCGGTCTACCCGTCCGCATTGTCCGCCTTTTTGGAGCATTGCCGCCAGCAAGGGCAGACACGTTCTACCCCGTTGATCTTGAGATACGAAGCTGGCGGCTACAACTGTTTGCATCAGGATCTGTACGGCGACGTCTATTTTCCCTTCCAGGTCGTGTTTGCCCTCAATCAAAAGGGAGACGATTATACCGGAGGCGAGTTTCTTCTCGTCGAGCAGCGCCCCCGAATGCAAAGTAGGGGCCACGTGATTACACTGGAGAGAGGGGAAGGGCTTGTCTTTCCCACAAATCACCGGCCTGTGCAGGGAACGCGCGGCTTCTACAAGGCCACGCTTCGTCACGGCGTCAGCACGGTCACATCCGGGCTTCGCTACACGTTGGGAATCATTTTTCACGATGCCAAGTGAAATCAGCTGTAATATTTATGAAGGCAGTCCGTCAAAACTGATAGAGAGTCATAGTGGAAGGCTCATCCCAACCAACTGAGGGAGTGATCAACAATGAAGATTCGATTTGCGGGAGCATGGGCAGCCATTCTTACTCTCGTTTTGAGTTTGCTGGTGGGAGGGTGCCAGACGAGCACGGAGGAAAGCCAAGGCCGTGACGTACAGACGACGCAACCAGTTCCAGCCCCGAGTACCGAACCCCCGCAACAAACGGATAATCAAACGCCTTCATCAGAAGAGACACAGCCTGACCAAAAGAAAGTTACAGCGGTTCGACTAGCCGACTTTTCCACGGGCTGGGTCGGTGGAGAAGGCTGGATTGCCAGGACAGAGGATGCCGGGAAGAGCTGGCAGGTGCAGCAGCGGGTAGATGGCACCGTCAGCCAATTGTTTGCGCTCAACTCACAGGAAGCATGGGCTGCCGTTTCCGCGGATGAGACAACAGCCGGGGAACGTCTGCTGCTTCATACGACCAACGGCGGGAAAGATTGGACTTCTGCCGGGAAAGTGCCGGGCAATGGTTTTTTCCACTTCGTATCCCCAGAGGAGGCGTTTAGCGGCAATTGGCGGACGACGGACGGCGGAAAGACGTGGAGCAAGCTGCCGATTCCGGAGCATGTCATAGGAGAGGCGTATTTTCACGATAAGCAAAATGGGTGGGCAGTCACCCAGGAACAGAAGACCGCTCAGGTGAAGCGAACCGTCGACGGAGGCAAGACCTGGAAAACAGTGATGTCCCGTGAAGTGGTAGAACCGCCTGTGAATGCCATCATCCGTTCAGCAGGGCCAGAAGATGCCTGGGTTGAATGGATTGGCGGTACGGGGATGACACAAACCTCATACTCGCTGTTTCATACGGCAAATGGCGGCGGGGATTGGCAGGTCGTAATCGCGAAGTCCTCTGCAGGAGGAGGTCCCGCTCCCGGTTTCCCGGCAGATTATCGCGAGGGACCTTCGCTTGGCGGGTCGAGTCCGGGTCCTTTTTACGTCGTGGACACGAAGGTTGCCTTCCTAGGGGAACAATGCATGGCCTGCGATGTGCCCAATACGATCGGCTGGACGAAGGACGGCGGGAAGACGCTGGGAAAATCGGACCAGAAGTTCAGCGGCTTCGGCCCGATGCTCTTGGCCTTTGCTGACGCCCAAAAAGGCTGGCTGATTACAACTGATGCGAGCGAGCCTTCTGTAATGTACACGACTTTGGACGGCGGCAAGCAATGGACGAAGGTACACGAGTTTCGATAATTTATTAGGTAGAGAAAAAAGCGTTCGTAATGGAGAGAAAGCGCCATCTCCATTGCGGGCGCTTTTTCATTTTCGGGTGCTTTCGGTGATTGACAATCTTCAACATTCATGCATTATATTACGTATATTCGAAAAATCAAATATTCAATAATACTAAAGGAGAAGGGATGCTTTGTGAAGACAGCATGGGGGAGATTCTCGGGGTATTCGTTCCAATCGTTGCGAGAGGACTTGCTGGCAGGCCTGATCGTAGGGATTGTGGCGATTCCGCTTTCCATGGCTTTTGCGATTGCGTCAGGAGTCAAACCGGAGTACGGCATTTATTCTTCTATTATTGCTGGTATTTTCATCTCTCTTTTTGGCGGGTCCCGCTTTCAGATCGGCGGGCCAACGGGTGCATTCATCCCGATCCTGCTCGGCATCGTCATGGTCTACGGATACGAAAACCTGTTGATTGCCGGATTCATGGCGGGTATCATCCTGGTGTTGATGGGCGTTTTTCGCCTGGGCTCCCTGATCAAATTTATCCCTCGCCCCGTCACAGTCGGCTTTACCTCCGGGATCGCCGTGATCATCGCTTCGGGGCAGATCGGCAATTTTCTCGGCCTTTCCGGCATGGAGAGACACGAGGATTTTCTCTCCAGCATGGCAGAGGTCATCTCCCATCTGAATACGTTGAATGTCTACAGCGTCGGTACCGCTTTGCTCTCTCTTGTACTGATATTGGCTACTCCCAGGCTTCTGCCACGCATTCCAGGACCATTAGCCGGGCTGATCGTGGCCAGCGTCGTGGCCAATCTATTTTACCCCGGGCAGGTGGCGACGATTGGCTCCACTTTCGGAGAGATTGCCAGCGGCTTGCCCGCTCTTCGTTGGCCGTCGATTTCATGGGAAAGCATGGTGAATATGCTGCAGCCAGCGCTGGTCATTGCGCTGCTTGGCGGTATCGAATCATTGCTTTCGGCGGTTGTGGCGGACCGGATGACCGGAAGCAAGCACGACAGCAATCGCGAGCTTATCGGGCAAGGAATCGCCAATATCGCGGCTCCACTGGTCGGAGGCATACCGGTGACAGGGGCGATTGCACGGACTGCTACGAATATTCGCAACGGTGCCGCATCGCCAGTAGCAGGCATTGTCCACGCCCTGGTCGTTTTGGCCGTCCTGCTCTTGTTTGCTCCGTACGCTTCCCGCATTCCCATCGCCAGCATGGCTCCGGTGTTGATGGTAGTCGCTTGGAACATGAGTGAACGAAAAGAGTTTCTTTCGCTGCTCAGGACCAGGACAAGTGACACCGTCATTCTGCTGGCAACCTTTTTGTTGACCGTATTTGTCAATCTGACTGTAGCGGTGGAAGCAGGGCTGGCGTTGGCGATCCTTCAGTTTATATGGAAGATGAGCAATTCGGTCAAGGTGACCAAGGTGCTCCCGGATCATGAAGACAGAAGCAACAAAGTGAGAGCGCATGTCGTGTCAGAGCTGCACGATTGTCCGCAATTTCGGATTTGTACGGTAGAAGGCCCGCTGTTTTTTGGCGCTGCGAAAATATTTGGCAGCTTGGTCCTAGACACGCTCCCGCACACCCAAAGGACCCTCCTGCTGCGGATGGGCAAAGTACCTTATCTGGATACGACGGCGGAGCAAAATCTGGCGGACATAGTGGAGCATGTCCATAGAAGCGGCGGGATAGTGCTCGTCTCGGGCATCCAGGCGCAACCGCGCGATATGCTGCAAAAAACAGGATTATACAGGATGATTGGCGAACAACATTTCTTTGAACATACAGGCGAAGCGATTGATTTTGCCCTGACCAAACTTGAAAATAAGAAGTGTATTGGATGTAAACATTTCGCATTTCAGGAATGTGCTCTTCTGTCCAATCCGACCAAACCGCTTCTTACCAACTCAAAAGGAGGAGACGGATGAATTTAGAACTTCAACAGTTTAAGGCTGACTTTTTCAAGGCCCTGGCTCACCCCTTGCGCATACGGATTCTAGAACTGCTCGCAGAAGGAGACAAAAATGTAAATGAGCTGCAGTCGCTGATCGGCACTGAGGGCTCCGCCGTCTCGCAGCAACTGAGCATTCTTCGGGCAAAAAATATCGTGTACGGAACCAAAGACGGCAACAAGGTGCTTTACGCGCTGCGCGAGCCGTTGATTGTGGATCTGCTGCAAATCGCCCGGCAGATTTTTAACAACCATTTGATTGATGCGATTTCCATGCTGGATAAATTCAATGACGAGAACGGCAATGACAGCGAATCTTCGGGGAAGTAATCCTGAATGAGTGTAGACCTGTCCTCTCGTTCCAGTGAGAAGACCGCCTGGCCTTGAAGGCTCAAGGGCGGTTTTTTGCTATTGGGAAAGTTTCGACAGTTTCATTTCTTATTCAACAAAACGTTAACTACAATACAATAAGCATTTTGCATGGCGTTTATAATGCAACTAAGAGCGGAACACACGCAAACGAAGTAAAGCGAAAAGGCGGGTGACAAGCACAGGGTAAATATTCGTAATCTTTTAAAAACAACAACGACAAGCATGACAGGAAAAAGGAGGCTTTCTTAATGGGTATTCGCACAGGCGCTCAGTATATCGAAGCGGTAAAATCCCGCCAGCCGGAAGTATGGATGTCGGGACGCAAAATCACCAATGTTTTCGAGGAGCCAGTATTCAAACGTCCGATTCTTGAAATGGCCAATCTGTATGACATGCAGCATGACCCCAAGTACCAGGATCAAATCACGCACATCTGTGAGGAGACAGGGGAGCGCGTCAACAACGCTTTCCTCGTACCAAGAAACTACGAAGATCTGCAAAAGCGCAGAGCGGTGTTCGAGGTTTTCGCAAGAGCGACATTCGGTCTGATGGGCAGAACGCCGGACTTCCTGAACGTCGTGGTTACATCGATGTACAGCAATGCGGACTTCCTCGACAAGTACAACCCTGACTGGGCGGTAAATATCAAAAATTACTATCGCTATATCCGCGATAACGACCTGTTCCTGACGCACGCCATCATCAATCCGCAGAACGACCGCAGCAAGAGCTCCCATGAACAGAACGACATGTTCACTCACCTGGGTGCCGTCAAGGAAACGCCGGAAGGGTTGGTCGTACGCGGCGCGAAAATGCTGGCTACGCTGGCGCCGATCACAGACGAGGTCATCATTTATTCGTTCCCTGGCTTCAAGCCTGGAGATGAGCGCTATGCTCTCGCCTTCGCGCTTCCGATCGATACGCCGGGACTGCGCATGCTGTGCCGCGAACCGATGCAGGACGGCACACGTCCGCTGTTCGACCACCCGCTGGCTTCCCGCTTTGAAGAGATGGATGCCGTCTTGGTCTTCGATGATGTACTCGTTCCTTGGGATCGCGTATTCCTGTACAACAACGTAGAAGCAGCCAACCTGCTCTATCCGAAGACAGGCATCGCGCAGCAGCCTGCTCACCAATCCGGTGTGCGCGGACTGATCAAGCTCCAGTTCGCCGCAGAAGTGGCTTGCCGGGTAGCCGATTCCATCGGTGTAGATGTCTTCCTGAACGTTCAGGACCAGCTCGGGGAGCTGATCCAGTCCGTCGAAACCATTCGGGCTCTTCTGCGAGTGGCAGAGCACGAGTTCGAGACCTTGCCGTCTGGCGAAGTGATGCCAGGGGGAGTATCGCTGGAGACGATCCGCGGCTTGATGCCGACCGTGTATCCACGAGCGATCGAAGTCATTCAGATCATCGGCGCGGGCGGCCTGCTGATGTCGCCGACTGGTGCGGACTTCGCAGCTCCAGAGATTGCGGGGGATATGGAAAGGTACTACCTGGGCCGTGAAGGCATTTCCGCCGAACAGCGCGTGAAAATTTTCAAGCTGGCTTGGGATCTGTGCGGAGAGGCATTCGGACAGCGCCTGCTCCAGTACGAGCGCTACTACACAGGCGATCCGATCCGCAAGAGAGCGATTTTCTACAACCAATTCAAACGCAACAACACGTTCAGCCTGGTCGATGAGGCACTCAACCTGCCTGATTTTGTAAAAGACAAAACGACGGTTTAATACTTTCTGTAAAAAAGAACGGAAGCGGTTTCAATCCATGCGACCGTTCTGCCGGGGAGGGCAGACTATTGCCTCTCCCGGCGAGATGATTGCTGGAGGGAGACACGATGGAGACGCATACAGAGGGAACGCTGACATTATCCGGCTCCGTCATCGCCATTGGCGCGTTTGATGGTGTGCATAAAGGCCATCAGGAAGTCATACGTCAAACCGTCAGGCGAAGCCGGATGCTGGGGGTGCCCAGTCTGGTCTATACCTTCGATCCCCCTCCGCGCCATTATTTCTCGGGTGCGCAGATTCTGACGCCCATAGAGGAAAAAGTATCGCGCATCGCCATGCTTGGCGTCGATCATGTGGTGGTCGCCCGTTTTGACGAGAGCTATACCAAGCGCAGCGCGTCCTCCTTTGTGACGGAGTTGGCGCGGCTTCATCCACTGTGCATCCACGTTGGCAACGATTTTCAATTCGGTCAAAACAGAGAGGGAAATGTCGAGCTTTTGGCCCGTCATTTTCCCGTCCAGATCATAGAGCCTGTCCACTGTCCCGATGGCAAGACGATCTCATCTACACGCATCCGTCACTTGCTTTCCCAGGGGGAGACGCAGAAGACATTATCTCTTTTGGGGTGGCAGTGAACATTTTTCACGGAAGAGGGATTCTCATGCCGATCATAGAGATTCGCATTTTAGAAGGAAGATCTGATGAAGACAAGGAGCGGCTCATCCAGAACGTGACCCATGCGGTCGAACAGTCGCTGGGCGCTCCGCTGCAGAGCATCCGTGTGTTGATTCATGAACTGCCGCACAAGCATTGGGCTGTAGGCGGCAAGACCAAGGATAAACAATAAGGAGTGATTGGATATGGCAAGCAAATTCATGCCGATTAACCTGTGGAAATTTATCGAGGAAAACAAGGATCAGCTCAAACCGCCTGTCAACAACAAAGTGATCTGGAAGGATGCCGAACTGATGGTGATGGTGCTCGGCGGACCGAACAAACGCCGTGACTTCCACGTAGACCCGTCTGAGGAGGTCTTTTACCAGTTGAAAGGCGATTGCTACGTCGAAGTGATCAACGACGAAGGCAAGCGTGAAGTCGTCACTGTCAAGGAAGGGGAAATGTTCCTCTTGCCAGCCAATGTGCCGCATTCTCCTCACCGCGTGGCAGACACGATCGGCCTTGTAATCGAGCGCGACCGTGCAGAAGGGGAACTGGAAGACTTCGTATGGTTCTGCGACAAGTGCGACCATGAGATGCACCGCGTGACCGTACAGTTGACCAACATCGAGGTACAGGTTAAAGAAGCGATCGCCGGATTCAATGGAAGTGAAGAGCTGCGCACTTGCAAAAATTGCGGATATGTAATGCCGGAAGAAGCGAGTGAGTGGAAATGCGAGTAGACTTTCATACCCACATCATACCGGAGGACTTCCCCAACTTTGTGGAAAAGTTTTCGGGGGAGCGTTGGCCCGTCATGCAGCGCACATGCACATGTGGAGCCAACATCATGGTCGGCGGAAAAGTCTTTCGTGAAATCACCGACCAGTGTTGGGACCCAGCCAGACGCATCTCCGATATGGAGCGGGAACATGTAGACGTACAGGTGCTGTCGCCGATTCCCGTAACCTTTTCCTACTGGGCGCCGCCTGAGCAAGCTGCATTGATGGCGCAAATCCAGAACGATTTCATCGCGCAGACGGTCAAGGAAAATCCGAAGAAGTTCATCGGTCTTGGAACTGTGCCGCTGCAGGATACGGAATTTGCCATCCGCGAAATGGAACGCTGCATGAACGAGCTGGACATGAAGGGGATTGAGATCGGCACCAACGTCAACGGCAAGAACCTGGATGATCCTTCTCTGATCGAGTTTTTCGCTGCGGCAGAAAAAATGAACGTGCCGCTCTTCGTCCACCCATGGGAGACATTGGGCAAGGACCGGATTACCCGCCACAACCTGATGTACACCGTTGGGATGCCTAGCGAAACAGCGTTGGCAGCCGCCAGCCTGATTCTGGGCGGTGTGATGGAGAAATATCCGAATCTGAAAATCTGCTTCGCGCATGGCGGCGGATCATTCCCGTACATTTTGCCGCGTCTCGACAAAGGGTGGAAGGTTTGGCCGCACTTGCGTCTGATCGACAAGCCGCCGAGCCATTACGCCAAAAGCTTTTACTTCGACTCCTTGGTCAACGATCCGAAAATCGTGCAGTTCCTGGTCGATTCCTTCGGCCATGAAAAAATCCTGATGGGTTCGGACTATCCGTTCCTGTTGCGCGAGATTCCTCCAGGCAATGACGTGGAGAATACCGTTTCGCTGACGGATGAGCAGAAGAAAGCCATCATGGGAGAAAACGCTCTTCGCTTCTTAAATATGAAATAAAAGGTGAATCGACATATGGCTAATCAAGCAATGACTCCAGAGGAAAAACTGGCGGAGCTGGGCTATACACTGCCCCAGCCCCGACAAGCAGTAGGCACCTATGTGGGTTGCGTGCGCGTCGGCAACCTTTTGTTTACGGCAGGACAAGGAACGGATGAATACCGCGGCAGCCTGGGCAAGGATGTCACGATTGAAGTCGGTTACGCCGCTGCTCGCCAATGCATGCTCAACCTGCTCGCTGTCGTCAAGCAGGAGGTAGGCGAGCTGAGCAAGGTAAAGCGCATCGTCAAGCTGCTCGGCTTCGTAAACAGCGAGCCGGATTTTACCGATCAGCCCAAAGTGATGAACGGCGCTTCCGACTTGCTGGTAGCCGTCTTCGGGGAAAAGGGCAGACATGGCCGCTCCGCAGTCGGCATGGCGCAATTGCCGCTCAACAATGCGGTGGAAGTGGAAATGATCGTGGAGATTGAGGATTAATCGGAAGGGGGATTCACGTGAACAAGGTCGCACAGGACTACACCAAATCAGTCAAGGATGCCAAACTTTTCATAAACGGAGAATACATCGATGCCATCTCAGGGGAAACCTTTGATACGATCGATCCCGCTACAAACCAAAAGCTGGCGAACGTAGCCAACGCCGGTGTGGAGGATGTCGAGAAGGCAATCCATGTCGCCCAGCGCACCTTCGAGAGCGGCGTCTGGAGTGAAATGTCCGTAGATGATCGCTGCAAGATCTTGTGCAAAATGTCCGATCTGGTCATGGAGCGGGTAGAAGAGCTGGCAGTCGTGGAAACCCTGGACGTCGGCAAGCCGATCAAGGAAAGCCGGGGCTTTGACATTCCCCGTGCGGCATCCAATCTGCGCTTTTTTGCCGAAATGGCGAAATACGTACACCATGAGCACTACGAGCAAGCCAAGCATATGTCCTATACCAAATACGCTCCTGCAGGCGTGACCAGCCTGATCATCCCGTGGAATCTTCCCTTCATGCAAATGACGTGGAAGGCGTCTGCGGCTCTGGCAGCGGGCAACTCCGTGATCGTCAAGCCGGCATCCTATACGCCGTTGTCTGCGGTGATGCTGGGTGAAATCGCCAATGAAGCAGGACTTCCTCCGGGAGTTCTGAATATTATCACAGGACCGGGCGGTAGCGTGGGTACAGCGATGACGACCCATCCGTATGTACGCAGGGTGTCCTTCGTAGGCGAGACTACGACAGGCAAAACGGTCATGAAAAATGCTTCGGAGAACCTGATCCCGGTATCCCTGGAGCTGGGCGGCAAGTCTGCCAACATCGTGTTTGATGACGCGGACCTGGACGAAGCGGTAAAAGGCTCGATCGAGGCCATTTTCCGCAATCAGGGCGAGATTTGCCTGGCTGGTTCCCGTCTGCTCGTACAGGAGAGCGTATACGATCTGTTCCTGGAGAAGTTCACGGCTGCTGTGAAGAAGATCAAGGTTGGCAATCCGCTGGATGAAGAGACAGACATGGGGGCGCTCGTCTCCAAGAGCCATCTCGAAACCGTCGACAACTACGTGCAAATCGGCTTGTCCGAAGGCGCGAAGCTGGCGATCGGCGGCAAACGGATTCCGGAGCTTGGCGCAGGGAACTTCTACGAGCCGACCGTGCTGTACGATGTAGACAACAAAATGAGAGTGGCGCAGGAAGAGATCTTTGGCCCTGTCCTGGTCGTCATTCCATTCAAAACAGAAGAAGATGCGATTCGCATCGCCAACGATTCGATTTACGGCTTGGCAGGGGTGGTCTGGACCAACAACCTGCAGCGCGCCCACCGCGTGGCTGCGAAGATCAACTCCGGTCTCTTGTGGATCAATTGCTGGTATTACCGCGATTTGCGCACCCCGTTTGGCGGCTCCAAAGCCAGCGGCGTAGGACGCGAAGGCGGACGACACAGCTTTGAGTTTTATACAGAAGCGAAAACCATAACTTTAAAGTTATAAGTTGTTGACGCGATAAAGAGTGGCTGATGAGTCACTCTTTATGGCATCTAGATACAGGGAAGGAGCAAATGGAATGAAACAAGTCATTGATGTGATTGCCACAGAATTGCTGGAAGCAGAACGCAGCCGGCTCCCGATCGCTCCCATCACGGAACGCTACGCGGATCTCGATGTGACAGACGCTTATGAAATCCAATTGGAGGTCACGCGCAGAAAGCTGGCGGAAGGTCGTACGGTCATCGGCAAAAAGGTCGGCCTGACCAGTGTCGCGATGCAAAAAATGCTGGGCGTCGACGAGCCGGATTACGGACACCTGCTCGATGATATGCGGGTGGAAGACGGCGATACGGTCGATACGAGTGAAATGCTGCGTCCGCGTGTGGAAGCGGAGATCGGTTTTGTGCTGAGCCAGGATCTGGTCGGACCCAATGTGACTTATCTGGATGTTCTGATGGCTACGAAGTATCTGGTACCGACTATCGAGATCATTGACAGCCGAATCGCTGACTGGAAGATCAAGCTGATCGATACCGTCGCGGACAACGGTTCTTCCGCGAAGGTCGTGGTCGGCAAGAAGATCAGCGCCATCGACGGCATCGACATCGGCAGCGTCGGCATGTCCTTTTATAAAAATGACGAGTTGATCGCCACAGGCGCCGGAGCAGCGGCACTGGGACATCCCGCCCATGCGGTGGCGTGGCTGGCGAATAAACTGCATGAGTTCGGCATTCAATTGAAAGCAGGAGAGCTGATTCTGCCTGGCGCATTGTCGGCAGCGGTCAATGTGGAGCCAGGCGACAACATCGTCGCGCAGTTTGGATCTCTGGGCTCCGTCTCCGTCAAGTTTAAATAGAGGAGGAAGGACTATGGGTAAAGTAAAAGCCGCTATCATCGGCTCAGGGAATATTGGCACAGACCTGATGTATAAATTGGAGCGCAGCGATGTCATCGAACTGACTGCGATGATCGGGATCGATCCCGAATCAGATGGTTTGAAGCGTGCGGAGGAGCGAGGCTACAAGGTCTTTTCCAACGGCATCCAGGCTATCGAGGAAAATCCGGACATCGCGGAGATTTTCTTCGATGCCACTTCCGCCAAAGCGCATGTGCGTCATGCAAAAGTATTGAAGGAGCTGGGCAAGCTGGCGATTGACCTGACTCCTGCTGCGCGCGGACCGTTTTTCTGCCCGGCGATCAACCCGGGCTCCAATCTGAGTGAAAAGAACGTGAACATGATCACATGCGGTGGACAGGCGACCATTCCGATTGTCTATGCCGTCAATCGTGTAGCAGATGTCTCCTATGCGGAAATCGTGGCGACCATCTCCAGCAAAAGTGCGGGGCCGGGAACACGGGCGAACATCGACGAATTCACGATTACGACGAAACGCGGCATCGAAGAGGTAGGCGGCGCGGATCAAGGCAAGGCGATCATCATCCTGAATCCGGCAGAACCTCCGATCCTGATGCGCGACACCATCTACTGCGAAGTGAAGAACATGGATGAAGAGAAGATCAGGCAGTCGATTGCGGACATGGTTGAGACGGTGAAGCAATACGTGCCTGGCTATCGGATGAAGCAGGAGCCGATTTTTGATGAAAATCGCGTCACCGTTTTCCTGGAGGTAGAGGGAGCGGGCGATTACTTCCCCAATTATGCCGGGAATCTGGATATTATGACGGCGGCAGCGACGCGCGTGGCGGAGGATTACGCTCGTCACATGCTGAGCCAGCCCAGCAAGTAATCCGTAGAGAGGGAGAGTGGAACACGTATGAAACGCAAAAGCGACAAGCCTATCAAAATCACGGAAGTGTGTCTGCGCGACGGAAGCCACGTGGTTGCGCATCAATATACGGAAGAACAAGTTCGCAATGTGACCCGGGCGCTCGATGATGCCGGCATGCACTACATCGAGGTAAGCCATGGGGATGGACTTGGTGGTTCAACCTTGCAATACGGACGCTCGCTCGTGGACGAGATGAAGCTGATCGAGGCAGCAGCACAGGAGTGCAAGCGCTCCAAGCTGGCCGTTCTGGTTCTTCCGGGCATCGGGACTGCTGCCGAATTGAAGCAGGCACGCGGTTTGGGCGCAAGTCTGGTTCGCGTGGCGACGCATGTCACGGAAGCGGACGTTTCGGCGCAGCACATCAGCATTGCGCGCGAGCTGGGCATGGAGACAGTAGGCTTTTTGATGATGGCGCATATGGCTCCTGTGGAGAAGCTGGTGGAGCAAGCCAAGCTGATGGAGAGCTACGGAGCAGAAGCGGTCTACGTGACGGATTCGGCTGGAGCGCTCCTGCCGCATGAGGTTCGCGAGCGCATCAGTGCCCTGCGCGAATCGCTGGATATCGAGATCGGCTTCCATGCCCACAACAACCTGTCTGTAGCGGTTGCCAACACGCTGGTGGCGATTGAGGAAGGCGCGACAAGGATCGACGGAAGCGTGCGCTGCCTGGGTGCCGGTGCAGGGAATACCCAGACAGAGGTATTGCTGGCAGTCCTTGACCGGATGGGCGTCAATCTGGGAATCGACATCTACAAAATGATGGATGCCGCAGAGAATGTCGTTGGACCTTTGCTGCCGCGTCCGCAGGATATTAATCGGGGAAGTCTGGTTCTCGGCTATGCAGGCGTCTATTCCAGCTTCCTGCTTCACGCAGAGCGTGCTGGCAAACGCTACAACGTAGACCCGCGCGATATATTGATCGAGCTGGGCAAGCGCAAAGTCGTCGGCGGACAGGAAGACATGATTCTGGACGTAGCGGCTGAAATGAGCAAAGCACAAAGGTTAGGGGTGTAAGAGAGATGGCATACACGCAAGCGAAGGATCTGGAAATCGTCGAGTATTTGCTGTCCGCGGAAAAGGAATGTCGGGAAGTCGTCAAGGTGACGGACCAATACCCCGATCTGACTATCGAACAAGCCTATGCGATCCAGGAGAAGCTGATTGCCCGCAAAGAGCAGGAGGGAGCCAGACGGATCGGAATCAAGCTTGGTCTGACAAGCAAAGCCAAGCAGCAGATGATGGGTGTTCACGAAGCCATTTACGGCTATCTGACGCATGACATGCTGGCGTTGGAGTGGGAAGGAATCGAGGTTTCCAAGCTGATTCACCCAAAAGCTGAGCCTGAGATTGCCTTTTTCATGGGCGAAGATCTGCAAGGTACCAACGTAACGGCACTGGATGTCTTGCAAGCGACGCAATACGTCGCGCCAGCCATTGAGATCATCGACAGCCGCTACCTGAACTTCAAGTTCACGCTGGTCGATGTCGTCGCGGACAACTGCTCCTCGTCCAGATTCGTCATCGGCAACAAATGGCTCTCCCCGGCTGGCCTGGATCTCGGGAACCTCGGGATGACCATGTACAAAAACGGTTCGGTCAGCCAGGTAGGTTCCAGCTCTGCAGTCCTGGGGCATCCAGCGACGTCTATCGCGTGGGCGGTCAACAAGCTGGGTGCAGAAGGCAAAGGGCTGAAAAAAGGCGATGTCGTGCTAAGCGGCGCGATTTCTGAAGCGATCGCATTCGAAGCCGGCGATACCATCCAGGTGCAATTTGCCGAACTGGGAAGCGTCTCCTTTACCGGCAAGTAGGAAGAGACGAGGAGGCAGGGGAAGCGCATGGTCCAAAATACGGTTCATCTAAAAGTCCATTGGGGCGATACCGATATGGCCGGCATCATCTACTATCCGACGTACATGAAGTGGTTTGATATCGGCATGCTGACGCTGGTCAATGAAATGGGCGTATCAGTATTGGATTTGTTCCATAACGAAAAAATCGGCTTGCCGCTCCTGGATGCAGGAGTTACATGCCGCAAGCCGCTCTTGTACAACGATGACGTCCGCGTCGTCTCCCGCGTCACCGAAGTCAAAAACAAAACCTTCCGCCTGGAGCATGAGGTCTACCGCGGCGACGAGCTGGTCGCCAATGGCCACGAGGTGCGCGGTTGGGTGCAGTTCGATGACAAAGGCAACTTGAAGGCCGTGCCGATCCCGGATGACGTGCGAGAGTTGTTTTTGCAAGAGAAGGTATTGTCTACGTAATTAGATCCCCCCGAACAGTCAAAGATGGCTGGAGGGGGGATTTTTTTGGTAGACATGCAAGTGTCTACTTATGGGATCCCATGAAAAAAATTATGATGAATGGAGGTAGGATTCGCAACCTAGGAAGGAGTAGTTGACGGGACATCGGAATAATCGTAGATTCATCATTTTTTATTGGCGAATGAACATGTATACTTTCCATAATGACCACGTACAGAGGCGGGTATCCATGTTCTTCTTCATGTTTTTTCTTATGTTTGTCAGTCTGACATCAGTAAGTATCTATTTGTGGGTGAACCATCGGAGAAACCGTCTGATTTATTGGGCGTCTCTCGTCATCCTGTGCGCCGGTTTGGCAGGATTGCAGATGTTTCTTGAAAAAAGCTGGGTTCCTTATGCAACCGAACAGGCGCTGAATGTGAATATAATTCGGGCATCCACGATCGTGACATCCCTTTTGAACATGTTCATAAATACGTTTCCTTACTACGGCATGCTGCTGTTTTATCTGATCTATAACGGCATATATACCTATCAAAAGTGGATCCCAATCCTCGCAAGCATCCCGCCGGTATTGACCTTGCTCTTCTATACAGATCTCACGGCAAACCGCGTCGATAATGGATTTGTAGCTGCATGGGGGCTCTGCTATGTATGCCTTATCGCTTCACTGGCTATTCGCCCCATTATACAGGCGAACGATTTCAAAGAGCGGGTCAATCACGCTTCGATTGCGATTGTCTTTCTTGTTCCGCTGATCACTTTGAATATCTATCATTTCTCTTCTTCTCCCGTAAGCGATCAACTGATGACGATGATCCCGTATATCTGTATCACGAGTTTATTGCTCATCACGATTTTTTATTTGCGGGATGCTTTTTTGGGAGTAAGACGTAAATCGATTCATACCGTGCACGTAGGGACAGGATTAATCCACCATTCCCTAAAAAATTCGATCGGAAAGATTAAATTGAACGCATTGAATATTCGCAAAAATGTGCAGGCGGGGCAGTACCAGAAAATAGAGGCTTATGTGGAGAATTTATTGCATACACACGAATCGATGATGGCGATGATGGCCAAAGTCTCTTATGCTACGAGTGACAAACTGGGTCCCAAGCAGGAAATGCAGGATATCTCCGTCATTTTGGACGAAGTTTTGGAATCTGTAGAAGCCCTTCCTAAAATTCGAGTCGAGAAGCAATACGGCCCCACATTCTTGTTGCTCGATAGGGTCCTTATAGCTGAGTGCCTTCAAAATATTTGCAACAATGCTGTGGAAGCGATGCGGGAAAACGGATCTCTTCACATTGCCCTCGAAAAGCGAGCCCAAAAGGTACTGCTTACCATACGCGACACGGGACACGGAATGAACAGCATACAATTGCAAAACATTTTCGAACCCTTCTATTCTACGAAGCATCGAAGTGGTAAACATTTCGGCCTCGGCATGTATCAGGTGAAGAAGGTGATCGAAGCCCACAGGGGCAAGGTGGAAGTCAGAAGTACACCCAACAAGGGAACGGTCATTGTCCTTACATTTCCATCAAAAGGTTGAGAAAAACGATGAGCAAAATAAAAGTACTTTATGTGGAAGACGATCCGGATTGGAGAGAAGGACTTCGAAGTTTTTTCCTCGGTGACGAGAAAATAGCACTGTACGCTTGTGTATCTACGGTTGAGGAGTGCTTTACAATGCTTCGTGATGACCCAGCCGATATTGTCGTCATGGATATCATGCTTGGTGATCAGAAAGCTTCCGGTCTTGACGCAACGCTTGACATTTCGACCCAGTATCCTCAGATAAAAGTGATTATGTTAAGTTCGCTGGACGACAACGATGAGATTTTTAATGAAGCCTTTATGAATGGAGCCTATGATTATCTCTATAAAAACGAATTCGATAGGCTGCCCGAAGTCATTTGTGCCGCTATGCACAACCAGCATTCCAAATACGGCGAACGATTGAGAAAGCTGGTCCAGGAAAAAAAGAAAAGCCTGTTAAGCGAAGGAGATCGTCAACTGCTTGGCATGATCTACGCCGGCATGACACAGACTGATATAGCGAAGGAGCTTCATGTAAGCCTGGCCGCAGTGAAGAAGCATGTGGGTAGAATGATGAAGAAATTCAATTGGGAAAGGTCCAGCAGCGAATTGGCTGATAAATGCCAAAAGTGGGGGCTGCTTGAGGAGCTTAGGAACGAAAAAGAATGAAAACCGTTTTTTCTCTTGCGAAAAGCCAGAGTTAAGACGGTTTTTCCTTTTATATGGCAATGGTAGACAAAAAACTGTCTACTTACTGTCGACACGATGTGCATGGTATCCTCCTTTCTAAACAGTCGGCAGTTGTGCAATGCGGTAGATTCAAGGACTTAGTCTAGTAGAGACATTCTCCAGGACTCTGAAAGGGAGAGAATGAAAAAGAAGTGGCATAGAACGAGGGGGAATAGACGGGTGAATCAAAGAACGAATCCGATCAGGATGCTGGTACTGGCCCTATTGCTTGGCCTTGTCCAGGTGTTGCCGTTTACCGGGGCTATGGCAGCAGAAGATGGGGGAACGATTTTCTATGTAAAAATGCAGGGGAACGACGATAGTAGTGGAACCAACTGGAATGATGCTTTCGCTACCTTGCAAAAGGCACTGGAATCGGCACAGTCGGGAGATCAGATCTGGATTGCCAAGGGGACATACTACCCTACGAAAGAATCTCTTGCTAGTGATGCACGTACGAAAACATTCCAGATGAAAAACGGCGTAGAGATTTACGGTGGCTATTCAGGAATTGGAACAGAACGCAATGTGACCGATTATGAGACGATTCTCAGCGGTGATATTGGCGTTGCAGGGGATCCATCCGACAATGCCTACCATGTTTTCCATAACCGGAATATAGACCAAACAGCAAAGCTGGATGGAGTAACGATTACGGCGGGGTACGCCTCGGGCTATTACGTATATGATAAAGACGGCGGAGGCATGTATAACTACCAAAGCAGTCCGACTCTTCACGATGTAACCTTTATTGGGAATACAGCAATTCGAAATGGCGGCGGGATTGCTAATTCCAATCATAGCAGTCCCGAGCTTGTACATGTAAAGATTGAAGCCAATCAGGCCCAATCAGGCGGGGGAATGCATAACGCAGATAGCAGCAGCCCTACCTTGGCTCAAGGAAAGGTAAGCGGGAATAGAGCGGAGTATAATGGCGGCGGGATCAATAATTATAGAAGCAATCCTGCGTTTACTGATGTGGAAATCAGCGGAAATCAAGCAGACACTTTCGGCGGTGGGGTGTATAACTTCGAAAGTAGTCCCGTACTTGCCGGAGTAGTGATAAAAAATAACGAGGCGACACGTTCTGGCGGCGGGGTACACAACTTATCAGGAAGCAATCCTGTATTTTCAGATGTGAAGATAATAGGGAATGAATCTACCACTGGCTCTGGTGGCGGGATGTCGAACAACAGCAGCGACCCTACGTTGACCGATGTAGTGATTAACCTGAATCATGCTGGAGATTCTGGGGGCGGGTTGTATCACTCCTCGGAGGGCGGAGTATTTACCAACGTGACGATTCGTGAAAACACTGCCCTTGAGAGAGGCGGTGGGCTGTATTTTGGCAATAGCAAAGCAACAACACTCACCCATGCAGAGATTAGTAAGAATCAAGCAAAAAATGGTGGCGGGATCTATAACAGCTATAGTCATGATGTCTTCACTGATGTGAAGATTAACGAGAATCAGGCGACAGTCGATGGTGGGGGGATTTTGAATTATGGTGCAAGTCCGGTCATTTCTGGCGCAGAAGTAAAAGGAAACAGTGCGGGTAACTCTGGCGGCGGGATTTATAGCAACGGCGGTACGAATGTGCTGACGAATGCGGAGATCAGCGGGAATCGGGCGAACGTGTCCGGTGGCGGAATCTACAACTTTGGCGGCAATCCTGCCTTGACCAATGTGACGATCAGCGGGAATGAGGCGAATGAGTCTGGTGGAGGTATTTTCACGTGGGCTTCCGCTTCTGCCACTGCTCGAAACAGCATCATCTGGGGAAATTCAGGAACCGACATCTATTATTATAATCGAGCTTCCTTTTCATTTTCTCATTCCCTAGTAGGGTTTTCAGAGCCGGCAGAAGGCGATGGGGGTGATGGGAACCTTTTCAATACCGACCCCGACTTTATCGATGCTGCCCAAGGGAATTATCGCCTTGGTATAGGTTCGCCAGCTATTAATCAGGGAAGCACCCGATATTATGATGCAGGGCTAACTCCCGATCTGTCTTCCATCACCACCGACATGGATGACAATCCACGTTCGGTCGGGGACAGTATCGACATGGGGGCTTATGAATACCAGGATAACGAGGCTCGTTTGGACAGCCTGCTTGTAAAGGGAGACAGTAAGGCTTTAGCGTTAACCCCCGAATTTTCAAGTACGGAAACGAGTTATCGGGCGTTTGTGATCGTCGGCGTTGCTCAGATCATGCTTACTCCGGCGTTGATAGACCCAGCAGCAGATATGGAAATGAGAATCAACGGAGGCGCGTGGACTTCCATCGTCAGTGGCGTTGAGCAGGGGCTGCATCTGGCAAATGGCGAGAATGAGATCCAAATCCAGGTGACCGCAAAGGATGGTACCGTAAAGACGTACACGGTGACGATCGACAGTCTGCCAAAACCTGATCTCACGGTAAGTCACACGGACTGGACCAATCAGGATGTGACGATAACGGCAACGAACCGAGCAGAGGGAGCGAAGCTGGAATATAGCACGGATGGTCAGAATTGGTTGCCTAATTCTGATGCAGCCAATCCGAATTCCATTGTCATAACGGAAGAGGGGAGTTATTCCGTATACGTCAGACAGGCTGATGCCTCGCAAAATGCCA
Organism: Brevibacillus panacihumi; assembly: GCF_003710985.1. Classification (GTDB taxonomy): domain Bacteria; phylum Bacillota; class Bacilli; order Brevibacillales; family Brevibacillaceae; genus Brevibacillus; species Brevibacillus panacihumi. The sequence goes on from NZ_RHHT01000030.1 coordinate 70,829, forward strand.
GCGAGATTGCGGAAGGGAAAGTGCGGATCGACAAAACCGCTCCTGTCGTTGCGCTAAACGGTGATGCGGTCCTGAGTATTCACCGAGGAAGTACATTTCGCGATCCCGGAGTACAAGTCACAGACAACTTCGACCTCAATCCGCAAATCTCTGTAACCGGTATGGTCGATACCGATAGGCTCGGTGAATATATCTTCACTTACAAAGCAGTGGATCATGCGGGTAATCAGGCTGTGCCTGTCATCCGAACCGTCAAAGTCGTTCGCGAAGATGCACTTCTCGCCCCGACGATATGGCTCACCCCATCCGGCTGGACATCGGGGGATGTAGAGGTGACGTTGAGCGGGGAAGCGGACGCAACATTGGAATACAGCTTGGATGGCCAGCGATGGGTGGCATATGTGGGACCATTCCGCATACAAGAAGAGAATCAGACGAAACTATACGCCAGACAGAAAGACGCCATGCAAAATGTCAGTGATGTTGCAGAAGGTGAGGTGCGAATCGACAGGACGGCTCCGATTATCACTCTGAATGGGGCAAGCGCGATAAGCATTTACCGAGGAAGCAGCTTCCATGATCTGGGTGTGACGATCAAGGACAATATCGCAACCGGCTTGACACCTGTAGTAACTGGGACCGTCGATACGACCAAACTCGGCACGTACACCCTCCAATACGACGCAGAGGACTGGGCAGGCAATCAGGCTGCTCCTGTAACGCGCACGGTACGTGTCATCAGCCGTCCTGTTCCTCCTCCCGTAACCCCGCCTCCACCTGCCGAGGTTCCGGTCACTGGAGTAACACTTACACCGCAGACCTTGACGCTAACCCTTGGCGAGGAGCCTGTGACACTGCAAGCAACGATCGCACCGTACAACGCTACCAATCGGGAAGTGATCTGGAGCAGCAGCAACCCCCAAGTGGCTACGGTGGAGGCAAACGGCGAAGTAACGGCGAAGCAGGCAGGGCAGGCCATAATCACCGTGACGACCGTAGATGGCAACAAAACGGCGAGCAGTGAAGTAACTGTCATGGAAGAAGAGAATGAAAACCTGCGACTCGAAGTCTCACTGTCCGACATCCTCCTGAAACCAGGCGCCTCCAAGTCCTTCAAGGTATACGCCGTAAAAGGGGAACAACGTACAGAGATCACAAAAGATAAGGACATTATCTACGACATCGACAATGATTTGATTACAGTCAAAAGAGGCAGAATCACTGCTGGCAAAAAAGCAGGGAAAGCACAGATCACGGTTCGCTACTCGGGAGCAGAAGCCACAATCATGGTCACCGTGAAGAAGGAAGAAGCAGACCGTCTTACTCTCAAAGCCTCGGAATCGCTATTGTTGATCGAGCCCGATCTAACAGTAAGCTTTAAGGTTTACGCCGTGGGACCAAATACTCTGGAAAATATAACCCACGACAAAAAAACCACTTACAGCGTAGAAAGCGATCTAGCCAAGGTAACGGCAGGCCGAGTGAAAACAGGCAAAGAAGAAGGCGAGACCGAGCTGACGATCCACTATCTGGGAGAAGAATTGACCATCCCTGTTGTCATCTCTAAAATAAGCGTCAAATCTCTGACTGCATCCTCGCAGAAGCTGCTGCTGCAGTTGGATGAGGAAGAGACATTGCGCATACGAGCTAAATTGAGCAATAAGCAGGAAAAAGATGTCACGGAAATCGTCGACTGGTCGTCGAGTACACCCGGTATCGTACAGGTGGCCGAAGATGGCACGATCATTCCGCTCAAAAAGGGAACGGCCGTCCTTTCAGCCAGGTACGGTGGCCGAAATGTAAATATCAGCGTCCGAGTGGTGGATGAGAAAAAACTGCAAGAATTGAGGGCGATTTACAGTAGCCTGTCACTCGAAGAAGGAGAAAGGGCTTCCTTAGCCGTTACGGCCATCTATGAAAGAAATCACAAGGAAGATGTCACAGAGGAAGTCGAATGGAGTATAAAAGACCCTGAGATTGCAACTGTAGAGGAGGGTGTGATTACGGGGATTTCAGAAGGCGTGACGACGATAACAGCCACTTATGCAGGAAAAGAGGTAGAGATTTTGATTAAGGTATGGAAATAGAAGGCAATGAAAAATCTCCCCGAACAGTCGAAGAAGACTGGAGGGGAGATTTTTGTTTGCTCTGGTGTCTACCATTCCCACTTGCTTTTCTTCAAACCCATTTTCTCCGCGATGGCATAGGCGATCGGCTGTTTGATAGGTTCAAGAGAGTCTTTGGTACAACCTGATTCCGGCTGATAGTTCAAGTCTTGCGCTTTTTTGAGATCAGCTTCCGACAGGTTGTTCGTCTTTTGCGCCTGTTCATAACAGGGAGGCGAAATATACGTTTGGTGCGTATTTTCCAAAATCATTCGGGTGCTTGCCGGGGGAGCAGTCTCTACCTCGATCGTAAATGCGCCCACGAGTATGATTCCCAAACATAGAACAAGAAGGATGATTCGTTTCATTTGATCAACTCCAGCCCCAAAAAGAATCGTTGCTTCATTTTAGCACTTCATCCTCCTGTTTATCATGACTAACTATGACTAATTTGTGCATGCTAGAATGGTCAGCGTGGACTTTCGAGCCAGATTCTTCTCACTGCGAATAGGCATAAATGACTGCTGTGAACATATAGGTTGAATATAAGAAGATCATGCACGAAAAGATGAACTTGAAAATAGATAGAATGTAAGATTTAATCCCTATTTTTGTTGACAATATGTAAGATTCAGAATGTTTCTTTTTTTCATATATTTACAGATATGATAGAAAAATAGATGCACTCAGGGGGGATTAACGTGAGGCGTAAGAAGTTGAATATCGTTCTTGCCTCGTTCTTGCTGGCGACTATGGCACTGGCAGGCTGTAACTCGCAAGGCTCGGCTCCAGCCCAACAAGCTTCGGAAGGCGGCACGGGAGCCTCTTCTGGCGGTGGGGAAAAGATTTTGATCGCCACCCAAAGCCCGCTTTCCGGTTCTCAATCCGCGATTGGGGATGCGATCAAGACGGGGGCTGGCTTTGCGATCGAACTGCGAAAAGAAGAGTTCAAGAAGCTTGGCTTTGACCTGCAGTTATTCCCTCAGGATGACCAGGCCGACCCGAAGATGGGCGTTTCCAACGCGGAAATGCTCGTGGCCAACCCGGAAGTATTGGGCGTAGTCGGTCATTTCAACACAGGCGTTGCGATCCCCTCCTCGGTAAAGTATGAATCCGGCAGCCTGGTGATGGTTTCACCGGCAAACAGCGGTGTCACCCTGACGGAAGAGGGAAAAAAGACGGTTCACCGAATCTGTGCGCGGGATGATGCCCAAGGACCAAAAGGGGCCAAATACGCGAAAGAGGAGCTCGGCGTGACATCTGTTTTCCTGATCCACGACAAGACCGCCTACGGCCAAGGGCTGGTTGATCAGGTAAAGGCGCAGTTTGAGAAGGACGGCGTGAAGGTGTTGGGCTATGAAGGGGTAAACCAGGGAGAGAAGGATTACAACTTCGTCGTCAATACCGCTGTAGCCAGCAACCCTGACTTGATCTATTTCGGCGGCATTTATCCGGAAGCGGGCATTATCATCAAGCAGGCGAAGGAAAAAGGCTACCAGGGCAAATTCATGGGCGGGGATGGCATCGACTCTCCTGACCTGCTGAAAATTGCCGGCGATGCCGCGGTAGGGGTCTATCTGACTGCCTTGGCAGGAGACGCCAAACAGACAGAGGAAGGCCGCAAGTGGGCGGAGGAGTATGAAAAGGTGATGGGCAAAAAGCCGGGAACCTATTCCGACTACGCATTTGAATCCGCCAATGTGATCCTCAACGGAATCGTGGCTGCCACCCAGGCAAACGGCGGGAAAAAGCCAACTCGTGAGCAGATTTTGGAACAAGTCCACAATACAAAAGAGTACCAGGGCAAATTCGTAAAAGTCACCTTTGATGAAAAAGGGGATAATAAATACGCAGACGTCTTTGTATACAAGTTTGAAAAAGAAGGCACGTCCTTTATCGGAAAAGCGGAATAACCGCAGCAAATACCAAAAAACCGATGCCATCGAGAGCATCGGTTTTTTGTGCTGGTAAGCAAAAGCTTCTTCTGGCCGTCAAGACTTCTCAGCGGAGGACAAGACCTTGTGCAGGAATTGTTCTCCTTTGACCGAGATCGTGGTGCCCGCTCTACCTTGTCTCACATTCAGCAAATTCAGTTGCTTCAGTATATCAAGCCGCAATCTGAGCTGTTGATCTGTCAAGTGTATCCCCTTGGCCGACAGCAGCTTGATCAGCTTGGTTCTCCCGTAAGCGACATGCTGTTCTTTGCCGGCTTTAAAAATCTCAAGGATTCCGATGCTTTCATTCAGAAATCCATGCCCCTCGATAGTTGCAATGATTGTTTTCTCGTCAAGATCGCGATCCTGTTGCTGCTCAAGCGCATCATGTCCCCGAAAGTATAGTGGAAGAGACTTCAATTCGATCAAAGATGCCTGTGTACAGGCACAGTAAGAGACGACATTAAATAATTCCCTTACATTTCCTGGCCAGCTGTACTTGTAAAAGACCTCCATCACTTCCGGGGAGAAGGTGAGCTCCTTTTTTTGAAATTGCATTTTAAACATTTCGATCAAAGCTTCCAGATCGGCCGTTCTTTCCTGCAAAGTCGGCATGCGGATCATGTACGGCGAGATATACGAGTACAACTCCGTACGGATCTTTCCAGCCTCCAATAATTCGGACAATCTCAGGGAAGTGGAGGTAATCAGGCGAAGGTGGACCGGTATCGTCGCTTCTCCGTTCACTCGCTGGATTTCTTTCGCTTCCAGCACCTGCAGCAGCTTTCCTTGCAGATCATAGGAGAGGTACTCCAGATTTTTGAGAAACAACGTCCCGCCGTTTGCGGCTTCCACGATTCCTTGCATGCTTTTGCCTTCTTCGTCCTTTCCAAACAGCTCCACCGCGAGCAATTCCTCCACCTTGCCTGCACAGTTGTACGTAAAAAAAAGACCGTTTTGGAATGGGGATTCATTGTGAATCGCTTCGGCCATCAATTTTTTGCCGACCCCGGTTTCGCCCTCGATGTGGATAGGAAGCAAGGTGCTGGCTATTTTTCTGGCGATATCGACCGTTTCTTTCATGATGGGACTGTTCGTTACGAAATGGGCAAAGGTACGATCCTGGTTTTGGTCTTCAAAAGGAACGGGCGTTGATTTGGCGGATTTTTTGGAGACCAAAACCAGCGCCTTGATATATTTGTTCATCAACACGGAATGGCTCACGTCAAGGTCGAAGTGATGCAGAATGTCCTCCAATGTCTCAAAGGAGATGACGCGCGGGCCGATATCAATGATGGTCCGGAATGCTTTGGGAACGAGATGCTTTTCTCCCGGAGTGACGACATAATCAATGATTTCTGGCAATGGTTGATTCGGAACATACGGATAGTATGTATGTTCACCCAAGATCTGCTCCAGCGAGAATACCGTTTCAATTGTATCGGTAGAGTGATCGTTGACAACCAATATATGCTGGCCGGCTGGCAGTTTCATCATTTCTTCCAGATTGACTACGTTCACTTCCCGCTTTGCGATCATGCACGTGCAACTGGGGGAGAGAAACGGCTGTACGAGCTCCCTTAGCACGTCTCCCGACAGTAAAACGACGTCATGTGGACCGATCGTACCGTAATGCAAATCTTTGATGGTAATCGATTTGATTTTGATGAACTCGCCGATGATATGCTTGATTTGTTCCGTAATGAACACGAGATTTTCTTCTTGAATGCCGATGATAATCAGCCGTTTATCCATGACATCACTTCCTGCCTGCCATACTTATTCTCCTTATTTTATATGATCAAAGATAAAAGCTCCATCTTCTAGCAAAATAGTAAAATGAAGAGGCTATCGATGGTCCAATAGCCTCTTCATGGGACATATCTATTCTATTCTTGGGTTTCGCATGCCAAAAGCGACAACGCACGGCTTGTTTCTTCGATTGCCTGCCGCAGGGCGAAATGTACTTTGTTTCGATTTCTCGTCAGTTCCGTTGTCAACAGGTAATAGTCAGGCGTGTGCAGCTCTACGCCGACGAGCTTCTCCACTTTTTCCAGGAGAGGGATCACGACAGGCTTTACCGCAGGATCGTGATGAAACAGGTCGCCCCTCACATAGTTGAGCGGGACAAGAATGCGGGAAAGCTTCAGGATCCCGTCGTTGATGGCGGTGATTTCGTTGGGCGACAATGAGTCGCGCTGCGCATGCCGGTATAGTTGCTCCAGCTTTTCGCGAAGCGTATCTGCCCGCTCTACGAGAGGGGAGAAATCCAATGCCTCGTTAGCCATCTCTTGATAACGGACGAGCGCTTCCCGAATTTCATGGACTGCGTTCAACTGGTTGATCGGCAAGATTGGCAAGGTGCAAGCCTGGTAGACGATATCCGCATATACCTTGCAGTCTCTGACCAGATTTTGCGGATCGATTTTGTCGAGCGTATCTTCTGTCGTATGCCACCACCAACCATATCCGCCTGTTTTCCCGCCGCCGAACAATTGGGCAAATGCTTGTGCCTCCGGAGCATCGTTCGGGGGCTGCTCCGACAAGCCCATCAATAGCGACGGCATTCCTGTGCCCCAGAACGATTGATCGCCGGCACGGCTAAAGCGGGAGCCTTCAAAGTGCTGGCCAGCGACCTCATACACGGCCTCCTGGACCAGAGCTTTGGTTTCTGCCATGCAGTTGTTCTCTGTCAAAATGACGGCACCTTTGGCACCGACAGAATCGATGTTTACATGCAGCACGCCGTGATCGTGCAGTTCTTCCCAATGATGGTCGCAGTACCAAGTGGAAGCTGCATAGCGTCCATGAGAATGGCCGGACCAGAAGGCAAGGCGCAGGGTTCTTCGCAGCTCGCTTTTCCGTTTGGACAAGATCCGGGCCACTTCCAGCATCGTGGCGTTGGCTGTTCCGTTGTCCATCGCGCCGTAGTGCCAGGAATCGATATGACCGCTGAACAGTACGAATTTGTCCGGCTCGACGCTTCCCTTCAACTCGCCGGTCAAGATCGGGATTTTCCGCCAGCCGGTGTCTACCTCAGTCTGAACGGCTGCATGCACAGCTTGTTTGCCCTCAGCCTGACGCAGCAAATCCTTGATTTTGTTGCCATCTTCGTAATTGCAAGACACGACGACCAGCTGCGGCAGGGACGAGATTGTCTCGGTGGTTGGACTTCCCCAGACGGAGGAGACAATCATTTCGTTCGTGTAAGCGCCGTTGATGCAAATCGCTGCGACCGCTCCCGCTGCCTGCGCCCGATCGACGAGTGGGCCAGTCGCGATGCCATCCAGCAAAACGACTTTTCCGGCGACATCCGTGCTGCGGTAATCTTCTGCGGTCCCTTTTCCGAGGTAGACAAGCTGGCCTTCTGCTGCGCGCTCGCCAGTGGAGAGTCCCATCGCATGCGTAATGCAGGCAAAAGAACGGCCGTCGATCGTCAGAGAAGCGCGAACGGGCAGGCTGATGTAGGCATCGCAAAATTGCAGGTTCGTCTCAAAACCGAATTCATCCAATTTTTCCTTTGCGTATTCAAAGGCACGCAGTTCTTCTTCGGAACCGGATGAACGAACTTCTCGAGAAATGTTTTTGGTAAATTCCATCAGGCTTTCGGCATTGACTTCTTCGAGCAGCTGTTTTCTCGCTTCGTTCATAAATTCCTCTCCTTACTTTATGGTTACATGCCCAACTCTTTGATCAACAACGCCAGCAAAGCACTGCGAACCGGCATTTGGGAGATGATGAGATGTTCATGACGGGCGTGCGCTCCATCGCCGACCGGCCCCATGCCATCGAGGGTGGGAGCGTAGGGTGCGGCAAAATTTCCGTCGCTTCCTCCGCCGCTCAGCATTTCCTGCAAATCGATCTGGAGATGGGTCTCGGCCAGCTTTTTTGCCAGCACAAACATCTGTTCGACCTGTGGCGTTCGTTCGAATGGAGGACGATTTAGCCCGCCGGTCACTTCGATGGAAGCCCCTTCAAGGAAAGGCTGCAGATTCATGATCATAGGCACCACACGGTCCGCTTCGCTTTGCGAAATCACGCGCAGGTCGACTTCTGCTTCCGCCTCGGCTGCTACGACATTGGAGGACGAACCGCCTTTGATGACGCCGACATTGACCGTTGTTCCTTTTGCAAAATCGGTTAACTGATGCAAATAGCCAATTTGCTGTCCCAACTCGCCGATGGCGCTGACACCTTTTTCAGGCTCAATGCCTGCGTGAGAAGCGACGCCTTTCACCTTCACGCGGAACAAGCCGACCCCTTTGCGTGAGGTTTTCAAAGCTCCCTGCGGAGCAGAAGACTCCAGCACGAGTACGTATTTGCTTTTCTTCGCTTCTTGCTCGATGTAGACTCGTGAACTGCCGCTGCCGATTTCCTCATCCGAGGTGACGAGCAGGACCACCTTTTTGGTAAGGGGAACTTCCAACTGGGACAGTGCGTGAAGAGCGAACATGCCTTGGACGATCCCGCCCTTCATGTCAAAAGTGCCGGGGCCGTACGCTTTGTCGCCTTCTACGCGAAACGGCATGGTTTCCAGGATCCCTTTGGGCCAGACCGTATCCATATGGGTCAAGAGAAGAATTTGCTCCTCACCTTTGCCCCATTCGAAGCGAAGATGATCGCCGTATTCTTTATTTTCGATAAACGTTGCCTGACCTCCCACATAAGTGGCCAAAAGCTCAGCGATTTTTCTGCCCAATACGTCGACCATTGCTTTGTTTCGGGAAGGAGATTCGATCTCCACTAACTGCTTCAACACCTCCAGCATTTCCGATTCTTTTTCCTGTAAAAAGGTTACCAGATTATCCAATATAAGCACCTGCTTCTTCTATTAATAGGAGGAGGGGAGAGAGGGATGTACCCGCTCTTCTTACTTCCCGAAAAACGGCTTCAGCGATTCTTCCGGCACTGGCTTGGTGAAGTAGCTGCAAACAATGAGAAGAACGGTAGACACCAGGACGCCCGGGATGACTTCGTTCAAACCAAACGGCTTTTGCATGAGATACCAGATCAGCACTGTCGCCACGCCGCCCAGCATGGAGATGAGCGCCGCCGTGCCTGTTGCTCTTTTCCAGTTCAAACCAATGACGACGGTGGCAAAGAAGAAGCTGGCGACCATGGAGGATTGCACGATGACGATAAATTGCACCATATCAAACGGTTTGATCGCAAAAATCAAAGGAATGATGGACAGAACTACGGTGGCGATTTTATTAATCGTCATTTTCTGTTTATCGGTCGCATTCGGTTTCAAGATCCCAAAGATGTCGTGTGAGATGGCGGACGCCGAAACAATCATGACACCCGATACCGTACTCATAATCGCGGCGAGAATCGCAACAACGATCAATGCTCCGACGAAGGGCGGAAGCACATTCACAGCCATAATCGATGAGGCGGCATCTGCATTGTTCATGATCGGATAAAGCGAGCGCATGGCGAAACCGACGAGACAGATGGCGATTGCGATGACAGCCTGAAAAATAAAGGAGAAGCCGATGGCCAAACGGACGGTCCGCTGGCTTTTCATGGTGTACATGCGGGCCAACTCATAAGGAGCAATCGCGACGGACAGACCGAAAGCAAGCGCAAACCCGAGGATGTCCTTGAACTGCCAGTGCCACCCGGTCAAAGTCGGCTGCAGTTCGGTGATGAAGCGGCCTACATAATCAAATCCTCCTGCTTGGGAATAGAGAATCGGCACGGCCGCAAAAAAGCACCCGGCCATAATGATGGCTTGAATGAAGTCGCTGTACGTGGTTGCCTTCATTCCGCCTTTCATTGTGTAAAGCATCGTGATTCCGATGGTAATAATCGCGCCCCAGATTTTCGGAAGACCAAAGATCGTCTCCATCAAAATGCCGCCGGCCACGTATTGCGCGACCAGATAGACGGTATACGCCACCACAATCAAGGCAGCGGCAATGACTTTTGCTACCTTGCTGTTGTATCGTTTTTCGATGTAATCCGGTACGGTTACGCCTTTAAACTGCTGGAACTTCGGCGCCACCCAGATCGCAGACACCAGCCATCCGGCAAACATTCCCGGCCAATACCACATGTAGCTTGCCCCGGTCAAATAGAGCACGCCGACCGTCCCGACGAACGTACCGGCACTGAGCTGAGTGGCGGCCAGGGCTGCTCCCCCGATGACGGGACCGATGGAACGGCCGGCAACAAGGTGATCTTCACTCGTTTTATTCCCTCTTCCGGCGATATATCCGATGACGAGGGTCATCAAGAAATAACCGGCAATGACATAATAAAAAACTGGACTGACCTCAAACATTGCGCTTCCCTCCTATTCTCTTATTCTCAATCCTCTTTTTTTACGGCCCAAATAAAATAGCAAGCGATAAAGATCACAAAAAAGGCAACGATTCCCCAAAAACTGAACCCCATGCTTACGCCCCCCTTCGGGCATTGCGACGTTCTACTCTTGCCCATACAAACAGAATCAAAAACAGAATGACGAGTGTTGCCGCTGAAATGAGCGTATGAGAGTTGAAAAATGGCGCTGTTTCGCCAAATAAATAGCTTACGTGCGAGGGGAGATTGATCATATGACTCTCCACGCGATTCTGATTGTTTTCAATGACGATGGGAAACGAATTTGGTTGGACAATCATGCCTTCTGGAGCTTGGAAAGAAATATGGACAAGATTCTCGCCCTTCTCCGCCGCATACATAGGCACGAATAAAGGCAGTTTATACTCGCCGTCAGGAAGCGCGACCTGGTAGGAGATGGAATAGTCAAAAGTATCAGAACCTGCTTCAGGCATCTGCACAAATACTTTTTGCAGGGCGTCTCCGTCTTGCTCCTCGAACGTCAAATCTTCGTTGCCTGTTGAAATGTGCAAATTCTCGGCAGAAACGCCATTGAGCTTGGAAATGGTGTGCTCCAATTTTCCGTCCGGGGCGTGATTCGAATGCAGCAATTGAATCTGTTCCGTTACAAAATAAACCCCGTCCTTCACTTCGATCGATACATCCGCTTTTCCAAGCATTGCCTTTCCTTCTTCTGCACGTACTGCGGATAGAGGCAGTGTGAGTGCAAATACCGCAGCAAGAGCCATAACAAAGCGTTTCATACTTTCCCCCCAATTCTTGTTTGAAATTTTTAAAAAAATACTACAACACAAAACAACCTATTTCAACCTATTTTTAAATTTTTCTGATTCAAAGTGTGAGCAAGCTCTTTTGTTCAAGTTCAAAGGGGGAAGGAAGGATTGCCAGACAAGGGAAAGGAATAGAGTGAACATTCTGGTTTAAAGGAGGGGAGAGTGATCCCGATGGTTCATTCAGCACTTCGCCATTTTTTCGAAGAATTGCCTGATTTTCCGTTTCCCTATGTTTGTTTGTATACAGAAGAACTGTCTCTCGCGGCGTGGAAAGTGCGCCATGATTTGCTGCAGCAGGACATCAAGGAGCGACTGGAGGAGATTGAACAGGCGATTTCCGGGCGGGACAGCGCTGCAGCACCGTGCATGTACGCGGAACAGATGGAACTGGACGGCGAGCGCTTTTGGCTGGTCATTCACACGGGGGGAGAAGCGAGCATCGATTTCCGCCATTGGCATCTGGTCTCGGTCTTGATCAGCACGCAATGGAAGGAAAAAAAGCTGGCGGCTGAAATGATGCTCCATAATCACTACCAGAAGCAGATCGTCGAGACGATCTCGGAGGGCTTCATGGCGATCAACCGCAGCGGGGAAATCGTCTACGTGAACAAGCAAGGTGCCGACATTCTCGGGATTGCGCTGGGCGATACGATTGGCAAGCATTTGTGCGACATCGTCGACTTCCAACCGGAGGTGTTGTCTGTCCTGGAAACAGGGAAGGGGTGGGTGAATAAAGAGTTTTTTATCACCATGCCCAAAAAGGGGAAGCTGCATCTGATGAAATCGGCAATTCCCGTCTTCGATGAGCTGGGCAAAATCATCGGCGTAATCGATACCTTTCGCGAGATCAAAGCGATTCGCAACCTCGTCACCAGCATGGTGGGAGCCAAAGCCTTTTTCACCTTTGACGATATCATCACTCATTCCGCTAATGTACAAGAGCTGATCCGGCAATCGAGATGGGCAGCCCGCGAGGATACCAATATCCTGATCGAGGGGGAGAGCGGGACAGGAAAAGAACTGTTTGCCCACGCCATTCACAATGACAGCAGGCGGGCAAACGGGCCGTTCGTCGTGATCGACTGCTCCTCCATCCCCCGTGAGCTGGTGGAAAGCGAATTGTTCGGCTATGTAGACGGGGCTTTCACCGGAGCGCGGAAAGGGGGAAGGCCCGGCAAGTTTGAGCTGGCGAATGGCGGGACTGTTTTTCTCGACGAGATCGGCGAAATGCCGCTGGAGATACAGGCCAAGCTGCTGCGCGTGCTGCAAAGCCGATATGTCGTGCGGGTAGGCGGATACGAGCCGATCCCGATTGACGTGAGAATTATCGCGGCGACCAACCGGAATCTGGAGGAAGAAGTGGCCAAGCGCAACTTCCGCCTCGACCTCTACTATCGTTTGAATGTGGTCAATCTGAAGATTCCGCCACTGCGCGAGAGGGTGGAGGACATCCTGATGCTGGCGAATCATTTTATGCGCAAATTTGAGACAAGCAAGCCTGCTCCAGCCGCGCTTGCGCTTTCCCCGGCCGTACAAGACGGCTTGCAGCGCTATTGGTGGCCGGGCAATATTCGGGAGCTGGAAAACATGATTGCCCGCGCCTGCGTTTTCGCCAAAGGGGACACGCTCGGGCCGGACTTGTTTCCAGACAATCTGTTTGCCAGGGAAGCTCCCGTCCCAACCCGCCTGCATGAGCCTGTCCACAGTCTGGATGAGACGGAAAAGAATCAGATCAGGTCGGTGCTGCTGGAGGCAGACGGCAATAAAAGCACGGCAGCCAAAATGCTGGGAATCTCCAGAAGCACGCTGTATCAAAAGATGAAACGCTACGGTCTGACTGTATAGATTTCGTACATTGTCCGAATTTCGCACACCATCACTGTACGTTTTTCGTACAAAATCCTCTGCTGTATGATGTAACTGTCCGATCAACCGACTCCACAAGCCAGTTCCTTCGATTGGCACGAAATGTGTAATGTGTAATCGGTGAATGGATCATGCAAAAGGAGTGAGGGTTTTGGAAAAATTGATCATCACGGTGGCGCCGACAGGAGCAGTCACGACGCGCAGGGATACGCCGTACCTGCCAATCACCCCCAAGGAAATCGCGGAGGAAGTGTATGCGTCCTGGAAAGCCGGGGCTTCGATTGCCCACATCCATGTGCGGGATCGGGACGGCAATCCTTCGATGGATTTTGAGACCTTCCGGGAAACCGTGGAGCGCATCAAAGAAAAATGCGACATCCTGATCAACCTGACTTCTTCTGGAGGCTTGAATCTGCAGGAAGAAGAGCGCTTGAAGATCTGTGAATTAACCCCTGAATTCGCTTCGCTGGATGCCGGTTCGATGAACTTCGGTCCGGGAGTTTTTCTCAATCCGCCCGATTTTCTGGAGCGGCTGGCTGAGAAGATGAACCAGTATCAGGTCAAGCCGGAGATCGAAATCTTCGAGACCGGGATGATCAACAACGCGTTGATGCTGGCGAAAAAGGGACTGATCAAGCCGCCGTTTCACTTTCAATTTGTCCTGGGAGTTCCGGGAGGCATGCCCGCTACGGTGAAAAATCTGCTGCATCTGATCGAGACGATTCCGGCAGGCTCTACCTGGTCGACCATCGGGATCGGCAGGAACCAGCTTGCGATGAACACGGTCGGGATTCTCATGGGAGGCCATGTGCGTGTCGGCATGGAGGACAATGTCTATTACAAGCCGGGCGAGCTGGCAAAATCAAATGCCGAATTTGTTGACAGAATTGTCAGACTATCGCATGAGCTGGGTCGTGAGATTGCCGGTGTAGAGGAAGCCAGGTCCATATTGGGACTGCGCAAAGAATGAGGAGGGACGATATGAGAAACTTTCAGATCATTGACTTAAGCGTGCCGATCAGCGAAAAGGTAAAGGAGCCGCTGCCAGCCAAAATCGAGTACCTGCAGCATGAGCAGGGAGCGGTGCAGGCGGCTGGTCTGTTTGGACTGACTCCAGATGACTTTCCGGAAAAGAAGGCTTGGGCTGCGGAGAATGTGGCGCTGAGCACCCATACAGGGACACATGTAGATGCTCCCTGGCACTACTGGCCGACATCCGAGGGCAAACCTGCGCGCACGATCGACCAATTGCCGCTCGAATGGTTTTACGGGGACGGGGTATTGCTCGATTTTCATGACAAAGGAGCCGGTTATGAGCTGATGGCGGCGGATCTGCAGCAAAAGCTGGAGGAAATCGGCTATGTGCTAAAGCCCTACGATATCGTCCTGATTCGTACGGGGGCTGATCGCTACATCTACGAGGACGGATATTTCAACATGCATGCGGGCGTTTCGGCCGAGGCGACCAGCTGGCTGATCGACCAAGGCATCAAAGTGATGGGAACAGACGGGTGGGGCTGGGACATCCCGTTTTATCTGCAGGCGCAATCCTACAGGGAAAATCCGCGGGACGGCGTGCTGTGGGCCGCTCATTTTCTCGGCAGGGAAAAGGAGTACTGCCAGATTGAGAAGCTGGCAAATCTGGATCGCCTGCCGAGGCCGTTTGGCTTCAAAATCGCCGTGTTTCCCGTCAATATCGAAGGAGCCAGTGCTGGTTGGGCAAGACCTGTAGCCATTTTGGAATAAGCGGGGAGGGGAAATCATGAGCTTCAACGTCGTCTTTTTTCTCTATCTGGCGGTCTTTTTCATCGTTCTCTTTTACGGAGGGTGGATCACGCGCAAATGGGTCAACAGCGCCAATGATTACTTGCTGGGGGGCAGGGAAGTCGGGCTGCTGATCAACGTGTTCGGGGTGGCGGCCATCGGCTTTGCCGGCACGATCATCACGCTGGGGCCGGGGCTCGCCATTACCAGCGGATTTTGGGGATCATTCGGCTTCGGGATCGCGTACTTGTTCGGCGGATTGGCGTTGTACGGGATTTTTCTGGCTCCATACATTCGCCGCTGCGGGGCGCAGACCTTGCCGGAGTGGCTGGCGATGCGCTTCGATTCCCGCGTCCGCGTGCTGGTTACGATTGCCTCGATCCTGGGTTTGATCGGGATCATGGCGAACAACGTTGTATCCATGGCTATCGTCGTCAATGGCTTTACAGGATGGTCTCTTGTCTGGACGCTTTCTGCCATTTTTCTATTGTTTTTGCTGTTTACTTATGTGGGCGGCTTTTGGGCGATTACGCTTACGGATTTCGTCCAGATGTGCATCGGTCTGATTGCACTCCCGCTCATGTTTATTGCCATCCTGTCCCAATTCGGCGGATTTGACTTCCTCAACACCCAGTGGTCGGGACCGTCCGGTTACTGGACACATGGCATCACCGGCGGCCAGCTACCGATCTTTTCGCTGCAGTACCCCAGCTTGCTTACGTTTATCATCCTGTTCGGCTGCTTTCTGGTCTGGGGCAACAATTACTACTGGCTGCGCGTCTCCTCGACCCGAAGCGAAAAGGTGGCGAAGCAATCCTTCATCTACGCCGCTGTCCTGCTCGCCTTGGTTCCGTATCTCATTCTGGTCTTAACAGGGCTGTACGCCGGCGCTGCTTACCCGGACACCTTTGAACCAAAAGGGACTGTCTCCCCGATGGCTGCATTCGGGGTTGTTTTGAAAGCGCTGCCAGTCGGCATTACGGCTTTCGCGTTGATCGGAGCCCTCGCTGCCTCGATCTCCACGTCGACGACCGCACTGATCGGGGCGTCCAGTACGGCGGTGCGCGATCTGTATCAACGCTATGTCAAACCGGAGGCGACGCCACGGGAATTGACCACGCCTTCCAAGGTGATTACGATTCTTTTGGGACTGCTGGTCTGGGTTCTGTGCTTCTATCCGGGCGGTCCCTTGTATCTGTTCGCATTTGCAACCGCATGGCTGGGACCGCCGTCCGTCCTGGTGCTGCTGGGCATCTGGTGGAGGAGAACCACCAAGCAGGGAGCCTTTATCGGGGCGATTGCAGGCATTGGGGTGACGGCACTCTTTACGCTGCTCGAACTGCTGCAAGTATTTGTCATTGGGACGTATACGCATGTCGGCGTCGTGGGACTGGTTGTCACGCTGGTCTGCACCATCGCGGTCAGCCTGATGACCAAGCCCCAGTACTACGGGCAGAAGGATTGGAGATTGGACGGCTCGCCTGACTCTAGCGTTCCATCTGTCACAAAGGAGGAACAAGAGGTGCTGAGTCTGATCCATTCCGGCTACAACACGATGGCCGAGATCACCGACATGCTCGGAAAAGACTCGACGGTCAGCAACCGCCTCATCGAAACGCTGGATCAAAAGCGGCTTGTCTTCCGTGAAAGCTATGTCGGACCCGGTTTTTACACATTCCGTTTGGGAGAGGAAGCGAAAAAGCTGGTGGATGAGGGGCTCCTGGTGATTCGCTCGGAGAGGGGCATGGTCAGCAAGGAAGATCTCGTCATTCTGCAAAAGGTAGGGGCTGGCAGCCAACAGCTCCATGAGTACATCCAGAAGCAGGAGCTGGATTCCCTCAAAATATCCGTGATTGTCGCCAAGCTGATCAGGCAGGGCTACGTGAACGAGGGGGGCTTGTGGCGGCGGAAAATGGAAATTACTTCAAGTGGGCGGCGATTGCTGCAGGCACATGCCGCCCTGCTTCAAGAAAAAGGAGCGTAGCATAAAGGAGGGGCCCTGTCGAACACAGGGCCCCTCCCTTCAATCCACCGAAGGAATCACAATATCATCATTCAATATGGCGCGCAGCCGATTCAGATCATTGATTTGAATAGACCGGTTGGACACGGTGACGATCTCTTTTTTCTCCCATTGCTGCAGGATCTTGTACACCGTAATGCGCGATGTGCCGATGTAGTTGGACAATGAAATCTGGTTGATGGCGATGTTCGTATCCTTGTTTTTGTTGTAGAGCTTGAGCAGGAAAAAGGCGAGCTTTTGCTCGAACGAACGATTCTCTTGCGCTACAATTTCGGCCAGCAGGCGTTCTTTGCGGATCAGGGATTGCAGAAAAATATCGATGGCGGATGGATGTTCCTTGCAGATCTGTTGAAATACCTCATTGGAAAAATAAAAGAGGGTGGATGGCTTCATCACATAAGCCGTGGAAAAGTACGGCTCTTTTTTTATGCCTGCTTCTCCAAAAAGCTCACCGGGAGTCACGATGTCAATGATTCGTTCATCCCCTTTGAAAGAGGTTAATTGAATCTTTACCTCGCCATCTTCCAGGTAGTAAAAGCCGTTCCCGATCTCGCCCTGATGAAACAAGATGGTTTTTGGCGGATAGGTCTTTTTCAATCCTCTCGCCAGGTAAGGCTTCCAGGCATATTTGTGCTTGGACATCGCGATCCCCCTTTTCTGTTATCAGAATTGTCCGTCCGTTCTCATATGTAATCAAATCATAAAAGGAACGGGTGTTATTGTAAAGAAGAGTTCGCGTCCGGCCATTTTTTCGGGGATGTCGAATGTTCAGCTTTCTTGGCAAAGTGTAAAATGCTTAGCATACTGAATTTTTCAAATAATCTATTATAGGAGAAGGAAAGCAACCATGAGAAGGAGGTGAAGAAGATGAAACAAATTCGATTTCACGGTCGCGGCGGGCAAGGCGCTGTTATGGCATCTGAGCTGTTATGCCATGCCCTTGTCCATGAGGGCAACTACGGGCAGTCTATTCCGGCATACGGTTTTGAACGCCGCGGCGCACCGCTTGAAGCGTTTGTCAAATTGGACAGCAAGCCGATCCGGGAAAGGACGCAGGTATATGAGCCGGATGGAATCATCGTTCTTGATTCCTCGCTGATCGCACAGCTTCCCGTTTTTAACGGCATACAAGCGAATGGATTTGCGATTCTGAACACCCGCAAGAAGATGACCTTGGAGGATATTCCCGAGCAGGTAGAAACCTTGGCGATCGTTGATGCCAACCGCATCGCATTGGACGTATTCAATGCCCCGATTACCAACACCATTTTGTTGGGAGCGTTTTCACAGGCGACCAAGCTGGTGTCCCTGCAGTCCTTATCCGAATGCATAGAGAACTATTTTCCCAAGAAAATCGTAGAAAAAAACCTGGTGGCCGTCGCCCGTGGATATAACGAAGTGCAGGTTGTTACCCGGAGCGGTCAGATACGGAAGGCGGAGTGAGAAGAGATGAGCGATACAAAAGTGCCTGACAAGTTGTATCAACTCACTGGCGATAACGTGGCTTCCGTCGGGAAAGGTCTGTACGTGGTCAACACCGGTCTTTGGCGGTATCAGCGGCCGGTTACAGATCCGGATCTTTGCAAGCGCTGTTCCGCTTGTTACATGTACTGTCCCGTCGGCTGCAAGGTCGAGTTGAACACGCATTACGATACCAATCTTGATTGGTGCAAAGGATGCGGCATTTGTGCCGAGGTTTGTCCTGCCAATGCGATCACGATGTTTGAAGAGGTAGGTGAGGAATAGTGGGCAAAATTGACGTTTTAAATGGAAACAAGGCGGCGGCCTGGGGAGCAAAGCTGGCACGGGTCTCCTTGCTGGCTGCGTATCCGATCACGCCGCAGACGCCGCTCGTCGAGTATCTGGCCACCTTTGTGGCAGAAGGCGAAATCGATGCAGACCTGGTCGAAGTGGAGAGCGAGCATACGGCGCTGAGCGTGCTGCAGGGCGGCGTATTCGCGGGTGCGCGCACATTCACCGGAACGAGCTCCCAAGGCTTGGCCTTGATGTATGAGCCGTACATCCGCACCAGTACCATGCGTCTGCCGATCGTGATGGCCTTGGTGACGCGCGAGGTCATCTCGCCGCAAACGGTATGGGGAGGTCAGCAGGATGCGGTTACGGTACGGGAGGCAGGCTGGATTCAGATCTGGTGTGAGAGCAACCAGGAGGTTCTCGACACGGTCGTGCAGGCCTACAAGATTGCCGAAAACAAGGGCGTGCTGCTTCCTGTAAACGTTTGCTACGACGGCTTCTCCCTCTCGCATATGGCTGAGCGGGTGGATATCCCCGAGCAGGAAAAGGTGGACAGTTTCCTGCCAAAACCCGATATCACGCATGTGAAGCTTGATCCCGCCAATCCCATGTCCGTCGATCCGCTGACGGCTGGACCGATGCTGACCGAATATCGGCACAAGCAGGTTACGGCGATGAATAATGCCAAGAAAGTGATCGAAGAGGTGCGGCAGGAATGGTTCCAGCTGTTCGGTCGCGACCACGGCGGCATGGTGGACGTGTACCGCATGGAGGATGCGGAGATTGCCATCGTCTGCATGGGCAGTCCGGCGGGTACGGCGCGCGTGGCGATTGATGAAATGCGCGACCACGGGATCAAGGTAGGGATGGTAAGGATCCGCGTCCTGCGGCCGTTCCCTGTGGAAGAGATGAAGACGCTTCTATCCGGCGTCAAGGCGATCGGCACCATCGACCGCAACGTCTCCTTTGCAGCAGGATACGGCACCAGCTACCTGGAGCTGCTGACAGCGTTTGGCGGCAAGCCGATGCCACCGATGATTGATTTTATCGGCGGATTGGGCGGCTCAGATGTTACGCTGGAACAGATCAAGCAGGCCATTGTGCTTACGCAGTATGTTGCCAATGGCGGAGAGTACAGAAGTGTCACCTGGTTTGGGCTGGATGAAGTCGACATCGAGTCATTGTTCGAAGATTCCGAACAAGAGACGAAGGAGGGAATCGTGTAATGGAGAGCAACAATTACTCCACTCGGCCGAAGGGTGCGAAACCGACACTGGTAAAGGACGATTCTTTCTTTACCAAGAAGCGGTTTGGATTCATCTTCCGCGAAGAGAAAAAAATCAAGGAAGCGTATCACGAAGTCACCAAGCATGAAGATTTGCTCTCTCCGGGAAACTCCGCTTGTCTTGGCTGCCACGCTGAGCTGGCGCTGCGCACGACCTTGCGCATTTTGGGGCCCAACACCATCCTGGCGATTCCTCCTGGCTGCATGGGCGGGATCGGCGTCGTCGGCTTCCAAGGCGGATCGGGGACCAAGATCCCGGTATTCTTCCCGCTGTTGGACAACACGGCAGCAATGCTCGCAGGCATCAAAAGGCAGTACCAGCGCGAGGGACGCGATGTGCATGTAGTCGCATTTGCCGGTGACGGCGGCACCGCAGACGCTGGCTTCCAATCGCTTTCGGGTGCGGCAGAGCGCGGGGAGAACATCATCTACATCTGCTATGACAACGAAGCCTACATGAACACAGGGGTGCAGCGAAGCGGGACGACGCCGAAGTGGTCCTGGACCCAGACTACTCCGGTCGGGGAGCGCAGCCAAGGGAAGTCGCAGAAGGGAAAAGACATGCCGATGATCATGGCGGCACACAACATCCCGTATGTAGCGACAGCCAATCCCTCGTTCTTGCCGGACTACATCGAGAAGCTGAAAAAAGCGATGCAGGTGAAGAACGGCATGTCTTACATCCATCTCTATTCGGGATGCCCGACAGGTTGGAAATTCCCGACCGAGAAGACCATCGAGGTGGGAAAACTCGCGGTTGAAACCAATCTGTACCCGCTGTGGGAATGCGTGGAAGGCAAGTTCAGGATGACGTATGAAGTGAAAAGGCGGACTCCGATCGAGGAGTACACGCGCTCCATGCAAAAGTACGCTCACCTGACGAGTGAAGAGATCAAGCATCTCCAATACTCGGTGGACCAAAACTACAAGAGGTTGAAAGATCTATGCAGGATCACGTAAAGGCCCCATTGCCTTATCGGGTAGAGATCGACGCGACGGCTCACGCATGGAGGATGCCGTTCGTCTGGGTCTTCGAAAAGCTGTTTCGCGCTGGAGATGCGGTGCGTTTGGGCAAGACCACCCTCTACGTCAAAGATGCCAGCGGGAGCGTCATTCATCAGGAATACTACGGAAAAAGCAGAAAAGCGGCTTGGTATCGGCAGTTGGAAATCGAGCAAAAAATGAAAGAGATGAGTGCGACTGATTTTGAAAAATGGTTAAAGGGAGGCAAATAACATGAGTACTTCCACAAAAGATCTGTTGGGTGATCTGCTTGCTGGCATCATCAGCGGTGGCATTGAGGTCGTTGATCTGGCACAGCCATTGAACGAAAAAACACCCGTGATGCAATTGCCGGAACCATTTGTCAACACCGGAACATTCCGCTACAACCGCCTGTCCAATTATGATGACAACGGTCCCGCCTGGTATTGGAACGATTTTACGACCGGCGAACATGTAGGTACTCACTTCGATGCTCCCCGCCACTGGATCAGCGGCAGAGGACAGGATGGCGTCGATACGATGCCAATAAAGAATATGATTGGAGAAGCCTGCGTCATTGACGTCAAGCAGAAGTGCCAGGAGAACCCTGACTACCTGTTGACGGTTGAGGATGTATTGGAATTCGAGCGGGAGCATGGCCAGATTCCCGAGCATGCCTATCTGATCCTGCATACAGGCTGGGCAGCATACAACGATGATCACGAGAAGTTTTTCAATGTCGGAGCAGACGGCATGCCACATACGCCCGGATTTGCGCCAGAGACCTCTGCCTTTTTGGCGCGCGAGAGAAAGATTTTGGGAGTCGGAGTGGAGACAGTAGGCACCGATGCAGGGATCGCGGCAACCCTCGAGCCTGCTTTCCCAAGCCATTACTACATGCATGAGGCCAACCGCTACGGCATGGCGTCCCTGGCGAATGTCGACAAGCTGCCTCCAAGGGGCGCGATTATCATCGCTACGCCTCTCAAGATTACAGACGGCAGCGGCAGCCCGATTCGTCCCATTGCTTTGGTGCCGGTAGCAAAATAAAGCTGACAGCGTGAGACTTGCAGACATCATTCTTTTCATACTTGGCGAGCAAAATGGATCAACCTTTCATTTTGCTCTTGCCTCCACTTTTATTCGCAATATTTGGAATATTCAGTAATCATAACTCCATAAAAAATTGAATATCAAGGGTGGTTCGTCTATGAGCGAGAAGAATATGCAATCTGTCATTGAAGATCACGCATTGGAGAGTGTGCCTGAGTCCGAACGTCAGGGGTGGTTGAGTCTATCGTGGAATACGGCGGGAATCGCCACTACGCTGATTCAATTGTTTTTCGGAGCATTGGTCACGTTTGTCGCAGGAATCAAAATCGGCATCATCGCAGGTCTGATCGTGACGGTCGTGGGGGGAGCGCTCGGCTGGGCGGTAGGACATATCGCTTTCAAATCAGGGCTGTCCAGCACGGTGATGTCGCGTATATACGGCTTCGGCAACAAGGGTTCGATCATCGCTTCCGCCATTTACGGATTCATGATCCTGGGCTTCCTGGCGATTGAGAATGCTTTGCTATACAAAGGCTTTCTATTCTTCTTCGGGATCGAGGATACGCTAACTGCCAAAATTGTGATCTACGGCATACTGACGATATTATGGATTGTCATTACGACTTTTGGCTTCAAGCTGGTGGCGAAGGTATCCTCATACTCGCTGGTCGCATTTTTCGGGGTGCTTCTGTATATGCTCTTTGACATTATCGCGGTATCCGGTCAGTCCTGGAGCTCGGTTCTGTCATTCGGAGCGCAGTTTCCGCCGGAGGTACTCGCAGGGATGGGAGTGACCAGCGATACGGACAAGTTGATCTTCGGCATCAACGTGCTGATCGGGTCGGCTGGGGCATTGGCGCTGGTAGACGCAGATTTCGGCCGTTATGCCCGCAGATCCAGGGACATCGGGATCGCTGCATTTTTGGGGAACATCGCAATGGATATCTGCATGCTGACAATCGGCGGCTTGGTGATGTTTGCCGGAATGCCGACCATCACGGACTACTATATGAAAGTGCAAGGCATGGATGCAGCTACAGCAGCACAGACCGCCCTGCAAAGCCCGGACAGCATCGCAGCAGCCTTCATCATCTTTGGCGGAATCATCGGGTTTATCCTGATGGTCCTGGCCCAGTTCAAGGCGCAGGTGCTCAACACCTACAGCGGCTCGTTGGCGTTGTCCAATCTCTTTGACAATCTCAATTGGAAGCCGGGGAGATTTGTCTTCGTGGTGCTGGCGAACATCATTGGCCTGATCATGCTGTACGGACAGATTCTCGCTCTGGTGAACGCCTGGATCACCATTCTCGGGGTCATCACCACCTGCTTCGCCGGGATTATGATCGCCGATTACTTCCTTGTGCGTCCCAAGCTGGGGCATCAGGATACGAGCCGTTTTGGCGCAGAGGAGGTCAATTGGTCCGGGGTGATTTCCACAGTAATCGGCGTTGTGCTTGCCCACTATGTGTTGAATACGTGGATTCCGATTGAATTCTTTACATCCCTGGTGATTTCCGGGGTTGTGTATCCGCTGCTGCGCTTGTACGTGTTCAAACCTGCGTACACGGTGACCGGTACGGAATGGAACACTGCAAATAGATAGAGAAGACATCAAGGGGGATAGGAGAAAGGGAGGAACGCGAATGCAAACGGATGTGAATAGCAACGCCGATATTTTCAAAGCCATCATGGGGAGCTATCCGACGGGAGTGACGATCATCACGACTGAGGGTGCGGAAGGGAAACCGGCAGGGTTGACAGCCAATTCGCTTGTCTCCGTCTCCATCGAACCGCTTCTGGTCCTCTTTTGTGTAGATGCCAGGGCGGGATCGCTGAACGCCTTCAGACAGGCAGGCAGGTTTGCCGTTCATATCCTTGCAGAGGACCAGAACGAGGTATGCTGGCGATTCTCAAGCAGAGAACCCAACAAGTTTGATGATGTGGAGTGGAGCTGGTCGGAGCGCCGGCTTCCCATTTTGCCCGAAGCGCTGGGACTGATGGAATGCCAGACGGTCCAAACCGTAGAGGCTGGTGATCACACAATCTTTATCGGCGAGGTCGTGCACATTGAGAAGACCGACAAGAATCCCCTGCTGTATTTCCGGCGCAAAGTTGGCAGCATCCCGCCCAGTTGGTTCGAATAATCTCTCCTAGCAATTTCAAAAAGCCAGCATTCGCAACAAGTCGAATACTGGCTTTTCCCTTTTGCCATCAAAGCTGCAATCCCCGTAAATACGCATGCACCTTTCCGAATTCCTCCTGTATCGTTGACAGCCTTGCAGATGCTTCTTCAGGCCGTACAGCACAATCGATTTCCTCCAACTGAGTCAGAAGCTCGACGAGACTAATGGCGCCGATGAAGGCGCAGCCCGATCTCGTCGAATGGATAATACTGGAGAATGCTTGCCGGTCCCGCTTCGCAACAGCCTCTTTCAACTCGGTCAGAGCCTTGTGGTTTTGCTTTTCAAAAGTTTGTATCAAGGCGAGCCACTTTTGTTTGCCTTCCTGGCGATCCCCGCGAAAAAGCTGCGTGACCTTGTCTTTGTCGAACAGCAGTTTTGTGGGACGTATGCCGGGAAGCCATTTTTTTAAAATCGATTGAAGCTGTTCGTATGTAAAGGGTTTGCTCAGATAATCATCCATCCCGGCTTCCAGACAGAGCTCACGATCTTCGCGCATCGCATTGGCTGTGAGCGCAACAATGGGAACATGACGCCCATGGCTCAACTCGCTGTGGCGGATGCGGCGGGTCGTCTCGAAGCCATTCATTTCCGGCATTTGGCAATCCATCAGAATCAAGTCGTAGTTGTGTCTGGCGATAAAAGAGAGCGCTTCGATCCCGTTTTTGGCGTGATGCGGGTACAGGCCGAGCTGCTGCAATTGGAGCATGACGATCTCGGCATTCACCTCATTATCCTCCGCGACCAGGATCTGATAGGAATAATTCCCGGGATGCGCCGGTTCCGTCAGATGGGGAAAAGACTGCTGCACTTCTCTGTCCTGCAAATGCCCCAGCAGGTAGAGCAACTGGGACTGCTTGATGGGTCTGGACAGGTAGCTGTCGAATGACAGTGGATACGCCCCGCTCTGCTTCTTTTCATGCATGGAAGGAAAGGAGGAGTGAATCTTTATGATTTTCGGTTTAAGCGAACCTTTTAAATTGGGGTATAATGGTAGTAATTCATATTCCTCCACGTCTGTGATGAGCACCTGAAAAGGATCTCCCTGGGCCGACTCGGTATACAGGCTGCAGGCGTCAGCTACATTCGCCGCGCAGACGCATGACACGTCGAGGTGAGACAGGATCTCCCGGATATGCGCAAACTCGCGCTGGCATTTCAATAGGCACAAAATCCGCTTGGGCAGAGCAGGGGATCGGGCCGGCTCCGGATGGTCAGGCGCGACTTCCAGCGGAATGGAGAAGGTGAAAGTAGAACCTTTGTCCACTTCGCTTTCAAAATCGATCGTTCCTTCCATCATTTGCACGATATGCTTGCAAATGGACAGCCCCAGCCCCGTACCGCCGAATTGGCGGGAGGCTGAGCCGTCAATCTGGGTAAACGGCTGGAACAGTCTAGGAAATGCTGACTCGGGGATGCCGATCCCGGTATCGCGTACAGAAAATGTGATGATGGGCGTCCTGGGATGCGGTGTTTCGACTGTGACACGAATCGCGATTTCTCCTTGATTGGTAAATTTGATCGCATTTCCAATCAGATTGAGCAGCGTTTGACGAATACGGCCGCTGTCGCCACGCAAGACAGCGGGTATGGACGGATCTACATAGGCATAGAGAGAGAGCTGTTTGCCCATCGCTTTTGCGGCCATCAGCTCGAGGATGTCCTCCACCAGGGACAGAAGCTGAAAATCATGGATTTCCAACTCTGTTTTTCCTGCTTCCATTTTGGAAAAGTCCAGGATGTCGTTGATGATCGCCAGCAGAGAGTTTGCCGAGTTTTTGATGATGTTGGCGTACCGTTGCTGATCGGCATTGAGGGGGGACTGCAGCAGCAAATCCAGCATGCCGATAATGCCGTTCATCGGCGTGCGGATTTCATGGCTCATCGTGGACAAGAACTCCGATTTCAGGCGGGATGACAGCAAGGCTTGGTCGCGAGCTTTTGCCAGCTCCAGCTCCATTTTTTTACGGTCGGATATGTCGATGGCAGAGCCGACGACCTCGACAACTTCCCCGTCCGCCACGATAGGGGAGAGAACGTTGTAGAAGATTCTGCCTGCGTATTCGAATTCATAGGTAACCGTAGTACCTTTGAAGGCTTCGTTGTAAAAATGCGTGAGGTAATCCGCTTTTTCCGCAGTAAACACCTCGTGCAGCGTCTTGCCGTAGATCCGGTCTGTGGTCAAGCCGAGCTCTTCCGCAATCCTGCCTTCATACAGATTGTAGATGAGGGTTCCGTCTTCGCGTTTGGTATAGGTAAAGACTACGTTTTGCAGGTTTTGCAGGGTTTGTCTCATTTTATCCTGTATTTGTGCCGACATGGCGTCAGATAGATTCGATCTGTTCTTCAAGCATAACGACCACCTTCTTGTTGTACTGTGATGAGTGCGCGAAAGAGAAAGGATGAGGGGAATGAAGGTTGCTTCCAAGCGTATAAAGGTATTGATCGTCGACGATCACCCTACAGTCAGTTTCGGCACGCGATTTATTCTTGAGTCGGTCGAGGATATGGAAGTAGTCGGCGTAGCGGATCGGGGAAAAGAGGCTGTCGAAATGTTTAAGCAATATCAGCCGGACATCATCCTGTTGGATCTCAAGCTGCCCGACATGGAGGGAATTGAAGTAGCCAGACAAATCAAAGAGTGCGGACCCGAGGCCCATGTTGTGATTTTTACCGGCATGAATTACATGCCGATCCTGCAAAAGCTGATCGCGATCGGCATCAGCGGCGTGCTGACAAAAGAAGCCACACCGCAACAGGTGATTCGCATGATGGAGGCCGTCCAGGGAGGAGAAACCATCATTCCGCTTAGCTTGTTTCACCAGATAGACTTTCAGAAGACGAAAAGCAAAGCCAGCAACAAAGATCAGCCGCTCAGCGAAAAGGAAAGCTATATTTTGAGTATGGTCGGGCGCGGGTTAACCAACAAGCAAATCGCCAAGGAGCTGTTTATGACGACGCGTTCGATCGAGTATTATTTAACCAATATTTATCAAAAACTGAATGTGAAATCAAGGGCGGAGGCGATTGAGAAGTTCGGGAAAATCGGCACAGCCCACATGGATCCCTAGTGGGACAGCAGATGGGAAAAGACTGCGCAATCATACAGAGCTTGGTGTTGCCGTTTGGTAGGACCAAGCTTTTTTGCATGGCGAAAATCCCGAAGTTACGGGACTACACATATACATTTCGGCTCTTTGTCGCTTAAAGTAGAAAATGAAACAAAAAAATACAAATATTTACGGTAGACATGCAAAGGGGAGTCGAATGATGAAATTTGGACTGTATTCCGAAATGCAACTGTCGAACGGTAAGACAGAAAAGCAAGTGTACGATGAAGTGATCAAGCAGATTATTCATGCTGATCAAGCGGGCTTCGACGTTTACTCGCTTATCGATCATCATCATTTTTCGAAGTTCTCCGTTTCTGCCAATCCACTCGCGGTCTATGCTGCTGTGGCCCATCAGACTCGTCACATCCGCTTCCGTACAGCCTTGCACATCTTGCCGCAAGTGAATCCGCTGCGCATGGCGGGTGAGATCGCTGTCGCGGACATTCTGACGGACGGCCGGATTGAGGTTGGGGTTGGACGTGGACACGCCTGGGTATTCCCGGATGAAGGCATCGTTCCGATCGAGGAAGCCAAGCCGAGATTTGAAGAAGCGCTGGCGATTCTGGAGCAAGGCTTGAGTGAAGGACGCGTCAACTTCCAAGGCGAATTTTTCACGGCCAAGGACGTGGACATCGTGCCAAAGCCGCTGCAAAAGAAAATGCCGTACTATACAGGCGGAACGAGCAATCGTACGTACGAGCAAGCCGGCATGAAAGGATGGGGAATCTTCGTCCCGCCATTGCTGCCGCTTGAAAACCTGAAAGAACAGCTCAATATCTACCGCGACGCCTGCCATAAATACGGCAATGAGCCGCAGGTTGTATGGCTGCATGCAGTCTATATGGATGACGACGCTGCACAGATTCGCAAGGAGTCGGAAAAACACTTCAAGAACTTCCTCGCGGGCAATAGTGCGCCAACCGTAAAACTGCCCAACAAAGACCGCATGATCAACGCAGGCTTCAACTTCTACGCCAAAGGCATTCTCGAAAAACTGGCGGATATGACGTACGAGCAAATCACTGAGGGCGATGTGGTCTGGATCGGAACGCCGGAAGAAATCTGCGAAAAAATCGAGCGCGTGAAGCGGGAAGTAGAAGGCTTGACGGAGATTGATTTCTTGACCAACTATGGCGGCATGGATCATTGGAAAGTGATCAAGCAGCAAGAGCTGATCAGCAAGCACATCATTCCGAACTTTAAATAAACGCGCCTGTACATGTAGAGGAAGCGAAGCGGGTAATTTCTGATAACAGGGATTACCCCTTCTTTCTCATGGAAGGAGCAATTTTTTCGGGGGGATTGCAATGAAAATTCAGCAAATTCGTGAACTGGTTAACATCCCCGATCGCAAATTCATGGTATCCTTTACCGGGAGGGTAGTATCTGGTCAACAGCTCGGCAGAAAAATCGGGTTTCCGACAGCAAATCTCTCGGTGCAGGAAAAGCTGGAGCTGCCGCTTGGCGTCTACGGGATGCCGTACGGAAGCGGTTTGCCCAAAGCCAAAATCTTTTGGGGAAGGAAGGGATAGGTGATTGAAATGCGATGTGCCGTGGAGGAAGACATCCATTTGCCTGATATTTCGTTTTGCCGGGTTTGCGAAAACGCATATGGCATCAATCGGGGAATCTACAACACCATTGACGCGTATTTCTATCAAAAGGGACATCGGGATATCGTCTTGCGCCGGCGTATCATTCTCTCGTTTTTACAGTTTATTGGCGCCCGTTCTGCAAAGCTGAACAAAAAATCCTCCTATAAGTTCGGCAATGGAGGCTTGATCGAAAAGCTGGATTCATTTACCAATGCGCACTTGAGTTAGCGGCTTTTGCAAACGTATCTTTCACGATTAGGGGGGCATTGTATGTCGATGATTTTAAACCACAAGCATCAAGAACAAAATGTGTCCTGGCAGCCCTACCTCAAATATGGCGAAAGACAGTTTAAAAAACAAAAAGCGGTCATCTATTCACAGGGCGAGGTAGGTTCAGGCTTTTATTACTTGCATTCGGGATTGGTCAAGATTGTGACGGTAAAACCGGATGGCAGCCAGAAAATCCTGGATATGCACGGGGAAGGGAAGTTGTTTGGCGAGCAGGCGATCGACGAGTTGGCTTACTTTTCTTCCGCCATTGCAGTAGAAAATACAGTCCTCTATTACTTCTCCAAGGCGGCATTCAGAGAGATGGTGCAAGCCTGTCCAGATTTCCTGCCTTTCTTTGTAGACTCAATTGTGCAAAAAATGAGAATATTAAGTGAAGACATTCTTTTGAAAGCGTTTACAGCGGAGCAGTATATCGCTTATTCCCTCTCCAAGTTCAGAAAGACATACCGTTCGGACAAAATTTCCATGACCCAGCAGGACATCGCGAACTGTACTGGTTTGACCCGAATTACCGTCTACAAAGTGTTGAAAAAATGGAGAGAGAGCAATCTAATTGATATCCAGAATCGCATGATTGTGATCAAGGAGCAGGAAAAGCTCAGCAGAATCTATCATTGACGATTTCATGCACAGCTATCATTTTGATTTCTTCCAGTAACAAGCCAGAGTTTCCGGTACTTGTACCGTTTATATAAGCAGCCTTACTTATCGAAGAGGTGAAGGGATTTTATGCACGACGCGGATTATATCATCATCGGATCAGGCCATAACGGCCTTGTTTGCGCCTTGAAGCTGGCGCAGGCTGGGCATCGGGTTCTGGTTCTGGAGCAAGCGCAGCAACCAGGGGGCGCGTCCCGCAGCGGGGAAGCGACAGTACCGGGCTTCACACACGACCTATATGCGACCAACATCGGGTTGTTTCTCGGCTCGCAGATCTATCAAGAGATGAAGACAGAATTTCACCAGAACGGTTTTGATCTGGCAGTGAGCGATCAGCCGTTTGCCAGCGTTTTTCCCGATGGTGACGGGATCGGTGTGTATACGGACCCGGAAAAGACGATGGAGCAGTTTCGCAGACAATCCAGCCATGATGCCGAAGCTTGGCAAGCGCTGTTGAGATTTTTCGATCAGACGGCACCGCATTTCTTGCCCTTGCTGCAGCTGCCGTTGCCTTCCTGGCTGGCCGCCCGTCAGCTTTACCGGATGTGGAGAGCGCTCGGCTACGCCAAGACCGTGGAATTAGGCAGCATGATATTGAAAAGCCCGCGCCAGTTTGCAGAGCATTGGTTTGAGAATGAGAAGGTGCAAGCCTTGTTTATTCCGTGGGCGTTCCACCTCGATTTCGGACCGGATGTATCCGGCGGCGCGCAATTTCCCTTCGTGGAACCGCCGCTGGACCATCGCAACGGAATGGCGATCGCCAAAGGCGGAATCAGCAACCTGATCACGAGCATGATCAAGGCTTTGGAAAAACGCGGAGGCCAGGTGCTGACCCATCACCCGGTGGAGAGAGTTTTGGTGCAAAACAATCGCGCGGTAGGGGTGATGCTGGGCAACGGCAAAGCGATTCATGCCAAAAAGGGAGTCATCGGCAACATTACGCCGACGCAGCTAGTCACGAAGCTGCTGGATCGCGAAGTGCTGCCAGACACCTATGTGGAGCGGTACAAAAAATTCCGTTACGGTCCGGGAACGATGATGATTCACCTCGCCTTGGATGGACCTCTGGAGTGGAATGCCGGAGAAGACTTCGACAAGTTTGCCTACGTGCATATCGGACCGTATGTCGAGGATGTGGCCCGCACTTACGCGGATGCGCTGAATGGCGATCTGCCGGCCAGTCCGATGCTCGTCGTTGGGCAGCAGACTGCGTTTGACCCGACGCGTGCGCCTGCGGGCAAGCATACCTTATGGATTCAGGTGCGCGCTTTGCCTGCCAGACCCAAGCGGGATTCGCTGGATGAAATCCAGATCGGCCCTTGGGAGCAGATGAAGGAAGCATACGCGGACCGGGTAATGAAAAAGCTGGAGCAGTACGCTCCAAATCTGTCGTCGCGCGTGATCGCCCGTACTGTCTTTTCGCCGCGTGATCTGGAGATAGCCAACCCCAATCTGGTAGGCGGCGACAGCATCTCCGGCAGTCACCATCTGGATCAGCATTTTCTCTTCCGTCCGGTGCCGGGCTGGTCGCGATACAAGACGCCGGTAGACGGGCTGTATCTGACAGGCGCCTCGACCTGGCCTGGCGGCGGGTTGAATGCCACTTCCGGCTATTTGCTGGCCCAGCAACTGTTGAAATCATAAAACGCAACACGTCCGATTAGGGGAGGGGGGTTATCAATGAAACGTTTTGACACCGTGATCATTGGCAGTGGGATCAATTCTTTGACAGCAGCCGCATTGTTGGCGAAAAAAGGGCAGAAAGTGCTGGTATTGGAGAGAAGCGCCTGGATCGGGGGCTGCATTCGGACGGATGAGATCACGTTGCCTGGGTTCAAGCACGATGTTTTCTCAGGCTGGCATCCGCTGTTTGTTACCGGTCCCGCTTATGGAGAACTAAAGGACGACCTGCATCGAAACGGGCTTGAGTACGTCAACACCGACGTTCCGACCGGCGTCATTCTACCCGATCAGCGCAGCGCGGTGCTGTACAATAACAGGCAGCAAAACATCGATGCGTTCAATCGCCTGATGCCGGGTGACGGAGATCGCTATCAGGAGGCGATGAAATACTTTGAAGCCAACTCTGAAATGATCTTCACGATGTTTGGCAACGAGCCGATGTCCTGGGCAGCGATCCAATCCGTACTGAGGTCCCTGCGCAGCAAAGGAGTTGCGGAATTTACCCGCCACGTCGGGAGTATGGTCGCCCCTACCCGCAAATGGCTGGACCAGCATTTTCAAAGCGATGCGATCAAGGCGCTGTTCGCGCCCTGGATTTTGCATACAGGCGTCGGTCCGGACGATGCGGCGGGCAGCATCATGGCACAGCTTATCGTGTTTACTCTGGAAGCAGCGAGCATGCCGATCCCCAAAGGGGGAGGCACGGAACTGGTCAAAGCAATCATGAAATTGGTGATCGATCACGGCGGGGAGTTCATCACCAACGCCCATGTCGAACAAATCCTCGTGGAGAATGGCCGGGTAAAAGGCGTACAGACACAGGACAAGAGCGAGTACCTGGCTCAGTATGTGCTGGCAAATGTAACGCCGCAGCAGCTGTACGAGAAGCTGCTTGCACCCGAACTCGTTCCTCCACAGGTGCGCAAGGATGCGAGAAACTACCAGTACGGACGTGCGGATATGCAGATTCATTACGCCCTGGACCGTCCGCTTGACTGGAAGGACGAGGAATTGAAGCGCGCCGCCATCATTCATCTGACAAGCGGTGTGAATGGAGTAAGCCAGTCTGTCACGGAAGCTGTCAATGGCTTGCTGCCCAGGGAAGGAACCATCGTCCTGGGACAACATACAGCTTACGATCCGAGCCGGGCTCCGGAGGGCAAGCACACGCTGTGGATCCAATTGCAGGAAATGCCGCGCAATCTGGCGGGAGACGCATTGGGTGAGATCGATACCACAGGCGGGTATACCGATCAAGTGGTAAAGGCTTATGCCGACCGGATCGAGGAGCGGATCAGCCGGCACGTCCCGCAATTCAAGGAATCGATCCTCAAACGCGTCGTGATATCGCCTGTCGAGCTGGAGCGTTACAATCCGAATCTCGTGGGGGGAGACCCGTACTCCGGTTCCTCATCCGTGGATCAATTTTTATTCTTTCGACCAGGCACGGGCTACAAACGGCACGAAACGCCGATTCGAAATCTCTACCACATCGGTGCCTCTACCCATCCGGGGGCAGGACTGGGCGGAACATCCGGGTACCTGGCTGTGAAGGCGATGAAGGGTTGAGCAAATGAAAAAAGGGCTGTTCCCAAATCTTTGGACGATTGGGAAAGGCCCTGTTTTTTTGTGCTTGGGGGCAACTCAAGCCCTCAGCGGATAATCCGATAGACGAACAAACGTGTGATGAAATAAGCACCCCCGAGGAAGACTCCCATCGTAAAATTCTCAACGAATAAGGCATCGTACACGTACTCCTGCAAGGGCGCATTCAGCAGGGAAGCCGAAACACCCATGGCATGGACGGCAAACATGATCAGGGTGTCCACCAGAGGACGGTACCATCTGGCCTTTTTCCGCCAATAAGTTCGGGCAAGGAACAGAAGAGCCACATTGCTCAGCGTGATAGCAGTCGAAGGGGACGCTTCATTGAACAACTCATCCTCGATCCCCCATCCGGGCATCCAGAGAAGGGCGACCAGGAAGTTGAAAACGATAACCCCGATAAATAATGGTCGAAAAAATCGCACGTCATTTCGGCGCTTCTTCGCTTCTTCATTGGCGAGCATCTCCGCGCTTTTCCATTCCGGAGTAGGATCGTAAATCTTCAAGCCTGTTTGAAAATAAGGGGATTCTCCGTCGTAGGGCAGTTTGGGAATCTGCTCGTATGCTTCTGACAGTTGGGGGTGATTCACCTGCGTGATGTTGAGCTGTGTGTTGTAAACAGGTACACCGTTTTGCCTGAAACGTTCGATCCATAAGTCCAGATTCTCTTGTTTCTCCTCGCCAAACGTGCCGAATTGCCGTTTTCCTTGTTCATCTGTCCAGACCATAATGATTTTTGCGCCAGCTATGTAATACCGGGGTACATTTTTGGGTGTCTGTACATAACGGAAAATTCGTCCGATCAACACTTCATCCATTTGTGCAAAGGGGACAAGCTCTTCGAATAGCTTGCCCGTCTTGAGGTTCTGAACGGAGGTGAAGAATCCATCTTCTCGCAATTCGATCTTCATGATCACCTCGTGCTGAAACCGGGTGATGCCGATAAGAATCCAACATATCCATCCGATGAAAATGCCGAGACCAGCGAGGATAAAAGAAAATATCCAATCGCTTTCGTAAATCAGCAGGTACATTCCAAATGAGAAGATAGCCAGTGCGATAAGACCCAGGAAGCCAATAATAGCGAAGTGAACATACCGTGACCAGGCCGGAAGCTCACTGGAATACTTGAGATCTTTTCCGCCTCGTATTTCCAACATCCAGAGTCCCCCTTCCAAGTTTGGTTCTTCTCATACATACGGGAACAGCTGGCAAAAAGTTGCGAACCGTGGTGATGCTCATGTCTGGGCGGGAAAGGAAATCGTAAAAATCGTTCCCATGCGCGGTTTGCTGCTCACGCCAATTTTGCCGCCCATGACCTGGATGGCGTTGTAGGAATACGTAAGGCCAAGACCAGTGCCGCTGGATTTCGTGGAAAAATAGACGGTCCCAAGTCGGTTGATATCGCTTTCGCTCATGCCAATCCCGTTGTCCCGAATCTCCAGGATCACAGAATTAGCTTCCCGGGTCAGCGACAGGGTTACTTTTCCTTCTTCGATATCGCAACAGGCTTCGACCGCGTTTTTGATAAAGTTGACCAGCACCTGCTTGATTTCATCCGGATTGGCTTGGATCATGACGGGCACGCCCGGCTCTTTTATCTCCAATTCCACATTGTTCATGATTGCAAAAGGATACATGACGTCGTGCACGATATGGAGCTGTTGCGAGAGATCGACCTGCTCCTGGCGCTCCGACAGCGGTTTGGAGATGGAGAGATAGTCGCTTAGAATGGCCTCCGTCCGTTTGACTTCATCGAGACAGATGGTGATGTATTGCTCCACTTTGGGAAGATCTTGGGGAGCTTCCTTGATCAGGGTCAAAAAGCCTTTTACGGCTGTCAGCGGGTTGCGAACCTCATGAACCATGGAGGATGCGACGTGGCTGATCGTAGCGAGCTTCTCGTTTTGGGCATGACGGATAAAGATCTCCTTGTCTTCTACGGCTTTGCCGAACAAGGTCATGAGAAGCCAGACACCTACACAGTTTTGCAACGGTATCACGATCAAATGATAGGGAACATTTTGCATGAAATAAGGCTGTAAAAAGGAGTAGGTCATGATGAGCGGGGTAATCGAAAAGACGATGCCAGCCAGCACGACAATGGTGGTTTTGCGCTGGGTAGTGCGGTAGGCACGGGAAAACACTACGGCTAGCGTGAAGCAGCACAGAAGGATCAGCAAGGCGACCCATTTTCCGTCCCCGCCGAGATAGAGGCGGTAGAGGACAAATTCAGCCAAAAGGATCAAACCAATCTTCATTCCTCCGTAAACAAGACCGAAGAAAATGATGGCATAGCGAATATCAAAAATAACTCCTTGGGCGGCGCTGGAAGAAAAGGTCATCGCTAATAAAAGGGTGATGAAGCTGGTGAAGAGGATGAAGGACGGACTGTAGTTTCTAATTTTGTCCCGGTAGTAGATATTGAACAGGACAAAGGGTGTAAGCGCAAAAAAGAGTTGGAGAATGATTTCTTTTATCAGACTCAATTCGCATCCCCGCCAGACTTGATAGTCAAAACATGATCATACGATACTTTTCGACAAAGTATTTATGGTTTCCTTTCCAGTAAATGTGCGAAAAAAACCAAGTTGACATCTGGGTGATTCATGCTTTATATTCTCTATAGAACTTATAAAAGTAACAATATTTCAATTACTCTTATCCAGAGAAGGCTGAGGGACTGGCCCTATGAAGCCCGGCAACCTAGTACGCAGCATTACCGGCGTACCAAGGTGCTAATTCCTACAGGTAGCGCGCTACCTGACAGATAAGAGGCGTAGATCCGTTGATTGAAGCCTCTTTCTTCTATAGAAAAGAGGCTTTTTTAATGGTGGAGCCCTCTTCTCTGGATAGTGCAAAAGTAAAAGGGGGTAAAACGATATGAAAAAGCATTTTAGTCGGATTGGATTTTTGGCATTGGGACTGTCTGTGCTTCTGACGGCCTGCGGTGGCGGTAATGGAAGCGGGAGTGGAAGTGGAAGTGAAGGCGGAAGCGGAACTGCGGCAGGCGGCGAGAAAAAGCGGATCGCGCTGATCATGCGCCAGGACGTCGGAACCTTCTCCGCCCAGTATGTCAACGGCGTCAAGACTGAAGTAGAGAAAAACGGCGGAGAGCTGACCGTTTTCAACGCCAATACGGATCTTTCCAAAATGGCGTCCAATCTGGATGCAGCCGTCAACCAGAACTTCGACGGCATCCTGATCGACCACGGGACTGCAGAGGCTTTGCAGCAAGGGACGCAAAAGGCGGTCGACAAGAAAATCCCGGTCGTATTGTTCGATACGGACATCAGCATTCCGGGAGTGCCTGTCGTAGAGCAGGATGACCACAAGCTGGCTGAGCTGAGCCTGGAGCAATTGGCGAGCGAGCACGACGGCAAAGGAAACATCGTCAAGATCTGGGTCGCTGGCTTCGCCCCGATGGAAAAACGTCAAGTGAAGTATGAGGAATTCCTGAAGAAGTATCCGGATATTAAAGAAATCGCGGCTTTCGGCAGCGCAACCAACAATACAGCCGTCGATACCCAGACACAAATGGAAGCGATCCTGCGCCAATACCCGAATAAAGGAGATATTACAGCAGTCTGGGCGTCCTGGGATGAATTCGCCAAAGGCGCGACTCGTGCGATCCAACAGGCCGGACGTACCGAGATCAAGGTGTACAGCATCGATTTGAGCGACGAGGATCTGCAATTGATGCAGGATGCCAACTCGCCTTGGGCAGCGACGGCAGCAGTAGACCCATCCAGCATCGGCCGCATCCATGCGGAGACTGTTTTCAAGAAAATCAAAGGGGAAGAAGTTCCTGACAGTGTGAAGCTGAATCCGTTGCTGGTCAAACAAGCTGATTTGCCGAAGGATAAAAAAGTGACAATGGCAGACTTGCCGCAATACATTCCGGATTGGGGCAAATAAGACAGATCGTGCTGTTTGGTGATTCCCGTTGAGCGATCGACGGGAATCTTCCCATTCTCAAGGGGGTGCAAACTGTGCCGGTATTAGAAATGAAGGGAATCGTCAAAGCGTTTTCCGGTGTTCCGGCTTTGCGCGGGGTAGATTTTGAAGTGAAGGCAGGAGAGGTGCACGCGCTTCTGGGCGCCAATGGAGCGGGCAAAAGCACCTTGATGAAAATCTTGACCGGAGCCTATCAGGCAGATGGAGGCTCGATCTCCATCGCGGGCGAGCCATTGCAGATCGATTCGCCGCAGGCCGCCAAATCGCATGGTGTGCAATGCGTCTACCAGGAAGTGGATACCGCACTCATCCCGTATCTGAGCGTGGCGGAGAATATTCTGCTCGACCAGGTTGTCCAGTCAAAGGGGACGGGGCTGATCCGTTGGAAGCAGCTGTACGACCAGGCGGAAGAGATCTTGCGCGGCTTTGGTTTTGCCATTCCCGTACGGAAAACGGTAGATGCCTGTACGCTGTCTGAAAAACAGTTGATCCTGATCGCCCGGGCGACAGTGCAAAAAGCGAAGTTCGTCATTTTCGACGAGCCGACTGCGCCATTGAGCAATCGCGAGTCCGAGCGATTGTTTCAGATCATTGCCCAATTGAAGCAAGCAGGGGTGGGGATCATCTACATCTCACACCGCTTGCCGGAGATTTTCCAGATTTGCGATTCCATGACGATTATGCGGGATGGACAGCGTGTGCATACAGCCAGGACGTCCGAGATCACGATGGACGAAGTGATCAGCCACATGCTGGGCAAAAGCTTCGATGAGGAGTTCCCCAAGGTGGAGGCTGAGATCGGGGAGACCCTGCTGGAGGCCACAGGAGTCCAAGGCGGCAAGGTGCGCGGGGCGGACCTGCACGTCCGAGAAGGGGAGATCGTCGGTGTCGTTGGCCTGGTCGGAGCAGGCAAGACCGAGCTGGCTCGTCTGCTGTTTGGAGCCGATCCGTGGGATGCGGGCGAAATCAGCCTGAAGGGCAGAAAGCTGCGGCTGCAATCTCCGAAGGACGCTGTCGATGCCGGGATCGTTCTCGTACCGGAGGAAAGGCGCAAGGAAGGGATTTTCGTAGAGGAGTCGGTCAAGCATAATTTGTCGGTGGCAACGCTCGCGTCTGTGTTCGGGTTTGTCCGCCAGAGTTTGGAGGCCTTGCAGGCCAACGAGCTGATCAAAAGAGTCGGGGTCAAAACCGCCGACAGCAGTCAATTGGTCGGGTTGCTCAGCGGCGGCAACCAGCAAAAGGTAGCAATCGGCAAGTGGCTCGATACGGATGCCTCTCTTTTTATCTTTGACGAACCGACCAAGGGTGTAGATATCGGGGCGAAAAGCGATATTTACCGCCTGATCGGCAATCTGGCTGCCAACAAAAAGGGCGTCCTCTATTTTTCCTGCGAATTCCCTGAGGTGTTGGGGATCGCAGACCGGATTCTGGTCATGACGGAAGGCCGAATCGTCAAGGAATTCCTGCGCGGGGAAGCGACGCAAGAACAGATCATGTATTACGCTAGTGGAGGTGAGTAGGATGGAGAGGCCAAAAATCAGTTTGTTTGATCTCGTCTATAAATACGGGACTGTAGCTGTGATTGCACTCGTCGTTCTTTATTTCAGCCTGACCAACCCTTATTTTTTCACCTATGACAATATCAAGGATATTTTGCGATCCATCTCGATTGTGACCTTCGTCGCGATCGGCGTGACCTTTTCCTTGATCGTAGGAGGCTTCGACCTCTCTGTAGGCTCGACCGTATCGCTGACGACTGTCATCGTCGCGTCGATGATGGTCTGGTATGAGCAGGGGATGCTGATTACGCTCATCGTGCCGATCGCTCTCAGTCTTCTCGTCGGTCTGGTCAATGCGTTCCTCGTCGTGAAAATTCGCATTCCCGACCTGCTCGCTACGCTGGCGATGCTCTACATCGTCAACGGGCTGCACATGACCTATTCCAAGGGTTATTCCATCTACGCCAACATGCCGATGACCGACGGGACGAATGCGCCGGGCAAATTCCAGGAGTGGTTCCTGTGGCTGGGCCAGGGCGAGCTGTTTTCGCTGCCCGTCCCGGTCATTCTGACCTTTCTCTTGGTAGCGATCACGCATGTCTATCTTACTTATACCAAACAAGGACGGATGCTCTACATGACCGGGGGCAATCTCGAAGCCGCCCGCTTGTCGGGGATTCCCGTCAATCGCTACCGGACACTCGCGTACGTCTTGTCCGCGCTGTTCGCCGGATTGGGCGGGATGCTTCTGGCGGCCCGGATCGGGACCGGGCAGGTGAGCAGCGGCAGCTCGATGCTGATGGACGCCGTAGCCGCAGCCTTCGTCGGTTTTTCCGTCTTCGGGGTGGGCAAGCCCAATGTATTTGGAACCTTCGTGGGTGCGATCCTGATCGGCGTGCTGCTCAATGGCATGACGATGCTCAATCTACCCTATTACGCCTACGATATTATCAAAGGCGTCGTGCTCGCCCTGGCGTTGGCCGTTACCTATTATCAGGTGAGAAGGAAGGCTAAAGCGTGAAAGGTTGGTTCTATAGAAGAGCCCTGCCAAGTCTTTTCCCAATATCTGCAAAACAAGCCCAGTGCCCTTAGGTGCTGGGTTTTCAAGTGTCGAGAAAGTAGCTGTAGGGGGGAGAAGCATGTTTCCGATCTACGCTCCGGTCTACGTCCTACAAAGATGTTAGACTGTCCGCTCCACAGCGATCCCGGGGGAAGCGCAAAACGGCGCGCAGCTCCGCCAGTTTACTCATAGGTTGCGCTTCTGTCTCCCCGGGCTTCGCTGTTCCGCTAAGTTGGACTCCGCTAGTCGCTCCGCCTGGAAACATGCTTCTCCTCCGGAACAGTAGGTTTTCAACAGGCTTATTTAAAAGGTAAGCGCAATCTCTATGTTATCGATTCAGAGAGGCTACGCTTTTTCCATCAATGCAAGATAGATTAAAGCAGGAGGCTCACCCAACAGCTGGTCGAGGAAAAAGGGGAAAAAGCGCAAGGTATTTGGGAGCTTGACCCAGGCGCAATGGAAAAGGCGGAACACGTTTT